>NZ_CANMMT010000044.1 GCF_947499065.1 uncultured Tenacibaculum sp. | reverse complement strand
ACTGTATAATTTCCTGCATCCGTTCCTGTTAAGGTATAACTTCCTGTGGTAGCAGTTACTGATATTCCAGTCCCTACATCAACACTTGCAAAATCCCAAACTGTTGGTGAACCTCCGATACTTACAACATCTCCTCCTACAATTCCTACTAATGGGGTTCCGCCTAAAGTTACCGTAGCATCATTGTTTCCATCATAAGTCTTACTATCTGCT
>NZ_CANMMT010000043.1 GCF_947499065.1 uncultured Tenacibaculum sp. | reverse complement strand
TCAACACTTGCAAAATCCCAAACTGTTGGTGAACCTCCAATGCTTACAACATCACCTGCTACAATTCCTACTAATGGCGTTCCGCCTAAAGTTACTGTAGCATCATTGTTCCCATCATAGGTCTTACTGTTTGCTGTTACTGAAACCGTTAAGGCTTTGGCTGTAATATCTGCTGTTAAGCCACTTGGTTGAGTAACTGTATAATTTCCTGCATCCGTTCCTGTTAAGGTA
>NZ_CANMMT010000042.1 GCF_947499065.1 uncultured Tenacibaculum sp. | reverse complement strand
CGATCTTCTACTATTCTTTCCCCTGCACTGTACCCCCCAATCCCCCCTTTTCTTTTAAAATTGTGGATGAATACTGCCATTTGTCTCAAGATCTAGTTACGCCAAGCTTAAAAAAGCACCGACTCGGTGCCACTTTTTCAAGTTGATAACGGACTAGCCTTATTTTAACTTGCTATTTCTAGCTCTAAAACCAGCATCAGGGTCCTTTGCACGGTGTTTCGTCCTTTCCACATGATATATAAAGCGATCGTGTATCGATCGT
>NZ_CANMMT010000041.1 GCF_947499065.1 uncultured Tenacibaculum sp. | reverse complement strand
TTTATAGCACAAGTAACTACTGAAAATGGTAAAGACTTAATTGTTGTTGAAAGAAAGAAACTGGATTATACCTTGTACGATTCAGATAATAAAAAAGAAAAACTTTCAGAAAGTGAGTTCCTACAAAAGTTTACAGGAATCATAGTTGCTGTTGAAAAAACAGAAGAAAGTACTTCGGGAAAAACAGCTTCAAATGTAACAAGCGTTCTTGCTCTAGGAGCTTTATCATTGCTAGCACTGTTTATGGTGTATCAAAGCTCACC
>NZ_CANMMT010000040.1 GCF_947499065.1 uncultured Tenacibaculum sp. | reverse complement strand
GGAGAACAAGTAATCACAAGAACATGGAGTTTAACCGACGATTGTGGAAATACCACTAGTAAAGTACAAACCATCACCGTAGAAGATAACACCGCACCAGACTTTACAGTACCAGCAAACACAACGATTTATGCTGCAGCTGATTGTACATATAATGCCAGTGTAGGAGTAACAGGCGATGTAACAGATGAGTCAGATAACTGTGATACAAGTTTAGAGGCAATTTTTAGTGATTCAGTAGCAGCAGGAAGTTGTGAAGGAGAACAAGTAATCACAAGAACATGGAGTTTAACCGACGATT
>NZ_CANMMT010000039.1 GCF_947499065.1 uncultured Tenacibaculum sp. | reverse complement strand
TCCATTGCTTGTAAACATTGTGGGGCTCCTTGCATATTATAAATCTCAAGTAATCGACTTGTGATTTTAACAACATCGCTGTTGGTGTCCTTAGTACTAATGTTAAAGCGTACTTTTATTTTTACATTGTTTTGATATCTATTTAAAATAGCATCTACATGCTGGTGAACTGGCTTACAATGTCCACAAAAAGGATTGGTTACAATTACGATTTCTAATCTTGAATTTGGATTTCCAAATACAATTTCTTTGCTATCGTTTAGTTGGGTGTTTAATTGCGGTGCTTTGTGTAATAAGCTTTCAAATAGAGTATAGTTTCTTTTGAATTTTACATTTTCTATCTTCTCCTTTTTCAA
>NZ_CANMMT010000038.1 GCF_947499065.1 uncultured Tenacibaculum sp. | reverse complement strand
GAATTTACTGTAAAAGTAACATCCGCTGTTGTTGCTGCACAACTTCCATTAGCTGCCATCGTATAACGTACCGTTACATCGGTATTACTCGTTACATCTGCTGGGGTATATGTGGTTCCTGTAATACTTCCTCCTCCTGAGACAATACTCCATGTTCCTCCTACTGGACTTCCTACTAATGTTTTAGTATCGTCCTCACAAATTGCTCCGTTTGCTGTAGTGTTTACAGCTGCTCCTGGATTTGAATTTACTGTAAAAGTAACATCCGCTGTTGTTGCTGCACAACTTCCATTAGCTGCCATCGTATAACGTACCGTTACATCGGTATTACTCGTTACATCTGCTGGGGTATATGTGGTTCCTGTAATACTTCC
>NZ_CANMMT010000037.1 GCF_947499065.1 uncultured Tenacibaculum sp. | reverse complement strand
AGCTTGTGAACTTTTTTGGTCTGAAAAAGGAATTTCGGAATTTAATGGTAAAACTGAAATTTGGAGTATATGTAACTTAAAAAACGGAAACAGATTCATTCGAATTGAGTCTTATAAAGATGAAACTTTTTTTCAAGAACTGTACTTTGAGAAAAACGGAAAGTTGCGCTACGCAAAAGAAACTGAAAACTATAATCCGACAAATGGATTTGCAGAAATGAAATGGAATTGTGAATTCTTTTTGGAAAATGGAAAATTGATGACAAACATATCATTAGGTCACGGAAAAACAGAAGACGAAAATTGGAGTCCTGAATCAATAATTGGAATGTACAAAAAACGGATTTTGGAATTGAATAAAATGAAAAACTAGCTATGAACA
>NZ_CANMMT010000036.1 GCF_947499065.1 uncultured Tenacibaculum sp. | reverse complement strand
ACTGCGGCATATATTGTTGTATTTGCTGGAACTGTAAAGTCTGGTGCCGTGTTATCTTCTACTGTGATTGTTTGTACCTTACTTGTAGTATTTCCACAATCGTCTGTTAAGCTCCATGTTCTTGTGATGACTTGTTCTCCCTCACAGCTTCCTGCTGCTACTGAATCACTAAAGGTAGCCTCTAAACTTGTATCACAGTTATCTGACTCATCGGTTACATCGCCTGTTACTCCCACACTTGCATCATATGTACAATCAGCTGCGGCATAAATTGTTGTATTTGCTGGAACTGTAAAGTCTGGTGCTGTGTTATCTTCTACCGTGATGGTTTGTACTTTACTAGTGGTATTTCCACAATCGTCGGTTAAACTCCATGTTCTTGTGAT
>NZ_CANMMT010000035.1 GCF_947499065.1 uncultured Tenacibaculum sp. | reverse complement strand
CTTTGATTAATTTACAGCCTTGTGAATCTGTTATTGTCATTTCATAAACAATTCCTGATACAGAACCAGCTAAACCTATTACATTATTTGAAGTTCCTTTTTCTACACCTGTGCTCTTTTCTTTTAAAGAATAGGTATAAGGTGGTGTTCCTCCTGATACTGTTACATTTACACTTCCGTTTAATAAACCAAATCCACTTGCATCTGTTGTACTTGATCCTGAAATTGATAATCCTGCCGATGGCTCCGTTATCGTTACTGTAACTTCTTTTGTACATCCATTCTCATCTGATACAACTACCTTATAAATTCCTTTAGTAATGTTCGATAAATCTTGAGTCTTTTTTCCATTACTCCATATATATGTATAAACTCCTGTTCCTCCTA
>NZ_CANMMT010000034.1 GCF_947499065.1 uncultured Tenacibaculum sp. | reverse complement strand
CATAATATGGAAGATGAAGAAAATCCAAATGATGAGAAAGTAACTAATATCCCAGATAATGCAGCTATTACATTAAAGAACATCTCATTCAGATATACAGGTGGATTAGAACCTGTACTTAAAGATTTATCTCTAGAAATACCAGCCAATAAAACCACTGCTATTGTTGGAGTTAGTGGAAGTGGAAAAACAACACTAATGAAATTATTACTTGGTTTTTATCAAGTAGACCAGGGAGACATTATGATTAATAATTTCAATCTTAAAAATATCTCACAAAAAGAATGGAGAAGAAATTCAGGAGTGGTGATGCAAGAGGGATACATTTTTAATGACTCCATAGCCAAAAACATTGCTGTAGGAGAAGATTATATAGATAAAGAAAAACTAGCACATGCTAT
>NZ_CANMMT010000033.1 GCF_947499065.1 uncultured Tenacibaculum sp. | reverse complement strand
GATGTTGTTAAAATCACAAGTCGATTACTTGAGATTTATAATATGCAAGGAGCCCCACAATGTTTACAAGCAATGGATGAGATTTATGAAGGAGAGAAACCTTCAGTATGGTTGCAAAAATGGGGAGAATGTACAGATTCAACAACCTATATTACTGAATTAGAAAAAGAAAATGTTTGGTGTAAAGAGAATGCTATCAATTTTACTCCAGAGATTTTAATCAATGGAAAATCATTTCCAAAAGAATATAACCGAACGGATTTAATCTTTTTTATAGAAGAGCTAGAAGAAACTAGTCAGCCTGTTATATCAATGAAAACGGTATCATAAAAACATCATAAAAAAGACAAAGCCCTAAAAAGGGCTTTGCTTTAGAACAAAATTCTCTCGCGAAGAATAGACACAAAGGTGAGTGTCTTTAAATGTTCACCGCAAAAGTA
>NZ_CANMMT010000032.1 GCF_947499065.1 uncultured Tenacibaculum sp. | reverse complement strand
GAGCCATTGTTTATTTGTGCTGGTGTAATACTTACATTTCCTGTAGTATCTAATTGAACCGTGATATCCTGTGTTACCACTGTTGGGGTTACCTTATCTTCTACGGTTACGGTTGCAGTCTTCGTGTTTACATTTCCGTTAACATCCGTCACGGTTAAGGTTACCGTATTTGCTCCAACATTGGTACAATCAAATGAAGTTGTATCTAAACTCATTGATTGAACTCCACAGTTATCCGTTGAACCATTATTGATTTGTACAGGCGTAATTGAAACATTTCCTGTGGCATCTAATTGAGCCGTGATATCCTGTATTACCACTGTTGGACTCACTTTATCTTCTACGGTTACAGTAGCTGTTTTTGTATTAGTGTTTCCATTAACATCAGTTACCGTTAAGGTTACTGTATTCGTTCCTACATTGCTACAATCAAATGATGTTGTATCTAAACTCATTGATTGGATGCCACAGTTATCGGTTGAGCCATTGTTTATTTGTGCTGGTGTAATACTTAC
>NZ_CANMMT010000031.1 GCF_947499065.1 uncultured Tenacibaculum sp. | reverse complement strand
CTGATATTTAGTTATTGTCGCATTCTTTCTACCTGCTCTTTTAAACATCCATAACAACCATTCTTTTCTACTCTCTTGTGGATTTTCTTCTATTGACGCCATTATCTTTTTTGATGTATACTTCTTAAAATCTCTTAATAAACCTGATGGATCATTATTTGTTGATCGAAATATAAAATGTAAATGACTTGGCATAAAACAGTAACAATAAAGTTCCATGCCTTTTTTTGTTCTACAATAATTTACACTATCTACTAAAATATCTAAATATATTTGTCTTACAAACACATCTATCCAGTATACAGTGGCAAAACTTACAAAATACAATCCTTCTTTATTATAGAATTTATAATTCCTACTCATAGCATTTTACAATTTTTCTTCTAAAATAAAAAAACTACCCTAATTTATATTAAGGTAGTTCTAGTAATATATATAATAAATTACCTACTCTTGCATGCCACTAGTCAGAGACTAGCGGGAGCGGGGGCTTGTAAAATCAGTAGCTAGAATTTTTACTAACTACTGACTTTTATTCATTTATAATCTT
>NZ_CANMMT010000030.1 GCF_947499065.1 uncultured Tenacibaculum sp. | reverse complement strand
GCTTTGCTTTAGAACAAAATTCTCTCGCGAAGAATAGACACAAAGGTGAGTGTCTTTAAATGTTCACCGCAAAAGTATTTTTTTTTTAAATATTAATTATGAAAAAACAAATTTTAAACTTAGGAAAAGTTTTAAACAAAACTGAGCAAAAACAAGTAATAGGAGCTGTAACATTTACTCACGAAGGAGATTCTGGCTTTCTTTGCTATTGCAATAATACTACTTATGCTGTGGCTAATTGTAAGTGGTGCGGTTGGATGTGTGGAGCTGGTACTATTGAATCTTGTAAATAAAATGAAAAAAGCACAGTATTCCTTACTGTGCTTTAGTTTAAAATTTAAATGCTTTTTTAATTTCTTGCCTTCAACTTAATTATTTTAATAAAAAACATCTATTTCTTGAAAAAGTTTCCCAATTATAAACAAACCGAGGCAAAGGATTGTGGACCTACCTGTATCAAAATCATAGCAAAACACTATGGTAAAACTATTAATACACAACAGTTAAGAAGCTTAAGTGAAACTACTAGAGAAGGAAGTAGTTTATTAGGTTTAAGCGAAGCTGTTGAATCTATAGGCTTTAAGTCTT
>NZ_CANMMT010000029.1 GCF_947499065.1 uncultured Tenacibaculum sp. | reverse complement strand
AAGTAATTTTTTTTAAATATTAATTATGAAAAAATCAATCTTAAATTTAGGAAAGGCTTTAAATAAAGCGGAACAAAAGGACATTCTTGGAGGTAGAACTGATCTTACGCAGGCAGATTTTGACAAGTGTAAGTTATATATGCATTATCCTGATGGCTCTAGTGGTTGGTCAGGTTATGTTTCATACGAACAAGCTTCTTCACAATGGAACGGGACAGTTTTCTCCGATAACAGTTATGCTTCTGGGTATTGCTGTGCAAGTTGCAGATAAAAAATAATTATACTCCTCTTTTTTATTCAATTTATAAAGAGGAGTTTTTTTAATAAAAAAAACAATTAAAATACAGTTAAAAAAAATATCTTATCGATATTTGAATTTGTATGAAAAAATTCCCAAACTATAAACAAACCGAGGCAAAGGATTGTGGACCTACCTGTATCAAAATCATAGCTAAACACTATGGTAAAACTATTAACACACAACAGTTAAGAAACTTAAGTGAAACTACTAGAGAAGGAAGTAGTTTATTAGGTTTAAGCGAAGCTGTTGAATCTATAGGCTTTAAGTCTTTAGGTGTAAAACTTGCATACAACAAACTATTAGAAGCACCATTACC
>NZ_CANMMT010000028.1 GCF_947499065.1 uncultured Tenacibaculum sp. | reverse complement strand
AGTGACTTTAGTATTCTATATTTTATCGGATTAACAAGCTTAACATTCCTTCAAATAACAAATCCTGTTATTTCATACACTATAAGTTTAGTAGCAATTCCAGTTACCTTATATTCAATATACTATCAATATGCTGTAGTAAAAAAATGGTGCTTGTTATGTTTAAGTATTGTAGGAGTATTATGGTTGCAAGCTTTAGCTCCAGTGTTAACTAATACTTATATCAATAATTTTATACTTACAGATGTAGTATTATTTGGTTTTGTAGCAGTCGCAACTTGGTTAACTTGGTTCTATATAAAGCCTTTAATTACTGATGTAAATCAATTGAAAAAGGAGAAGATAGAAAATGTAAAATTC
This sequence comes from uncultured Tenacibaculum sp., assembly GCF_947499065.1. Taxonomy (GTDB): domain Bacteria; phylum Bacteroidota; class Bacteroidia; order Flavobacteriales; family Flavobacteriaceae; genus Polaribacter. The sequence continues at coordinate 323 of NZ_CANMMT010000028.1, read as the reverse complement.
AAAAGAAACTATACTCTATTTGAAAGCTTATTACACAAAGCACCACAATTAAACACCCAACTAAACGATAGCAAAGAAATTGTATTTGGAAATCTAAATTCAAGATTAGAAATCGTAATTGTAACCAATCCTTTTTGTGGACATTGTAAGCCAGTTCATCAGCATGTAGATGCTATTTTAAATAGATATCAAAAAAATGTGAAAATAAAAGTACGTTTTAACATTAGTACTAAGGACACCAACAGTGATGTTGTTAAAATCACAAGTCGATTACTTGAGATTTATAATATGCAAGGAGCCCCACAATGTTTACAAGCAATGGA
>NZ_CANMMT010000027.1 GCF_947499065.1 uncultured Tenacibaculum sp. | reverse complement strand
GTAGGTCGTTGCCTTTCTTTTTAACCTCAATCTTATACAATAAGATTGAGGTTTTTTTTTGCCCTAAATCTAAATAATGATATACTTAATATGAATAGACCTGTGAAATAAAAGATGGTTTTAAGAAGTATCGTAGAACTAAGTATAATTAGACTGTAAAAACAATTAAGAGTCTCTAAAATATATAATATAACTACTCTTGACCAGGAAGATTCTTAAAGCATAGATAGCAAGTGGGGTTTTGGTGTTTCTATAATAGAATATCTAAAGAGAAGAATATATAGAACTAGTAAAAGAAAAACTTCCCTTCTAGTAAAAATAAATCTAAAAGCCTAATGATACTAATACTATACTAGAGCTTATGATAAGATTATAACTTTTGTCATAGAATAAATAGAATACAAGTTGCATGGCATTTCTAATTAGTGTTTGAGAAGGTATTTATTTGAGAAGAGAAGAAAATAGTTAATTATCATCTTTTATGCTCAGGTAAAATTATAGTTATATCGTTAAACAAGCAAAGTAGGAGTGGGTAGTACTTTCTATTTTACCATACGAAAGAGCTTCGTTGAATGATACAGGAGTATCTAATTATAGATAATAAGTTTGATAAATCACACAGGAGTTATAAAGTAATATCTAATCAAAAAAACTTTCAACTATAACTACTTGATAAATAGTGTATGTAAAGAATAATTCAAAAAAAGATTAAAAAGATAGTTGTTATGTTAAAAAAGGGTTCTATATTTGCACCCGCTAACGGAAAAACGATAGTT
>NZ_CANMMT010000026.1 GCF_947499065.1 uncultured Tenacibaculum sp. | reverse complement strand
TTGAAAGACACATTAATCAATTTAGTACAAAGATTATTACGAAAAAATCGCATATCCTTTGACAAGGAAGAATTATCATTTCAAATTCAAAGTCATCCATCTTATCCAAGTTTACATGCTATAACAGGAGTTTTAGATCATTTTAATATAGAAAATGTTGCTGCCGATGTACCTGTAAATACAGAGACCTTATTACAATTACCTGATTGTTTTATAGCACAAGTAACTACTGAAAATGGTAAAGACTTAATTGTTGTTGAAAGAAAGAAACTGGATTATACCTTGTACGATTCAGATAATAAAAAAGAAAAACTTTCAGAAAGTGAATTCCTACAAAAGTTTACAGGAATCATAGTTGCTGTTGAAAAAACAGAAGAAAGTACTTCTGCAAAAACATCTTCAAATGTAACAAGCGTTCTTGCACTAGGAGCTTTATCATTATTAGCATTGTTTATGGTTTATCAAAGCTCACCGTCCTTATATACAGTAGCTTACTTATTACCTTCTATTGTGGGATTAGTAACTAGTATTGCTATTGTAAAACAAGAGTTAGGTTTAAAAACCTCTATAGGTGATGCTTTTTGTTCTGGGGCTGATGATAAAAAAGACTGTGATGCTGTTTTAACTTCTAAAGGAGCCGAAATTATAAAAGGATACAAGTTAAGTGACTTTAGTATTCTATATTTTATCGGATTAACAAGCTTAACATTCCTTCAAATAACAAATCCTGTTATTTCATATACTATAAGTTTAGTAGCAATCCCTGTTACCTTATATTCAATATACTATCAATATGCTGTAGTAAAAAAATGGTGCTTATTATGTTTAAGTATTGTAGGAGTATTATGGTTGCAAGCTTTAGCTCCAGTGTTAACTAATACTTATAT
>NZ_CANMMT010000025.1 GCF_947499065.1 uncultured Tenacibaculum sp. | reverse complement strand
AAGGTAGTTTTAGTAATATCTATTAACGAATTATTCACTCTTACATGCCACTAGTTACAAACTAGCGGGAGCGGGGGGGGGATAATGACAATGTTATTAAAGACACTAAATTATTAGCTTATTTTAAAGCTATTGACACTATGCCTGATGATATTAAAAATTCACTACTAAAAGTAATTGATGCCTACGTCAGAGACTATAAAACTCAACAAGCTTATAAATAAAAAACCACGCTATAATTGCTTATAACGTGGCATATCTATATTTTTTAAATTTAATTTCTGTGTTGCTTACTCTTGCTTGGCACGGATTGCAAATCCGAGCTATCGGAAATATACTTTAACAAAAACATAAGAAATTATTACAGATAAAGGGTAAAACATCATTATGTAATTATTATTCTTACCTGTTACTATATCCAAAATTAATTTGGCAATTGAAGTATCGGCAATTATAAAAGCAGATATTTCAATAAGAAAAATCATTATCAACAATAGGAATAAACTATTGAATTTTAAAAACCTTGACAAAAAAGATGTTATACTAAATAAAATCATTGAAAGAAAAAAAAACAATAAGCACCCATAAAAATTATATGAAAATAATTCCCAATCCTTCACTTTCGGGTAAAATAAAAAAACAATTGAATTAAATAAATTGAATATAACTATTGCTAGAGAGTACGTTCTTACTCCTAAAAAAAATATATCTTTTTGATTCATTTTTATAACCACTTTACAAATGTTCTTGTTTCAGTACCTTCTTTAACCCATTCTCCATTTTTTCTTTGTTTATAAACATCTACCTCACTTTTAATCACTCTGTAGTTTTTATCATACTTTTTATTACGAGCTTTTAAGTAATTTCCCCCGCTACCGCTAGTCTCTGACTAGTGGTAAACACGATTAATCTTTACTTAATTAAACTCTGATATAAAACC
>NZ_CANMMT010000024.1 GCF_947499065.1 uncultured Tenacibaculum sp. | reverse complement strand
GAAGCTGTTGAATCTATAGGCTTTAAGTCTTTAGGTGTAAAACTTGCATACAACAAACTATTAGAAGCACCATTACCTTGTATTGTACACTGGAATAAAAACCATTATGTAGTACTTTACAAAATAAAAAAAGATACTGTTTATATCTCCGATCCAGCTCATGGACTTATCACTTTTACAAAAGAAGAGTTTATTCAACATTGGATAGGTAATAATGCTGATGAAAATACAGAAGAAGGAATTGTTCTACTAGTAGAACCTACTCCTAAGTTTTATAGTGAAGAATTTGAAGAAGACGAAAAATTTGGATTCTCATTTATATTCAAATACTTATTCAAATACAAAAAGTTTATTGTACAGCTAATTATAGGATTGTTAGCTGGAAGTTTATTACAATTAATCCTACCTTTTTTAACACAAAGTATTGTTGATGTTGGTATTAAAAATCAAGATTTAAATTTTGTTTACCTCATTCTATTTGCACAACTATTCCTGTTTATTGGAAAGGCTTCTTTAGAAATTATTCGAAGTTGGATTTTACTACACTTAAGTACCAGAATCAATATTTCTTTAATCGCTGATTTCTTTATCAAACTAATGAAATTACCTATTTCTTATTTTGATGTTCGAATGACAGGAGATTTATTACAACGAATCAACGACCATAAACGTATTGAGAGAATTTTAACCACATCATCACTAACCGTATTATTCTCTTTCTTTAACCTAATCATATTCAGCTTAGTACTTGGGTATTATAGCTTACAAATATTTGGAGTATTTGCATTGGGAAGTGTTTTATACTTCGGATGGGTACTCTTCTTTTTCAAAAAACGAAAAGAATTAGACTACAAACGTTTCTCACAAGTAAGTCAAGAACAAAGTAAAGTAATTGAGCTTATCAATGGAATGCAAGAAATTAAACTTCACAATGCGGAAAGACGTATGCGTTGGAATTGGGAATATGTACAAGCACGGTTATTTAAAGTAGCTACTAAGAGTTTAGCTTTAGAACAAACACAAAGTGTAGGGTCTAACTTTATCAACGAACTTAAAAATATGTTCATCACAGTTTTATCAGCAAAACTAGTAATTGATGGTCAAATAAGTTTAGGTATGATGATGGCCATTAGTTATATCGTAGGTCAATTAAATGGACCAATCACCCAGTTAATCAACTTTATGAGAGACGTACAGGATGCACAAATATCCGTAGATAGATTAGGGGAAATCCATAATATGGAAGATGAAGAAAATCCAAATGATGAGAAAGTAACTAATATCCCAGATAATGCAGCTATTACATTAAA
>NZ_CANMMT010000023.1 GCF_947499065.1 uncultured Tenacibaculum sp. | reverse complement strand
GCTTTGCTTTAGAACAAAATTCTCTCGCGAAGAATAGACACAAAGGTGAGTGTCTTTAAATGTTCACCGCAAAAGTAATTTTTTTTAAATATTAATTATGAAAAAATCAATCTTAAATTTAGGAAAGGCTTTAAATAAAGCGGAACAAAGACAAGTTCAGGGAGGAAAACCGATAATCTGTTATTCAAATCCTATTTGTCCACCATCATTCGATTATTGTATTGTTTACGGGAACAAATGTGAATACCTAGGAGGTTTATAAAATAATAAATTAATTTTTTAAAATACTAATTATGAAAAACTCAATTTTAAACTTAGGAAAGATTTTAAATAAAGCGGAACAACAAACCATTAATGGAGGTAGAAAACAATGTGATAGAAACCATGATGGTATATGTGAGGATTCAGGTAGACACTGTTCTGAATTTTATTGTCAGTTTATACCTTTTTAATGATGAAAAGTTCAATTTTAAATATTGGAAAGGCTTTAAACAAAGAAGCTCAAAAGAAAATTAATGGAGGATTTGGACAATCATGTAATGGTTTTGCAATGTACCATGTTAGTAATTGTGGAGCTTGTGTGAATACTATTTTACCAGGAGCACCGACTTTTTGTAGAAATAATTGCTGTGTAATGGCTTACTAATAAAAAATTAAGATAAATGAAAAACTCAATTTTAAATATAGGAAAAGCTTTAGGTAAAGAAGTTCAAAAGAAAATTAACGGAGGAAATGGACCTTTAGGTTTTTGTGATGCGAATGGAAATTGCCCTACAGGAACTCATTGCGAAGGTTATGTTTGTGTAAGTAGTGGTTCTAGTGGAGGCGGAAATACTGGAGGTGGAAATACTGGAGGAGGAAATTGTGTTCCAGATAGATTTTGTGTTGATGAGTTTGATACTTGCTGTATAGGGTAAATATGTAAAACCATGAATTCTAATAATTCATGAGATTAATAATAAAAAATTAAAATCAATGAAAAAATCAATTTTAAATATCGGAAAGGCTTTAAATAAAGAAAGTCAAAAAGAAATTTTTGGAGGTAATCCAATTCTTTCACCAATCAAATTTAAATGCCTAGTAAGTTCTGGAGATAAAAGATGTTGTACACCAAATGAGTGTGGTGATACAGGAGGTATATGGAGACCTAATGCTTGGGGGTATGGAACTTCTGCTAATTGTATTTGCTTTTAAATTTAAAAACACTAACCATGAAAAAACAAATTTTAAACTTAGGAAAGGCTTTAAATAAAAGTGAACAAAAGAATATAGAAGGTGGATGGAAAATAAGACCATTTAAATGTTGTGATCCTGCAATGCAATGTTGTACAACTAGCCATTTAGCTCAAAATAACCCAAGTTGTGGAGGTACTTATATCTCAGGATGTCAATACCATCCTGCAAGTAACTGCTGTATTTAAAAATACTTGCTTAAATACAGATGAAGCTTTAAATAAAGCAACAGCAAGTTAAAGGAAGTGATATAGTTAAGTTCTACATATTTAGTTTTTAGCTAAATCTTCTTAATAAGAAATAGCGGGTTAAAACTTAACCCGCTTATTAAACAATAAAAAATCTTTGAAAAAGTTTCCCAATTATAAACAAACCGAGGCAAAGGATTGTGGACCTACCTGTATTAAAATCATAGCTAAACACTATGGTAAAACTATTAACACACAACAGTTAAGAAACTTAAGTGAAACTACCAGAGAAGGAAGTAGTTTATTAGGTTTAAGTGAAGCTGTTGAATCTATAGGCTTTAAGTCTTTAGGTGTAAAACTTGCATACAACAAACTATTAGAAGCACCATTACC
>NZ_CANMMT010000021.1 GCF_947499065.1 uncultured Tenacibaculum sp. | reverse complement strand
GTACAAACAATCACAGTAGAAGATAACACGGCACCAGACTTTACAGTTCCAGCAAATACAACAATATATGCCGCAGTCGATTGTACCTATGATGCCAGTGTAGGAGTAACAGGCGATGTAACCGATGAGTCAGATAACTGTGATACAAGTTTAGAGGCAACTTTTAGTGATTCAGTAGCAGCAGGAAGTTGTGAGGGAGAGCAAGTAATCACAAGAACATGGAGTTTAACAGACGATTGTGGAAATACCACTAGTAAAGTACAAACAATCACAGTAGAAGATAACACGGCACCAGACTTTACAGTTCCAGCAAATACAACAATATATGCCGCAGTCGATTGTACCTATGATGCCAGTGTAGGAGTAACAGGCGATGTAACCGATGAGTCAGATAACTGTGATACAAGTTTAGAGGCAACTTTTAGTGATTCAGTAGCAGCAGGAAGTTGTGAGGGAGAGCAAGTAATCACAAGAACATGGAGTTTAACAGACGATTGTGGAAATACCACTAGTAAAGTACAAACAATCACCGTAGAGGATAACACGGCACCAGACTTTACAGTTCCAGCAAACACAACAATATATGCCGCAGCCGATTGTACCTATGATGCAAGTGTAGGAGTAACAGGAGATGTAACAGATGAGTCAGATAATTGTGATACAAGTTTAGAGGCTACCTTTAGTGATTCAGTTGCAGCAGGAAGCTGTGAAGGAGAACAAGTCATCACAAGAACATGGAGCTTAACCGATGATTGTGGAAATACAACAAGTAAAGTACAAACAATTACAGTAGAAGATAACACGGCACCAGACTTTACCGTACCAGCAAACACAACAATATATGCCGCAGCCGATTGTACCTATGATGCAAGTGTAGGAGTAACAGGGGATGTAACAGATGAGTCAGATAACTGTGATACAAGTTTAGAGGCTACCTTTAGTGATTCAGTAGCAGCAGGAAGTTGTGAAGGAGAACAAGTAATCACAAGAACATGGAGTTTAACAGACGATTGTGGAAATACAACAAGTAAAGTACAAACAATCACCGTAGAGGATAACACGGCACCAGACTTTACAGTTCCAGCAAACACAACAATATATGCCGCAGCCGATTGTACCTATGATGCAAGTGTAGGAGTAACAGGAGATGTAACAGATGAGTCAGATAATTGTGATGCAAGTTTAGAGGCTACCTTTAGTGATTCAGTAGCAGCGGGAAGTTGTGAAGGAGAACAAGTCATCACAAGAACATGGAGCTTAACAGACGATTGTGGAAATACTACAAGTAAAGTACAAACCATCACGGTAGAAGATAACACGGCACCAGACTTTACCGTACCAGCAAACACAACAATATATGCCGCAGCCGATTGTACCTATGATGCCAGTGTAGGAGTAACAGGAGATGTAACCGATGAGTCAGATAACTGTGATACAAGTTTAGAGGCAACTTTTAGTGATTCAGTAGCAGCAGGAAGCTGTGAGGGAGAACAAGTAATCACAAGAACATGGAGTTTAACCGATGATTGTGGAAATACTACAAGTAAAGTACAAACAATCACAGTAGAAGATAATACAGCACCAGACTTTACAGTTCCAGCAAACACAACGATTTATGCAGCAGCTGATTGTACATATGATGCGAGTGTAGGAGTAACAGGAGATGTAACCGATGAGTCAGATAACTGTGATACAAGTTTAGAAGCAACTTTTAGTGATTCAGTAGCATCAGGAAGCTGTGAGGGAGAGCAAGTAATCACAAGAACATGGAGTTTAACCGACGATTGTGGAAATACCACTAGTAAAGTACAAACCATCACAGTAGAAGATAATACCGCACCTATAATAGATGAAACAAATAAAGCTAATATAGATATTGAATGTGGAGTAGGTAATACAACACAAAAGTTACAAGATTGGTTAGACAATAATGCAGGAGCAACAGCAACAGATAATTGTAGTAGTGTTGTTTGGACTAATGATTATGGAAATGATACATCGATTAAATGTGATGGAAGTTATATTAATGTAACATTTACAGCAACAGATGCATGTGGTAATCAGAGTTCTGTAGTTGCAGGATATTTAATAAAAGATGATACAGCACCAGTAATAGCAACAGAAGCTTCAAGTAGTACAGTAGAGTGTGATGGTTCTGGTAATTTAAGTGAGCTAAATACATGGTTAAGTAGTAATGGAGGAGCAAGTGCTACGGATGCTTGTAGTGTAGTTTCATGGAGTAATAATTTTACTGAATTAGATTACACATGTAGTTTCGTAGGAGAGGTAGAAGTAATATTTACAGCTACAGATGCTTGTGGTAATACAAGTACAAGTACAGCTAAATTTACAATTGAAGATACCAAAGCACCAAAGTTTGTAGAGAGTTTACCAGATGATATAACCGTGAGTTGTGATAATATTCCAGCAATGGAAGTATTAACCGCAACGGATGATTGTGATACAACAGTAACCGTAGTTCCGAGTGAAGTAACCAGTGGAGATGACGATGCTTGTGGATCAGAATATTTAATCACAAGAAAATGGACAGTAAGTGATTGTTCAGGAAATACCACAACACACATACAATCAATTACGGTAGAAGATACCAAAGCACCAGAGTTTGTAGAGAGTTTACCAGATGATATAACTGTGAGTTGTGATAATATTCCAGCAATGGAAGTATTAACCGCAACAGATAATTGTGATACAACAGTAACCGTAGTTCCGAGTGAAGTAACCAGTGGAGATGACGATGCTTGTGGATCAGAATATTTAATCACAAGAAAATGGACAGTAAGTGATTGTTCAGGAAATACCACAAC
>NZ_CANMMT010000020.1:0-2500 GCF_947499065.1 uncultured Tenacibaculum sp. | reverse complement strand
TCGGCATCTTCACCGATACTACAATTTCACCGAGCTCATGGCTGAGACAGTGTCCAGATCGTTGCACCATTCGTGCAGGTCGGAACTTACCCGACAAGGAATTTCGCTACCTTAGGACCGTTATAGTTACGGCCGCCGTTTACTGGGGCTTCATTTCAGATCTTCGCCGAAGCTAAACCCTCCACTTAACCTTCCAGCACCGGGCAGGTGTCAGGCCTTATACATCATCTTTCAATTTAGCAAAGCCCTGTGTTTTTGATAAACAGTCGCCTGGACCTTTTCACTGCGGCCCCACAATGTGGGGCGACCCTTCTCCCGAAGTTACGGGTCGATTTTGCCTAGTTCCTTAGCCATGAATCTCTCGAGCACCTTAGAATTCTCATCCCAACTACCTGTGTCGGTTTACGGTACGGGTTCTTATAATCTGAAGCTTAGAGGTTTTTCTTGGAAGCCCTTAGGCACACTATCAACGCATCCGAAGACTTGTTGTACTATCACACTTCAGCTAAAGCTGCGGATTTGCCTACAGCTCTAATACCTAAATGTTTCAACGAACTATTCCGTCAGTTCGCGGTGCTTTCATCACTCCGTCACCCCATCGCAATTATAAGAAGTACAGGAATATTAACCTGTTGTCCATCGACTACTCCCTTCGGATTCGCCTTAGGTCCCGACTAACCCTCAGCTGATTAGCATCGCTGAGGAAACCTTAGTCTTTCGGTGAGGGGGTTTCTCGCCCCCTTTATCGTTACTTATGCCTACATTTTCTTTTCTATCCGCTCCAGCATACCTCACAGTACACCTTCAGCGCAAATAGAATGCTCCCCTACCACTTATATATAAATATAAATCCATAGCTTCGGTAATATGTTTATGCCCGATTATTATCCATGCAAAACCGCTCGACTAGTGAGCTGTTACGCACTCTTTAAATGAATGGCTGCTTCCAAGCCAACATCCTAGCTGTCTAAGCAGTTTCACCTCGTTAGTTCAACTTAACATATATTTGGGGACCTTAGCTGATGGTCTGGGTTCTTTCCCTCTCGGACATGGACCTTAGCACCCATGCCCTCACTGCTGAAAAACATTTTATAGCATTCGGAGTTTGTCAGGAATTGGTAGGCGGTGAAGCCCCCGCATCCAATCAGTAGCTCTACCTCTATAAAACTTTTATTCAACGCTGCACCTAAATGCATTTCGGGGAGTACGAGCTATTTCCGAGTTTGATTGGCCTTTCACCCCTACCCACAGGTCATCCAAAGACTTTTCAACGTCAACTGGTTCGGTCCTCCACTGTGTGTTACCACAGCTTCAACCTGCCCATGGGTAGATCACTCGGTTTCGCGTCTACTACTACTAACTATGGTCGCCCTATTCAGACTCGCTTTCGCTTCGGCTCCGGACCTTAAATCCTTAACCTTGCTAGCAACAGTAACTCGTAGGCTCATTATGCAAAAGGCACGCCGTCACACAGTAAATGTGCTCCGACCGCTTGTAGGCGTACGGTTTCAGGTTCTCTTTCACTCCCTTACTTAGGGTTCTTTTCACCTTTCCCTCACGGTACTAGTTCACTATCGGTCTTTCAGGAGTATTTAGCCTTACCGGATGGTCCCGGTGGATTCATACAGGATTACTCGTGTCCCGCACTACTCAGGGTACTGCTATATCATCTTCGCTTACCTATACGAGACTATCACTCTCTTTGGTTCGTCTTTCCAAACGATTCTAGTTCACTAAGATTCTAATGTCGCAGCCCTACAACCCCAATACTGCCGTAACAACATTGGTTTGGGCTAATCCGCGTTCGCTCGCCACTACTAACGGAATCACTATTGTTTTCTCTTCCTCTGGTTACTTAGATGTTTCAGTTCACCAGGTTTGCCCCCTTGCGGGTAACATGTCTTCAACATGCTGGGTTGCCCCATTCGGAAATCTACGGATCATAAAATATGTGCTTCTCCCCGTAGCTTATCGCAGCTTATCGCGTCCTTCATCGCCTCTGAAAGCCTAGGCATCCGCCATACGCCCTTATTTAGCTTATTGTACTTTTTGCTCTAGAATTTCTCCTAGAACGAGCTCTTTATAATTTGTTCTTATAAAAAATATTCTTGTTAAATATTTAAATTTAACTTCTCTATCTTGATTCTTTACGATATCATTCTACCAATATGTCAATGAACGTTTTCAGATTCTTTAAACCTGATCGTGGAGAATACCGGAGTCGAACCGGTGACCTCTTGCGTGCAAGGCAAGCGCTCTAGCCAGCTGAGCTAATCCCCCATAGTCTTTTAGTTATGAGCTCTTAGTCGTGAGTCATTAGTTGTAACAACCCATACTTCTCAACTTCTAAAATTTCCTATACTAAGCGTCTTATTGTAGTCTCGGGCAGACTCGAACTGCCGACCTCTACATTATCAGTGTAGCGCTCTAACCAGCTGAGCTACGAGACTATAAGATCTTAGTCTAATATTTTTAAAATTAACAGCAAAGAGTAAAATAA
>NZ_CANMMT010000019.1 GCF_947499065.1 uncultured Tenacibaculum sp. | reverse complement strand
CAAATAGTTGTATTAGACAAAGGAAGTATTATAGAAAAAGGTTCACATGAAGAACTTATCAAACTAAAAGGAAGTTACTATCACCTAGTCAAAAACCAATTAGACTTAGGGAAATAATATAAAAAAATTCTCTCGCGAGGAATAGACACAACCCTTGAGTGTCTTTAAATAATCAAGGATTTAATCAATTTTATAAATTATTTAAAAAATGAAAAAATCAATCTTAAACTTAGGAAAAGCTATAAACAAAGCTGATCAAAAAACTATTAAAGGAGGTATTGCTCCATGCGACTATTACCACCAATATAATTTATGTTTTGGGCCAGTCCCTGGATGTTTACCTTGCGGTAGAATTGATGATTATGTTGGAGCAAGAAGCTGTGGATTATTAACACATTCAAGTTGTGAAGGTCCAGGTGAAGGTGGTCTCTCTTTTAACTTCTAATATAAAATGAAGAAATCAATCTTAAACTTAGGTACTGTTTTAAATAAAAAGGACCAAAAGGAAATTAATGGAGGAATATACTGGTGTGCTGGCGGTAACGCACACACTACCAATAGATGGTGTCCTGTACGCTGTTTTATGGGTAATTGCTTACTGTAATTCGAGCATTCATTAATCAAAGAGGGGGGAGGAGAATCCTCCCTCTTATTAAAAAACTTATAATGCCACAGAACAATTCAAACATAGAAATACGTAGTGAAGAAGTACAAGAAATACTAAATCAAGTACCCAATTGGATGGTTCGTTGGGGAAACACTTTGTTTTTAGTATTAATTCTTATGCTTTTATTTATCTCATGGTTTGTAAAATATCCTGATGTAATTACTTCAGAAGTAATGGTAACTACATCATTTCCTCCTGAAAAAATATATGCTAAATCAGCAGGTCAATTTGAAGTGTTTTTAGCTAGTGAAGAAAAAAATGTAACAAAAAATGAAATTCTAGCTGTAATAGAAAACAGCGCTTCTTACAAAGATGTTTTACTATTAAAAAGTATTGTAGATACTATAAACATAAATAAAAACGCTTTTTCTTTCCCTATAGAGAAACTACCTCCTTTACTATTAGGAGATATAACGGTTAGTTTTTCTCAATTCCAAAATGATTATACTGAATATCAGTTAAATGAAAAGTTAACACCTCTTAAATCTGAAAGTTTTGCCAATAGAATGTCGCTTATAGAAGCCGAAGGCAGATTAGAAATATTAATTTCTCAAAAAGAAATTAATAAAAAAGAACTCCAATTTAAAAAGAAAGACCTTGAGCGAAGTGAAAACTTATTTTCTCAAGGAGTTATTTCAGCTAAAGAAAAAGAGCAAAAAGAAGTGGATTATTTACAATCTGAAAGAGCTTATAAAGGTTTAGAAAATTCAATATCACAAATTAGAGAGTTAATCAATAATTCTAATAGAAATATAGAAGGCACTTCTATAAAGAAAACACAAAATGATATTCGTTTTAAAAATAAAGTTATTCAATCATTCTTACACTTAAAAAAAGCAATAAGAGATTGGGAAAAGCAATATGCATTGACTTCTTCTATCAATGGTAAAGTATCTTTTTTGTCTTTTTGGAATAAAAATCAGACTGTAAAAACAGGAGAGTTAATTTTTATTGTAATTCCTACCGAAGGGAATTCGTTTATAGGAAAGATAAAAGCTCCTGCAGCAAATTCAGGAAAAATAAAGAAAGGTCAAAAAGTTCAAATCAAACTATTAAATTACCCATCGGATGAGTTTGGTGAGTTAAATGGAACTGTCAAATCAATATCTCCGATTCCTGATGAAGAAGGAAACTATTTAATAGATGTAAACTTACCTCAAGACTTAAAAACAACTTATGACAAAAAAATAGCTTTCAAACAGGAAATGAAAGGAACTGCAAATATTGTAACTGAAGATTTACGTTTGATAGAGCGTTTTTTCTATCAACTTAGAAATATTGTCAAGTAATATAATTTCTATTAACTATAAAAGAGCAACTTAAAAGTTGCTCTTAATTTTTAGCCAAAAATAAAAATTGACTAACCCCTTTAATATTAATTTTACTACTAGTTTAAATATCTCTTAAAACAAACACAAAAGATAAATTATTCAATAAAGTAAAGTTTAATGGTAAATAACTTCCTCTACCATCTGTGTATAATACAAGACCATCACTATATATCTTTTTTATATTCTCATTAAGCCTCCACAAACAAATAATCTTATCATTTCTCACGAAATAATCTGTAAGTGTATGTCCGTTACTTAATACAGTGTTTTTATTAGGTAAGTATAACTCCCAATTATTTAAGTTTATAACCTTATTAAGATATGATTTATAAAGCACTCTTTCCCCTAATGCTCCACCCCATTTTAAAGGATCTGGATCTAAACTTGTTGATGTTGGAGGATCTGTATCTCCAGATTGTGGGTTCCTATGGTAATTATACTTATTAAATTGCTTATGAAACTCTATTTCAAATGGATTTGAATCAATAACACTATCATCCATAATATCAGACAATTTTATTGCTGTGATTCTAGAATCTGCAATATGATTATAAAAATAATCCCTTGCAGCCTCATTTTCAATAAGTGCTTTACCTATTAAAAAAGATGTCATAAACATTAATTGTTCTACTTCCTGATTATCGAAAGCTTGAAAAGGTTTCAAATTAAAATTACTTCTGCTTGCCTTATTTTGTTCTTTTTCAATTATTTCTATTTCTTCATTATTTACATTACAAGAAATACAAACAACTAATACAAAAAAAAGCAGTTTTAAAAACTTCATATTCTTTTTTTTTGATTATTTCCTCAAAAATACACTCGAAAAATCAAGTTAAACCAAACAGTTCAAATTCGCTTGAAATGAATTCAAATTCGTTTTTCTTTTCTTAGAACAATGTTTTCAAAACCATATCTTTTCTTCTCGTAGCAACTGGAATTTGCTCACCTGTTTTAGTTATTAAAAAACCTTCATTAGTATATTTTGTTATATATGCCTTATTCACGATGAATGATTGATGACATTTAATGAAACGCTGTTTATCAAGTAACTCTTCAACTTTTTTCATTGGTTTAGAAATAACTATTTTCTCTTCAAAAAGATAAAAAGTAGTATAATTCCCCTCAGACTTACAAAAAAGAATATCTTCAAAAGAAACTAAATGTTGAGTATCTAAAGTCTTTAAAACAATCCTACGATGCTCCCCCTCTTTATAATAATGGTTGGCTATATTTATAGAACCTCCATTAGTACTTTCTTTTTCTACGGTATCTATCGCCTTACTTACTGCTTCTTTAAATTCATCTTCATCTATAGGCTTTAATAAATAATCTAAAGCCCCTAATCTAATAGCCTTTATAGCATGTGAGTCGAAACCAGTGATAAAAATTATTTTAAACTTAATTTCATCTAGAGAGGATAAAATGTCAAAGCTTGTTCCATCTCCAAGATCAATATCCATAAAAACTAATTGAGGTTTGTACCTTTTTATTTTTTCTATTCCTTCTTTTACTGAAATAGCTTCATCAACAATAGATATTTCATTTTGAAAATCTTGGAATATCCTTTTTTTCAAATTTTCTCTTATGTGCCTTTCATCTTCTACAATTAATGCTTTTAACATGTTTAAAATATATTATATGGGATTCTTAATTCTACTCTAGTACCTGTTTCTTTATTTTTTTTTGACACTGTCTTTTTATTCAAAATAACAATTCCTTTACCTGCCATTTTTCTTAAAAACTCATCTATTAATTTAACTGATGATCTTTTGTCAATATTATTTTCATCTATACCAACTCCATCATCATCAATAACACAATTAATATATTTTTTAGAAAGTTGAAGATTAATTAAAAGACTCCCTTTTGAATCATTCTTTCTAAATCCGTGAATTATTGCATTTTCTACAAAAGGTTGTAATAACATTGGTGGAATTAAAATTTCATCTTCAGTATCAATCATATTTTCAATTTTATAATCAAATCTCTCAGGAAATCTAAATTGTTGTAATTCTATATAATTCTGCAATGATTCTAATTCATCTTCAATAGGCACATAATTTTTTGTTGAATTCTGAAATATAGACCGTAATAGCTTAGAAAATTTTTGAATATATTTCATTGATTTCTCACTATCTTCTTCTATTGTGTTTTTTATTAAACTTAAACTGTTAAACGTAAAATGAGGATTCATTTGAGAACGTAATAATCGTTGTTGTAATAAAAAGTTCTGTTGCTCTATTTTAAATCTTCTTTGCCTATACAAATTCAATATCAGTACTCCTATTACAATAGCTATCAATAATAACAATGTCAATATATATTGATTTCTTTCTAATTTAAGACTTTTAATTTCTGCTTCTTCCCTAGCCTTTTCAGATATTATTTCTTTTTCATGAGATTTTTTTAAAGCTTCTAGCTCACTATTCATCCTATTAGCATAATTTTTTTCTTGAAAATCATTTATTGAATCTAATAGAGCTAAAACTTCATCTATACTTTTCCCTTTTTTAGATAAAATTTCCAAATTAGTTTTCAATACACTTCTTTGATTTGTAAAATCAATATCCTCTATTCCTAAGGCATAAATAGAATCTACATATTTTTGAGCTAGTTCTAATTTTTTTAATCTTATAAACGATTTAGATAAATTTAAATAGCTGTTAGCTTGTCTAGTTTTAGTTAAATGAGATGGTAATTTTTTCGAAAAGTCTAGTGCTTTTTCAAATGCAGAAATACTTTTATAAAATAGCTCATTGTTATAATAATAAAAACCTAATGCACCGTATAACTCATATCTTGCAGCTGTTTTTAAATTATCTTCATATTTAAGAGTCTTTTTTAATTCTTCGATGGCTTTATTTTGTTCATTCAAACTACTAAGAATTGTAGACCTTCCTATCTTTGCCATCACATAATTAGTTGTGTCTCCTACCTTCAAAAGCATTGCTGTAGCTGAATCACTTGCAACTAAAGCCTCTTTAAACTGTTTTAATTTTGCTTTAACTATTTGCTTAAAATAATATACATAAGCTTTATTCTTATAATCTTGATTATTTAAAAGAGACAACAATTTTTCATTCACCCCTTCTCCATTTAAATAATCATTTTTATATGTAAAATATGTTTGTCTTAAGGCTCGAAAGTATAAAACCTCCCTATCCGATTTTATCTTCTTTTCTGAAAAAGATGTTGCTTTACTAAAGTTAGTTATTGCCGAATCATACTTTTTTAAACGAATATTATATCTTCCAGAAGTATAATAAAATTCTGCTTTTAATGAATCTGATAAATTCTCTTTAGGAATATTTTTCATTAGGTTTGAATAAAACTCTAACGAATCTTTAGGGATACTTTTTTTTATTTTATTATTAAAAAAACTAGGTAATTTTGGTAAGGTTTTTTCTGGAGTTTTCTTACACGAAATAACTATTAAGCAACATAATATTATTATTTTTCTTTTCATATTGATCGGGGTACAAGACAACAAAGCTAATTATTTTCTTTCCAATTCCTCTATTCACTTTTTCATTTTAAGATTATATTAATAAAGACCATATTATTAATATTTAGTTACATCAACTAAAACTTATTTAACTCATA
Source organism: uncultured Tenacibaculum sp. (assembly GCF_947499065.1). Classification (GTDB taxonomy): domain Bacteria; phylum Bacteroidota; class Bacteroidia; order Flavobacteriales; family Flavobacteriaceae; genus Polaribacter. Next base: position 222 of record NZ_CANMMT010000019.1, on the reverse strand, counting down.
TACAAACAAATGCAAATAATTACTTAAACTCATCGATTATGAAACAATCACAATCAAATATGAATTTACTTTAAAAATACTTTATTTTCATTTACCTTCGTTAACAACTCATTTTATTTAAACAATCAACAAGATTTTACCCCCCTTGAAAGACACATTAATCAATTTAGTACAAAGATTATTACGAAAAAATCGCATATCCTTTGACAAGGAAGAATTATC
>NZ_CANMMT010000018.1 GCF_947499065.1 uncultured Tenacibaculum sp. | reverse complement strand
GTAAGTATTACACCAGCACAAATAAACAATGGCTCAACCGATAACTGTGGCATCCAATCAATGAGTTTAGATACAACTTCGTTTGATTGTACCAATGTAGGAGCAAATACAGTGACCTTAACAGTAACAGATGTCAACGGAAATGTAGCTACAAACACAGCAAGGGTAACCGTAGAAGATAAAATCAATCCAATAGTTGTAACACAGGATATCACGGTTCAATTAGATACTACAGGAAATGTAAGTATTACACCAGCACAAATCAACAATGGTTCAACAGATAATTGTGGCATCCAATCAATGAGTTTAGATACAACATCATTTGATTGTAGCAATGTAGGAGCTAATACAGTAACCTTAACAGTAACTGATGTTAATGGAAACTCAGATACAAAAACTGCAACGATAACCGTAGAAGATAAAGTGAACCCAACAGTGGTAACACAGGATATCGCGGTTCAATTAGATGCTACAGGGAATGTAAGTATTACACCAGCACAAATCAATAATGGATCAGCGGATAACTGTGGAATCCAATCGATGAGTTTAGATACAACTTCATTTGATTGTAGCAATGTGGGAGCCAATACAGTAACCTTAACGGTAACTGATGTTAATGGAAACACTAATAGAAAAACAGCTACTGTAACCGTAGAAGACAAAGTAAATCCAATAGTAGTAACACAGGATATCACGGTTCAATTAGATACTACAGGAAATGTAAGTATTACACCAGCACAAATCAATAATGGGTCAACCGATAACTGTGGAATTCAATCAATGAGTTTAGATACAACTTCATTTGATTGTAGCAATGTGGGAGCCAATACGGTAACCTTAACCGTGACGGATGTTAACGGAAATGTAGCTGCAAAAACAACTACCGTAACCGTAGAAGACAAAGTAAATCCAATAGTAGTAACACAGGATATCACGGTTCAATTAGATACTACAGGAAATGTAAGTATTACACCAGCACAAATCAATAATGGGTCAACCGATAACTGTGGAATTCAATCAATGAGTTTAGATGTAACATCATTTGATTGTAGCAATGTAGGAGCCAATAAGGTAACCTTAACGGTAACCGATGTTAACGGAAATGTAAATACAAAAACAGCAACGGTAACCGTAGAAGATATAACAGAGCCGATAGCAATAACAAAAGATATTGTTGTTGAATTAGATGAAAATGGGAATGCAACAATTACTCCAGAAGAAATTAATGATGGTTCTTTTGATGAATGTGGAATTGCTAGTTTGCAATTAAACAAAACAGTATTTGAATGTCCAACTTTAACTGTTCATGAGGTAATATTAACAGTTACAGATTCTAATGGATTAACAAGTACAGCTACTGCAGAAATAACTTTTACTTCAAATGATATAGATAATGACTTGATAGCAGATATATGTGATGAAGATATGGATGGAGATGGTGTTTTAAATAATGTAGATAATTGCCCTACTACTTACAACCCAGAACAAGAAGACATAGATAAAGATGGAGTGGGAGATGTATGTGATACATCAGATTTAAACATACCTAAAGGGTTTTCACCAAATGGAGATAACGTAAATGATATATTCATTATAGAAGGGTTACATAAATATCCAAATAACAGATTACAAATATTAAACCGTAGAGGAGTTAGTGTATTCAATACCACAAATTATCAAAATGATTGGAATGGAGTGGTAGAGAATAAATCAAAGAAACTACCAACAGGACCTTATTTCTACATCTTAGAAATTAATGAAGGAATGAAAGTGGTAAAAGGATGGGTTTACATTAATTATTAAATAAAGGAAAATGAAATTTAGAGTAGTATTAAGTATTTTAATAGTTATGATAACAATAGAAGGATATTCGCAGTATGAACCTTTCTATTCACAATATAATAATAACTTCAATTTAATAAATCCGGCATATTCAGGTACGCATGATTTCTTTACATTGACAGCAAATGTTAGAAGTCAATGGATTAACGAACCAGGGAGTCCAAAAACTGGATCATTAACCTTGCATGGAGGACTAGGGAATAATTTAGGAGTTGGATTTTCGGCAGTTTATGATAAAGTTTATGTTTTAAATGAGAGTCATTTATATGGAGATGTTTCTTATGCTATTAGATTGAATGACGAATCAACCTTGTCTTTCGGACTAAAAACAGGAGGAAGTTTTATCAATGTAGATTTACAAAGTTTAGGCATTACGAATGACGCATTGTTTAGTAGTAATATTAATGAGTTTAAATTTAACATGGGAGCAGGGATTTTCTTTTATACCGATAAATTTTATGCAAGTTTTTCTACTTTAAATTTATTAGGAAATAGGTATTACACTAGAGAAGGAAGTACAGTAAATTCAGCAAATGAAAGCCCTATATTTTATGCCTCTTCAGGTTATAAATTTCAAGCAGGTAATCAAATTGAGTTAAAACCATCATTTTTGGTTCGCTATGCAAATGGAGAGCCTATGTCTACAGATTTATCATTGGGAGCATTATATAATAAGCAAATTGAATTAGGGATTTCATATAGGCTAAATAACTCAATAGCTGGGTTATTACAAATGCGTATAAACGATAATACCAAAATTGGATATACTTATGAAAATTATTTAACCAATACAAACCAATACCTTAGCGGATCACATGAAATTAGTTTGACTTTCGATTTAGGTAAAGGAAAATATGGTTATAGATACAGGAATAATAGAAATAAGCAAGAACCACCATTTTATTGGGGAGGAAACTAATTTTAGAGTTTCCCTTTTTCTTATTTTTTACTTTTAGTTATAAAAGAAAAAATGTATTACTTAAAGGAAAGAAAATCTATTTCCCGATACAGAAATTACCAAAAATATGTCCAAGGATATCTTTATCAACATCATATTCACCGGTAATATTACCTAAATGACGAAGACACTCGCGAATATCAATAGCAAATAAATCAGAAGAAATATCTAATTCAATACCATTTTTAACCGATTCAATACTTTCCAAAGCTAAAGTAAGCGCTTCAAAGTGACGAGAGTTGGTAACAATAGTTTCGTTATTGCTTAATGCACCAGTATTTACTAAAGAAGTTAGTTCGGCAGTTAGTTCATTAATACCAGTTTTTTGTTTAGCAGAAAGTAAAATCACATTTTCAATTTCAGATGCTAAAACAGCAGAATCATGACATGAAAGTGTATCAATTTTATTGGCAATAACTAACAAACGCTTGTTTGGAAAACGTTCTTTAATAGCTTCAATTTCTTCTAAGAATAAATCACTAGAATGTATGTATTTATTAGAATCAATTAAGAAAATAATTAATTGAGCATTTTCAGCTTTTTCATAAGCTTTTTTAATACCAATATTTTCAACAACATCTTCAGTTTCTCTAATTCCAGCAGTATCAATAAAACGGAACGCAACACCATCAATAATCATCTCATCTTCAATTGCATCACGAGTAGTTCCTGCAATATCAGAAACAATAGCTTTCTCTTCGTTTAATAAAGAATTTAATAAGGTAGATTTCCCTACATTAGGTTCACCAATAATAGCAACAGGAATTCCGTTTTTCATAGCATTCCCAAAGGCAAAAGAATCAATAAGACGTTTTAAAACAAAGGTGATTTTAGAAACCAATTCTTTAAATTTGGTTCTGTCAGCAAACTCCACATCTTCACCAGAAAAATCAAGTTCTAATTCAATTAAAGCAGCAAAATCTAATAATTTGGCACGTAAATCTTTTAGTTCATTCGTAATTCCACCACGCATTTGCTGAATAGCCATTTGATGACTGGCAGCCGAATTAGAAGCAATTACATCGGCAACAGCTTCAGCCTGACTCAAATCCATTTTACCGTTTAAAAAGGCACGCATGGTAAATTCACCATTATCAGCCATTCTACAACCATTTTTTAAGAATAATTGTATGATTTCTTGCTGAATAAAACTAGAACCGTGACATGAAATTTCAACAACATTTTCACCGGTATAAGAATTTGGATTCTTAAAAATAGATACTAAAACTTGGTCAAGAATAACTCCATTATTTACAATATGACCTAAATGTAAGGTATGAGATTTTTGAGAAAGTAGAGATTTATTCTTTTTTACAGATTGAAAAAAAGCATCTACAATCTCAATAGATTTTTCACCAGAAAGTCTTATAACGGCAATGGCTCCAACCCCAGATGGCGTAGCCATAGCAATAATAGTATCGTTTTGAATCATAATGCAAAATTACCTATTAAGAAGCAAAAAAATATAAAATCTGAAAGGAAATTTTTAGCTTTAAAAAGAGGAGGGGGAAAACCCCTTTTTTTTAACATATCGTTTTTTTTAACAAAAAGATATCCTATATTTGGTATAATCGTTTTTAAAAACTTACGAAAACGTTAACCTCTCAAAAATTAATACTATATCCCAACTAGTGTTAGTTTTTCCTCCCTATATATTTTAAGAATTTATTTTACTATTACTCAAAAACAGTAATACGTTGTTTACGTGCAAAACGTATACCCTTTTACACCCTCTTTTTACCCTAATTAATACCTATTTCTAAATAGTTAGAATTAGTGTGTTATACAATATTATAACATAAAAAAGAATGTATGGTTTATAAAATTACGTTAACAATATGCTTATTAATAACAACAATATTTCAAGGGATATCTCAAAATTTAGTAGAGTTATCTGTAAAGGAATATAGCCAAAAAGCAGACTACGAAAAAGAACATATACATAAGTTGCAAATAAAAAATAAAGGCTTAAATAAAGCTATTTATCAAGTTAACTTAACCAATGTTCTTTGTAAAAAGAAGAATACTGCAATTACAGAATTTGACTACTCATTGTATGATGAGAATATGAATTCAATTCGTAATGAGATAACAGTAGATATAAATGAAATAAAAACATTTTATTTAAAAATAACCAAGCCAAATAACTTAAACCTTGGTAAGTGGAGTTGTACGCAATTAGAAATATCTGAAGTGTCAAATCCAAATGCATTTAGAAGGGCAACCGCCTTAGATAAAATTACCTTAAAGTCATATATACCAAACCCAAATAGCGATAACTAATAAGTTTTTGCTATAAAACTGTTTACTTATGAAAAAAATTACTCACATAATTTTATTGTTTTTTGGGCTGGTCTTTTTACTTGGTTCAGAAGAATTGAAAGCTCAGGTAAAGCAGAGTTTTCAACCTAGATTTTCAGAAGCAGTAAATGGAAACGTAACATTAATAGCTAACAATGTTTTATCTAGACATGAAAGCAATAACTATAACGGAAGTGATGGAAATCACGATTTTACAAACAATGTATTTGTAGATATTGATAATGATAATACGACATTCAATTCAAGTAATGCAAACTTTGTAAATCCAGAACCATCAATCAGTTGCTTAAGTATTAAAAAAGCATATTTATACTGGGCAGCAGCAGATTTAGAAGAAGACGATCCAGATGATGAACCAGATTGGGATTATAACAAAGTAAAATTACAACTTCCAGGAAGTTCAACATATCAAACTATAACAGCAGATCAGGTTCTTTATAGAGGAAGAGATGAAATAGGACATTTTGTAAATGACCCATATATCTGTTTTAAAGACATAACAAACGATGTAAAAGGATTATCATCACCATACGGAACATACCAAATAGCTAATGTTAGAGCAAAAGAAGGAGAGCTAGAATCACATGGAGGAGGAAATACAGGTACATCTGGAGGTTGGCAAATAGTATTTGTATATGAAAGTCCAACAATGCCAGCGAAAAATATATCATTATTTGATGGTTATGCACATGTAACAAGTAGTGTAAATGAGTTTGAAATCGGATTTAGTGGTTTTCAAACTGTACCATCAGGTAATGTAAATGCAGATATTGTAATAGGTGCATTAGAAGGAGATAGAGATTTATCAGGTGATAAACTACAAATAAGAAACGTTAGTAATAACTGGGTAGACATATCTTATAGCCTGCGTAATGCGAATAACTTTTTTAATAGTAGAATAGGAAAAGATGGAACCGATTTTACCAATAGAAATCCAGCAAGTACCAATACATTAGGTTTTGATGCAGATGTATTCCCTTTAAACAATTCAGGGAATTCAATTATTGATAATGACCAAACATCAGCAACAATTAGACTAACATCTAATCAAGAAACTTATGGTTTATTTTTAATAGGACTATCGGTAGATGTATGGAAACCAGATTTAGCGCCATTAATTCTTACAAGTTCACCAACAACAGGTTCTTCTGTAAATGTAGATGATACAGTTAACTTTTCTGTAGATGTTGAGAACAATGGAAATGATCATGTAAGAAATTTAAGTATAGAAGTAGATATACCACAAGAAGTAGAGTTAATACAACCTATAACAGGCTTACCATCTGGCGTAACTTATACGTATAATAGTGGAACGAGAAAGTTAACATTCAATGCTGTAAATGGAATAACAGATGTGGGAGATTCAGCATATACTCTAAATTATCAGGTAGTAGTAAAAGGACAATGTTACTTTTTAGAAAATACTTGCTCAGATAAGTTCCAAATGCAAATGACTGCAAATTATATTGGTGAAGAAAATATGAATTCACAGACAACTGTAAGTTCTAATTCAGTAGATAGTTGTGGTATTGGAGATGAACAACCAAACACTATAAATATTAATCAGCCAAGTGAGGCTAGTTGGACAACTGCAGCAAACTTTTTAGATAGAACTGTTTCATGTGAAGATTCAGCAGCATTACAAGCAGCGCAGCAACTAATACCTGAGTTAAGTTGTAATTTAGCAACAGTAAAAACTTCGGGTAGTTTTGTTCCTTCAGTTAATTGTAGCACAAATGGAACATATACAAATACTTGGACGTTTACTGATGCTTGTGGAAGAGTAAGTGGAACATTTACACAAACAATTACCGTAGAAGATAACACGGCACCAGACTTTACAGTTCCAGCAAACACAACCATATATGCCGCAGCCGATTGTACCTATGATGCAAGTGTAGGAGTAACAGGAGATGTAACCGATGAGTCAGATAACTGTGATACAAGTTTAGAAGCAACTTTTAGTGATTCAGTAGCAGCAGGAAGCTGTGAGGGAGAACAAGTAATTACAAGAACATGGAGCTTAACCGATGATTGTGGAAATACCACTAGTAAAGTACAAACCATCACCGTAGAAGATAACACGGCACCAGACTTTACTGTACCAGCAAACACAACGATTTATGCTGCAGCTGATTGTACATATGATGCCAGTGTAGGAGTAACAGGCGATGTAACAGATGAGTCAGATAACTGTGATACAAGTTTAGAGACAACCTTTAGTGATTCAGTAGCAGCAGGAAGTTGTGAAGGAGAACAAGTAATCACAAGAACATGGAGCTTAACCGACGATTGTGGAAATACCACTAGTAAAGTACAAACCATCACGGTAGAAGATAATACCGCACCAGACTTTACAGTACCAGCAAACACAACGATTTATGCTGCAGCCGATTGTACCTATGATGCAAGTGTAGGAGTAACAGGAGATGTAACCGATGAGTCAGATAACTGTGATACAAGTTTAGAGGCTACCTTTAGTGATTCAGTAGCAGCAGGAAGTTGTGAAGGAGA
>NZ_CANMMT010000017.1 GCF_947499065.1 uncultured Tenacibaculum sp. | reverse complement strand
GGAGTCCTGAATCAATAATTGGAATGTACAAAAAACGGATTTTGGAATTGAATAAAATGAAAAACTAGCTATGAACAACACTATAAAAAAATAATAGTATAGATTCAGCTAAAACAAATAAAAACACCTAAAAGTTCCGCATATATAAGCGGTAGTGCATAAAGAATCAAAATGGAAATTCACGAAATTGAATCAAACGGAAAAAAATTCTTTTACAATATTGTTAAAAATACAACAGAACCATGTCCTGAATGTGGAATTCCTGCCTGTGGAAAAGAAGATATTATTTGGTATGAGGAAAAAAACCAAAGAATTGCAATCATTTTTGACGGTGGCTATTTTGATTTGGCTTTAGAAGAATTCTTTGATAAAAATATAAAGACAGTCAAATATGATTCTTTACCCATATTTATGAAACAATGGAATGAAGCAAGAGGTTGGACAGATTGTATAGACTATAATGGTTATACACTTGAAATTGATGATTTTTTAAATTCTATGAAATTATTAAAAAGTTGTCAAATGGGTAAATGGATAACTATTGAAGATATACATTCCATGGAAGAGCTTGCAAATAATGCTAAAAAAATTGAAGCTAAATTGAAAATAGTAAGAGGTTAAAAATGGGGTATTTAGCAAACATATACCTAATCCAAAAAATCAAGATCAAAGTCTAAAGCAATTGATTTCTTAAATACTTTTCTACCCTCGAGAGAAGAAAGTGCTGATGAATATCTTATTCCTCAATATTCAGATAATCCTATTGAAGAATTTGATTATGCTGATGATTTAATGACATATCTTGAATTTAATCCTGAATGTTCTCAAAGTATTTACTGGAGAAATAAGGATGAAAATAATCCGAACAAGCATGGTATGATATTTTACACGAAAGATGGAAATATGATATTCGGTATTTCAAGAAATGCAGATATGAGTGGAAACTTAATCACATACAATGAAGACGAATGTTTAAAGCAGATGAAGGAATTCTTCAAGTCTGAAATGGGATATATTCACTATGAAAATCCTCCCGCAGATAGTTATACTAAATTTGTTGAAATAGTAAAGGAATTAAAAAATAAAACGACACCACAACAAGGTATATAGTACATACCTTTCGGGATACTCGCCATATACAACCAACCAAAGTACCTCTTCAAACTCCTTACCACCCTTTTCTTATTCTATTTAGCCCCACTACCCTCCTATTCTTTAACAATACCACTTATAATTCTTGCGAAACCTTCAGCGAGCTCCGCTGATAGAAAAAACTAAAAAACCTCATTTACAACACACCACACTATCATCAAACACTTGCTAAGGATTTATCCTGACAAAAAAACAGGAAAACCCCTTACTTAAAGTAAGGTTTTCCGTAAACCCAGCTTCTTTTTTTAGGATACATTCGAAAACTCAAAAATTTAGTGAATATCTATGGGCTCGACAAAAGGAACAAAAGTTCCGCTTGGTCAGCCATATTAGGTAAATGATAAAAACAATGTTCCGCTCATAAACAAGTTAGACATAATATATCAAACTTTTGTGCTTTAAATATAAAATATATGGAAGAAGAAAATAATTATTCGTTTGAAAGTCCAAAAGAAGAAAGATTTGCAAAAATTGAAAGTGCAATTGCTAAAGCAAAAGGAAAAGTTAAGAGCGAATTAGTTGATAAAATTACATTTCTAGCATTATCTGCAATTGGGGGCTTATTTATTAGCTTTCATTATACTGAATTACTTGTAATGCCAACATGGTTACTTATGGTTTTTTGGATTGCATTTGTGTTTTTTCTACTCGCATTTTTGGGGTCTGACGTTTCAGCAGCAAAATCAGAGCTAGAGGCTAATGAAGCAATAAGGAATATAATGCTTAAACTACCAGACTCTACAGATTCTACAACTCAATACTTCGAAAGTCTTGTAAAAATAAATGTGGAAAATCTTTCAGCATACTATACTTTAGTAAAGACTCATACACAGCAAAGTTTTAAGGTTTCACTGATGACAGGAGTTTTAGGATTTGTGCTAATATCAATAGGTTTGGTATTAGGCTTCCAATTTAAAGAATTTGAAAAAATTGGGTATATAGCTTCAGGCTCAGGAATTTTCGTAGAATTTATATCAGGAGTCTTGTTCTATTTATATAATAAGACTGTCCGTCAACTTAAAGAATACCATGATAGCTTGATTAACGTTCAAAATATACTTCTATCATTTAAATTAATTGAATCTATACAAGATGAAAAATCGAAGTCAGAAATGATAGGCAAGATGATAACTCGATTGGTTGGGGTTGAAAAAAATACCATGCCCAACGATGTATAAAAACAATAGCCAAGACAGTAGTAAATTCATGGATTATAACCCGTTTCAACTTTCTTGTAACCTGACAAAAAAGTATCACGCAATCGGCTACTATTCTTATACTAAACTCTTAGCAACATCTAACAACAACCAACCAAAGCACCTCTAAAAACTCCTTAACCACCTTTTCTTTGGCTATTTAAACCCACCCCTCACCTATCTTTAACAATACCACTTATAATTCTTGCGAAATCATTAGCGAGCTTCGCTGATAGAATAAACTTAGGAAACCATATTCTTTTTTATATTATATTCGAAAACTTAAAGATTTAGTGAATATTTGAGTTTTATTAAAATACCTAAAAATTGCGCATATAAATAAGTTCTAAATCATTAAACCCCAAATGAAAGTAAGTTATAACATATTATTAATAGTATTAGCTTTAGTAAGCTGTAATCGAATTAACAAGCTAAATGAAAAACCTATTACCATCGAAGCTCGTTTTATGCAATATGCTTGTGGAGACTGGAATGACGATATGAATATACAAAGTGTAACAGACAGTAGCTATAACTTTATTCTCGGAAAAGACATTGACCCAGAATTTTTAAATGGAGAAAATGAGATTAGAGGATGGCTCTATGATAATAAAAGTGAAAAATTTGGAATGACATATAAATTAACTGGATTTATTAGTTCTTGTGCTGAATCAGGATGTGATAATGGAGCACCAAAGTTTTGGATTACAGAAATAACAAAGCTAAATGGTGACGAATTTGATACATCAGGGGAAAATTAAATGCTAATCCAAACAACTACTCATACACAAACACGCAAACAACCTCTAATAACAACCAACCAAAACTCCTTTAAAATTTCTTACTTAGCTATTCTTATTCTATTTAGCCCCACTACTCACCTATTCTTTAACAATACTACTTATAATTCTTGCGAAATCATCAGCGAGGTTGACTGATAGAAAAGACTTAGGAAAACTATATTCTTTTTTATGCTATATTCGAAAACTAAAAAAATTGTGAATATTTTGTGTTTTATATAAACACCTAAAAGCTTCTCATATAAACAAATTGCTATCAATATGAAAAAATCAATAATATTACATATAACTTTATTCTTGACAGTATTAACTTATTCTCAAAATAAATTTGTTGTAACCGCTGAAAACGGTTTGTTTTTAAGGCAAGAACCTAACTCAAAAGGTAAAAAAATAGGAAAGCTATATTTTGGTGCTGAAGTTGGTATAATTGAGAAAACCGATAATAGTCAAACTATAATAGATAACGGACAAGAAATAATAGGTAATTGGGTAAAAATAAATTTTAAAAACTTTCCCACTTTCATTTCTAATGTAAAATATGGATATGTATTTGATGGATATTTAAAACCGAAAAAAGAAAGTATTGAAGAGATTAAAAATGAAATTACCAAATACCCAGAATTCGATAAGCTTACTTTAAACACAAGTATTACTCCTTTCTATTTGAAAGGTGATTTTTTCGGAGACAAAAAAAATGATCTTGTAATCTTATTAAAGAACTCTGATGGAGAAACAAAAATAGGATTTATCAATAAAGGAACTGAAACTAAAATATACATATTAGGAAATGAAAATGATCCTTTCAACATGACCGACTATAGTTGGATTGGTATATTTGAAAAGGTTAAGAAAGGAGAGGTTTTATGGTCAAATTATGAAGATGATTTTGTTGACTTTAAAGATGTTCCTGAAAGTAAAAAAGTTAAATTAAGTTACAACTCTTTATATATGCACGCTTCTGAAAGTTGTGGGGGCGGTTTTATCTTTTGGAAAAATGGGAAATTTAATTGGCTACAACAAGAATAAAATACTAATGGAAACACTATTTTATTAAAAATTCCGCATAGCCAACCAAATTAGACAAATACTAGGAACAAAGTTACGCATATAAACGAGTTATGCTCAATTCAAGAACAATGAAAGGAAAGTGGAATGGAAAATATTGGTTTTCTGGAAATGTCCCAGAAACTCTAAAAAACAGAAAAACTGAGTTTGAATTAATTGTAGATGATTATTCTAATTTCAAAATATCTGGAAAAATATCTGATAATGTTGAGATGGGTGGAACTAAAGGAATCGGAAATTTTTCAGGTACTGTAAAAGGGAATAAAATTAAGTTCGTAAAAAGAATGCCAGTCAGTACATCTGTTCTTCAAGACGGAACTAGAATTGAAGAGGATAAACCACATAGACCAATCTATTATAAAGGAATAATTAATTCCGAGACAAACTCAATTAAAGGAACTTGGAAGTTTAAAATTGGATTTGGATTTGTGAAGGGACGTTTAGCCTTTTTTCCAGGAACAAAAGGGGAATGGGAAATGAACAAAACAGAAAACTTATAAAAGAAAAAAGAGCATAACAAGGTGTATAGTGCATACCCTTCGGGATACGCACCATACACAAACCGTTAGAACATATTAAAACGAAATGAAGAAATACATAATAATATTAGTTACTTTTTTTACATCAGTAATGTCTTTTGGTCAAAATATTGATGATTTCAAAAAAGACTTCCAGAATGCAACCAAAACTAATTTTAGTGAAACTGAATTGAATGATATGTTTAGAAAGTACTCGACTTTGCTAACACCTCATAGCGATATAACTCAACTAACTGCAAGTTTAAAAAATCAAAATATATTACAATATCCTCTTACGAAGTTTAAGGAAACTGATGTTTATAAAAACAATATTCAGACATTGTTTAATTCTGAAAACCCAAATCAAAGATTACTTTCATATTTAGTAATTGCAGGTGCAGGAGACATAAATTATGAGAAAAGTCTTTTAGAAAAAATAAAAACGGAGAAAAAAAAAGGCAATCTAATTTGGTCTGGAATGGCACTAATGCATTTAAAAACAAAGCACACTACCGAACTTTTTGATTTTCTTATTGAAAATGAAAATTTTGGAAACAGCCATATGATTCCATTATACTTTAAACTAGATAAGGATTCTTTAAAAAATACAGCTTATGCAAGAATCAATAGTGATGATTTTAAATCAAAAATTTTATCGGCACAAATACTATCAATAACTGGAAAGAACAAAAAAACAGAAGAGTTACTTCTTGATGCAGTAAAAAATTGGAATTACAACATTAAAGGTTACGCAATATATTCTGTAAAAGAGCTTCAAATAGGAAATCTAAAAGAAACATTTATTCCTCTATTAGATAGCACGCAAACTAGAAGTATTGCAATTCAAGCATTGGCAAATAGTCCAACAATTGAAGATGTAAATTATTTAAAAGAAATATCACAAAATGAGAACCCTGTATCTGAAGATTTTTTAGATGCTTTTTTTGAATCAAAAAATATAGCAAATGTTAAATATTGGCTAGAATTAGTTACTTTAAATAAAATTCCCAAAAATTATTATTTTAACATTAATAAACAGCCACTTTTATTTTCAGATGAAATACTTAAAGATGTTCAAAAAGCTTTATTAGAAACAGAAAATATTGAAATTCAAAAATATTTAATTAAAGTTCTAACGGGTAGAAATGATAAAATATCTGAAGAAATTCTCACTACTTATTTAGATAATTCTGATTCTTCCGTTAGATATTGGACTGTAGATGCCTTAAAGGGAAATAACACAAAAATAATTTTGGATAAACTAATAAGTATGTTAGCTAAACCAGAGCAAAGAGTGGTTTCTATAACTGAAATACTTATTGAAAACAAAATAGACACACTTCAAATAATATATAATGAGATATATAAAACCGAACAAAGTCTACATTGGGAAAGAAGCTCTATTGAATATTTATCAAATTTTCCAAAAGAAGAACATAAAGAAATATTCTTGAAACTATTATTAAACGAAAAAACAGATTTTGCAGTTAAAAGGGATGCCGCTATGGGTTTAGCAAATCTAAAAGATAAATCTTCCATAGATAAAATCATTGAAGTTTGTGAAAAAGAAAGAATCAATAGCGATTATAATGCTCAAACATATTTAATAGTTTTATCAAAAATAAAAGGAAACAAAGCAAAAAAATACATTGAATCTTATAAAAATAGCGATGAAGAAAATGTCAGAGTATTAGTGGATGAATTATTAAAAGAATGGGATAAATAACGTGCCCTAACAGTGTATAAAATCCGTTACTATCTTATATGTTACCGTTAACGTTAACAACCTACTGAACCAGAAATTAAATGAACAATAAAATAGAATTTAAAAACCCAAAACCATTTACGGATTCTGACATAGCAGATATTGAGAAATTTACTGGATTTAATTTACCAAATGATATCAAGATTTTCTTTAAGAATTATGCTGATTCAGAAATACAATTTGAGAAACAAGCTGAATGTTTTTTTGATTTAACTTATAATGATGGATGGAAAACCGATGATGGACTTCAAAAAGTAGAATCATTAAACTCAATTAAAGAAAGATGGGAGTACCGAAATTACTTAGAGCAATTTCAAAATGATTTTGAAGTAAATACTGACTATGTGGAATCTGATAAATTATTTCCTTTAATAGAAACTTATAGTGGAAGTCAAATATATGTATCAATAGGAGGATTTCACAATGGCAAAATTTTTCATGTGGATAATGGTGATTTTGGATTTTGCCTATTAGCTAATTCTTTAGATGAATTTCTTGACAAATGTTATCCATTAGAAGAATAAAACGCTAATAACAACCAACCAAAACTCCTTTAAAATTTCTTACTTAGCTATTCTTATTCTATTTAGCCCCACCACACACCTATTCTTTAACAATACCACTTATAATTCTTGCGAAATCACCAGCGAGCTTCGCTGATAGAATAAACTTAGGAAACCATATTCTTTTTTATATTATATTCGAAAACTTAAAAATTTAGTGAATATTTGAGTTTTATTAAAATACCTAAAAATTGCGCATATAAATAAGTTCTAAATCATTAAACCCCAAATGAAAGTAAGTTATAACATAT
Source organism: uncultured Tenacibaculum sp. (assembly GCF_947499065.1). Lineage (GTDB taxonomy): Bacteria > Bacteroidota > Bacteroidia > Flavobacteriales > Flavobacteriaceae > Polaribacter. The sequence goes on along the minus strand of NZ_CANMMT010000017.1, from coordinate 1,619 downwards.
TATTAATAGTATTAGCTTTAGTAAGCTGTAATCGAATTAACAAGCTAAATGAAAAACCTATTACCATCGAAGCTCGTTTTATGCAATATGCTTGTGGAGACTGGAATGACGATATGAATATACAAAGTGTAACAGACAGTAGCTATAACTTTATTCTCGGAAAAGACATTGACCCAGAATTTTTAAATGGAGAAAATGAGATTAGAGGATGGCTCTATGATAATAAAAGTGAAAAATTTGGAATGACATATAAATTAACTGGATTTATTAGTTCTTGTGCTGAATCAGGATGTGATAATGGAGCACCAAAGTTTTGGATTACAGAAATAACAAAGCTAAATGGTGACGAATTTGATACATCAGGGGAAAATTAAATGCTAATCCAAACAACTACTCATACACAAACACGTTAGCAACATCTAACAACAACCAACCAAAACACCTCTACAAACTCCTTACCCACCTTTTCTTTGACAATTTTAGCTCCACTACTTACCTATTCTTTAACAATACCACTTATAATTCTTGCGAAATCATCAGCGAACTTCGCTAATAGAGTAAACTTAAGAATATCATATCCTTTTTTTATGCTATATTGAAAAACTAAAAAAATTGTGAATATTTTGAGTTTTATAAAAACACCTAAAAGTTCCGCATATAAACAAGTTGCTAATAATATTGAGAAACAGAAATTAAATGAAAATAATCAAGTATAAAACTATATTACTGATTTTAATTTCAACTTTCGCTTATTCCCAAAAGACCGAGAAAAAAATGAATGAAAATGTCCCAAATAGTGTTGAAATAATTGATAATCATTTAGATCAATTTTTTGACGAAAACGCAGATATAAAAGTATTTGATGAAATAGAATCTGAAATAATTCATAGAGATGTTTATTTCATAAAAGCCACTAAAAATAGACCTTATCATATTTTATTAAGTTGTGGAATGAGTGCTTTACCTATGAAAATACCAGAAGATATTGAATCATCTGAATTTGCCGAAGTAATGATATTATTGCCAAAAGAGTGGAATTTGGAATATGAATCTTTCAGTAACGAGAGAAATTATTGGCCAATTAGAATTATGAAACAATTAATGATGCTTCCCCATCCAAATAAAACATGGTTAGGGTTTGGGCACACTTTTGGACATGAAGATAACGAAGAACTTGCTGATGGAATTGGTTTTAATTCTGTAATGTTAGTTCATTCAATGGAATTATCTGACGAGTTTACTCAAATCGAATTGGATGATAATAAGACAATTAATGTTTATTCAATTATCCCACTTTATAAAGAAGAGTTGGAATTCAAAAAGAAAAATAGCGCTATGGATTTACTTGAAAAATTTGACCAATTCGGAATAGAGGAAATTGTGAAAATTGGAAGAAAAAATGTTTGTAAATAAGATACTATTAGCAACAATATATAACCACAATTAAGACGGATTCAACTACGTCCGAATCCAATCGAAATTGCTAAGGTCAATGTTTAACTGAAAATAAGTAACTTTAAATCCGTAACTGACGGTTATATGAGACCGTTGCCCATAATTATGAAAAACTCAATTCTAATAATAATTTTAGTTCTTACAGTAAACTTTTCGTTTGCTCA
>NZ_CANMMT010000016.1 GCF_947499065.1 uncultured Tenacibaculum sp. | reverse complement strand
TGTCAAAGGATATGCGATTTTTTCGTAATAATCTTTGTACTAAATTGATTAATGTGTCTTTCAAAAGTTATATTTTTTAGAGTAGCTATTTTTAGTTTTCTCCAAAGCTATTTTTAAACCTTCAAAAAAACCTCTAAAAAACCATAAAAAAAGTAAGGTTTTACCTTACTTTTTATTATTTTATATAACACCTATCTCTCTCGCCTTCAATATTAACTCCCTGTCTCCCTTATTTTTAACACCAAAAACTTTACGTAATTGACGCTTTCTCTTTTCAATACTCGCTACAGAAAGGGGTATATAATTAGGTAGGTCTTTCATTCTTGAACCTATGGACAATTCGTACAATATTTTCCTATCCATAGAATCTAATAAATATTCATTTGAAATCTTTTTTCTCAACAACTTTAAAACAGTTCTACTATAATAAGGTGTTTCGCTTACCACAGAGGCTATGGCCTCTTGAAAACTATCAGAAGTTAAGTCTTTTTTAATTAAAAAACCTTCAGGGTTTAGATTTTTAAAAATACTATGTACCATATAATTATCATTGCATGAAGTTGATACAATTAGTTTGGTTGTGGGCAATAGTTTTCTAACCAAAATTCCAAAATCCAAACCTGATAATATTCTTTTATCTTCCGTAGGTGGGAGTTTTAACTCTAAGATAATAAAGTCTAAATATGACTCTGTTTCTATTATTCTTTTAACAACATCAAACGCTCCTTCATAATTATAGGCTACATCGATATTGAACAAGTAAATCTCGGTATCTTTAAAAGGGGTTAATATTTCTTTATATTTTTCACATATAAGCGGACAACTATCTACAATCAATGTAGATTTTTTCTCTTTTTCCATAATAATATAGTTTCGGGGGATCTAATTTCATAATAGACTAAATAATATTCTATTAACTAACTCATAACTTTAATTTTACGACTTGAAAGTTATAGAAAGAATTTCACTTATACAAAAAAGCATAAAATAAACCTTCAAAAAAATTCTTTATCTTTAACAAAAAAGAAAAAAGCTATGTTAGTAAAAGTCTATGGAAGTGCTGTTTTTGGCATTGATGCCACCATAATAATTGTTGAAGTAAATATTGATAAAGGAATTGGCTATCATCTTGTTGGCTTACCCGACAATGCTGTACGGGAAAGTTCTTACCGAATTTCAGCTGCACTACACAATAACGGTTATAAATTCCCTGGTAAAAAAATTATAGTTAATATGGCTCCTGCAGATATTAGAAAAGAAGGAGCAGCTTACGATTTAACTTTAGCTATAGGAATACTTGCCGCTTCTAATCAAATACAATTTGAAGGTATAGATAAGTATGTTATTATGGGAGAACTTTCTTTAGATGGAAGTTTACAACCTATAAAAGGAGCCTTACCTATTGCTATTAAAGCTCGAGAAGAAGGCTTTAAATATTTTATTTTACCTCAAGAAAATGCAAAAGAAGCTGCAATTGTAGATGGCATTGAAGTCTTTGGTGTACATAATATCATGGAAGTAATTAATCATTTTAATGGTATTGAACAGTTAAAAGCTACTTGTATTAACACCCAAGCCGAGTTTGATAATCGAACAAATACTTCTGAATTTGATTTTTCTGATGTAAAAGGACAGGAAAGTATTAAAAGATGCATGGAAATAGCAGCAGCTGGTGGACATAATATTATTTTAATTGGACCTCCAGGGGCAGGAAAAACAATGTTAGCTAAAAGACTTCCATCTATATTACCTCCTATGACTTTACAAGAAGCATTAGAAACAACAAAAATACATTCTGTTGTAGGTAAAATAAAAAATTCTGGACTTCAATATAATCGTCCTTTTAGATCACCTCATCATAGTTGTTCCGATATTGCTCTTATTGGTGGCGGAAATAATTTACCACAACCAGGAGAAATATCACTTGCACATAATGGCGTCCTCTTTTTAGATGAATTACCTGAATTTAAACGTGGCGTTTTAGAAGTAATGCGACAACCATTAGAAGATAGAGAAGTAACTATATCTAGAGCTCGATTTACTGTAAATTATCCAAGTAGTTTTATGCTTGTTGCTAGCATGAACCCTAGTCCTTCTGGATATTTCAATGATGGTAACTCTCCTGCAAATTCATCGCCTGCAGAAATGCAACGTTATTTAAGTAAAATCTCTGGCCCTTTATTGGATAGAATTGATATTCATATCGAAGTAACCCCTGTTCCTTTTAAAAAACTATCAGAAGATGTAAAAAGTGAGACAAGTGTTGAAATTAGAAAAAGAGTTGTAAAAGCTAGAGAAATCCAAACTAAACGATTTTCTTCTTTTGATACTATTCATTATAATGCTCAAATGAATGTAAAGCAAATTCGTGAATTTTGTAAATTATCAGAAGAAAGTAATGAGTTACTAAAAAGAGCTATGGAAAAACTAAGTCTTTCTGCAAGAGCTTATGATCGAATTTTAAAAGTTTCTCGTACTATTGCCGATTTGGCTTTATCTAATGATATTCAATCACATCATATCTCAGAAGCTATCCAATATAGAAGTTTAGATAGAGAAGGTTGGTTAGGGTAATTTAGCACTCCCGTTATTCTAAATTTAAAATTAGTAATTTAGTACGCTACAAACCTTAAATTAAACTTAACAACTAATGAAAAAAATAGTTTATTTACTGGCTGTTGCCATGACTATTGTTTCTTGTAAAAAAGAACCTAACAATTATGTTACTTTTTCAGGAAAAATCACCAATAAAAACTCTGATTCTATATTAATTTCTAATCCTCAATTAAAATTTAGTCGTACTATTAAAGTTGATGACCAAGGGATGTTTAAAGACACAATGAATGTCAAAAATGGATTTTATCGTCTTTTTGACGGACAAAAATCTACTGCTTTATATTTGAAAAATGGTGCTATAATTAACATGACCTTAAATGGAAATGAGTTTTATGAAAGTATCGCTTATACAGGTGAAGGAGCTTCAGAAAGTAGTTTTTTAGCTAAATCTACTTTACTAGAACAAGAACTTTTTAAAAATCAATCGCTTTTTAATTTACCTCAAAAAGAGTTTGACACTAAAATAAACGCTTTTGTTGATGCCTTTAATAAAAGAATTAAAGAAACAAAACTAGATTCTGCTTTTGTTGCAGCTCAAGAGAAAAACATTAATGGTTTAACCCAATATGTAAAAAAAACTCATGCTAATAATTTATATGTTACCACTAAATTAGCTCAAGGTGCTGAATCTCCTAAATTTGTGGATTATGAAAATTATAAAGGAGGGACCACTTCTTTAGATGATTTAAAAGGTAAATATGTTTATATAGATATGTGGGCTACATGGTGTAATCCTTGTAAACGAGAAATTCCTTACTTACAAAAAGTTGAGAAACAATTCCATGGTAAAAACATTGAATTTGTAAGTATTTCTGTTGATAGCGAAAGAGATTATGAAACTTGGAAAAAAATGGTTGCTGATAAAAACTTATCAGGAATTCAACTATACTCGAAAAGAGATAAAACTTTTGCTGATGCTTATAGAGTGAACAGTATCCCTCGTTTTATTTTAATTGACCCTCAAGGAAAAATTGTTACTGCAAATGCTCCTAGACCATCTAGTCCAAAATTAATTGAGTTATTTACATCTTTAAAGATCTAATTCAATAGTATATTTAAAAATAAAAAGCTCGTCAATTGACGAGCTTTTTATTTTATTACTTTCAGTTATTCTTCTTTAGATTCATTAAAAATAATTATCTTTGCTGCATGAATTTTTCAGTAAAAGAAACCTTATACAAAATCTCTTGTGAAGATCGCAACTGCTACCAATTAGATTTGGGTTATAAAGTAATTGATTTTACTTTTTGTCAATTATTAGCATTTCGAAAAAAGATACTTCACTATTCTTCATATGAATTAATAGAAAATATTATTGAAGGAGATAATTTTATACTTCTTTTTGCTGCCGATAATAAGCATCTTTTATTACTAGATGTACCTCAAATTTTAGAGTTAAGAGAAACTGTATTATCTGCTTTTAAATAAAAATAGACCTTTACTAAGACTATTTTTAAATTAAGCTCCTCTCCTTTTTTAAGGCTATTTATTCTGTATCTTTATCCTAGTTACCAGCAACACTAAAAATAAGATAATATGGAAACAGCAATAAGAAGAGATATGATTTTAGATGTAGAGGTAGTGGATTTGCTAAACCATCAAATAATGATGGAGCAAAAAGCCTCTTCTAAATATTTAGCAATGGCATCATGGTGCGATCAAAGAGAACTTAGAAATAGTGCTACTTACTTTTATAACCAAGCAGAAGAAGAAAGAGCACATATGATGAAAATATTCAAATTTGTTAATGATAATGGTGGTAGTGCTTTATCTCCAACTGTAGATACTATTACTCATGAATATGAAAGTTTACGAGCAGTTTTTGAAGCTTCTTTAGATGCAGAAATTGAAGTAACAAAATCTATTCACCATGCATTTAAAACTGCAAGAAAAGTAAGCGATTTTACTTCTGAAATCTTTTTACAATGGTTTGTTACTGAACAAGCTGAAGAGGAAGAAAAAGTAAGAGATATTTTAGATATGATAGACCTAATGGATGATATGCCTTTAAAAATGGTTGATGAACGTATTCCTACAGAATAAAACTTCTTATTCTATTATAAATAATAATAAAAACCGCAACAAAAGTTGCGGTTTTTATTATTTACATAGTTTATAAATTATATTCAGAATCTTATATTTGCCATTCTAAAAACATTAGCTATGAAAAAGAAGTTATACTTTCTTGCGTTTTTATTCAGTTTTTTTCTCAACGCACAAAACAACAATAATTGCTGGACATTAATTCACAATAGTGTTGATATATATAATGGTCAATATAACAATAATGAATTCCCTGGCTACCACGACCCTCAAACAACTGATTTACAAGAAGTAAGTAATGGTTTTTTAACTACAGGCCAATACAACAAACAAGTTTTTGATTCAAATGACAATAATACTTATAATAATTTAAAAGATAAAGATGGAAGTTATTTGACAAAACATGATTACAATGGAAATCTTAAATGGGTTGTGTATACTGAAAAAAGCACTACTTCATATAGAGATGTTATGTTTGGATCTTCAGAAGACAAAGAAGGAAATATATATGTGATTGGACATTCTTTTGATGGTACTTTTTTTGACTCTAAAGGAACAGAAATAACTTTTAAAAACTCAACTAACCTTTTATATGGAGGCTTTATAATTAAACTCAATGAAAACGGAGAAATCTTGTGGTATATTATTATTGATAATGTTTATAGCAAAAAAATAAATATTGATAATGATAATAATATCCTACTGAGTGGAGATATTTTGGCTTACAATAATACTAAGTTTAATTTTTATTTAAACGGAATTCAAACCAATAGTTTATCTCACTTTGAAACAATGGGTAACAATAGTAACTATGTTAATCGGGGAGTTTTAAAAATAAACCCTGAAGGAAAATTAATTTGGTATACAGCTATTAAAACCTCTGGACCAAACAGTGAATTTTTAATAGATATTGGAAATGATAAAAACAATAATGTATATGTAACTGGTTATTGTAGTTCAAAAGTAGAAATATATTCAGCAGGAAAAACTAACAATCCAAACACTATTAATTGGGCTGGTGTTGACACGAAAACATTTTTAATAAAATTTAATAGAAATGGTGAATTTTTATGGAGTGTAAAAAGTTTATTGAATGATTCTAAAATTAATGGTGTAACAGCTTGGTCTACAATTGTGGATGATGCAGGAAATTCTTACATATCTGGATCAAATGATAGATGGAGAAAAGATGTTAATCATATCTTCGAAAATACTGATGGAACTATCACCTCTGAAAACGTTGGTACTTTTTTTATTGCCAAAGTAAATAATAAGGGTATCTGTGAATGGATTAAAGGTGCAGCACATTCTTATTCTGGAACTGGGTATAAAACAATAATATCTGAAAACGAAGTAATAACAATAGGTTCTGTAGCTGCTTTTGGAAATCAAATTGAAGATGTAAAATTCTTGAGTACAGATGGTAATCATATCCAAGGATCCTTTTATTCTAGTGACTATTTTTTAACTGTTTATGATTTTGATGGAAATATAAAACGTGTTATAACTAACGGAATTAATAAAGACTCAAGTTTTTGGGGAAGAATAAGTGGTTTTTTTAAGAGTTCTATTAATGAAAATTATTATTTGAGTAGAAATTTATACTTTAACTCTAATTCTTCTCAAGAATATCAAAACTTTGGGCATATTATTAAGACAAGTGATGGTAATGAATATGAAGGAACAATAACTAGATTTAACGAGAAATGTAGTCTTATACTCGGTAATACTATCAATCAAAATATCCCACCATTATCGATTTGTGATAACATTTCTTTTGGTACTAATTCTGATGGAATTATTCAAATTGATTTAACCCAAAACGAAAATGAAATTTTAATTAATGAAACTTTATCGGATTATCAAATATCATATTATAAAGATAAAAACCTAACAAAACTAATTTCTAATCCAAAAGTTTATATAAACTCAACACAAAAAGAAACTATTTATATAAAAGCAAAACATTTATCTGACTCATCAAAATCTGGTACAACTTCTTTTATTATTAATGTTATGGATTTACCTAACTCAATTAATTCAATTACATTAAAACAATGTGACAATGAAGACATTAATGGATTTACTAGTTTTAATTTAAACGAAACAAAAACTAAAATAATATCTAATTCAGAAAATTATACTATTACTTTTTTTAAAGAGAAGAATCTTGCCGAAAATAATATTGACCCTATATTAAATCCCTCTACTTATACAAATCAGGTAATAAGTAATGATAAGGTTTGGGCAAGAGTTGAAAATAACAATGGATGCTTTAATATTAGTGAAGTGAATTTAATTATTTCTACCACTCAAATTCCAAACTCTTTTTCAAAGATTTTTTATCAATGTGATAATGGTACAGACACTAAAGACGGAATTGCGTCGTTTGATTTTAGTTCTGTTACTCAAGAAGTAATCAATTTATTTCCAAGTAATCAAGACTTGATTATAAAATATTATAAAAATGAAAATGATGCTTTATCTGAGTCAAATGAGATAACAAACATTAGTAATCATCAAAATACCGAATCGCCTAATAGTCAAAATATTTACATAAGAGTAGACAATAAACTAAATAATGATTGTTTAGCTTTAGGACATCATATTACATTAAATGTAGAAAAACCTCCTATTGCAAATTCGGTAACAATAAACCCAGAATGTGATAATGATAAAGATGGAATATTTGATTTTGACACATCTACTATTCATAAAACAATTATTGGTAATCAAACTAATGTAACTGTAAAATATTTTGATAAGGATAATAATCCTTTGCCTAGTCCACTACCTAACCCTTTTTCTACCTCTACACAAACAGTTACAGCTAGAGTTTTAAATACAGTATCAAAAGTCCCTAATGGTCAATGTTATGATGAAACATTAATTAACTTTCTAGTTAATACAACACCTACTTTAAGTAGAGTTCCTGCACAAAAAAAATGTGATCGTGATTTTGATGGCATTGAAAGTTTTGATACTTCAGCAATAGAAAATACTTTACTAGGAAATCAGACAGGCATGGTAGTAAAATATTTTGATGAAAATAATAACCCTTTGCCTAGTCCATTGCCAAACCCTTTTACTTCTTCAACACAAACTATAAGAGTGAGGGTTGAAAACCCTAAATATTCATTATGTTTTAATGAAACAACTATTGATTTTATTGTTAATGAAAAGCCTTATTTCGAATTAGATACTCAAACCATTATTTGTACTAATATTAATTCATCAATAGACATGACAGTACTAAATCCTAAAGGAAATTATTATTATACATGGAAAGATGAAAATGGTAATATTATTAGTAATGATATAAAAGCCAAAGCATCCAAAGGAGGAAACTATTTTGTAACAGCTATTTCTAATTTTGGTTGTGAATCCGACACAAAAAGCATTCAAGTAATAGAGTCTAGTATTTCTTCAATTACTGTTAATGATTTAGAAATCACCGATGATTCAGAGAATAATAGTATTAAAATAAACACCTCAAATATTGGTTCAGGAAATTATGAATTCAGTTTATTAGATTCTAATTCAAATACAATATATGATTTTCAAAAAGTTCCTTTTTTTGATAATTTAAGAGGTGGTATTTATACTATACTTATAAAAGATATAAATAAGTGTGGTGTACAGTCCTTTGTAATTTCTATAATTAGTTATCCTAAGTTTTTTACTCCAAATCAAGATGGTGTTAATGATACTTGGCATATTTTAGGTATAGGAAAAAGCTTTTACAAAAATGGAAATGTAAAAATTTATAATCGTTTTGGTAAGCTATTAAAAACTTTATCTATAGATAGTTCTGGATGGGATGGTACTTCTGATGGAGTAAAACTACCTTCTAATGACTATTGGTTTTATGCTGAACTTACTGACCCAAAAGGTATAGTAATTACAAAAAAAGGCAGCTTTAGTTTAATCAGAAAGTAAATAAAAAAGGTTCGTATTTTCATACGAACCTTTTTCTATTTCTATACTATATATTTTAGTATCTGTAGTGTTCCGGTTTAAACGGACCTTCAACAGTTACTCCAATATAAGATGCTTGCTCTTCACGTAATTCAGTTAACTCTACACCAATTTTAGCTAAGTGTAATTTTGCTACTTTCTCATCTAAGTGCTTTGGTAACATGTATACTTCGTTCTTGTATGCATCAGCATTGTTCCATAACTCAATTTGAGCTAATGTCTGGTTTGTAAATGAGTTAGACATTACAAAACTTGGGTGACCTGTAGCACATCCTAAGTTTACTAAACGTCCTTCTGCTAAAATAATAATATCGTTTCCATTAACGTTATATTTATCTACCTGAGGCTTAATAGTATCTTTAGTATCACCATAGTTCTCATTTAACCAAGCCATGTCAATTTCATTATCAAAGTGTCCAATGTTACAAACAATTGCTTTATCTTTCATCGCTTCGAAATGACGTCCTTGAACGATATCTTTATTTCCTGTAGTAGTAATAATAATATCAGAATTTCCAACAACAGTTTCTAATTTCTTAACTTCAAAACCGTCCATAGCAGCTTGTAAAGCACAAATTGGATCAATCTCAGTAACAGTTACAATAGAACCAGCTCCTTTAAAAGAAGCAGCAGTACCTTTACCTACATCTCCATAACCACAAACAGTTACACGCTTACCTGCTAACATAATATCAGTTGCTCTACGAATTGCATCAACAGCAGATTCTTTACATCCATATTTGTTATCAAATTTAGATTTAGTAACAGAATCGTTAACGTTAATTGCTGGCATTGGTAAAGTTCCGTTCTTTACTCTTTCGTATAAACGGTGAACTCCTGTAGTTGTTTCTTCAGACAATCCGTTGATTCCTTCTGCTAACTCAGGATATTTATCTAACACCATGTTAGTTAAATCTCCACCATCATCTAAAATCATATTTAATGGTTGCTTATCTTCTCCAAAGAATAATGTTTGTTCAATACACCAATCAAACTCTTCTTCAGTCATATCTTTCCAAGCGTATACTGGCGTTCCAGCAGCAGCAATTGCAGCAGCAGCTTGATCTTGTGTAGAAAAAATATTACAAGAACTCCAAGTAACCTCAGCTCCTAAAGCTTGTAAAGTTTCAATTAAAACCGCAGTTTGAATCGTCATGTGTAAACATCCTGCAATTCTTGCTCCCTTTAATGGTTGCTCATCTTTATATTCTTCACGTAAACTCATTAAACCTGGCATTTCAGCTTCTGCCAATTTAATTTCTTTTCTTCCCCAATCAGCTAAAGAAATATCTTTAACTTTGTAAGGAACGTATGCAGCGGTTTTTGTGCTCATATTTTTGTATATTTATGTATCTAAATTTTTGAATCGCAAAATTACGAAATAACTTTCTAAAATATGCCTATTCACAAAACATTAACGGTAAACGACACTTCTAAAGTATTGATTTGGAAGATTGAAGAGTCTTTTGAAGATTTATCTAAAGACATTGAACTTACGCAAAGTAGCTCTGAACGTGTTAATAACATGAAGTCTGATTTACACAGAAGAGGCTTTTTAAGTGTTCGTCAATTGCTAAAAGAAGTAGGTTATACTGATGCCGATTTAGTCTATGATGAGTATGGTAAACCACATTTAAAAGACGGAAACTTTATTTCTATTACACATTCTTTTACTTTTTCGGGTATTATCATTTCGAGTAAAAAGCCTGTAGGAATAGACATTGAGAAGCAACGCGACAAAATTGTAAAAATTGCACATAAATTTACTCCTATTGAAGAATATAAATCGATAGCCAACCACGATGCTTTGGTGAGTAAATTAACTATTGTTTGGGGCGCTAAAGAAAGTTTGTATAAAATTTATGGAAAGAAAAAATTACTCTTCTTAGAAAACATTTATATAGAAGACTTCTCTTTTGACACCAATCAAACTACCGGTAAAATTTTATACGAAGGTGTAACTTCTGAATACGATATTCACTTCTTAGAAACGGAAGGGTTTACTTGTGTGTATGCTAGTTAAAATTTAGGATTTTTAAAAACCTATATTATAGCATACTACACTATCTTTGTTCTCCTAATTTATTTTTACAATGAAAATATCTGTTGAATTGACTTTGACTCCTCTTCAAAATGAGTTTGAACAGCCTATTATCGACTTTATAAAAAAGTTAAGAGCATCTGGATTAACCATTCTTGAAAATCCTTTAAGTACTCAAGTGTATGGTGACTATGATAAAGTAATGCAATTAATTACTTCCGAATTAAAAAATTCATTTGAATTGATAGATAATGGAATCTTATTAATGAAAATTGTAAAATCTGACCGTAGCGATTATGAGCCAAATTTTTGATTTCCTTTTTGGACAATACGCCACTTATGACCCTTTAGATGTTTGGCTAGAAATTATAGCTGTTATTTTCGGTTTTCTATCTGTTTGGTATTCTAAACAGAATAAAATTTGGGTTTTCCCTACCGGAATGATTAGCACTTCTATATTTGTTTACTTATTACTCAAATGGCAACTATTAGGAGATATGATGATTAATGGATATTATTTTATCATGAGTGTTTATGGTTGGTATATTTGGACTCGTAGGGTTGATGAAACTCATGTTACCCCTATATCGAGAACAACAACGAAGGAAAAGAAAACAAGTATTATTATTTTTATAACAACTCTAGTTTTTGTGTATGGTGTATACACTTATTTCGACAAATGGAATAATTGGACAGCATATGTAGACACCATTACCACTGCCGTATTTTTTGTTGGAATGTGGTTAATGGCGAGAAGAAAAATAGAAAACTGGATCTATTGGATTATTGGAGATTTAATTTCTATACCACTATATCTATACAAAGGATTCACTTTTACTAGTTTTCAATATTTAATTTTTACCTTTATTGCCGTTTCAGGTTACTTAGCATGGAAAAAGCACTTAGACAACAAAACATCAACCTTGTAAAGGTTGTTTTATTCGGACCAGAAAGCACTGGAAAAACTACACTTTCAGGGCAATTAGCGCGTCATTATAATACCGTTTGGGCTCCTGAATTTGCACGTGATTATTTACAAGACAAATGGAACAACGAACGTAAAGTTTGTGAACAAAAAGATATTATTCCTATTGCAAAGGGTCAAATAAAATTAGAAAACGATTTAGCTAAAAAAGCGGATAAAATTTTAATTTGTGATACCGACTTATTAGAAACTAAAGTATACTCTGAAGAATATTATGGAGGTTTTGTAGACCCTATTCTTGATGAAGCTGCTGTTGAAAACACCTACGATATTTATTTCTTAACCTACATTGATACTCCTTGGGAAGCTGACGATTTACGCGACAGACCTGAACAACGTTTAGAAATGTTTACTGCTTTTGAAAACACTTTAAAGAAATACAATCGTCCTTATGTTTTATTGAAAGGAGATAAAGAAACACGTTTTAAAAAGGCAGTAGAGATTATTGATGAAATACTTTCTAAGAAAGAAAACTTATATTCTTTTTCTGATACCTTAACAGATTTAGACATGCATTTTATGCATCAGAATATAGATACTACCGATTATTCTTTATAATATGTATATCCCAGAACTACTAAAAGAATTAAACTTTAAAGCTATTCGTAGTTCTGGTGCTGGTGGTCAACATGTGAATAAAGTCTCTTCTAAAATTGAATTAACTTTCGATTTAGAAAACTCTAAATTTTTATCTTCTGAAGAAAAACAGCTATTGGTTAAGAACCTCTCTAATCGTTTAACGAAAGAACATACGCTCGTTCTTTTTTGTGATGAAACTAGAAGTCAACACGCCAATAAAGAACTTGCTATAAAACGTTTTCTTGACATCATAAAACAAGGTTTAAAGAAACCTAAGATTAGAAAAGCTACTAAACCTAGTAGAAGTTCAATCTTAAAAAAGGCAGAAAACAAAAAGCAGCATTCACTAAAAAAAACACTTCGAAAGAAACCAAGGCTCGACTAGCATTTTACTTCTATAAAATAACTGATTATTTAGAAAAATTCTCAATTGTTTGTATGCTATTATAAAAAACCGCTTTACCTTTGCACCGTTCTCGTAAAGGGGTGCCCAATATAGGCTGAGATCATACCCAATGAACCTAGAACAGGTAATGCTGTTTAGGGATTTAATTGTTATTACAAAGTGAGGTAAATTTACCTTATAATTAATACTAATGAAGTAATATCTTCATTATAAGACTCTGTAATAACCAAACAATTATTCAAACCAAAACAACGAATAATTACCTCTTTTTATTCAATTTTATTTTAGAAAAAATGAGACCTATGTCTTTTATTAAAAAAATGAAGATTTTATCTTCTCTAATGCTATTATTTGCAGCGTTTAATGCAAATTCTCAAAACTTTATCCTATCTGGTAAAGTAGTGAATAGCCAACAAGAACCTCTTGTAGGGGCAACTGTTGCTGTAAAAAGCTTAAAAAAAGGAACTTCTTCCGATTTTGAAGGAGGTTTTAAATTAAGCCTTGCCAAAGGAACCTATAATGTTACCGTTTCGTATGTTGGTTTTAAAACCATAACTCAAAAAGTTGATATTACAGCTAACCAAACAGTAAACTTTCAATTAACATCTGATGCAAATGTTTTAGATGAAGTATTAGTATCAGCAGTACGTGTAAAGGCTGATGCTCCTGTAACGCATTCTAATTTAACTAAGAAAGAAATTGCAAAACGTAACTTAGGACAAGACATTCCTATTTTAATGAATTATTTACCAAACGTTGTTTCTTCTTCTGATGCAGGTGCTGGTATTGGTTATACGTACATTCGAGTTCGTGGTTCTGATGCTTCTCGTGTAAATGTTACTGTAAATGGTATTCCATATAACGATGCTGAAAGCCAAGGTACATTCTGGGTAAATATGGGAGACTTTGCTTCTTCTACTCAAAGTTTACAATTACAACGTGGTGTGGGTACCTCAACAAACGGTTCTGGTGCATTTGGGGCTAGTTTAAATATATTAACTGATGCTGTTGCTGAAGAAGCTGGTGGAGAAATTTCTAACTCTTTTGGTTCTTATGGAACTAGAAAACACACTGTAAAATTTACTACTGGTAAAGTAAACGAGCATTTCGAATTTGCTGGACGTTTATCTAACATCTATTCTGATGGATATATTGATAAAGCTTTTACCGATTTAAAATCGTACTTTTTACAAGGAAGTTATACAGATGATAATACTTTAATTAAAGCTTTAGTTTTTGGAGGTAAAGAAAAAACTTTCCAAGCTTGGGCAGGAATTGATCTTAAACAATTACAAACAAACAGAAGATTCAATCCTTATACATACGATAACGAAACTGATAACTATCAACAAGACCACTACCAATTACACTGGAATGAAAAAATCAACAAAAATTGGTCTACTAATATTGGTTTAAACTATACACGTGGTAAAGGTTATTTTGAACAATTCAAAGCTGGTAGAAATGCTGCTGATTATAACAATTTAATTGTTGACGGAAGTGATGTTATCGTAAGAAGATGGTTAGATAACCATTTCTATGTTGCAAACGGAAACGTAACATATAAAAAAGATAATTTAGAAATTATTACTGGTGGTTCTTATAGTAAATATGATAACGATCATTACGGAGAAGTAATTTGGGGAAGCGATTTAGCTCCTAATGTAAATATTAGAGATCACTACTATGATAGTGCTTCAAAAAAAACAGATTTAAGTATTTTTTCTAAAGCTACTTTTAATGTTACCGATAACTTAAAAGCTTTTGTAGATATTCAAGGAAGGTTTGTTAATTATAAAACCTCTGGTTTAACTTCTGATAGAGTTCCTATTAATGTAGACAAAGATTATAACTTCTTTAATCCTAAAGCTGGTTTAACATATAAAGTGAATGATGAGCATAGTTTATATGTTTCGTATGCAAAAGCAAATAGAGAACCAAATAGAAATGACTTTGAAGGAGGAAATTCTAAACATGAAAGCTTAGACGATTACGAATTAGGTTGGCGTTTATCTACTCCTGTAGCTAAGATAAATACCAATGTATATTATATGGATTACCAAAACCAATTAATTTTAACAGGAGCTATTGATCCTAACACAGGAGAACCTTTAAGAGCTTCTAGTGGTAGCAGTTATAGATTAGGTATAGAAATAGATGCTGATCTTAAATTATCTGAACAAATTTCTATGCGCCCAAACATTGCTTTTAGTAAAAACATCAATAGAGATTATCACGCTAAAATTGACGGAGTTTTACAAAACTTAGGAAACACTACAATTACTTTTTCTCCAGATATTGTTTTCGGAAATGCATTTGTATACAAACCATTAAAAAACTTACAATTAGCTTTCTTATATAAATATGTTGGAAAACAGTTTATGAGTAATTTAGATAGTAGAGTTTCTGATTTAGATGTATTAGAAGGGTTTTATACAGGTGATTTAAATTTTGTCTATGAAATTCAAATAAATAAAATATTTAAATCGGTTGTATTTACTGCTTTGATAAACAATATTTTTAACAAAGAGTATGTAGATAGAGGTTATTATTATACGTATGACGATGATTGGACTAACCCTGGTACTACTAAAACTGTGGATGGTTCTGGATATTATCCTCAAGCAACTAGAAACTTTTTAATAGGTGCTACCTTAAAGTTTTAAATGGGAAAAATGCTTTGAATAAACTATGAAACCTAAGAGCCATACAATTGTATGGCTCTTTTTTGTTCAATACTAAAAATCGAATCTATAATTCATTTTAAAAGCTACTCCCCAGTTTTGCCTTGAAATCTCTTGATTAAAATTATCTGAAATTACCAAATAGATATAAGACAATGGTTTGTACTCCCATTGTAATCTTGAGTTTACATTAAAATTATCAAACTGTGTATTGTATTGCACATAAGTTGTCCAATTTAATCGGTTAGAAAAGAATACTTCACCTGAGAATCTAGCTAAATGGAAAGTATCATTTCCCAATTCATTTAAATCAATATCATTACGTTCGTATCTTACATATAATCGTGCTAAAGGCATTAATTTATAATCTACTCTTGCGATTAAACGATCTCTAGAACCTCCATAATACCCCCCCAATTCATAACTTCCATTAAACTCTAATTTTCTATTTCTTGTAGTGCGATACCCAGCAGAAAATCGATAATAGTTATAAATACCTGGCTGTATATAATTTCCATTTCTTAGAGGATCAAAAGCATACTTTAAATTAACATAATTATGCCCAACTCCTCCGTAAATTAGGGAGCTATCATTAAATAATAAGTCGTTATTAATATTGGTTGAAGACTGAGTAACTACTCCTTCCTCATCAAAATAGGTATTGTTTGAAAACCCTAAGTATTTATAAGAGTTAATCTTTTTAGAATCCTTTGGAAAATAAGTCAAACTCAATCGTCCAATAGCTTGTGTATATCCTTCTCTGACTATTGTTTGATTAATTGCATCATAATTATCTAGTCTTGGAACAAATCCAACATCGGTAATGTAATTTCTTCCTACTTTTCTTACAGAGGTTTTCCAAGATGTTTTTAAGCTATTATACCAAAGACTTAAACTATAAAACTTATTATCTCCAGACACATTACTCGTAAAACTCTGGGCATAATTTGCCAATCCTGTCCATTTATTATTCTTTGAATTGTAGTTTACATTCAATCCTGCTACCCTATTGTAATCATTCAAAAATGAAAAACCATCAGTTTCTTGTCTGTTAATTATGAATCCTGTTGTTCTAAAAACATTCGATAATTGTTGCTCTACTACTAATGCTCCATAATTTTGAGCTGGCTTCGTATCTTCTTTCTTTGTAGCCACATTCAAGACTCCTAATCGTGTTTTCTTTGCTACATTTCCTGATAGTTTTAAACCAAATAAGATATCAGTTTCTGCTCCTATTCTTCTAGAGTAAAACGGATTTACACCACTTACACCTAATGAGGTAAATAAATCGCTATTTTCTATAAAGAAATTACGTCGCTCTGGAAAGAATACTGCAAAACGACTTAAGTTAGTAACTTGTGTATCTACATCTATTTGCGAAAAATCTGGATTAAGCGTGGCATCTAATTTTAAAGAAGAACTTACATTGTATTGAAAATCTAAACTTGGCTTTACATTAGAGTCTTCTGTTTTATTTACCAAGCTCTCCTGATAATCCATGGTTAATGATGGCGTTACTGTGAATTTTGTAGGCTTATTATTTGATAAGTTTTCAACTTCAAAAGGTTCTGAGAAACGTAAATCAAATTGTGAAAAATTACGGTCTATTTTAGTACTCGTAATCCATTCATTTGTTTTAATATCTCTAGCATGAAACATAATTCCCCAATTAGGACTGTCTTCTTTATACCCTAAAGCTTTTAATGGAATTTCAATTTCGTATATTTTTTGATTTCCTTTTACTGAGGTTTTAGCATTCCAAATTGTATTCCAGCTCCTACTAATCCAATATCCACTTCCTTTTCTAGATACCAATGCATCAATTAAAGCACCTCCCATATTCACAATAAAAAAATACCCTGATTGTTGTTGGTTATAGGTGTCAATAATAATAGCAAAAGAGTCACTGTTTCCTCCAGAGTTGGCTATATCATCTCGTTTTAACGATCCTATTTGTATCTGATCTGTTACGTCATAATATATAGCACTTATGTATAGTTTTTTACCATTGTGAAACATCTTTACTTCCATTTGTTTTGATGCTACACTTCCATTCTTAGGCATATAATCAATAAAATTCCCATGTACATCTAACTGTTCCCAAATAGGTTCATTTAATTCACCATCTAGTTTAATGGTAGTATTGCTAAATACAATTCTATCTTGCTTTTGAGCTTGTGTATTAAAAACTCCTAATAGCAGGAGCATGAATAAAACAATTCTTTTCATTTTTTAAATTTCAATAATTAAACATATTGCTTGGATTGCTAAAGTATCCTGAGAAAGAATTGCTTTAAAAAAAGTAGACTAAGCAGCTATTTTAGCCTCTTGAAACTCATGAAGCATCAAATTTTGTTTTAGTCTATGATATTTATCTATTAAGCTACCTAAATTCATATTTAAGCTACTTTTAGTTTTCAATGTTATATATATCGTATTTTAGTCGCTTAATGGGTAGAACAAAAAAAATAGCTTCTTTAATTAAGATTCCCCTAATACGTCATTTGTTATTTTGGTTAGGGATTTTCTCCTATTTCTTAATTACACTAGAAGCTTCTTATTTTAGGAGTTACTATCAAGGTCTTGAGTCGCGATTAATTCTGTTATCAATACAAATTATAATTGCCTATTGTATACTTTACATACTCATCCCTTATTTTTTAACCCCTAAGAAATACATCCAATTTAGCTTTTTCTTACTCATACTACTTATGTTTAATTATGCCCTTTTTGTTAGTATTCAAGAGTTTTGGCATCTACCAAGGTATTTTGACAAAACACAAAACAATACGGATTACGATTCTATGAAAGGCTTTTTGGATCATATTTTTAAAATTCAAATTATAGTAAGTAAATCGGTAAAGTTTTTAACACCAACAATTATATTATTAATCATAAAGTTTTATAACGAGCAACAACGTTTCCTTAAAATAAACGAGCAAAAAAAAGCTACAGAATTAACTACATTAAAGCATCAATTAAATCCACACTTTTTATTTAATACGTTAAATAACTTATACGCATTAACTATAGAAAAATCGGATGAAGCTCCTGAAGTTATTGAAAAGCTTTCTGAAATGTTAGACTATATGTTATATGGATGTAATGAGAAATTTGTGCCTTTACAAAAGGAAATTGATTTGATAAAAAACTACTTGGCTTTAGAGAAAATACGCTATGGTAATCGTGTTATAATTCAATTAAATACTCCTGAAAATTCTAGTGCTAAGATCGCTCCTTTAATTTTATTAACCTTTATTGAAAATGCTTTTAAACATGGGGTTTCACAAGAGTTGAATAAAGCTTTTATTCATATCAATATTGAATTAGAGGAAACTATGATTCATTTTAAAATTGAAAACTCTATTGCTAAAAATAAAATACCATCTCGAAAAGAAAGTATTGGTATTAGTAATGTTAAAAAGCAATTAGAATTATTGTATGCAGACACTTACTCTTTAACTATTCTAGAGGAAAACGATAATTTTAATGTTGATTTAAAAATTCCGATTAAATGACCTACAAATGTTTAATTATTGATGATGAAGAGCTAGCAAGAAGGTTACTTAAAAATCATTTAATGCAATTGGATGATTTTGAATTGGTGGCTTCTTGTGCCAGTGCAATTGAAGCAAGTAAGTTTTTACAAGAAAACACTATCGATCTTTTGTTTTTAGACATTGAAATGCCAGTTTTAAAGGGAATTGATTTTTATAAAAATCTACTCCATAAACCTAAAGTAATATTTACTACTGCTTATAGAGATTATGCTATTGACGGTTTTGAACTAAATGCTGTTGATTATATTTTAAAACCTATAACCTTTCAACGTTTTTTTAATGCGATTGAAAAGTTTAGAGCACTACAAATAATAAATACCTCAACTCCTATAATTGCTAGTTTACCTGAAAACAATGCTTCCTTTATTTATATAAGGAAAGATAGAAAGCAAGTTAAAGTTAATTTTGAAGACATCTTATATATTGAAAGCTTAAAAGATTATATCAAAATTCATTTGGCTAATGAACATCATATTACCAAAACCAGTATTTCGGCTTTTTTACAAAAGCTAGATCATCGTTTTATTCGGATACATCGTTCTTATATTATTAATAAAAATAAGATTACTGCTTATACTAAAAACGATATTGAAATTGGACGTATGGAAATTCCTATTGGCGATAATTATAGGAAAGACATTGATGCCTTTTTAAATTAAGTTTACCTTTAAAAACAATATTACTACCGTTTATTACAAAAAAGCTTCCGTTTATGAATTCTCTCTATATAAAAGCTTTTTTAACTCCTACATTTAGTTGCCTCTACCTCTGTATTAAATCAGCAACTAATATATGTGGGAACCGCCTAAAAAGCTATTATTCTTATTAATTTTAATCTCTATTATCTTAAGTATTGTTTCTTGCTTTCTAATCGATTGGAACAACTTTAATAAAAACATTATCTCGGCTGTAGAAGAGTTAAGTTTAACCTATGCTTTTATCTATTTTTTATTTCAACTTATCTCTAGTATCTATAAAAACAAGTAGGATATTTATTCTTTTGTAGAATCTATTAAAAATAGATTCCTTAAGTTTTACATTCTGTTATTTTTCATAACTCTTTTGCATTACTTCCCATAAATTTCGAATAAACGGTGTTACTTCCCAACAGTCATTAATATCTATATCCTCTTCATAACAGCCCCAATAAAAGATAGTATATTCATGAATTGTTTTATCGAACAGTAATCTAGTACTTATTTCATTCCAATATTTTTGTAAATCATCTTTATTGCTTTGATCAGTTGTTGCTTGTATCATTATTTGCATTAATACAAACTTTTGATCTTCATCAGTTAGCTTATCATAATGTTTAATATACTTTTCTATATCATTTGGATTAGCCACTTCATAAGACCAATCTTGCATCAAATCACTATATGGTAACTCTAATGTTTTTGCTAAACTAGTAATAGCACCTCTAGTTCCACATCTAAATTTTGGTTCTTCCATATTCACCTTTTTAATAAACTAGATAAATTTAGTATTCTCTTTAAATAACCCTTACTTATGAAATAGCACTGGTTTTCTTAGATATGCCGCAAAGATTGTTGCTATAACAATTAAAACAGTAACTTCATAAGGCTTGCCCTTATACATATGAACAAAGACTATGAAAGTCATATAAAGCGCTAAAAAAGTAGTTCCAATTACTAATGTTTTATGATATAAAAACAAGAGAACAGAAATTAACAAAAAGATTCCTGTTACAGTCATTATAGTACTATTGGCTATAACTTTACCTGTTTGATTTGGATTCAAAATTTTATCTAATCCGTTTGCTATGTAAATAAGTACAATTACAAACGAAGGCAACCATGTTAGTACAATTTTTAAAACTTTATTCATTTTATGCAATTTTTATAAGTGAAAGTACAGTGTATTTAGTTAATATTCCAACTTTGATTTGTTCTTATAGTGTATGTTCCTGTAAACCAATTAATAGTTACTAAATCAACCTTTACTTTTTCACATCCTAAACATTCATTTATTTTCTTGTTAAACTCTTTAGATATAATATTATTTTTTCTAGAACTGAAAGAGAAAACTACTTCCTCATTTTTATCAATTGCTAAAATTCTAAATCCAATAATTTTATAGTTAATTCTTCTACTATTTAAGAAATCAGACTTCAATTGTATTGAATCTAATTGTTTTGGTATCAAACTGTTTTTAAATAATATAATCTTTGCATCTGATGATTTTTTAAATCCTTCATTTATTTTTTCCCTCTCTTCAAAACTTTGAGAAAAACTACAAAAGGAAAGAAATACAAAAAGAAGTATAAGAGTCTTTTTCATATTATAATTAGATTTTAATTTCACGATATTTTTTCCACTTCCTTACTCTACTTCTAGCGTTTTTATAAGGTGACGAAGTATTTAATTGTATCATTTTACCTTGAGTCCATTTGTCATACCAAGGCTTTTCATATAAAGCCGTGTTTTCAGTATTTTTTACCAAAGACAGAATTTCGTTAACAATGGTATCTAATTTACTTAACAATGTTTGATAATCGAGGTGTTCATAGTCCGAATAAAACTTTTGAGCAAGCTTTCCTAATTCGTTCCATTTATAACCTGTTTCTGGGAAATCTACCGTTTCACCTTTTTCCTTTTTCTCGTGCCATTTTAATACTAGCACTCCCCAACCAATAAGATAAGCTACCAAATCAGAAACACTCATTTGTGTTCCTTTAGCATGTCCTTCCAGTTCTTTCTTTTTAGTTAACTCAAACGGAACTGTTTCCAAATCTTTTTTTAGTTTGGAATAATTGTTTTCTATTTCAAAAACTAACTCTTCTTTATTTTTAGGAACTGCCATTGAGGTTTATTTCACTTTTTATATTTATCATTATTATCAAACAATCATCACCATCTTTTTGCTAACTCTTCATAGTTCCTATCATAAAACAAGAGAAAAGCGTCTAACGCGTCTTGTTTGGTTTGCTCTGGAATAATACTACAAAAGTTTTCATCGTAATAATCGTATTCAACTAACCCAAACCATTTTTTCTTTTTTCTAGTTATAGGTCTTTTATAACAAACATAAAACTCATATTCCTCTAATTGCCCTACTATAGATGCAAATACTGCATTTTCTTTTTCATCTTCAATAGTAAGTGAAGGAGAACTATCTACCTGATTCTCATTTGCATTTAGTTGCAATTTCAATAACTCCAACCATTGAAAACTCTCAAACTTATCAATAAACTCTTCTTTTGTCAAAAATTGTTCATTAACTATGTAAGACTTCAGCGGATGAGATTCAGAATATTTTAATTTTAGTTTTTTCAATTTAATTAATCAAATAAATAAACAATGTTAGTAATAATAATATAATTCCAAATAATGCTTTTAAAGGAAACTGTGCAACACCAAATGTAAAGTTCATAACTTTTTTAATTCCATTAGAAGCAAATGAGATTGACTTTAAGTACACTTTTAAAGCATTTGGTTCGTCTTCACTTTTACTCAATTCATTCTTTAATTTCTCTTCATCAAACTTAACTTTATCAGAAACTAATGTCAAAATCTTTTTAACTATTCTATTAACAATTCCGCCTACGAATGGGACTTTGTCCGATACAACTTTAGAAACCATAGGAATGGTTATAATATGAATAACTCCTTTAAAAAGTAAACTTAAAACATCTTTTCTATTTTCTTTAGTAGTCTGGTTGCTAACTTCATTTATATCAGCTACAGCAGATTTCATAATATCCAAAGAATAATTAATAATCCCCCACATATCAGATTTCATTTTCCAAATTAGAAAAAGTAATCCCATAAAGAATCCAGCTAACAAAAAAAGTATAAGTCCAATAATACTATATAGAACATATTCAACATGGACTAAATCCAACATATAGAAACCTATAATAAAAGCCAAAATTGAAATCAAAACTGGTCTAATAACCCAATTGATAACATATTTTGGAAAGACTAATAATTCTACAAAGTTTTCTACAACTTCTTCGTTTCTATATTTATGTATATCAATTCCTAGCTCTTCCTTTATTTTATTATCTAGTTTTTCAAGATCTTTTTCTGTTCTTATTCTCATTAGTACAATTTATTTTTAATTCGATTCCTGTTTTTGGCTTTTTTCTTTGTCTTTTATTTTTTGGAGCTAACAGGTAATAATAAATTCCTTTTTCTCTCTTAGCTAATTCTTTCTCTATTGCAATTTCTCTATCTAATTGTTTTTGAAAAACACTATCTATATGAATTGAAGCTGTTTCACATTCGAAATATTTCTCTAATTCATTCAAAATTAATATACCATGATAAACTCTTTTTTTAACTATCCATGACTCGTTTGTCTCTAAATCAATTATTTGAGAATTAGGTGGAATTCCATTTTCAATATGTTGTAGTTCGGTTAAAAGCCCTAACCCTGGTATTTCGAAACAATCTATAACTCTAACTTTTCTTTTCATAATATTTTCTTTCTCAACATAACAATTTTAACACTTAACAAATATATACTCCAAAAGGAAACGATAAATTTTCTTAGTTTTTTATTTTTAAAAAGTCTTAACTTATTATTTAGCTTCTATTTTTCTATCAAATCAGCTGGTACACTATTCTTAAAAACATATTGGTTTCTTTCTTCTGAAGTATTGTCGTGAATTATCAAGTTCATATTATCTTCAAAGTAAAGATTAATACCAAAACTCAACTTATTATTTTTATTCCAAACTAACTCTTTCCAAGATACAAGCTTCTTTCCAACATATTTTTCAAAATCAGGAAAATATATGTTAATCGGAACAATAGGATAATAAAACTCTTTATCACCAAATGATTCTCTTGACTCGAAATCTTTATTTACTTTTCTAACTGTAGTTAATTCATCACTCGATACAATACTAATCCAATTATCGAACTTTAAATAAGTAAGATTGATTTTTTCAATTAATTCTCCATTTAGAACAAAAGATTGAGTTCGTCCTTTGTCTAACTTTTTACCAATTATAGAATCTAATATTTCTTTTCCTTCCATGTACTATCATAACAACTATAACATCCAACGAATATACTCAAAAAAGTAAACGACAAGTTTCTAATGGATAACTTAGACAACAACAATTAAGTTTCATCTATCAAAAGAACCTATCTGTCATTCAAAGTAGCGGTTTAAGCTAATAATTGACAACACACTCTTTTAAAAATTAATTTTACCAACAGAACTATTTATTAATAATAGCGATTAAAATGTTAAAAGAAACGATACATTACTTCTTTCTCATCAGTTTATTATCTCATAGTTTTAATGCTCAAACCAAATCTTTCGATTTTGTAGCCACCCCCGTTGCAGAAAATGTATATAGTATCGTTTCTCCTTCATTTGGATTACCTACTCCCGAAAACAAAGGTTGGAACTCTAACAGTCATTTTGTAGTTACTAAAGACGGAGTGTTGTTATTCGACACTGGCTCTTCTGAAACCATTGGAAATGGAATTAAAAACGCTATTAAAAAAGTGACTAACAAACCCGTTCGTTGGTTGATTAACTCTCACAGTCATGCCGATCATTGGTTAGGGAATGCTGCCTTTTCCAAAGCTGAGATTTTTGCTAGCAAAGCTGCTTTAGAAACCATGAAAAAGTACGGAGAAGAAGATGTTGCTTTTTTTAATAGAGCTACCAAAGGAACCATTGGTAAAACTCGTTTGCTATATCCTAACAAACTAATTACCGAGCATCAAAAAATGAATTTTGGTGGTGTAGAAGTCGAATTCCTTTTTTCTAATAACGGTCACTCACACGGTGATGTATTGGTATGGTTACCTCAACAAAAAATAATCTTTGGAGGCGATGTATTAAGCTCTAACTGGATGCCTATTATTATCAACCCAAAAAAAGTTCCCAACCTAATTCAAACACTTAACACTATAGCTGAGTTACAACCTATACATGTACTAACAGGTCATGGAAATATTACCAAAGGAAGTGCTGTAATACGCGATGCTAATCTGTTATCCAAAGTTTGGAAACTGGTTAAAGAAGCTAAAGGAAAAGGAAAAACAGAAAGAGAAATTCTTAAAAGTATTGAAAGCAAGCTTGCTCCTACTTACAAAGACCTGTATACCAACTTTACCACGGAGATAAAACGTTATGTTGAGGTGTTATATAAAACGTTATAAATTCCTTACTTCACCACTACAGTTTCAAAAATAGCTTTTAACTCTTCTTTGTTAAATTCTGTATTCGTTCTAATTCCTATAAACAGCTTATCATTGGGTTCCTTTTTATCTAATGGTTCAAAGTTTACATTTGATCTATTTGTAATCTTTTTATCTGTCCACAAAGCAATTGTTCGTTTATAGTTCCCAACAGTATCTATATGTAACTCGCAATACTTAAACCGTTCTTTCTTTTCTTCTGGAATACAAAATGGAATCAAATATTCTTTCCCTTCAAACTCTAATGAGTAATAAAACTCACAGTTGTTTTCCTTGTCATTTTCAAAAACTAAAGTTTCGTTGTTCTCATGTAGTTTTAAGTTTTTTATTTTCTTAGTTATCTCATCTAAGTTTACGCTCCCTTTTTCATCTTCATATGGCTTTATATTTATTTTGTTTAAAAACTTTTGAAGCGTCATAAAGTCCATGCTCCTTTGACTTTCTTTTATAAAAGAAGCTTTATCCTTTGGTGGGCTAGGTGAATACCAACCATAGTCAAAAAGAAAACTAGAAGTACCATTTTCAATTTTCCCAACAAAAGAATCAATTCCATCTATCTTTTTATATTTAAACTCTTTTGGTAGAATAATACTAAATAACTCAAAGTCTATTGTATGATTTTTTCCATCTTTTTGAGGAATATACTCTACTCCGCTAGTATTACAATTAACCAATAACAGAAATGAGCATAAGAGTAGAAGGTTACTTTTCATATTTTTTAAGGTAAAGATAAAAGAACTTTCTTTCTTAAATACTATTTTATATGTTAGGAAAAA
Source organism: uncultured Tenacibaculum sp. (assembly GCF_947499065.1). GTDB lineage: Bacteria > Bacteroidota > Bacteroidia > Flavobacteriales > Flavobacteriaceae > Polaribacter. The sequence goes on along the minus strand of NZ_CANMMT010000016.1, from coordinate 37,939 downwards.
GACTTGTATCTCTACATTATAACTAAAGGTTCTTCTTATATTTTTTAATTTAGCATTTCTGCTTACTCAACAATAGAGTTAATAGTTATATTTATAATGCTATGAAAAATACACTTATACTACTCTTCTTAATCATTAGTTACTCTTGTAAAAATCAACATACCCAAGAAAAGAATAAATTGATGATTAATAATTATGAAAAACTAGAGAAAGAATATATCAAACAATCTTCTTTAAAAAAGAAAGTCTACATGTCTGATACAAACGTTAAAGACTTTGTAAACATACTAAAAGCCAATACAACAGATAAAGATACTCTTGATTTTGTTATAACAGTTGGACAAACAAATAGCAATTGGATTAGTAATAATGATTTAGATTTTCTAATTTCTAAAATTAACTCTAAAGAAAAAGCTAACTGTATTAATAGAAGAATTTCATCTATTATTCCTAATTCAAAAAACATAACTCTCGGACACCAAATTATTTCGATAATTGAATCTTATCGAAATAATGAACCTTATCCAAACGATGTTTGTATTTGTAAAAGTTATTCTCAATATAAAGTAGATGAAATAGTAGCTTGGTGGAAAAACAAAAAAACAAAAGAAAACATTTCTATAGAAAAACAAAATGTAGCAAGTACTATAGCTTTAAACTTTATAAATGCTTATGCTAAATATTGTGATGATTTTAATTCTGAGCTTTCTGTTTTTGAATGGATTGACCAGCAAAAAGTTACTCAACAATTCAAACAAACATATAAAACAATAATTACCGAAGCTGAAAAAGAAGATCCCGAATTAGGTTTAGGCTTTGATCCTATATTTGATGCACAAAATTATCCTGATAATGGTTTTGAATTAGCGAAGTCTGTTGAAAAACCAAATTTTATTATGGTAAAAGGGAAAGAATTACCAGATTATAAGCTAAAAATTAAAATGAAACCAGTTAAAAATCGTTGGCTTGTAGATGGAGTTGGAATCATCAATATGACTAAAGAAGAACAACTAAAAAGATACTAACTTGTTTTATACGAATTAGGTTATTCAATCATTAAACAATAAATTACAAATAATGAATATCAAAAAACTTATAGGTCTTTTATGCATCTTAATTGGTGGTTTAGTACTTTTTTATAAAAATGCTGGTTTTTCTGGTTTTGGAGGATATGTTGATAAATCCTATGAAAACATAGCTATTAGCGCTACCCTAATTATAGTTGGTTTCATAATTATAAAACGAAAGAAAAGTAACTAACAAAATTCTCTTACCTTCAAAAAATCTAAATATTAAACAATGAATCAAAAAGAAATTACTTTTTCTGAATTTTATGAATTAATTTTTAAAGTTCTTCCTGATTTGCGAGAAATGAAAGTTTTCGAGCAACATAAAAATGAACTCAATGACGATTATATTGGTTTGCTTATATGTAATGAGCTAGCTAATAAAATGATGAAGGAAACCGAACTAGGAAATAAAACTATTTCAAATAAACTACTAGAACTAATTGAAGAAATATTAGTGAAACATCCAGATTCCATTATATCTAGTCTTATTGGGACTGAGTTTATTGTTAGTATTTTAGAATACCCTATGAAAAAAGAACTAAAAATTAATCTTTTAAAACAGATGAAAAAAGAAACCCTTAAAAGTTATAAAATGGCCAAACAAGGCTATAAAGAGGTCTTTCTTTAGTTATTACTTCTTCTTTTCTAATATAAGACACAAAAATTTCGTATCTTAGAGCAGACGTAGAAATTGTATGTCCTTCACTTTCTCCACAACTTCCCTTTATACATTCGATTTTAAATAACCTTACATCCCATAGCTAATAGAATAGGTTTAGTTATGAACTAAAAATAATGTTATTAAAGTTGAACTTATGAAGTACTATTTGACCAAAAATCATTTAAACGAAGAAGATAATTACATCGCACGTGTGTTAGCTACACGTAGTGTAAGTCAGGCTGCTCTAATTAAAAAGATGCTAGAAAAACGAAGTGCTGTAGGTAAAACAGATATTGTTGCTGTACTCAATTCTTTTTACGAAACTATTATACAATGCATTAAAGATGGAGATACTGTAAACTTACCGCTATTTAACATTAGTTATTCTATAACTGGTGTTTTTGATAATGATGAAGAAATCTTTTCCGAGAAAAAGCACAAACTACATTTAAAGCTTAAAACGGGAAAATTAATTAAAAATGTGCTTCATGAAGTGCCTATTAATAAGGTTGCAGCGCCTAATACCTATACACAAATTACTCAGGTAATAGACATTGGTTCTGGAACTTCTAATCAGCAAATTACTTCAGAAGGTCTTTTTGAATTGTTAGGAAGTCGTTTAAAAATAGCGGGGTCACACCCTAGTGTGGGATTGTACTTTATTGGAGAAGATCAAACGGAAATTAAAGTAACTCGTTTTTCTCGCAATACCTTTAAAAATATTATTGCACAAGCTCCTCATCTATTACCAGGGAGGTATCATATTCGAATTAAATCACAGTTTACCTCAAATCCACAAGCCTTTTTAAAAGGAGTTCGTATTAGCGATACTTCTTTTAAACTAGTTGTTGTTTAAGTTTCTTTTAGCTTAGCAACAAGTACTATTTAAATTCTAATTCTTTTCATATTATAACGGTCGCTATAGTTTATCTATAACGACCGTTATGCTGTTATTATCACTATGCTTATAGCAACTCTCTCATTACCGTGTTTGATTTACTCCGCTGAGCGGTCTCCAAATACTTTGCTTAGGCTTCTCCTTTTTAAACACTTAGTGGTTAAATTTTAGTTTGCCAAGGCTGTTTCTTTTTACAAAGGCTTTAAGAAAATGGCTTCACGCAGTACTTGCCATCTATTGTCTTCAAAACGCAATTCAATATTACATAGTAATTGCATTTCTTTTCCATTCATTCCACTGTGTTTTCTCGTAAGTACACAAACAGCTGTGTCTCCTAATACATGAAAATCATGCCAGTCTGCCCAAGTATTTAACTGGGTTTTACCTTCTGCTGCTTGCTTGGCAAAATGATCTTTAAACTCTTGCTTGTTATAGGTTTTTACTTCGCCATCTGGCAATACCAATGTGGTATGAAAGTCTTTGTGATATATGGTTTCTAAAGCTTCTATGTCGTAATTTGTGGCTCTGTCTATTAAATAATCCATTGCCTTACGAATTGCTTCTTTGGTATGGGTTTTATTTTGTGCGTTTACTACCATGGTAAAAACGGTTAAGATGATTAAACATATTTGTGTTAAGTGTTTCATTGATGCTTATTTTATCAATTCTTTTCTTAGTACAAAGATGCTCCGATTTCCCTAGTTACAAGCTACCGTTTTTTTACGAATAGATACCATTTTGATAATCGATTCGGTATTCTTTGGGAGATTGCCCTGTTTTTAATTTAAAAAACCTCGATAAGTGATTGGATTCTGAAAAATGCAACTCGTCCGCTATTTCCGAGATCGTTTTTGATGTATGTATCAGTTTCATTTTTACTTCAAATAGGAGTCTCGATTTAATAAAGTCCGTAACCGTTACATTGAACTGTGCTTTTACCGCTTTGTTTAGCGATATTCGACTTATTTTCATCATTCCCGCATAGTCTTCCACACGTTGGTGAGTATGGATGTGTTTTTCTACCAACTTTCGAAATTGATAGGCGGTATTGTCTAATGATATTGCCTCGTTGAACTTATTGATTTCGAAGTAATTTCTATTTAACGATATTAAGATATAATACAATAACGATCGTATAATGTGTACACTATCGCTTTTAGGATGTACCAATTCGTGTTTAATCTCTCGTAACTTTAATAGGTTATCGTCCATATAAGACGGGGCTACTTCTATTGCCAAAGGAAACTCAGTTTGGTAAAAGTATAGCAATCGGAAAATAAAATACTGATCGGAAAAGAAGTCGTTTAAAAAATTGTCTTGGAACAATAACAGTTGCCCTTCAAACGTGGCAACATCAGCATGCCACGAATGGTGCTGATGTTTTGATATAAAGATAATACTGTTGGATTTTAGGGCTATTTTTTCGTCATTGAGTTGTAGAAAACCTTCCGCCTTTTTTAAGAAGAAAATCTGAAAGAAATCTGCCGACACCGTTGCATTGGTTAATTCAAACGGACATTCGGACTGAAAGTCGATGGCGTTGAGGTGTAAATTAACCCCGCATATGGTTTTGTTAAACTCTAAATATTCCATTTTCTATTTTTAGAATAAGATATAAATTATATCTACAGTTAGTTTTATATTTGCCAAAATCATTTATGCTATGAAAGATCTTTTACTTTTATTTATCTTAATATTCTTAATAATTAGTAATGTTTATCCTGCTCCTTTTTTAGATAAAAAAACTAAACGGTTAAAAACTTGGATAATAATTGTTCTGGGTATAGCATTATTAATATATATAGCACTTGTATTTTTAGCTTAAAATAACCTACACTTTTATAATACTACAGTTTCTCCATCGTTAGGCACTAAAACTTACCTTTTCTTTTTGTGCTTCTTGGCGTACCATATCTCTAGTAGTTTTACAATGGTCTAAAGATTCCATGTGTACTGCTATTACTTTTGCTTTGGGTGCTAACTTGGCTACTTCTACCGCTCTTTTCTCATCCATTAATATTTGTGCGCCTCCGTATTCTGCTCCTCCCGAATTTACAACAATTATTGCTGGGTTATATTTTTGAATGGTACTCTTAATCTCTTCATCTAAAAGACAATCACCCACAATATATACTGTTGGATATCCTTTGGCTTGCAATACAAATCCCGACACTTCTCCCAATGCTTTTAATAACTGATCTGGTCCGTGTTTTCCTTTGGTACGGATAATTGTTGTTCCTTCAAATGCTGCTTTTTTTTCCACCAATTGTACCTTAGTAAACGGACTTTCTTCTAAAACTTTTTTATCAAAAGGCTGTCCAAACAACGGCAAACTTTTATCTAAAGCTTTTTTTGCTCCTTCATCAAAGTGATCTAAATGTGTATGCGTTACTAAAACAGCATCTAATCCCTTGGTAATATCGCTAACAGGTAAAGGTAATTCTACGGTTGGGTTTAGGTTTTTGTTAGGCACTACAAACGACATAAAACTGTGTTTTGGCGATAATGATGGATCTACCAAAAAGGTTTTTCCGTTATAGTTTAGTTTTAAGGTTGCGTTTCTTATTAATTGGATGCTTACCGGTTCCATATTCGTTGTTTTTAATTGCTTACAGGCTGTTAATAGCATAATGGCTATGAGTGCTATAGGTAATCTTCTCATTATTAAAATTTTATTTCTGCAAAGATCCTCCCTTTCTCCTGTTATTAGGCTACCAATTATTTACGAATACCTACCATTTTGATAAGCGAGTGTTTTTCTATTGAATGAAGCCTATTTAAAAAATAAGGTAAACCCTTATTTCTAGTATGGTTTTCCGTAAGTAAAGGTAGTTTTTAAATAGTAGGTTTGTTATACTTCTAACTTCTCTTAAATTTTAAACGTTTATTAATTATGAATAAAGTAATAAAAGCATTAGGTATAATACTTGTTCTATTTGCTCTCATGCAAGGAATAATAACTTCTTTAGTACTTTTACAAAATCCAGACGAAGGTTTTTTTTCAAAAAATTTTGTAAGAAGAACTTATAATCTTATCTATGGACAAAGTAATACAGTACCTATACTTTACGGATTAATAGCTATATCAGGAGCAATAATATTAACTAATAAACCTAAAAAAAATAAAGACTAGAAAACTTAGAGTTTAACCTAAGTTCAATTAATATTAAAATAAACAAAAATCCCGAGCAATGAACTCGGGGTTTTTGTTTATGATTTTTACACTCTTCCTACAGCACAGCATACAAACGATTTTGCGTTGTGCAGTAGCGTATTGTCTGCTTCTACTTCTGGATAACCTAGTTTTGATAATTTTTTAGGAATATTATACTCAACTAAAAAACTACTCTATCATAATATATTCTTTTAAAGTCACTGGAATTCCTTTTTTTGTGAATCCTTCAACACATACCTCATAAACCCCAGAATTATCAGATGTATAAAACTCAAGTACTGTTGTTGATTTATCTAACTTAATATGTGGATTCCATAATAATTGATTCCTATAATCTGGTATTCTAGATTTTGGGGTCAAATAACTTTTCTTAAAGTATTCTTTTTCTAATTGAGTTGGAGATAATTGAACCATAAAAAAATCATTTTCTACCTCTTCATTAAATTTTTTGCTCTTAGTTTCAAAAATTAAAATTCCTTGATATGCATTTCCTCCAAAAATAAATTTAGTCTTTGTTCTTATTAAACTAATATTATCTATTTCACTTGCCTTAAAATCAATTATTTTAGAAACATCCTCTTGTAAAACACCGTCTACTATTACTAATGCTTTTGGTTGATTTTCCAAATATCCACCTAATGATTCTGTATGAAATACGTCTCTGTTTTCACTATCTTTTATGATGCTCGCATGTTCAATTATCTCAATAAATACTTCTTTTACTGTTTTAAACTTAGTATAATCTTCTAATTTAAATACTTTTTTAGGTAAGTCTTTTAAACTAGAATTCTTATACTGAATTATTGAGTCTTGATGAATTGCCTTGTAACTATTCTCTATTTGATTATTTATACTTCGTCTTAAAATTACATCTTTATAGCTTTCAGGAATTTTTACTTGGTTAAAAGTAAATTTCATTTTTGTTAAATCAAGTTCTCTATTTTCAAAAACAATATCGTAATCTTTATTATTCTTATTCAAAACCTGGATAAAACCACGGCTACCGATATATTTTTTATTTAAATTAAAATTAAAATGCCCTTGAGAATCAGTAGAAGAAAATTCAAGAATAAAATCCTTATCTGGTATTGAAAGAGATAGTTTTTGGTTTTTAACTGGTAATTTATCTTTCTTTAATAATAATTTACCTGATATTAATTCACCTCTTAATTCTGGAAAAAAAACAATTTCATTATCTGTTATTGTTTTATTTTTTATTCTACTTTTAAAACCAATTGCATTTATTCTTCTTTTTCCTAACTCATCTAATTTGTCTATTTTTTTTACTGATATTGAGTAATCTCCTTCAAGATTTTTATCAGCTTCTTTTTTTATTTTTATTAATACTTTTTCTCTTTTTAAAAACTTTTTCTTGTCTATATCTATCTTAAAATATGGAGAAAGAACAGGTTTTTTAAGACTTACTTCCTTTAAGGTACTTGTAATACTATCTTTTTCTTTAACTACAAATACGTTTTGGTTTTCTTGATAAGGATTTACAATAGTAATATCTTCTTTAAAAAATGCATCATCTTTAAAATTCTTCATCCATTGTGTGTATGCAATAATTTTATAATTACCTGAAGGTAATCCTATTGGTATCCTTGCTTCTCCTCTTCCTAAACCGTTATTGAGTTTTAACTTTAATTTTAATTTCTCTTTTTTTTCAATATCAACAAGTGATACGTATGCAATCTTACTGTAAGGACTCTTTTCTCCTTTAGAATCTAAACAATATAAAGAATAATATAACTTTTCTCCAGAAAGTAACATCGTAGAATTAAGATGTACAAAGATTGTTTCTTCTGGATAATCCTTCTTTTTTTTCTGTGAAAAAATATTGTTTTGACTAACTATAAATGCTAGAAATATTAGAAATACTCTCATCTTTTTCATATTTTAATCTATCCAATAATCTGGTTTTTCTTTTGAGCCTGGTACTAAAGTACAATCAGCACAAATTTTAGACGCTACTTTGTAAGGACGGTTTGGGATAGGAGGTACACCTGTATCTCCCCAAAACTCAACCATTCCTTTTTCTATCATTTCATATAAAGATAAACCTATTGGATTATGTGAAGCTTCAAGATGAGGAGCAGAGGTAAAACATGCTTCTACATATGGTGGGGCTCCATTAAGTGTAAAAAATTCTTTGTAACTAAAAAATACTCGTTTAGAAATTACTTTAGACACTTCAAAAAAACCTAAAGCTACATCATTGGGATTCTCTGATGATCTTACATTACCAACTATATTACCTGGTTGGTTTTCTGAAAAAACACTTTCCGATTCTGAAAATTCTTTTAATTTTCTGTAAAAAGAAAATGCTTCTTTAGAAAGAACATATTGTTCTAATTCTACGCTGTATCTACGTCCTATTTTTTTATCCTCTTTATCTAAAAAAACTACTTCAAAAGGCCCTAGTAAATTTCCACTAAAATTTCTTGAATTAAATAAAAATGATTTTGAATTATTTTCTTCAATATAACATATGCTTCCTTTTTTATTACCTCTAGGCACTACATCTATAGTTTTAGTATCTGGAAATAACTTAAACTTAAACGCTGTCCAAAATGGCGCAGCAATTTCATAAGTAGCATTGAGATTAAATCTATAAAAAGTTGGGATATCTATAGTGTTATTCGTGTTTTTCTCATATTCAAAAAGAACCCCTTGATTACCTGCAGAGTTTTCTGTCTTTTTTATTGTAATATTAAAATCTTGATTAGGACCTTCTGGCAATTTAAGAATATCCGAAACATATTCTTTTCCAGATTGTAATGTAATTTTTAATTGATATGTCTTATTTTCTTGCGCTTTAAACTCAACTTTAGATTTGTATTTCCCTGGTGATTCTTCTTCATATTCGTACATTAAATTAGAATCTTCATAAACTACAACATTTGCATTTTTAACAGAAGGAGGAACTTTTATCCCTTCCAAAGGATACGTTGTTGTTAAACTTAATTTTTGGTACCCTAATCTATTTGTAACTCTACCTTCTACTACTAATAACTCTTTAAAGTTTTCTGTAGAATTAATATTGTAAGGTTCTATACAACTTAACAATAAGAAGAAGAAACTAAAACAAAATACGATAATTGCCTTTTTATTTTTTAAATATATCATCATAGCTAAAATTTAATATTAAAAGTAATTGTAGGAATAGGTACAGAAAATATAGAGCTTTTATAAGCTTTTATTTCAGAATCTTCAGAAACAAAAAATACTGAATATGGATTATTTCTTCCCAGAACATTATAAATTGAAAAACTCCAAAAACTATGAACTAATTTTTTACGTTTATGATTTCCTTCAATATTTACACTTAAATCTAAACGATAATAGTCCGGAATTCTAAATTTATTTCTATCACTATAGGTTACAAATTCTATATTATTAAAAACAAATTGTCCTATAGGAAAAGTAATAGGTCTTCCTGTTTGATATACTCCATTTAGAGATACACTATACCTTTTTGTTAATTTATAATTTGCTACAAGACTAAAATCATTAGGCTTGTCATAATTGGAAGGAAAATATTCTCCTCTATTAATATTTTCTGTAGCGAAATTACTATCAAACTTGTTAAAAGACCTAGAATAAGTATACCCTAGCCAACCATTTAATCTACCTCTGGTTTTCTTGATTAGAAACTCTACTCCGTAAGCTTTTCCTTCTCCTTGTACAACATTTGTTTCTAACTCTTCATTTAATAATAATTTGGCTCCTGTTTTAAAATCAAGCGTATTTTGTAATATTTTGTAATAACCTTCTAAACTAATTTTATACTCGTCTTCTTTTAAATTTTTATAAACTCCAAAAGAAAACTGCTTAGAGGTTTGTGGTTTTATATTCAAATCAGATAGCTTCCATGTATCTGTAGGAGAATTAGTTGTGTTATTTGATAATGTATGGATATATTGATTTGTGCTATTATAACTTGCTTTTAACGTTAAATCATTTGGAAAAGAATATTTAGCTGATAATCTGTATTCTAATCCTCCATAATTACTTATCACTTCATTATTTTTATATTGAACTTCTTCCAGTAACGTTGTTATATCCTTAGGAGCTCCTTCTGTATAAATTCTTTGGCTTCCTGGTCCTAAGAATAAAAAATTAGAATATCTTAACCCTAAATAAAACTGTAATCTATCATTAAGTTTAAAATCATCTGATATGAAAAAAGCTGATTCTAGTGCTTTCTCTTTTGGTATATCTATTTTTGCATATGACGAATTTTGTCCTATTGGCTTTATATTTCCTGGGTTTACATTATATAGTTTTGATGAAACCCCATAATTAAAGTGATGCTGTTTGCTTCTTAAATATGAAAAATTTAATTTCAATTCTGTTTCATTAATATTATAACCTAAATCAAACCCTCCTGTAGTTTGTTTATAATAATCAATGTTAAATCCATAGTTCGAATTTGTTAACAATACATTCAAATTATTTTTCTCATTAAATTTATGATTAGAACTAATAGATATAGCTTTATTGGTAAATGAATGTATAGAGTCAAGAGTTACATTAAAGCGATCTTTACTAAGGTAACCACTAACACTTAATGAGTTTTTATCATTAATTTTATGTAAATATTTTAAACTAACATCATAAAATGATGCTTCACTATCTTTAAGATTTTTTGAATCTAAAGACCTTAAAATCCAGTTCGAATAAGTACTTCTTGCTCCCACCATCAAAGTAGATTTATCTTTTAAAACAGGTACTTGTAACGCTAAATTACTCATTATAGCTCCTATAGAAGCTTCTCCTTGGATTTTATTAACATGAACATCTTTTGACTTTATATCAAATACTGATGATAATCTCCCTCCAAACTCTGAGGGTATATTTCCTTTATAAATATCAACAGATTTTAAAACAAAGGGATTTATACTTGAAAACAATCCGAAAAAGTGAGTTGGATTATATATAGTCATACCATCTAAAAGAATTAAATTCTGATCTGTTTTTCCTCCTCTTACATTATACCCTGATGCTCCTTCTCCAGCTGTAGTTATACCTGGTAAAGTTGTTGCAACTCTAAATATATCTTGTTCTCCTAACACTAGAGGTATATTTTTTATTTTTGCAACTTCTATTTGAGATACACCAGTAATTGCTTTGATTTCGTTTATATCTTTTTTTGCATAAATATCTACTTCTTCTAACGATTCAAATGTCTCATTCATTGCAAAATTTAACCTGTCATTGTTATAAATTACAACATCCTTGCTTATCTTTTCATTTCCTACTAACTCAACTTCTATTGTATTAAACCCTTTCGGAACTCTTAACTTATAATAACCTTTTTCATTGGTCTCTGTGACAACTTGCTTTCCTTTAACACTAACTACTGCTCCTTGTACTAGCTCATTTGTTATACTGTTTTTAATTGTACCTGTTATGTAGAAATATTTATCATTTGAATTTAAATTAGCTTTTCCTATTTTGATAACTTTCGATTGATTTTGTGAATTCTCTTCAAAAAATACAGGCGCTACTTCTTCTTCTAGATTTACTTCTTTTTTTGTTTTTGATGTTAGAAATCCTTCTGGAAGCTTATTAAAAACTACGTTGTTTTTGGTTAGAATTATTTTTTTTCCTTCATGCAAATAAAAATTTATGGGAGTCTCCTTTAAAACTTCTGTTAGTATTTTCTCTAAAGAACTATCGGTATAACTACCCGTTACTTTTATATCCTTCAACCATCCATCTATATAAAAAAAAGAATAACCTGTTTTACTTTCAAGATCATTTAACACTTTTTCTAAGGGACTATCTACAAAAGATATTGTAATTTTTTTTGAAAAATCTTGAGCAGTAACTATTGTACAATATAAAATTGCAAACAACACTAGTATTTTTTTCATAACTGTTTTTATTTTAATTCTGATCTAAAGCCTCGATTAACTTAACCCAAAAAAGACTCTTATTATCTTTTCTCAATTTTTTATATGTAGCATAATATTTTTCTACTACTTTTTCTTTTTCAGGAAAAATTCTTCTTAAATCTCTTTTGCTTTTCACTTCATTATATTTCCCTTTATAAAATATAAAATACTTCTCTTCATCGTTTACATATTTTGCAAACATTTTTCCTCTATCTAACCTCTCTGAAATTGATTTGTTATGCCCTACTAAAAGCTTAACTCTTTTCGAATCATAAATGATTTCATATAAACCTAAAAAGTTATCATTCTCCTTAGAATTCCCCTTTTTAAAATTTATAAATTTTGCGCCATCAATTGTTAAATACTGAATCTTATCTTTAAAGATTTTAATTGGTAAGTGGGTTCCGTTTTTATCTTTTAACCGAACTATTATTTCTTGATCATGCAAATCATATTTCAAATCTAAATCGAAAAAGGATTCACCATCATAAACAATATCTCCTTTATAAAATTGATTGTTTTTATAAAATGGGTGACTATTTTTTACTGGAATATGCTTTTTTTTATAAGTTTCCCCTTCAAATATAGATGAAGAATGTACTCCTACTTCTTTATCAAACCAGCTGTATAAGTCTTTTTTGTCTTGACCATAGCTTAAAAAAGTAAAAAACAAAAAAAACAGTATTATCTTTAAATCATACATCATAACATTTTTTTTGTTGTAAATATATATTTTTTTTATCAAAACATCAACAATATCAAAATATTACAATAAATATCGTAAAATGAAAATTACGTAATAAGCTGTAAAATCATAGCTCGAAAACTTTCAAATAAAAATTTTATAACAAACATTATAATTGTTTTTTTATTCTAATAAAAAAATCCCGAGTTCTTCACTCGGGATTTTTGTTTATGATTTTTGTACTCTTCCTACAGCACAGCTTACAAACGATTTTGCTTTGTGCAGTACCGTATTGTCTGCTCCTACTTCTGGATAGCCTAGTTTTGATAATTTTTCTTTTACCAATCCTAATGTAGCTTCGTTACTTACAAAGGTAACTAAGGAATTATCTACACTTACGGCAACGTTGTCCACTCCTTTTATGCTACTTACTCCGTTTACAATGGTATTTGCACAACCACCGCATTTTAGGTTTTCTATATATACTTCTTGTTTCATGATTACTTATTTTTCTCTTGCCATTCTAAATAGCCTCCTAAAATATTATAAGTTTCAAAGCCTTCTTTCGATAACATTTCCGAAGCTATTTTACTTCTTCCACCCGATCGGCAATAAATATATACTGGTTTTGTTTTGTCTAACTTTTTTAAAGCTTCCTCTTTAAAACCATCTGATGTTACATTTATTTCTGTCGCATTTTTAATAATACCGTGTGCCCATTCTGGTGGTGTACGTACATCTAACAACTGAATGTTGGCTTCGTTTTTTAAAACCACTTGTAAATCTTCTACCGTAATATCTTTTACGCCTTCGTTTTTCGATTTACACGACATTACAATGGCTAGTAAACTTACTAGTATTAAAACGTACTTTTTCATCTTAAATTATTTTAATGTTGAAGGACAAACTTGGGCTGTTCTCTCAATATTAGTTTCTTTTATTGCCTTGTATCCTCCTGCTACATCTATTACATTATGATATCCTCTTGCTTTTAAGATTGATGCTGCGATTACCGAACGGTATCCTCCTGCACAGTGGATATAAAAATCTTCTTTTGTTGGGAACTCCGCTACATGATCGTTTAAGAAATCTAACGGTGTACTTGGTACGTCTACAATATGCTCATTGGCATACTCTCCTGGTTTACGTGCATCAAATACTTTCGCATCGTTTTTCATTGCTTCTTCTAATGCTACTGCCGATACCGAACGTAATGTATCTACTTCTTTTCCTGATGCTGCCCAAGCCTCAAAACTTCCATCTAAATATCCTACTACATTATCAAATCCTACTCTCGATAAACGTGTAATGGTTGTTTCTTCCTCTCCTTTTGGTGTTACTAATAAAATTGGTTGTGCTACGTCTTTTATTAAAGCTCCTACCCATGGTGCAAAGGTTCCGCCTAATCCTATAAATATTGATTGTGGAATGAATCCTTTGATAAAATCGAATTGGTGACGTACATCTAATACAATTACCTCAGTATCGTTAGCTGCTTTTTCAAACTCATCTACCGATAATGCTTTGGCTCCACTTTTAATTACCTCATCTATAGATTGGTATCCTTCCTTGTTCATTTTTACATTTAATGGGAAGTATGCTGGCGGTGGTAACAATCCATCTGTTACCTCAGCAATAAACTCTTCACGTGTCATGTTTTCACGTAAAGCATAGTTGGTTTTCTTTTGCTCTCCTATAGACCCTACTGTTTCTTTACTTAGGTTCTTTCCACATGCCGATCCTGCTCCGTGTCCTGGATATACTATTACATCATCTCCTAAAGTCATTACTTTAGTTCGTAAGCTATCGTATAACATTCCCGCTAACTCTTCTTGCGTTAAGCTTGCTGCTTTTTGTGCTAAGTCTGGACGTCCTACATCTCCTAAGAATAAAGTATCTCCACTAAATATTGCATGCTCTTTTCCTTCCTCATCTATTAATAAATAAGTAGTACTCTCCATGGTATGTCCTGGAGTATGCAATGCTTTTATAGTTACATTTCCTATGGTAAACTCCTCGTTGTCTGTTGCAATATGCGTGTTGAACTTTGGGTTTGCCGTAGGTCCAAATACAATTGAAGCTCCTGTTTTCTCTGCTAAAGTTACGTGACCACTCACGAAATCGGCATGAAAATGAGTTTCAAAAATGTACTTAATCTTCGCTTCATCTTTTTCAGCTCTGTTTATATAAGGTTGTACCTCTCTTAAGGGATCAATAATAGCAGCCTCTCCATTACTTTCAATGTAGTATGCTCCTTGTGCTAAACAACCTGTATAAATTTGCTCTATCTTCATAATATTAAATTATTCATACGCTTGGTGTATATACTGTGCGTATTTCTTTTGATTTTGATTATCTCCTGTTTTAAAGAAGTTTACTGCTCCATTTACTCTCATAAAAAGATGGTTTATACTAATAATGTCTAATAAACCTCCTCTAAAGAATGCATCTCTAACAGGTCCTTTAACTCCTGCTAAATAAAACTCTACTCCTCTTTTATTATAATACTTAATTCGTTCTTTAAGCATTTCTATTCCTGTACTATCTACGCGGTTAATGCTTTCTGCATCTAACACGATTAACTTTAAAGCTTCTCCCTTTTCTTCGGTCATTTCCTCTAAGGTATCTCTAAAGTAATTGGCATTGGCATAAAATAATTGGGCGTCGAAACGGAATACCAATACTTCTTTGTCTATTTCTACTTCGTTAAATCTGTTTTTGTTTCGGTAAAAATCTGAGTTCGGTACTTTTCCTAATTCGGTAACATAGGGTCTTGATGTTCTAAATATTAAGACTACCAACGATAATCCTACTCCGATTACAATACCATATTCTATACCAAAGATTAATGTTGAAAAGAATGTAGCTACCAACAGCCAGAAATCTAAATTGTTAGCTTTCCATAACCTTTTGGCTTCTTTTACATTAATTAAGTTAAATACCGCTACAATAATTATAGCTGCTAAGATTGTTTTTGGTAAGTGATAAAATACCGGTGTTAAAAACAATAAGGTAAGCACTACAATGATAGCCGATATTATTGCCGATACTCCTGTTGTTCCTCCCGCTTCTTCATTGATTGCCGAACGCGAAAAACTTGATGTTGAAGGATAGGATTGAAACAACGACCCTACAATATTACTCAATCCTAAAGCTACCAATTCCTGATTTGGTCGCACTCTATATTCGTCTTGCTTTACTTCTAAGGTTTTTCCTATAGAAATAGTTTCTAAATATCCTACCATTACTAAGGTTCCGGCAATAGGCATTAATTCTCTAATTAAGGCAATATCTATTACCGGCATTACAAACTTTGGTAATCCTGAAGGAATGTCTTTTACAATGGCTACTTCTGAAAAGTGATTCCCGAAATATCGAACTGCTACAATTCCTAAGACCACTACAATTAAGGCATTGGGTATTTTTTTATTAATCTTTCTAAAAATCATGATAATAATACACGCTATAATACCAATAATGGTTGTTGGTGTATTGAAATACATGAATCTAGAAATGATGTCTTCTAATAAAATGTGAATTTGATCGCTTTGTAAAAACTCTACGCCTAATAAATTTCTAAACTGATTTAATCCGATAATCAATGCTACTGCTGATGTAAACCCAATAATTACGGGTCTTGATAAAAAGTTTACAATAAACCCTAAACGGAAAATCCCCATTAAAAACTGTATTCCTCCTACCAGCAAAGCTAGCAATATGGCAATGGCTATATAACTTTCGGAACCGATTAAGGCTAAAGTAGAAACACCTGTAGCTACTATTAACGAGTCCATTGCCACTGGTCCTATGGCCACTTGGCGCGACGATCCGAAAACTGCATACATTAACTGTGGTACCAAAGCTGCGTATAATCCGTATATAGGTGGTAAGCCTGCAATTAATGCATAGGCTATTCCTTGTGGAATTAATACTATAGCCACAGTTATACCCGCTACTACATCGCCTCTTAATTGCGACTTCCTATAGTTGGGTAACCACTCTAGTATTGGTATGAGCTTTTTTAATAACTTCATTTATCTCTTTTCATTAAAATTATAATAAAACGGAATGGTCCATTCTAAATAATTCTTATCATAACTTTTCTTTTCTACCTTTATTTTATGCATTCCTTTAGATATTTCATTTAAATCTAAATAGCATACCAAACCAAACTGATTGGTTCTTGGGTGATTATTATAACGTAAAAATTCTACGTCTAATTTCTTTCCATCTAATGAAACTATGTTGTATGATTTATAACAATCTAATAAATGCTGTATTCTTGCTTCTTTTTGTTCTATATCTGATTTCTTATCGTCTTCTTGATACTCTCCACAATTCTCCTTTCGTATTTTTAATTCGTATTCATACACTGGTATAAATAGCTCTAATGTATTGGAAGTTACCTTATGCGATTCTATTTCTGGAGTTAGTAAGAAATCGTTTTTCTCATTGTCCGATTTGTAAAAATCAGCATAAGCTCTTGTACTATCGTATCTATTTTTTTTTGCAATTAAATGAAGCGTATTTGTATCTTTTAATTGTACTGCAAACATGAATATTCCTCCTATAACAAAAACAAATATTAAATACACTATACTCTTTTTCTTCTTAAAGTTAGAACCAAATATCATGGAAACCTGTAGTATATTTTTATACAGGGGTCCAAACATAATTATGGATACAAACTTTACTAGTTTAAAGTTTAGAATTTGTAAGCCTTCTTTTTCCTTATTCATTTTAAGGTTGGAGAAAAATGTTAGAATGGTTTGTGTAAAGGCTCCTATGATGATAATTCCTGCTGGAATTAGTAGTATGAATGCATCTACATAAGGCACCAACAAATTGAATAACAATAAATACAAACTCGAAAAAATAGCTGCATAGGTATAGATTAGTAGAAATGTAAAGGCTACTGAAAAAATTACACTACACAGTTCGTCTACCTTTTTTATGGAGTCTTTTAACTTTGGTAATATAGATAGTATCTTTTCTGTATATATCTTAGAATAGGCACTGTCTTCTATACTATAATCGGGAAACACGGAGTTTAATCCGACCAATCCTATCCAATAGGCTCGTAACACAAAATGGATTACAAACATTGCCGCCAGTATGCTTATGGCTAACAATCCAAAAGTGACTATAAAATATGCTATAAAGTACTGACTTGGATGTAAGGTATCTATAAAGAAATTGGTAACCCACGCAATCATATCAAACAATTTAAATGTACCAAATATTGCGATGGCCGATACCAATAGTTCTGCCTCCCAACTTTCGTCTTTTAAACGTTGTAACCACGTATTATTACTATTTCCTTTATTTTCTCCCATTTGTACCTTTTCTTTTTAAAACAATTCCCCTTGACTTGTTCCTTTGATTCTACCTAAATGTTTATAGGCTAAATCAGTTACTTCTCTTCCTCGAGGTGTTCGCATTATGAATCCTTGCTGAATTAAAAATGGTTCATACACCTCTTCTATGGTTTCTGCATTTTCTGCTACTGCTGTTGCCAATGTGGTTATTCCTACTGGCCCTCCCTTGAACTTATCGATAATTGTTGTTAATATCTTATTATCCATTTCGTCCAATCCATGGGCATCTACATTCAATGCTTTTAATGCATATACTGCTATTTCAATGGTTATAGTTCCATCGCCTTTTATTTGTGCAAAATCTCGTACTCTTCGTAACAATGCATTGGCTATACGTGGTGTACCTCTACTTCTCCCCGCTATTTCTATAGCTGCTTCCATTGAAATTGGTACTCTCAATATATGCGCACTACGCTGTATAATGGTAGTTAGTAATTCTGTTGAATAATAATGTAAACGACTGCTGATTCCGAAACGTGCTCTCATTGGAGCTGTAAGTAATCCTGAACGCGTTGTGGCTCCTACTAATGTAAAAGGCTCTAAGTTTATTTGTACCGTACGTGCATTAGGCCCTGATTCGATCATAATATCTATTTTATAATCTTCCATTGCCGAGTATAAGTACTCCTCAACTATTGGGCTTAATCGGTGAATCTCATCTATAAATAATACATCACGCTCGTCCAAGTTGGTTAACAATCCAGCTAAGTCTCCTGGCTTGTCTAATACTGGACCTGAAGTTATTTTGATGCCTACTCCCAACTCATTTGCTAAAATATTGGCTAGGGTTGTTTTTCCCAAACCTGGAGGTCCATGGAACAATGCATGGTCTAATGCCTCGTCTCTTTGATTGGCAGCCTCTACAAATATTTTTAAATTCTCAATCGCTTGATCTTGACCTGTAAAATCGTCAAATGACAACGGACGTAACTTCTTTTCTACGTCTAATTCTTCATTTGAAAAGTTTGTATTTTCAGGATTTAGATTTTCATTCATACACGCACAAATATACTTGAAATATTATTTTAGGTTTGTAATAAAAGTTACTTTGATCACTTTATGGCTGCTAAGATACATATTAGTACTTAATGTTTTAGCCCTAAAAAGCCTCTGAAACCTGCGCTTTTTTCTAAGTTGCTTAGGCTATTGAATTTATTCTTTTGGGAAGGTTAAAAAAGTTTTGTTTTATCGTTAGAAGTGTCTCTTTTTTACTTACAATTGTAATTTATATGTTAAACTCTATTAAATAACCTCTTCTTATGTTTCTGCTACAAACCAAGTATTTTCTACCCTTAAATATTTCCTGTTTTGAGAGAAACTAATGTTATTCTCTTTTAACATTCTAATTATTTCTATTGAATGATCAACTTCTTTGTTCTGAATTAATTTTCCTATAATTTTAATTTCAATAGGGTTTATTTCCAACCATTTCCATTGATTAACTTTTATAGGTCCAATGTGCTGAGGCTCAAAATATCCTTCTATAGGAAAGTTCAAATAACTATTCCAATCTGATACTTCATAGTCTGGATCATAAAACCAGTTTAATCTAATTGTACAGTTTTTCTCTTTAACTATTTCATATATCTTCTCTAACATCTTTTTACTTTTCATAATTATCAACTTAAAATATATGTTGTAATACAATTTTGCGAAAATTAATCATATTCTTTTAAAAACAAAAAAGATGAACCTAAGTTCATCTTTACTTAATTATTCCCTTCTATTAAATAATCTTAATGGTTTTTCTGCTGCTGTTTTTAGGATTAAACTGTCTTTAGTTAATTTTAAAATTATACTTTTTGATAACACCTTATTATCTAAATATCTTATTTCAAAATAGTTTTCGTTTAAAAAAGCTAAATAAGGTGTATTATAATATTCTACATACCTTAATGTATCTCCTTCGATTTGAAATAATGCATTGTCTTCTTCATTTTCTGCCCAAACTCCGTTTAGCAAAGCTTTTAATTTTTTCTGTTGTTCTTTATTAGGAATGTGATTAATCGTATCTGTATTAATATGAATTGTGTCTTTCAACCTAGTATATTTTCCTATATCTTCTTCTACTCCTTTTGCAAATTGATACATATTGTACATAAATCTGGTTACTATTATAAGTACAACAACAGTTATCATGTAAATAATATATTTCTTGTTCATAGCTAACTTAATTTGAAATTCTAAAATAACATTTTTCTAAAAACAAAAAAGATGAACCTAGGTTCATCTTTTTTATTGTAAGTATATATTCTTTTTAAGAATTATCTTCTACTGTTGCATCTGGTGCATTCTTTTTCACTGAAGCTATTCCGTTTTCCATCGCATCTTTACTTGAATACATTTCGCTATTTCCAATTACTTGTCCGTTAGCTGCCTTTAAGTTAAAATATGGACTTCCGTTTTTTGCTTCTAGTCTATCGAATCTAGCATCATTTTGCGAATTCGTTTTTACAGAGTCAATTCCGTTATTACAAGCTGCTTTTGTAGTATAAGCTTCACTTGAAAGAATTACTTGTCCATTTCCCGCTTTTAAGTTAAATCTGAATTGCCCAGATTTATCTGTTTTAATTTCGAATTTTCCCATGTTATGTAATTTTTGTACCAATAAAAATACACAAATATGTGTATTCTCATACGTATTGTTGAAAAAACTGTTTTAATTTTTAAGAAAACTTTTTTACGGCATCATTCTTTCGTCTTTAACAATAATTTTTTTGCCTCTTCTATATCTGGTTTGGTATTTAATTTTAAAGTACTTGCTAATACCTCTAACCAATGCCCTTTATCATGGGTATTATGAAACGAAGCTCCATAAATATAAGCATCGTATGGATAAGTAGCTATATTTCTTTTTTCACATATTTTTGAAAAAACAATTGACAATGCCTCTTTTTTAAGTTCTAATGATTTAAACTCTTCTGGTAAAAAATCTACTGTAAAAAACATTGTTATACACAAATTAGATAAATCCATATAGTTAGTACTATCAGGTAAAGATTCATTTAAGTATGAAAAAAAATCTTTGAAATCATCTGTTATAGTATTATTACTCATAGCATCTTACAATTTTCGTCTAAATTAAAAGAACTACTTCAATTTCTTAAAGTAGTTTTTCTCTATTAAAAATTCTTAAATTAATTCTTAGTTCCTTTTACCACATGGTGCAATTGTGCGGGAGCAGTATTAATAGAAAGAAACAATAATTATACTATATTTTATTTTTATAAATAATGTACTTTTTTATATTTCCATTTAATAGAATCTTTACTTCTTTCCATTATAACTATAATTTTTCCGCTCCACTTTGTACCTTCTACATCAATTTCTATTTGTGCTTTAATTTTTCTATAATCCTCTCTTATTAAACCAGAAGGAAAGCTACCAAATGCTAATATGTCTCCTGTTTTTTCATGTACTTCTTTATCATTAATTATGTACTCCTTAGCAAAAGGATATGCTTCTGAATTTTTTATTTTGATAGCACTGCCGACTGTAACTATAATCATCAAACTAATGATAATAGTAATAATAAGTATAAGTCTTTTTACTATTTTTTTATTCATTTTAATCTAGTTCTTTTTTTATTTTCCTCTTACCACACGATGCAATCGTGCGAGAACGGAGTAATACCGACCTTATATACTTTATTCATTATTATCCTCTTGATGCTTT
The DNA here is from genome assembly GCF_947499065.1 of uncultured Tenacibaculum sp. Classification (GTDB taxonomy): domain Bacteria; phylum Bacteroidota; class Bacteroidia; order Flavobacteriales; family Flavobacteriaceae; genus Polaribacter. The sequence continues at coordinate 16,494 of NZ_CANMMT010000016.1, read as the reverse complement.
TCTGAAATACAAGCTTCTTCATATTCAAAAGTTTCTAATAATTCTCCTTTAATTAAAAAATCTTCAACTTCAGAATAATCTATATTTTTAGGAACATTAATTGATATCAATCTATCTATATTACTTCCTTCCCAGCCGCAACCTAATCTTTCTAATTCAGATGTTACTTCTTGTTTCAAATCTAAATCTTCCTCATTAAATAATATTCTTATAACACTATTTCCCGATTCTTCGTATAAAACATCAACATAAAGACTATCATTTATTTTTTTCACTTTTACTAGGTCCTTGTAAGCATATTCTTTAGCATAAAAAGGAATATTTTCTATTCTATAAACATCATTCCCTAAGCTTGTAGTCCAAATACTTTCTACTCCAAACTCATCCAATATTTCATATTCAAAAAGTATTTTCTTCATATTTTTATTTAATAAAACTCTACGAAACTCTTAGCATTTTACAATTTTTATCTAAAATAAAAAAACTACTTCAATTTCTTATAGTAGTTTTTCTCTATTAAAAATTCTGAAATTAATTCTCAGTTCCTTTTACCACACGATACAATCAATCGTGTGGGAGCGGGGAAAAAAACCACAACATTTTTGCTGTGGCTTTATTTATTTTTAATAATTTAAATTCTATTTACTTACTCATACTCGGCACGGAAAACATTTCCGCGCTATCGGGTTGTGTGCCTATATCTATATCCGCGCTATCGGGTTTCTTCAATAATTTCTTTCAAAGAACTTTTAAGTGAAAATACAACATTTTAAGAAGACAAAAAGATGAACCTAAGTCCATCTTCTTGATTGTTTTAATTATTAACTTACTCTTGTTGCTTACTCTTACTCAACCACACGATATAATCGTGCGAGAGTGAGAGACAGGAAGGGGTAATTTACTTTACAACCTATTTATCGATAAGTACTATTTTTTCTCCATTTGGATATTTTATTCCTAAAAATTTGTCATTCCCCTCATTACGAAAAAAAAAGTATTTGCTATTATTTTTATACCATTTTTTCCATTTGGATAAACTTTCCTTAGTTATTTCATACGAATTTCCAAAAGTCCCTAAAGCTGTTATTTTAGTTTCTATCTTTGATAAGATTATAATATTTTCAACAACACCGTAATTGATATAGTTCCTACCGTCTAATTTTCTTTTTAATTGTCTCTCTATAAAATTAATTTGATTTAATACTTCTGCAGAGGCGTTAATATTATTATCAAGAGGTTTATATACCAACTCCGAATATTCGTTATTTTGAACATTTCTAACATAACAATTAGAAAAATTCATTACAATTATTATAATTACTGTAATAAATGTTATTTTTCTCATAACTAATTCAATTCTTTATATTCTCTATTTTTATTTGTTATAACAACTTTACCATTAGCTCTATTAACTGTAATTATAGCCCCTTTTGGATTAATAGCTTTTCCACTTTCTTTCAAAATATCGTTGGTCTTTTTATGAGCCGATAAATAACCAGAATTTTCATTACTTGCATCTCCAGAACCTGGGGTGCTGTATTACCACTGTTCTCTTTAATAAATGATACTGTATTGTTTTTTTCTTCTGTTGAAATACCATCTATTGATGCACCAGTCTCAACACTCTTTACATCTGTCTTTACAACATAAACCTTGCCATCATCAATCCCGTCATCACCTATTTTATTACCATTTTCATCTACAAAGATACCATCGTACCCTAAAGGCTTCATCCCATCAGGATCAATAAAGAAAATAGGATTATTAAATGCATAATTATACGGACTATGTCTACGCATTTGTTCAGCCAACGGATAAAAAACTACTTCAATTTCTTAAAGTAGTTTTTCTTTATTAAAAATTCTGATTTCTTTTTACCACACAATGCAATCATGCGGGAGCGAGGAATCTAAGTCCATTTTTTTGTTTCAATTTATTGTTACTATACTTCTTTATTCTTTTTATATTTTGAATTGAAGCTTAGAAATAGGTGATACATCTATACCATAAATCCATTTATAATCAGTATTTAAAAGAGGTAATATATTCTCTCTTTTTGCTTTATTTATACCTTTCTTTTTAATTATTTCAAACCATTTAATGTAAGAATTATATACACTATCCATGGCTTTTTGATTATTATTAATTGCTTTTTGATTTGAATCAATAATTATAGGATAAGGTGAATAATAAAAAGGGTTATCAAAATATAATTGATTAATAAATAATAAAGCCTCTATTTCAACAGTAGTATTCTTAATATTACCTAAATACATTTGGGATAGATTTTTATTATAACAAAGTATAAAAGGTTTACTTACTCTATTATTTCCTTTATACTTCAAAAGCTCTTCTATTAATTCTATCTTCTCATTTTCAGATAAGGAAGTAACATTTTTAAAAAAATCATACATTCCTATTTTTGAATCTGAATTTAACTCTGTTTTTAAGAAAACAATATTATTCTTTAGTATAAATTTTTTCTCTTTTTGTAAGTTGGAACAACTACAAATTAAAACTAATAAAATAATTAAATTAAATACCTTTTTAAATTTCATGTTTATTACTATTTATTCAATTTATTACCTCACACTACTGCTAGTCTCTGTCTAGTGGTAAACACAATTAGTTTTTTAAATAAAGTTCAATATAAATCATAGCATCTTGGAATAACAATCCCTGATTATATCACTTTTAAGAAATTTTCAACTCTCATAATATATCAACGAACTTGTAAAATCAGTAGCTAGAATTTTTACTAACTACTGACTTTTATTCATTTATAATCATGAAATATCTCATGACCTATTTTACTACACTACCAAAAATTACAACCCTTTTATATAGCTTCTGTATTCTTTTTTTAATTCTTCCTTCGAAAGATTTTTATTACTAGAATAAAAATGCACAATACCCTTGTAAGATAACTTATCTATATAGTCTGGTATTCTTATATCAGATTCATTAGAAAGAAAATTATCAAAAAGAACTAAAGCTCCTTTAGAATTAGTTATAAAATCCATTTCATTCAGCTTAGAAGACAATGGATTTCTTGTTTTTATCCAATCACAAACATTAACTGTATCTTTCTCATATTTTAACAAATAAGTTAAAATATCTTTGTCTGCTGCATAAAAATTACTTACTGCATTTCTGTACTCCTTAAATTTAGTTTTATGACTAACTTCTGTTAAATTGTAATGCTCTAAATAAATATTCTTATCCATTTCATCGAATAGTAAAACATAATTATTGGATAGTCCATTTAAGATTAAATCATAGCTATTAGTACAGCTAAGAAAAAAAAACAATATTGGTATAATAAAAACTTTATTCATTTTTTAAGGTTTTTTTCTATAATATATTCTACTTTCATATTTTTTTCCATCTGGAGCTATAAAGGTAGGAGCTTTTGCTCCATAATCTGCAGGAATATCTCGTGGATGATGCTTATATCTAGGTAGTGTCCCCCATTTGCTTTCGACTTCAATAACATTACCCTTTTCATTTACTTTAGTAACAATAGCTGAATGTGTGGGTTCAACCTTACCAGAATAAGAACTCCATGCATAATATATAACTCTATCACCTACTTGATTAGAGTCATCAAATTTTAGTGCTCTATACCCTTTCATATTGTTTAAAGGGTTATTATCCCATTTAGTAACCCCTCTTTTCACCCAGTATGCGTTTGCCGGATCGGCAGGATCTCCTTGAGAATTACACCACGCAAAAGAATGACAATTATATGCATCAATATTGTAAAAATCACTAAATATACCTTCAATTACCAATGGTGTTGCTGGACCAGTCTGTTTTTTACCTTTATAAGTTCTATCTATTGGTTCATCACCATCCTTCTTCGATTCACTTTTTGAATCCTTATTAGGAGTATTATTATTACCTCCATCTGCATTACCTCCGTTTTGAGCGTAAGCCATAGCTTCATCAAATGAAACTACTGTCCCATTTATCACATACTGACCAGTCTCAAAATTATATATGGAATCAGCACCACTTGGGTCAGCAAAGAAAACAGGATTGTTATCAAAAGCATTATATGTACTTGCCGAATAATGAGTAACTGGGTCTGTTGAAGTCCATCTAGCAATGGCTGGGTCATATTGACGCATATCCATTTCATACAAATCTAATCCTAGTCCTTCTTCATACTCTTTTCCGTTATACCCAAACTTCTGAGCAACACTATTCCCTAAAGAAGAAACATTTCCATTATACCCTTTATGTTTTAAACCAAATGGATAGTAATTAGATTCTTCTATAATTTCTGTACTTGGTGTAATTACACCATCGTTGTTACTATCAGTATATGATAAACGAACGTTACCTAAGTGGTCTTTGTATTGGTATACATATTTGAAACCTTGTGATATATCATTAGCATTTACTGATGATACATAACCCTCTGGGTGGTTAAAGAATTGTAAAACATTATTCTCATAGATGTAGTTTCCAGCTTACTCTGTAGTGGTTATATTTCCATTGTTATTAACAACCTTTTTTAACTTTACTCCACTAGCATCATACACATAACTAATTTTTTGAGCATCTGAATTATTAAACTTAACCTCTGTTGGTAAATTCAAATGATTATAGGTAATACCATCTGTTGATAAGGTTCCTATTCCTTTATTATAATCACGAAGCATATTTCCATTGGCATCGTACATATAATCGTTTCCTGTATTTGTACCATCTTTAAAACCATAGGTATCATTACCATCATCACGTACACCCAGTAATTTATTTCCAGCATCATAACTGTAATAAAGTTGATCCATTAAACCAAAAGAAGTAGCATTACTATTGGTATGTCCATTTCTGCTTAAATAAGTGATATTACCATTTTTATCATAATAAACAGAAGAAAGAGTATAATTATGTGTTAAACTCCCTGTAGCTACTGTGATTCTGTTTAAAGCATCATAGCTATAGGTATATGTTTTTGATCTTGTATCTGTATTTAAAGTATTCCAACTTGTTTGGCTAATGTTTCCGTTATACAAACGTTTGTTAGCATCTGTTATGTCGTTATACTTTAGGCTAAAGTTAAATAAATCGTTGTCATTATTTGCATCTTGGAATAACAATCCCTGATTATATCACTTCTAAGAAATTTTCAACTCTCATAATATATCAACGAACTTGTAAAATCAGTAGCTAAAATTTTTACTAACTACTGACTTTTATTCATTTATAATCTTGAAATATCTCATGACCTATTTTACTACACTACCAGAGAGTGTAAATAAAAAACGCCCACTTTTTCAAGTGAGCGTTTTTAATCATCTCTATTAATCTTATAAAACTATTTCCTTTTTGGTCTTTATCGAATTAGGTTTAACCCATTCGATAACAAGGTTACCTTTTTCATTAATACTTACTTGTTCAACAACATTTTTGGGAGGACGTATAGTTTTATCAAAATCTTCAATAACTTCCTTAATCTCGCCAGTCTTAAGATCGTATATTGAAAGTAAAACATTCTCTTTGTCTCCTTTATATATAATTAATTCTTTTTTCTCATCAACAAGAAGAGGATACAGGAAAGTAGTCCCTTTGTCTTCTGAAATGAATTTAGAGATTAGTATATAATCACAAGCTGAACCACATCCATCAGTATAGATAAAACTATCTCCGATTTTCCTGATTTTATTAATCTTAGTTTCATCAAATGATAAAGTATCTTTTCCTTGGTTTTCAAATTTACCATCAACGCTCCATTTAAAAACGCCGTAACTATTTTCTATATTATAAAATTTAATGATGGTGTCATTTCTATGAAAAACAATATTCTTATCGACAGAAACCTCAGGTTTAACTTGCGTTTTAATCTCAGCCTTATCTGTTTCATCTATTTTAGATTTTTTTTTGTCTTTACATGATATAGAAACGACGATTAGTAGGATTATTAAAAATATCTTCTTCATTGATTAGTATTTATAAAATTTAAAATCAGTTTTTTGAACACCTGGGATTGTAACTTCTGACATATTTTTTGCCCAATTTGGTGTTGCTATATATGGCGAAAAGAAATATGTAGCTCCCTGAGCAGTATTGGTGTTTTGATTTGTTGCTTCAATTGAAGCACCAACACTATCCGAAAAAGCTGTAGTTTCGATACTATTTCGTCTAGCACCTCCTTCTCCATCACCACCAGTTACTGATAATGGGTCGCTATATCTAGCTGTATTTGATCCAACAGATTCAAATTGCCCTTTCTGTGTGACAACTTCTTCAAAAGTAGAAACTCCAGAGAATGCAGCATTATAGTCATTACTACTTGACCTAGTGGTATCATCATCAGCTCTGTTTCGAATTACTTCGGCTACTGCAACTTTGCCTTCTTTCGATTGACCAGCACTCTCCGCATATACCGTTCTAGCCATGTGTCCAAGATCACTATCAAGAGAAATCTCTTCATAGATTGGAGTTGACTGAGCTCCAGAACCATCCAATTCAGAAGATACTGCTGGTGGTGGAGAGGCTTCATCAACTTGAACAAAAAATCTATCTGGTTGATTGTTTTTAACTCTGCTCACCAAATCACCTTGCTTATTATAATAAAAATCATCTTGAGGACCCATTGGTGCCATACCATCAGGGTCTATCCAATATATAGGATTATCAAAGGCATAATTGTAAGGACTATGTCTTCTCATCTGATCAGCAAGAGGGTCTAAATTCATCCACCTACCTAAAGTAGCATCATAATTTCTAGCTCCAAAGTCATGCCATTGGATTCCTAGTTCTTCATTTAACTCTTTTCCATTATACCCAAATTTCTGCGCCATTATATCACTTTTAAGAAATTTTCAACTCTCATAATATATCAATGAACTTGAAAAATCAGTAGCTAGAATTTTTACTAACTACTGACTTTTATTCATTTACAATCATGAAATATCTCATGACCTATTTTTCTACACTACCAACTATTTACCTCTTTCACATTGAAGCTTTTCTTGAGAATCTACCTTGTAATAAACTCCATACTTTCTATAATTTTTAACTTGGTTTAACACTTCATTAGTTAAATTAAAGTTTTTTTTCAGGTAAGATATAACATCTTCTATTTTATCTCCTTTATCATCACAGTTTAGAAAGCTAAAGATTTTCAACTCTCCATCTATAATTACAGCTATATGGCTGTAAGAAAATCTGAAGTGTAAAGCTGAAAAATGATAAATACCTCCATTTTTTAAATTAACAGGTGATTTAATTAAGTTATCATCTATATTAATTAAATCATATACAAAAAAGTTTTTAGGCTGTTTATCTGATACATAAAACCCTTTTTCTTTATAAACTTCTTTATAAATAGGGATTGATTGATTTAAAATTTCTGCCATAGAATTCAATAATTTATTATCATCTACTTCTTTTTTTTGAGAATAACAACTAAAAAAAAAGATTATAAAACAACAATAAATAATTAGAGTATCATTTTTCATTTTTATTAATTTTTATTTTTTTTGATTTCTTTTCTTGTTTTTTCTTCTATTTCTGTAGCTTTTTTTTCAACATCTCTTTTATTGGATTTTCCTTTTTGTCTTTCTTTAATTGCCTTTATGTCTTTTTTATTCAAATTATGTTCATTCTCATGTGCATTTACTACTACTATTTCCCCATCTTCATTTGTAATGTTTAAAAATCGAATTGCTGCTTCAAAAATAGTTATGGTAGCTTCTTTATAAATAATATTCCCATCTTCATCAGTTTCAAAAGCTACTTTTCCATCAAATGTACCTGTATCATTATCCCATTTTAAAATATTCCCATCACTATCATGAGCTTGGTGAAGACCAAATAGAACTGCACCATCTTCATCTTGAATTATTTCCTGTGAAAACCTAAAATGAACTTTAGTGTTATTATTCCCTACTTTATTAAATTGTGAAATAGCTGTTTTGCTACCACTCTTATTTATTAGATTAGCCATTTTTTTTAAATCAGTTGATGCATTACTACTAAGTTTAATAGAGCCATCTTTAGCTACACTTGTTGTTACTCTTTTGCCATCAGCACCTACATAATAATTACCATCAACATCTTTAAAATAAATAGGGTTATTAGCTGAATAATGGTAAGTGGAATTTCCAACATATAATTCAGCTTCATTATCTATACTAAACCATCTACCTATAGCAGCATCATAATTTCTTGCTCCAAAGTCATGCCATTGAATTCCTAATTCTTCATTTAACTCTTTTCCGCTATATCCAAATTTCTGCGCAACACTATTCCCTAAAGAAGACACATTCCCATTATACCCTTTGTGTTTAAGTCCAAACGGATAGTAATTAGATTCTTCTATAATTTCAGTACTTGAAGTAATAACACCATCGTTGTTACTATCTGTATAGGATAATCGAACATTCCCAAGATGGTCTTTGTATTGGTATACATATTTGAAACCTGTATTTTCTTTCTTTACATACCCCTCTGGGTGGTTAAAGAATTGTAAAACATTATTCTCATAGATGTAGTTTCCTGCGTATTCAGTAGTAGTTATGTTTCCATTGTTATTAACAACCTTTTTTAACTTTGCTCCACTTGCATCATACACATAACTAATTTTTTGAGCATCTGAATTATTAAACTTAACCTCTGTTGGTAAATTCAAATGATTATAAGTTATACCATTTATCGATGAAGTACCTATTCCCTTATTATAATCACGAACCATATTTCCATTGGCATCGTAAACATATTCTGTTCCTAGATTTGCTCCATCTTTAAATCCATAAGTATCATTACCGTCATCTCTTACTTTTGTAAGTTTATTTCCTGCGTCATAGAAATAATACAATACATCCATATTTCCAAAAGTAGTTGTAGCACTATTGATATGTCCTTTTCTAACTAAAGTTAAAATGTTTCCATTTTTATCATAAGAAATGCTTCCTATATCATAGTTTGAGGTTGTAGCCCCCGTTGCATTTGTAATTCTATTTAATGCATCATAGCTATAGGTATATGTTTTTGAACTTGTATCTGTATTTAAAGTATTCCAACTTGTTTGGCTAATGTTTCCGTTATACAAACGCTTGTTAGCATTTGTTATATCGTTATACTTTAGGCTAAAGTTAAATAAATCGTTGTCATTATTTGCATCTTGGTTAATGTTTTTTAACCATCCTCGTACATTGTATTTGTAATCTACTGTTTGTAATCTAGACTGGGCTGTTTTCCCTCCTACTTTCTTTTCTATTAACTGGCCTAATTCATCATAACTATTCTCTGCTATTACCTCTGTATTACTTCCTATAGTTTGGGTTTGTTTGGTTAGTCTATCTAAATTGTCATAGTAAAACTTATCTACAGTTACTATATCTGCTTTCCCTGTCTTTTTATGTGTAGTTTTTGTTTCTAATACTCTTCCTGTAAAATCATCTAACTTACTCTCTACAATATCTACCGTATGTAATTCGTCATTCTTTGAATACACATAAATTGGTCGTGCCTTTTCATCGTAATAAGTTACTGTGCTTATCCAGTTATTTGTTCCTAATACACGTACTTTGCTTCCAGTAGCTAATCCTTTTGTATTTGCTGTTGATGCTTTACCATAACTTGTAGTTACTGTAGGTGTTAATCCTGTTGGTAAATCTACATAACTATCGTAATAGTTTAGGGTATATACTGTTACTGCATTAGTGTTTGGAAATGATTTATATGTATAAAATACTGGTATACCACTTATCGTATTTGAACCTGTAACCTCTTCATATAAATTATTTGATGTAAAGTTCTTTAAAACCTCTTGTAATTGTGCTCTTGTTCTGTTACTACTATCGGTATAATTCCCTATATACACAACTCTACCTAAGGCATCATACTTGGTAAATAGCCAGTTCTTTTGTACTCGTAAATTTGCATCTTGGGTAAGTACTGGTCTGTCTAAATTATCATATACAATATACTCCCAATCCTTTCCTGGTATTTTCTTTTCTACCAAACGGTTTCTATAGTCATATTTATATTGGTACCCTAAGTCGTTTAACTTATTGTTAATTGTAGTTAACAATGCTGTAGTCCCTTGCATTTTTGGTGGTAACACATAGGTTAAGTTTCCATAATCATCATACACATAATAAGTATCGTGTTTTTGGTTATTGTTATAGGTACGTTTTAAAATTACCTGTCCTTGCTTATCCTTAAATTCTTCGGTAGTATGATCTAAACCTGACGTCCAATTCTCATCCTTGGTAACTGTTTTATACAAAGTTCTTGCTGGATAAAAAGCGGTTCCTCCTGTTAAACTTGGGGTATAAGTATTATTTGCAAACGTTGTTACTACTCCAAATATTTTTACCTCATTTGCTGCGTTTGTTTGATATTCAAACTTAATACTATGACTGTTATTGGTATAACCTTTTGATGAATAACTTGTTCCCTTTGCCCAATCCTTTCCTGGTGCTGCTTGTTCTAATACACTGGCTAATGGTGAACTTTCTAATACTTTTTCTGAATAGGCATTTACATTAGGTAAAGACACACCTGCAAAATCATCGCTATAATTAGCTTGATAATAACCTTTAGTTTCTGTTGCTACATCCCCTGCTCTTATCTGTCCGTTTTGAGTAGTTGCTGTATAAGGTAAATACTCTTTGGTTTGACGTCCGTATGCATCATATTCCATATGGGTAACAATATCCTTTCCGCTAGTTCCTTGACGGATGCCTATATTTTGCTTCCCTCTTCCTAATCCATCAAAATAAGCAATACTCTCTAAAACATCGTTTGAGCTAGTAATTTCTGATGGACTTGTCATTGCTTTTCTATAGGTTCTACTAAACACATAGTTTTCATTGCTAAAAACTACTGGCGTATAAGTACATCCATTATTGGTTCCTGCTTCATTTGGACAAGCATCGGTATTATTCGTTACATAACCTGCTGGTTTTACACTGTAATAAACACTATTGTTTGGATCTCCAAAGCCGTCATTATCCGCATCTAAATAAAATGTTTGTGGAGCTATGTTAGTTATATTCACTGTGCCATCGTTATAATCACTTGAATTCGAAACATAACCCGATGGTTTTGAACAAGCTCTTTTAGTACTTGATGCATTTCCATAACCATCGCCATCCGTATCTGCATACCATATTGATGATTGTTGGATTGTATAGCTTATTATTCTTGAACTTCCCCAGCAACCACTACTATTATTTCTTGCTCTTAAATAATACACAGAACCACTAGTTCTTGTAATACTTGTTGATGAATTACTTGTCGATGTTCCACTTGCACTTGACTGCCAGTAAAATGTAATTCCACTTGGCTGGCTTCCTTTGGTTAATACTGTATTATCGCAATTATTTGTAATCGTTGGAATTGCTGGTACTGATGGTATCGTATTTACACTATAGTTTACCGCCCTTGCTGAACTCCAGCATCCTGTACTATTATTTCTCGCTCTTAAGTAATATACAGAACCACTGGTTCTTGTAATACTTGTTGATGAACTACTTGTTGATGTTCCACTTGAACTTGACTGCCAGTAAAATGTAATTCCACTTGGTTGACTTCCTTTGGTTAATACTGTACTTCCACAATTGTTTACCACTGATACTACTGGAGGTATTGATGGAATATTTTTAATACTATAACTTACAGCTCTTGCCGAACTCCAACACCCTGTACTATTATTACGTGCTCTTAAATAATATACAGAACCACTGGTTCTTGTTATACTACTTGATGAATTACTTGTTGATGTTCCACTTGCACTTGATTGCCAGTAAAATGTAATTCCACTTGGTTGACCTCCTTTGGTTAATACTGAACTTCCACAGTTGTTAACTACTGATGCTGCTGGCGGTACTGAAGGAATTGTTTTTATACTATAACTTACCGATCTTACTGAACTCCAGCATCCTGTACTGTTATTTCTTGCTCTTAAATAATATACAGAACCACTGGTTCTTGTTATACTACTCGATGAATTACTTGTTGATGTCCCACCTGCACTTGACTGCCAGTAAAATGTAATTCCACTTGGTTGGCTGCCTTTAGTTAATACAGAACTTCCACAGTTATTAACTACTGACGCTGCTGGAGGTATTGATGGAATACTTTTGATACTATAACTTACCGCCCTTGCTGAACTCCAACAGCCTGTACTGTTATTTCTCGCTCTTAAATAATATACAGAACCACTGGTTCTTGTTATACTACTTGATGAATTACTTGTTGATGTTCCACCTGCACTCGATTGCCAGTAAAATGTAATACCACTTGGTTGACCTCCTTTTGATAATACTGAACTTCCACAGTTATTAACTACTGATGCTGCTGGAGGTATTGATGGTATTGTAAAAACATTTACTTGGATAGATGACGAATTTGAACTCCATATACCGCTGCTATTACGAGCTCGTAAATAATAAACTCCTGAAGAAGAAACCGTATATGTACTACTTGAATTCGACATACTAGTCCCTTGGCTATTAGCTCCCTGCCAATACCAAGTAACTCCTGATGGTGGTGTTCCTCTTAACAAAACTGCATTACTACAATTTTGACTCGATAATAAAGGAGCGGACGGTGTAGATGGTGCTGAAGCTCCTTGTACTGTTACATAATAAACTCCTTCTATCAAGCCATTACTAGTATTAGTCGCTGTATATAATATTGTCTTATTTCCTGAACTTGTCCATTTTACAGTTACACTTGTTGCATTTTGACTTAAAATAGTTGCTCCTGAGATATCCCAAACACCTGAGTAAATACTAACCCCTGATATACTTACAGTATAGGTTTTAACATCATTTTGTGTAACATGTGAACTTCCTGTTATCGTTGCAAATCCACCTCCTGGTCCTCCTGGGCTTAAACCTATTTGCCCATAAATAACTCCTCCTAAAAATAATAATAAGAAGAAGATTTGTTTACCTAGTCTTTTCATAGCTCTCTAGTTTTTATAGTTGTATTTTGTTTCTTTTAATAGCTTACCTTCATTATCTCTTACATATTTTAATCTATTGAAGCTATCATACTCATAATATATAGTTTGTCCTCTAGGGTCTGTAATACTAGTTACCCCTACTAATGGATTATAAGTAAATGTGGTTATTTGTGCTTTTGATAAAGCTGGAACTGTTCTTAGAGCATTTAAAGTTGTACGTAGTGCATTTTCACTTGCTGCATCTTTATCTAAATTGGATGCATTTTGTATACTTATAATGGTATTACTTGGAATATCTGATAATCTAGCGTTCTCTATTTTTGCTACTGGTTGTGTTTTATGATATCCCCAGATATAAACTATATGAGTTCCATCCTTTTTACTTACCTCTGTTGGCTTTCCTTTATCATCATAACTATGGTAAATTACTCGGTCTTCTAATACTCCTGTACCTTTTGATGTTTGAATTTTTGATGGTAAATATAATCCTACTGGGTTATGAGTATTATTATATATAGTCTTCTGACTTGATAACAGCTCATTGTTTGAACCTATATTGTCTTTATTTAAATCGTTATAACTATAGCTCTCTATTGGAGTAAACCTATAAGCATTTATTAATGCTTGTTCTATTGCTGTTGGAGAAACCTTATCTTGTGGATACACGGTTTTACTCAACACTACATCTCCTTTACTATTGGTTGTAATGCTTCCAATTGGCATTACATGTTTTTGAGAATTATTATGATATATATTATCCACACGTTGTACAACCTCTATCCCATTTAAATAACTCGTTGTTATACTATGATCTAATTTATACCACTCTCTTAAGCCTCCATTATATTCAAGAAAAGTTCTACCAGAGTAATTTTTGGCTACTTTTATTCCTTTAACTAGCTTCTTAAAAATATCATTGTTATTTGAATAATATTGATAATTAAATACTTTTTTCTCTAGTAATAAATCTGATGAATTATATTTCTTTTCCTCTAATAGTTGACCTCTTTTCCATTCTAAATTCATTTCGGGTGTAAATGGATATACCCTATTATTCCCTCCTATTCCATCTAAACTTTGTGAATACCTATATGTTGTTTTTCCTCCTCCTTCTATTTCTTGTGAAACATTTGAATAACCTATAGTACTTCCTTTGGTTGTTGTAAATGGAATATTACTATTAGATGATATAACACTACTTATATAAAAACTACTTCCTCCAATATTAACAACCCTATTAGGCTCTATAAAAACAGGGGTTGACCCCATAAAACCACTACTATTATTTGGATTATTAAATGTATTATATTTAAATTTTTTAACTATACTTTTTACTCCATCATTAATTGTAATTTTTTTGACTCTTAAGCCTCCTGCTTTATAATTTGTTCTATTTAAAACATCTTCCTTAAATATTTTTACAGAAAAATCATTACCTAAAAATCCTAAAGCTTCTCCTTTTAAAACATAATTCCCTGAAACTAAATTTAATTGTCGATTTCCTATTATTGGATATTTTATTCCTGTACTTATATTTTGAATATAAAAAGTTAGTCCACAATCTCTTTGTTGTGGATCACAAGGGATTTGAGTTACAACATCTACTATCTTAGGACCATTGGTAATTGAAAAGGCCTTATTATACTCAAAAGCATTAGAATTATACCTAATATCAGCTACTAGAGTTCTTTGCTTTTCTGCAAATAAATTTGCATATGCTGCTTGACCTAATGTATTACTTTCATATTCAAAAAAATGATACCCTCCTGTTGGATAGGTTATTTTGTTTAGGGTACCTATTTGGGCCTCGTTTGTACTAACTGTTCTATCTGAACTTATATATTTTACTCCTAAATAATCTACCGTAGGTATCAAATTAGTATTGGAGGTTTTTCCATTATATCCTCCCCAATAATCCTGTGCAAATGATAGTTTATGTGGTAAATCTCCTCCTATATAATCAAATAAATAAGGTGAATTACTATCACCTTTAAAATCGAAATCTTGAACAGATTGTAGAAACAAGCGTTTATTTACTCCCGAAAAATTTCCTTGACCCTGACATGGGTTATTAAATGAAGGCAACGAACTTACCTTATATGTATAATTTAATTTTGTCTTTTTTATCTCTTTTCCATGTACATCTTGCGTTATAACTTCTTGTAAAGAATAATCATCTTGTAAATCCTCTCTCTTTAAACTACTCTTTATAAATAAGATTTTTCCCTGACTCCCTTCGATAGATACTATCTTAGATGTTTTAACATCTGTTGTAAAGTATGTTATTGGTGTTATAGCTGGAACCGGATATAGGTTTGAGTTATCATGTTGTGTAATATTTATATTTCTTTCTTGACCAGAACGAGAACATGTTGTGTAAAAAACATCTGTATAGGTCAACTTTATATTATTCTTCTTTGTAAAATCCTCAATATCTAACAACTTCCAGCTATTGATACTTCCTAAAGTTGTTCCTTTATTTCCTGATGGAGTAGTTAACACCACTTCTTCTACCGCTTTCCTGTTTTGGTCTTTTGATATTCCTAAATAATATGTATTCCCATCTGGCGTAGTTACTTTCCAACCTATAATTTTTTTTACCGAATCTTTTACAGGTACAATTTTTATATCTGTATGTGGAGTTACATAGATGTTTTCTGATTGATCAAAAAAGAAACTCCCTGAATAATTACCAAAACTAAAACTATACATATCTGGCTCATAATCTGAAATCCCATCTATTGAACCTTGAACATGGTTATTTATACATTCAACATAAGTTGTAGTACCTGTCCCCCCTGGAGAAACACAATTAATTTCTGAGGTATTAAACCTATTACTAATTAAATTTGATAAATAAGATACTTTATGTGATGTATTTAAATATCCTCCCGGAGAATCATCTGGATTTCCTCTAACAACTCGTGAAATTGAACCTCCAGCATTTAAATTCCAATTAGTTCCTACCCATGAAGCATCTCCCTCTACCTTTACTCCCCCTGCATGATAACTTAATCCTACTGGTAAAGAAAGTGAACCACTTTTTACTTCTCCTAAAGGAATGGAAATACTTGGAATACCTGTATATAATGAAACAGGTGTTTCTATAAATTTCCCTAAATTTGAAACCTCTGGTGTGGTTGGAGAAAAGTTTAAATTATCTTTAAAATCTTGTGAATATCCCACCCACACGAACAAAAGCATTATAATAATGCTCAGATCTGTTTTTTTCATAAAATTTGTATTGAATATTAGCAATTTGATTTTTTATAGCTAAACAAAGATATAATCTTAATTTTGACTTTACAAAAACCTCTGGTTTTAAATTATTCCTAATAAAGTGTAAATGAAGTGATTTAGCATACCTTTAAGTCCTTTTTACAAGTTATATTAAGAAATGATTATGTTTCTTTTTTACGGTAAAACATCGAAGTATCGAGTTGTATTATAATAACAAAAATTTAAACCTCTTTCAGTAAGTATTTAGATTTAGGGCAAAAAAAAACCTCAATCTTATTGTATAAGATTGAGGTTAAAAAGAAAGGCAACGACCTACT
>NZ_CANMMT010000015.1 GCF_947499065.1 uncultured Tenacibaculum sp. | reverse complement strand
CAAAATTTCTGTGATCGTGTCGCTTTATTTAAGCGGTTGCAAATTTACAAACCTTTTTGAAACTGACAAACTTTTTTGAAAGTTTTTTTAATTTGTTTTTGCTAGAATTTTAATGAACTGTCGCCTCTAAAACGGACTGCAAAGATAGCATCTTTATTTTGTAATAAACAAGAATAATTTAACTTATTTTTTACCCTCTTTTAACACTGCTCTACCGCCTATTTTAATGAACTTTTGCTATCTTTATAACTATCGTTTTTCCGTTAGCGGGTGCAAATATAGAACCCTTTTTTAACATAACAACTATCTTTTTAATCTTTTTTTTAACTCTTTTTTATACACCCTATCTATCAACAAGTTACACTCCAAAGTTTTTTATCGCAAGAATTGATTTATCTCTTTTTAGGCTTCTTTTTTTTGTTTTTCTTTTTCTTCTTCATCTTTGCAAACATCTTTATATACTCTTCTACATCTACTTTTCCTTTTCTATTTATTACAATTGACTTATAATCTTTTTCCAATTTAGGCTTTTGATATTCTATTTTTTCTTCTATTAAAGCTCTTTGTATAATATCTTCTATTAAATAATCTTCATTTTCACTTTCTGGTTTATATTCAGATTTTAATGATAGTTTAAATAAATTTGCTGTAGTATTGTACCAAAATGCTTTCCATCCACTTCTTAATTCTTTTACATTATTAAAAGCTGTCTTCCCTGTTTGTCTATGTATTAGTTTCAACAATAACCTTCCTTCTGTTCTTGTTAATTTCTTTAATGGTTTCGTTAATTCTTCTTCCAAATATTTTTGTACTCTTTTTACATATCGTCTTTTTTTACTTTTAGATTTTATTCTTGAAAGTCGAGCATTTACACTATCTATTCTTTTAGCTGCTAATACTGCATATGGATATGCTTTAAAAACTTTCCTTCTAAACCAATAATAATAATGAGCATCTGACTGTTTTTTAAATTTGTGCTTTGGTAGAACGGAAACTTCGTTTAAAGTAATCATTAAACTATCTCCATCCTTTATTAAAAAATATTCATCGTTAAAATTTGGTAATGTATCTTTTACTTGCCCTTTCATAACTCCAGCAAGTAATATTATACATATATATATGAGCTTTTTCATTATTTTTTTTTGAATTGAATAAGGAAATCAAATTTAATTAGTTTCTTTTAAAACAAAAAAACTCATGAAATGTTTCATGAGTTTTTCTTTTTTATATTTTTTCTATTATTCTGCCATAATAGCTTCTGCAATTCTTTTGTAAGTTCCGTTTTCTAACTTTTCTCGAATTGCTGAAAATGCTTCGATAGTTTCGTCTACATCTTCTTGGGTATGCCTAGCTGTAGGTATTAATCTTAATATAATTAAACCTTTTGGTATTACTGGATACACTACTATTGAACAAAACACACCATGATTTTCACGCAAATCTTGCACCATTGCCATTGCCTCTGGAATTTCTCCTTTCAAATACACTGGCGTTATACATGTTTGTGTTGTTCCTAAATCAAAACCTGCATTTCTTAAACCTGACTGTAATGCATTAGTGATTTTCCACAGATTTTCTTTTAACTCAGGCATAGTACGAATCATGTCCAAACGTTTTAAAGCTCCTTTTACCATTGGCATTGGTAAAGATTTAGCAAACATTTGCGACCTCATATTATACTGTAAGTATTGTACTACATCTTTATCTCCAGCAAAAAATGCTCCTATACCAGCCATAGACTTTGCAAATGTTGCAAAATACACATCTATTCCGTCTTGAACTCCTTGTTCGAATCCTGTTCCTCTTCCTCCTTCTCCTAATGTTCCGAATCCGTGTGCATCATCTACTAATAACCTAAAATTATATTTTTCTTTTAATGCTACTATTTCTGCTAACCTTCCTTGTTCTCCTCGCATACCAAAAACTCCTTCAGAAACTAACAAGATTCCTCCTCCTGTTTTTTCTGCCATTTTTGTAGCTCTTTTTAAGTTTTTCTCACAACTTTCTATATCATTATGACGATATACAAATCTTTTTCCTGCGTGCAATCTAACTCCATCTATTATACATGCATGTGTATCCATATCATATACAATAATATCATCTTTTCCAACTAAAGCATCTATTGCTGAAACCATTCCTTGGTACCCAAAGTTTACTAAATACGACGCTTCTTTACCTACAAATTCCGCACACTCTTGCTCTAATTGCTCGTGATACTTTGTATGTCCAGACATCATTCTTGCTCCCATTGGATATGCCATTCCATCAGTTGCAGCTGACTCTCCGTCTACTTTTAATACTTCTGGATGATTTGCTAAACCTAAATAATCATTAATACTCCAAGTAACTACTTTTTTTCCATTGAAAGACATTCTATTTGATATTGGTCCTTCTAATTTAGGAAACACATAATATCCTTCTGCTTTATCTGCCCATTTTCCTAAAGGTCCTTTATCGTCTTTTATTCTTTCAAATAAATCTTTTACCATTATTACTTTTGATTTTTTATAGATTGCGAAAATAGTTCTTTTTTAACAGACTTTCAAATTGACTTTATGTTCATTTTGCTCATAAAAAAAAGATGCCTGTACGACATCTTTTTATTTCTTTTATATTTTTATTTTTTAGCTTTCTATTTTAACTGCTAATTCTTTTTCAAATGGCTGGCTATACATTCTCTTTCCTATAGCTTTGTATACCGCATTTGCAACTGCTCCTCCTGCTGGCGGAAGTCCTGGTTCTCCTAAACCTGTTGGCGACAATTCATTTTCTACAAAATGTACTTCTACCTCTGGTGTTTCATTCATTCGTATTAATCGATAGGTATCAAAGTTTTTGTTGGATGGTTTTCCATTATCGAATGTTAAATCTCCATACATTGCATGCCCTAAACCATCTAGAACACCTCCTTGTATTTGATTTATAGCTCCCGTAGGATTGATTACAATTCCGCAATCTACTGCTGCTATTACTTTGGTAACTATTGGTGCCCCATTTTTTAGTTCTACCTCTGCTAATTCTGCTACATGTGTATTATGACTATAATATGCTGCAAACCCTTGGTAAACTCCTTCTCTTGGATTTCCCCAATTTCCTTTTTCTGCTGCTAGTTTTATAGTATTTTGCATTCGCTCTCCTGAATACTCGATTTTCTCATCTTTTGTTCCTTTTACATTCTCCAGTAATTCTAACCTTAATTGTACTGCATCTTTATTTAACTCCAATGCTAATTCATCAAAGAAACTTTGTTCTGCAAAAGCTAAAAAGTTTGTATAAGGTGCTCTCCAAGCTCCTGTTGTAATATTACTTTTATAATTTTTGGTTGACACTTTATAATTTGGAATACACCCTGCAGGAAAAAAATGTGGTATTAAGCCATACATATTTCCATTTATTGCTGCTTCTTTTAAATGGTATCCTGTTATTTTTCCATCTTTAATCGAAGCTGCTATTCTATATTTTATAGCTGGTCTGTAAATTCCATCTGTCATATCATCTTCTCTTGAAAAAACTACTTTTACTGGTTTTTTCGATTTATCTGATATTTCTGCTGCTTCTAAAGCAAAGTCACCATACAGACGACGTCCAAATCCACCTCCCATTCTAGTCATTTCTAGCTCTATTTCTTCTTCTTTTCTATTTAAGAGTTTTGCTATTCTTCCTGCTGTCCATTGAGGTGTTTGTATAGGCCCAACCAAATGTATTTTTTCTGAAGTTACATTTGCATAAAAATTCATTGGTTCTAAACAGTTATGCGGCAAAAAAGGTGAATGATAGGTTTTTTCAATTATTTTATCTGCTTCTTTAAATGCTTGTTTTACATTTCCATCTTCTCTTCTAACATCTAAATCTTTTGCATCTAATATTTCATTCAAGATTTTATTATGATCTGATGTACTTTCTAGTTTTGAGCCTTCTTTCCAATTTGCTTTTAAAGCTTTTTTTCCTTTCATAGCAGCCCAAGTACTTGAACCTAGAACTGCAATTTTATCTCCAAATTTTATTATTTCTGAAACGCCATTTACTTTCTTCGCATCTGAATCATCAAAAGCTTCCAGTGTTTGTCCAAATGCTGGTGGTCTTAAAACTGACGCATACAACATTCCTTCAGCCTTATAATCTAACCCAAACAACGGTTTTCCTGTTACTATTTTCTCTAAATCTACATTAACAGCATTTGTTCCTATTATGGTGTATTCTGAAGATTTTTTTAATGTTACTTTTTCTGGTACTTCTAGAAGAGCTGCTTCTTTAACAACATCGCCATAACCTAAAGTTTCTCCTTTAGCATTTGTTATTACACCTTTGGATGCTTTACAAGTTGCCGCCTCTACACCCCATTTTGCTGCTGCTGCATTTACCAACATTTGTTTTGTTGTTGCTCCTGTTTGCCTCAACGCATCCCATCCATGTCTTATAGATTGACTTCCTCCTGCTACCTGTCTTGTATATTCTTTTTTATTATACTTTGCTTGAACTACATGTACCTTATCCCAATCTACATCTAACTCTTCTGCAATAATCATTGGCATAGATGTTTTTACCCCCTGACCTATTTCTGGATTAGGCGAATAAATAGTTACATAACCTTCTTGTGAAATTTTTATAAAAGCATTAAAATCGTTAAAATTTAAATTCTCTACATCTATTGACGGTTTCACATTTGGTTTACATGCTGTAAACATATTGAAACCTATCATTACTCCTCCACCTGCTAATGCAGCAGTTCTTAAAAAATTCCTTCTACTGAATGTGTACTTTTTTTCTTGAGTGCTCATAATTTAAATTTTTAAGACATTTTTTTAGCTGCTATAGCTACTGCTTTTTCTATTCTATTATACGAGGCACATCTACACAAGTTTCCATGCATTGCTTCTCTAATCTCTTCATTTGAGGGTTTAGGATTATCTTTTAAAAACGAAGCTGCTGTCATTATTTGTCCTGCTTGACAATAACCACACTGAGGCACATCTACTTCTTTCCATGCTTCTTGCAAAGGATGATCTCCCTTTTCTGAAAGCCCTTCAATTGTTGTAATTTCTTCTTTATCTAACATTGATACCTGAAGTTGACAACTTCTCATTGCTGTTCCATCTACATGTACGGTACAAGCTCCACATTGTGCTATTCCGCAACCAAATTTGGTTCCTAGCATGTTTAACTCATCTCTTAAAACCCAAAGTAATGGTGTATCGGCATCTACATTAACGGTTTTTGAATTACCATTAATCTTAATTGTATATGTTGGCATTTTGGATAGTTTTGTTACGTTTTGTGTAAGTTACAAAAAATATAAAACTTCTAATTTCTCTTAACCTCTTTTTAAGAAAATTTTAAGCACAGTTATTTTCAAATTAAACTCTCTGATAACCAATTAATACACCTTTTATTAATAGTTTTGTAAGATATTTTACTCTTATGAAATTTGATAGACACTTTTTTTACGATTATCTAATAGATTTTGGTTTTTCTAAAAACATTTCTATTTATTTAAATTTGTTTTTTCTTGTAATCATATCTCTTGTCCTTACTTATCTTATTGATATTATTGCTAGAAAAGTACTTAGAAATGTCTCTATTAGGATTGCGAAATCGTCTAAAACAAGTTTTGATGATATTTTAATTACCAATAAAGTTCCTACTAATGTTGCACATCTTATTCCTGTGCTTATTTTTTTTGAGTTAATTCCTATTATCTTTTTTGACTTTGAATACTTAAAGAGTTTCACCACTAAATTAGTTTCAATAATTAGTATTCTTTTAGCACTTAGTATTGCTAGGAGTATTTTAAATAGCCTTAAAGATTTTTTGAAAAAGCTTCCTCGTTTTAAAGACAAACCTGTTGATAGCTATATTCAGGTTTTTATGATTTTTGCTTGGCTAGCTGGAACTATTTTAGCTTTTGCTATTATTACCGATCAATCTATTTGGAAGTTTTTTACCGCTCTTGGTGCTGCTTCCGCTATAATTATTCTAATTTTTAAAGACACAATACTTGGTTTTGTTGCTAGTATTCAAGTTTCTGTTAATGACATGGTTCGAATTGGTGACTGGATTACCTTTGAGAAATTTGGTGCCGATGGTGATGTTATTGAAATTTCTTTAGCCACTGTTAAAGTTCAGAATTTTGATAAAACTATTACTACTATCCCTACCTATGCCTTAATTTCTGATTCTTTTAAAAATTGGAGAGGTATGGTTAATTCTCAAGGTAGAAGAATTAAAAGAGCCTTAAATATTAAAATGGATAGTATTCATTATTTATCTGATGACGAGATAAACAATTTAAAATCTATTCATCTAATTGAAAATTATTTAACCAATAAACAAGAAAACATTAATACCTATAATGAAGAAAAGAATATAAATAAGTATTTTCTTTTAAATGGTAGAAACCTCACTAATATAGGTGTTTTTAGAAAGTATGCTGAAACATATATTGAAAATCATCCTGCTATTAACAAAAACATGATGATTATGGTTAGACAATTAGCTCCAACTTCTCAAGGATTGCCTCTTGAAATTTATGCTTTTAGTGCAGATAAAAGATGGCAAAACTACGAATATATTATGGCTGATATTTTTGATCACTTACTCGCATCTATACAGTATTTTAATTTAGAAGTGTTTGAATTACCTTCTAGCTTAACAACTACAAATTAAGTTCACTAATCATTTCATTATAGTCGTACTGTAAATCTTCGTGCAACTTATCTATAGCTTTTTTTGCCAGCTCCAATTGTCTATCATAAGTTGCTTGTAATCTTGGACTTCTTTTTATACTTGGTTTAAATTCTTTTAGTTTTATACAAAAGTGCAACAGCAAAGCTACTTCTGTTTCTTTCTTTTTTGAATATCGAATAAACTTTTTGGTTATTGTTAAGATTTTACGAACGCTTTTACGTATATAATAGTAACTCTTTGTGTTTACTTGTTCAAATAATTCGTCTATTTCTTCTTTTATACTCTCTATATAAGCTTCCTCATTATGAGACTCAAATAACAAATACGTTAACAACTCTTTATTTTCTTTTTTAAATTTTGATAACTGTAAACATAATTCCATCAATTCTCCTGATGTTTTATATGCCAACTCATCTTTTATTTTTTTTACAGTTACCGCCTTCATTGGTTTAATTTTAAAAAGTTAAAAATAAAAAAAAGCCTCATAGAAATTCTATGAGGCTCTTCTTAAAATTTATTTCTTATTGAATACTTGGAATTTCTACTAACTCATTTACATCAGCATCATAGTCTACTCCTGCTACTTTAAATCCAAATAATTTAAAGAATTCATTGCTATAACCTTCTAAATCTCCTATTTCAGAAAGATTTTCTGTAGTTGCTTCTTCCCATAATTTAGAAATCTCCGCTTGTACATCCTCTCTCATTTCCCAATCATCAACACGAATTCTTCCTTTTTCATCTAAAGCTAAATCTCCTCCAAACAATCTCTCACTGTATAAACGTTGGATTTGCTCTATACAACCTTCGTGAATTCCTTTTTCTTTCATTACTTTAAATAATAATGATATATATAATGGAATTACTGGTATTGCTGAACTTGCTTGTGTTACTAATGCTTTGTTTACTGAAACATAAGCCTTTGCTCCTATAGATTTTAAATTTTCTGTTATTTTAAATGCTGTAGCTTCTAAATCATCTTTTGCAGCTCCTATTGTACCATTTCTATATACTGGCTTTGTTACTTCTGGGCCAATATATGAATAGGCTACAGTTGTTGCTCCTTCTGATAATAAATTTTCTGCTTGTAAAGCGTCCATCCACATTTTCCAATCTTCTCCTCCCATTACAGTTACCGTATTAGCAACATCATCACCCTCAGCTGGTTTTATTGATATTTCTGATACATTACCTGTATGAAAATCTACTGTTTTATTTGAAAACACCTCTCCTATTGGTTTTAAAACAGACTTATATCTTTTTCCTGTTTCTGGATGTGTTCTTACAGGCGAAGCTAAACTATAGATTACTAAATCTATTTGACCTAAATCTTCTTTGATTAAATCTACTACTTGCTTTTTTACATCATTTGAAAATGCATCGGCATTTATACTTTTCGCATATAATCCTGCTGCATGCGCTTCTTTTTCAAAAGCTGCTGTATTGTAAAAACCTGGTGATGCTGGTCTTCCTTCACTTGCTGGCTTGTCAAAAAACACTCCTATTGTTGCGGCATCTGAACCAAATGCACTTGTAATTCTTGAAGCTAATCCAAATCCAGTTGAAGCTCCTATGACTAAAACTTTTTTTGCTCCTTCTATTTTTCCTTTTGACTGCACATATGCTATTTGGTCTTTTACATTTTGTTCACATCCAACTGGGTGAGATGTTAAACAAATAAACCCTCTAGTTCTTGGTTCTATTATCATTGTTGTTTGTTTTAAAATTTTTAATTTCTAATTGGCTATCTGAAATTCTTTGACCAATCATCGTTAAAATTCTTTTATTTATTTCAGCATCATTGTCTTTATAGAATTCAAATTCTTTTATGGTGAATTGACCTATAATTGAACCTAATAACTGATTTTTAAAATTTATATTTTTTTTAATTATTGTATCAACTAGATTTTGAAAACTTTCTTTCTCTAGATGTGATATCTTAACTTTTTGTTTATTACAATAAAAAATAAAAAACTGTAAAATAAGATCATGTTGTAGTTTTAAAATTGGTCGTACAATTCTGTTTTGAAAATCTTCAATTGGAATTTTTGATGTCAAATTTAAAACTGGTCGTATGCTTATTTTTTTATTGTCCATTTAAAAAACTGACAACATTTTTTTCAATACGTGCTAATACATTCTCTGTATTTGCCTTAACAAAAGTTTCTCCTGTAATTTGTTCGTATAATTCGATATATCTATTAGATATCTCATTAATTTTATCATCTGACATTTCAGGAATTTGCTGCCCTTCTTTTCCTTGAAACCCATTTTCGATTAACCATTGACGTACAAACTCTTTTGATAATTGTTTTTGCTTTTCTCCTTTCTCTTGACGTTCTTTATATCCTTCCTTATAAAAATAACGTGATGAATCTGGAGTATGTATTTCATCTATCAAAACTATTTTCCCATCTCTTGTCTTACCGAATTCATATTTAGTATCTACTAAAATTAAATCTCTAGAAGCTGCAATTTCTGTTCCTCTTTGAAATAATTTTCTTGTGTAATCTTCTAAAACTAAATAATCTTCTTCTGAAACTATTCCTTTTGCTAAAATTTCCTCTCTTGAAATATCCTCGTCATGTTCTCCGTTGTCTGCTTTTGTAGATGGAGTAATAATAGGTGTAGAAAACTTATCGTTTTCTTTTAATCCTTCTGGCATTTCAACTCCACAAAGAATCCTTTTCCCTGCATTATATTCACGAGCGGCATGTCCTGACAAGTAACCTCTAATAACCATTTCTACTTTAAATGGTTCGCATAAATGTCCTACTGCTACATTCTCATCTGGATTTGCCACTAACCAATTCGGAACAATATCGGCTGTATCATTCATCATTTTGGTTGCGATCTGGTTTAAAATCTGCCCTTTAAAAGGTATTTGGCGAGGTAAAATTACATCAAAAGCTGACAATCTATCTGATGCAATCATTACCAATAGTTCATCATTTACATTATATACTTCTCTTACCTTTCCTTTATAAACAGACTTCTGTTGTGGAAACTTGAAGTTAGTTTCGTTAATTGTATTCATTCTTTTTTTGTTGTGTTGTTGACTGCAAAAGTAAGTTTTTACATTTCAAAACTCAAAGTTTAAAAGTTATAAATTACAACTAAAGATTACTCTGTTTCAATACTTTTATATGCTTTTACAATTTTCTTAATTAAGCGGTGTCTTACTACATCTTTATCGTCTAAGTATACTTGCCCGATACCATCTATACCTTTTAAAGCTAACAATGCTTCTTTTAAACCTGAAACTTGTTTTCTTGGTAAATCTATTTGACCAGGATCACCTGTAATAATAAACTTCGCATGCATTCCCATACGTGTTAAAAACATTTTCATTTGGTTGTGCGTTGTATTTTGTGCCTCATCTAAAATTACAAACGCATTGTCTAATGTTCTTCCACGCATAAATGCTAATGGTGCTATTTGTATAATTCCTTTTTCCAAATACGATTCTAACTTTTCATGCGGAATCATATCTCTTAATGCATCATATAAAGGTTGCATATATGGGTCTAACTTTTCTTTTAAATCTCCTGGTAAAAAACCTAAGTTTTCTCCTGACTCTACTGCTGGCCTCGTTAGTATAATTCTACGTACTTCTTTTTCTTTTAATGCTTTTACTGCTAACGCTACAGCTGTATATGTTTTTCCAGTTCCTGCTGGACCTACTGCAAAAAGCATATCGTTTTTAAGCATTAACTCAACCATTTTACGTTGGTTTGTTGTTTGTGCTTTTATTAATTTACCGCTAACTCCATGCACTAAGACTCCTTCAACCTTATTCGATTTACGAATTTCCTCTTCCTTTCCTGTAGATGTTAAAATACGTTCTATGCTATTTTCATCTAACTTATTATATCTATTGAAATATTTTATGAGCATTCCTAAACGTTTTTCAAATTCGTCTAAAAGCTCTGCTTCTCCATAAATTTTTAATGTATTTCCTCTTGCAACAATTTTTACTTTTGGAAAGTATGTTTTTAACTGAGCTATTGTACTGTTTTGAGCTCCAAAAAAATCTTTTGGATTAATTTCGGTTAATTCAATAATTCGTTCGTTCAAATGATATATGTTTTAATATTATTCACACTAAAAATAATGATTATTTTTATCGAATTACGTAGTTTTGCTGTAAATTCAACAGATTTTTTCAACATATTAATTAACAAGCAACTAATTAAATGCCTCTCATTACTTTAACTACCGATTTTGGAATAAAAGACCACTTTGTAGGGGCTGTTAAAGGTGCTATTTACTCTGAATTACCTGATGCGAACATTGTTGACATTACGCATCACATTACTCCTTTTAATATTACTGAGACTGCTTATATTTTAAAAAACACCTATAAAAGCTTTCCTGATAAAACAATACATATTGTTGGAGTTGATTCTGAATTGAGTGTAGATAATAAACATATTGCTTTAGAATTAGACAATCATTATTTTATCTGTCCTGATAATGGAATTATATCTATGATTGCTTCCGAAATAAAACCTTCAAAGATTGTTGAAATTAATATTCACAACCATATTGAAAGTAGTTTCCCTGTATTAGATGTATTTGTTCAGGTTGCTTCTCATATTGGCCGTGGCGGTAGTTTAAATGTTATTGGTAAAGAAATTGAGTCTTATAAGAACATTACTGAAATTCAACCTAAGATAAATCAAAAGCAAGACCATATTATAGGTGGTGTTATTTATATTGATAATTACGGAAATGTTATTACAAATATTAGTAAGAAACTTTTTAACTCTATTGGTAAAGGACGTAATTTTACTATAACTGCCAGACGCTATAGTTTTGATAAAATTTACAATCGTTATAATGAAATTGTAGATTATTCTATTCCTGTTGAAAAAAGACAATACGATGGAGAAAAATTAGCTATTTTTAATTCTGCTGGTTTTTTAGAAATTGCCATTTACCGTAGTAATTTAGATACTGTAGGAGGTGCTTCTACCTTGCTAGGTTTAGGTTATAGAGATAGTATTTCTATTGAGTTTGAAACTATTATTTCACCAGATTTTACCACTATAAATTAATTATATGTTTGTTCGAATTGTAAAAATGAGTTTTCAACCTAAGAAAATTGAAGAGTTTTTAAAAAACTTTGACTCTAAAAAAGAATTTATTAGAAAATCTCCTGGCTGTAACTTATTAGAACTATATAGAGATAAAACGAATCCGAATATCTTTTTTACTTACAGTTATTGGGATACTGAACAAGATTTAGAAAATTATAGAAATTCTGAATTATTCAAAGGTGTTTGGGCTCAAACTAAAGTTTTATTTAATGATAAACCTTTAGCTTGGAGTGTAGATAAAATGGTTAGTTTACAATAATTCCAATGAACAATATTTCTTTCCCTTTTTTAACAACTCAACGTTTAGAGTTAACTCAGTTAGAAAAAACTGATATTGACGCTCTTTTTAAATTAAGAACTCATCCTAAAACTAATGAATTTATAAAAAGAGAACTTCCTAAAGAGGTTAATGAACTAGTTCCTTTTATTGAAAAAATAACTAAAGGTGTTTTAAATAACGAATACTTTTATTGGGCTATTAAAAAAGATAAACAACTCATTGGAACTATTTGCTTATGGAATTTTTCTGAAGATAAACTTACTACTGAAATAGGTTATGAATTACATCCTGATTTCCATAAAAAAGGTTTTATGAGTGAATCATTACAAAAAGTTATTCATTTTGGTTTTTCTAAACTTGACTTAAAAGCTATAGAAGCCTTTACTCATAAAAATAATGAAAGCTCTATCGCGTTATTGAATAAAAATAATTTTATTTATCAGCCTAAAAGAAGAGATAAGGGTTTTGAAAATAATCGTATTTTTCGAATTGAAAATAATTAATAATTTACGTTAACAATTATATGTTTCCTATTTTAAAAAAAGAATTTAACTCATTTTTTTCATCCCCCATAGCTTATTTAGTTATTGGTGTTTTTTTACTAATAAACGGATTATACTTATGGGTGTTTAAAGACAATTTTAATATTCTAAATGCTGGTTTTGCAGATTTAAGTAGCTTTTTTTATTTAGCTCCTTGGTTATTCTTGTTTTTAATACCAGCGATTACCATGAGAAGTTTTGCCGATGAATTTAACAGTGGAACTATTGAAATTTTAAAAACTAAACCATTAACTGATTGGCAAATTATTTTAGGTAAGTTTACTGCTTCACTTCTTTTAGTTTTTATTGCTTTAATTCCTACATTAACATATGTATATACTGTTTATGCACTAGGTAACCCAATTGGAAATTTAGATTTAGGAAGTATTACTGGTTCTTATTTTGGTCTGTTTTTTTTAGCTGCCATATACACTAGTATTGGTTTATTTACCTCTACTCTATCTAAAAATCAAATTGTAGCTTTTATTATTAGTGTTTTTATCACTTTTATTTTATTCTATGGTTTTGATACAATTGGTAATTCACTAGGAAATTCGGGATACTTATTTCAACAGTTTGGAATTAATGAACACTTTAAAAGTATTAGTCGAGGTGTTATTGACACTAGAGATGTAGTTTACTTTATTAGCGTTACTTTTTTCTTTTTATTCATTACTAAACAACAATTAAAAAATGAATAAGAAAATACAACATATAGCTTATGCTTTCGTAGGAATCTTATTAGTAAATTATCTTTCTAATTTTGTATTTAAACGTTTTGACTTAACTCAAGACAAACGTTACACAATTTCTAACGTTAGTACGAAACTACTGAATAAAATAGATAAAAACATTTTAATAAATGTATACTTAGAAGGTGATTTTCCAGCTGAGTTCAAACGCTTGCAAATAGAAACTCGTCAGTTTTTAGAAGAACTAAAGGCTGAAAATTCTAATGTTAGATTTCGTTTTGTTAATCCTGATAATATTCGTGAACGTCTTATAAAAAAAGGAATGCTTCCTAGTCAATTAACTGTCGAGGAAGATGGAAAATTATCTGAAGCCATTATTTTTCCTTGGGCTGAAATTAATTACGGTAAAAAAACTGAGCTTGTTTCTCTTTTACCTAATTCTATTGCCAAAACACAAGAAGACCAATTACAAAACGCTATTGAAAAACTTGAATATTCTTTTGCTAATGCAATTCATAACATAACCAAAACCAAAAGAAAAAAAATAGCAGTTTTATCAGGTAATGGTGAATTAGACGATATATATGTTTATAGTTTATTAAGTGAAGTAGGAAAAAAATATCACTTAGCTAAATTCACTTTAGATAGTGTTGAAAACAATCCTCAAAAAACATTAAAAGATTTAACCAAGTATGATTTAGCTATTGTTGCTAAACCTACTAAAAGATTTACCGAAAAAGAAAAATTTACAGTTGATCAGTTTATTACAAATGGAGGTAAAACTCTTTGGATGATTGATAATAATTATTCGGACACAGACAGTTTATATAATGAAGGAAGAATGTTAGCTTTTCCTCGCGATTTAAATTTAACCGATTTACTTTTTAGTTATCAAGTACGTGTAAATAATAAACTTATTCAAGATTTATATTCTGCTAAGATTCCTTTAGCTACAGGAAATTTAGGAAACCAAGCACAGTTTCAACATTTAAATTGGTTTTATCATCCTTTAGTGAATGGAAATCCAAACCATCCTATTACTAAAAACGTATCGCCAGTTCGTTTTCGTTTTACAACACAGATAGATACATTGAAAGGAAATATTAAAAAAACACCTTTATTAGTTACTTCTGTTTTAACTAAAAAAATAGGAACTCCTAAAATTGTTGAACTCCAGAGTATTTCTAAAGAACCTCAACAAAAAGATTACTCAAATGGTCCACAGTTATTATCTGTTTTATTAGAAGGTGATTTTAAATCTGCTTATAAAAGTAGAATCAAACCATTTAACACTCCTCTTT
This sequence comes from uncultured Tenacibaculum sp., assembly GCF_947499065.1. Lineage (GTDB taxonomy): Bacteria > Bacteroidota > Bacteroidia > Flavobacteriales > Flavobacteriaceae > Polaribacter. Next base: position 56,255 of record NZ_CANMMT010000015.1, on the reverse strand, counting down.
TCAAACCTGAAAGCAACTCTAATAAAATGATTGTTATTGCAGATGGTGATGTTGGAAAAAATCAAATTTTAAAAGGAAAACCTCATGATTTATCTTTAGACAAATGGACTGGAGAAATATTTGGTAACAAAGATTTCTTGATGAATGCTATTGATTATTTATTAGACGATTCTGGTTTAATTCAACTACGTAATAAAACAGTTAAGATAAACCTTCTAAACAAACAAAAAGCTTATACTGAAAAACGTTTTTGGCAATTTATAAATATTGGTGTTCCTTTAATTTTACTTGCCTTGTTTGGTTTTGGTTTTAATTACTTAAGAAGAAAAAGATATTCTTAAATAACTAATAAATCATCATAAATAAAAGTATAATTCAATTGTTTCTGTAATTTATCTGAACTGATTATTTTATACTTCAAATCTAAAGAATCATCAAAAACTGGTGGTTCTTTTTTCATTTTAACCTTTGCATTGATATAAAATTCTTTTCTTGTTGGGTGGTGATTTGAACAAGCGTTAAATACTTCTCCCCATACGTTTTGTTTAATTATTTGATAAATAATTTGAATACAATCATCCTGATGTATCATATTTACAAAACCTTTCGGATGCGGTATTTTTCTATTTTCAAACCAATTTCCTGGGTTCCTATCCTTACCTAACAATCCTGCAAAACGAATAATAGTAGTTTTAAAATTTTTATTTTCTTTAAAAAGATTTTCTATTTCTACTAAAGGTGAAGATATCAATGTTTCTTCCTCATTTATTACTTTGTTTAAACTAGGATAAACTGAAGTAGAACTTATAAAAATTACTTTTTTGACTGTTGATTTCTCTATTTCATTTATTAAGTTTTCGTAGCTTACAATATTCTTAGATGTAATTGCTACAATTAATATAGCTGAACTTAAAAACGATTCTATTTCTTTATTGAAACTTGCATCAATATCTATTAAAAAAGGAGCAATTCCTTTTTCCTTAAAAATACTTAATTTATTTTTTGAAGTAGTAGACCCTTTCACATTACACCCTTTCTTCAATAAGTATTCTGCTAATGGAAGTCCTAACCAACCACACCCTAAAATACTAACATCCCTCATCACAACAATTGTCATCTTTTACCAATTTACACGAAACTACCGCTAATAATGCACCTATAATTGGCGCTAATAAATACAACCACAAATGTTCTAAGTGTCCTGACACTAATGCTGGCGCTATTGAACGTACTGGATTCATAGAAGCTTTTGTCATTGGACCAGCAAACATTGCTTCTAACAAAACAACTCCTCCAATAGCAATACCTGCCATTACCCCAACTTCTTTACTTCCAGTTGAAACATTAATAATTGTAACCATTAAAAAGAAAGTCAGTAATAATTCTAATATAAAAGCTCGCCAAGGTTCAATACTAGGTATCGTAGCTCCATAAAATTCACTTTCAGGAAATAAAATCCACAGTACACTACTTGCTAATAGTGCACCTAATAATTGGGCTATTATATATTTTGGAACCTCTTTCCATGAAAACTTTTTGGCATAAGCAAAAGCAATGGTAACTGCTGGATTAAAGTGTGCACCCGAAATTTCTCCAAAAGAATATATCATTGCCATTACTATTAATCCCCAAGTAATAGCCACTCCTATGTGAGTTAAATCTACCCCTCCAGTTATTTCATTAATCGTCATAGCCCCTGTACCACAAAAAATTAGCGCAAAAGTTCCTATTAATTCAGAAATGTATTTTTTCATAGTGGCAAATATCAATTAAATAGTTAATATTTATTTTAAGTTTTCGTTAACATTAATCCATATAATTCCTCGTAATTTTATCAGAACAAACTATAAACAAATTAATCATCATGAAAAAATTACTTTTAAGCTTATTTGTTGTTGCTATATCAGCAAATGTTAATGCACAAGTAAAAACTCCAGCACCAAGCCCATCTTCTAAATTAGAGCAACAAGTAGGTTTAACTGACGTTACTGTAGAATACTCTAGACCTGGAATGAGAGGTAGAACTATTTTTGGAGATTTAGTGCCTTATGGAAAAGTATGGAGAACCGGAGCTAATCAAAACACTAAAGTTACATTTAGCGACGATGTTACAATTGATGGAAAAGAATTAAAAAAAGGTACCTATGCCTTGTACACAAAACCGAATAAAGACTCATGGGAAGTTATTTTTTATTCTGATGCAAACAACTGGGGAACTCCTAGAAAATGGGACGACAGTAAAGTAGCATTATCTACAACTGCTAAAGTTGAAAAAATGCCTATGAAAATTGAGACTTTTACTTTAACTATTGATGATATCAAAAACAGTTCTGCTGTTTTAGGTATGTTATGGGAAAATGCTTATGTTGGAGTAAAGTTTAACACACCTACTGATAAAGGTGTTGAAGCTAGTATTGCAAAAATAATGAGCGGACCTTCTGCTGGTGATTATTTTTCTTCTGCTAAATATTATTTAGATGAAGGTAAAGACATCCAAAAAGCTAAAGAATGGATTAACAAAGCTGTAGATATGACTAAAGACCGTCCACGTTTTTGGTATTTACGTCAACAGTCATTAATCTTAGCTAAAGCTGGAGATAAAAAAGGAGCTATTGCTGCTGCTAAAGCTTCATTAGCTGGAGCTGAAAAAGCTGGTAACGCTGATTACGTTAAAATGAACAAAGAGTTTTTAGCTAAAATGTAATAAACTCACATATTTAATTAAAACTCGTAGCTATATATTAGTTACGAGTTTTTTTTTATTTAAAAATAACTCATTTAGTTAATTTATTCATACATAAATAAAATTTATCACAAAAAATTAAATTAACCATATTTAAAACATAGATTAGTAAGTAATTAACTTAATCAAACTAATTTATGTATAAAATTAAAGTCCCCCTATTAATTGTACTTTCTTTACTTACAATACAATTAATACAATCTCAAAACAATAACTACGACATCGGTGTAGGTATTTCAGACATTACTGGAGAAATTGCTGAAAGCGCCTTTTTTGGTTATGGAAACCCTTTCTTTAAAAATAGTGGTATTAAAGACAGACAATATGCTAGAGCTTATATTATTAAAGAACCCAATGGCTCACCTGCTGTATTTGTTTGTATAGACAAAGGCGCCATGTTTCAATCAGTTAATTTAGCTGTTCTAGAAAAGCTTGAAAATTATTATGGTAGTACTTATACTGATACTAACCTCGTCATTAGTGCTACTCACACCCACGTTTCACCTGGTGGATATTCTCATTACGAGCTTTACAATACTTCTACTGGTGGTTTTTATAAAAAGAACTTCAATATTTTAGTTGATGGTATTTTTAATGCTATTAAACAAGCTCACAACAACTTAACTCCTGGTAGAATTTATTACAATTCGGGAAGTTTGACAAATGCCAGTATTAATAGATCTTTAGTAGCTTATAATTTAAATAGTGATGCTAATGACTATATGAATATTGATGATCAAATGACCATTTTAAAATTTGTACAAGGTGATACTGAGGTTGGAATGATTTCTTGGTTTGGAGTTCATCCAACAAGTTTATCTAAGAACTATAAATATGCTAGTGGTGACAGTAAAGGTTATGCTTCATTAAAGTTTGAACGTATGAAACAGTCTTCATACGGAAATGGAAATTTTACTTTTGTTGCTGCTTTTCCTAATACAAATCCTGGAGATATGTCTCCTAACTTAAATCAACCAGCTTCAAATGATTTATATACAGATGCTACTGGACCTGGCAGTAATGAAGTAGAAAGTTCTGAAATTATTGGAGATAGACAATATCAAAAAGCATTAGAATTATACAATAATGCTAATGAACAACTTATCGGCTCAGTAAAAGCAGTATCGAGATATAGTGATTTTTCTAACATCGAAGTTGCTTCAAAATTTACCGATGGTGTTATACGCCATACTTGTAAAGCTGCTCTTGGTATTTCTTTTAGAGCTGGTGCAGAAGATGGTAGAAGTGGTATTGGACGAGAAGGTGAGACAAGGTCCAATCCTAATTCAGGTCCAGCTGTCGATCAATGCCATATGGAAAAACCTATTGACCCTTTATTTTTTGTAGGGCGAAACAGTAACAACCCAAGAACTCCTAAAATACTCCCAACTAGTATTTTAAAAATAGGTCAATTTGGAATTTTTGCTGCTCCCGCTGAATTTACTATCATGGCTGGAAGACGTGTAAAAGCTACAGTTGCAGAAAATAGTGCTACTGGAATACAACATAGTGTTTTAGCTGGTTATTCTGATGCTTACTGTGGTTATGTAACTACTAGAGAAGAATATGCCTCTCAACAATACGAAGGAGCCAGTACGCAATTTGGTCCATGGACCCTAGCTGCTTATCGACAAGAATTTGAAAGATTAGCTACTTTATTAGTTTCTCCTAACTCAAACCCTTGGCCAACTCTAGCACCAACTCCTCCTCAAAAAACATACATTGGACTTGATAAAACGGTACATATTCTTTTTGATGACAAACCCTTATTTAAAAGCTTTGGAAGTGTGTATTCTGATACAAATAGCTCATACAATACTGGTAATACTGCTAAAGTTACTTTTTGGGGTGCTCACCCTAATCATGACACTAAAACAAATAGTACTTATTTTACTATTCAGAAAAAAGTTGGAAATTCTTGGGTTACTAAGTTTCAAGATAGAGATACCAATACTCTTATGATTTGGAAAAGAGACGGTGTAGCAAATTCAAAAATTACTATTCATTTTAAAATCACCCCAGAAGTAGAAAGTGGCTATTACAGAATTGTACACACAGGTAAATGGAAAAATGGTTGGACAGGAAAAATAAGTCCATATAGCGGAACTAGTAAAACGTTTTATGTAAATGGTTATGCTAGTAGAGCTGTTAAACAAGAAACAGAAAAAAATATGCTCAATCAACATATTGTTTATCCTAATCCTAATCGCGGAAACTTCACTTTTATCAATAATAAAAACTCTAAAGGTTCTTTTAAAATAATTAACACTGTAGGACAAGTAATTAAAACTGGTGAAATTCCTAACAAAAAATATATTAAGAATCTATATTTTAAAGCTGAAGCTGGAGTTTATCTTTTGAAAGTTAAATATGATAATGGAGAAACTGATATAACTACGATTTTAAAAAAATAAGCGAATAAAAAAACTCACAATTTATATTGTGAGTTTTTACTTTTTATATTTTCAATTTAAAATCTCCAACAAACAATTCTAGTTACTTTATTTCCTTGTGTCATTGGAATTACTTTAAATTCTTTTACTCCTAGTTTTTTACCCGATTTCTGTAAACTTTCTACATTTTCTTTTTTAGAAACTAAGCTTGTAAACCACTTACTAACTGTTGGATATTGTGAACTCTCATATAAATATGTATGCAAAAAAGCTTTTTCTCCTCCTATATACCAAAGTTCGTTACTATTTCCTGAAAAATTACGAACAGCATTATTTCCTAAGTTTCTCGATTTTCTCCTATTAGCTCCTCTAGCCTCTTCTGCCGATTTATAAAAAGGAGGATTGCACATAGTTACTGTAAAAGAATCTTCCTTTTCAAGAATTCCTTTTAAAACATGCTCTTCTTTAAATTGTTGTCTTAATTTTATTTTAGCATCTAAATTATTATCATCTATAATATCTTGAGCAGAATCTAACGAGTCTAAATCAATATCAGATGCTACAAAATTCCAATTATACACTGCATTTCCTAATAACGGATATATACAAGTTGCTCCTGTACCAATATCTAATACAGTTACCTCTTTTTCTTTCCCTATTAAATCTGCTAAATAATGAATATAATCTACTCTTCCTGGAATTGGCGGACATAAATTATCGTCTGAAAACTCCCATGTTTTAATATTGTAATAAGCCGACAGTAAAGCTTTATTGAATTCTTTTACTGCTTTTGGATTTGAGAAATCTATAGTTTCTTTACCGTACTTCTCTATTACAAACTCTTTTATTTTAGGATACTTTTCTTGAAGTACTTTAAAATCGTATCCTTTATTATGGATATTATTTTTATGTAATGCTTTTTTCTCCATTAAAGTGTAATTATTGTAAACTCTAAATCTAAAGGATTTAAACTCTTTTTTAACTTATCTAAAAAGTTAACTCCATATTCTAGATAATATTCTGAGAAATTACGTTGACGTTCTTCTAAACTTTGATTTGGTAATATTTCATTTTGAAGCAATGTAATTCTATCCACCAATTCTTTTTGTTTTCTTTTCTCCGCTCTTAACCATCTTTTCTCAAGATTTTCTAATCCTTTTAATTGTTTTTTCTCTTGAGCATTTACAGCTCCAATAAAAGAAACATCTGTTTTTTGAGCTACTTCTCTTAATTCATTGAATTGCTGTTGTAAAAAGCTTTTCTGATTTGTAAAATCAACTTTTACTTCTGATGAATTTAAAACTTTATTCTTTAGTAATGTATTTTGCTTACTGAATAATTCTTCTTTAGATATTGTTAATTTCTCTAATTTTCTTTCTTGCTTTTCCGATAAAACTTGTACTGAATTTCTCAACAATAAAACAGGAAATGGAACTTCTACAGCTTCAAAATAACTTTTCAACTGTAACCAATACGCCAATTCTCCTCCCCCACCTATGTAACATAAGTTTGGTAAAATTACTTCCTGATATAATGGTCGCATTATTACGTTTGGAGAAAATTTTTCTGGATTACTTTCTAGATGAGTTAATATCTCTTCTTTAGTCCAAGAAACATTTGTATTATTTACCTTATATATACCTTCTTCGAAAATAATGCGCTCACGAATCTCATCAGTTAAATAAAATAAATTTATTTCTCTTGGATTTACTTGTACTTTATATTCTTCTCCTAAAACTTTTATTGTTTCTGTTACTTTTTTATAAGAGATTTCTTCTGTTAATTCTCTTGTTACATAAGGAATAAACTCTCTTTTTAAATCAGTATCATCTGCATCAATAATTACCAATCCATAGGCCCCAAATAACTCATTAGCAATATACCTAGTAGCATCTGCCAAATTGTTATGTTTTAAGTATCCTTCTTCAAATAGTTTCACTAAATACTGTGCATTTTTAGAGTTTCCTATATGTAATGAAAAAGTCTCTAAAACTTCTTGTAATCCATCTGTAGAAAAGCGTCCAACTCCCCCAGTTTGTTCTGAGTTCCACTGAACTTTTTTTCCTTTAAAATTAAAATAGTTTATTTCGTCAAAATCATGATCTTCTGTTGCCATCCAATATACTGGAACAAAATTTTGATTTTCAATTTTACTATTTAATTCTTCACATAAATTAATTGTTGAAAATATTTTATATAAAAAATATAGCGGTCCAGTAAATAAGTTTAATTGATGACCTGTAGTTATAGTATATGTATTTTCTAAAAGTAAACTATCTATGTTTTGTATTGTTTCCTCTGTAGCATTTAGCTTACTATATTGCTTTTTTAATGCATTAACTAAAACGGTTCTTTTTTCCGGTTTAAAAGATACATCCTTAGCTTCTACTTGTTTTTTTAAACCTTCAATATTCGAAAAATTATTGTAAAAAGGCTTTATTTTCTCTGACTCTTCTAAATAATCTATCATAGTTTTAGAGAAGAAACCAGTTTTTTTAAAAGGTATTTGAATTACACTCATTACTTATTTTTTCTTTGGAATAATGTATAAATATATGGTCGTTCTCCTCCATAAGGATTGGTAAAAGTGTAATTGAATTTCTTAACCAATTCAAAATCTTCTCCAAGTCTCTCTTGCAACATTTCTGCATTATATTTTTGTAACTCAAGCCCACAACATTTTTCTGCTCCATCAAGAGCAAAAACAGCTATGATTACAAAACCATTATTCTTTACAAGTTGTTTTAATAATTTAAAATACAATTCTTTTTCTTCTTCTTTCAAAAAGAAATGCAATACAGCTCTATCATTCCAAATGTCAATATCTGAAAGTTGATTAAGCTTTGATGGCTTTATTAAATCATCTACAATAAAATTTATCTCTGATGATTTATCTCCTAACCTGTTTTTTACATCTTCAATAGCTTTTTCTGACAAATCATTTGCTATCAAATTTGTATATCCATCAGCTAACAATTCATCTATTAACATAGAAGATCCAACTCCTACATTTAAAATCTTAGCATCCTTAGGAGCTTTAGATAGTTTTATTAAATCTATTGTTTCTTTTGAGCTTTCTTCATACCAACCTAATTTCTCTGTAGTATTTTTAGTATAAGCTGTGTTCCAATGTTCTTTTAAAGTATTTTCTTCTGGAACCTTACAATCACTCTCTTTTGTAGTCATAGCCCAAAAATAGTAAAATTTGATACTTCTTTAATAACAAAATTAGATTCTAACAGTTTTTTAACTACATTCTTTTTTTAATCATCATTTTAGCTATTTTTACATCTAGTAAAAAAATATCTATGCATTTTAAACATCCTGAAATTCTATACTTCTTAGGGCTTTTAATAATTCCTGTTTTAGTTCATTTATTTCAGTTACAACGTTTTGTTAAAGTTCCGTTTACCAATGTTGCTTTTTTACAAAAACTAGTTTTACAAACACGTAAAAGTTCACAAATAAAAAAATGGTTAATTCTTACAACTCGATTATTACTTTTAACCGCTATTATTTTTGCTTTTGCGCAACCCTATTTTAGCAATCACACAATTGATAAAAAGAAAAACTTTTTTATTTATTTAGATAATTCTTTAAGTACTAATACTAAAGGAGAAAAAGGAAATTTATTACAAATTGCCTCTCAGGAAATTATCGAAAATCTTTCAGATAATATTACCTATTCATTATTAACAAATGATAACTTTTACAGAAATAAAACAACAAGTGATTTAAAAAAAATATTACTTAAAGTTTCTAATACTTCTAAAGACAGAAGCCTTAAAGATGTTTTATTGAAAGTTTCTACAGAAAACAAGGCGCAAAACTCTTTATCAAAAAACATTTTTATTTCTGACTTTCAAAACTATACCAAAAATGATTTTGATGATGTAAATACTCCTATCTCATTAGTTAATCTTATTCCTGAATTAAAAAATAACATAGCTATTGACAGTGTTTTTTTAGACGACAATGGTTCTTCTAACTTTAATCTTAATATTCTTGTAAGCAATCAAGGAAAAGCTCAAAAAAACATTCCTATCTCTCTTTCTAACGATAATAAATTAATAAATAAACAAACCTTTTCTATTGAAGAAAATCAAGTAAAAAAAATTGTTTTTTCTATTGTTAAACCTCCTGAATTCTTAGGAAAAATAAGCCTCAATTTCAGTGACACTTACAGTTTCGATAATTCCTTTTACTTTACAATTGATACTAGCACCAAAATTAATGTGCTAGCTATAGGAAAGCCTTCTGATTTTATAAATAGAATTTATACCAAAGACGAATTTAACTTAACTATATTTAGTAGTAAAAACATAAACTACAATCTAATCCCTAAGCAAAGTTTAATTATTTTAAATGAACTTGGTAGAATTCCTCAAACACTTATTAATTCTTTAGTAGATTATACCAAAAAAGGAGGTAATATTATAGTAATACCTAATAAAAATACTTCTATCTCATCATATAACGAATTACTTACTAGTTTTAATGCTGGTAAAATAGTTGCTAAGAAAAATGATAGTCTAAAAATTACGAGTATTAACTATAATCATCCTCTATTAAAAAATGTTTTTGAAAAAAAAGTTCAAAATTTTCAATATCCTTTTGTTAAAGAATCATTCACGTCTATATTAAATAACGAGAGTAATTTAGTTTCTTTTGAAAACAAAGATGGCTTTATTAAACAAGTAAATTTATCAAATGCTAACTTGTATTGGGTGGCTGCACCTTTAGAAAAAGAAAATAGTAATTTTACTAATTCTCCACTAATTGTTCCTATATTTTATAACATAGGAAAACATAGTTTACAATTATCAGAATTGTATTACACTATTGGAGAAGACAATACGATTGATATTAATAAGCAATTAGGAAAAGATGAAATTTTGACTATTTCAAATAATGAAAATTCATTTATACCTTTACAACAAACCTTTCAAAATAAGGTTAGAATTACTACTAAAGACCAACCTTTAAAAGCTGGTTTTTATCAGGTAAAACAACAAGAAAGTCTTTTAAAAAACATAGCTTATAATTATCCTAAAAGTGAAAGTTCATTACAATTTTTAGATATTTCATCAACTACAAACAAAGACATCTCTACTTCAGTAAAAAACACTTTACAGGATATAAATAGTGAAACTAAAATTCAATGGCTTTGGAAGTGGTTTTTAGCGCTAGCCATCGTATCTTTGCTTTTAGAAATTTTGATATTAAAATTTTTTAAAACATGACAACGCTGCTAAAATCGGCAACAATTATTGATGCCACCAGCTCTTACCACAAACAAACTAAAGATATTTTAATTACCGACGGTATTATTACCAAAATTGAGGATGCTATTTCTGCTCCTAAAGGGTGTGAAATTGTAACACTTGAAAACTTACATATTTCTACTGGATGGTTTGATACGAGTGTTTCTTTTGGTGAGCCTGGTTATGAAGAACGAGAAACTATCAAAAATGGTTTACTTACTGCTTCAAAAAGTGGATTTACTGATGTTGCAGTAAATCCAAATACAAATCCTGTTATTGATAATAAATCTGCTGTAGAATTTTTAATAAATAAAGCTAATGGCGATGCAACTAATTTATTTCCTATTGGTACGTTAACACAACAAAGTAAAGGAATTGAAATGGCCGAGTTGTTTGACATGAAACAATCAGGTGCAATAGCTTTTGGCGATTATAAAAAATCTATCAATGATAATTTATTAAAAATAGCTTTATTATATACTCAAAATTTTGATGGTTTAACTTTAAGCTTCCCAAAAAACAACTCTATTGCAGGTGAAGGAGTTGCTAATGAAGGAAAAAACAGCACTTTACTTGGGTTAAAAGGAATTCCTGCCTTAGCAGAAGAAATTCAAATTTCTCGAGACTTATTCTTATTAGAATACACAGGAGGAAAATTACATATCCCAACTATTTCTACAAAAAAATCTGTAGAACTAATTAGAGAGGCTAAAAAGAAAGGATTAGATGTTACATGTAGTGTTACCATTCATAATTTGGTTTTAACAGATGATGAACTACATGGTTTTGATGGTAACAAAAAGGTTAATCCACCTTTAAGAACATCAACTGATACCGAGGCTTTAGTAGAAGGTTTAAAAGACGGTACCATAGACATTATTACATCTGACCATAATCCTATTGATATAGAACATAAAAAAGTAGAATATTCAACTGCTAAAGATGGAACTATTGGTTTAGAGAGTGCTTTTGGTGCTTTAAACACTGTATTGGATATTGAAACAATTGTAAAATGCTTATCTCATAATCCTAAAAATCGTTTTGGTATTGAGCAGAACTCTATAGAAGAAAACCAAAAAGCTTGTCTGTCTATATTTAATCCTGATGGAAATTTTATTTTTTCTAAAGACCATATCATTTCTACTTCTAAGAATAGCATCTTTTTAGACAAAGAATTAAGAGGTAGTGTTTATGGTATATATAATAAAGGACAGCTTATTCTAAACGCTTAATCCAAAAAGACAACAACAATTCTAGGCAAAAACAATACAATAATCAGTTATTGGTAAATTAACTTCATTTACCAAAACTGCTTTAAGGAATTTATTACATGAGTTTACACTATATTATACGAGAGCCTAAAAAGGCTTCTACCAATCCCCCACTATTAATTTTATTACATGGATATGGTAGTAACGAAAGAGATTTATTTTCATTTTCTGAAGAACTACCTGATGAATTATTAATCGTAAGCGCCCAAGCTCCATATAGCATGGGATATGATGGATATGCTTGGTATGCTATTAACTTCGATGCTAACAATGAAAAGTTTTCTGATCTAGGCCAAGCAAGAGAATCAATGACTAAAATTGCTTCTTTCATTAATGAAATTAAAGAGAAATACAATACAAACCCAAATAAAACGTTTCTTTTAGGGTTTAGTCAAGGAGCAATATTAAGCTATGCTTTAAGCCTTAATAATCCAAACATGGTACAACATGTAATAGCTTTAAGTGGGTATATTAATGAAGATTTGTTACCAGCTGAAGTTAATACTGAAATAACAACTGATTATTATATTTCTCATGGTACAGTAGATCAGGTTTTACCAGTTAATTGGGCTAGAAAAGCACCTAGTTTATTGGAAAATTACAATTTAAAAAGTGATTATTCTGAATATCCTGTAGGTCATGGTGTAGCTCCTCAAAATTTTTACAGTTTTAAGAATTGGATTGAGCAACGATTAAAATAATGTTTTTAACTTTACACAAAATTTAATTAATGGATATTTTTACTCATCAAAATGCTTACAAATGGTTCGTACCTATTTGTGCATTAGCAATTTTTATTGAGATGTACTTTAGCTACAAAAGAAAAGCTAAAAATTATGAGTTCAAAGATGTTTCAACAAATGTCTACTTTGCCATAACCAATGTTTTTTTAGATGGCCTTATGTATGGAGTTTCATTTATAGTAATGAACTTTTTTTACAGCTATAGATTAATTAACTGGGAAAGCACAGGCGTTTTATATTGGTTAATCGCTTTTATAGGACAAGACTTTCTATATTATATCCACCATTATGTAGATCATCATTCGCGCTTTTTCTGGGCAGTTCATGTTACGCATCATAATTCTGAATACTATAACATTTCAACTGGATTCCGTTCCCCTGTATTCCAACCTTTTTATAGGTTTATGTTTTTAATTCCATTGATTCTTGTTGGTATAGCTCCACTGCATATCATGTTTGCTTATGCAATGAATCAAAACTATGGAACCTTATGTCATACAAATTTTATTAAAAGAAATAAACGTAAAGGTGTTCTTGGTTTCTTTTTAAATATATGGGAATACATTTTTGTAACACCATCACATCATAGAGTTCATCATGCTTCTAACTACAAATATTTAGATAAAAACATGGGAATGACACTTATAATTTGGGATAGAATTTTTGGTACATTTCAGGCAGAAGAAGATGAAGAAGACTACGAAAAACTTAAATTCGGATTAACTAAACCTTTAGAAGATAAAGGACCTGTTAATATCATTTTCCATGAGTGGAAAGAAATTTTTAAAGATTTCTTTAGCCGTAAAAAGCATTTACCGTTAGGTACTCGTTTGAAATATGTTTTTATGCCACCAGGCTGGAGTCATGATGGAAGTTCTAAAACAAGTAAACAACTTCAGAAAGAGTTATTCGAAAATAGTAAATAATAAAAAACCGAGTACAATACTCGGTTTTTTTGTTTATCCTAAAATTTGATTGGCATGTTCTTTTGTTTTTACTTTCAAAATAACATCTTCAATTACTCCATTTTCATCAATTACAAATGTTGTACGGTGGATTCCATCATATTCACGTCCCATAAATTTCTTTGGCCCCCAAACTCCGAAAGCATTGATTACTTCTTTACTTTCATCTGCTAATAAAGGAAATGGTAGCTCATGTTTATTTATCCAATTTTGCTGGCGTTTTGCTGAATCGGCACTAGCTCCTAAGATTTCATACCCTTTAGATAAAAAAGTTTGATAATTATCTCTCAAATCACAAGCTTCTGCTGTACATCCTGGTGTACTTGCTTTTGGGTAGAAAAATAATACTAATTTTTTTCCTTTATAATCAGAAAGTTTAACAACATTTCCTTTTTCATCAACTGATTCGAAATTTGGTGCTTTATCTCCTATTTTTAATGTAGTCATAATTTGTATTTTTGCGAATATAAAGATATTGAAAATGACCAAAGCAGACAAAGTACAATTTGTTATTAATACATTAAAAGAGCTATATCCTGAAATTCCTGTTCCTCTAGATCATAAAGACCCTTACACTTTACTTGTAGCAGTTTTATTATCTGCTCAATGTACAGATGTTAGAGTAAATCAAATTACTCCTTTACTTTTTGCTAAGGCAGATAATCCTTATGATATGGTAAAAATGTCTGTTGAAGAAATTAAAGAAATTATCAGACCTTGCGGGTTATCTCCAATGAAGTCTAAAGGCATACATGGTTTATCAAAAATATTGATTGAAAAACATAATGGTGAAGTACCAGAAAGTTTTGAGTATTTAGAAGAACTACCAGCAGTTGGTCATAAAACAGCCAGTGTTGTAATGAGTCAAGCTTTTGGCGTACCTGCTTTTCCTGTTGATACTCATATACATAGATTAATGTTCCGCTGGAATCTTTCTAACGGAAAAAGTGTAACTCAAACAGAAAAAGATGCCAAACGATTATTTCCTAGAGAGCATTGGAACGATTTACATTTACAAATTATATGGTATGGTAGAGAGTATTCTCCTGCTCGTGGATGGAATTTAGAAAATGATATTATTACAAAAACAATAGGCAGAAAAACTGTTCTTGATGAATATTATAAAAACAGAACATAAAAAAAGCTCCAACTTTTGTTGAAGCTTTTTCCACTCTTAATTCAAATTCAATTCAATGAGATAGTTTGATTTTGTTTTAACTACTTTTAACGATTTAGAAAAATTAATCAAAAATTGAATTGTTTCTTGTTTAGGTTTCATTTTAAAATCCGAAGATCTTTCAGAGTAAAGTTGCATCATAAAAATTCCCTTATTTATTTATTTTCAATTATTTAACGATGCTTTTTTACTTTTATTGTCTAATTCACCAAAATAATTTTATTTTTCTCTACAATCTTCCTTAAATTAATTAATGCATACCTCATTCTACCTAAAGCTGTATTAATACTAACTCCCGTATTTTCAGATATTTCATTAAAACTCATATCGTTGTAAATACGCATTTTTAAAACTTCTTTTTGTTCTTCAGGTAACTCCTCAACTAAATCTTTAACATCAGATAGTATTTGTTCTTTTATTATCTGATTTTCTGCATTTAACGTTCCGTCACTTAATACAGAAAAAATATCAAAATCATCTGTATTATTAAATGTTGGCATCCTATTACTCTTTCTAAAGTAATCTATAATTAAATTATGAGCTATCCTCATAACCCAAGGTAAAAACTTTCCTTCTTCGTTATAGCTTCCTTTTTTTAGTGTTCTTATTACTTTAATAAAAGTATCTTGAAAAATATCTTCTGTAGTATCTCTATCTTGTATTTTGCTATATATAAAGCTATACAAGCGTTGTTGGTGACGTTTAATCAATAATTCTATTGCTAACTCTTTTCCGTTAATGTAGTTTTTAACTAATACACTATCACTTACATCGTTTTTATGCATCATAATTACTTTTTTTTAAAGAAGTCTTTCACAGAGTTTCTTTGGTTAAGGGGTATGTTTATTAAAAGTAATTATTTAGCTATAGGCGTTTATTTATTGATTAATAACTAGTTACAAATATTGCTTTTTTTATATAAAAAACCAAAAATAATTTATTATTTTTATAAAAATCTTAACAAATTCAGTATTTACAGCCTATTTCTTTAGCCTCTTTACCAAACTGAAAATCAGAACTTTTTTTTCATTTTAATCATTTAATTTCCTAGTTTCTAGGTTATGTTTTTCATATATTTACAATAAACTTAGTTTATATATTTAATTAATCCTCCGAAAACTATGACTACTAATACCACACCCTCAATCATCTTTCCTCCAGGGAAAGTAATTTCATCAGAAGTAACAATTAAAACGTCTGGAAGCATCTATTTTGAAAATAAATCTAAGCAGCCCCTACCTTCAATTGTAGAATCAACCAGAAACTTAAATGGTTCTATAAATGTAAAAGCACTTATTTTTGTAAATTCTTCTACCCCATTATCAGCTTCAGCCATAAAAATATCTCAACTATTTTCTGTAAGTAATTTTGGTAACTATAAATTACAATTTTTTATACATTCTACTGTAGAAGGTATGCTGGACATCAATAAACAGAAAACTTCAAATGAATACCAAGCTTATACAATTGAGTTTACTACTAACGAAGAAACAAATTTTCCAGAAGGCTTAACTTTATATGACATCAAAGTAGTACAAACATTTGTTTGGGACATTGACCCAAGAACTTCTAGAGGAACAGAAACTGCAGTTCAAGATACTACACCAGATTAGTTCTGTAATAATAAATATAAAGGCTCAATAGTTGAGCCTGTTTCTTTTATATAATTTTTACCCCCCGTAACAAATGCATATTCTAAGAACTATATTATTATTATTCAGTATCCAAGTATTTTCTCAAAATAAAAACGACTTATCATTAGAGTTTGAAAAAATAATTAATCAGCATAGTAATAGAGTAAATTTAAAAAAGATAAATACTTTTTTTAAACAAAAACAATGGGACTCTACTTTAGTTCATTCTTATAATTTATTAAAAAAAACTAAAGAGGAAAAGTTGTTAAATTATATTTATTATCTAAGAGCTCGGAGTTTCAAAAAGAAAAATGTCCTTGATCAATCTTTAGAAGAATATCAATCAATTTTATCTGATTTCCCGTTCTATTACTATGTAAGAGGAGCTATTGGTGAAATATTTTTGCTTCAAAATAAATACAAAAAAGCCCTAAATATTTTTCTTGATTTAGAAAAAAATTACACCAATATAAAATACAAACCAGAAGAAAGCGCTATTTATGAAAATATAGGACTTTGCTATTTCCATTTATCAAAATTTAAAAAATCTGAAAAATACTTGTTAGATAGCAACTCTCTACTTGAAAAAAGTAAAGATACACTGCGTTTAATCTACTCGTATATAAATGTTGCTAATGTGTATTACGAACAATACATGGATAATGAAGCCATTCCTTTTTTTGTTAAAGCATATGAACTTTCAAAAAAAACGTCAAATTTTAAGATAAAAAGAAAAGCTGCTTTAAATATGGCTGTGGTTGAAGAAAACAGAAAAGATTTAGTTAAAGCTCTTGTTTATAGAAAAGAATTTGAAAAATGGAAAGATTCTCTTAATAACCAAAATAAAATCTGGGCTGTAGCTCAAGTAGAAAAGAAACTTGCTGTAGCTCAAAAACAAAAACAAATAAATTTATTAGAGGCTGAAAATAAATTAAAAGTATCACAACGAAATGGATTTTTCATTTCTTCTATTTTACTTATCCTTCTACTTACAAGTGGATTTTTCTTGTATTCTCAAAAAAGCAAAGCCAATAAAATAATTACAACCCAAAAAGACGAACTCAATCAATTAAATAAAACAAAAGACAAACTATTTTCCATAGTAAGTCATGATTTAAGATCTTCTGTTGATTTATTAAAAAAGAGTAACTCTCATCTCTTAACAGAAATTAAAAATCGTAATTACAACACATTAGGTGATATTGTAAATAAAAATGCAGCTATTGCTAATAGTTCTTACAACTTACTAGACAACTTGTTAAACTGGTCGACAATGCAAACAAAACAACTTTATTTTCATATAGAATCTGTTGATTTATTCTCTATAATCCAGCAAGTTTCTTTTAATTACCAACCATTGTTTGACGCAAAGAAAATAACTTTTACAAATAAAATAGCTTCAGGAGTTTTTATTAATGCTGATATAGATTCTCTTAAAATAATTATTCGAAATTTATTAGACAACGCTATTAAGTTTTCTAATGAAAACGACACTATAATTATTTATAATTTCTCAACTAAAAATAACTTAGAATCACTAGTAATAGAAGACACTGGAATTGGAATGAGTGAAGAAACTGTCAAAGATCTTCTAAAAGACACAACATTACTCAACAAAAAAAGAAATCAAGAGGAAATTGGTACTGGATTAGGTATCCACCTCTGTAAAACATTAATCGAAAAAAACAACGCACAATTTAAAATTGAAAGTATTAAAGATATGGGTACAAAAATGATTATCAGTTTTCCAAAATCGAACTAAATATGGATAAAATAAACATATTAATTGTTGAAGACAATAGCATTATAGCAATGGAGCTAAAAGCTATTTTAGAAAAAAATGGATATAATGTAGTTGGTATTGGACATAGTTACCAAGAAGCTTTAACGCTCTTTTACAAACTTACTGTCGACCTAGTAATTATTGATGTCTTTTTAGGCGCCAATCCCGAAGGAATTACTTTTGCTGAAACTATCTCTACAGTTCCTAAATCGTTAAAACCATTTATTTTCTTAACAGGCTCTAAAGATCGACACATATTTGAAAGAGCTAAATTAACCAAACCTTTTCGTTTCTTATTAAAACCTTTTAATGAATTAGAAATTTTATATGCCATAGAAATGGCTATTGAAAAGTTTTATGACCAAACAAATATTTTCGCTAGTACTAATCAAAATACTGTAATTAGTGATGATTACTTATTTATTAAGAAAAGAGATTCTTTAAAGAAAGTAATACTTTCCAACATCATTTATATTGAAGTTGATAATAGGTATTGTAACATCATTACAGAAGATGAAAAATTTATAATTCAAATTTCTTTAGGAAAAATGAATGATTATTTAAATAATTCTTTATTTAAACAAGTACATAGAAAATACATTGTAAATATCAATGCAATTGACCAAATAAGGTTTAAAGAAAATTCTTTATTGTTAAAAGGTAGACATGTAGTTTACTTTAGTGATAAGTACAAAGAAACCATCAAATCATTTGCCATTTTAAAATAAGTTTTGACTCATAAACTCAACTAACCAATCCTAAATGACGTATAATTTTTATACGTCATTTTTTTTGTGTCACTACATAAAAAAATGTGTTCACAACATATCTGTAAAATTCAACTTATTAAAAAAGTAACTTCATTTCAGAAAATAATTGCTGCCAATAATAAACAAATACAATTATTAAAAGTATCTGTTTCTAAATTAAGCATCAATATTTAAAACACTAAATAGAACGAATTTCAAACTAAAATCAAACTAATCTTACATTATAATTAAAACAATTTACAATATGGAAACTGTACAAAAAGAAACTTTAAAAACAATAGATAAAGCTATCAAGGAAAATCTTACTGCAGAAATAGGAACCAAAATTAAACTTAAACTAAGCATGAAAAATGCTCTTGGAAAAGTTACTGATAGAGGTTATATGGGAATAACAAAAAAAAGCGGTAAAAATTTTGTTTGCGATTTAAGCAAGGAAGAAGCTACCATATTTGAGGTAAAAAAAACTAAATATGCTCAAGATGGATATAATACCTATGAAATTAAAAATGGTAAATACAAAAAACGTTGGTTGGATTACCATATAGGGTTCGGTAATGGAGAATTATTTGCTGAAAGTCATAACTTTTTCGAATTTGACATTGCTATTTGGAGAGAAAAAGACGAATCATTATTTGCTCTTGCTGGAAAGAAAATTGCTATCCCTGTTAGAGGCACTAAAGAAGGTACATCAATGTTTGTTTCTGAAGACCCTCGCTATCCTATATTCTATGTTACTGAAGAAAAACAATAAAACATACTATTTCATACATGTAAAAACATTTTATCAAACCCGATAAAGTGTTTTTATAAAACTTAACTAACTGCTAATCAATATGATGCAACCAATAATTACAATACAGTTAAAAGAACAAATTGATTCTTTTTTAAAAGAACTAAATAAAATCATTCCTTCAAATGTAACTATTTCTACCAATTGGGGAGACTTACAAAATGTATATGAACACAATATAAAAAGTCAAATTTTTAATAGGCGTTTACAATTCAACCCTTTTGTTATAGTGTACTGTGAAACAGCTTCTGATGTTGAAGCTACATACAATACAGCTATCAAAAACAAACTTCCTATAAAAGTTAGAGCCGGTGGACACGATCATGAAGGAGAATGCAACGGAACCAACGTTGTATTAATTGATGTTTCAAAAATGAACCGTGTTTCTATAGATCCAGACAGTAAAATAGCTAAAATAGGACCTGGTATTCGATTTGAATCACTTACTTCAATATTAGCCGATAATAATGTTATGATACCGCATGGAACTTGTGCAACTGTAGGAATTGCCGGATTTACCATGGGAGGTGGTTGGGGTCCATGGACTCGAAAAATGGGAATGTGTTGCGAACATTTAGTTGGAGCTACTATCCTACTTGGAAATGGTAAATTAGTAAACCTAAACGCAAACCCAGAAACAGGTTCTATACCAGACTTACTTTGGGCACTTAGAGGAGGTGGTGGTATGAGTTATGGTATTGTTACTGAACTACGTATTCAAACATTTCCATTACCAAAAATTTTACATCGTTTTGAAATTGAATGGAATCCATATTCTGATCAAAATCCTGATTTAATAGAAGAAAATGTTCCTACTATTCAAGTATTGAAAAAATGGGAAGAATTAATTACTTCAGAAAATACTCCTAGACTAACTGGTACTAATTTAAAAATAAACGGAAGACCTTGGGATAATAACACACCAATCGATACTGAAACTATAGCACATAATTGTGTGTTTTATGGATATTGGGAAGGCGATGAAGCTAATTTAACTGATGCCATAAATGATAATTTCACAGGAGTTCTGGGAAACTATGAATTTACTATTGAGCCAGCTACGGGTGCAGATTTTCATCATAAAAATAATTATGGTAAAAATTTGATGAGTAATTGGGACAGAGAATCTCATTCTAAAATTTTAAGCAAACTAAACTTACTTCAGGGAACTCCTTTACAACCTGATGAAGATTTACCTGCTCCACATAAAATCACTTCTCGTTTAGTTGATAAAAATGGATTGGACTACAATAATAAAAATGGATATCAACAACTTTTAAAAAGTTTAACATCAAGTTTAATATTAGATGGCAATAGAGCTTTAGGATTATTTAACTATGTTACTTTGGGAGCCATAGTGGGAGATTTCTATAAACAAAAAGGTGAAGAAACAAATAGCGCATTCCCATACAAAGACAAGCTATATACCATACAATATCAATGTTGGTGGAATACAGAAGTTGAAGAAAAAGAAGAGTTTCAAGACAACTTTGTATATGACAGAACAAATCGTGCTTTAGATTGGATTGAAGCTAGTAGAGATTTTGATATTCCTAATACCTCTGGTGCTTTTATTAGTTTTAAAGATAGTTCAATCCCTACCAAAACATATTTTGATAAAAGCTACAAACGATTAATAGAAATAAAAGAAAACGAATCTAAAGACCCATATAATCATTTCAGAACTCGTAAAACTATTATTTAATAAATACAATACATCTAAACATAAAACATTATGAAAAAAAAAGTAGTAGGCTATTTTAGCAACTGGATTACATTAGCTGATATAGAAAGTAAATACGAAGGATATACAGATCTCTTATTTTCATTCTGGCAAGACCCTAAAAAAGGAGTAATTGGGGCAGCAGAAGCAGTAGTAAACAATCCTGAAATTATTAGTTTTTTAAAAAGTAAAAATAAAAAATGTATTCTTGCTGCAGGAGGCGAATACTTGAATCCACTAAATTTTGACCCCAAAATTTATGGTTATAACCTTGCTAATTTTGCTATACAGCATCAATTTAATGGAGTTGATTTAGACATAGAGAATATTATAATGGACTCTCAAACAATTCAATGGTTAGTTGATGTAACAATAGCAGTAAATAAAACTAGTATGGAAAAGAACTATCCATTACAAATTTCCCATGCACCACAAGCACCATACTTTATGTTTAATGGAGGTTATAGCGAAATAGAAAGAAAAACTAATGGGATAATTGATTATTATAATATTCAATATTATAATCAAGGAAATTGGGAATATCAATCTTATGAAAACTATAATTCTTTATTTGAGACTCAATATAATGCTGTACTAAACCCTACCTCTATTTTAAGTATTACTAAACAGAATGTACCTTCTCATAAACTAATTCTAGGAAAACCTATTACACCGGAAGATGTAAATAACACAGGATATATTCCTACTGAAAAGCTTGAAGCTATATTAAGTAAAGCCATCGATAATAAAATAGAATTTGGAGGTATAATGGGATGGAAAGTAGATAGCGATATAAATGGAGAATGGGGATTAGCAATGTCAAAAACTTTACAAAACTCCAAGGTAAACATCAGTATATAAATCATATACTTTATTTTCTTAAAATATAGAAATATCAAAACCGAATTTTTAATTGAATACTAGAAATTCGGTTTATTTAAAATAAGTTGTTTTTTTCATACAAACTACTTCTTTTCCGAAGTTAAATAACGGTTAAATAATACAATCCAAGATGTTATATTTCAACATAATAAAATCCAAATATACATACTTAAAAACCTATTTCACAACGCATATAACTGCATTCGCAACATAAAAAAAAGAGCTCACAACATTATTTAAAAACCCTTCTAAGTATAAAAAGTAACTTTATAAATGAAAGAAAATATAGCGCTAATATTAATTCTTTTAAACTAACTAAAGTAGAGACAGAAACTACTAAAAAAAACGAGGCGTCCCCCGAAAAGCCTTATGAGTAGGAATTATAAAATTTATTAAAATGAGCAAAACAGTTTGGACAATTAATGCAATTGTAAATACACAATATTTGAGTAAACTTGAAGGATCAAATAGCTGGGAAAACCCAATTGGTGGTGGTCAATATTTCAATGATAATATATATTATGTGGCTACAAGAAACACTGATGGAAAAGTAGTTACAGGAAACGATAGAAATTTTTCTTTAGAAGTTAAGCCTCATGATACTATTCAGTGGATTGTAAACCCAAGTAACCCAACAAATGATAATCAATTTGGAGTAGTTATGTATGGTTTTGAATCTGGTAGTAATTGGGATAAATCTTTTACTAAACCTGATTCAAGAAATTTAGAAATTTATTTCGCTCAACTTACCAATGGATTTATGAACCCACAACAACCAAGTAATAACTTTTTAAAAGGTAGTACAGCTGAAATTGGTGTTCCTGAAACTAACGTAAAAGCAGAACCTCAGTTTAACGACCAAATCAATTATCATATAAAATTATTGCTGTTAGATTTATCATCTCCATCTAATCCAAAAATTTTAAAATATGTTAAAGCTGACCCTATCTTTAAAATAGTTATGGATGCAGTTTATTATGAAAGCCTTCAAACAGTATAATAATCAATAATATAAAACAGCTATAAAGTAAAATTATAGCTGTTTTTAATTATTACACCAAATCAAACTATTGATAGGTTTAATTAAAATGTAGAGTTCAGAAACTACAATAAAAACGAGGCGTAATCCGAAAAGCCTTATGAGTAGGAAAAAATATTAAACTTAAAACGTCCCTCATGGAAAATCAAAACAACGAAATCAGACATTATTTTAATTTAAATTACAGAATTAGCAATAATCTTGCTGGTGGAATTTCTTTTAATGTATCATTAATAGTTGATACTAACACAAAAAAGATTATTGGAAAAGGAAATATTACACAAGCTGTAAACCCTCCTTTAAATATTCCTACTATTTTAAGCGGTGATTATTCATATATGTGTACAATGAATTCATGCAACATTTTAGTAGTAGCAGAAGGAGTATCTCCTTATTCTCCTTTAATATTAGGAGCTCCTCAACCAATACAAAATGTAAAGTTGAGAATGTCATTAGAAGACGATTGGAAATCTGGTACAGCAACATACTCATTTTTACGTGATGGAAAATGGGTGGATGTTGATTATCAAAAAGTTGAACTTGTTGAATTATCTGACGAATTGAATGTAGATAAACTTTCTTCTTTTGTAAAAGAACAAAACTTGGAAACAAGTTTATAAAACCCAAATAAACCACACTACTTGGTAGTGTGGTTTTAATTTAAATTACACTTCAATATCTGTTTCTTACCTAAAAAATAAACCGTACTTTTATCGTTTATTTTTGTGTGTAAATGAAGACAGATATTTCTACTATAAATCCTAAAGAAAACATCATTATAAAAGGAGCAAGTCTCCATAACTTAAAAAATATTGATGTTGTTATTCCTCGTAATAAATTAGTTGTTATTACTGGACTTTCTGGTTCAGGGAAATCATCCTTAGCTTTTGATACTTTGTATGCAGAAGGTCAAAGACGCTACGTAGAAAGCTTATCGTCTTACGCACGTCAATTCTTAGGTAAATTACACAAACCAAAAGTAGATTATATTAAAGGAATTGCTCCAGCAATTGCCATAGAGCAAAAGGTAAACTCTACCAACCCTAGATCAACCGTAGGTACCTCAACAGAAATTTACGATTATATCAAACTATTATATGCTCGTATCGGAAAAACCTTTTCTCCTATTTCTGGTGATGAAGTAAAGAAACATACGGTTTCCGACGTTTTAAATTTTGTAAAGCAATTTGAAGAACGCACTAAATTATTGTTATTAGCTCCTATCACAATCAACGAAAAAAGAGATATTAAAACAGTAATTCAGGTATTAACCCAACAAGGCTATGCTCGTATAAAATATAACGATACTGTATATAGAATTGATGAATTCCCTATTGCTGATTTTAAAGGCAACGAATTACTTTTAGTTGTAGATCGAATTGTTGTAAAAAATGAAGAAGATTTTTATAATCGTTTAGGAGATGCTGTACAAACTGCTTTTTTTGAAGGGAAAGGAATTTGTTTTATTGAAAACTTAGCCGATAATAAGCTTACTGAATTTAGTAATAAATTTGAATTAGATGGAATTTCTTTCTTAGAACCCAACACACACCTTTTTAGTTTTAACAATCCCTATGGAGCTTGTCCAACTTGTGAAGGTTATGGAAGTGTGATAGGAATTGATGAAGAATTAGTAATTCCTAATACAGGACTTTCTATTTATGAAGATGCAATTTTTCCTTTCAAAACAGAAAGTTATCGAGAATATAAAGACAATTTAATTTTAAACGCTTCAGATTTTGATATTCCAATTCATAAACCTTGGTTTGAGCTTACTGAAGAGCAAAAACTATTAGTTTGGAATGGAACTAAAAAGTTTGATGGAATTAATAGTCTATTCAAAAAATTAGAAGAAAAAAGTTATAAAATTCAAAATCGGGTAATGCTTTCTCGATATAGAGGTAAAACTACTTGTACTGATTGTACTGGTAAACGTTTACGAAAAGAAGCTAACTATGTACAAGTATACGGTAAGGTAATTTCTGATTTAGTTAGCTTACCACTAGATGAACTTGCTGCTTTTTTCAAAAGTATACAACTTAACAAATACGAAGAAAAAATAGGAAAACGATTACTTACTGAAATTAATAATCGTTTACAGTTTTTACAAGATGTTGGATTAAATTATTTAACTTTGAATAGAACTTCAAACACACTTTCGGGAGGAGAAAGTCAACGTATAAACTTAGCTACTTCATTAGGAAGTTCTTTAGTAGGTTCAATGTATATTTTAGATGAACCTAGCATTGGATTGCATCCAAAAGATACAGAAAGATTAATTGGAGTTTTAAAAAACCTACGCGACTTAGGTAATACCGTTATTGTTGTAGAACATGACGAAGATATTATGAAAGAAGCCGATTATGTTATTGATATAGGTCCAGAAGCAGGTACTTATGGTGGTAATGTAGTAGCAGAAGGTACCTTTAAAGAAATATTAAAATCAGAATCATTAACTGCTCAATATTTATCAGAAAAGCTAAAAATAGAAGTTCCTGTGCAACGAAGAACTTCTAAAAACACTATTGATATTATTGGAGCTCGTGAAAATAATTTAAAAAACATTAATGTTTCTTTTCCCCTAAACAATCTAACGGTTATTACAGGAGTATCAGGTAGTGGAAAAAGTACTTTAGTAAAGAAAATTCTATATCCAGCAATGCAAAAAGAATTAATTGGATATGGAAATAAAATAGGTCAGTATACAGAAATCAAAGGAAGCTATGATAATTTAAAGCATGTTGAATTCATAGATCAAAACCCGATAGGGCGTTCATCAAGATCTAATCCAGTTACCTACATTAAAGCTTATGATGATATTCGTAAATTATTATCAACTCAAAAGCTATCAAAAATACGTAACTACCAGCCAAAGCATTTTTCCTTTAACGTAGAAGGCGGACGCTGTGAGGTTTGTAAAGGAGAAGGTGAAGTTACTATTGAAATGCAATTTATGGCTGATGTTCATTTAGAATGTGAAGCTTGTAATGGAAAACGCTTTAAAAAGGAAGTTTTAGAAGTTACTTTTGAAGGAAAATCTATTGACGATATTTTAAATCTTACCATAGATGATGCTGTTGCCTTTTTTACAGAACACAATCAACCTAAAATTGCAAAGAAATTAAAACCTTTACACGATGTTGGATTAGGTTATGTACAACTAGGACAATCTTCCTCTACCCTTTCAGGTGGTGAAGCCCAGCGTATAAAACTAGCCTCTTTTTTAGTAAAAGGAAACACTAAAGATAAAGCCTTATTTATTTTTGATGAACCAACAACTGGTTTACATTTCCATGATATTAAGAAATTATTAGCTTCATTCAATGCATTAATAGAAAGAGGGCATTCAATAATTGTAATTGAGCATAATATAGAACTTATTAAATGTGCCGATTATATTATTGATTTAGGTTTAGAAGGTGGAAAAAAAGGAGGTCAATTAATCTTTACAGGTACCCCAGAAGAATTAGCTAAAAATAAAGAATCTTATACTTCAAAGTATTTATTGGAAAAAATATAATTAAAAAACCTGTTCAGTTCCTAAAAACTAAACAGGTTAACGTAACAAAAACTAACAAAATTCAATAATTACATTACTGAAGTTTTTCTTTATTTTAGAGATTTATCTCCAACATTTGGATTGTATACATAATCAAATGTGTAATATCTTGCTTCTTTAGATGTTAAATCTTTATAATAGCTCTTTATTTCCATCTTAGCATAGTTTCCTTCAATAGTTTTAACAACTATAATTGTACCAGCATTAGCAGTAACAACACCATTACCATAAGTATACCAACCTGCTCCACTTACAGGTAATGCATATACTCCTTTTGCATCTTGCTTAAACTCACTATCAGCTGGCGCTTCTAAAACTTTTGAAAACTCACTATTTACAACAGCTAACGATGCATTACCAGTTCTTTCTGGCTCATCTGTTAATCCGTATTTACTTCCACCGTTTACAATTACTCTTAGGCCTCTAAAAGCAACATCCCAATTATTTCCAGTTACTTTTTTTCCTTCCTTAAAACTAAACTTTGTAAATTCCCCAGATATTGGTCCTTGACCAAAACCTCCATTTTGAGGAGCATATAAGTTTGATATCGTTTTAGCCTCAACAGACTTAACTACAGGAGTATCACTATCACTACAAGAAGTAGCTACAAAAGATATAATTGCTAAAACTAAAAGTGTTTTTAATTGTTTCATTTTTAATTGATTTATAATATTTAAGGTTTATTCTAAAATTTAAAAGTTATTCTACTATATACTGTTCTTCCTAATAATAATGTGTTATCATCTGGGATTCTCTGACCATTCACTACAGAGAAAAAAGTATCCTTATTACTTTCTCCTTGTTCATTAAAAACATTATCAACTCCTAATTGCAATGTCATTAAGTTAAAGAAGGTTTTATCTACCGCTACATTTACTCGCATTTGAGAAGCCACAAACTTATCATAGTTATCAATAATCCCTTTACTATTATTAGTATCTCTTAATGCATACTTACTTCTGTAAACCGCTCTAATATTTGCTGTAAAATCATGTTCGAAGTTTTCATAAAACAGCTTTAAGTTTGCAGTATGTTTTGATCTGTTTGGTAATCCGAAATACTTAGATTGTGTTAATTGTTCTGATGGAGACGAAGGTGTCCTTCTAAAAAATACTTTCCCTTCTTTTATCAAACGTTCTTGCTCTTTATCACCAGTATCTAAAAACTGATACCCTCCTATTAGTCTGAAATTATCTGAGATTCTATAATTTATATCAACCTCTATTCCTTGAGTATAAACTTCACTAATGTTTCGATAAGAAAATGTTCGAGTTCCTAGAGGTAATCCTAACAATGTAGGATCCAATGTAGTATCGAAAGTATCAATCAAATCTTGAATATCATTTCTAAATAGGTTAACTCCAATCTTTAAGTTAGATAATGGCTGTAATTGAAAACCTAAGTTATACCCTATTGAATTTTCTGGCTTTAAATCTCTTTCTATATTGTTTATTCCACTAACGTTTGGATACAAATCATGCAATGTTTGAGTTCCTAGAACTACATAACCACCTGATGAATTTCTAAAATTAAAATACAATTGGCGGAAATCCGGAGCTTTAAACCCATAACCTACTGATCCTTTAGCTGTAACCCAACTGTTTATTTTATAACTAGCAGAAAGTTTTGGTGAGAACGCAGATTTATATTCATTATGATTATCAAATCGAGCACCAGCTACAATGTTTAAGTTTTCTATTGGATTAAAATCATATTGACCAAAAACATATTGAGCCTCATATTTTTTTCTTCCATCAAAAGCACTTCTCTCTAGTGCATCGTAATTTGCCCCTACTCCAGCTACAATGGTACTTTTATCTCCT
This sequence comes from uncultured Tenacibaculum sp., assembly GCF_947499065.1. Lineage (GTDB taxonomy): Bacteria > Bacteroidota > Bacteroidia > Flavobacteriales > Flavobacteriaceae > Polaribacter. The sequence continues at coordinate 27,696 of NZ_CANMMT010000015.1, read as the reverse complement.
AGTAAAACTGTTGTTTTTACCTCTGGTCTAAATAAACTTCTATTAAACAAGTCTAAACTTCCATTAAAAAGACTTTCTGTTTTAAAACGAGTTCCATAAAAAATATAATCTACATCCCAAGAATCAGAAAGTTTATGAGAAATTTTTCCATTAAAATTCCAATCTGTTTGTGTATTATCTGAGTTGGTTGTATTCTGTTCCTGTGTATAAAAACGACCAGATACTAAAGCTTTTAATTTATCAGAAAAATCATATGTTAGCTGTAAATTTCCTGTAAAGTTCTGATGAGGATATGCAGTCTTATTATTAGGGCTTTCTGGGGTTAAATCAAATCCGCCACTTGAATTTAAGTTAAGACCTGCAACAACTCCAAATTTATCTTTTTTAGCAACTATATTCGTATTGATATCCAGTTCATTTCTTGCTCCTCCTCTTGCTAAAAATTGTAAATCTCCTTTAAACTGACCTTCTTTTGGTTGCTCTGTTATAATATTTATAACTCCACCAATTGCCTCTGAACCATATAAAGAAGACGATGGGCCTTTTACTATTTCTATTTGTTTAATATTATTTACAGTAAGTCTACGTAAATCTATATTTCCTGCTGTTCTACCAACAACTGGCACTCCATCAATTAATATTAAAGTATAATCAGCAGCTACACCTTGCAATTGAACTCCTTCTGAATTTCCAAAATCAGAAACCATTACAATTCCTGTTTGTTCTAGTAATATATCTCTTAACCTTACAGACCCTGATTGCTGTAATTGTTTTTTAGAAATCAATGTCACTGGCATTGGTACAGAAGACAATTGTCTTTTCGTCCTAGTTGCAGTAACCACAACTTCATCTAAGTCATTATGTTTTATACTATCTCTACTCTGTTCTCCCTGAGAGAAAACAACGATTCCTGTAAACACAAGTAGAAAAGTTAAAATTTTATTTAGAAACATTCTTAATAATTTCCGGCAAATATATGTAGTTATTTTTAACCAATCTAAATAAATTTTATATTTTTGTAAAAAATTTTTAAAAACATAATAAAACAAACAATGAGAAACTTATTCGTAGTAACTCTAATAACGTTTGCAGTATTTACTGTAAATGCACAAAGCAAAAAAAGTAAAGACTTAAAAGCCATTAAGAAAATGTGTGGTTGTTTTGAAGTGACTTTTAACTTTACTGAGACATTTAACTATAGTAAAGATTCATTATACAAGCCATCAAAAACTAAAATCGCTAAAGGTTTAGAATGGGCTCAGTTAGTGGAAGATGAAAAAAACAAAATCTCTATTCAACACTTACTACAAGTAGGTAGTCCAAACAAACCATATATAGTTAAGCACTGGAGACAAGATTGGGTGTACCAAAACCGTGATTTCTATATGTTTAATGGCGATAATAATTGGTTATATGTAAACAAACCAAAATCTGACGTTAAAAAACAATGGACACAAAAAGTATATCAAGTAGATGATAGTCCACGTTATGAAGGATCTGGTACTTGGGTACACGTAGATGGAAAAAGCTATTGGGAAAACATTACCGATGCCCCATTACCAAGAAGAGAGTACACTCAAAGAGCTGACTACAATGTTACTGAAAGAGGTAATCGCCATGAAATAACTGATTATGGTTGGGTTCACGATCAAGACAACAAAAAAGTAGTACGTAAAGCTGGAGAAAAAGATTTTGTTATTGCAAAAGAAAAAGGATACAATACTTACGTAAGAGTTCCAGACTCTCGTTGTCAAGCTGCTCAAGATTGGTGGAAAAAGAACCAAGCTAAATGGCAATCGGTTAGAAACAAATGGTCTGAGGTTTACGGAAGAAATAAAGATTTATCTTTGAAAGCTAAAGTTGATAATAAAGCGTTATTCAAACACCTTTATTCTGAAAAGCTTAAAGAAGATGAAATGAATAACATTATAGAGTCTTTTGTAAAAAAATAATCTAAATGAAATCATTAAATATTAAATTACTACTGAGCTTATTCTTAATAAGCTCGGTAGTTTTTGCTCAAAACACAAATATCTTTTTAAAAAGAGATTTTTGGAAAACTAAACCTTCTATTGAACAAGTTGAGCAAAAAATTAAAGAAGGTAACAGTGCCACAAAACTAAACAGATATGGTTTTGATGCTGTTGTATATGCTTTGCTAGAAAATGCAGATGAAAATGTAATTAAACACTTACTTGGCAAAAAAGGAAATGACGTTAATAAATTAACTCACGATGGTAGGACTTACATCTTTTGGGCAGCCTACAAAAACAATATGCCAATTGTAAACTATCTACTAGACAATGGCGCTAAAACAGATGTCATTGACGATAAGGGATATTCATTACTAAACTTTGTTGCTGTTGCTGGTGTAACAAACACAAAATTGTATGACCTTTTAATAAGTAAAGGAGCTAATGTTTTAAAAGATAAAACTCCTAAGGGAGCTAATGCTTTATTATTAATTACTCCAAAATTAGAAAACTTTCAATTGGTAGACTATTTTACTGAAAAAGGGTTAAATATTAACTCTACTGATAAAGATGGTAATGGTGCTTTTAATTACACAGCACAGTCTGGTAATAAAAAAATGCTAGAGCTATTAATTAAAAAAGGGTTACCATATAAAACATTGAATAAAAAAGGTGGAAACGCTATGCTGTTTGCAACTAGAGGTTCAAGAAGAGGATATAACTCATTAGAATATTTTAAATATTTAGAAGGTTTAGGAATCAATCCAAACATTACTAATAAAGAAGGTACTACTCCTTTACACAACTTATCATACAGAAATAAAGACATCGCAACTTACGAGTATTTTATTGATAAAGGTGTAGATATAAATCAAGCTAATAAAGAAGGAAACACTCCTTTATTAAATGCTTCTAGCAGAAACTCTATAGAGATTATAAAATTATTAGCTGACAAAACGAAAGATATTAATCATGCTAATAAAGACGGTAAATCTGCTTTAACTTACGCTTTAAGAAATAAACCTGAAATAGTTGATTATTTTATATCAAAAGGTTCAGATGTTGCTATAGTTGATAAAAAAGGTAATAACTTAAGCTACTATTTATTCAAAACATTTAATCCTAAAAATAAAGAAGAGTTTTCTAAAAAACTAAACACTTTAAAATCTAAAGGATTAGATATTGAAAAAACTCAGAAAGACGGAAATACTTTATATCATTTAGCTGTAGATAAGCAAAGCATTCCAATGTTAGATTTTATTAAAGAATATAAAATTAATATTAATGCAAAAAATAACAAAGGCTTAACTGCGTTACAAAAAGCGGTTATGACAGCTAAAAACGATAAGATAATCAAACACTTAGTATCGTTAGGCGCAAATAAATCTGTAAAAACAGATTTTGATGAAACCTTATATGATTTAGCAAAAGAAAACGAAGCGTTAAAAAATATCGATATTAGCTTTTTGAAATAAACAATTGAATTAAAAAATGATAAAAAAACTTTCAATACTTTTTATAGTAGCATTTGGAATAATGGCATTTACTACCCCAGATAGCAGTAAGTATAAATGCATGATTCAAATGAAAAATTATGACGGTGAAGGAGCATATATTGTCATTTCATTATTAAATCCTAAAGGAGAATATGAAAAAACGTTATATGTTCAAGGAGATGATCAAGAATGGTATCACGATATTACAGAATGGTGGAGTTTTCATGGTAAAGTACGTTCAAATATTGATGCTATAACTGGTGCAACAATAAGCGGAGGAAATAGAGCTATTAGTATAATTGAAATTCCAAATGATAAGATTAACAAAGGATATAAAATTCGTTTTGAATCTGCTGTAGAAGATCAAGAATACTATAAAGACGATGTAGAATTTGATCTAAATTCAGAAAATATTAAAAGTAAAATTGAAGGTAATGGTTTTATACGTTACGTTCGTATGATACCACAATAATAGTACAACAAAATGATTACTTCAATTTGGAGATATAGCCATCTAACTTTGGCTATATCTTCTTTTGCTTTTATAGTTATAGCTTCATTAACAGGTATAATTTTAGCTTTCGAACCTATTTCGAATCAGTTAAAACCTTATGCTATACAAAACACTCATGAGATTACAATTGCACAAACTATTAACTCTTTAAAAAAAGAGTATGATGAAATTGTTGATTTAAAAATTGACGATAATAATTTTATAATTGCATCTGTAGTTACTAAAAATGGTGATAATAGCACTTTTTATATCAATCCAGTTACAGGTAAAAAAATTAATAATATTGTAAAAAGAGCTACAATTTATAAATGGACTACTAACTTACATAGATCTCTTTTTCTAAAATCTACAGGTCGTTTTTTAGTCGCCCTTTTTTCCTTTTTTCTCTTATTAATTACTATTACTGGAAGCATTCTTATTATTAAAAGACAAGGGGGAGTTAAAAACTTTTTCACTAAAGTTATACGAGAAAATTTTGCTCAAGATTATCATGTTATTTTAAGTAGATATGCTTTAATACCTATTATAATTATTACCCTTACAGGAGTATATTTATCCTTAGAGAAGTTTTCTTTACTTCCAAAATCTAAAACTTCTCATAATATTGATTTTTCTGAAGTAAAAGACAGTCCTAAAATTACGATTGAAAACTTTCCTCTTTTTAAAGAAACCAAGCTAAGCGAGTTAGAAAGTATAGAGTTTCCTTTTTCTGATGACGAAGAAGATTACTTTGTAGTAAAACTACATAACAAAGAACTATACATACATCAGTATACTGGAGACATTATAAGTACCAAAAAAACATCTTTAACACATATATTATCTAACTGGAGTTTATTCTTACATACAGGGCGTGGTACTATCTTATGGTCTATCATTTTATTACTCTCATGTATCGCTATAATATTCTTTATCTATTCAGGTTTTGCTATTACATTAAAAAGAAGAGCAAAAAGCTCTTTACCTAAAAATAAATTCAACAAAAACAACTCTGAATTTATCATACTAGTAGGTTCTGAAACAGGAAACACTTATAGTTTTGCTACTTCTATATATAAAGCTTTACTAGCAAGTGAAAAAACTGTTTTTGTAGATTACTTGAATAACTATACTACTTATAAAAACGCCAAAAAATTAATTATTTTAACCTCTACTTATGGAGAAGGTACTCCGCCTATCAATGCAAGTTCCTTTTTAAAGTTGGTACAAAAAGTTAAGCAGAAAAATTTAATTGATTATGCTATTGTTGGTTTTGGTTCTTTAGCCTACCCTAATTATTGTCAGTTTGCAATTGATATTGAAAGTACACTAAAAGAGCTTCCTAATTTTAAAGCTATTACCCCTTTATATAAAATAAACAATCAGAATTTTTCAGATTTTAAAACTTGGGGACTACAGTGGAGTGCTAGTACAAAAGTAAATCTTAATTTAAAACAAGAAGCAAAAAAGCTAAAAAAACAACTAGACTTTACAACTGTTGATAAAACAGAACTCAATAAAGACAATTCTTTTCTTATAAGGTTAAAACCTAGTAAAAAATTGAATTTTGTTTCTGGTGATTTGCTTTCTATAACTCCTAGTGTAGATAATGTTGAAAGATTATATTCCATAGGAAAAGTTGAAAATGATGTTTTATTAAGTATTAAAAAACATGATTTAGGTGTGTGCTCTAATTTACTTTTAAATTTAAATAAAAATGAAGCTATTTTGGCCTCTATTCAACAAAATAAATCTTTTCATTTTCCTAAAAAGAATAAAGAAGTTGTACTTATAGCTAATGGAACTGGTATTGCTCCTTTTCTTGGGATGTTAAACAATAATACTAGAACGCATTTATTTTGGGGAGGAAGAACTTCTGAGTCTTTAACCATGTATAAACCATACTTACAAAACACAAATGTGTACACAGCTTACTCTCAAGAAGGTAAAAAACACTATGTACAAGATTTAATTTCTATAGAGAGTGAACTAATTATTTCTGTTTTAAAAAATAAAGGTACTATTATGATTTGCGGTTCTATTGCTATGATGAATGCTGTATTAAAAGTATTGAAAAACCTAACTTTAACTGAATTGAACACTCCTATTGAAAAATTTCAAAAGAATCATCAGATAAAAACCGATTGTTATTAATAATTATTTTTACGGTAAAACCTTACTTTAATTACGGTTTTACAAATCTTTATAAATATCTTTTTAAGTATGTTTGAGAAACTTAAAACTAATCAACATGCTTAAAACAATTTCTAACTTAGGAAGTGTACTTAACAAATCATCACAAAAATCTATTAAAGGAGGCGGTGGTCCAGACAGTGAAATTCATTGTCCAAATTACTGCCCAAAGTATTTACCTTATACTTGTCTTTGCGATTGGAGCGGAGGTCATTAAAAAATTAAAAGCGAACTTAGGTTCGCTTTTTTATTTTGATATATTTTTCAAAAAGAGATAAAACATTTATAATACTAACAATTATAAAAACTATAGGCAATAAAAAAGTTAATACTCTTTCAAAAACACTTACATCCTCTCCAAATTTAAACCCTATAAGGAATATCAATATTTTTATAGCAAAAAAATTGGTTACCAATAATGTTATAGACACAAAACTTTTTAATAAAAAATATATTTTACTTTTTTTAAATTTTAAATCTGTGTATGCCACCATGGACACAAATGCTAAAAACATAACTAATAACGAAACATAATCTTCTACTGGCGGGTTAAACTCATGACCACTAGCAAAGTACATAAGAAAGTAAATTCCAATACCACCTACAAGCATCATTAAATAAATCCATCGGGCTGCTGAAGAGTACTTCTTAATCATTACCTCAAGATAATCTATTAACTTTTCCAAAATAATTTTAACTTCATTTAAATATAAAAATAATCTTTTTCCTCATTGATAATTATTATTTTGTATTCAAGTCCATCAAAGATTTCTTTATCAAATTTTTTGTCTCATCTACTAACCTAACCTCATCTAAATCAACCACATTCATAGTAATTAAATCTTTAGTAACGAGACATATTTTCCCTTTTTCTTTATAAATCCTTTCAATATTCATCAATGGTATCTTATGTTTAGCCTCTAATTCATTAGTTCTATATACTAAATATTCTTCATCTATTTCTATAAATAAATCTTTAGACTCTTTCGTAAATTTTAAGGAACGAAATATCAAAAACAGTCCAACTATAATTCCCATTGGTTTATCCCAATCACCAGGAAACTGATAAACAAAATCATGAACTTGTAAAAAGATTAATAACTGATAACTAAAGGCTATAACAAGAAAAAAACCTGTCAAAATGAGTATTCTCATCTTACCTGACCCTTTTTTTATAGTATACTTCATTTCTTGCATTCTCTAAAGATTAATACGTCAATTTTCAAAAACGCCAAATTACTAAAACACTACATAACAAACACTTAAAACCAAGCCTAATTTATTTTCAAATAAAAAAACTTTGTAAAATTATTTTTTTTTCTTTACTTTTATAAAGCAATGAGGTCGAAATTATTAGTATTCGGTCCCCTGATTGAAATAACGTATTGAAGTTTTTATTATATCTAATTTTTGCCATCGAAATCAAAGAATTGATTTAATTAAGCTTCATATAAATATTTATAGGTAAATAAATTTCTTATTGTTTAAGGGAAATAAGAAAAGGAGTTCGCCTTAAGTAAGATAAATAATTATCTTCCTCATTGCTTTTTTTAATTCATCACTTTCCTTTTCTACTCAATTTCAATTCATTTTACAAAAAAAGCAGTTCGTCTTTACTTTATTTCCAGTTATCTAATTTTAAATTCTACAAGGATTTTCCATACTATCTTTACCATATAATTTAGAAATTCATTATAAGTTATTTGGTTAGTTAGTTACAAAGAAGTGTCTTTTCGATGGCGGACACTTCTTTTTTTTATTCACTTATATTATTTAATATTTTTCCTCCATAATTCACCTTTCGTTCCTACCGCATAAGCAATCCCATTGGCTACATAAACATCGTTAAAGGTTACTGATTTTTTTGGCTGTTTTATACCCCAATCTTTTCCACCATTTTTACTCACAAAAATATTTCCTGTAAGATCTGTTAATACAATTTGTTCATTGTTTACATATAACCCTCTTAAGGATCCAGATGTTGGTGATGGTTTTTCATAAACTATTTTAAAAGTAGCACCTCCATCATTACTTTTAGACAAATAACTATTAGAAACTGCATATAAAGTTTTTGCATTTACCACAGTAAGATTAAAAAAGTCATCAAATGTATTTTTTCCTCCAGTAGGTTTAGCTGTACCTTCTACAGCTACAGTCCAAGTTTTACCTTTATCGGTTGTTTTTAAAATTCTACCAGAATACCAAGAAGATAAATAACCAGTATCCCCCATAAATCCTGCTGATGTATAAAATCCAGTATGAGGGTTCTTATAAACGTCTGTCCATGTTACTCCATCATCAGTTGAACGATAAACAGTTCCTGCAAAAGACGAGTTACTCCCTCCTATCATTACATCTTCACTAGCATAATAACAATAGTAACTTGAAGTAGTATTGACTACTTTCCAATTCTTTCCACCATCGATGGTTGATAAACCATTAATTACTCCTTTATTTTTTCCATTAAAGCTAATAGAAACCAAATCGTGAGTAACACCTGATGAAATTTCTTTCCAATCTATTCCTCCATTTTCTGTTTTAAATAACTTCCCTTTATTTCCAATAATAAAACCTTCAGACTTATTTATAAAATGAATTTTATTTAAGGTTTCGGTTGTTCCAATATCTAACTTCTTCCACTCTTTGGATATCGAATCAAAACCATTATTAAGAACAATTCCTACGTCTTCACTACAAGACTGTAACACAAAAACAAAGGCGAAAAACGATAGCATTCTTAAAACGTATTTCATATCAAATTATTTAAAATTAACATTAATATAAAAACTAAAGAGAGAAATACCCTACTTAACCACTAGGAAAAAAATAATATAAAATTCATATATTTTCAATACTAACCTAGTTTTTACAATGCTTTTAAAGCTTAAAATAAAATACAATTACGAATTCTAATTTATTCCAAACGAATTCTAATTAACCTCAAATCACCACCTCTTTCTCTTCTAAATTTGTTCATATAAAATAAAAATTATGTGGTCAAACAGTAGCTATTCATCAATCTTAAAAATGTATTTAAATAAATACAACAGTTTAAAATTACAGGTAAACAACGATGGACTTATTGCTTCAATAGAAAAGCAAGAAAACGGTAGATGGATTAACGATCGAAACTTACCTAACATTTTAAACAAACTATCAAACGATTTTAATTTAGAAAAAAATGTAACCATCATATTACAGCAATAACATATTAACCTAAAAAACAAGAACCTATGAAACAAAACATTTTTAAAGTAGGAACAGTAATAGGATTACTACTACTTACAGGATTTTTCACTAGTTGTGAAAAGAAAAAAACAAATACAAAACAAGAGTTGGGAAACATTGCAAAAAAAGAAGAAACAATTAAAAAAACTTATAAGAAACCTAGAAATCCAATTGTATTTATTACAGGTTACGACAAGTTTCAAAATAAGTTTTACGAAAATGCTCGCAGCTACTTTAAAGAAAAGAAGTATCAAATTGTAAACGATATGTATTCTTTAGAAGAAATTATAAGCTGGATGAATTCCAATGGCTCTGAAAGTCCTTATGGTGAAATTCATATTGTAAACTATAACAATCCGTTAAAAGGACTAAGTTTAGAAACGACTATTAATGGAGAAAAGGTTACAACAGATGCTTTACAAAGAGCCATCAATCAAAATAAGCTACCTAAAATTAAAAACGGGATAAATGCAAATAGTAAAATTGTGTTTCACTCAAATGGAATTGGTAACAACGAAGAACTTTTAAATACTTTAAAGTTATCATTTAAATCTGATGAGATGCCACAAATATTAGCTTCTCCTTACTTTAATGTTTTTGGGGGTGAATTCACAAATCATTTTTTAGCAAAACCATACTATGTATTTTACCCTACGGCACACTCACCAGGAAAAGTAGATTTATCAAAAGAAATTGCAAGAAAATACCCTAATGAAAAAGAAATTGATTGGTTTAGTGCTTTAACAAACGAAAGAGAACGTTATATAGGCGAGCCATATACAAAACAGTTTAGTATTCCAATTATGTGGGAATTAGACTATGAAAATTCTGATGATGATGTTCCAACATTTGTAATGCAAGAAGAATTAATGGATTTTATAGCTGGTGATGTAGATTTAATGACAGATGTAAAAAAATTAAACATTCCTGTTGAAAAATTTAGATGGACTTATACTGTTAAAAATAACAAGCTAATTATAAAAGGAAAAACCTCAGTTTTATGTGTATTAAAACCTTTAACCAAACCTTATGGTGACTTAGAACACATAAAGCCTGACACCAATAATAAGCGTTTATATGCTATGAAATAATTGAATAATGTTTAATAATTCTTAAAAAGTAACTGTTTAATTTGAGCAGTTACTTTTTTACTGTAAGTTTGTTTCTATGAAGTTTTATAAATTAACACTTTTCATTCTTTTTTCCCTACTAGTAACTAATGTAGTTGCTCAATTAAATACTTTAAAAAATTATACTTTAAACGACGGATTACCTAGTTTAAAAATTAACGATATTACACAAGATAATACTGGCTATTTGTGGTTTGCTTCAAATAAAGGTCTTATTCGTTTTGACGGAAACGATTTTACAAACTTCACTACTAAAGACAACTTAATCTCCAACAAGACACAAACTATTTCTAAAAAAAACAATACGCTTTTAATTGGCACCAACAAAGGCTTAAGTATTAAAAACTATAACAAATTTATAAACTTTGAAGGGCAAAAAATCAATTGTATTTTAAAAACACCTGAACATATTTTTTTAGGAACTAATGAAGGAATTTTAAGAGTACGTGAAGACTTCTTATCTCCTATTCGAACAAACTTTCAAATAGACTTGAATCGTATTAATGATTTTAAATTTGATGGAACTTTTTTCTGGATTGCTACCAATAAAGGTTTATGGAAACTAGATAAAATAATTAACCCTACTCTTTTAAAAAGAATAGACTTAGGTAATTATACATCTATAATTATAGATAACAAAAACATAATAGTTTCCACATACAAAAATGGTCTTAAAATTGTAAAAAACGACAAAATTGAATCGCTTAGCAACTCTCCTAAAAAAATAAATGACATTGTAAAAATAAACAATGAACTATGGGTCGTTTCTAAAGATGAAGGAATAGAAATTCTTGATGAAAATTACTCTTTTATAAAACGTATAAATAAATACAACACTTTAAAAACAAATCAAATAAATACTGTTTTTCAAGACATTCAAAAAAATATTTGGATTGCAACCAACAATGATGGTATTTATAAATTTACAAGCAATAATAGTTTGCCAATAAAACCCAAAATAGCTTTTCAAAATATCGAAGTTGTTTACCAGCCCATTGACTCTATTGACATAAACAACTACACTAAAACATTACAGCTAAAACCCAATCAGAACCATATATCTTTTACTTATAAAACAGCAAACATTAATGCTCCAAAAAAAGTAAAGTATCGCTATAAGTTAAATGATAAATTTAGCCCATGGACATTTAATTCTTCTATAAACTTAGCTAATTTAAATTCTGGAGATTATAATTTTTCAATACAGTCAAAAGTTAATGGCTTAGAAAGTGACCCTGTAAAATTTCATTTTTATATTGATAAACCTCTTTATCAAAAAAGCTGGTTCCAACAGCTTAGTGCAGCTATAATTTTAATAGTGCTAACGAGTATTGTTATTAATTATATTAGAAAAATAAAGAGAAAAAATAAAGCTAAAGTTGAAAAGCTAGAGTTGAAAAATCATTTATTATCATTAGAACAGAAAGCATTACAACTACAAATGAATCCTCATTTTATTTTCAATGTTTTAAACGGAATAAAAGCTTTAGGAAATTCTGGAAAATCTACTGAACTCAATGTAACCATAAGTAAATTTGCCACTCTCTTGCGTGGTGTATTACACAATTCAAGACAAGAAGAAGTTAATTTAAAAGAAGAAATTGCCATACTAAAAAACTACATAGAGTTAGAACAACAAATGAGCACAAACTCTTTTGAATATGAGATAAATACAAATTTCGAATTTGATTCAGAAGAAATATTAATTCCGCCAATGCTTATTCAACCATTTATAGAAAACAGTATTAAACATGGAATTAAAAGCATAGTAAACGGTCTTATTACTATTAATTTTTCTACTCAAAAAGACTTTTTACTTTGTGCTATTATTGACAATGGAATAGGAATTAATCAATCGAAAAAAAGCAAGAAAAATACCAATCATAATTCAATCGCTATAAAAGTAACTGAAGAACGTATTAAAGCTTTGTCGAAAAAAAGTAAATTTAGCATTGAAGAAATTGTTGAAAATAATTTAGTTAGAGGAACTAAAGTATTTTTTAAAATACCTTTAAAAACTGACTTTTAATATGGAAAAATTGACTGCAATAATTGTTGACGATATGCCTTCTGCATTAGAACTATTACAAAACGACATTAATAACCAACATGCTGAAATAGAAATAATCGGAACAGCAAAAAGTGTTGTAGAAGCTTCTAAATTATTACGTAAACAACAACCAGATATTCTTTTTTTAGATATAATGTTAGGAGATGGAACTGGTTTTGATGTTCTTGAAATTCATCCAGATTTATCTTCAAAAATAATCTTCGTTACCGCTAGTGACGAATATGCTATTAAAGCTTTTAAATTTGCTGCTATCGATTATGTTCTAAAGCCTTATTCAAATGAAGATTTATCTAACGCTATAAATAAAGCTAAAAATCAAATTAAACCCGATAAGGAGCAATTAACAGTACTACAACAATCCATAAAACAACCCAATTTACACCCAAAAAAGATTTCTTTAAACACTTCAGATAAAATTGTTGTTGTTAATTTAATAGATATTATTAGATGTAAAGCCGACAATAATTACACTGAATTTTTTATGAGTGATGGTCAAAAAATACTTGTTGGCAAAACATTAAAATATTATGCCGACATGCTCAAAGATTTAGGTTTCTTACGTGTTCACCAAAGTCATTTAGTTAATTTACAATACATTAAAGAATTTATAAAATCTGATGGAGGATATTTAGTTTTAAAAAATAAAACTACGGTTCCCGTTTCTGTTAGAAAAAAAAACGAAGTTATTGCAGTTTTGGAAAGGATTTAATCTTCAATAAAAAGAAGCAAAAAACAACAATCCTTAAAAGGAATTTACCTTAAATTACACGTATTTTAATCTTTTTGTTAAATTTTTATTAAAATTTATTTATTTTAGTAAAACAAACTAGAATGAGATATGGTTGCACTAAAACCTGAAAGGGGCAGATTATTAATTGCAGAACCCGCTATTTTAAATGATAGTTCTTTTAAGAGAGCTATTATTTTGCTTACCGAACACACTGAAAGCAGTTCGGTTGGATTTATATTGAATAGACCTTTAAGCTACTCTTTAAACGACTTAGTACCTGAAATAGATTGTAATTTTACAGTGTATCAAGGAGGTCCTGTAGAACAGGATAATTTATACTTTATACATAAAGTACCACATTTAATACCAAATAGTATTGAAGTTGCAAATGGTATCTTCTGGGGAGGGAACTTTGAACTTTTAAAAGAGTTACTTAACAACAATCTTTTAGAACCAACAGATATTCGTTTCTTTTTAGGATATTCTGGTTGGGGAGTAAATCAATTAGAAGACGAGCTTTTTTCAAACTCTTGGTTTGTATCAGAAAATGATTATAGAAATATTCTTTCCACTGACAACGAAACCTTTTGGAAGGATCAATTACTTCAAAAAGGCGGTAAATATAAAATTTGGGCTAATGCTCCTAGCGATGTTCAAATGAACTAACTCGCTGTAAGCATTAACACATTAAGATTACTTTTTAATTTATTTGTTATCTCAGAAACAAATTGTTTTTTTCTGTAATTAGTTACCGATTGAATTCCTATAATTGCGTTGGTTATAAAAACTTCATCTGCCTTTTGAATTTCAAATGGAGAAATAGTTGTTTCTTCAATGGTATATTCAGGATGTTTTTCAACAATCTCAATTATTTTTTTTCTAAGAACACCTTTTATACATCCTTCTGTTAAAGCAGGAGTTTTAATTACTTTATTTTTTACAATAAAAATATTTCCATTAGTTGCTTCTACTACCCCTTTTCTTTCATTTAATAGAATACAATTATCCAAATCGTTTTCCTCTGCAAAAACAGCAGATAATGTATTCAACATTCTATTGGTAGTCTTTACTGTAGAAAGTAACCCAGAATAGTTATAAAAGTCTTTAAATAAGTCAACTTTATAAACTGGTTTTTCTTTATACTCAAACTCTTTTACCTCTATTAAATAATCCACCTCATTAGACTTAGGTGTATATAAACCTCCATCTTTCCTATATACTGTTAGTCTAACTCTATAGGTTTTAATTCTTTCAAGGTTTTCAATAGTTTTTATGATTTCATCTTGTAAAAACTCTAAAGTAAATTTCATCGGAATTTTCATTCTTAACATCCTCATAGAAGCCATTAACCTAAAATAATGATCTTCAAAGAAAACTACTTTTCCTTTTGATACTTTTATCGTTTCAAAAATAGCGTCACCATATTTAAATGCTCTATTCTCACTTGAAAGTTGTAATTCGTTTTCAGAAATTATTTCTCCGTTAAAATTTATCATTCTTCAAAAATTTGACTGCAAAATTACGACTTAGGTAATTATTACACATAAAAAAACTCGACAAAATGTCGAGTTTTTTTATTGTTCTATATAAATATTAAGCACCAATGTTATGCTTTAAATTTTCTATTTGATTTTCCCATAACAATTTTGCTTCTTCAGCATCATCTTCATCGTCTGCGAAATCGGTAATAATAATCGCAACGTCTTTCGTTAAAGCATCAACTTGTATTCTAAATTCGAAGTAACTTTCATCACCTTCGCTTTCTGTCCACTTAAATTTTATTAACTCATTATTTTTTTTGGTTACTATTTTGGCTTCTTCTTCAGCTCCATCCCAAATAAAAGTCATTATTTTACCTCGAGAATTCACCCTATCAGCAAACCATTCTTCTAATCCTGAAGGAGTTGCTAAGCATTGATATAACATACTTGGAGAAGCATGTACAGGAAACTCTAATTCGAATTTTACTTTACTCATTTGTCTTTTCTTAAAGTAGGCAATATAGATATTTATTTTTTTAAAAAAAAATCACGTTTTTTCATTGTTCAATTAAAAAGAAGTACTATATTTGCACCCGCAAACGGCGAGGTAGCTCAGTTGGTTAGAGCGCAGGATTCATAACCCTGAGGTCGGCAGTTCAAATCTGCTCTTCGCTACAAAAACTCAAACTTAATAAGTTTGAGTTTTTTTTGTTTTAAACACAGAATCTTAATCTACTATTAGTTATTTTTCATAATAAGAAAACAACCTATACATCTTCCTATCTAATTAAACTAATATTCAACTTATAAATAAACTAGACAGTATAACTAAAAGCAATAACATGATTAATTCTTCTATTAATTTATTTAATGATTTTGGAAATGAAATAATTAAAGATGAAACTGCTAAGATTCGAGTTAAACTTCTGAATAAAATTTATTTTAATTAATACCATACAATATTTTAAAGCTTGGTTTCTTTTTAGACTCAGCTTTTTCTTTTTTGTTTTCTTCTCTTTAATCTACTAGTTTTAAGTATTTTTCTACTTCTATTAAATTAGTTCACCTCGTTCTGTTCCAATAAATCCAGCATTTCTTGTTTTTTTTCTGGTTTGGTATTTATAAATGTAAACTTAACCAGGTTTAAATACTTAAACTTTAATGTGTTTATATAATGTTTCTGGTATTTTGTTATAAGAGAAACGGCAAGTACTATACCTCCAGCAAACAATACTGTAATTAAATAATAGGTTACATTAGAATAGTCCTGATACTTTTGAAATATCCAAAAGAAATAAAATATACAAACAGCTATAATAGAACCATGTAAAAACTTCATTCCAACATTATTCCTTTCAAAATAATAACTTCTAAACAAGTTTATTAAAGCATAAATAAAGAATCCTAAAAACATAGAAAATCGTTCAACCCAAAAATGAAAAGATTTAAATCCATAAACTTTTTCTTCCTTTTTTATTGCAAAATATTCCTCCTTAGAAACCTCTTTTACATCTCTTGCTTTTAGGTAATTTTGATACGCAAGAGTACCTTCCGCTTCTTTTTTAACAACATTAAGAGCAGCAGTTACTTCATCTATATCCTTTTGATATGCTGTTTTAGCTTCTTTAAATTCTTGACTATAGGTATCAAAAAATTTATGAGAAGTAAACAATAAACCAAAAAACAAGGCCAATATGTATGGTAAAAACTTTTTACCCTTCTGTATCGTCTGGATCCTCTCCTCCGTCTCCGTCTGATGTTGAGGAATCGTCTTTTTGAGTTGCTTGTTTTTCTTGTCTAAGTAAGTCTTCATCTGTTGAGTCTGTACACGAAGTAAAAGAAACAAAAGCAGCTAATACCAAAAACATCAATAGTTTTTTCATAATTATTAAATTTTACGGTTTTAATTTCCGTTAAATTTAAGTAAAAATTATCCGCTCTTTTTTTCACATTCTCATGTACTGTTTTTAAACTATTGTTATAAATTAAATCATCAAATTTTTAAACTGCTTTAAGCGTTGTTGCCAGCCAATTTTTGAGTCTAAATTTAGTTTATCTCTTATTCTTGCAGTATAAGTTCTAATTGTGCTTTTTTTTATATTCAGTTCCTCTGAAATTTCGCTAGAATTGTAATTTTTAGCATGTAGTAATAAGATATTCATCTCTTGCTTAGATAAACTCTTTCCTAGCATATAACTAGCAAACTCTGAATTAGAATTCTGATCAAAATTTAAACATTCTTTTATTAATAATTCTTGTACATCAATAGAAAAATAAGTTCCTCCGTTATATACTACATTTAAAGCATCTATAATGTTTAGTGATGCAAACTGTTTTGATACAAAACCTTGAGCTCCTTTACCAACTGTATTTCTAATAAAGTCGAATTGAAGGAAACCAGAAACAATGATTACTTTCTGATCTATTTTATTTTCATTCAAATATTCAACTACTTCAATTCCATTTTTTAGTGGCATTGAAATATCAAGAATAACAACATCAGCAGTATTATTTTTTAACCATTCGATAACCTCTAATCCATTATTAGAAGTACCCACAATATTAATATTATACTGAAGTAACAAAGATTTAAAACCCTCAATAATTATTTGAGAATCATCGGCAATGTGAACATCCATTTATTATAATTTTCTCAAATGTAAATTAACCATTTTATATTATTTGTGGACGCTTCGAAGAAATGATATAAAATTAGTTACGTTTTCAGAAAATAATTTCAACAAATTTATTCAGCTATAAAAGCTCCTTTTCTTTAATTTTTGACATAAAAAAATCAACACTTATCAAGTGTTGATTTGCGGTAAATATTATTTTTTTTAAACTTATTCGTATATAATTTTGTTGAGTGTTTTAACTACTAAATTAGCTAATAGAAAATCTACGAGGATTTTTATAAGCAAGTTTATACTAGTAATGAATTTCACACAGTATTGTTTCTTTTTCTATTTAAATGTCAATTTAATTCCCTCTGTAATCATTCCTGTTCCAATTATCGCTAAGATTAACCCCATTAGCTTTCCAACTACAGCGATTAAATTTGCTCCCACTTTTTCCACTATCAAATCACTTAAAGAAAAAGCTAGATAAGTTAAAAATATCATTACGGCAAAAATAAAAATTACAATTCCAATATGAACGTAAGTCGCATCAGTAACAAAGTTCATTGCTGTTACAATAGTACCTGGTCCTGCAAGAATAGGAATAGCCAAAGGAGATACTGCAAGATTACTTTTATCTTCTGTGTTTGCATTGTTATGTACTTTGGATTTCTTAGACATTAGCATTTCAAAACCGACATAAAATATCAGAATTCCTCCTGTTATCTTAAATGCAGGGATTGTAATTCCAAATAATTCGAAAATATATTTTCCTGCAATAATAAAAGCAACAACTATTATAAATGCTGTGATTGAAGCTGTTTTAGCAATTTTCTTTTTTCTTTCTTTATCCTCACCATCAACGAGACCTAAGAAAATAGGTGTGTTGGCGATTGGGTTCATAATAGCAAAAAAACCCATAAATACAGATAAGCTGTAAGTAATTAAATTTTCCATATTTTATTTTTCCTAAATTATTTCAAAAGATTGTTATGAATAGAATTGAAACAAAGTTATCATGAAATGAAGTACAATGTGTTTAATAATTCAAAATTACATCTTTTTTACTAACCACAATATTGACAAAGAACTTTATCAGATATTTTAGTCACTCCGATTAATCACTGTTTGTCTATAATTTTGAAAGGGGATATTTTAGCTTCATTTAATTTGAAAAAAACAACTCTTAAACATTTCATCAATTTGTTTTAGTTGTTCTACTGTTTCTGAAAATCAAATCCAAGAATTTCAAATCTGCTCTTCGCTACGCTTTTAATAAAAGGCTGTCAGAAAACTGAAAGTCTTTTTTCTATTATAAATACAATCTAAATACTACATTTACATTTTTTCATCCCTCCTATTTATGCCCCCATAAAAAAATTAGCACCTAACATTACTCTGTAAATCTAAACCTCTAAATTCTAGTCTAATTTCATTATTTAAAAAGTATAGTAAAACTAAAATTTGTACTTCAGTTCAAATAAAAAGATTCGAGGAAGAGTAAAAACCTGTCTAGACATCAATAAATTATTATTGAATGAATTTCTAACAACAACACCATTGTTGAAAATATTTTTAAATTCGATACCATAAGAAAACTTACTATTTGGCTTATAGTACCCTAAAGATAAATTCTGTAAGGTGTAATTCTGAGTATTATCACTAAAATCATTAACAAAGTGGGTAGAAAGATTAGTTTTAAAAATAAAGTTCTTTAAAAACCTAGCATCAAAGTTTAAAGATATTTTATCTTCCGTCGAAACAGATTCTTCATCAAATTTTACTCGATAACCCGAATGGTTATATCTCAAACTCAATTGAGTTCTTTTATTCAATTTTAACAACCACTTACTACTTAAATCATACTCAAAAGAGTTTGTAACATTTACCTCTTCATTAATAACTTGATTGGTTTTAAGCCAATCTAAAGTTACTTGAAAATCCAAACTAGATTTATTAAATATGAGACCAAAATCTGTATTAAAACCTAAGCTTTCTTCAGGTAAATTCAATATAACAGGTATATTTAATTGATTGATTCCATTTTGTTTTATACTATTATTTTTCACAGGATTATTAATACTGTAATCTAAAGACACATCTAAGGAGTATTTATCAATATTTTTATAATTACTATAATAAAGACCCCAGTTATGAAATCGCTCATCTAAAAGGTTTGGATTTCCTTGTATAGCAGAGTTAAACCCTGTAATTCTTATATTTTCAAGGTAACTTAAATCATTCAAATATCTATTCCTAAAACTATAATCAAAATCTAAATCTATATCATCATCAATCTGATAATTAAGTCTGAATTTTGGTTCAATAAATAAATTTGTGTCATTAATTTGCCCTCTATTAAAGCTAAAATAATGTGGTTTAGCTTCAAATATTAACTCAATTTTTCCTAGCTGAGATTTTAATCCTAATCCAAAATTCAAATCAGAGAGTGTTAAAGAGGTATTATTACTAAATTCGGAGAAGCTTATAACAGTATCATCTGGTATAAGCTGATATAAATCACTCTTTATTCTAGCTTTTTTATAATTCAAACCAACACTATAAAAAAGGTGATAATATCTACTTGTTAGCCAATAATCTTTAACAATCAGATTTAATCTCTGAGCTTGAATATCATTTTTTTGCTGTATATGATAATCTGTTGTTTGAATTACAGGTAAAAAACCTTCTAAAAAAGAGTTATTACTGGACCAATTATTTGTTGATTTCGAGTTTGTAACACTATGACGAAAAGCAACACCCATTGTATGTTTATCATTAAGCTTTAAATATCCTTCTAAGTTCTGTGAAAAACTATTATTATGGCCATTTGCATCAGTAAAAAATTGATTGGTATTTTCTAGAGTTGATAAAGATTCCTGATTAACTCCTGAATTATTAAATAAATAATTGAAATTATAAATCCATTTTTGACCAGCACTAGGATTGTAATCTAACTTCAGATTAACTATTCCTGAATTATTATTTGTATCTCTAATGTCGTTTCTTTTTTCTAATATATGTTCATCATCAATCAGGTATTCCCTAGCAGATAATGATTTATTTACAATATCATTATTTGAATAAATAACATAACCAGTAATATTGACGTTTTCATTAAATTCATGTTGAAAATTTAATGCAGAAAAGCGTGTAAGGGATTTAAATCTGTTTTTATTATTAGATGCAAAACTCAATAGATTGCTAGAAAAATTACTCCTATCAAATAGATTACTTGAACCTCCCACTAATCGAGATAAATCGCTAAAATTAATACTACTGTTGTTGAAATTATTAATATCTCCTATAAAGTTAATATTAGATTTAAGACTATACTTAAATAAGGCTGTATGAAAACTATAAAATCTATCAAATCCAGTACCTGCTTCTATATCTCCAAATACAAAATCTTTTTTATCCTCCTTTAAAACTACATTTAATGCCAAATCTTCGTTATCTGCTAAGTTTCTTAATAATTCGGATTCCTTATAGTTAGAAATAATTTCAATTTTATCCATTACATCAGCAGGAATATTTTCAATAGCTAACTTGGTACTGCCGTCAAAAAACGGCTTGCCTTCTATCAGTAATTTAGTTACTGTTTTACCTTGTACTTTAATGGTGTTTTCAACTGTTTTTATCCCTGGCAACTTATTAAGAACATCTTTCATTTTAAACTCATTGCCATTGGTAAAAGAGTTTAAGCTATAAGTAATAGTATCCTTGTTTTTTTTAATGGGTTGGTATTTGTAATTGATAATTACTTCATCAAGATTTTTATTTTTAAGATTTAATCTGACACGATAATTAGAATTATCTTCTAAAAAAAGAACTTGCTTTTTTATTGGATTATAACTTAAATGAGAAATACTTAACTCATAGGCTACTCCCCTTATTAATTGAAGTTTATAATAACCACTGCTATTGGATATAGCATATTTTATTTTAGTATTCTCTTTTTTTGATTTAGCAATTATTGTTGCATTTACTATGGAGTTTTTTAAGCTATCTGTAACTACACCAGATATACTTACTATATTATTCTGTGCAAAAATTGTAGCGTAAAACAATATAAAACAGTAAAGAAATAGTTTTTTTAAATACATTTGCTATATATAGAGAGGAGTATTATCAGTTCTTATTTCTCCAACGCTTTTCATCTTTAGTAGCTAGCTTTTCAAACTCTTTTTCTGTAATAAGCTTTTTCTTTCTTAATCTAGGCATTCTGTTTTTCTTACTTTTTTCTCCATCTTTGTAAAACTCTATTTTTTTTATACCATATGTAGCACTCTCTCCTTGTAGCTCAACAATTAAGCCTGGCAAACTACCATAACCTAAAGGACCAAATTTATAAGGAAGTTGTGGAGTATACCATGCGGTAAAATTATTCTTAAACACCTTACCTTTAGGGTTAGTGGTAGTATGAAATGTTGTAGCTTTAAAACATATATAATTTCCTATCTGTTTAGTTTCTTCATGTAGTTCCCATTTTTGATAGGGACGTAGCACCAAAAACCTACCAAAATCCTCCTGTAAATTCTCTGTTATATAATTATTAGGCAACTGTTTAACACGCCCAAAATAACCTATACTAATAATTGCAAAACTAACAGCGCTATTATCTGAAAATAACTTTTTTTCTAAATAAAATACGGAAGTAGAATCATTAAAAACTAAAGAAAAATCAATTTCCGAACTTACAGCTTCTCCCTTAGTCACCATACCTGGAAAGTACTTCTCATGAATCTTATAAATTTCTTGATTTTTATCAACATGTAATTTTACGCCATAACTAACCTTAGCTTTCGCATACTGTTTTTTGTTTTGCGAATAAAAATTAATATTTATGAATGATAGTAGGAAAAGTAAATAAATTCTTTTTTTTTGCATTTTCTTTAAATTATAAAAGAGAATTAAATTAAGTACCCCTCCCTCTCTTTATTATATCTATATTTTTATCAGCATTTTACAATTTAACCTTATCAATATTACAAAGTTACTCCTGAAGATAGTAATTGAAATGTAATACCTAGCCATCCATTAGGTCCATTTCCTCTACAACCTCTTACAAAAACTCTTCGGTAAGCTCTAGCATCTCTATGAGTATAATTTCCAGTTGCCATCAATTCATTGTAGTAAGAATTTCCTTGACTACCACAACCAAAAAATAAATCATCTTTAGAGGTTTCTTTAATACGTTTATTACTTTCAGTTTCAATTTTTTTAAAACTGTTGATAATAATGTTCTCGGAACTATTTGTTACGATTTCATTTCCATTTGTAAGATTGGTTATTATCTCTTTTTTTCCTGTAGCATTTGTCATAATTACAATACTAAATAATGCAATGCAAAATAGTTTTTTAAAATACATTTGCTATAATATAGAAAGGAGTATTATCAGCTCTTATTTCTCCAACGCTCTTCATCTTTAGCCGCCAATTTTTCAAACTTTTCTTCTGTAATTAATTTTATTTTTTTTAATCTGGGTATTTTATTTCTTTTGCTTTTTTCACCGCCTTTGTAAAATTCTATTCTTTTTACACCATATATAAATCTATCCCCTTGTAGTTCAATAATTAAACCAGGTAAACTACCATAACCTAAAGGACCAAACTTATAAGGAAGTTGTGGCGTGTACCATGCGGTAAAATTATGTTTAAACACCTTACCTTTGGGGTTAGTGGTAGTATGAAATGTTGTAGCTTTAAAACATAAATAATCTCCTATCTGTTTAGTTTCTTCATGTAACTCCCATTTTTGATAGGGACGTAACACCAAAAATCTACCAAAATCTTCCTGTAAATTTTCTGTTATATAATCATTATCTCGTTGCATAATTCTCCCAAAATAGCCCGCATCTAAAATTGCAAATACAATTGCATCGTTATCAGAAAACAACTTTTTTTCTAAATAGAACATAGAAATCGAATCGTTAAATATTAAAGAAAAATCTAACTCTGAAGCAATGGTTTCTCTTTTTTTCACCAAATCCGGCATCCTTTGTGATAAAAATTTATAACTCTTTTTATTTTTATCTAATTTGGTCTTAACTATATAACTAACTTTAGCTTTCGCATACTGTTTCTTCTTTTGCGAATAAAAACTAATATTTATAAACGATAGCAGGAAAAGTAAATAAATTCTTTTTTTTTGCATTTTTTTTTAAAATTATAAAAGAGGATGAAATTACACACCCCCTTCTTATTAACATAAACACCTCTTTATTAACATTCTACAACTTAACCTTATCAAAATTACAAAGTTACTCCTGAAGGTAGTAATTGAAATGTAATACCTAGCCATCCATTAGGCCCATTTCCTCTACATTTTCTTACAAAAACTCTTCTGTAAGCCCTAGCATCTCTATGACTCATTCCATCATTTCTCCACATATTGTATAAAGAATTTCCTTCACTACCACAACCAAAAAACATATCATCTATAGAGGTTTCTTTAGTACGTTTATTACTTTCAGTTTCAATTTCTTTAAAACTGTTGATAATGATGTTCTCGGAACTATTTCTTACGATTTCATTTCCAATTATAGGATTGGTTATTATCTCTTTTTTCCCTGTAGCATTTGTCATTATTGCAATACTAAATAATGCAATGCAAAATAGTTTTTTCATAAAATTTTGTATATTAAAAACAACTTACTCTATTTGAGGCTTTTCAGCTTCCTCCTATTTGTTATTCAACAAATATTCTTGATTTTTTTAATTCATTTTGTAAAATAGAGAGTGGAAGTATTTTCAGACAGCAATTCCAGGGCGAAATTTTCAGATAGCAATTCCTTAATACTCAGCTAATTTAAAAATTATTTTTAAAAAACAAAAAAATCTACAAATTTTAATATATTAAGACATCCATTCGAGGTATTGGATAATTTCCTCTAGTTTACAACTTACTTAAAAGGAGAGGTACTTCACCCCTCTCTATGAACTCCTCAAATAAAAAAAGAAAAAACATATAGAGAATTAAAAAAATTGTGAAGAAAAATCATTTAATTATTTTTTTCTATTTCAAAAAACATATTTGTTCAAAATATTGACAACAATAATCAAAATAACCTGTTAAACATCTCTTTATTTTACCAAAAGCAAAACAATACATGTAAAATAAAAATTACAACTTTTTAGGATAATCAGTTTATCAAAAAGCCAACTTTCAAGCTTTATTTTAAAACATTCAAACCTTTTGTACTTAAACTCAAAAGGTTTGAGTTTTTTTGTTTTTTATACTTTAGTATACATCTTAAAATGCGGCCCTACTTTTTCTACCATAAACTCATCTCCTATCTTCACAAATTTTAATTTTTCATAAAACATTGTTACTTCTTTACGAGCATTACACCACAAATATTTTATACCCCTAGTTTTTAAAACTTTCACTGCTGCTTCTATAATTATTTTTCCAAAGCCTTTTCCTCTAACCTCAGGCAAAGTTGCCATTCCTCTTAATTGATAATGTTCCCCTTCTAAACCTTTTAAATTATTTCTTATAAACGTTGCTATAGTTACCAACTTCTCTCTATAAAAAACTCCTAAATGGAATGTATCCTCTTCTAAATCTTCCTTAAATTTATATGGTAAATCTATTCCTTTACGTAAAACCTCTAATCTTATTTTCGAAGTTTCTCCTGCTATTATTTTTTTTACTTCAATCATTGTTTCAAACTCTTATAAATAGTTTCTCTCATTTCTTTAGCTGATATAAACCATCCTCCATATTCTTCCTTATACTCCTTAGTTATATCTTCATCTTTAGAAACCTCAGTTAATGTTTTCCCTTTATCTATACTCTTCTGAACTCTATCTCTTAAAGTCACAAGCATTTCTTTATACACCTTAAGCTCTCCTTTAGTTGACAAACTTCGATGTCCTGGTATAATAACCGTTTTGTCATTAGACATTAATAATACTTTATCTATAGAAGCTATATATCCATTTATACTTCCTCCACTATCTAAATCTATAAAGGGAAATTTTCCTTGAAAATACGTATCCCCCATATGGATAACATTACTATTTAAAAAGTAAACATGAGAATCGCCATCTGTGTGAGCATTATGTACATGCGAAACTAGCACATCTTCACCATCCATATGAAAATTCATATCGTTAGTATAAGTTATTACTGGCAAAGCCTCTTTAGGTGAAGCCTTTTTTAGTCTTCCTCTTACCTTTTGATCAGTACTCATTCTTTTTCGAACATTCTCTTGTGAAAAAATTAAAACATCAAGTTTTCTCATGTTTTCATTTCCACCAGTATGATCGCCATGCCAATGCGTATTGACCAAATATTTAATTGGTTTATCGGATATTTCTTTAATCTTGGCTAAAATTTTATTGGTTAATGGTGCAAATTGATCATCAATCATAAAAACACTCTTATTACCTACAAACAAACCAATATTGCCACCTTGCCCTTGTAGCATATAAATATTGTCCGTTATTTTTTTAGCTGTTATTTCAACCTCTTTACGTTGTCCTAAAAGATTAAAACACAAAAAAAACAGCAAGTAGGACAATACCACTCTTCGTAGTTTTCGTTTTATTTTCCCCATATACTTATTATTATATTCCCTTTATAATTGCTACCAGTAAGTTACTATTTTATTTTTTAATAATAGTTATTTACCAATAGATAAATCCACTCCTTTTATTTATAATTACAATTCAACGAACATAGTTTTGCTTTATCGTTTATTTTTTGCCGTTCATCTTATCCTTTTTTCTACTAATCTAAAATCAAGGTTAATTACTCTTTTTCACAAGTACATTTGATGATATAAACAATAAATATCATGAAAAAAACTGCACCAATAACCGTAGAATTATTAAAAACAGATGGATACTTTTTTAAGATTAAACTTTCTCATTTGGAAGTTCCTATTACAGTAAATAAAGAATACTATGATAGCCTTATAAAAAATTCTAAAGATTATAAAATCATTTAATTCATAATTATATCATAATAGTGTTTATAAATTTTTATCTCAATAACTTTATAGTTAACTTTGCTGTAAATATTTTACGCTATGGTTTTTATCATTAAATTATTCTTATACTTACTTAAGTTTACTTTTGGATTCACCCTTATTATCCTAAACTTTTTATTAAATAAATAACAAGAACTATCTTTCTTATTATCCTAGTGCATGTAGCAATTAATTTCTAGCTACATTTTAAGTATATATGCACTACAAAAAGACTTATTTCTATAAATTATTTTATAAAACAACTAGTCAGTTTCCTTTTCATTCATATTTTTTTGTAATTTCTTGTATAACACAGCAAACCTTCAAACCAATTAAAAACTGTATTATAACTAATTCAGTCCTAGACTTAAGAAGGATTTGATTTCCAAAACTTGACTAAAAAAACTAAAATTAGCCACGGTTTTCTTTTAATTCTTTTATTAATTTACCCAAAAAAGCTGTTTACATATTTTTTTTAGGGTTAATTAAAACTTACCTGTTTAATACAATGAAATTAATAATGTTATAACAAATTACTTTATCAAGAATTTAATGTTATCTTAGAAAAGAGGTGTCTGGAGGTGATAACCTCTTTTCTTTTTTTAACACCTTTTATGCAAGCCTTTTTTTATATTTACAAAAATTAACTACATATGAATTTAAGCTTTAAAGCTATAGATAAAAAAAACATTTTATCTATTCTTCCACTTCTAAAAAAGGTAAATACAACTACTCCACATGATATTTTAGAAAAACGTGTTTCAGAAATGATAAAATACGACACCTATGAATGTGTTGGTGTTTTTGATGAAGATAAATTGATTGGGATTTCTGGACTTTGGTACAGTTTAAGACATTACTCTGGTAAAAGTGTTGAACCTGATCATGTAATTATTGATGAAACCTACCGAGGAAAAAATATTGGCAAACAATTTTTTAACTGGATTTATGAATATACAAAATCTAAAGGTTGTGAAGTTATGGAATTAAATACCTACACTGGTAATAGAAAGTCTCATAAATTTTACTATAACGAAGGTTTTGAAATCTATGGCTTTCATTTTCTGAAAGTTATGAGAGACGATCAAAAATTCTATTAATTTTTTCTTTTTTTTCATTGTAAATAATAGAAACTATACTATATTTGCAACCGCTTTTAACAACGAGTAATTTAATTGTTATTAAAAGTTAAAGAACAACAAGAAATTGTTAAAAGTCTTTACCTATGCGAGAGTAGCTCAGTTGGTAGAGCGTCAGCCTTCCAAGCTGAATGTCGCCGGTTCGAACCCGGTCTCTCGCTCA
>NZ_CANMMT010000014.1 GCF_947499065.1 uncultured Tenacibaculum sp. | reverse complement strand
GGTGATTATTGCAATGGGGCTCACCTCTTACCATTCCGAACAGAGAAGTTAAGCCCATTAGCGCCGATGGTACTGCCGATGGTGGGAGAGTAGGTCGTTGCCTTTCTTTTTAACCTCAATCTTATACAATAAGATTGAGGTTTTTTTTTGCCAAAATTTTATATTTGAAAAATGAATTATAAGCATTCTTATTTAGTAACGATACAATATTTAGGTTTTCGTTTTCATGGCTGGCAAAAACAACCAAACTTAAAAACAGGACATCTTTTTTTAGATAAAACATTAAAGTTTATTTATAAAGGAATTCGGCTTAAGAGTTTGGGGGTTGGACGAACTGATGCAAGAGTTTCTGCAAGCCATTTCGCATTTCAATTATTTATTGATGAAGAAGTAGACTTTGATCAATTTATGATAGATTTTAATGCAAACGCTCCTGGAGATATGCGTGCTTTAAAGATTGAAGATATTGATAGAGATTTTAATATTATTCAACATCCAAAGTTAAAAGAGTATCGATATTATTTTTCTTACGGAGAAAAGAATCACCCTTATTCAGCGCCTTTTTTAACACGTTTTAGAGAACAGTTAGATATAGAATTAATGAAAGAGGGGGCTAAGTTATTTGAAGGCTTTAATAACTATAAAAGATACTGTACTAAACCATCTAAAGATACTAAAGTTGAAAGAGAGATTGTTTATTGTAGAATTGAAAAAAATACCGAGTTAACAGCTTCTTTTTTCCCAAAAGAAAGTTATGTGTTAATAGTAAGAGGAGAAGGGTTTTTGAGAAATCAAATTCGATTAATAATGGGAGCTTTACACGATTTAGGAAAAGGTGAATTTGATTTGGAATTCATTAAAGATAGTTTGAATCCAGATTCTGATGTTGATTTAATAAAGAACATTGCACCAGCATCAGGTTTGCATTTACATAAAATAGATTTTAAAAAATAAAGCTCATCAATTTTGATGAGCTTTATTAATATTATTAGAGAATAAACTTAGTCTCTTATTAAACTTCTTGAAATTACAATTTTTTGAATTTCAGAAGTACCTTCATAAATCTGAGTAATTTTTGCATCACGCATTAAACGTTCTACATGGTATTCTTTTACGAAACCATTACCTCCGTGGATTTGAACAGCTTCAACAGTTTGTTCCATTGCTACCTTAGATGCATATAATTTTGCCATAGCACCAGACTGATCGTAGTTAATACCATTATCTTTATCACAAGCAGCTTTCATCACTAAATGACGAGCAGCAGCAATTTCAGTGTACATATCAGCTAATTTGAATGCAATTGCTTGGTGATTGCAAATTTCCGTTCCAAAAGCTTTACGCTCTTTTGAATATTTTAAAGCTAATTCATAAGCACCTGAAGCAATACCTAAAGCTTGAGCAGCGATACCAATTCTACCACCAGATAAAGTTTTCATGGCAAATTTAAAACCAAATCCATCTTCACCAATACGGTTTTCTTTTGGCACTTTAACGTCGTTGAATTGTAATGTATGAGTATCAGAACCACGAATACCTAATTTATCTTCTTTTGGTCCAATATCAAATCCGTCCATTCCTTTTTCAACTATAAAAGCATTGATACCTCTATGCTTTTTAGAACGATCAGTTTGAGCAATTACTAAAAAGACATCAGCACGACCTCCGTTAGTAATCCAGTTTTTAGTACCGTTTAATAAGTAATGGTCACCTTTATCTTCAGCAGTTGTAGCTTGAGATGTAGCATCAGAACCTGCTTCAGGCTCACTTAAACAAAAAGCACCAATTTGTTCACCTGTAGCTAATTTTGTTAAATATTTTTGTTTTTGTTCTTCAGTACCGTATGCTTCTAAACCATAACAAACCAAAGAATTATTAACAGAAACCATAACAGAAGCAGAAGCATCAATTTTAGATAATTCTTCCATTATTAATACATAAGAAACAGCATCCATTCCGCTTCCTCCGTATTTTGGGTCTACCATTACTC
Organism: uncultured Tenacibaculum sp.; assembly: GCF_947499065.1. Classification (GTDB taxonomy): domain Bacteria; phylum Bacteroidota; class Bacteroidia; order Flavobacteriales; family Flavobacteriaceae; genus Polaribacter. The sequence goes on along the minus strand of NZ_CANMMT010000014.1, from coordinate 75,212 downwards.
CCATAAAACCTAATTCTCCCATTTTACGAACTAATTCGTTAGGAAACTCTTGTTTTTCATCTCTTTCTATTACTCCAGGTAGTAATTCGGTTTGTGCAAAATCACGTGCAGCATCACGAATCATTAAATGCTCTTCTGTAAGATTAAAATCCATTATCTAATTTATATTTTTGTTAATTTCGTAAAAAATGTCCCCAAAGATACTTTTTTAATAGCAAATTTTCAATAGACTTACTACTTTTACTTCATGTTAAACAATTATATTTATTGTATTGGGTTAATGTCTGGAACTTCATTAGATGGAATTGACTTAGCTTATATCCAATTTGACTCAAATTCATATAAAAACTTCCAGATTATTAATGCCGATACTTTTTCATATTCGGATGAATGGAAAAATAAATTACAGAAAGCTATTTCATATAGAGAAGAAGATTTGAAAAGCTTAGATATAGAGTATGGAATTCTTCTTGGTAAGCTTTTAAATGAGTTTATTGAAATCAATGAAATATCAACATTAGATTTTATAGCTTCCCATGGTCATACTATTTTGCATCAACCAGAAAATGGAATCACTTTACAAATTGGTAATGGTCAACAAATAGCAAATATTACCAATAAAAAAGTTGTTTGTGACTTCAGGACTCAAGATGTAAAATTAGGAGGTCAAGGAGCTCCTTTGGTTCCAATTGGAGATAAGTTATTGTTCTCAGATTATGAATATTGTTTAAATTTAGGAGGTTTTGCGAATGTTTCATTTGAAAAGAATACCAAGAGAATAGCTTTTGATATTTGTCCAGTAAATATTGTTTTGAACCATTATACACGAAAGATAGGCAAGGAATATGATGATAATGGAGATTTAGCGTCAAGTGGTAATGTCAATCAAATTCTATTGAATGAATTAAATCAACTAAATTTTTATAAGATTAATCCTCCGAAATCGTTAGGTTTAGAATGGGTGCAAAAAGAAATTTTTCCATTGATAGACAGTTTAGAGGAGGATATTCAAACAATATTAAGAACTTTTGTTGAACATATAGCAGTTCAAATAGGAAATGTTATCAAAAATAGTAAATCAGTTTTAGCTACAGGAGGAGGCGTATATAACTCTTTTTTGATGGAAAGAATTGATTTTTATGCTAAAACTAGGGTAGAAAAAGTTAATGATGAGCTTATTAATTACAAGGAAGCATTAATTTTTGGTTTTTTAGGTGTTTTAAAGGTTGATAATCAGGTGAATTGCTTGGCTTCTGTCACAGGGGCAAATAAAAATCACTCTTCAGGAGAAATATTTGAACCATAATAAAAATTAATTTTTATGTTAAAATTTACAAAAAACCAAGGAAACTTTTTTAGTATTTAAAGTTTCCTATGTATTTTAGCAGAGTTATTTTAAATGTTTAATCAATTTTCTTTCAATATATTTTATAAAATAGAGCTAATTGAATTAATAATGTGTAAAATATGTTTTTTTATGGTAGTTTTGTAAGCACAACTATTATTAAAAACCACAGTAAGATGAATCAACTTTAACTCCCCTATGGGGACAAATTGTAAAGAACTTCAAAAGATGAAAAAGAGAAACAATTAAAGTTGAATTTACCTATAAAATTTAAAATGAAAGATTTATTAAAAAAATACGAAGAAAAACAACCTGAAATAGTTTTTAACTGGAAAGATTCTGAAACAGAAGCAGAAGGTTGGACAGTTATAAATTCACTAAGAGGTGGTGCTGCTGGTGGTGGTACCCGTATGCGTAAAGGTTTAGATAAGTATGAAGTAACTTCATTAGCAAAAACAATGGAGGTTAAGTTTACTGTTTCTGGACCGGCTATTGGTGGAGCTAAATCAGGAATTAACTTTGACCCACACGATCCTCGTAAAAAGGGAGTTTTAGAGCGTTGGTATAAAGCAGTGGCTCCATTATTAAAAAACTATTATGGAACTGGAGGAGATTTAAATGTTGATGAAATTCATGAAGTAATTCCAATGACTGAAGATGTAGGTGTATGGCACCCACAGGAAGGAGTTTTTAATGGACACTTTAAACCAACAGAAGCTGATAAAATTAATAGAATAGGTCAGTTACGTCATGGAGTTATAAAAGTATTAGAAGACGAAAAGTTATCTCCAAGTATTTTAAAAAAATATACTGTAGCTGATATGATTACTGGTTATGGAGTTGCTGAAGCTATTCGTCACTATTATAATATCTATGGAGGTACAGTAGTTGGAAAAAGAGCTATTGTACAAGGTTTCGGTAATGTTGGTTCTGCAGCTGCATTTTATTTAGCAGAAATGGGAGCTAAGGTTGTTGGAATTATTGATAGAGTAGGAGGAGTAATAAATGAAGAAGGATTTTCGTTTGAAGAAATTAAAGAAATGTTCTTAAATAAAGATGGTAATACTTTAGTATCTGAAAATATGATTCCTTTTGAGGAGATGAATGAACGTATTTGGAATTTACCATGTGAAATATTTGCTCCGTGTGCTGCTTCAAGATTAGTACAACAAGATCAAATAAATAAAATGATTGATACAGGTTTAGAAGTGATTTCTTGTGGAGCAAATGTACCATTTGCTGATAAAGAAATATTCTTTGGCCCTATCATGGAGGAAACTGATAAGAAAGTTAGTTTGATTCCAGATTTTATTTCAAATTGTGGAATGGCTAGAGTATTTGCATACTTTATGGAACGTAGAGTTGAAATGACAGATGAAGCTATATTCACAGATACTTCAAACACCATAAAGAAAGCACTTCAAAAAACTTTTGCAAAGAGTGCATCTAAAACAAAAATTAGCGAGACAGCCTTCGAAATCGCGTTAAAAGAATTGATATAAAAACAAATTAAATAAAAAATGGAGTTAGCGATTATTTTAGTATTCGTAATGGGATATTTGGCCATTACTTTAGAGCATAACATTAAGTTAGATAAATTAATACCAGCATTAATAATGATGGCTATTTGTTGGGCCTTAGTGGCTCTGGGAGTAGATAGTTTTTCTAACTGGTTTGATTCGTCAAAGCATGCTTTAGTAGAAGGTTTTAGTGCCTTAGCCCACGATGATAAAATGCATTTAGTAGAAGAAACATTATTACATCATCTAGGAAAAACAGCCGAAATTTTAGTTTTCCTTTTAGGAGCAATGACTATAGTTGAAATAATAGATTATTTTGATGGTTTCTCCACAATTAAAGGATATGTAAAAACTAAGAGTAAGAAGAAAATTCTTTGGATGTTTGGTGTTTTAGCATTTATATTATCAGCGATTATTGATAATCTAACAGCTACCATTGTATTGATTTCTATTTTACAAAAAATAGTTAAAAGTAGAGAAGATAGAATTTGGTTTGCAGGTTTAATTATTATTGCAGCAAATGCAGGAGGAGCTTGGTCGCCAATTGGAGATGTAACAACTACAATGTTATGGATAGGTAAAAAAGTAACTACGCCAATGTTAGTTGCGTATTTATTTATACCATCAGTGCTTTGTATGGTAGTACCAACTTTTATAGCATCTTTTTTACCAGCTTTCAAAGGAGAAATAGAAACAGATGAAAGTGATGATGATAAAAAGAAAAGTCCTCATAGCGCTAGAATGTTATATTTAGGACTAGGAGCAATTGTATTTGTACCTTTCTTTAAAACAGTTACTCATTTACCTCCTTATGTAGGAATGATGTTATCATTAGCAGTTGTAGCTACTTTTGCTGAAATTTATAGTAGAACAAAATTCTCATTAACAGATTTTGATAGCGAAGAATCTGATGCTCATGCACACCATAGTCCAGTACATGCATCTTTATCTAAAATTGAAATGCCAAGTATTTTATTCTTCTTAGGTATTTTAATGGCTGTAGCAGCTTTAGAGTCTTTAGGGATCTTATTTAATTTTGCTGATAGTTTAAAACAAGGGATTCCTTTAATGGGAACTGAAGGGGCAGGAACAAATGTTTCTGATTTAGTAGTGATTTTATTAGGAATTGGTTCAGCTGTAATTGATAATGTACCTTTAGTAGCAGCTTCATTAGGAATGTTCTCAGAACCTATAGATAATCCGTTATGGCACTTTATTGCTTTTTCAGCAGGAACAGGTGGAAGTATGTTAATCATTGGTTCGGCTGCAGGAGTTGTGGCAATGGGAATGGAAAAAATAGATTTCTTCTGGTATTTAAAGAAAATCTCTTGGTTAGCTTTCATCGGATTTTTAGTAGGATCATTAGCGTTCATGTTAATGAGAACATTTATCTAAAAAAATATAATAAATAAAAATAAAGTCTTCCTTAATCATGGTTATTGAGGAAGACTTTTTTATACTTGTATTTTAAAACAATTTTCAATAAAACAAATCGTTAATTAGTTAACGTAAATTAATTACAAACTCTAATATTATTTTTAATGTTGTTATTTCAAGAAAGTACAGAATTGTTAGAAGAAGTGTCAGAAGAAAAAACATTATCTATAATCCAGTTAATTAAAGATGGTGGATTAGGAGGACAAATTATCATAGCACTATTGTTTGTGTTATTAGCAGTAGCTCTTTATATATACTTTGAACGCTTTTTTGCAATTAAAGCAGCATCTAAGGTTGATAAAAATTTTATGAACCAAATTAGAGATCATGTAACTAGTGGTAAGTTAGATAGTGCTAAAGCAATGTGTGAAAACACACAAACACCAACTGCAAGATTAATTGGTAAAGGTATTTCTAGAATAGGAAAACCATTAGATGATATTAATACAGCAATAGAGAATGCTGGTAAGTTAGAAGTTTATCAGTTAGAAAGGAACGTATCGGTATTAGCAACTATAGCTGGAGCAGCACCAATGATAGGATTTTTAGGAACAGTAATTGGAATGATAGTTGCAATACATGAAATAGCAAACTCTGGTGGTCAAATAGACATTAAAATGTTATCAGATGGTTTATATACAGCAATGACAACCACAGTAGCAGGTTTAATAGTTGGTATTATTGCATATATTGCATATAATCATTTAGTAGTTCGTACAGATAAAGTAGTTTATCAAATGGAAGCTAAATCAGTTGAGTTTTTAGATTTATTAAATGAGCCAGTATAATGAATTTAAAAGGAAGAAATAAAGTAGATCCAAGTTTTAATATGTCTTCAATGACAGATATTGTTTTCTTGTTGTTGATTTTTTTCATGTTAACATCTACACTGGTTACCGTTAGTGCAATAGATGTTTTATTGCCTAAAGCAGGAGGGAAAACAGAAAATAATACTTCAGTAGCAGTAACAATAACAAAAAACTCTTCTTTTTATATTGATAAAACTAAAGTTAGTAATGCTAATTTAGAAAACTCAATTTTAGCAAAAGTTGGGCCAGGTAAAAAGAAAACAGTAGTAATACGAGGCGATCAAAATGTTCCATATAAAAATGTAATGAGAGTTATAGATATTGCAAATAGGAACAAGTTGAAAATGATATTAGCAGTAAAGGGCAAATAAAATGTCAATTTTAGATACACAACATAAACGTAAATCAGCAGTAATAACAGCAATTATTCTGTTGCTTTTATTATTTGGAATATTCAATTACGGGATGAAGTATCTTGATCCTCCCATTGAATATGGAGTAGCAATTAATTTTGGAAACTCAGATGTTGGGAGTGGAGAGCCAGTTGAAAAAACAAAATCACAATCAGTACCTGAAGAACAGCAAGAAGAAATTGTAGAAGAGATGCAAGAAGTACAGGAAGAGGCAATTCAGGAAGAAGTAATTACTGATGATACCGCTGATGATGTTCCAGTTGTGGAGAAGATAGAAGAAAAAAAAGAAGAGGTAAAAGAAACTCCTAAAGAGGAAAAGCCTAAAGAAAAACCAAAACCAAAACCAAAGCCATCAAAAGAAGCAACAGATGCTTTAAATAGTTTGTTGAATGGGACATCAAAAGATGGAGCAGATAAAGGAGAAGGAGATGATAATGAGGTTGGTGTAAAAGGTAAAGAGAATGGTGATCCTAGCTCTAATAAATATTATGGAGGAGGCGGTAGTGGCTCTGGAGGTAATTATAACTTAGCAGGAAGAAAGGCATTATCCAAACCTATAAAAAAGCCAGAGTGCCAAGAGGAAGGAACAGTGGTTGTGAGTATAGAAGTAGATCAAAATGGTAAGGTGATTAAAGCAGTACCTGGAGTAAAAGGATCAACTAACACAGCGCCATGTTTATTAAAACCTGCTAAAGAAGCAGCTTTAAGAACAAAATGGAATGCAGATGGTAAAGCACCATCAAAACAAAGAGGAACAATTATCTACAGATTCTCTTTGTCACAATAAATATTTAGTTTATTAAAATAACAAGTTATTCACTTGTAAGTTTCAAAATTAAGAATGAATTTAACAGTAATAGGATCAGGTTATGTAGGGTTGGTGTCTGGCGCATGTTTTTCTGAAATGGGGAATAAAGTTATATGTGTTGATATTGATAAAGGAAAAATAGATAAACTTTTAAAAGGTGAGATCCCTATATATGAACCAGGTTTAGAGGCTATGGTCTTAAGAAATGTAAAAAACAAAAATTTACATTTTACAAGCTATATTGAAGATGCTATAAAAAATACAGAGGTTGTAATCATAGCTGTTGGAACACCAATGGGGGAAGATGGCTCAGCTGACTTAAAATATGTGTTATCTGTGGCAAATGAAATAGGAAAGCATATGAATAATGAGTTAGTTATTGTAAATAAATCAACAGTACCGGTAGGAACTGTAAATGAAATTAAAAACGTTATCCAAAAAGAGCTAACTAAAAGAGATATTGTAATTAATTTTGAGGTAGTTTCAAATCCAGAATTCTTAAAAGAAGGTACAGCGATTCAGGATTTTATGAAGCCAGATAGAGTTGTTATAGGAGCTGAAAGTGGATATGCTTTTGATAAGATGAAAGAATTATATAGTCCTTTTTTTAGAACTCATAACCGTTTCATAACAATGGATGTAAGGTCAGCTGAAATGACTAAATATGCGGCTAATGCAATGTTAGCAACGAGAATTTCTTTTATGAATGAAATAGCTAATATATGTGAAAGAGTAGGTGCAGATGTAAATCAAGTTCGATTAGGTATTGGTTCAGATTCAAGGATAGGGTATAGTTTTATTTACCCAGGAGTAGGATATGGTGGTTCATGCTTCCCAAAAGATGTAAAGGCTTTAAATAAAATGGGAGAAAATTATGGATATAAGGCAGAATTAATTAATTCCGTAGAGAGTGTAAATAACAGGCAAAAATTAATTATAGCAAATAAAATTATTGAAAGATTTGGTGAAGATTTAAATGGATTAGTTTTTGGTTTATGGGGGCTTGCATTTAAACCAGGAACAGATGATATGAGAGAAGCACCAGCGAACTATGTAATTAGAGCATTAGTGAAAAGAGGAGCTAAATTTAAAGTGTATGATCCTAAAGCGATAGATGAGGCAAAAGATTTTTATTTAAAAAACATAGAAGGTATAGTTTATTGTAAATCTAAGTACGATGTTTTACAGGATGCTAATGCTTTAATTTTATTAACAGAATGGAAAGAATTTAGGTCACCAGATTTTAATGAGATAAAAAAACAATTAATTAAACCGATAATATTTGATGGTAGAAATCAGTATAATGCTTTTAATCTAAAAGAAAAAGGTTTTGAATATTATCAAATAGGAGTTGCTTTATAGAATGACATATCAAGAAACCTTAGATTGGATGTTTGCACAATTGCCAATGTACCAGCGTCAAGGAAAAACAGCTTTTAAAAAAGACTTAATAAATATTGTAGCTTTAAGTAAAGAGTTAGGAAATCCAGAAAGAAAGTTCAAGACAATTCATGTAGGAGGAACAAACGGAAAAGGTTCAACAAGTCATATGATAGCTTCTATATTACAAGAAGCAGGATACAAAGTAGGATTATACACATCTCCGCATTTAAAGAACTTTACAGAACGTATTAGAATAAATGGTAAAGAAATTCTAAAGGAAAGCGTTGTAGATTTTATAACAGCTAATAAAGAGTTTTTAGAAAAGCAACAGTTATCTTTTTTTGAAATGACAGTAGGAATGGCATTTGATTACTTTGCAAAAGAAGAGGTAGATGTAGCGGTTATTGAAGTTGGATTAGGAGGAAGATTAGATTCAACAAATATTATAAAGCCAGAAGTGTCGGTAATAACTAATATAGGATTAGATCATACTCAGTTTTTAGGAGAAACATTACCAGAAATAGCATTTGAAAAAGCAGGGATTGTAAAAAATGAAATACCTGTAGTTATAGGAGAAAGGCAAAAAGAAGTTGTAGAGGTATTTAAAAAGAAAGCAAAAGAATGTAATTCTGAAATTTTATTTGCTTCAGAAGAAGAAGAAAATAAGTTTAAAACAGATTTACTAGGAGAATACCAATTGAAAAATGTAAAAACGGCAGTTTTAGCAGTAAAACAATTAAAAAACTTTATTATTTCAGAAAACAATATAAAACAAGGGCTTTTAAAGGTAGCTAAAAACACGAGTTTAAAAGGACGTTGGCAAATATTACAAGAAAATCCTAAGGTAATTTGTGATACTGCTCATAATAAAGAGGGGTTAATTTATACATTAAAGCAACTTCAAAAAGAAAATTATAAAAATTTACATATTGTTTTAGGTGTGGTTTCTGATAAAAAAATAGAAGAAATATTAAGATTGTTTCCCCCAAAAGCGACTTATTATTTTTGTAAACCAAATATTCCACGAGGAATGTCAGAAATTTTTTTAAAAGAGCAGGCGAATGCATGTAATTTGGAAGGAGAAGCTTTTTCTTCTGTAAATCAAGCTTTTGAAAAAGCGAAAATGAACTCAGAAAGAGAAGATGTTGTTTATATTGGAGGGAGTACGTTTGTTGTTGCAGAAATTTTATAAAAAAAAGTGAAAAAAGTTATTGCAGATATCTAAAAGAGTTATATATTTGCACCCGCAATTAGCAATTAAGGGCGCGTAGCTCAGTTGGTTCAGAGCACTTGGTTTACACCCAAGGGGTCAGGGGTTCGAATCCCTTCGCGCCCACAACTCTTAAGAAGTTAATTGCAAGCGGGCGCGTAGCTCAGTTGGTTCAGAGCACTTGGTTTACACCCAAGGGGTCAGGGGTTCGAATCCCTTCGCGCCCACCAAAAGTCTTCATCTTTTTAGATGGAGACTTTTTTATTTTATGATATTTTGTTAATGATGTTTTTTGTAATTTCGTAAGCTATTCTATTAAGATGTGAAGTTGTTGAGAAGAAAACTTTAAACTTAGGTGTAAAGCATGTTTGATAGTGAGAGATTATAAGAATAGATTGTAAGAGGTTGATGTGGTTAATTTGTAAGATAAAAGCATCAATAATTTAAGAAATGAATATAATAAAGGTAACGAAGTGGTTGCCTAATTTAATAAACGATTATGAGTACTAGAAAAGTAGCATTAATTACAGGTGTAACAGGTCAGGATGGAGCTTATTTGAGTGAGTTTTTATTGAAGAAAGGATATGTGGTCCACGGATTGAAAAGAAGAACATCTTTGTTTAATACAGATAGGGTAGATCATATATATCAGGATCCTCATGTTGAAGATAGAAATTTCTTTTTACATTATGGAGATATGACTGATAGTACAAATATTATTCGTTTAATTCAGGAGATTCAGCCAGATGAAATATATAATTTGGCAGCAATGAGCCATGTTCATGTTTCTTTTGAAATACCAGAATATACAGGTAATGCTGATGGCCTTGGAACTTTACGTATTTTGGATGCTGTTAGGTTATTAGGGTTAGAAAAGAAAATAAAAATATATCAAGCATCAACATCAGAGCTTTACGGAAAGGTTCAAGAAGTACCTCAATCGGAAACTACACCTTTTTATCCTAGAAGTCCTTATGCTGTTGCAAAAATGTATGCGTATTGGATAACGGTAAATTATAGAGAGGCATATGGTATGTATGCATGTAATGGTATTTTATTTAATCATGAATCGCCAATTAGAGGAGAAACATTTGTTACAAGAAAAATAACTAGAGCAACTTCCAGAATAGCTTTAGGATTACAAGATAAGTTTTACTTAGGGAATTTAGATGCTCAAAGAGACTGGGGACATGCAAAAGATTATGTACGAATGATGTGGATGATATTACAAGCAGATGAACCAGAAGATTGGGTAATTGCAACAGGTAAAACAACAACAGTGCGTGATTTTGTTAAAATGAGTTTTAATGAAGCTGGAATTGAATTAGAGTTTAAAGGGACTGGTGTTGATGAGAAGGCTTATGTAAAAGCTTGTAATAACCCGAAGTATCAAGTAGAAATAGGTAAAGAAGTTTTATCAGTAGATCCAAAATACTTCAGGCCAACTGAAGTGGACTTGTTAATAGGTGATCCAACCAAAGCAAAAGAAAAACTAGGTTGGGAATTAGAATATGATTTACCTGCTTTGGTAAAAGATATGATGCAAAGCGATCTAAAATTGATGACCAAAGATCAATACTTAAAGCAAGGAGGATACTACACAAATAATTATTTCGAATAAAAAATGAAAATATTATTAACGGGAGCGTCAGGAATGGTAGGAAAGAATATTTTAGAGTATTCTGAAGCTTCAAAATATCAGTTTTTAACTCCAACAAGTCAAGAGCTTGATTTATTGGATTATAATTCGGTATATAGTTATATAAGAGATAATCAGCCAGAATTTATTATTCATGCTGCAGGAAAAGTAGGAGGAATTCAAGCTAATATAGCTGAACCAGTGAGTTTTTTAGTAGACAATATTGATATGGGAAGAAATATAATAATGGCTGCTAAAAATAATGGAGTGAAAAACTTACTAAATTTAGGAAGTTCGTGTATGTATCCAAGAGATGCAAAGAACCCATTGTCTGAAGATCTTATTTTGAAAGGAGAGTTAGAACCTACAAATGAAGGATATGCTATAGCGAAAGTAATGTCTACTAGATTGTGTGAATACATAATGAAAGAAGATAAAACAAAAAACTATAAAACAGTAATTCCTTGTAATTTATACGGTAAACATGATAAGTTTAGTCCTAAGAATTCTCATATGATACCGGCGGTTATTAGAAAAATTTATGATGCTGCATTAGCAAACCAGCAAGAGATAGACATTTGGGGAGACGGATTGGCTAGAAGAGAGTTTATGTATGCAGAAGATTTAGCAGATTTTATTTTTTATGCTATCGATAAGTTTGATGAAATGCCACAAAATATAAATGTGGGATTAGGTCATGATTATACTATTAATGAGTATTATAAAGAAATAGCTGAAGTAATAGGTTATAAAGGACAATTTGTGCACGATTTAACTAAGCCGGTGGGAATGAAACAGAAATTAATAGATGATTCAAAACTTATCGAATTTGGTTGGCGTTATAAGACTTCTTTAAAAGAAGGAGTTAAAAAAACATTTGAATATTATAAAAAAGAAGAGTTCAATGAAGCAGTATAAGTTAGCATCCTCTACATGGGATGAAAAAGAATTAGCCGCAATACAATCGGTAATAGATAAAGATATGTACACTATGGGAGATAGTGTAAAGCAATTTGAAAATGATTTTTCAAAGTATCTGGATTCTAAATATTGTGTTATGACAAGTTCTGGGTCTACAGCTAATTTATTAGCAGTAGCTGCTCTTTTTTTTACTAAGAATCCAAAGTTAAAAAGAGGAGATGAAGTTATAGTTCCAGCAGTATCATGGTCTACAACATATTTTCCTTTACAGCAATATGGTTTAAAGTTGAAGTTTGTAGATGTAGATTTAGAAACTTTAAATTATGATTTAGAGGCTTTAGAGTCGGCAATATCAGATAATACCAAGATGATAATGATTGTTAATCTATTAGGGAATCCAAATGATTTTGATAAGATTAATAGTATTATAGAAGGAAAAGATATTTTCTTGATAGAAGATAATTGTGAGTCAATGGGGGCTACTTATAAAGGTAAGCAAGCAGGTACTTTCGGTATAATGGGTACTTTTTCTACATTTTTCTCGCATCATATGGCTACGATGGAAGGAGGTTTTGTAACAACAGATGATGAGGAGTTGTATCATATATTATTATCGATAAGGGCCCATGGTTGGACAAGAAATTTACCTAAAAACAATTTAGTGTCTGATAAAAGCGATGATTGGTTTGAAGAATCGTTTAGGTTTGTGCTTCCTGGATATAATGTAAGACCGTTAGAAATGAGTGGAGCTATAGGTGTTGAGCAATTAAAAAAATTACCTTCTTTTATTGAAAACAGAAGAGAAAATGCAAGTTTCTTTGTTGAGTTGTTTAAAGAACATAAAGATTTTATAATACAAAAAGAGATAAGTAAAAGTTCTTGGTTTGGGTTTTCATTAATAATTAAGCCAGAGTCAAATTTGAGTAGAAAAGAAGTGGTAGCTAAGTTATTTGATAATGGGATAGAATGTAGGCCAATTGTTACAGGTGACTTTACACAAAATGAAGTAATGAAGTATTTTGATTATGAAATTCATGGAGAATTAAAAAATGCAAAGTATTTACATGAGAATGGTTTATTTGTAGGAAATCAACAGGTTTTGATTAAGGAAGAAATTCAATATCTATTTGATATTTTGAAATAATATAAATCAAAAGTATATACAAAAGTCTTTATCGTAAATAGGTAAAGACTTTTTTGTTTTGTAACAATTAGTTAATAATGTTTTTTGTAATTTCGTAAGCTATTTTATAAGGTATTTAGTTAGGAGTAAGAGATGAGTGCACCAAAGATTGCAATTATTGGATTAGGTTATGTCGGTTTGCCATTGGCAAGGTTATTTGCAGAAAAATATTCTGTAGTAGGTTTTGATATAAAGGCAAAAAGAGTTGAAGAGTTAAGATTAGGTATAGATGTAACATTAGAGGTAGATAATAATTTGCTAAAATCTGTATTAGTATCAAACAATTCAAAAAGAAAGAAAGGCTTGTTTGTTACTACAAATGAAAAAGATATTGAAAGTTGTGATTTTTATATAGTAACTGTTCCAACATCTGTAGATAAAAATAACCAGCCTATTTTAATTCCTCTTCTAAATGCGAGTAAAACAATTGGTAATGTTCTGAATAAAGGAAATGTTGTTGTTTATGAATCAACTGTATATCCAGGTGCTACTGAAGAAGATTGTGTGCCAGTATTAGAGAGTGTTTCAGGGTTAAAGTTTAATGAAGGTTTTTACGTAGGGTATTCACCAGAAAGAATAAGTCCTGGAGATAAAATTAGAACTGTGGAGAATATTTTGAAAGTTACTTCAGGTTCTACTCAAGAAACAGCATTGAAAGTTGATAACTTGTATAAGTCAGTTATTAATGCAGGAACACATATGGCTTCATCAATAAAAGTAGCAGAAGCATCTAAAATTATAGAAAATTGTCAAAGAGATATAAATATAGCTTTTGTTAATGAACTTGCTAAGATTTTCAATTTAATGAACATTAATACAAGTGAAGTGTTGGAGGCTGCAGCTACAAAATGGAATTTTTTGCCATTCAAACCAGGTTTAGTAGGAGGACATTGTATTGGTGTTGATCCATTTTATTTAGCTCAAAAAGCGCAACAATTTGGTTATTATCCAGAAATAATACTATCCGGAAGAAGATTAAATGATAGTATGGGGAGTCATGTAGCTTCAGAAGTTGTAAAATTGATGATTTCAGAAGATGTAAAAGTGAAAAATGCAGAGGTTTTAATTTTGGGAATTACTTTTAAAGAAAATTGCCCAGATATAAGAAATACCAAAGTGATAGATGTGTGTCATGCACTTAAAGATTATGGTGTAAACGTAAATGTTTATGATCCATGGGCTAAAAAAGAAGAAGTACAAATAGAATATGATCTTCAATTAGAAGAAGATCTTTATGGAGAAAAATATGATGCAGTTGTTTTAGCAGTATCTCATAATGAATTTAAAGAAATAGATTTAGAGAGATTGAAAAAGAAGGATGCTGTAGTTTATGATGTGAAAGGTTTTTTCTCTCAAGAATTAATAGATAGAACTTTATAATGAAAAACTTTGCTTTAATAGGAGCTGCTGGTTATATAGCTCCACGTCATTTAAAGGCGATAAAAGATACTAATAATAATTTAATAGCTGCACTTGATAAATTTGATAGTGTAGGTGTTATGGATAGCTATTTCCCAAATGCTGATTTTTTTGTTGAGTTTGAGAGATTTGATCGTCATATTGAAAAAATAAAACGTCAACAAGATGTTCAATTGGATTATGTGAGTATTTGTACACCAAATTACTTACATGATTCTCATATACGAATGGCTTTGAGAAGAGGAGCAGATGCTATTTGTGAAAAACCATTAGTTTTAAATCCGTGGAATGTAGATGCATTAGAAGCGATAGAGAAAGAATCTGGAAATAAGATAAATACAATTCTTCAGTTAAGGTTGCATCCAAGTATTATTGAGTTAAAAAGAAAAATTCAAGCTTCTACTAAGAAAGAAAAAAATGATGTAGATTTAACATATATAACCTCAAGAGGTAATTGGTATGATGTATCTTGGAAAGGTGATCAAAGTAAATCAGGAGGAATAGCTACTAATATTGGGATTCATTTTTATGATATGTTGTCTTGGGTTTTTGGAGAAATACAGGATAATATAGTACATCTTAGAGAAAAAGATAAAGCAGCTGGATACTTAGAATTTAAAAAAGCAAGAGTACGTTGGTTTTTGTCAATAAATGAAAAATCGCTCCCAAAAGAAGTAAGAGAAAAAGGACAAAGAACATATCGTTCAATCACTGTAGATGGAGAAGAAATAGAGTTTAGTGGAGGTTTTACAGAATTACATACAGATAGTTATAAAGAAATTTTGAAAGGAAATGGTTTTGGTTTGATTGATGCAAAACCTTCTATTCAAATAGTACATGATATAAGAAATAAGGAAATAGTGAATTATGGAGAAAAACATTTCCTGTTATAAAAGAATAGGTATATTTGCAAACGAAAAAAGAGAAAATGAAAGTAAAAACCACGTTAAAAGCCTTTAATATACTGCAAATAAGACGTGTTAGAGCTATTGAGAAAACAGAATATTTGAATAAATGTTTTGTTTGTGGTCTACAACAAGTTTGATAAAAAATAAGATTAGAATCATTAAATTAGAGTAAAATCAAAGACGTTTAAAACAGTTTTTAATTAAATGTTTTCTTGTGAAGAAAATAGATTTTTTTTAAAAAACGAGGATTTAAATAGAAAATGATTTATAATATTTTACTAAAATAAAAACAATATTAAATATTCTTTGAAGTTAGAAAGAATTGAGTAATATAGAATAGAGAAAAAATATGGATTATTTAAAATTAATTAATAGGAAAGAACTTCTCTTTGATAAAGATATTAGAGTTAATGAAAAAGAGTTGCTTAGTGAAGTTTCTAATTCAAGCTTTTTAGTTTTAGGTGGAGCAGGAACAATTGGTCAAGCGGTAACAAAAGAGATTTTTAAAAGAAATCCTAAACGATTACATGTTGTAGATATAAGTGAAAATAATTTAGTGGAATTAGTAAGAGATATCAGAAGCTCTTTTGGTTATATTAAAGGTGATTTCAGAACTTTTGCACTAGATATAGGGTCATTAGAGTACGATGCTTTTATAGAAAAAGGAGAAGGTTATGATTATGTTCTTAATTTATCTGCATTAAAACATGTAAGAAGTGAAAAAGATCCTTTTACTTTGATGAGAATGATAAAGGTAAATATTCTAAATACAATTAAAACTATTGAACAATCAATAGAAATGAATGCTAAGAAATATTTTTGTGTTTCTACAGATAAAGCAGCGAACCCTGTTAATATGATGGGAGGGTCTAAACGTATTATGGAAATGTTTTTAATGGAGAAAAGTAAAAGTATAAATATTTCTACAGCAAGATTTGCTAATGTCGCTTTTTCAGATGGATCGTTATTACATGGATTTGAGCAAAGAATAAAGAAGAAACAACCAATAGCAGCACCTTCTGATATTAAAAGATACTTTGTAGTTCCTCAGGAGTCAGGTGAGTTGTGCTTAATGTCTTGTGTTTTTGGAGAAAATAGAGATATATATTTTCCTAAACTAGATCAAGGTTTACATCTAATTACCTTTTCTGAAATTGCAGAAAAATTTCTAAAAGAAAAGGGATTTGTACCTCATAAGGTTGATACTGAAGAAGAAGCAAGAAATACAATAAATAATTTGGAAAGAAAAGGAGAATGGCCTTGTTTATTTGCTGAAAGTAATACTACAGGAGAAAAAAGTTTTGAAGAATTTTTTACAGAAAAAGAAGTTTTGGATTTAGATAAGCATTATAATCTTGGAGTGGTGAAAAATGAACCAAACTTTGATAAAGAAAAGCTGACTTATTTTTTAGATACCATAGAAAATTTACGTAAAAATAAATCATGGACTAAAGAAGAAATTGTAATGTTATTTCATAAAATGATTCCAAATTTTGGACACAAAGAAGTGGGGATATATCTAGATTCTAAAATGTAAATAATAGAGATGTTGCAAATAAATAAAACTTTAAGTTTCATTCGAGAAGTATTCAATTCTAAGAATGATGAATTTATACCATTACATATTCCAAATTTAAAAGGAAATGAAAAAAAATATTTAAATGAATGTATTGACTCTACTTTTGTTTCTAGTGTTGGGAAATTTGTAGATTTATTTGAAACTAAAGTAGCAGGATATACAGGAGCAAAGCATGCAATTGTATGTGTGAATGGTACTAATGCATTACATCTTTCTCTATTGCTAGCAGGAGTAAAGCTAGGAGATGAGGTTATTACTCAACCGCTTACGTTTATAGCTACAACTAATGCTATTGTTTACGCTAATGCTAATCCAGTTTTTGTAGATGTTGATGTAGATACAATGGGAATGTCTCCTAAAGCATTGAAAGAATTCTTAAAAGAGAATGCAGAATTAAGAAATGGAGAATGTTATAATAAAATAACTAATAATAGGATAAAAGCATGTATGCCAATGCATACCTTTGGTCATGCATGTAGGATAGAAGAGATAGCTATTGTTTGTAAAGAATATAATATAGAATTAGTTGAAGATGCGGCAGAAGGTATGGGAAGTGTATATAAAGGAAAACATTTAGGTACTTTCGGTAGAGTGTCCGCAATTTCTTTTAATGGAAATAAAATAATGACTACTGGAGGTGGGGGTATAATCTTGACAAATGATACAGCTTTAGCTAATAAAGCAAAACATTTATCAACTCAAGCTAAAGTTCCTCATAAGTGGGAATATGTTCATGATGACATAGGGTTTAATTATAGAATGCCAAACATTAATGCAGCTTTAGGATTAGCTCAACTAGAAAGGTTAGATTATTTTCTTGAAAACAAAAGAGAATTAGCAGAAAAATATTCTATGTTTTTTAAGCAAAATTCAATAGAGTTTTTTGACGAAAGAAAAGACGAGAAATGTAATTTTTGGTTAAATGCAATTGTTTTAAAGGATAAGGAAGAGAGGGATTTGTTTCTCAGTAAGAGTAATGAATCTGGAGTGATGACAAGACCTATATGGCAATTAATGAATAAACTTCCTATGTTTGAAAAAAACATAAAAGGAGATCTTAAAAACTCAGAATGGTTAGAAGAAAGGGTAGTAAATATACCAAGCAGTGTTAGAATTAATGAGTAAGCCTGAAATTGTTTTAATAGGAGGAGGTGGGCATTGTATGTCCGTTATTGATGTTATAGAACATGAGAATAAATATACAATTAAAGGAGTTTTAGAATCTAGTACCGAAAAAAATAATGTTTTAGGATATCCGATTTTAGGAACAGATGATTTAATTGAAGGTTTAGTAAAGGAAGGAGCTTTCTTTTTAATAACAGTAGGACAGATAAAGTCATATCAAATTAGAAAAAAAATTTCGGAAAAGTTACAGAGTTATGGCGCACAAATTGCAACAGTAATTTCTCCAAGAGCGTATGTGTCAAGACATTCTCATATAGGAAAAGGTACTGTTGTAATGCACGATGCTATAGTTAACTCTGGAGCAAAAATTAAAAAACATTGTATTATTAATACAAAGGCAAATATAGAACATGGAGTTCTTATTGAAGAATATTGTCATATATCAACATGTGCTGTTGTTAATGGCGATTCTATTGTAAGAGGAGGGACATTTATAGGAAGTAATGCAACTATATCAAACGGAATAACAGTTAAAGAAAATAGTATAATTAGTGCTGGAGAATTTATAAAAAAATGAAGAGAACATTAATAATAGCTGAAGCTGGAGTAAACCATAATGGTAGTATTGAACTCGCAAAAAAACTTATAGATGTTGCAGTTGAAGCAAAAGTTGACTTAGTTAAATTTCAGACTTTTAAAGCAGATAGCATAGTTAGTAAGAAGGCTAAAAAAGCGGATTATCAGATAAATAATACGAAAGAGGCTGAGACAACTCAATATGAAATGCTTAAGAAATTAGAATTAAGTCATGAAGACCATATTGAGTTAATAAAATATTGTAGAGAAAAAGGGATAGAGTTTTTTTCTACCGCTTTCGATACTGAAGGTGTTAGCTACTTGGATAGTTTAGAATTACCGTTATTTAAAATACCTAGTGGTGAAATTACCAATTATCCATATTTAAAATCTATTGCTCAAAAACAAAAGCCAGTTATCATTTCTACAGGTATGTGTAATTTGTCTGAAATTGAGCAAGCTATTAATGTTATTATTGAAAATGGAGTGCCACGTTCTAAAATTACCGTTCTACATTGTAATACAGAATACCCAACACCAATGAAAGATGTTAATTTAAAGGCAATGAAAACTATCGAGAATGCATTTGGTGTAAAAGTAGGTTATTCAGATCATACGTTAGGAATTGAAGTGCCTATAGCTGCAGTGGCTTTAGGAGCTTCTGTGATTGAAAAGCATTTTACTTTAGATAGGAACTTACCGGGGCCAGATCATAGGGCTTCATTGGAACCCTTAGAGCTAAAAAATATGGTGTCAGCTATTAGAAATATTGAAAAAGCGATGTCTGGTAATGGGATTAAAAAACCAAGCGAAAGTGAAAGTAAAAATAGAAGTATAGCAAGAAAAAGTATCCATATAAAAAATAAGATAGAAAAGGGAGAGGTAATAAAAGAGGAAGATATTATTTCCCTGAGACCAGGTGATGGTATTTCGACAATGAGATGGAATGAGGTAGTAGGCAAAAAAGCTAATGCAGATTTAGATGAGTTTCATAAAATAACATGGAATGATTTAATATGAGAGTAGGTGTTTTAACTAGTTCAAGAGCAGATTTTGGAATTTATCAACCATTAATAGATGAATTAATCAAGGATAATAGTTTTCAAATAGAAATAATTGCTTTTGGAACTCATTTATCTAAATTTTATGGCTATACATTAGATAATATTAATAAGTTATATAGCGGTATAAAAGTACACAAGATTGGTTCTTTAATTCAAGGTGATGATGAGGTTTCAATAGCTACTTCTTTTGGTTTAACAGTACTTAAATTCGCAGATTTTTGGAGTTTAAATAATTATAATTTAGTTTTTTGCTTGGGTGATAGATTTGAAATGGCAGCGGCTGTACAAGCTGGTATACCTTTTAATGTTAAATTTAGTCATATACATGGAGGAGAAACAACATTAGGGGCAATAGATAATATATATAGACACCAAATATCACTAAGCTCATTATTACATTTTACATCCACTAAAGCGTATAAATATAGAGTTGAAGAATTGATAGAGTGTGATGAAAATATTTTTAACGTTGGAGCACTAAGTTTATCAAATATAAAAAACTTCAAACCAATAAAAAAGGAAGAATTATTTTATAGGTTTAATATAAAAGATGAACCTTTTTGTCTTATAACATTCCATCCAGAAACGAATGCTTTTAAAAAAAATGAGCAATATGCATTGGAAATGCGAAAAGCATTAGAAGAAATATCAAAAGAAATAAACCTTGTTATAACGATGCCTAATGCAGATACAATGGGGACAATTTATCGAGATCAATTGTATTTATTAGAGAAAAACAATAATAATGTCTTTCTAATAGAGAATTTTGGGAAAGAAAATTATTTTTCAGCAATGTTCTATGCAAGTTTTTTATTAGGAAATACATCAAGTGGTATTATTGAAGCTGCTTCTTTTAATAAATACGTTGTAAATGTAGGTAATAGACAAAAAGGTAGAGCACAGAGTAATAATGTTATCAATTCAAAATTTAATCACAAAGATATTATAGAAGCATCTAATAAGAGTTTAAATCTAGGTGTTTACAGTGGTGAAAACATATATTACAAGGAAAACTCTGCAAAAAAGATTGTAAATAAAATAAAGAATTATGAGAAGTTATAAGGATCATTTACTTTTAGACTCAAGTACTATTAAGGAAGCATTATTAAAATTAGATATATTAGCGAAGGACGCTATATTATTTATTGTTAATAAAAATCAAGAGCTAATAGGTTCGTTGACAGATGGTGATGTTAGAAGAGGGTTGTTAAAAGGAATAACTATAGATAATGTGGTGACAGATATTATACAGTCAAACCCTAAGTTTATTAGGAAAGGGGAGTATGATATTGAGAAAATAATAAAATATAGAGAAGAAAATTATAAAGTTTTACCCGTTATTGATAAAAAAGGGGTTGTGTCTAATGTTGTTAACTTCAGGGTGTTAAGGTCTTATTTGCCTGTTGATGCTGTAATAATGGCTGGAGGTAGAGGTAGTAGATTGCAGCCTTTAACTAATGATACACCTAAGCCTTTACTAAAAGTAGGTGATAAAGCCATAATGGAGCATAATGTAGATCGGTTAGCTTTATATGGTATTGATGATTATTGGTTTTCTGTTAAGTATTTAGGAGAACAAATCGAAAGTTTTTTTGGAAACGGAGAAAATAAAAATCTGTCTATAAATTATGTGTGGGAAGATGAACCACTTGGGACAGTTGGAGCTGTATCTAAAATAGATGATTTTAAACACGATTATGTTTTGCTAACAAATTCAGATATTTTAACAAACTTGGACTACGAACAGTTTTATCTTGATTTTATAGAAAAAGATGCTGATTTTTCTTTGGTTTCTATTCCGTATCATGTTAATATTCCCTATGCTGTACTTGAAAAAGGAAATGATGGGTGTGTAACAAACTTTAAAGAGAAACCTACTTATACTTATTACTCAAATGGAGGAATCTATTTAATGAAAAGATCTGTGCTAGATTACATTCCAAAAAATCAATTTTTTAATGCTACTGATTTAATGGAAAAATTAATAGAAGAAAATAAAAAAATTATTTCTTACCCGTTAGCTGGATATTGGTTAGATGTAGGTAAACATGAAGATTTTAAGAAAGCTCAAGAGGATATCAAAAAAATAAAGTTTTAATTAGATGAACATAATAATTACAGTTTGTGCTAGAGGTGGTTCAAAAGGTATTCCAGGGAAAAATATAAAAGAGATTGGAGGTAATCCATTGATTTATTATACCTTAAGGCTAGCTAAGGAGTTGAAAAAGAAAAGGACTTTAGACAACATAGATATCATTTTGTCTACAGACTCTAAGGAGATTAAATCTGTTGTAGAAGGATTAAATATTAGAGAGATCTGTTTAGATTACGTTCGTCCAGCTAAATTAGCTACTGATGATTCTGGAAAATTAGATGCTATAATAGATGCAAAGGACTTTATGGAGCAAAGAACAAAAACTAAATATGATTATTTAATAGATTTAGATGTTTCTTCACCTTTGAGAACTATTGAGGATATAGAGAAAGCATTAGATACAATAGTATTAGATAAAGAAGCGTATAATATTTTTTCAGTGAATAAAGCTCATAAAAACCCTTATTTTAATATGGTTGAGAAATCAAATGAGGGGTATTATGAGTTGTGTAAAAAAGGTAATTTCTTAACAAGACAATCGTCTCCAAATGTTTTTGAAATGAATGCTTCATTTTACATATACAGAGATGTGTTTTTTAAAGAAAACCTGAATTCAGTTATAACAGAGAAATCATTAATTTTTGAAATGAATCATATTTGTTTTGATTTAGATGTTCCTCTAGATTTTGATTTTTTAGAGTTTTTAATGATGAATAATAAACTAACAATAGAATTTTAAAAGTGAAAGTTGTTATAATAGGACTTGGTTCTATAGCTAAAAAACATATAAACTCTCTTCGTAAATTGGATTCAGAGGTAGAATTATATGCCTTAAGACACAGTGAAAAATCTTTCCCATCAGAAGGTGTTAAGGATTTTTATGATATAAAGTTAATAAAAGACATTAACCCTAGTTTTATTATAATATCAAATCCTACATCAAATCATTATAAGACTTTAAAAGAAGTTTTAGAATTTGATATTCCCTTATTTATTGAAAAACCTTTGTTTTCTGGAATAGGAAAAAAAGAACAAGATTTGGTTTCCCTAGTATTAGAGAAAAAAGTGAAAACATATATTGCTTGTAATTTAAGGTTTCACAAAGGAATAAGATATTTAAAAGATATACTAAAAAACAAAAAAATAGAAGAAGTAAATATATATTGTGGTTCCTACCTTCCTGATTGGCGACCTGGTAAAAACTTTAGAGAAATATATAGCGCTAATAAAGAAATGGGAGGAGGAGTACATATAGATTTAATACACGAGATTGATTATTTATATTGGATTTTTAAAGAGCCTAAATTAATAAAAAAGGTATTTAGAAGTAATTCATCGTTAAATATCTCTTCAATAGATTATGCAAATTATATTTGGAATTATGAGACTTTCTCAGTCAATGTTGTCTTAAATTATTACAGAAAAGATCCTAAAAGAACTTTTGAAATTTTAACGGATCAAGGAACTTATTTATTAGACTTGTTAACTAATACAATAACATTTAAAGGAGAAGTAATCTTTGAATCAAAAATGAGTGTAGAAGAGATGTATGTTGAACAAATGAAATTCTTTATTAGTAAAATAATTCCAGGCGATGAAGAAATGAATACTATAGATGAAGGATATAAAATATTAAAATATGTACTTGAATAAAAAAGTAATTGTAATCACAGGAGCTGCTGGGCTTTTAGGAAGTGAGTTTTGTAGAGAAGTCATAGATAACGAAGGCGTTTTAATAATGGCTGAATATGATGTAGAAAAAGCTAATGAGTTAAAAGAAGAATTGAAAAGTGATAGGGTACATGTTTATCAAACGAATATAATATCAAAATCATCTGTAGAGAACTTAGTTAAGAATATTCATGAAAAATTTAATCGAATAGATGCTCTTGTTAATTGTGCTTACCCAAGAAATAAAAATTATGGAAGGCATTTCTTTGATGTAGAATACAATGATTTTTGTGAAAATGTAGGGATGAATTTAGGAGGATATTTTTTAACATCTCAGGTGTTTTCAAAATATTTTTTAGAACAAGGTTATGGTAATATAATAAATATATCTTCCATTTATGGAGTCATAGCACCTAGGTTTGAAGTATATGAAGACACAGAAATGACTATGCCTGTAGAGTATTCAACTATAAAGTCTGGATTGTTACATTTAACAAAATATATGGCTAAGTATTTTAGAGGGAAAGACATACGTGTTAACGCTATTTCTTTAGGAGGATTAGAGGATGGGCAGCCGAAAGCTTTTATTGAAAGTTATAGGGAATTCTGTTTAAATAAAGGAATGCTTAGTCCAAAGGATATATCAGGAACTTTATTGTATTTATTGTCTGATTTATCTAAATACGTAAATGGCCAGAATATAATAGTAGATGATGGGTTTACTTTATAGATTTTTAATAAAAATTAATTGTCATAATATACCAAAGTGTTACTTTTGCAAGCAAGTTTAATAAAAGCAAAATGAGTTTCTTAACTCAGATATTATAGAGAGAATAGTAACTATGTTTTTATTAAATTGAATGGAGTGCTCTAGAAATGATTGAGTTTAAAAAGATAAAGATTAAAAAAATAATTAAAAGCTAAATGATTGAATTACTGAATTACCCGTTTGATAATAATATGATTCTTAGAAAGCGTAGAAAAATACGTAAAGAATTGTTAAAAGAGCCTATTAAAAAAGAATTAAAAGTAGCCGTTTTAGGAGGGTCTACAACTAGTGAGATAATAAATATCATTGAATTATTTTTACTAAAAAATGGTTTTTCAGTGTCTTTTTATGAATCAGAATATAATAAATATTACGAGGATGCAGTGTTTGAAAATGAAGAATTATTAGCGTTTAAACCTGATGTTATTTATATTCATACAACTCATCATAATATAATAAAATTTCCAGATTTAGGAGCTAGTGAAGAAGACGTAGAAACTATGTTAGAGAATGAAGTTTCTAAATTTAAGAGTATTTGGGATTCGCTGAAAAAGTATAACTGTCCTATCATTCAAAATAACTTTGATTTGCCTATAAATAGAAGTTTAGGTAATTTAGATTGTTATGATATTCATGGGAAAACGTACTTTTTAAATAGGTTAAACCTTAGTTTTGGAAAAGAAGCTAGAGAGAATAAGTCTTTGTATATTAATGATATAAATTATTTGTCAACTTTAGTAGGTTTAAATAATTGGCATGATAAAAATTTGTGGTTTACAGCGAAATATGCAGTTGGTTTTGATGCAATACCAACTTTAGCCAATAATATTGTTAGTATTGTCATGTCAATTTTAGGAATGTCTAAAAAGTGCCTTGTGCTAGATTTAGATAATACTTGTTGGGGAGGAGTTATAGGAGATGATGGTTTAAACGGTATTAAATTAGGTAATGAGACTGCAGCTGGTGAAGCTTACATGAAATTCCAAAATTACGCAAAAGAGTTAAAGGGAAGAGGAGTAATATTAGCTGTTTCTTCAAAGAATGATCACGATATAGCAAAAGAGGCATTTACACATTCAGATAGTGTTTTATCGTTTGAAGATTTTACTTCTTTTAAAGCCAATTGGGAACCTAAATATTTAAACATAGAAAAAATAGCTAAAGAAATTAATATTGGTTTAGATAGTTTGGTTTTTATAGATGATAATGCAATGGAGAGAAATATTGTAGAATCTCAACTACCAGTAGTTTCTGTGCCAAATGTTGGAAACGATGTGTTAAATTATATTGATTTCATAGAAAGAAATGGATATTTTGAAACAGTAAACCTTTCTGCGGATGATATTAATAGAAATAGATTTTATTCAGATAATAAACAGAGAGCTAAGTTAGAATCTACTTTTGAAAATTATCAAGATTTTTTAGGCTCTTTGGATATGAAATCAGAAATAAAACCATTTTCTAGTGTTTATATAGAAAGAATAACTCAATTAATAAATAAAACTAATCAGTTTAATTTAACAACTAAGCGTTATAAGCTAACTGAGGTAAATGAGATAGCTGCAAGTGAAAAATTTATACCTTTATACGGTAAACTTACTGATAAGTTTGGTGATAATGGATTGATTTCTGTTGTAATAGGAGAAATAGTAGAAGATGTTTGTGTTGTTGATACTTGGTTAATGAGCTGTAGAGTATTAAAGAGAGATATGGAGTTTGCTATGTTAGATGAGTTAGTTAAAGAATGTAAAAACAGAGGTATAGAGAAAATAAGAGGGACTTATAAAAGTACACCTAAAAATAAAATGGTGTCGAATTTATATCCTGATTTTGGGTTTGAGTTTATAGAAGAAAGAATAGATGGAGCCATGATTTGGGATTTAGAAATAGATAATTACATAAAAAAAGACATAAAAATAAACTAAAATGACTAGAGAAGAATTATTTACAAAGGTAGAAGAGATATTTAAAGATATTTTTGATGATGAATCACTTGTGATACAAGATTCTACTAATTCATCAGA
Source organism: uncultured Tenacibaculum sp. (assembly GCF_947499065.1). Classification (GTDB taxonomy): domain Bacteria; phylum Bacteroidota; class Bacteroidia; order Flavobacteriales; family Flavobacteriaceae; genus Polaribacter. The sequence goes on along the minus strand of NZ_CANMMT010000014.1, from coordinate 49,314 downwards.
TATAGATGAATGGGATTCTCTTAACCATATAAACTTGGTAGTAGCAATAGAAAAAGAAATTGGAATCAAATTCAATTTTGATGAACTTGCTGAGTTAAAAAATGTTGGGGCGATGATTGATTTAATGATGAAAAAAAAATAAAGTTTTAGACTTTGTTTTTATTGCGTAATAAAAAAGTAAAAGTAAAAGTAAAAGAAAATGAAAACATATTCATTTCTAGATATTAAAATAGGATTGAAGCATTCGTTTGAAGTAGAAGTAAATGAAGAAAGAATGCGAAAGTTTTATGAGATATCAGGTGACAATAATCCTATGCATATAGATGAAGATTATGCTAAAACTAAAGGAATGAAAGATAGAGTTGTTTATGGAATGTTAACATCTTCTTTCTATTCAAAATTAGTTGGTGTTTATTTGCCAGGAAAGTTTGCTTTACTACATTCTATAGAGGTACAGTTTTCAAAACCTGTTTTTATAGGAGATAAATTAACTGTAGTAGGAGAAGTGACAGCTATTAATGATTTGTTTCGCCAAATAGAGGTTAAAGCTTATATTTTAAACGATAATAATCAGAAAGTATCAAGAGCAAAAATTAAAATAGGATTAGTAAATGAGTAATATAATATTTATTACAGGAGCTTCTTCAGATATTGGAGTAGGACTTATAAAAAATATAGTTGAAGAATGTGTAATCGTAGCACATTACAATAGTAATGAAGAAAGGTTACTTGAGGCTCAAAAGGAAACTAAAAATAAAATAATAACTATACAAGCAGACTTTTCTTCAACGAGTAGTGTGGTTTCCATGTTGGATGAAATAGAGAATAATATAGGAATACCAAATAAAATTATACATTTAGCTTCTCCAAAATTTGAAAATATACGTTTTAGAAACGTCAATTGGAGTGATTTTGAAAAAGAATTAACCGTTAGTTTGGGGTCAATTACGCAAATTTTGAATAGATTTCTTCCAAAGATGGCAATCCAAAAAAGAGGAAAGGTACTTACAATATTATCTAGTGTAACAATAGGAGTGCCTCCAAAAGCTTTAGCTCAATATACTAGCGTGAAATATGCAGTATTAGGTTTAATGAAGGCGCTGGCGTCAGAATATGCAAGTAAGAATATAGCAATAAATTGTATATCTCCTTCTATGGTTGAAACACAATTCTTGTCTCTTCTTAATGAAAGAATAGTTGAATTTACAGCTGAATCTCATCCACTAAAAAGAAATGCTACAGTATCAGATCTTATTTCAGTAATGTTGATGTTAATTTCAGATGAGACAACTTATATAAATGGTGTTAATATACCTGTTACAGGAGGTAGTAATTTTTAATTAGTTATGAGTATAGCTTTAGCTTCTCAAGAAGATATTAAAGATATAATGTCATTTATCGATTCCGAATGGAAAGAAGGACATATTTTATCAAGAGATCAAAACTTTTTTTTATACGAACATAGAGAAAAGGATAGGATAAATTTTGTTATTTCGAGAAATCTAGAAAATAAGATAGACGGAGTTTTAGGTTTTATTCCTAGTGCTTTGGGAGAAGTTTCAGATGTTTGTACAGTTATTTGGAAGGTTTCCAAATCTAGTACAACCCAAAACCCTATTTTAGGTATCCAGCTATTACAGTTTTTGGAAACCCAAAAGATAGTAAGAAATGTATTAAGTTTAGGAATAAATCAAAAAACGATTGGGATATATAAATATCTTAATATGTATACTAATTCACTTGATCAGTTTGTAATAATTAATAAAAATATTAAAGACTTCAAGATTGCAAAAATTAATAACCTAGATGATAGGTTATTAGTTAATAAGTTAGTTAGTTTAAAAGAAAACTATGTTGTAAATCGTGTAAAAAACGATGTTGAACTGTCTAGTTTTGAGTTCGAAAAATATAGGGAGTGTATTCCTTATAAAAATAAAGAATATTTTTATAAACGGTATTTTGAACATCCTATATATGAATATCAGATTTATGGGGCATACTCAAATGAAAGTATTGTAAGTCTTATAGTGACAAGAGTGCAAACTTGTAATAATTCAAAAGTGTTAAGAATTGTAGATTTTCTAGGAGAGGAAAAATGTCTTCCTAATTACGGAAGGTTTTTTTCTGATTTGATAGAAGAGAAAAATTATGAGTATGCAGATTTTTATTGTTTTGGCTTAGAAAAAGAAAAAATGATAGAGGCTGGTTTTCAGTTAGTTGATTGTTCGAGTGAAGATTTAATAATACCAAATTATTTTTCACCTTTTCTACAAAAGAATGTACAAATGCATTTTTTTACTAATGCAAATGAAATAAAATCTTTAAAGCTTTTTAAGGCTAATGGAGATCAGGATAGACCTAACTAATAAATATACTATGTCTGAATTAAGCGTTGTAATGTATCATTACGTAAGGGAAATAAAGAATTCTTCTTTTCCTGATATTAAAGGCTTGGAGCTTAAAGATTTTAGGGAGCAGATTAAATATCTTAAAGAAAATTATAATTTCATAACAACTGAAGAGTTAATTGAAAGTGTATATAATAATTATAAGCTGCCACCAAAATCTGTATTACTTACATTTGATGATGGTTACGTAGATCATTATACAAATGTATTTCCTATTCTTAAAGAGTTTGGTATTCAAGGAAGTTTTTATATACCAGCTAAAACGGTAAAAGAGCATAAAGTTTTAGATGTTAATAAAATTCATTTCATTCTAGCTTCAGTGCCTGATAAGAGTAAAATAGTAGCAGATATTAAGGATTTGTTAATAGATATTAAAGAGAGACATGATATTAATGACTTTGAATATTATTATAAAAAATTAGCTATTGAAAGTCGTTATGATACTGCTGAGGTTATTTTTATTAAAAGATTATTGCAGGTAGAGTTAGAAGAGGAAATCAGAATGGAGATAGTTGATTTTTTATTCAAAAAATATTTAAAGGTTAGTGAACCCAATTTTGCTAAACAATTATATTTGAATGAAGATCAGATTAAAGAAATGATAAGTGAAGGGATGCATATTGGTTGTCATGGTTATAATCATTATTGGTGGAATAGATTAAAACCAAATGAGTTAGAAAAAGAAATTGATCTGTCTTTAGATTTTTTAGAAAGTTTAGGGGTTGATTTATCTAATTGGACAGCAGCTTATCCATATGGTTCACATAATGAAGATGTAGAAATATTCTTAGAGAAGAAGAAGTGTAAGTTAGCGTTTACAACAAAAGTAGGGATAGAAAATGCTTCATTAAGTAATAGATTACAATTAAAAAGGTTGGATACTAATGATATTACTAAAGAACAACTTCTCAATAAAAGATTATTATAATAGTTGGCTAATATTTTTTTAAGGTGTTTTTATCAAATAAATTAATAATAATAGAGATGAGTTTGCCTCATAAAGCTCTTTAAAAAGAGAGGATTTCAGTTGCTGTTTTAAAAAGTGTTTTATGACTAAAAAAAAAGAGACTCCCATAAAATCGATGTTATGGAGCATTTTAGGAAGATATCTGCCTAGTTTGATTCAAATAGTGTCTACTATTATTATAGCAAGGCTAGTTACCCCAGCAGAGTTTGGAGAAGTAGCTTTAATAACAGTATTCATTCAAATAGCCAATTTACTTATTTCTTCTGGTTTTGCTGAAGCACTAATTTTCAAGGGTAACAATACTAATACCCTTTATTCTTCTGTGTTTTTTTTAAATATATTCATATCAATATTTCTTTATGCTCTGTTGTTTTTATTTTCAAGCACTATTGCAGAATTTTATTCTATAGAAAGACTAGAACTTTTAACGAAAGTTGTAGGGTTAAATATTATTGTTTACTCTTTTACATACATTCATAGAGTTTTGTATATGATAAATCAAGATTTTAAAACCCCTGCAATGGTGGTATTATTATCTTCATTTATAGGAAGTATAACAGGGATCATATTAGCTTATAATAATTATGGTGTTTGGGCATTAGTTTGTCAAACTCTACTGATTAATATAGTTCAATTATTGCTATTTTGGAAAATAAATCATTGGAAACCAAATCTAGTGTTTTCCAAAACAGAAATAATGGAAATAATTCCTTACTCTTCAAAAATATTATTTAACAATATAGTGCAGGTTTTATACGATAATGTTTATACTTTGGTTATAGGTAAGGTTTTTTCGTCAAAAGTTCTAGGGTATTATAATAGAATGCAAACTCTTGTGTTTTTTACTACAACTAATTTCATGTATGCAATAGAGAGTGTTTTTTATCCAATGTTATGCAAAAAAAAGGAAGATATAAATCACATAAAAGAATCTTACGAAATCTTGATGAGAATTTCTACATTTATAGCTTTCCCAATATTAGTAATTTTGATAAGTTTGGGGAAGTTTATTATAATCATATTACTTTCCGAAAAATGGTTAGGGAGTTTGCAGATTTTGAAATTAATTTCGATAGCATATTTATTCATACCTATCATTTACATGAATAACTCATTTTTAAAAATAATAAACAAACCTAATGTTTTGTTTTATACAGGTGTAGTGAAAAAAATAATAGGAATGTTAATTTTATTTTTAACTATTAATTATGATATAGAGTTTGTAATGTATGGAATAATACTTTACAGTGTAATTGATTCTATAATATCAATGGTTGTAATTCATTTACTTATGAAAGTAAGTGTATTTAAACAAGTATATTTTATGTTGAATAATATAATTTTAAATACAATATTGTTTTTTGTTTTAACATATGTTTCATCTTTTATGACTGGAGCGTTTATGAAGGTTCTAATAAGTCTGATTGTGGGAGTTATGGTTTATATAACTATTCCTGTTTTTTTGAAAATGAAAGAGTTTCAAATTTTCAATAAAATAATTTTAAAGAAAAGATAGAAAATGGATGTTATTTTAAGTGTACCTTTATTTGTGTCATTTTTTTTAATGTATAAAAAATATAAGAAAGCATATCTTTCTTTAATTTTTTTACAATTTGTATCCTTGTTTTTACAACCATTTGTAGGTAATTCAACTGAATTTGATTCTACAAAAACTTTGTTGAATATTATTTTTGTAAACCTTAATTTATTTTTAATAATAGCTCCATGGAGTTACTCAAGTTTTTCAGTAGTTTGGATAGAAGATAATAATTATTTTCTTTTTTTTAAGAAAATGCTGTACAGAGTTCTAAGGTTAAATTTAGTACTTAATGTTTTTGTATTGGTAATTGTCTTAATCTACATACCAGACATTGCTGCTTTCAAAGCACAACAAGCTTTTAAGGATTTGTATGAGAGTATACCTTATTTTGCAAATATATTTAGATACGCATTTGTTTCACAAAATTTAGGATATGTAGCCATACCTATTTTTTTTCTGCACTTAAGCAGGGGTGAGTATAAAAAAAGTAAAATAGCATTACTTTATGCAAGTTCGTCTTTGCTATCTGGTTTTGCATTCTATTCAAGAGCACAAATTTTTACGTTTGTATTAATCTTCTTTATCTATTTTTTTCTAATAAAAAATACACTTCCACTATTTTTGCAAAGAAAAATAGGAGTAATACTAAAACGAGTGTCGGTAATCATTGTTTCATTATTTTTACTAATTACTGTGGTTAGGTTTTCAGCAATGGATTATTATTCTGATCGTATACCTAAGAATTCAATAATACAAAATCCTATTATATATAACATAGTAGATTATGCATCTCAAGGATATTCGAATGGAATTAATCAATTAGAAGTATATTCAGAAGAGAAAAATTTAGGAGGAGAACAATTATTTCGTGATGTTTATCAAATATTAAACTTTGTAGGTTTAAAAAAATGGGATTCAAAAGAGTCCCAAGCTATGATTGACAAAGCATATAATTATGATGGAGGAGCTTTTAATGGTTATACTTGTTATTTAGTGTTTAATACTGGGTATTTTATAACAATGTTAATAAGTTTTGTTTTTTATTTAGTTATCAAGTTTAAATTGAAAGGAAAACGGAAAATACCTATCACTTCATTGTATGGAATTGTTTTGTTGTTGATTATACCAGTAGTTTCAATATTTTATTGTGGTTATTCACTGTTGTATTTCCCTTTTTTGTTTTTATTGTTTGTTAAAGTCCTATATTTTTTTAAAAAATAAATCTAATGAAGAAAGAAATGTTTAATGGTTACCTTTATGGATATTTAAATGAATACTATTTAAATAAAACTTATCTAACAGAAGAAGTTGATTTTTCATACAAGAAACTGAAAGTTAATAAAATATTGAGTTACTTGAAAATTCCTTCAAAATATTTTCAGAAGTTTTCTAGTTTTATTTTAATTATTTCAAAAATAGAAATAACTATTTCGATATTAATTTTATTCTATAGGTTAGTCAAGTATAGTTTAAAGTATATGTTTACTTCTAAAAATTATATTAAAAATTCAAAACTGATGCTAGGGTTGAATTGTGATAAGATGGTTTTTTTTAAGATGTTGGAAAGCGTTAATGTAACCAAAGATGATTTCGTTATAGTTGAAATTCCAACTGTGAAGACAAAATATACAGATTTTAAAAGAATCTCTATTTTCAAAGGTATAAGGTTTCTCGATATATTGAAGTCATTTATGTTTTCTTTAGAAATGGTGTTTTTGATGAAAAAAAAATATGGAAGAAGAGATTTTCTTTTTAGAGCGCATTCATCATTTGAGTATTTTTTATGTTATTTTTTTGTAACAAGAAGTGATAGAACGAATGTTTATTATTTTGATGCTTTAATAGATAGGTGGGCTTATTTATTAGGTAACATAAATCATACAACATACCTTATACAGCATGGAATATTGGGTGATGCATTTAAAAAGTTGAAAAAAATAGGTTCTGTAAATTACGCATATTATATAGATGAAGAGCAAAAAGAAATATGTGAAAAAAAATTATTTGAAAATAAACCTGTAGCCTATTTTAGAAATAGTTTGAAGTTTAATTCGAATGAGAAGCTTGTAAAAAATGAATTTAAAAACGTGTTACTAATTTGTAACATGATTTTTTACGAAAAAGAGAAAGAAATTATTAAAGATTTAGAAAAAAAAGAAATTAACTTGTACGTAAAACCTCACCCAGCAGATTCTTACGATCCGTATAATAAATTATTAACTAATAATAATTTTATTTTACTAGAAAAGAAGGATTTATTAGAAGTAGATGTAGTAATTTCTTATATTTCGACGTTAGCTACAGAGTATGAAAAAAATAATACTTTAGTGCTTAGATATTCAGATGAATCTTTTTTAGAAGATTATAATAAAGTTTTTGGAAATAATAAAGTTAAAGCTTAAAACTATGTGATATTATTCGCATTGTTTAATAGATAATAAATAAAAGTTAAAATTAAAATAAAACAATTATGGGAAAGTACCAGATCTGTACTAAAACAATAATGGATACATCGGATCCTAATATTATTTTTAACGAAAGGGGAGAAAGTGATTATTATACAAACTATATAGAAAATATATTACCGAATTGGCATACTGATGAAAGAGGGTATGCTGAATTAATGAAAGAAGCAGAAAAAATAAAAAAAGACGGTAAAGATAGAGATTTTGATTGTATTATAGGGTTAAGTGGAGGACTAGATAGTTCCTATGCTGCTTATGTAGCAAAAGAAATAATGGGTTTAAGACCTCTTATATTTCATGTTGATGCAGGTTGGAATACAGATAAGGCAGTTGGAAATATAGAAAAGTTAGTTAACGGACTAGGCCTAGATTTGTATACAGAAGTTATCAACTGGGAGGAAATGAAAGATTTACAAGTTGCTTTCTTAAAATCTCAAATAGCTGATCAAGATCTACCACAAGATTATGCTTTTTTCTCTGCGTTATATAAATTTGCTAAAAAACATAAGATAAAATATGTTCTAACAGGAGGTAACTTTTCAACAGAATGTTGTAGAGAACCAGAAGAATGGGGAGGTTTTCCAGGAATAGACACTACTTTAGTAAAAGATATTCACTCAAAATTTGGAAAAAGGCCATTAAAAACATTTCCTTTGGTAGATATACTAAATTATAAAATTTATTACAGGTATGTTTTGGGTATGAAAGTATTTAAGCCTTTAAATTTAGTTCCATATATCAAGAAGGATGTAGAGCAATTTTTATTTGATAAATACGGATGGGAAAGTTTTCAACATAAGCATCATGAGTCTAGGTTTACTAGGTTTTATGAAGATTATTGGTTGCCTAGAAAGTTTGGTTATCATAAGAGAAAAGCTCATTTTTCAAGTTTAGTATTAACAGGGCAGATGACAAGAGAAGAAGCATTAGAAAGAGTCTCTAAACCAGAATTGTCAGAAGAGTTCTTATTAAAAGAGTTTGAATATGTAGCCGATAAATTAGACCTTACGAAAGAAGAATTACAAGAAATATTCGAAGGAAAGAATAAAACATTTAGAGATTATAAAACTAAAATCAAGTTTATTAATTTCGGTGCCAAAGTAATGCAGAAATTAGGATTAGAAAAAAGATTATTTAGATAAATAAATGATAACAATAATAGATTATGGAGTAGGAAATATCTTTGCTTTCCAAAACGTTTATAAGAGATTGGACATACCTACCAAGATTGCAAGAACAGTAGATGATTTAGAAAATGTGGAAAGGTTAATATTACCAGGTGTTGGTCATTTCGATTATGCAATGTCTCAACTTAATAATTCTGGAATGAGGGAGCGTTTAGATGAACTTGTAATAAAAGAAAAAAAACCAGTCATAGGAATTTGTGTTGGAATGCAAATGATGGCAAATAAAAGTGATGAAGGTGATATGGAAGGCTTAGGTTGGGTAAATGCCGATGTCAAAAAGTTCGATGAATCTACAATAGATTATCATACTAAATTACCTCATATGGGATGGAATGATGTAGAACCAGTATTAGGACATCCTTTATTTGCTGGACTAGAGAAAGATGCAATTTTTTACTTTTTACATACTTATTATTTTAATTGTAAAGAAGCTAGTTCTAGTATAGCAACATCTGAATATGGTATAAAATTTACAAGTAGTATACAACATGAAAATGTTTACGGAATTCAATTTCATCCAGAAAAGAGTCATAGTTATGGAGAGATACTATTAAATAATTTTGCTAATTTATAGATTATATGCTTAGACCAAGAATTATACCTAGTTTATTAATACATGATAAAGGATTAGTTAAAACAGTTAAGTTTAAAAATTCTAAATATGTAGGAGATCCTATTAATGCAGTAAAAATATTTAATGAAAAAGAAGTTGATGAATTAGCAGTTTTTGATATTGATGCAACTGTATTAGGAAAGGAACCTGATTATACGTTAATAGAAAAGTTAGCCAATCAATCGAGAATGCCTATTTGTTATGGAGGAGGAGTAAAAACTGTAGAACAAGCTCAAAAAATATTTGGATTAGGAATAGAAAAAATAGCTTTAAGTTCAGCTGTGATAGATAACCCAAATTTGATTTTTGATATCTCACAAAGAGTAGGTAGTCAAAGTGTTATTGTAGTCTTAGATGTCAAAAAAAAGATGTTTGGAGGATATGAGGTTTTTATACATAATGGTAAAAAGAGTACTGGAATAAATCCTTTTGACTTTGCCAAGAAAGCTCAAGAACTAGGAGCTGGAGAAATTATTATTAATTCGATAGATAATGATGGAGTAATGAAGGGATATGATTTTAAGTTAATAGATAAAGTAAGAGATGTAGTTAATATACCAATGACTATGTTAGGAGGGGCTGGAACAATTGAAGATATTAAAAAAGCAATTGATAGATATAATGTTATAGGTGTTGCAGCTGGTAGTTTATTTGTATTTAAAGGAGTATATAAAGCAGTGTTAATTAATTACCCTTCAAGGGAAGAAAAAAGAAAACTATATTAGAAAATGAAATTTAAAGATAAAACATTACTTATAACAGGAGGCACTGGTTCTTTTGGAAATGCTGTATTAAACAGATTTTTAAATACAGATCATTTTAATGAGATACGTATTTTTTCTAGAGATGAAAAAAAACAAGATGACCTAAGAAGAAAGCTGTCTAATCCAAAAGTTAAATTTTATATAGGTGATGTAAGAGACCCATTGTCTATTGAAACTGCGGTTAGAGGTGTAGATTACATATTTCATGCAGCTGCGTTAAAACAAGTACCATCTTGTGAGTTTTTTCCAATCGAAGCAGTAAAAACTAACGTTGTTGGAACAGAAAATGTACTTGAAGCAGCTATAAAAAATAATGTAAAAAATGTAGTTGTGCTAAGTACAGATAAAGCTGTATATCCAATTAATGCTATGGGGATTTCTAAAGCTATGATGGAAAAAGTATTAGTGGCAAAATCAAGAAATGCTGGAAATACTATTGTTTCAGGAACCCGATATGGAAACGTAATGGCATCTAGAGGCTCTGTAATACCATTATTTGTTGATCAAATAAAAGCAGGTAAAGACTTAACGTTGACAGACCCTAGCATGACGCGTTTTATGATGACACTCGAAGATGCAGTAGATTTAGTATTGTTTGCTTTTGAAAATGCAGACCCAGGAGATATGTTTGTTCAAAAAGCACCTGCAGCAACTGTAGAAACATTGGCTAAAGCTTTAGTAGAAATGTATAATGGAACGAGCCAATTAAAAGTTATAGGGACGCGTCACGGAGAAAAACTATACGAATCATTACTTACTAGAGAAGAAAAAGTTAAAGCTCAAGATATGGGAGATTACTATAGGATTCCTGCAGATAATAGAGACCTTAACTACGCAAACTATTTCTCGGAAGGAGAAATAGATATGAACTCTGTAGAAGATTATCATTCACATAATACGGAAAGACTTGATGTAGAAGGAATGAAAAAGCTGTTATTAAAACTAGACTTTATCAAAGATGATCTTAACATGTAATGGAAAACAAAGCGCCTAAACTTATTAAAGGAGGAAACTTTAGTGATGAAAGAGGAAAACTAGATTTTGTAAACGATTTTGATCTTTCTCCAATAAAACGTATGTATTTCACTACACATTATAATACAAATGTTGTTCGTGCATGGCAAGGGCATATCACAGAAAGTAGATGGTTCTTTTGTGTAAAAGGAAGTTTCACAGTAAAACTAGTACAAATAGACGATTGGGAAACCCCTTCAGATACTTTAAAAGTACATGAGTTTGAACTCTCAGAAAACAATCCGCAGGTACTGTATATTCCAAACGGATATGTTAACGGATTTCAAGCATTAGAAGACAACTCAAAATTAATGATTATGGCGAACTATGGGCTTAATGAAATAGAAGATGACCAAGTTCGATTTAATAATACTAAATGGACAACATGGTACAAATAAAAGTTGGAATAACAGGACAAGGAGGCTTCATGGGAAGTCATCTTTTTAACTTTTTAGCGACAAAAGAAGACACAATAGAACGAATTCCTTTTCAAAGAAATTACTTTGAAAACAAAAATGCACTACAACAATTTGTAGCATCATGTGATGTTATTGTTCATATCGCAGCAATGAATAGGCATGAAGACCAACAAGTTATCTACGATACAAATGTTGGCTTAGTAAAAAAACTTGTTTCAGCTTGCGAAGCTGCGAAAGTAACACCAAAAATAATCTTCTCTTCTTCAACACAAGAAGAACGAGATAACCTTTATGGGAAATCAAAAAGAGATGGAAGACAACTTTTCGAAAATTGGGCAAAAGGGCAAGGAGGAAAAATAGCATCTTTAATCATTCCAAATGTATTTGGTCCTTTCGGAAAACCATTTTATAATTCCTTTGTTGCAACATTCTGTCATCAAATAATAATAGGAGAAGAACCAACAATATTAAATGATAGTGAGGTAAATCTAATTTATATTAATCAGTTATCTGAAGCTTTTTATCAAGAAATTATTAAAGAGAATACTGAAGAAAATATAACGTCATATACTGTACCTCATACAGCTACTAGAAAAGTGTCAGAAATTTTAGAATTATTAAAAGAGTACAAATCTCAATATGTAGAAAAGGGACAGGTTCCTAAGGTAAATATAAATTCTTTTGAGCTGGATTTATTCAATACATTTACTAGCTTTATTCCTAAAGATTATTTTCCAAAAAAATTCACTAAACATACTGATAATAGAGGGGAGTTTGTAGAGATTATACGTGCAGGAACTTCTGGACAATCTTCATATTCAACAACAGTTCCAGGAATTACTAGGGGAAATCATTATCATACAAGAAAAGTAGAACGTTTCGCAGTAATAAGTGGTAAAGCATTAATAAAACTTAGAAAAATCGATTCAGATGAAGTTTTTGAATACTTTTTAAACGGAGATGAACCTGCTTATGTAGATATGCCAATATGGTATACACATAATATCACTAACGTAGGAGATACAGAATTAATAACCTTATTTTGGATTAATGAACCATATGACCCAACAGACGCAGATACATATTTTGTTGAGGTCTAATAATATATAAAAATGAAAAAACTAAAAGTAATAACCGTAGTAGGAACACGACCAGAAATTATTCGACTTTCTTGTACATTAATAGCTTTAGATACTAATGCAGCAATAGAACATATATTAGTACATACGGGTCAAAACTATGATTATGAACTCAATGAAATTTTCTTTGAAGATTTAGGTTTGAGAAAACCAGATTACTTTTTAAATGCTGCTGGAAAAAATGCAACAGAGACAGTTGGGAATATATTAATTGCTATAGACCCTATATTAGAACAAGAATCACCAGATGCATTCCTAGTATTAGGTGATACAAATTCATGTTTATGTGCTATTCCAGCAAAGAAACGTAAAATCCCTGTATTCCATATGGAGGCTGGAAATCGTTGTTTTGATCAACGTGTTCCAGAAGAAACTAATAGAAAAATAGTGGATCATGTGGCAGATATTAACTTGACTTATAGTAGTATTGCTAGAGAATATTTACTTAGAGAAGGACTTTCTCCTGATAGAGTTATAAAAACTGGAAGTCCAATGTATGAAGTGCTTCATAAGTTTAAAGCAAAAATTGAAGCTTCAGATGTATTAGAAAAGTTAGAACTAGAAAGACATAAGTTTTTCGTAGTATCTTCTCATAGAGAAGAAAATATTAGTAATCCCAAAAACTTTGAAGGATTAATTGAATCTTTAAACCTGATTGCTGAAAAATATGATTACCCTATTATAGTTTCTACTCATCCCAGAACAAGAAATATGCTCAATAATAAAGGAGTAAAAACACATAAGAATATTCAGTTTTTAAAACCATTAGGTTTTTCAGACTATAATGCCTTACAAATGCACTCGTTTGCAGTATTATCTGATTCTGGTACTATCTCTGAAGAATCATCTATATTGAATTTTCATGCATTAAACATAAGAGAAGCACATGAACGACCAGAAGCTATGGAAGAAACATCAGTAATGATGGTAGGAATGAATCCAGAGCGTATAATGCAAGGTTTAGGCGCTTTAGAAAAACAATTAAGAATGCCAGAACGAAATTTTAGAGAAGTCTATGACTATTCGATGCCAAATGTAAGTGAGAAAATGGTAAGAATTATTATTTCATATACTGATTATATAAATAGAGTAGTTTGGTCTAAATACTAAGATAAAAATGAAAATACTTTTTATTTCTCAATATTTTTATCCAGAAAGTTTTAAAGGTAACGACATTGTTTTTGATTTTGTTAAAAAAGGATATGAAGTAACAGTACTTACGGGAAAACCGAATTATCCTAAAGGAGAATTTTATGAAGGATATAGTTTTTTTGGAAAAAAAGAAGAAGTAATAAAGGGGGCTAAAATACTTAGAGTCCCTTTGTTTCCAAGAAGGAGTGGTAAAGCAATTCCATTAATAATTAATTATTTGTCGTTTATTTTATTTTCGTATTGGGCTGTTTTATTTAGAGTAAAAGAAAAATATGATGTCATTTTTGTTCAACAATTGTCTCCAGTTACCATGGCTCTTCCTGGTTTATGGGTAAAAAGGAGGCAGAGAATTCCACTTTTTTTATGGGTTTTAGATTTGTGGCCTGAAAGTATTACTGCTACAACAAACGTAAAAAAGGGAATTATCATTAATTTAATAGAAAGATTAGTCAGGAAAATATATAGAGAATCGGATATAATATTAACAAGTTCAAAATCTTTTGAAGATTCCATACGAGAAAAATGTGAAAACAAAAATAAAAAAATTGAGTATTTTCCTAATTGGGCAGAAGATGTTTTTGTTGATATCAAAGAAAATGAAGAAGAAATTCCAGATTTACCAAATGGCTTTAATATTATGTTTGCGGGTAATGTGGGAGAGTCTCAAGGTTTTGAAACAATACTTAAAGCAGCCAAAAGAACAGAAGAGTATGGGATTAATTGGATTATACTAGGAGATGGAAGAAAAGTAAGTTGGATAAAAAGTGAACTTAAAATAAGAGAGATTAATAATGTACACTTATTAGGAAGATTTCCATTAAAAACAATGCCACATTTCTTTAAAAAAGCAGATGCAATGCTTGTGTCATTAAAAGATGAACCTGTTTTTGCAATTACAGTACCGGCCAAAGTTCAAGCATATATGGCTTCAAGTAAAATAATTTTGGGTATGTTAAATGGAGAGGGAAAAGAATTAATTAATGAGTCTAAATGTGGATTTGCAGTTGATGCTGATGATACTGAAGCGTTAGTTGAAAAAAGTATAAAGCTTTCTAAGTTATCTGATGAAGAGAAGAATAGAATGTCTATAAATTCAAAAAAATACTATAATGAGAATTTTAAAAAAGAGGTATTGTTTGAAAAATTAGAAAAATTAATCAGACTTCAAAAAAAATGATGAATTCATATTTTTACATACCTGTATTTTTTATTATTGCAACTATATATATAAAGATAGCAGAGAATTTTAATATAGTAGATAAACCAAACCATAGAAGTTCTCACTCTACTCCAACTATAAGAGGAGGAGGTATTTTATTTTACATAAGTATTTTAACCTTTTTCTTTATATCTCAATTTCAATACCCATATTTTATATTAGGGATTTCATTGATAGCATTTGTGAGTTTTATTGATGACATAATTACATTAAGTTCTAATGTTAGATTACCGTTTCAATTTTTAGCAATTGGCTTATGTCTTTTTCAAGTTGGATTACCAATAAATAATTTATTTGTGGTAATACCATTACTTATAATTGGAGTAGGTTTTATAAATATTTATAATTTTATGGATGGAATTAACGGGATTACAGGACTCTATACCATAGTTAACTTAGTGTTTATTTATTTAATTAATGCAAACGAAAGAATAATTAATGAAAGTTTAATAGTTTATGTTCTAATTTCAGTAATTGTTTTTGGTTTTTATAACTTTAGGAAAAAAGCAAGAATGTTTTCAGGTGATATTGGAAGTATTTCCCTAGCAGTTTTGTTGTTTTTTATAGGGGTGTCTTTTATTAGGGAACTTGAAGCTCCTATTTTAATATTAATGATGGTTGTTTATGGAACAGATGCATTAATAACCTTAGCTTACAGGAAATTTATAGGAGAAAAAATTACAGAAGCCCACAGAAAGCACATTTACCAAAAAATGGTTCATGTTTTAAAAATACCACATTTATCAGTTGCATTTATTTATACTTTTTTTCAATTGGTAATTAATTTCGTGGTATATCTTTATTATAAAAAACCAATAGATGTACAGCTTTATATAACAATTTTAGTTATTTCAATTTCAGTTTTATTATATTATCTAGCTTTTAAATATATAGAGAAAAGAGAAATAGAAAATGATTACTTAAACTAAGATTGAATGAAAGGAATAATACTAGCAGGAGGATCGGGAACACGCTTATATCCTATAACAAAAGGAGTGTCAAAACAGTTATTACCGATTTACGATAAACCAATGATTTTTTATCCCTTGTCGGTATTAATGCTTGCAGGCATAAAAGAAATATTGATTATCTCCACTCCAGATGATTTACCAAATTTTCAAAAATTACTTGGAAATGGAAGTGATTTAGGACTAAGCATAACATATGCTGAACAACCTTCTCCAGATGGATTAGCACAGGCATTTATAATAGGAGAAGAGTTTATAGGTAATGATGATGTTTGTATGGTTCTAGGAGACAATATTTTTTATGGTCATGGACTACCTGAAATGTTGAAATCGGCAATTAGGAATGTAAAAAAAGAGGGAAAGGCAACTGTATTTGGGTACTATGTGAAAGACCCTGAAAGATATGGTGTAGTTGATTTTGATTCTAATGGAAATGCTAAGTCGATTATTGAAAAACCTAATGTACCTAAATCTAATTATGCTGTAGTTGGATTGTATTTTTATCCCAATAATGTAGTTAGTGTAGCTAAAAATGTAAAACCATCAGAGAGAGGAGAGTTAGAAATTACATCAGTAAATCAATATTATCTAGAAGAAGAAGAACTGAAGGTTGAATTAATGGGACGAGGATTTGCTTGGTTAGATACAGGAACACATGACTCTTTGTTAGAAGCAAGCCAGTTTATAGAAACCATAGAAAAACGACAAGGGTTAAAAGTAGCTTGTTTAGAAGAAATAGCCTTATATATGGGATACATTTCAAAGGAACAGGTTAAAAAACTTGCAGAACCTTTAAAAAAGAGCAGCTATGGTCAATACCTTTTAAACTTGATAAAAGAATAATGCAGTTTATAAAAACAAATATTCCTGAAGTTGTAATAATCGAACCTACAGTTTTCGGTGATGAGAGGGGGTACTTTTATGAATCATTTAAACTACTTGAATTTGAAGAGAATATTCAAAAAATTAAGTTTATTCAAGACAACGAATCAAAATCTAGAAGAGGAGTTTTAAGAGGTTTACATTTTCAAAAGCCTCCTTTTTCACAAGCTAAATTAGTACGATGTGTTAAGGGGAAAGTTATAGATGTAGCTGTTGATATTAGATTAGGTTCACCCACATACGGTAAACACATTGCTATTGAATTATCAGATAAGAATAAAAGGCAGTTATTTATACCAAGAGGATTTGCACATGGTTTTGCTGTTTTATCAGAAGAAGCAATATTTTCATATAAAGTAGATAATAATTATGCGCCAGATTATGATTCAGGTATAAAGTGGAATGATAAACGACTGAAAATAGACTGGAAATTAAACTCAGAAGAAGTAATTTTATCAGAAAAAGATAAAAACTTAATATCTTTCAAAGATTTTAAGAGTCCTTTTAATTATTAGGTATGAACATATTAATTACTGGTAGTAATGGTCAATTAGGATTAGAAATAAAAGATTTATCTTCGGATTATTCTGAGTATAATTTCTTTTTTGAAAATTTTAAAAATCTTGATATAACAGATATTGAAAAAGTAAAATCTTATATTTTAAATAAAAAAATTCAAGCAGTTATTAACTGTGCAGCTTATACAGCAGTAGATAAAGCAGAGATAGAAAAAGAAAAAGCAGAGAAAGTTAATTATATAGGTGTTTCTAATTTGATTAAGGCAATTGGATTAGTAGATGGAAAGCTAATCCATATTTCTACCGATTATGTTTTTAATGGAGAAAGTGTTCTTCCTTATAAAGAAGAAGATAATGTAAACCCTATAAATGTTTATGGTAAGACAAAGTTAAAAGGAGAAACTGAAATTTTAAAATCGTCAGTAGAAGCAATTATAATTAGAACATCATGGTTGTATTCTATTTATGGTAATAATTTTGTTAAAGCAATGCTTCGTTTAGGGAAAGAAAAAAAAGAGCTAAATGTTGTATATGATCAAATAGGAGTACCAACTTATGCAAAAGATTTGGCTAAAGTTTGTTTAGATATTGTGGTAAGAAATGAAAAAATAGATAAAAACTCTAAAATATATCATTATTCTAATGAAGGTGTTACATCTTGGTATGATTTTGCAAAAGCTATTATGAAGCTTTCCAAAATTGATTGTAATATTTACCCAATTGAAACTAAACAATATCCTACACCAGCAAAAAGACCAAATTTTTCCCTTTTAAATATTTCTAAAATTAAAGAAGATTTTAATATAAAAATACCTTATTGGAGAGATTCATTAAAAGATTGCATTGATAGCATAAAAAACGAATAGAATGAGAAATATATTAATTACTGGAGGTGCAGGTTTTATCGGTTCGCATGTAGTCCGACTATTTGTTAATAATTACTCAGAGTATAATATTGTTAACTTAGATGCTTTAACTTATGCTGGTAATTTAGAGAACCTAAAAGATATCGAAGCATTATCTAACTATACCTTTATTAAAGGTGATATTTGTGATTATAACTTTATAAAAGAAGTATTTGCTAAATATAGCATTGATGCTGTTATTCATTTAGCAGCAGAATCTCATGTAGATAGATCTATTAAGAACCCATTTGCTTTTGCCCAAACAAATATTATGGGAACACTAAATTTATTAGAAGCGGCAAAAAATAGTTGGAATAACGATTTTGAGAATAAGTTATTTTATCATATTTCAACAGATGAAGTGTATGGAAGTTTAGGAGATAAAGGTCTTTTTACGGAAAATACACCTTATGACCCTCATTCGCCATATTCTGCTTCTAAAGCTTCATCAGATCATTTTGTAAGAGCATTTTATGATACTTATGGATTACCTATTGTTATATCTAATTGCTCTAATAATTATGGTTCTTATCAATTTCCTGAAAAATTAATCCCTTTATTTATAAATAATATTTGCAATAATAAGCCGCTACCGGTATATGGTAAAGGAGAAAATATTAGGGATTGGTTATTTGTAAATGATCATGCTAGGGCAATAGATGTTATTTTTCACAAAGGAAAGTTAGGAGAAACCTATAATATAGGTGGATTTAACGAATGGAAAAATATAGATTTAATTAAAGTACTAATTAAAACGGTTGATAAAATATTAGGTAGAGAAGAAGGTGCTTCTGAAAAGTTGATTTCTTATGTTAAAGACAGAGCAGGTCACGATTATAGATATGCTATTGATTCAACAAAGTTAAAAGAAGAATTAGGGTGGGAGCCATCATTACAGTTTGAAGAAGGAATTGAAAAAACAGTGAAATGGTATTTAGACAATAATGCTTGGGTTGATAATGTTACAAGTGGAGATTATCAAAAATATTATAAAGAAATGTATGAATAAAAAAAGCCGATGTAAATTTTACATCGGCTTTCATTTTTATTTTAATCTTTCTAAGCTTAAATCTTTGTTGTATTTTACTATAAATAAGCCTCTATTACTTGTACTTCCAAAAGTTTTCTTACGATAATCGAATTTATTTTCTAAACGAAGAGAAACACCGTCTTTAAAAGTATCTGTTAAGCTTTTTCCAGAAGCTAATCTTATCAAAACATCATAAGTAATGTCAAATCCTTTAATGGCGTAATCAGAAGGTATAGTATTATTTTTTTCAAAGTAGTTTTTGTTGAAAATCATTACATCATTAGAAGAATCATCAGCAAAAACATTAGAAACATATGTGAAATCAATACTAGCTAATTTATTGTTTTCTATTTTATCATACGCTTTACTTTTTTCAATAGCAAATACTTGTACTGTTGTATCATCAGGTAAACCAATCATACTATTTAAAACATCAGCAATGGCTACATTATTATCGGATGTGATAATAACCCAATTATGTTTTTTGGGATTCATTTTTTCTGTAAAACGTTCTCTTTTAATGTAACCGTCTTTTGGTTTTAAAATATGAACGTTTTTAATTGAATCATGACTTTTTAAATTACTAGCAATTTTAGTTATCCTAGAGTTTGAATTAGACTTACCATCACCAACAACAAATACTTCTTCACCATTATACTTATCTTTTAAATAAGAAATTAAAAAATCAGTGTATTTATCTTTTTCAGGAGCTGTTTTAACCAATTTAGAAGAAGAAAAATTTTGTTGCTTACTTGAAAAATGAGGAAAAACTACTGGCGCGCTAACTTTACGAGCAATTATTTCTGCTTTATTAGAATAAAAAGGTCCAATGATAACATCGCTATTATCTAATTGATCTTCTTCTAATATTGAATTAACATTACTACCTCTGTTTCCTGTATCGAAAACATTCAAATTAACCATTACTCCTTGTTTTTTTATAGAGTCAATAGCCATTTCAGCTCCCATATAAAAATCAGTAACCATATTAGCTAAAGAAGCTGATTTATTATTTTTCTTACTAAAAATATCTTTGGCAGATAAAGAATCGTATTCTTTTGCTTTAAAAGGTAGTAAAATAGCTAAGTTTATAGAGGTGTTTTCTTGAATAGTATCTTTATAAAAAGTAAAATTTTCATCTGAGTTAACTTCTTCTATAGGTTTAATTTTTAAGAGCTGACCAATAGAAAGGTCGTTATTAACAATATTAGGAAACTCAGGGTTTAATCTAATCAGATCATCTTTAGAAATATTATAAAATCGTGTTAAGCTATATACAGTTTCTTTACTTTTAACCGTATGGGTTAAAAACTTTGCTAAAACTTCCTCACGATCAATAGTTATAACACTTTCTGTAGCTTTAACTTTTAAAACTTGACCAATACTTAAGTCATTATTTTTAATACCTGGATATTCTGGATTCCATTTAATTAAATCATCTTTAGAGATATTATACTCTTTAGTGATTCTGTATACTGTTTCACCAGCTTTTACTGTATGTGTTTCGTATTCGTAAACGGTTTGCTGAAATACTTCTTCAGTATTTTCATCATTGTTTTCGTTAGATTCTGATTCTACAGTTTCTGTATCAGTAACAATAGGTTGTTCCTCTGTGTTTTCTGAAGAAGATGAAGAAACTTCTTTTTTTATTTCAGGATTTGGAATTACAATTACCGTATTTGGGTCAGGTCTTCTACTCACGTCTGGGTTTAAACGAAGTAGGTCTTTGGTTTTCATGTCAAGACGTTTCGCAATGTCGCGCATTGTTTCACCATCTTTCACTTTGTAAGAGACATATCGTTTCTGTTGACCACAGGAAACGGCAAAAGTTAAAATACAAATTAAAAGTAAAAATTGTAATTTCTTCATCTACGTTGTTTTTATTTTTAGGGGGTTATTCCCATTCAATTGTTGCAGGTGGCTTAGAGCTAATGTCATAAACAACTCTATTAACACCTTTTACATTATTAATTATTTTATTTGATGTTTTTTGTAAAAACTCATAAGGTAAGTTTACCCAATCAGCAGTCATACCATCGGTACTTTCAACAGCACGTAAAGCTACTACTTTTTCGTAAGTTCTTTCATCTCCCATAACTCCAACTGAGTTTACAGGTAATAAAATTGCTCCAGCTTGCCATACCTTATTATATAATCCGTCTTCTTTTAATCCATTAATAAAAATAGCATCAACTTCTTGTAATATCCTAACTTTTTCAGCCGTAATATCACCTAAAATTCTAATAGCTAAACCAGGGCCAGGAAAAGGATGACGTCCTAATAAGTCTTTATCAATTCCCATTGATGCTCCTACACGACGAACTTCATCTTTAAATATCATTCGTAATGGCTCAACTATTTTTAGTTTCATAAAGTCAGGTAATCCACCTACATTATGATGACTTTTAATTGTTGCAGAAGGGCCTCCATTTACTGAAACAGATTCTATAACATCTGGATAAATAGTTCCTTGAGCTAACCATTTTGCATCTTTAATTTGAGAAGCTTCATCATCAAAAACATCAATAAAAACTTTACCTATAGCTTTACGTTTAGCTTCAGGGTCACTTAATCCAGCAAGTTCATTCAAGAAACGTGCCGAAGCATCAACCCCTTTTACATTTAAGCCCATACCTTCATATTGTTTTAATACGTCGGTAAATTCATTCTTTCTTAATAATCCATTATTAACAAATATACAATGTAAATTACTTCCAATAGCTTTATGTAATAATACAGCAGCTACTGTTGAATCTACTCCTCCAGATAGTCCTAAAACAACCTTGTCATTTCCTACTTTAGCTTTTATGTTGGCAACCGTTTCATCTACAAAAGAAGAAGGTGTCCATGTTTGAGCTACCCCTGCTATATTAACTAAAAAATTTTGTAATAATTGTTTCCCATCTGTTGAATGGTAAACCTCAGGGTGAAATTGAATAGCATAAGTTGTTTCTCCTTCAATCTTATAAGCTGCATTTTTTACATCGTGTGTGCTAGCTAATAAAATTCCATTAGTAGGTAAGTCTTTAATTGTATCTGAATGACTCATCCAAACTTGACTTCCTTCAGAAATTTCGTTGAAAAATTCTTCTTCTTTTTTAATGAATGATAAATTGGCTCTTCCATATTCTCTGGTATTTGAAGGAGCTACAAGTCCACCAGAAAAATGAGCTAAATATTGGGCCCCATAACAAACAGCTAGTAAAGGTTTTTTGCCTCTAATTTCAGATAAATCTGGATGAGGTGCTTCATCAGAACGAACAGATGATGGACTTCCTGATAAGATAACAGCTTTAAAATTGTTTAAATTTTCTGGTATTTTGTTATACGGATGAATCTCACAATAAATGTTCAATTCTCTTACTCGGCGCGCAATTAATTGCGTGTATTGCGATCCGAAATCTAATATAAGTACGTTGTGTTGTTGCATGTGCAAAAATAGTACTTAGATTTTAGATTTGTAGTATTTGATTTTAGATTTTTTGAAGTTTTTTAATAACGATAAACGATTGCATTAATACTCATTCCTGAACCTACAGAAGCTAACATGATTATATCTCCTTTTTCTACCTTTTGATTTTCTATTTTACCTTTTAAAACTAAATCTAATAATGTTGGAACAGTAGCTACAGAACTATTTCCTAGTTTATGAATACTCATTGGCATAATACCTTCTGGAGTAGGTTTTTTATACAGTCTAAAGAAACGTTTAATTATAGCTTCATCCATTTTTTCATTTGCCTGATGAATAAATACTTTTTTTACTTCATCTACTGCAATACCACTTTTATCTAATGCTATTTTCATAGCATTTGGTACATTGTTTAAAGCGAATTCATAAATTTTACGGCCATGCATTTTTATGTATCGCACATCCTTATCATGACTTTTATTATAAGATTTACCAAAAAATAAATAGAATGCTTCTTCTTTAGTAAATGTTTGACTAGCATGACTAATAATTCCAGATTCAGAACCTTCTTTTGCTTCAACAATACAAGCTCCTGCACCATCACTATATATCATAGAGTCCCTGTCGTTTTGATCTACAACCCTAGATAATGTTTCAGCACCTATAACTAAACATTTTTTTGCTATTCCGGCTTTGATAAAGGCTTGGGCTTGAATAACTCCTTCTATCCAACCTGGACAACCAAATAAAATGTCGTAAGCGACACAGTTTGGGTTTTCTATTCCTAATTTGTATTTAACTCTAGTAGCTAAACTAGGTAATATGTCGCTTTGAATTGCGTTGCTCTTTACATCACCAAAATTATGAGCTAAGATTATATAATCTAGTTCTTCTGGATTTATATTTGCATCTTCAATGGCTTTCTGAGCAGCAAAATATCCTAAGTCAGAAGCATTATATTCATCTTTAGCATAACGACGTTCTTCAATTCCAGTAATCGATTTAAATTTTTCAATAATTACATCATTTGTACTAGGGAAATCAGAGCCATCCTCATTCAAAAACTGATGATTAGAAAACTCTGCGTTTGTTTTTTGAATTGAGGTAATATATGTTCCTGTACCTGTAATTACTGATGATGTCATTAGAATTCTTTAAGGGTTAAAGAATACAAATAAAGCATTTTTAATTACATTAACACCTTAATTGTCAGTCAATTTTTTAGAATTATCGAATTCTTAAAAAAGAATAGTATAATTATTTATATTACAAAAAAAAGATGGTTTTTCTATGTTTGTTGTTTTTATAAATATGAACTGTCAAAAGAAAAAGGCAATAAAGAAAGTAATGATTCTGTTTTTACAATTTTACCAACTTCTCCCATAAAAAGAATTTCCATTGGTTCTTTTTGGTTGATTTCATATTCAGATAATGTTTGTCTACAAGCACCACAGGGCCCAACAGGTTTATCTACTTTTGTTTGTGTTGATGCAGCAGTTATAGCTAATTTTTTGATTTTTATTCCAGGGAATTCTGAGCCAATTTTCCAAATCCCGACTCTTTCAGCACACATACCAGAAGGATATGCAGCATTTTCTTGATTATTTCCTAAAACAATTTCTCCATTTTCTAATAAAAAAGCAGCGCCTACATTAAATTTAGAATAAGGGGCATAAGCCTTAGCTCGAGCTTCAACAGCTTTATCCATTAACATTCTATCTTCCTGAGATAATTCTTCTACACTATTATAAATAACAGCCGAAGATTTTACTTCTATTTTTTCCATAAGAAATAGTATTGGTCAAAAAAAGCAGTCGTCAAGACTGCTTTTAAATTATGTTACGAAATTAAAAAAAAAATACTAAATTTTAGTAATCTTCGTAGATTTCTCCTAAATCAAATGATAAAGAGAATCTTAAAGTATTTTCTAATGGGTTATTTACTGCAGAAGTATTAACTAAATACGATAAATCTAAAGTAAATGATTTAGCTGTAAATCCTGCTCCTAAAGTAAAAAATTGTCGTTGACCTTTTTCTTCACTTTCATGAAAATAACCTGCTCTTGCAGCAAAAGCATTATTGTATAAATATTCAGCTCCTAAAGCCCATGTTACTTCTTTTAACTCTTCTCCAAAGCTTCTATCTCCTAAAGAAGTAAACATTCCATCAAACCAGCCTCTAGTAGATTGAGTACTACTTGAAGGAACTAATAGTTTTGTGAATTCTAAATTTAAACCTAATGTGTTTTGGCTATCAAAAATAAAGTCAAAACCTCCTCCTAATTTGGCATTAGTTGGAATGAAGTTTTCTTGACCAGGAGTGTATTCAACCTTTGGACCAATATTAGCAATATTGAAACCTAAACGATAACGACCATTAAAACTTCCATAATTTTTTTCATCAGATTGATAATAACCAGAAATATCAACTGCAAATGAGTTAACAGCATCTATACTATTATTAGTAACATCTAAATTAGAGTTTATATATTTTAATCCAATACCCATTGAAAATTTTTCACTTAGTTTCATTGAGTATATACCAGTAATAGCAAATTCACTTGGGTTTGTATAACCTAAACTTTGAGCTAAATCTGTTGTTAGTTCTATTTTACCTAAAGAGAAATATTTAATATCAACACCCCAAGCAGCATTTTCTTTAAATCTATTTACATAAGAAGCATTTCCTATAAATATATCGTCCGTTAAATTACGCAACCAAGGAGTATAGTTTAAACCAATGCTTATTTTATTTTGGTTAAAAGCTGTTTTAGCAGGGTTGTGAAAAATAGAGAATGCATCAGCTGATGTAGCTACACCTACATCTCCCATACCGCCAGCACGAGCGTCTGATGAAATTAATAAAAATGGAGTAGCTGTTGTGATTCCACTTGATGTTGATTGTGCTTTGATTTGAAGGGCAAAACATGCAAAAAACAATAAAATTGATAATTTTTTCATGTAAAAATTTGATTATTAGTTCGGCAAATATATGATTTTCTTAAAAAAATGCTAAAATCTGTTAAATTTTAAACACTATCTTAACGATCATAGGATAAAATTATTACATTTTTTTGAAGAATAGTTAAAAATATTTTAAAATATTTTATTTCTGCCTTTTTTTTGTTTTTGAAAGTGAGAGTCTTAGATATTTATTGCGTAAAATAATAAAAATTAATGCTAGATATTTAATCTTTTTCTTAGATTCGTAATACTAAACTTAAAAAATGGTCGTTTGTAATCTTGCAAGAGCAACTTTCTAATACGAGAAATTGTAGATAAATTAGTTGTAAGAAATTAGAAATATTGTAAATTGCGGCACCCTTAAAATAGTTAAAAATACATGAAAAGTACCTTAAAATTATTTAGTTTGTTGGCTATCACTAGCTTATTGATTACTTCTTGTAAAAGCAATAGAGGTGGTTCTAGTGATGTAGATCCTTTTACAGGATGGAGATTTAATGATCATAATTATGGAAATATAATAAAAGGATCTTATAACCCTAATAAAGATGTGCCTATGAATATGGTTCATATTGAAGGAGGTACGTTTACAATGGGGTTAGTTCAAGATGACGTAATGTTTGATTGGAATACTACTCCTAAGAAGATGCATGTTCGTTCATTTTATATGGATGAAACTGAGGTAACTAATTCTGCTTATGGTGCATTTATGCAGTACACTAAAAAAGTATTCCCACCAGAAGAGGCTCAATTCAAAAATATATATAAATCTGTTCTACCAGATACTTTAGTTTGGAGAAAAGGATTAGGTAATACAAATTTATTATCAGAAAGTTATTTAAGACACCCATCTTATGCTGAATATCCAGTTGTTGGTGTTAGTTGGTTACAAGCAACTAAGTATTGCAAGTGGCGTACAAATGCTGTTAACTTAAAGATTTTAATGGATAAAGGTGTTATTAAAAATATTTTTAAAGAGGATTCATTAAGTTTCAAAGGGAAAAACAATTTTGATACAGATACTTATTTAACCAATCCTTATGCATTATTCGAAGGGGATTCAACAATTTATAAGAAGGGGATTCCTGTACCAAGAAAGAAAGGTGATCCTAAACCTAGTAAAGATGAGTTTTCAGGAAGACAAGTTACTTCATCTGATGGTATTTTATCTCAAAAGTTTAGACTTCCAACAGAAGTAGAATGGGAGTATGCTGCTAAAGCAATGTTTGAAAATAGAGAGTACAATAACATTAGAGGGAGAAAGAAGTATTCTTGGAATGGAAAGTACACTAGAGATAGAGATAAGAGAAGAAGAGGAGATCAGTTAGCTAACTTCAAACAAGGAAAAGGAGATTATAGTGGTATAGCTGGATGGAGTAGTGATATGTCTGATATTCCAAATGCAGTTAGAAGTTATCCTCCTAATGCTTTCGGATTATATGATATGTCAGGAAACGTTGCTGAATGGGTAGAAGATGTATACCGTCCAATTATCGATTCTGAAGCAAATGATTTCAACTACTTTAGAGGAAATGTATTTACAAAAAAACTAATAGATCAAGATGGTAAAGTTGTAATAGTAGGAGACGAAATTGGTGATATTGAATATGATACATTAGAGAATGGAAGAATTGTACCTAAAGATTTACCAGGAAGTGTAAAGTATATTCCAATTACAAAAGAGGATACTTACATGAGAAGAAACTACAATCTTGCTAATAACTCTAGTTTAGGTGATGGAGATCAAGCTTCTTCTAAGAATTATGGATTAGATAAAGATCAATTAGATCCTAAATCTAGAATGTATAATTCGCCACAAAAACCTGAATCAGAAAAAGATTCTTTAGGAAATGTTATCAATAATTATAAATATGACGCTAAAACAAGAACAACTTTAATTAGTGATAAATCTAGAGTGTATAAAGGTGGTTCTTGGGCAGATAGAGAGTATTGGTTAGACCCAGCTCAGAGAAGATATTTCCCAGAATATATGGCAACAAACTTTATAGGTTTTAGATGTGCTACTGATAAAATGGGACCTATGATGATGAACAAGAGAAAGACTGCAACGCCTAAGTATGCTAAAAGAAGAAGATAGTTTTTATCTTATAAATTATAAATTAAACCTCATTGAAATTCAATGAGGTTTTTTATTTTTACAACATGGATATAAAGGAATTATATAGTTTGTTTATTCAACATGGTTTAGTTGATACTGATACAAGAAAAATAAGAAAAAACACAATGTTTTTTGCACTTAAAGGTGATAACTTTAATGGCAATAAGTTTGCTTCTGAAGCATTGACTAAGGGAGCTAAGTATGCAGTTGTAGATGAAGTTGAATATAAAACAAGTGATAATGTAATTTTAGTAGATAATGTGTTGAAAGCATTACAAGATTTAGCGAATTATCATAGAAATCAACTAAATATTCCTATTATTTCTTTAACAGGTAGTAACGGTAAAACTACTACAAAAGAGTTAATTAACACGGTACTATCTTGTAAATTTAATACAACAGCTACAAAAGGTAATTTGAATAATCATATAGGAGTTCCTTTAACCTTACTTTCGATGAATACTAATACTGAAATTGGAATTGTTGAAATGGGAGCTAATCATCAACAAGAGATTGCATTCTTATCTAAAATTGTAGAACCTAATTATGGCTATATTACCAATTTTGGTAGTGCTCATTTAGAAGGTTTTGGGTCTATAGAAGGAGTCATTAAAGGAAAATCAGAATTATATGATTTTATAAAAGATACTAATGGAAAGGTTTTTTTAAATTCAGATGATCCAATTCAAGTTGAAAAAACTAAAGAGATAGATGTTATAAAGTTTGAGGAATCTATTAAATTTATCGAAGCAAATCCATTTGTTAGCGTAGGTTTTAATAATGAAGTTATACATAGTAAATTGATTGGTAGTTATAACTTTGCAAATATATCTGCTGCAATTACCATAGGTAATTATTTTAAAGTGCCTAAAGAAGAAATTAAAAAAGCTATAGAAAGTTATATTCCTTCTAATAATAGATCTGAAATAATTGAAACAGAGAAAAATAAAATAATTTTAGATGCTTATAATGCCAATCCTACAAGTATGAAAGCTGCTTTGGATAGTTTTATACTATATAAATCTAACCATAAAACGATTATTTTAGGAGATATGTTTGAACTTGGTGAGTTTAGTGAGTTAGAGCATCAAAAAATAGTTGATTTTGTTTCTAAAGCTAATTTTGATAGTGTTTTATTAGTTGGGAATAATTTTTTTCAAGCAGAAACAAATTATCAAAAATTTAAGACTTTAGATGAGCTAAAAAAATACCTTCAAGATGCACCTATTAAAGGAAGCTCAATTCTAATTAAGGGATCTAGAGGTATTGCTTTAGAAAATATATTGCCGCTGTGTTAAATGTCGTTTTCCATATGAAATTTGACTAGATTATCAATAGGACGTTGAATAACATCGGTAATAATTAGATTGTTCTTAGAAGCTACATTTTCTAATATATCTCTAAAGTAATATGCTATAGACCCTATAAAGTAAATAGGTGTTTCACTTCCTTTTTGGTATGGTAATATCCTATATTTAAAAAACTCTTGAAATCCCTTTTTAATGATTTTTTTAATGTATTTCTTATCCTTGTAATCAAACATAAATTTCGCAAAAGAAGCTAAATACATATTTGGATTTGGCTTTCTATAGAGATTCATTTTAATAAAGTCTGCATCAACATTGAATTCATTCTCAAAAGATTTAGCTATTTTTTGAGGCATTTGTTTATAATAATAATCCTTCAGTAATTGTTTACCAAAGTAGTTACCACTAGCCTCATCCATAATAGTATAACCCAATGAAGGAGTAATCATTTCCATATTATTACCATCATAATAACAGCTATTTGATCCTGTTCCTAAAATACAAACAGTAGCTGGATTTTGAGCTGAACTAGCATACACAGCAGCTAGCATGTCTTCTGATATGTTTATAGATGCATTTATGAAAATGGATTTTAAAACATCATGTAAAATTTTAATAGGTATAGCTGTTCCGCAACCAGCTCCATAAAAATGAATTGCTTCAACTGCTTCCTTAATGTTTATAAGCTGAAATATATTCTCAATTCTATTTAATAATTCTTCTTTTGAAACTACAGCTGGATTTAAGCCTAAAGTTCTTACTCTAAAAACCTCTTCTTTATTATTGTCTAAAGCAATCCAATCTGCTTTTGTAGAGCCACCATCTGCTATTAAAATCATTATATTTTATTTAGTTTTGCTCAAATATATACTATCAAAATAAGTTGTACAATAGCTGTATTCATCTCAATCGATTTCGTTGTAAAAAAAGGTATAGATTTTGTTGAGTAGAGGTGTATTATTAGTGTAAATTTGTAAAATAATTAAAAGATAAAATAAAAATATGTTGTTTTTTAAGAAAAAAGAGATTCCTTTAAATGAACTTTTTCCAGATGGGTTTATCGATATACATTCTCATTTACTTCCTGGAATTGATGATGGAGCCAAAGATTTAGAAAATTCAATTTCTTTAATAACTAAGATGCATTCTTATGGAATTAAAAATTTTATAACTACACCGCATGTTTTAGGAGATGTTTATCCAAATTCTTCTAAGGTAATTAAAGATAAATTAGAGGTAGTTAGAGCAGAATTAAAGAAGCAAGGTTATGACGATATAAAAATAGATGCAGCGGCAGAATATATGATGGACGAGCAATTCGTTGAAAGATTAAAGGAGGATGATATTTTGACCTTAAAAGATAACTATATCCTAGTTGAGATGTCATATTTCAATGCTCCATATAATTTATATGATGTTTTATTTGAAATTCAATCAAAAGGATATAAACCTGTTTTAGCTCACCCAGAACGTTATAATTTTTATCATAATGATTTTCAAAATTATTATAAATTAAAAAAAGCTGGATGCGTTTTTCAACTAAATTTATTGTCGTTGACAGAACAATATGGTAAAGGTGTACAAAAGACCGCACAAAAATTATTAAAAGAAAATATGTATGATTTTGTAGGGACAGATACACATCATCACAATCATCTTAAGTTATTGAATAAAGTAGGAACAACTAAAATAAAAAAACAAATAGAACATTTGTTAAATAATAATAAAAAGTTCTTATAAATAAAAAAGGAAGCAATTTGCTTCCTTTTTTATATTTATAATGATTAACTAAAGATTCTTTTATACCAAGGTAAATCTACATCTTCAGGGATACCATAACCGTATCCATAACCATAACCGTAACCGTAACCACGTTTTAAATCAACATCATTTAAAATAATAGCTAAGTTAGGAAGTTTTTTATCTCTGTATAAAGTTTGAGGAACTATTAACATACGTTTATCCAAATAATTAGCTCTTGTAACATATAACACTAAATCTGCATGTTTTGAAATAAGCATAGTATCTGTCACTAAGTTAACAGGGGCAGTATCAATAATAACATAGTCATATTTTTCTTCTAACTCTGTGAAAATATCCCCAATCTTTTTAGACATTAATAATTCTGCAGGATTTGGAGGGATAGCTCCAGAAGCAATAATATCTAAACTAGGAATTTCATCAATAGAAAACTTTAAAGAGTCTAAGGTAATACTATTGTTAGTTAAAAAGTTAGTAATACCTTTTCTATCAGGAATTTCAAGATACTCTGTGATTTTAGGAGCTCTTAAATCCATTCCTACTAGAATAACTTTTTTACCAGATAAAGATAAAGAGGCTGCTAGATTTATAGATGTGAATGATTTACCTTCACCACTAGTAGTAGAAGTAACGAATATAGTATTTCCTTTACCTTCCGTTTTCTGAGTTAACATAAAGTCTAAGTTTGTTCTAATTAATCTGAAAGCTTCAGCTGTACTTGAACGAGCACTTGAATTAATAACAATTTTTTCTTTAGTAACAGAATGTGGTATGTCTCCTAAATAAGGAATTGAAGTGTGTTCTTCGATATCTTTTTTAGTATGAACTTTAGTGTCTAAAAGATCTCTTAAGTATATTATTACAATAGGAATTATTAACCCAAATATAAGAGATGCTAAATATATTGTTTTTTTGTTAGGACTTACAGGAATGTCCGAAGCATAAGCTTTATCTATTATTTTAGCGTTAGGTATAGCTGTAGCTGTTAAAGATATAGCAGTTTCTTCCTTTTTCTTTAATAAATAAGTATACAAGCCAGCAATAATTTCTTGTTGACGAGCAATATCTAAAAATTCTCTTTCTTTAGTAGGTATAGAAGATATTTTAGAATTAAATCTACTAGATTCACGTTGTAAACTATTTACTTTAATTTGAAGTGACTTAATGGTGTTTTCAAGGCTTCTTTTTAATGAACTCTTTAAGGAAGAAATATTATTTTGAACTTCTATTAAAACAGTGTTTTTTTCACCAGCACTTTTTTCTAAACGTTTTAACTGTGATATTAATAGGTTATATTCAGTAATAGATTTACCGATGTTAGCATCAGTTAATCCCAAGTTAGCTGGAAGATATTCATTGTTTAGTAATTCTTCGCTTAATGATTTAGCTAGACTTAATTCAGTAGATGCATGAATTAAGTTTTGACGGTTCAATGTTTTTGTTTCTAAAGTTAATTTAGCTTCAGTTTCGATGTCAGCAATATTATTTTTACTTTTAAATATTTGTACCTTATCATCAATTCCAGCCAATTCTTTACCTACATTATTTAAGCGGTCAATAATAAAGTCATTGGTTTTTTCTGAAACTTGCTTTTTATCTAGAATAGCATCATTGTTATACTGAACAATTAATTCATCCAATATGTTTTCTGCCTTTTCTTTAATTATTGATTGTAAAGATAATTTAACTACGCTTGATCTTTTGTTTATCGGAGAAACCTTTATGTTCTTTCGATAGTAATCAATAGTTTTATCTAACGAGTTGATAATTACTTTTATTTTTTTTCCTAAAAATTTATTGAAGAATTTATTATTTTTTATTATTTTAAAATTACCAAGTTGATTATTTTCAATAATTCTATTAAATGAATTTTCTGAAATAAAATTACCATTTTCATCATATAATTTAAAATTATTAACAGATAAGATTTTGATATTCAATATAGTATCTATTTTATTTAATTTAGTTGACAAGGAGTCACCTGAAACAAAGGAAATAGGTGTTTTTTTATAAATTTCAGATTTTTTGATTCTCCCTTCCGTAATATACTTAAGGTTTAAGTTTAATTTTTTTATAACACTATTAATAAGTTTTCTAGATTTAATAATCTCAATTTCATTATCAATGTTTTTGTTTGAACTACCAATAATACCAAGATCTCCAAAGGCAGCAAGTTCATCAGAAACACCACCTTTTTTATCATTTTTAATTAAAATTGTTGAAGTTGTAATGTATTTAGGAGTACTGTATCTTAGGTATAAAAAAGCTACTGAAATTGAAATTATAATACCTAAAATAAACCATTTCCAATGAATTAAGTATTTTTCCAATTCAGCCCTAATATTAATTGTATCGTTATCTGAAATTTGAGAAGAATATTGTTCGTTATTCATGTTTGTTTACCTTGTTAGAATAGAAATTAGAGAAATAATAACAGAACCTATTGATATAAATAAACCAGTATTCTGATTATAAGATGCAGATTGAGAAGCTGCTTTATTAGGTTTGACATATACAATATCGTTTTGTTGTAAATAATAAGCAGGAGAAGTGAAAATATTATTAGATCGTAAATCTAATTTGTAAGTTGTTATCTTATTATTTTCTTCTCTTTTAACTTCAATATTCCTTATTCCAGATATATTCAAATCACCAGCTAAACCTACAGCTTCAAGAACTGAAACTCTTTCATTGGGTATAATAAATTTACCTGGTTTTTTTACATCTCCTAAAACAGTAACTGAAAAATTGGAAATTTTTATGTTAATTGTAGGATTTTTTATATAATCAGGAGATAGTTTTTCTTTTAGAAGATTAATTGCTTCTGTTCTAGTTAAACCACCAATTTTTATCTTTCCTAAAACAGGGAACTCTATAAAGCCTTCTTGATCAATAATGTATGATTGTTGTTGAGGGGGAGCTGCTAAATTATTTGTAGTAGTTGTATATGTTACTGCAGCTAGGTTGAAAGGTTTTACAGCTTCTAAATCTAATGCCGAAATGTTTATTTGAATTAAGTCACTAGGTTTAAAAGTTATTTTGTATTTGTTATTTATTAAAGATTGATTTTCTTCATGGTTTTGAAAATAAACAATTTTCTTTTTTGAAACACATGAAGTAATTGTTAGCATGAAAATAGCTAACAATATTTTTATAACTTTAGGCATAGGTGAAATTTTTTTTGCGAAAGTACTAATTTAATTTTTTCTAACAATATCTAATTTTTCATAGACAGAGTTATTTGATTTATATTCTGGTACAATTTCTTTTATTAATTGTACTGTTTTTTGATTGTTATGATTTTTATTAGCGATACATAATTCAATGATTTTATCTTTTATGAATTCAAAATCTAACTTTTGATTCTTAGCAATCATGATTTTTTCATGATAAGTAGGCGATGTGTTTTCCCCGTTAGCTAATAATTCTTCATATAACTTTTCTCCAGGTCGAAGTCCAGTTATTTTTATATCAATATCTTCAGGGTACTTTAATCCAGATAAATGAATCATCCTTTTGGCCATATCAAATATCTTAACAGATTGTCCCATGTCGAAGATATAAATTTCTCCACCATTACCCATAGTGCCTGCTTCTAATACTAAACGACAAGCCTCAGGTATTGTCATAAAATAACGTGTAATATCTTTATGAGTAACAGTTAAAGGGCCACCGTTTTCAATTTGTTTTTTGAAAAGAGGTATAACAGAACCATTTGAACCTAAAACATTTCCGAAACGAGTAGTCGTAAATTTAGTATTATGGTTGTTAATTTTACTTAAACAACTAATATACATTTCAGCTACTCTTTTTGAAGCTCCCATAACATTAGTAGGGTTTACTGCTTTATCTGTAGAAACCATTACAAAACGTTCAACGTTATTTTTTATTGCTAAATCAGCTATGTTTTTTGTTCCGCCTATATTTATTTTTACAGCTTCATATGGACTTAACTCCATTAAAGGAACATGTTTGTATGCAGCAGCATGAAAAACTTTTTGAGGCTTATATTGCTCAAATATCTCAGACATCCTTTTTTCATCTCTTACATCTGCTACGATAGAGGTAAAGCTATTTTTGCCTTTTTGTATTAACTCTTGTTGTAAATCATATAGTGCAGATTCCGCCTGGTCTATTAAAATTAAGTGTTTTAATTCATAAGAGCTTAATTGCCTTGAAATTTCAGAGCCAATAGAACCAGCTGCGCCTGTAACCAAGATTGTTTTATAACTAACTTCTCTTTTAACAATTGGGTTATCTATTGATATAGGTTTTCTATCAAGTAAATCCTCTATTTTTACACTTTTTATTTGATTAGCTTCTAAATCACCATCTATCCATTTTGAAAGAGGTGGAACAATTTTAACTTTAACACCTAACGCTAATAAAGAATCAGTTAAATACAGTAATTTTTCAGGCTTAGCATTTTGTATAGAAATAATAATTTCATCAATTTGTTTAGTCTCAATGAAATTTTGGTCTATTCTTTTACCTTCAAAAATCTTAATTCTATTGATTTTTTTTCCAACTTTTTTTTCATCGTCATCAACAAAGCCTATTATTTCATACTTGTTTTTAGTATCTCTATTTAAAGCACCATATGTAATTAAACCAGAATCTCCAGCTCCATAAATTAATACGTTTGTAATAGTATCTAATTCTGTAGAAATAATTTCAAAAAAAGCTTTAAATACATAACGACTAACAACTAAAATTAAGACAGAAATCAAATAATGAATTATGACAATTGATTTAGGTATTGTAAAACTAGGGAAAATCTTAAAAGTGTTATTTATTAAAACAACACTGATTGTAATCATTGAAAGTAGTGTAACGCCAACAAAAACGTTAAAAGCATCTCTAGTTCCTGTATGTCTAATAATCCCTCTGTAGGATCCAACAATAAGAAAACTTACAAGGGATATAATGGCTATAAATGGAAGTTGATAATATAAATTATGAACATCGAAATTTAAACTAGCATTAAAACGAACGGTATATGCTAACAAAAAGGATATGCATACTAATAGAATATCTATAATTAATACAACCCATCGAGAAGCGTATTTCTCAAAGGCTTTTAAAACTAATTTTCTTACCATCGATTAATTGTTAGACGTTAAAAGTACAAAAAATAAAAAATTAAATCTTTTTCATTTGTTGTTTCATCATTTGCATTTGCTCTTTTAGCATACCATGCTTGTCAAGTTTTTTAGCTTCAGCCATTAAATTTGTAGCTTCACGTTTTCTACGTTTAGTCATAGCAATACCAGCTAATTGTAGTTTAGCCATTGCTAAGTCATGATCCATTGCTAGTCCTAACTTTACGGCTTTTCTTAAAAATTTTTCTGCTTGAGTAATATTTGTTTGAGAAAGCATAATACCATGAAGATAATTGAAGTATCCTTCTTGCTTTTTAATTAATGCACTTGAAGGATTTTTAATATAACTAAGCCATTTCTTAGCTCCTTCAAAATCTTGCTTTCTTAATTTTAGAAAGGCTAATAAAATAAATTCGTTTTTAAAATAAAATAAGATGAATATCCCTGCTAATAGTAATATAGATATACCATTCATTATGTGGCCTTGAGTAAATTCATATACTGACCAAATAACAGTTAATCCAGCTAAAACTAATTTTATATTTTTATTGAACATAATTTCTTTTTTTTAACAACGCGCAAAAGTACGTTATTCTTATTTATTTATAATTATTTTTTGTAAAACTTCTTGTGTTTAAACCATGCAATTAAACCAATGATAAAGACAAAAGATACAGAATAGTATACTGAATTTGGAGTAATTACTTTATCTCCACTTGCATAAGAATGTAATCCTGATAGGTAAAAATTAACTCCAAAGTATGTCATCATAACAGAAGCAAATGCAATAATTGACCATAGATTAAATGTATATTTGCTACGTAACCCAGGGATTAAACGCATATGCAATACAAACGCATATATCATAATTGATATTAAAGCCCAAGTTTCTTTTGGGTCCCATCCCCAGTAACGTCCCCAACTTTCATTTGCCCACATTCCACCTAAAAAATTACCAACAGTGAATAAGACTAAACCAACAGTTATGGCCATTTCATTTATGGTTGTAAGCTCATTTAGGTGTAACTTCATCTTCTTTTTGTTTTTTTCATTTGTAAAAATGATTAAGAATAAAGAAAATATACCTAAAATCATACCTAAGGCAAAAGGCCCATAACCAGAAACAATAATAGAAACATGTACATATAACCACCACGAGTTTAATACAGGTACTAAGTTAGCAATTTCAGGATCTAGCCAGTTTTGATGAGCAAAAGATAATATGATAGCAGTTAAAAATGTGGTAGCCGCAATGGTTAAAGAGGATTTCTTACCTAAAATTAAGCCAAAAAACATAGAAGCTAATCCTACAAAGATTATGGTTTCATATGCGTTACTCCAAGGAGCATTACCACTAATATACCATCGCGCAGCTAAACCTAATACATGCGTAATAAAAAGAATGATTATTATTCCTATAAAAACTTTTATGGCATAATTAATCCAAGGCTTATTATTGAATATTTGGAAGAAAACGAATATAATCATTAGTAAACTAACATATCCGTAGTATTTAGCCAGCTTTACAAAAATATTAGCTTTATTGTAAGCGATTTCCAATTGTATTTTATCTTGAGTAGGAATTACTTTTGAACCAAATTTTCTCTGGAACTTTTTAATCCCATCTAAAATTTTATTAGTTTCTGTGTAATCTCCTGTTTTTTTAGAAGCTTGTAATAATTGAAAATATACAGGTAATGATTGACGAACAAATACAGAGTCAGTTCCTCTAAAATTGGCTTGTGAAGTTTCAGGTTGCGATACCCATTTATTATTTTCATCATTTGGAATTGGGTATATTCTTAAAATACCACCACCTAAAGCCTGAGATAGTAACCAAACTCTACGCTCTATTTTTATAGCGTCTTGTTCTAATTTACTTTGTATTCTTTTTTTCTGAGCTTCAATTACTAAATGACTAATTTTTGAAGTTCCATTTTCGTCGTAAAAATCAATAAAACGAGCATATTTAGTATCTTTAGGTAGGCCTAGAACTTCACGAATTTGCGTATTTCCTATTTCTAAATAAATAAAAGGAACATTTAACCAAAACATAGGAGCTTCAGTTATAGAAACTAAAATTTGACTAGGAGTTAAACCTTTAAAATTATCTGTGTGTGCAACTTTTCGTACTAATTCAGAAGCAAAAGTATGGGCAGGTTTCATTCTTCCACCTGCGTCTTGTATTACTAATTGACTAAATAAATCAGCATGTTTTTTGTCAACTATTGATTTTTGTAATATGGAATCAATTTGAGTTTCTGATAATTCTTTTGGCTTATGTGTGTTGTGTTGAGAAAAAGCTATAGAACTAATTAATAATAGTATAATTGAAAGTGTAGCTTTTTTAGTTCGTATTTTTTCTAACGATTTTTTTAAATCGTAAAAACGAGTGTTTTTCACAAATAAAGAAGCGATTAAACCAAAAAATAATAGGAAATAACCAATATAAGTTACAGTTGTACCCCAAGAATCGTGATTTATAGAAAGGTGAGTTTGTTCAATTTTTTCACCAGCATTTAAGTAACTTGATTGAAATAAACGATATCCTTTATAGTGTAAAATATTATTCATAAAAATTCTAAAATCAAAAGTTTCATCTTTATCAAAAACAGTAATTTCACTAGCAAAAGAAGCTGCGTTTTCTGAACCAGGATATTTTTCTAACTGAAAATCATTTAGTTTTATACTGAAAGGAGTTACACGCTGTTTAGCACCATACCAAGCTCTAAAATTTAAATCTCCAATTTTAAATTGCTTTTGCCCGTCTACATTAAACTGTCCCCCTGTTAATTCGATACGTTCAGTTTTTCCATCTGTAGTTACATCAAAAATAACCATGTCGTATTTTTTATTGTCTTTTTTTCCTCTAACAGTTTTAATGTCTCCTTTAGTAGGGTACTGAGGAACTACAAAAGGTAAACCAGAAACATTGTAAAGTGAACGTAGTTTAAAGTCTTGAATAGTATCTTGTTTTACAAAACCTTTTTGTTGAGTAGCCATTACTTGGTAGTTACCTGCAGATTTTGTAATTATTTTTAAAGAATCATTTCTTTTAAAAATATTAATATTAGCATTTCCATCCTTGGCGTCAAAACCAACTAAAATATTGTGAATATTTTGAATTTGGCCACGTTTAATATAGTGTTCATGTCTACTTCCACTAGAACTCTCAACAAATTTGATGTGTTCTACTCCGTTATCATCCTCGATAAATTTCTTTTCTACCCAAGGAATGTAATCAACAAGTTTAAAGTCTATTTGATGGTTTTTACCATCTTTTTTAGGTTGGAAATACTCTGTAAAACTAGCGGAATTACTTCCCCAAGCTGAT
Source organism: uncultured Tenacibaculum sp. (assembly GCF_947499065.1). Classification (GTDB taxonomy): domain Bacteria; phylum Bacteroidota; class Bacteroidia; order Flavobacteriales; family Flavobacteriaceae; genus Polaribacter. Next base: position 10,126 of record NZ_CANMMT010000014.1, on the reverse strand, counting down.
AATAAAAGTTTGTTGTTTGTTTCTTTTTGAAACTGATTGTCGTCTATAATTACGTTAAGGTAATTGATGTCTGAGAAAAAAGTATTTGTCGTTTCTCCTTCGTCAATAATCATTAAACCTTCATAACTGATATAACGGGTAATTCCAGCTCCAATTAAAATAAATAAGAAAGCTACGTGAAATAATAAAACAGACCACTTTTCTTTTTTGTATAATTTGTATCTGAAAATATTACCAAAGAAATTGATAGTGAAAAAAATCATAATTAATTCAAACCACCAAGTGTTGTAAACTAAAGCTTTTGAGGTTTGAGTACCATAATCGTTTTCTATAAAAGTAGCAACTCCCATGGCAATTGAAATAGCAAAAAACAACACGGCCATCAGGCGAGTTGAGTAAAGAATATTAAGAACTTTTTTCATCTGTAAATCTGATAAATATAAAACTTCGCAAATTTACGGATTAAAGCTGTAATAAAATTATGATTTCAATCATTTTTAAGGGCAAAGGAGTGTTAAAGTAAATAGATTACTTTCCTATTGTTTCTCCCATTTTAACAAAAGTCTCAATACGATTTTTTGTGTTTTCTATAATGTCTTGATCTATAGCTAATTTTTCTTTGTTTACTAAAAGAACAATAGTTGAGCCTCCAAAAGCAAAATATCCCATTTCGTCACCCTTTTTTATAGGAGTGTTTGCAGTGTAAGTTTCAATAATACTTCCTACCATTGTTGCTCCAACTGGTGCTATGACGATGTCTCCTTTTTCTTCTGTTGATAAAATACAATATTCACGTTTATTTTCGCAAAAAACCTTTGTGAAATTAGAAGCTAAGGCATATGGAGAAACAGAAAAATAATCACCTTTTATTTTTGTCATTTCTGAAGGAACTCCATCAAGAGGAAAATGATATCTGTGATAATCATTAGGGGCTAATCTTAAGATGATCAAAGAAGAATTTTTGTGTTTTTCTGCTAATTCTTCGTTGCCTAAAAATTCTTTAAGTGTAAATTTTCTACCTTTTACAAAGAAATTGTGGATATCAGAAATGTTTTCAAAGGCCAACATTTTTCCATCACCTGGAGAGACAAAGTCAGGGTTTATCGGTCTGGCATTGGGTTTTAATTTTCTGTAAAAGAAATCATTGAAAGAAGTAAACTCAGAAATAGATTTTTCGGCTTCGTTTATATCAATACCTAGCTGTGCTACAAAACTTTCTATTTTTTTTGTAGACTTAGGTTTGTTCATTTTTTTACCATACCAAGAAGATAAAAACTTACGTTTAGCTATAGGTAAAATAGCCATTTTACCGAATGGGTTATTGTATAATAGTTTTAGGAAAGCTTCTCCAGGAGGAGTTTCTATAATTGTGTTACCAGATTCTCTATCAATGAATTTTATTTGCATGGCTTTATTCTTCTATACTGTCAATTAAAATAGTTAACATGTCAATAGCTGCTTGTGCTATTTTGGTTCCAGGTCCAAAAACACCTACTGCACCAGCATCAAATAAGAACTGGTAGTCTTGTGCAGGAATTACTCCTCCAACAATAACCATTATATCTTCACGTCCATATTTTTTAAGTTCAGCAATAACTTGTGGTACTAATGTTTTATGACCCGCTGCTAATGAAGATATTCCTAAAATATGAACATCGTTTTCAATGGCTTGTTTAGTTGCTTCGATTGGGGTTTGAAAAAGAGGTCCTATATCTACGTCAAAACCTAAGTCGGCATATCCTGTAGCTACTACTTTTGCTCCACGATCATGTCCATCTTGCCCTAATTTGGCAATCATAATTCGAGGTCGCCTACCTTCTAATTCAGCAAATTGATCAGCTAGTTCAGTTGCTTTTTTAAATAATTTGTCGTCTTTTATTTCTTTACTGTACACGCCTGATATGGTTTTGTGAACTGCTTTATGACGCCCGAAAATACTTTCCATTGCATCGGAAATTTCACCTAAAGTAGCTCGTTTTCTAGCAGCCTTTACAGCTAAATCTAATAAATTACCTTCGCCAGTTTTAGCACATTCGGTTAATTTAGTTAAAATCTCATCAACTTCTGTTTGATTTCTTTTAGCTTTTAAATCGTTTAGCCTATCAACTTGAGATTGTCTTACAGCTTCATTATCTACCTCTAAAATATGTAAAGGGTCTTCTTGTTCTAGTTGGTATTTATTTACACCAACAATTACATCTTGACCACTGTCTATTTTTGCTTGTTTTTTAGCAGCGGCTTCTTCGATACGCATTTTAGGAATACCTTTTTCAATAGCTTTAGTCATTCCGCCTAGCTCTTCAACTTCTTTAATTAAGTCCCAAGCTTTGTTTGCGATTTCTTCAGTCAATTGTTCAACATGATAACTACCAGCCCAAGGATCAACAGTTTTGGTAATGTTGGTTTCCTGTTGTAAGTATATTTGTGTGTTTCGAGCAATTCTAGCAGAGAAATCTGTAGGAAGTGCTATTGCTTCATCTAAGGCGTTGGTGTGTAAGCTTTGTGTTCCTCCAAAAGCTGCTGCCATAGCCTCAATAGTTGTTCTTGCTACATTGTTAAATGGGTCCTGTTCTGTTAAAGACCACCCACTTGTTTGACAATGTGTTCTTAAGGCTAGTGATTTTGGGTTTTTAGGGTTGAACTGTTTTACTAGCTTAGCCCATAACATTCTACCTGCTCGCATTTTTGCGATTTCCATAAAATGATTCATTCCAATGGCCCAGAAAAAAGAAAGGCGAGGAGCGAAGGTGTCAATATCCATTCCTGCTTCTAATCCTTTTTTGATGTATTCTAATCCGTCAGCTAAAGTGTAAGCTAATTCAATTTCTGCTGTGGCACCAGCCTCTTGCATATGGTATCCAGAAATAGATATTGAATTGAATTTTGGCATATTTTCAGAAGTGTACTTGAAAATATCTGCAATAATTTTCATGGATGGAGTAGGTGGGTAGATATAGGTGTTACGGACCATAAATTCTTTTAGAATATCATTTTGAATAGTTCCAGTAAGTAATTTAGGTTCTACCCCTTGTTCTTCTGCAGCAACAATATAAAAAGCAAGAATAGGTAATACGGCTCCATTCATTGTCATAGAAACCGACATTTTATCTAAAGGTATTTGGTCAAATAAAACCTTCATGTCTTCCACAGAATCTATAGCTACTCCTGCTTTACCTACATCTCCTTGAACACGTTCGTGATCTGAGTCGTAACCTCTGTGGGTTGCTAAGTCAAAGGCAACTGAAAGTCCTTTTTGTCCAGCGGCTAAATTTCTTCTGTAAAAAGCATTACTTTCTTCAGCTGTTGAAAAACCGGCATATTGTCTAATAGTCCATGGTCTACGGACATACATTGTTGAGTATGGGCCACGTAAATTTGGAGCAATCCCTGCAACGAAATTTTCATGAGGGAAGCTTTTGCTTTCTATATCTTGGCTTTCTGCTAGTTTTATATTTGATATATCTTTTCTACTCATTACTTAATCGTTCTTGTTCTAACTTTTCAGCTAATCTTTTTTGAATAATTGGCTGTATTAGAGTTTTTTCGTTTCTAGTTTTTACAAAAGGGAATAATTCTAAATCGTTTTTCATTAAATCCTTTTCGTTTTGAATTTTGTTAGTTCCTAGTAAAACTAATTCGCCAGAATCGAACTTTTCTTGTTCGTTGTCTGCTGATTCTTTTATTTTTCGTTGAATAGTTCCTTCTTTAAGTTGTTGTAAGAAGCCTCCTCCTTGTTCTATCGACTTAAAAATAACTAAAGCATTCTGTGCTAATTGTTGTGTGATTGCTTCTATATAATAAGCGCCATCGGCATAATTTTGAGCGTTAGCTAATTCGCTTTCTTGCTGTAAGATTAATAGCTGATTTCTTGAAATTCGTTCACCAAATTCGTTTGAGTGGTGAAAAATATCATCATAAGATATATTGCTAACCGTGTTGGCTCCACCTAGTATAGCACTCATGCATTCTGAGGTGGTACGTAGCATGTTTACATTATAGTCATATAATGTTTTGTTTCGTGAGCTTGGTTGAGCGTAAATATGTGCTTTTTGATTTTCAGTATTGTATTCTTTTAAAAGAGCATCCCATAGAATTCTAAAAGCTTTTAGTTTAGCTATCTCAAAAAAGTAGTTGCTTCCAACTGAAAAATTGAAATGTATTTTATTGATTATATCTTTTCCGAAGTGATTTAAATATTCATTTGCATGGGCTAACGAATAAGCTAATTGCTGGGTAATATTTGCACCTGCATTTTGATATATTGAAGCATTTACGCAAATAGAGTTGTCGGTAGAAGAGATAATTCTTTCTAGTTCTTTGTGATCATTGTTTAGGTTGCTAAACCAATTTCCAGAATTAGCAAGGTTTCCAATTATATCTATATTGAAATAACAGTTTTTAGAATTGACAAAATCCGATAATTCAATAATGAAATCTGATTCTAAAAATTTTAAATTGAAATAAATAGCAATGTTTTGAATGTCGATTTTATCCAGTAGAACTTTATAATTGAATTTACTCTTAGCTTTAAATTCTATTGATTTAGCACCTCTATTTAATGAATCTAAAGCGAAAGCATTTGCTTTTTTTTCATCTTCAACGAAGATAGATTGGCATACTTTAAAGCCTTCACTAGAAGTGTTTGATTTTAATTGTGTTCGGTCTTCTTTTGAATAAAAAGGCTTTACGGTAATTCCTTCGTTAGTTTTCCAAAGAAGTGTTTCGTTGTAATCAGCGCCTTTAAGGTCTACTTGGATTTTTTGTTTCCATTCTGCAGGGCTAATTTCGTTGAATTCATTAAATAAATAATTACTCATTATTTCTGTATGGTATCAAATTCAATAATATATATGTCTTCATTCTCTTTCTTCATCAAGTATTTTTCACGAGCATAGCGTTCTAGTTGAAGAGAATCTTTAAGTTTTTCGATTGTCTCTTTATCTTTCTTAATTTTTTTTTGGTGGTAGTCAATCCAGGTTTCAAGTTCCTTGATTTCTTTATTGAACTCTCTATGGGTAAGATATGAATTTTCATCTAAAAAAAGCATCCAGAAAACAAATATTGTTAAGATAATAACATATATGTTAGTTGCTATTTTAAAGGATGGTTTGTTTTTTAGTGATTTTAAATTCATCTTATAAACGGTCGTTAATTACTGTTCTAACGATATCTATAGCTACAGTATTATACCTATCGTTAGGTATTATAATATCTGCATAATTTTTTGTTGGTTCAATAAATTGTTGATGCATAGGTTTTAAGGTGCTTTGGTATCTGCTTAAAACTTCATCAATGTCCCTACCACGCTCTTTTATGTCTCTTCTTACACGTCTAATTAAGCGTTCGTCTGCATCGGCATGTACAAAAACTTTAATGTCGCAAAGGTTTCTTAATTCTTTACTGTTAAAGATTAAGATTCCTTCAATAATTACAACCTTGCGTGGGTGTGTTTTAATAGTGTCTTTAGTTCTGTTGTGAGCTACAAAAGAGTACACAGGTTGTTCAATTATTTTATTGTTCTTTAAATCTGTTAGGTGTTGAACTAATAAGTCAAAATCAATAGCTCTTGGGTGGTCAAAATTTATCTTAGTACGCTCATCGTATGTTAAGTTGTCGGTTTGGTTGTAGTATGAGTCTTGCGAGATTACACAAACTTCGTCTTGTGGAAGTTCGTTAATTATTTGATTTACTACAGTAGTTTTTCCACTTCCAGTTCCACCAGCAATACCGATAACAAATATATTTTTCATTGAGTTTAATTAAGATAAAATTTTCAAGACAAATTTAGGAAAATATGTAAACAAAAAAAGCGCTAACTTAAGTTAACGCTTTTTGTTTCTGAGCCGATGAAGGGACTCGAACCCCCGACCTGCTGATTACAAATCAGCTGCTCTAGCCAGCTGAGCTACATCGGCCTTTTCCTTTAAGGCGCTGCAAATATAGAACGTTTTTTGATACTGCCAAAAACTTTTTTCACTTTTTTTTTAGAGTAAAAATCGAGAGGTTTTTTTGAGGTTTGTAACTGTTTGTTTTTTAAAAGTTTGAGTTTTTTTTTTGAATGCTAATTTTTTTTTCGAAAAAATATTGAAAAATATGATTCAGTTAAAATTATATCAATTTTTAAAGGCCGAAAGGATTACTTTGAGTTTTATAAACATGGTTTTTTAGTTTACATTTTATGTAACTCTAGTTTAGAAATACGATAAATAGGGGAAGAGATGCTTTTCTCAAAAAAATGTTTGGGAGCGAATAGTTTTTAAATCTTAAAACCATTCGTCGATACTTTTTTGTTATTCAACGAAGTAAGAATTAGTTTAAACTAGTATTCAAAAAGCCCAGCTTTTATTTGAATAATATTGGGTATAGATTTTAGCCAAAAAACCGTTTTTGATTCTCTGAAAAATGGATAAAAAAAATAAATCTTCTAAAAAACTATATTTAAAATAGTAAAGTAGAGTCAAAGAACTTTCTCCATTTAAAGAGTAATGTTTTTTAATCTAAATACTGCTACAAAGCTATAAATATATACAGAAGTTTTATGAAGTAGGGGTAAGGTTAAATTGTTGTTTTTCTTTGTTTTAGGGTGGTTTTGGTTTGTGGTGGGGCTTATGGGGATGTGTGAAAGAGATGAGGTTTTACGTAAGTTAAATTATTAATATATGTATAAGTTTTTTGTTTAGAATATTTAGTGAAATTGGAATTAGATAAACACTATTTGTTGTATAGGAAAAACACTTTTCTGTAAAAGAAAAACACTATTTAATACAGGAAAAACACTATGTAGTATGGGGAAAAAATACTCAATTCAAAAACAAGTATCAAAAATTGGTGCTTACAAAAGGCAAAATAAGGTAAAAAAAGGACCTTCTTTTTTTAAATCCAATGAAGGAATAGAAAAATTTCTTTTCAGCTAATGTGTCTTTATAAAAAAATCTACAAAGAAGTAATGGAACAAAAATATTGTGAAATGGTGTCTAAAAATTTAGATACTATATAAAACTGTACTTCATTTTGAGAAAATTGAACCTACTATAAATTATGTTGTCAATAGCAAAAACAAACAAATATTTATATGAAATATAATTATAAACAGTAATAAAATCCCGAATAAATATGAAAACATAAATACATTATTTCTACTCAATTAATTCAAATATCATTTTAAAAATTTAATAAACCTTACATACATGAGAAAAGAATATTCCCTAATAAATAAATCTTTTAATCTAAAGATAATAAAAGGTAGAGGACCTGATATAATAGCGCTTTTTACTTTTGTTGTCTTTTTTGTATTTACTTTTTCTAGTAATATATATGGTCAATCTTGTAACTTAATAGTAAATGGTGATTTTACCAATGGAAATACTAATTGGTCGGATAGTTACCCTACAAGTCCTATAACAGGGCCAATGTCATATACTAGCGGAGTTTCAGGTAGGTTAAAAGTTAATGTTGATAATGACGGAAATTTAGAAGCAGGAAATGTGCTTTTAAAAAATAATACAGCGTTTAATTTAAACTCAGGAACAAATTATACGTTTTCGGTAGATCAATTTCAAGACACGGGTACAACAAATGTAAATTTCGCTTGGGTGTTGCTAGATAATAGTAATAGTATTGTTCAAACGATTCATACATTTTTTACTAATCCAGGAGGTACAGGAACTACACAGGTAGCTAATTCTAATACAAATTACTCGTACTCTTTTACTGTAGGAGCTACAGCAAATTACCAATTAGCGTTGGTTTGGGAAGCGCTTGAAGATGGTGCAGGTCGAGATGTAAACATAGATAATATATCTCTTCAAGTTACAGGGGCTTTGCCTCCTACAATTTCCCTTGTGTCAAGTTCAGTCAATGCAACATATGGTGATACTTCTGTAGATTTAGGTTATACAGCGGTAACAAACAGTCCTAATCAATATAGTATAGATTTTGATGGAACAGCCCAAGGAGAAGGTTTTTCAGATGTAAATGCAGCTTCATTGCCTGCGTCACCAATAGTTATTACTGTTCCAGCTACAGCAGATGCAGGAACTTATAATGCTGTATTGAAATTAATAAATTCAACTACAGGTTGTGAAAGTGCCAATGTACCAATTACAGTAACTGTAGATCCCAAAGCATTGACTATTACAGCTACAGGTCAGAGTAAAGAGTTTGGGAATACTTTATCAGGAGGAACTGGGTATACAGACTTTACTTCAAGTGGATTAGTTAATGGTGAAACGATAGGTTCAGTTACAGTGTCTTATGTAGATGGTGATGCGGCATCTGATGCCATAGGAGTGTATACTAATGCGATTGCAATTTCTTCTGCAACAGGGGGAACTTTTACGCCTAGTAATTATAGTATCAATTATGTTGCTGGGGACTTAACAGTTACTTCTGATGTAATTAGTGTGTCTAGTCCAACTGTTTCTGAAGGAGATAGTGGAACAACGAATGCTAATATAACCGTAACATTAAGTTCTCCTGCTCCAACAGGAGGAACGACTGTGTATTATACCGTAGTGCCAGGAACAGCAGTAGCGGGTGTGGATTATACTGCGCCAGCGGCAAATGCAAGAATAATTATTCCTGCAGGAAGTAGTACGGGTACTATTAGTATTCCAATTATAGGAGATACTACAGTAGAAGCTAACAAGTCTTTTACAGTTCAAGTTACTAGAGATTTAATTATAAATGCAGGGTTTCAAGCTGGAACTACTGGATGGACTACAGTATCAGGAACGCCGAATTGTACAGGAAGTTTTTCTTTTGAAGTAAATGCGGAGACAGTTTATGGAGGAAGTGTTGGTACGAATCAAGTTTTAGAAGTAGATTGTTTATCTCAAGGGTATCAGGATTTTCCAACGGTAATAGGAACTACTTACGATGTTAGTTTTATAACATCAAGAAGAACAGCAGGAGGTTCACCGGCTTCTGTTAATGGAACAGTTACTGCGCAAAATAATAATGGTGGAGTTTTAACAAATTTAAATAGCACTACTGTAACAAGAACTAATACTACTTTTGGATATACATCAAGTACATTTTCTTTCACAGCAACTGGTACTACATCTAGAATATTATTTACTTCAACATTAACAGCTACATTAGGTTTAATTTTAGATGATCTTTCAGTGGAACCACAAGTAGCAGATGCTACATCTACTGTTACAATTACTGATGATGATACTTCTGTTGCTATAGCGGCAACAGATGCCGTAAAAGTAGAAGGAACATCAGGTTCAACATCATATACTTTTACAGTAACTCGTAGTGGAGATACTAGTGGGACTGGGTCGGTGAATTATGCTGTAACAGGTAGTGGAGCAAATCCAGCTGTAGCGGCTGATTTTGGAGGAGCCTTTCCAAGTGGTACTGTGAATTTTGCGGCAACAGAAACAAGTAAAGTAATTACGGTGAATGTAAGTGGAGATACTACTGTGGAATCAGATGAAGGGTTTACAGTGACTTTATCTAGTCCGGTTAATGCAAATATTTTAACGGCTACAGCTATAGGGACAATCACAAATGATGACCCTACAATTACGTTTAATGATATAACAGTTACTTATGGAGATGCTAATTTTAATTTAGGAGCAACTTCGAATTCTGGAGGTGCAATTACATATTCTATCATTGGTGCTCCTAATGGTACTGGTTTATTAGGAACAAATAATCAAGTAGTGTCTATAGGAAATGCAGGTACGGTTACTATAAGGGCTACTGTAGCTGCTAATGGAGTATATGCTTCAGGAACTAAAGATATTACGTTAACAATAGATCCAAAAGCCTTAACAGTTTCAGTAACAGCAAACAGTAAGACTTATGATGGAAACAATGATGCTACGGTAACTTTAGGCGGAACCCCATTAGTAGGAATTGTAGCAGGTGATGTTGTAAGCATTGGAGGTTCACCAACAGTTTGGGATTTTGCAAGTGTTGATGTAGGAACTGGAATATCAGTAACCGCTACCACAGGAAGTTATACTTTAACAGGAACGGATGCAGGCAATTATACAGTCACTCAACCAAGTGGCTTAACAGCAGACATTACAGCTAAAGCCTTAACGGTTTCAGTAACAGCAGACAGTAAGACTTATGATGGAAACAATGATGCTACGGTAACTTTAGGCGG
>NZ_CANMMT010000013.1 GCF_947499065.1 uncultured Tenacibaculum sp. | reverse complement strand
CAAAATTTCTGTGATCGTGTCGCTTTATTTAAGCGGTTGCAAATTTACAAACCTTTTTGAAACTGACAAACTTTTTTTGAAAGTTTTTTTTAATTTGTTTTTGCTGGAATTTTAATGAACTGCCGTCTCTAAAACGGACTGCAAAGATACCATCTTTATTTTGTAATAAACAAGAATAATTTAACTTATTTTTTACACTCTTTTAACCCTACTCTACCGCCTATTTTAATGAACTTTTGCTATCTTTAAAACTATCGTTTTTCCGTTAGCGGGTGCAAATATAGAACCCTTTTTTAACATAACAACTATCTTTTTTAATCTTTTTTTGAATTATTCTTTACATACACTATTTATCAGATAGTTATAGTTGAAAGTTTTTTAGTTAGGTATTGGTTTCATCAAGTTCTATATGATTTATCAAACTTATTATCTATAATTAGATCCTCTTATATTACTAACTGAAGCTCTTTCTTATTGTAAAATAGAAAGTACTACCTGCCCCTACTTTACTTGTTAACCAGATTTTACCACCTGATCTTTCTACTATTTTCTTCACCAAAGGTAAACCAACCCCTATTTCTCCACCTCCAGAATCAATATCTAATCTTTGAAACAACTCGAATATCTTATCGAAAAATTTCTTTTCAATACCTGGCCCATTATCTTTAATCGAAAAAACATACTCATCTCCTTCTTCTTTGCATGCGACCTCTATTTTAATATCGCTACTATTATTATGTACTATTCCATTTTCTATTAAATTTTGAAAAACCTGATTCAACTGTTCTTCATTAAAGAAAATCTTCGGCATTTCATCCTTTATAATTATCTCACAAGAATCACTTTCATTCGAACTTTTAATTTTCCTCAACATAAACCCTACATCAACTCTTGTTAGTTCTTTCTCCTTATTCTTATACAATGAATAATTCAATATACCTTTTATAAGTTTTTCCATTTGCTCTGCAAGCTCTTTAATTCCAGTCACGCTAGAATTCAACTCCTCGTTCCCACTATCTTTCAACATAACCTCACTCCACTCTGCTAAGGTATATATATTCCCTAATGGTTGTTTTAAATCATGTGAAATCACATATGCAAACTCTTCTAAATCTTTATTCCTCGCACTTAACTCCTTTGCTCTTCGCTCTAAAGCTTCTGTCCTTTCTTTTATCTTATCTTCTAAACTTTCGTTTAATTCTACCAACTCTTGCCTATACCTTATAATACCATTTAATATTATAAATGAATAAACAAATATTGTTGTAGTAGATATTATAATAGCTCCTTCTTCTACTATACCTAAATTTGACTTCAACACCCAATAACTCATATGTATAAGCTGCGAAGCGCTAAACAACACTATCAATAATCTACTACTTAACATTAACACCCCACCAAACATCACTATAAATGTTCCCAACAGATAATCCATTGAAAAATTATTCAATGCTACTGTATATGTTAGATAATGTTGAAACAGCAACAAAATTGCAAAAACAAATATTCCATAGTAATCAACTACAACTCTATGTTTAGTCAACGGCAGTAATGCTACTAACATAAATAAAACTGCAAACACTTCCCTGAGATAAGGAATCTCTATTGCATTCACATTATATCGAAAGATTAACAATGAATATATATACACTCCTGGAGAAATCAAACATAGCACTAAGCTATTGTTCTTTATCTCAAACGATTCTAAACGACCAATCTTTTTCAAAGAGTCTAAAAACATACTATATTACATTATTAACTTATAAATATAAGTATTTCATCCTAAACTCACTCATATTTCACCCCTTCTTATTATATCTTTTCTTTTTCTTAGAAATACAACAAACTATATATTGTACAGCAAACGGTTTTACAATATCTTTGCGACTTGAAATTTCCACTTGTAAGGAAATTTAACCTAAAGACATATTTATATAATGATTAAAATTACATTGCCAGACGGAAACGTCAAAGAATTTGAAGTGAACAGCACCGCTATGGATGTTGCTAAGAGTATAAGCGAAGGTTTTGCTAGAAACGTAATTTCTGCAAACTTCAATGGTACAACCATTGAAACCTCTACTCCATTAACCACCGATGGTTCTTTAATACTATATACATTTAATGATGAAGCAGGAAAAAAAGCTTTTTGGCATTCTTCTGCTCACGTATTAGCACAAGCTATTTTGGAATTTCATCCAAATGCTAAATTAACTATAGGTCCCGCTATCGACAATGGTTTTTATTATGATATAGATTTAGGTGATGATACTATTTCTGAAAAAGACTTTTCTGCTATTGAAAAGAAATTTTTAGAACTAGCAAGAGGTAAGCATGAATTTAAATTACGTTCTGTTTCTAAAGCTGATGCTTTATCATATTATAAAGAAGAAGGAAATGAATACAAGGTTGAATTAATTGAAAATTTAACTGATGGCGATATTACTTTCTGTGACCATAGTGATTTTACTGATTTATGTAGAGGTGGACACATTCCAAACACAGGAATAATTAAAGCTATTAAAGTAATGAACGTTGCTGGCGCTTACTGGCGTGGGGATGAAAAGAACAACCAATTAACTCGTATTTATGGTATTTCTTTCCCTAAGCAAAAAATGCTTACCGAATATTTAGAATTACTAGAAGAAGCTAAAAAGCGTGACCATAGAAAACTTGGTAAAGAGTTAGAATTATTTACTTTTTCTCAAAAAGTTGGACAGGGATTACCTTTATGGCTACCTAAAGGAGCAGCTTTAAGAGAAAGATTAGAGAGTTTCTTAAAAAATGCTCAAAAGAAAGCTGGTTACGAAATGGTAATGACTCCTCATATTGGACAAAAAGACCTTTATGTTACTTCTGGTCATTATGCTAAATATGGTGAAGACAGTTTTCAACCTATAAAAACTCCTAAAATGGATGAAGAGTTTTTATTGAAACCAATGAACTGCCCTCATCACTGTGAAGTATACAATTTCAAACCTCATTCATATAAAGATTTACCTAAGCGTTTTGCTGAATTTGGTACTGTATATAGGTATGAGCAAAGTGGTGAATTACATGGATTAACTCGTGTAAGAGGATTTACTCAAGATGATGCACACATTTTCTGTACACCAGAACAACTTGATGAAGAATTCAAAAATGTTATCGATTTAGTACTATATGTTTTTGGCTCTTTAGGTTTTGAAAACTTTACTGCACAAGTTTCAGTAAGAGACCCAGAGAACCCAGATAAGTATATTGGTTCTGTTGAAAACTGGGAAAAAGCTGAGCAAGCTATCATCAACGCAGCTCAAGACAAAGGTTTAAATTTTGTTATCGAAGAAGGTGAAGCTGCTTTTTACGGACCTAAATTAGACTTTATGGTTAAGGATGCTTTAGGTAGAAGTTGGCAACTAGGAACAATCCAAGTTGACTATAACTTACCTGAACGTTTTGACTTACACTACAAAGGTAGTGACAATGAACTACACCGCCCTGTAATGATTCACCGAGCACCATTCGGTTCTTTAGAGCGTTTCATAGCAATTTTACTGGAGCATACTGGTGGTAATTTCCCTCTTTGGTTAACTCCAGAACAAGTTATTGTACTGCCAATCAGCGAGAAATATCAAAAATATACCAAAAAAGTTTTAACTTTGTTAGAAAATTCCGAAATTCGCGCCCTCGTAGACAATCGTAGTGAGAAGACTGGAAGAAAGATTCGTGATGCGGAAGTTAGCAAAATACCTTTCATGGTTATTGTAGGCGAAAAGGAGGAGCAAGATGGCACAGTATCTGTAAGGAAACATGGTGAAGGAGACTTAGGTACATTCACTATTGAAGAATTTATTTCTCTAATAAAGAAAGAAGTTGGTAAAACATTAGTTCCTTTTGGAAACGAAAAATAAAATAGTAATTTTTAAATTTATAAGTTATAGCAATTAGAAGAAGAGGCGGACGTAGACCGCTTAGAGTAATTAAAGAAGATCAGCATAGAATTAATGATAAAATTAAATATGTTGATGAAGTTCGCCTTGTTGGTGAAAACATTGAGGTAGGTGTATATCCTTTAGCAAAAGCAAAAGAGATAGCACGAGAGCAAGAATTAGATTTAGTAGAAATTTCTCCTAAAGCTGTTCCTCCTGTTTGTAAAGTTATTGATTACAAAAAGTTTTTGTACGAGCAAAAGAAACGTGAAAAAGCTTTAAAAGCTAAGGCTACTAAAGTTACTGTAAAGGAAATTCGTTTCGGTCCTCAAACTGATGAGCATGATTATGAATTCAAAAAGAAACATGCTATTAAGTTTTTACAAGACGGAGCTAAATTAAAAGCTTTTGTATTCTTCAAAGGACGTTCTATTGTATTTAAAGAACAAGGGCAGATTTTATTATTAAAATTAGCTCAAGAATTAGAAGAATATGGTAAGGTAGAACAAATGCCTAAACTAGAAGGAAAAAGAATGATTATGTTTATTGCTCCTAAAAAGACAAAATAAAACATATCATACTTACAATATATAAGCAAGATAAACTAAAAAACAAAGATGCCTAAAATTAAAACAAAGTCTAGTGCCAAGAAACGTTTCAAGTTAACTGGTTCTGGAAAAATCAAAAGAAAGCACGCGTTCAAAAGTCACATCTTAACAAAGAAGTCTAAAAAACGTAAGCTTGCATTAACTCATTCGACTTTAGTTCACAAGTCTGATGAGGCTAGTATTAAGCAACAATTAGTTTTAAAATAATTAATTGTTAGCCAGGGAATTTAATTATTAACCATGGAGTTAGGCTCAATAAAGTATCGTATTTCGATCGCCTACTACAAAAAACATTTGAATTATGCCAAGATCAGTAAATTCAGTAGCTTCAAGAAATAGAAGAAAAAAAATCTTGAAGCAAGCAAAAGGTTACTTTGGAAGACGTAAAAACGTTTACACAGTAGCAAAGAATGCGGTTGAAAAAGGAATGCAATATGCATACCGTGACCGTAAAAACAATAAGAGAAACTTCCGTTCATTATGGATTCAACGTATTAACGCTGGAGCTCGTCAGTTTGGAATGTCTTACTCTCAGTTTATGGGGAAAGTAAAAGCTAATAACATCGAATTAAACCGTAAGGTTTTAGCTGATTTAGCGATGAACAACCCAGAAGCTTTTAAGGCCATTGTAGAAAAAGTAAAATAAGTTTCACAACCTTGCTTATACTAAAAACCCAAACTTAAACGTTTGGGTTTTTTTAAATTAAAACATTCAATTATTCTAACATAAAATCTTTACCTATGAAAACTTTAAGAATATTATTCATTTTTATTTTTACTCAAGGTATTATAGCACAAAACTCGAGTAAAACCGAACTACCTAACACGGTTGAAAATCAATTTAAAAAACTTTATAAAAACTCAAACAATTACCAAATCTATAAGGTTATAAAAAAGAATGAGTTTTTGAGTTTACAGAAAAATATTTTAGACAGCATAAAAGCGATTAAAAATGACGCAGCTGCTAAACAAATTAAAATAAATGAACAACTAAAAAACATCACTTCTTTACAAACTAAGATTGATGCTTTAAACAATAATTTATCTGCTTCTATAGAAAAAGAAGATGCTATTTCATTTATAGGCATCCCTCTAAAAAAAGGCACTTACAACACTATAGTATGGAGTATTATAATTGCTCTTGTTGTTGGTTTGGCTTTTTTCATTTTTCGTTTTAAAAACAGTAATGCTGTTACTAAACAAACTAAAGATTTATTAATTGATGTTGAGCAAGAGTTTGAACAACACAAGAAAAACGCCTTAACTAAGGAACAAAAACTAAGACGCCAGTTACAAGATGAAATTAACAAACAACGTGGTGTAAGTTAATAGTTTAATTATAAAAGTTTTCTAAATAAAAATCCCGAGTTAAAAACTCGGGATTTTTATTTTTAATAGTCTTTTACTTCATTAAGACAAACCAGATATTACACCTTGATTGTCAATAGTCATATTTTCTGATGCCGGTACAGCTGGTAAACCTGGCATACGCATCATTTTTCCTAAAATTGGGATAATAAATTGAGCTCCTGCTGCTATTTCTATTTCACGAACAGTTACAGTAAAACCTTCCGGTCTTCCTATTAGTTTATCATTATCTGAAAATGATTTTTGTGTTTTAGCCATACACACTGCAAAATCATTGAATCCTAAACGGTCAATTCTTCTTAAGTTTAGTTGTGCTTTTTTACTATACTCAACTTTTTCAGCTCCATAAATTTCTTTAGCTATCGTTTCAATTTTTTCCTTAACCGGACTTGTCCAATCATACAATGGTTTGAATTGAGTTGCTTTATTTTCAACAACATCAACTACTGCCTCAGCTAAGTTCTTAGTTCCTTCTCCTCCTTTTGCCCATCCTTCAGACACTACAGCTCTTACTCCCAACTTACCACATGCTTCGATAACAAAATTCACCTCTTCTTCTGTATCTGAAATAAATGAATTAATTGCTACTACAGGCTCAATATTGTATTTGCGAATATTTTCAATATGCTTCTCTAAATTTTTAAATCCTTCTTGAACTTTTTCTATACTTGGTGTGTTGTATTCTTCTTTTTGCGCACCTCCATGATGACGCAATGCTCTAACAGTAGCTACTAATACTACACACTTAGGATTCAACCCTGCATGCTGTGATTTAATATTTAAAAACTTTTCTGCTCCTAAGTCTGCTCCAAAACCAGCTTCTGTAACTACGTAATCTGATAATGACAATCCCATTTTAGTAGCAATAATTGTATTAGTTCCTTGGGCTATGTTAGCAAATGGACCTCCATGAATAATTGCTGGATTTTCTTCTAAGGTTTGAACTAAATTAGGTTTAATTGCATCTTTCAATAAAATAGCCATTGCATCTTGAGCTTTCAAGTCGCTTGCAAAAACTGGTTTTTTATCAAAAGTAAACCCAATAAATATATTACCTAATCTTTTTTTCAAATCGTCAAAATCAGTAGCCATACAAAGTATTGCCATTACTTCTGATGCTGGCGTAATATTAAATCCATCTTCACGTGGAATTCCATTGGCAGTTCCTCCCAATCCAATAGTAATATGACGTAATGATCTATCGTTCATATCAATTACACGCTTCCATAAAATAGTACGGGGATCTATATTTAAATTATTGGTTTTACTCTGTAAATTATTATCAATTAATGCAGATAATAAGTTATTAGCTTTTTCTATAGCATTAAAGTCACCAGTAAAATGTAAGTTAATATCTTCCATAGGTACTACTTGAGAATACCCTCCTCCTGCAGCACCACCTTTAATACCAAAAACAGGTCCTAAAGATGGTTCACGTAAAACAACAGTTGCTTGTTTTCCTACTTTATTTAATCCTTCAGTTAAACCAATAGAAACAGTAGTTTTACCTTCTCCTGCTGGTGTTGGTGTTAAAGCTGTTACTAAAACTAAATTGTTTTGTTTTACTTTATTTTCATCAATTAAACTTAAGGGCAATTTAGCTTTGTACTTACCGTACATTTCTAAATTATCTTCATTCAAATTAAGTTTATTAGCTACAGTTTTAATGTGCTGTAATTCTTTTGCTTGAGCTATCTCAATATCGGTTAAATGCGCCATAGCGAATTATATATTTTTTAGTTGTTTATTCCACTTTAAAAAGCAGGTAAATATACATAATATAATCCCTACAAAAACTGACATTTATTAGCATAATTTAACTAATTCTGTGCGAAACAGATAAATATAGTAAAAGAATTGGCAAATCTTTTTTGAAATACTATATTTGCACGTTTTAAAAAAAGTCGATTTAAATTAATAAAAATGCAAAACAAAGGTCTTATTAAATTATTTGCTATCCTGTTCGGGTTAGTGAGTTTGTACCAGTTGTCGTTTACATTTTTCGCTAACAAAGTTGAAGATAGCGCAAAAGTATACGCAAAAGAGAATGTAGAAGGTAACAACGGAAGAGCGTTAGCTAGAGCCGAAAGGAAATATCTAGATAGTGTAGCAAATAAAGAGGTATTAAATTTAGGAGTTGCAAAGTACACTTTTGATGAAATCAGGGAGAGAGAAATGAACCTTGGTTTAGATTTAAAAGGTGGTATTAATGCAATTTTACAAGTATCTGTAAAAGATATTTTAATTGGGTTGTCTAACAACTCAAAAAACACTGTTTTTAATGAAGCATTAGCAAAAGCTGATGAAGCTCAAAAAAACAGTCAGGATAATTATTTAGATTTATTCTATAGCGAGTTCGAAAAATTAAGTAATGGGAACGTTAAGTTAAGCGACCCTAGTATTTTTGGAACTAAAGCCTTACGTGACAAAATTGATTTCAACAAAACAAATGAACAAGTAAAATCGACTTTACAAGAAGAAATCAATTCGTCTATTAACACTGCTTTTGAAGTATTACGTAGTCGTATTGATAAATTTGGTGTTGTTCAACCAAGTATTCAAAGAATCGGTACTTCTGGTCGTATTCAAGTTGAATTACCAGGAGCAAAAGATATTGAGCGTGTAGGTAAATTATTACAAAGTACTGCAGAATTACAATTCTGGGAAGTATATACAAATGTTGAAGTTCAAAATTATTTCTTTGCTGCTAATGCAAAAGTTGCTGAGTTATTAAAAGAAGATTCTACAACTGAACAAGTAAAAGATTCAACTAAAACTGATAATATTGATGATTTATTAGGAGAGTCTACTGATTCAACTAAAGTTGAAAATCAAAAGAACTTGTTTACTTACATGTACCCTATTATAGCTCAAAGTCAACAACAAATGAGCTCTTTAGTTGCTCAGGCTAGAGTACAAGATACTGCTAAAGTAAACAGTTTATTAGCAAACAAAGAAGTTAGAGCTTTATTACCAAACAACTTAAAATACGTTAAGTTTTTATGGGATTACAAATCACAACCTAGTGATGATGGAAGCGCAAACATTATTGGTTTGTATGCTATAAAATCTAACAGAAACAATAAAGCACCTATTGACGGTGATGTAATTGCTGACGCTAAACAAGATTATGACCAGTTAAGTAAGCCAGTAGTTTCAATGATGATGAATGGAGTTGGAACTAAAAAATGGGCAAAAATGACTAGCGAAAATGTTGGTAAATTTGTTGCTGTTGTATTAGATGATTATGTATATACTGCACCTGTTGTAAATGGAGCTATTCCAAATGGAAGCACTCAAATTTCTGGTGGTTCTATGACTGTAAGTGAGGCTCAAGATATTGCAACTGTATTAAAAGCTGGTAAGTTACCTGCTCCTGCAAGAATGATTCAATCAGAAGTAGTTGGACCTTCTTTAGGAAAAGAATCTATTAATGCAAGTATGTGGTCATTCGGATTAGCTATCTTATTAGTATTAGCATGGATGATTTTATACTATGGTAAAGCTGGTTTATATGCTAATATTGCTTTATTAGTAAATATCTTATTCATTTTTGGATGGTTAGTATCTTTTAGCGCAGTATTAACTTTACCAGGTATCGCTGGTATTATCTTAACGATAGGTATGTCGGTAGATGCAAACGTTATTATTTTCGAAAGAATTAAAGAAGCATTATCAGGAGGTAAGAGTTTAGGTGAAGCTGTTAATGAAGGATTCAGTTTTAAAGGAGCTTTATCTGCAATTATTGATGCAAACATTACTACATTCTTAACAGGTGTTATCTTATTCGTATTCGGAACAGGACCAATTAAAGGTTTTGCTTATACATTAATGTTAGGTATTGCTACTTCTTTATTTACAGCAATCTTTATAACTCGTTTATTTATTGACGGAGCTGTTAACAAAGGAACTAACTTAACATTTAATACTGGAATTTCTAAAAACTGGTTTAAAAACATTAGTATTGAATTCTTGAAGAAACGTAAGTTAGCTTACATTATTTCTGGATTCTTTATCCTTGCTGGATTAATTTCAATCTTTACTTTAGGATTAAAGCAAGGTGTTGACTTTAAAGGAGGGCGTTCTTACGTTGTTCGTTTTGATCAAGGAATGAAAGCTAATGAAGTAGCTTCTGCTTTAAAAAGTGCTTTTGGTACTGCTCCTGAAGTAAAAACTTATGGTTCTGAAAACCAATTAAAAATAACTACTGTTTTCAAAATTGATGAAGAAGGTAAAAATGTTGATGAAGAAGTACAAACTGCTTTATACAACGGTTTAAAGCCTTATTTAGGTACAACTTCTTACGAAGATTTCAAACCTGGTTTTGAAAAAGCTGGTAGTGGAATAATGAGTTATATGAAAGTAGAGCCAACAATTGCAGATGATATTAAACAAGCTGCAATATGGGCTGTATTAGGATCTTTAATTGTAGTATTCTTATATATCTTATTACGTTTTAGAAAAATGTCTTTCTCTATTGGTGCAGTAGTAGCTGTATTCCATGATGTATTAGTAGTATTAGGAGTTTTCTCTATATTCTACAAAGTAATGCCTTTCGATATGGAAATAGGACAATCGTTTATTGCTGCAATCTTAACAGTAGTTGGATACTCTCTGAATGATACCGTGGTAATTTTCGATAGAATTAGAGAATATGCTGCTAATAGCAATTCATTAACTGCTAACATTGTAGACAAAGCTTTAAGTAGTACTTTAGGAAGAACAATTAACACTTCTTTAACTACTTTATTAGTAATGTTAGCTATTTTCTTCTTTGGTGGAGATAGTATTAAAGGATTTATGTTTGCACTTATCGTAGGTGTGGTTGTAGGTACTTACTCTTCATTATTCGTGGCAACACCTGTAATGTTTGATACTTCTAAAAAAGGAGACAATAAATAATATATAAAAAAACACTCAAAAAACCGTTTTGAATATTTTTCAAAACGGTTTTTTCATTTAATATCAAGCAACTATCTTTGCAGTCTGATGAAAATTACAAAACTTCACGATTTATATTTTAAAGAGTACATTTCAAATAATGAACTCTCAAACATTGTACAGTCTCTGGCAGAGCAAGTAAGAAAAGATTTACCTAAAGATGAAGTTCCTTTTTTTGTAGGAATCTTAAATGGATGCTTTGTTTTTACTGCTGATTTTTTACGAGAATACAAAGGAGATTGCGAAATGACTTTTGTTAAATTAGCTTCTTATGAAGGAACTACTTCAACAGAAAATGTAAAGAAACTTATTGGTATAAACGAAGATTTAACAAATCGTACCGTTATCATATTAGAAGATATTATTGATACTGGTACCACTTTGCAAGAAATCTACGAAATATTCAAAACAAAAAATCTAAAAGAACTTAAAATAGTATCGCTATTCTTTAAACCTGATGTGTATAGAAAAGAGCTTCCTATAAATTATGTTGGAAAAAATATTGAAGACAAATTTATTGTTGGATACGGATTAGATTACAAAGGTTATGGAAGAAATTTGCCTGCTATTTATCAATTAACAACACAACCCAAAATGAAAAACATCGTATTATTCGGACCTCCTGGTGCAGGAAAAGGTACACAAGCTGAAGTATTAAAAGAAAAGTACAACTTAGTACATATTTCTACTGGTGATGTATTCCGATTTAATATTAAAAACGAAACTGAATTAGGATTATTAGCTAAGACTTACATGGACGACGGTAACTTAGTTCCTGATGAAGTTACTATTAGCATGTTAAAAGCAGAAGTTGAAAAAAATACCGATGCTGCAGGTTTTATTTTTGACGGATTCCCTAGAACTGAATCTCAAGCAAAAGCTTTAGATGAGTTTTTAGCTGAAAAGAATGAGCGTATAAATGGTATGGTTGCTTTAGAAGTTTCTGAGGACTTATTAGTTGAACGCTTACTAGAAAGAGGTAAAACTAGTGGTCGTACTGATGATATGGACGAAGGTAAAATTCGTAATCGCTTTAACGAATACAATACTAAAACAGCTGTTTTAAAAGATTTTTACCAAAATCAAAATAACTATTACGGAGTAAACGGTGTAGGTTCTATTGAAGAAATTACAGAACGTTTATCAGAAGTGCTTGACACTTTATAAAAATTAATTTCTTTACTTATAATAAAATATTATAAGTAAAGATTTTTATTATCAATTTTACTTCTGTTTGTTAGAAACAGAAAACAATTTAGAAAAAATGACTGAAGGAAATTTTGTTGACTATATAAAAATCTACGCATCTTCTGGTAAAGGAGGTAGAGGATCGGCTCACTTGCATCGTGAAAAATTCATTACAAAAGGTGGCCCAGATGGTGGAGATGGAGGTCGTGGTGGTCACGTAATATTACGTGGTGATAAAAGTATGTGGACACTTTTCCATTTAAAGTTTAAACGTCACTTTAGAGCTGAATCTGGTGGTGATGGTAGTAGCAGTCGTAGTTCTGGACATGATGCTGACGATGTAATTATACCTGTGCCTTTAGGAACTATCATTAGAGATGCAGATACGGATAAAGTTTTATATGAAATTACAGAAGATGGTCATGATATAATACTACTAGAAGGTGGAAAAGGTGGTAGAGGTAACTGGCATTTTAAATCTTCTACTAACCAAACACCTCGTTATGCTCAACCTGGAATTGATGGTAAAGATGGGTGGTTTCGTATAGAACTTAAAATCTTAGCTGATGTTGGTTTAGTTGGTTTTCCAAATGCTGGAAAATCTACTTTATTATCTGTTATAACAGCTGCTAAACCAAAAATCGCCGATTACGCTTTTACTACTTTAAAACCTAATTTAGGAATTGTAGAATACCGTAATCACCAAAGTTTTGTAATGGCGGATATCCCAGGTATTATTGAAGGAGCTTCAGAAGGAAAAGGTTTAGGGCATTATTTCTTACGTCATATAGAACGTAACTCTACCCTACTCTTTTTAATTCCTGCTGATAGTGATGATATTCAAAAAGAATACGATATCTTATTGAATGAATTAAGAAAACATAATCCTGAGTTATTAGATAAAGATCGTTTATTGGCTATTTCTAAATCAGATATGTTAGATGATGAATTAAAAGAAGAAATTAAAAAAGAATTACCCGAAGGTATTGAAACCTTATTTATCTCTTCAGTAGCACAACTAGGCTTAATGGAGCTAAAAGATAAATTATGGTCTATGTTAAACTAACATAGTTCTTTAATAAAAAAACATGAAAAAAGTACTACCTCTAATTTTACTTTGCTTAATCATTGTAATAAGTTGTAATGACAATAACATAAATAAACCTCAAACAGAAAATTATTTGTGCTGTGAAGGGAATCAATTTATTTCTGACAATATAAACAACCTTGATGAAAGTTTAGGAAAAATAAAGATAATTCCTATATTCACACCAAATGGTGATGGTATTAATGATATTTTTAAAATCGAAAATATTGATTTATACCCATCTAATTCAGTTACTTTATATGACTTAGATAATAATGTTATTTTTTCAACTGACAATTATGGAAGTAAAAATTATTATGGTGGAAATTTGAACATAAAAAATGGTTCTTTAAAATATAAAGTTATCGTAAAAAACGAGCAAACATTTGTTCAATATGGTTATGTATGTGTTGTTACTGAAGCTAAAAGTGATAGTACTTTTAACTTTTCTTCTAAATGCTTATTAGCTGATTTCAACGACCCCATAATTATTAATTAAATAGCCTCTAATATTTCAAACTTTATAGCTTTTAAATCTAGCTCTCAGGAATAGGTTAGTTTTTTTAGAAAATTCTTTTCGCCTTTACAAACTCTTTTTTCCAATAATTTTCTTTCATTGATGAAACAATTACACCTTTTGAAGTGGTTGAATGAATAAATTGAATATCATCATTATTAACAGAAACAACTAAGCCTACGTGATTAATTCCTCCTTTTAATCGGGAAATATCAAAAAATAATAAATCTCCCTTTTTAATATCAGAAAGAGAAACCTTTTTGCCTATTTTACTCATCGAGGCAGATGAACGAGGTAATTTCTTATCAAAAGCTTTAAAAACTGTTGTTACCAGTCCTGAACAATCCATTCCGCTTTTAGTAACTCCTCCTGCTCTATAAGTAACTCCTTTATATGAATTAGCAAGAATAATCAATTCTTCCACTTTTGATTTTTCTTCTATATAAGTTTCTTCACCTTGTTTAATAAAACGAAAAACAATAAAACTTATAATTATCAATAATAATAGTACTTGCTTTCTCATATACTACTCTATCTAGTTAAACCAAAAATTAAAATCTTTTGGCACATTAATTGAAACATAGAGTAAAATAACTCAAAAAATTAAAACTATGTTAAAAACAACTACTAAAAATCTATTATTGCTCATCCTTTTATCTATGCTTCAATTTTCTTGTTCAAACAACGATCAAGAATTAGTTAAAGAAGAAACCAAACCAAAAAGCCTTTTAATCGAATTTGAGTTAAATGGAAAGCCAATTTCTATTAATTTTCCTATAACTCAAAACACTGGAATTGGAATCAGAAATACGAAACTACAAAATCCAGAGGGTACTATATTAGCTGGTATTTCTGAAACATTTTCTAATGACGATTATCACATTCAATTATATTTTGATGAATATTTTTCTAACAAAGAATATTCTTTCAATACAGAGGAAAATATGTTCAAACTTCCTTGGGAAGATTTTAAAACTGCAATGTACAGTAATGATAACTTTGGAATAAAATATATAGATTATAAAGAAAGTTATAAAAAAGATTTGAATATTAATAGTCACAAAGGTTTTACTATTAAAATTAAAGATATTAAGAACAATAAAACATATACTAGCTTATTGTTTGAAACATTATATAGTACTGATACTAATAATTCTTATGAGTATAATAAGTTAATGAAAAACTCTTTCTTTAAATTTATTTCTTCAGAAAAGTTAGAAGATGATACATCTGGATTTAACAAAAATTATGAAGTTAAAGCTACTTTTGAATGTAAGCTTTTAGACTATACTAAGAATTTAGATGGTGGACTAGTTATAAACGATATCATAAACTTAACTAATGGGAAAATAGTTGGAGTTTTATAAAAACTAAAAAGACCTGCAAAAAATTGCAGGTCTTTTTAGTTATAACACACGTTTTGCTTTTATAAATGCTTTTTTCCAATATTTATTAAATAATGAGGTTACAATAACTCCTCTTGAACTTGTTGAATGTATAAAATGGATATCGCCATTTTTAACTGATGTAACCAAACCTACATGATTTACTTTTCCTTTTTTACGTGCTGTTTTAAAAAACAATAAATCTCCACGTTCTACTTTTCTTAAAGGTATATCATATCCTTTTGTATACATTTCACGAGAAGTTCGAGGTAAATCTATATTACGCTTCTTAAATGATACATGGATTAAACCAGAACAGTCCATTCCTTTATTGGTAGTACCACCAAACTTATAACGAGTTCCTTTATAAGAAACTGCCGTCCAAACTATTTTATCAGCTATAGTAGGTGAGGATGATTTCTTCTTCGTTGCTGTTACTATTTTAGACTTTGGTTTTGGCCTTTTACTTGAAGGGACATTTTTTGATGATCCACAAGAAACCATTAATAAGGAAAGTGAAAAAATGAAAAGTATTTTTTTAATCATATATTCAATAGCATTTTTAAATTTTATATCTAACGTTTATTTTTTATTCGCTCTCTCAACAATCAATTTGGCTGTTTTTTCAGAAGCTCCCTTTCCCCCTAACTTTTGTTCTAAATCAAAATAAGACAAAAACAATTCTTCTCTTTTCTTTTGATCTAAAATAGATTCTAATTCTGTTTTTAAATTTCCCTTAGTAAAATCGTTTTGAATTAACTCTTTAACAACTTCTTTATCCATTATTAAGTTTACTAACGAAATATACTCTAATGTTATAATTCGTTTTGCTATTTGATAAGAAATATTGCTTCCCTTATAACAAACTACTTGTGGCACTTTAAACAAAGCTGTTTCTAAGGTTGCAGTTCCAGAACCCACTAAGGCAGCATGAGAAACACTTAATAAATCGTAAGTCTTATTGCTAATTAACTTAACATTTTTATTACCAATAAATGTTTGATAAAATTCTTTTGTTTGACTAGGTGCTCCACCTACCACAAATTGATATTCCGAAAACTCCTCCACTAACGATAACATTACTGGTAACATCTTAGTAATTTCTTGCTTTCTACTTCCTGGCAATAAGGCTATTATTTCTTTATCCCCTAAATTATATTCCTCTCTAAAACTTTCTTCATCTATCTGCTTTCTCCCAGCTATCCCATCAATTAAAGGGTGTCCAACAAAGTTTACATCATAGTCATATTTCTTATAAAACTCCTTTTCAAATGGTAGTATAACAAACATTTCATCAACATCTCTTTTAATGTCTTTTACCCTACCTGCTCTACTTGCCCAAACTTGTGGGGAGATATAATAATTAGTTCTAATACCTTCTTGTTTTGCCCACTTAGCAATGCGCAAATTAAACCCTGAATTATCTATAAGTACTAATACATCAGGTTTGAACTTAGCAATGTCTCTCTTACAAAAAGAAATCATCCCTAGAATCTTACGTAAATTCATCAGTACTTCTACAAACCCCATAAAAGCACGTTCTTTATAATGCTTTACAAGTGTACCACCAACCTCTTGCATTAAATCTCCTCCCCAAAAACGAATCTCTGCTTTTGGGTCTTCCTTTAACAAAGCTTTCATCAAATTAGCTCCATGTAAATCTCCTGAAGCTTCCCCTGCAAGGATGTAATATTTCATTAAATATTATTTAGAAAAATTTTATAATAAATGTAATTAATGCTGTTAAAATAGTAGCTAACAATACACCTCTAGCTCTATAATCTTGGTTCTTTTTTAAAAATATCCAAAACACTAATAAATTAGGAATGGCAGCCAATGCAATTACCGAACCTAATACGCCTCCTTCTTTTACTTTTTGAAAAGTAGTACCTATACTATCATATGATATATATTCTAGATAAATAAACAGTCCAAAAGCAGTAGCTATTAAAGAAACTAAAATTCCTATTGCTATTTCTTTTCTTATATGTCCCATGAATTCAGTTTTTGGATTGCATGATGCGCTGTCATATCAAATTGTACAGGAACTACAGAAATATATCCATTTTCTAAGGCCCAAATATCAGTATCCTGCCCTTTATCTCTATTAACAAACTCTCCAGATAACCAATAGTATTCTTTTCCAAATGGACTTTTACGTTTGTCAAAATCTTCTTTCCAATATCCATTTGCTTGTCTACAAACACGGATTCCTTTAATTTCTTTTTCTTTTAACTTTGGAATGTTTACATTCAATACAACTCCTTCTGGCAATCCATTTAATAAAACATTCAATGTTATTTTTTCAATAAACTTTTTAGCAGCTCTAAAATCAGCATGCCAATCAAAATCAAGTAATGAAAAACCAATTGCTGGAATTCCTTCTATCCCAGCTTCAACAGCAGCACTCATTGTTCCCGAATAAATAACATTTATTGATGAATTAGAACCATGGTTAATTCCAGAAACACATAAATCGGGAACTCGATTTAATATTTCATTTTTAGCCATTTTTACACAGTCAGCTGGTGTTCCTGAACAACTATATTCTATTTGCGGTCCTTCATCAATTGTAATTGGATTACAATGCAAAACGTTATTTACAGTAATTGCATGTCCCATACCGCTTTGAGGACTATCTGGAGCAACAACAACAACGTCTCCTATTTTATTCATTATTTCAATTAACATTCGAATACCTGGTGCGGTAATTCCATCATCATTTGTAACTAATATTAAGGGTCTTTCTTGCATAGTAGAATAGTTTTACAACAAATGTAACACAAAAAAAGGACTCTTTTTTTAACATTTTGTAAAGACAAAAAGCTTTATTTTATGTGTAAAATTGTAGTAATCAAACACAAACGTTATGGCTCGTTTTATTATCTATGTAACTCTTTTCACTTTAAGTACAATTTTTTCGGTAGTAAATGCGCAAAATAAAGCGGTAAAACCATGCAGTTCTCCAGAGTATTCTCAATTTGATTTTTGGGTTGGAAACTGGAATGTTTACGATACAAAAAACAATCTTATAGGCACTAATAATATTATTAAACTGTCTAACGCTTGTGCTATTCAAGAGAATTGGGTTTCTAAAACATCTAAAAGTAAAGGGACTAGTTATAATTACTATAATAAATCTGATAATTCTTGGAATCAATTATGGATAGATAATACTGGATTCTCTTTAGATTTAAAAGGACATTACGATGCCAATAGGATGATTTTAAAAAGTAAGCTTATAAAAAGTCAAAATGGTGATTTTTATAATCAAATTACTTGGACTAAAAACCCTGATGGATCAGTAACTCAAATTTGGGATTATGTTGACAAAAACCATCAAAAAATAAAAGAAGTTTTTAAAGGAATTTACAAAAAGCAAGAAAACTAAAAAAGTTGGCATTATTTTAGTAGCTTAGCAACACAACGACACAATAAAAAATAAAAAGACAGAAGATACATGAAGACGAAATTTATCATTCCATTTTTAGCATTTACATTATTATTTTCAAATTCTACTTTTTCTAATTCAGTTTCTAATGATGATCCTGAAAAAGACAGAGTAATTGTTTATGTCTTAAAAAACATTTTATCACGATATCACTATGTTCAAAAAGAATTGAACGATGATTTTTCTGAACATGTATACAATACTTTTATTGATGGATTAGACCCTAGTAAAAGATATTTTACTCAAGAAGATTTAAAAGAATTCTCTAAATATAAATATCAAATTGATAATCAATTAAGAGATACTAGAATTGATTTTTACAAATTGGTTTATAACCGTTTTTTAGAAAAATTAGGCACTGCAAAGAAAACATATCGTTCTTTATTACTTGAACCTTTTAACTATAAGAAAGATGAAGTAATTGACGTAGATTATGATAAAATTCCTTTTGCTAAAAATGATAGTGAATTAATTAACTATTGGAGAAAACAATTAAAGCTTTCTATTTTAAGTAGAATTGAAGATGCTGAAAATCAACAAAAAGAAAAAGCTAAAAAAGACAAAAACTTTAAAAAGAAGAACTTTGCTGAATTAGAAAAGGAAGCTAGAAAAGAAGTTTTAAAAAATATGAACGATTTATATCAACGTATTGATGAACTTGAAAATTCTGACTGGTATTCTACTTTTTTAAATAGTGTAGTAAGCGGGTTTGACCCACACACTACTTATATGTCTCCTAGAAGAAAATCGCGTTTCGATCAAGAAATGTCAGGTAAATTAGAAGGTATAGGCGCTCGTTTACAGAAGAAAGGTATTTATACTCATATTGTTGAGTTAATTTCTGGTGGACCAGCATGGAAACAAGGTAGTTTAGAGCCTGATGATATTATTTTAAAAGTAGCACAAGGTGATGAAGAACCTCTAGACATTGTAGGAATGAGATTAGACGATGCTATTAAATTTATTAAAGGAAAAAAAGGCACTGAAGTTCGTTTAACTGTTAAAAAGAAAATAGATGGCTCAATAAAAGTAATTCCTATTATTAGAGATGTAGTTGAGCTTGAAGAAACCTTTGTTAAATCTAGTATCGTTGAAAAAGACGGAAAAAAATATGGTGTAATTAACTTACCTAGATTTTATATTGATTTTAATGACTTAAGCCGTAGAGATGCTGCTAAAGACATGGAGAAAGAAATTGAGCGCTTAAAGAAAGAAAACGTAAAAGGTTTAGTGATTGATTTACGTGATAATGGTGGTGGTTCTTTAAAAACAGCCATTGAAATTGGCGGATTATTTATTAAACAAGGCCCAATTGTACAAGTTAAATATAGAAACGAACAACCTGTTGTTAAAAATGACACAGACGCTAAAATTCAGTGGGATGGTCCTTTAGTAGTAATGGTAAATGAGTTTTCTGCTTCTGCATCAGAAATTTTTGCTGCAGCTATGCAAGATTATAAACGTGGGGTTATTATTGGAGGAAAACAAACGTATGGTAAGGGAACTGTACAAAATGTATTACCTATAAACCGTTTTTACGAAAAGTACCCTAGTGATTTAGGTGCTTTAAAAATGACTATTCAAAAGTTTTATAGAATTAATGGTGGTTCTACTCAAATAGAAGGGGTTTATTCGGATGTTTCTTTACCTAGTAGGTTTAGCTATATGGAATTTGGAGAACGTGATTTAGATGGTGCTTTACCTTGGGATAAGGTGCAACAAGCTAAGTATAACACAACAAATTCATATACTAATTTTGCTGATGTTGTATATAACAGTAAGCAACGTGTAATGAAAAATGAAAAGTTTAAGAAAATTAATGAATACGCTAAATGGTTAAAGAAAAATCAAGATGAAAGAATATATTCTTTAAACTATAATAAATTTAAAGAAGAAAATGATAGAAAATCTAAGGATGGTGAAAAATTTAAAGAAGTATTTAAATTTGATTCTAAACTTACATTTGACTCTCCTAAATACGAATTAAGTTTATTTAAAAAAGATACTGTTTTAAAGGAAAAACGCATTGCTTGGCATAAAAATTTAAAAAAGGACATTTACATAAATGAAGCACTTAATGTATTAAGTGAATTGAAAATGAATAAGAACTATACTATTGTAAAACATTAAAAAAATTGTATATTTATATTGAAGTATAACTGCTTCGTTCGGGGGATTACAAGTTTCAATAACAATTAAATTGATATGCTTTTAATCCAAAAAATAAATAATATACTAAATAGTAGAAAGTACTATAATAATTATTACAGTCAAATAATTAAGAAATATAAGAATATAGATAATTATACATCTATATTTAACAGTGTTGTACAAGACAATGACACCATTGAAAGTAACGTTCCTATTCGTTTTTCTGATGATATTGATTTTGGCGCTTGCGTTAGTTCTGTAAAAAAAGGGATTAATACTTCTTATCGTTTTATTAAAAACCCTGATTTGTGTGATATCATCTTTTTTACAGCAAAAATAGGTGGTTATCGAATAACCACTGAACTTCATTTTTTTAAGAATAAACTTATCTTTTTTAAATATACTTTTCCTTCATTATCTAATAAGAAAAAGATTGAAAACTTAATAAAAAAGAAATATAAAATAAAAGAGTCTGTAACTGATAAAATAAATAATTTACTAGTTACAGACGCTCTTAATAATTATTTAAAAACAGAAAATGAAGTCACATTTTCTATCAATTATTTCACAAAAAATTATGGTTTCTATGCTTTTCTAAAACAGCAACAAGAAAATTTAAAAATAAATGCTTTAAATCAACTTTATAATTCAGAATCTCAATTGCTTGAAAAAATTTAAGCCATTGTAATTTCTACTACAATTCCTTCATTAGCTCTGACATTAAAAACAGTTTCATCTTCAAAAATCAAATACTGCCCTTTTATACCTACTAACGTTCCTGTATAGCTTTGTTCCTTTACAATATTTAAGCTTTTAGGTTTTGCCGGATATTTTTCTACAGGAAAATTAATTGAGGTTTCTTTATTATTTTCAATATAATATTGCTGAGCTTCTTCTGGAATAAAAGTTTTTAAACGTTCTTGCCACGATACTAAATTTTCATCTTCAATATCATTTTTTAGCATTTTTCTCCAGTTGGTTTTATCTGCTACATGTTCTTTTAAAGCAACCTCTGTAATTCCAGCCAAATAACGATTAGGTACCTCAACAATTTCAATAGCTTCATGAGCTCCTTGGTCTATCCAACGTGTTGGCACTTGTTGTTTTCTAGTAACACCCACCTTTACATTACTAGAGTTAGCTAAATACACAATATGTGGTTGTAATTGTACTTTTTTCTCATATTCTAAATCACGATCTTCAATATCTAAATGAGCTTTACTTAACTCAGGTCTCATAATCCAATCTCCAGCATTTGGAGTTTCAAAAAAACATTTTTTACAAAATCCTTGGCGGTAAATTTGTTTTTCTAAATGACAATTTAAACATTCGTAAGTAACAAAACTTAGTGTTATTTTTTTGTTTAAAAGCTGATTCATGTTTAAAAAATCAGATTTCATATCTAAGTAATACTGTACAGTATCTAAATTTTCAGTCGTCATTTTTTTTAAAACTCCTTGGTATTGCATGTCTTAAATTTTATTACTTTTAGCTTCACAAACTTACAGTAAAAAAATTGAATTAAGAGTTAAACTATGTCGTTTCCATTTATAAATTCTATTATATCATGGTTTTTGAAAAAACGTAAACATCAGGTAGAATTATTTTTAAAATATCCTATCGATGTTCAAAACGAATTACTTCAAAAATTATTAAATATTGCTAAGAATACTGAGTTTGGAAAACAACATAACTTCTCTTCAATTAAAAACTACGTCGATTTTACCAATAATGTTCCTATCCAGAAATACGAAAGCATTGAACCACTTATAGAAAGATGTAGAAAAGGTGAACAAAATTTGTTTTGGCCCACAACAATTAAATGGTTTGCAAAATCAAGTGGAACTACTAATGCTAAGAGTAAATTTATTCCAGTAAGTAATGAAGCCTTAGAAGGATGTCATTTAAAAGCTGGTAAAGACATGCTGTGTTTATACATTAACAACAATGAAGAAACACAAATGTTTACTGGTAAAGGATTAAAATTAGGAGGCAGTACTGCTATTTATGAAGATAATAATTCTCATTTTGGGGATTTATCTGCAATTATAACTGAAAATTTACCTTTTTGGGCAGACTATAGCTCTGCTCCTAGCCAAGAAGTTTCTTTAATGGCCGAATGGGAAACAAAAATGGAAGCTATTATTAATGAAACTATAAACGAAAACATTACTAGTTTAGTTGGAGTTCCTAGTTGGATGTTAGTACTTCTAAATAGAGTTTTAGAAAAAACCGGTAAGAATAATATTTTAGAGGTTTGGCCTAATTTAGAAGTTTACTTCCATGGAGGGGTTAACTTTAACCCATATAGAGAACAGTACAAAAAATTAATTCCAAAAGACAGTTTCAAATATTACGAAACTTATAATGCTTCTGAAGGTTTCTTTGCTATTCAAGACCAAAATAATTCAGAAGAATTATTACTAATGCTCGATTATGGTATCTTCTACGAATTCATTCCTATGGATTCTTATGATGGTGAAAATTCAACAGCTATTCCATTATCTGAAGTTAAAAAAGATGTTAATTACGCAGTGGTTATTACTACCAATGGTGGTTTATGGCGTTATTTAATTGGTGATACTGTTAAGTTTACTTCTTTAAATCCTTATCGAATAAAAATTACTGGTAGGACAAAACACCATATCAATGTTTTTGGTGAAGAATTAATTATTGAGAATGCAGAGGAAGCTTTAAAAATTGCAAGTACAAAAACCAACGCTTCTATTAGAGATTACACTGTTGGACCAATTTTTATGAATGATAATAAAAGTGGTGGGCATGAATGGATTATTGAATTTAGCACTCCTCCTAAAAGCATAGATACTTTTACAGAATTATTAGATAATGCTTTAAAATGTATCAATTCAGATTATGAAGCCAAGCGTTATAATAACATGACATTGTCTTTACCTAAAGTACATCAAGCACGACAAGGATTATTTTATGACTGGTTAAGTAAAAAAGGGAAACTTGGTGGGCAACATAAAGTACCTCGCCTTTCTAATAAACGTGATTTTGTAGATGAATTACTTAATTTATAGGTTATGAACTCTTTTTTTGAACAAAATGCCGATTTATTATTAGAAAACCCTGAACTCGCAGAGGCTTTTCAAAATATTATAAAACCTGAAAAATACACTAAACATCATATACTACATGAAGCTGGACATATCTGTAACCATATGTATATTATCACATCAGGAATAGCTCGTGTTTTTTATTACAAAGATGGAAAAGACATAACTGTACATTTTTCAGTTGAACAAGAAAGCATAACTACAATTGACAGCTTTATTCAACGTAAAAAAAGCAAATACAACATTGAAGCTTTAGAAGATTTGGAAGTTCTAAAAATTGCGCATGCAGATTTAGAAAACCTTTTTAATTCCAATCCTAAATATGAACGATTTGGTCGTTTATTTTTACAAAAAATCTATATAGATCTTGTTGAAAGAATCGACGATTTACAACTTCATACTGCTCAAGAACGCTATAATATTTTATTACAAAAGAAACCTTTTCTATTTAATAGAGTAGCCTCTAAACACCTTGCTTCTTTCTTAGGCATGACTCCCGAAACCTTCAGTAGAATTAGAGGAAAATAATTTCTTGATAATTGTCAAGAAAAACATAAAACTTGTAAAATATCTTTGTTGTACAAAACAACTACAACATGACAATAGCAGAAGCTTTACAAGGATTTTACACCAAAAACAATCTCTTAAAAAATGGAGGCGAAGATGAAAATACCTTTGAATTAAAATTTAAATTATTTACGTTAAAACTTCCCAATTCTCAATTTAGAAAAGATATCATTCACATTCACGACATACAACATGTATTATACAACTGTGATACAACATGGAAAGGAGAAGCTTTTATCGCTGGGTGGGAAATTGCCACAGGTATGTGGAAAAAATTACCTATCGGTATAATGAGTACTTGGGCAATGGGTTTTTCTCTTTTAAACTATCCAAAAGACGTTTATAGAGGCTATAAAGCTGGATTAAAAGTAACTGGTATTATCGATTTAAATCTTAGTAAAGAAGAACTCTTAAAGCTTTCTATTGAAGAACTAAAAAATAGAATAAAAAAAGAAAATCAAAATAGAATGAATTTTACACAAATAATCTATTTTATTTTTTGGATACTTTTTAGTCTCTTTATTTTTTCATTTCCTTTTAGTTTACTTCCTCTTCTATTTGTATTCTAATTGGTAATTGATATTGTGTTGATACAGGTATACCCCTTTTAAAACCAGGTGTTATTTTGGGTAACTTTTTTATCGATTGTCTAATTACACTATCTAACTTTGGTAAGTATTCTTTTATATTGTTGGATGATGAAATATCTTTTAACTCAAACTTCCCTTTACTACTAATTTGCAAGTCTATTAAAACTACCTCATCTATTAATTCATTACTAACAAAATTATACAATTGCAATTCCTTGGTTATTCTTTGCTGAATTTCTTTTCTAAAACAATTTGTCTTTGCTTCATCCATAAGTTTTTTACAAACACTAAAAGAAGGAGAAACATCTACTTTAGAAAAATCAATAACAGTATCAATCACCTGATCTTTATTCTTTTTTGATGAAGAAAAAAAATCGCACGACACAAATAATAAAATTGTAATTAAAGAAACACAGCAACACCTCATCTCATTGATTTTGAGATGAAAATACAAAAATTTAGCCTATTCTATAACATCACCTTTCATGAAATAATATTTTTTTATTTCTTTAATTCTAGTTTTCACTTGACTTGTAAGCAAAGAATCTTTTTCTTCAAACCTATCCATATAATTTTTATAATATTTTAAGGCTAACTTTTTATTTTCATAATAGTTTTCTGTAGTATTAGCTAATTGGTATAAAGCTCTGTAATTTCTACTATTTTCATTATACGAATCTTTGTAAGCCTCCATTTCTGCTTTAGGTTTTCCTAATTCTTTATACACTCTTGCTAATTGGTAATACTCAATATCTCTAGATTCTTTTCCTACATAAGTTGCTAACCTATAGTTATACATAGCGCTCTTATATTCTTTTTGATTAAAATCTATATCTCCTAAATAAGTATATGATTTAAAATCTGACCGATCTATTTTTAATGCTTTATTAAAATACTTTTCAGCTTCATCATAATCTTTTAACTTGTACAAAGCTCTTCCTAACATTTTTTGAGTATAATGCTCATTTGGCTTTAACGTATCTATTTTTTCTAACAAACTAATTGCTTCTAAATACTGTTTCTTTCTATACAAGCTATTTATTTTTAACTTGTTTAATTCTATATGATTTGGATTTACTTGCAATCCTTTATTTGTAAAAATAGCAGAAGAATCTCTATCTCTTAATAAAACATAAGCAAGCGCTAATTGGTGAATTGCCTTAATGTGCTCATCATCATTTTTATAAGCCTCTAAAAAACTATTTATTTTTAAGTTTCTCTTCTTCAACATAGCATATGCAACACCTAACTGATAATGGTAATTCGCATTTTCTTTATCCTTTTCAATTAAATTTTCAAATAGTTTTTTAGCCTTAGAAGGCTGTTTAGTCTTTAAATACAATTTACCTAATTGATATTTTATCAATAAATTATCATCATCTTTTTCTACAATGTCTTCAAAAATTGATATTGCTTTTTTTAACTTTTTCTCTTTATTATAGCTTTTTCCCAACTTAACTTTTATGGCGTAATCATTTTTAATCTCTAATGCTTTTTCATAATATTTTGAAGCTAATTTATAATTATCTATTGCTTCATAAATGTGAGCCTTCTTTGTATTAGATACGAAAGTTGAAGGTAGCTTATTCAATTCTTTCAAGGCTTTTTTATAACGCCCCGCACTCAATAAATTATCAATGGATTTAAAAGTCGAAGTTTGCGCTTCGACTTTAATAAACCCTATTAAAAATAATACAATTAAAATTTTCTTTTTCATAAAATTTTTAACTAGTTAATATTAAATGTAATTGGTAATGTATATCTAGTAGACACTGCTTTATTATTCTTTTCCCCAGGTTTCATTCTTGGTAATTTCTCAGCAACTTCAATTGCATACTGTTTTAAATCAGGATGTGGGGCTCTAACATTAATTTTATCAATGTTCCCTTTTTTATTTATTGTAAACTGTAAATACATTCTTGTTTCTCCTTTCTTTACCCCCATTCCTTTCACTTTAATCATATCAAAATTTTCCACCATAAACTTCGCCATACTTCTACTTAAGCAATCTTTATCCCCTTCTCTACATCCTGGAAATGTTGGGTATTTATCTAATAATGTAAATGGAACATAGTTAGTCTCTTGAGGAAAGTTATTTTTAGATTGTTTACCTAGATTATTAACTTCTTGAGAAAGATTATTGTTTGTTTTCTTAACTTGTTCTTTATTATCCATTCTCTTAGCTGCTTCTTCCAAATCAAAAAAAATAGTTTTTCTTTTCTTTTTCTCTACTCCTTCAAAAAGCCTAAGTGGTATCTCTTCTTTTCCCGATTTTGACAGCTTTTCTTTTTTATTATTAAACTCCGTTAATTCTTCACTAGTCAAATCATTTAACTGCAATTCTTTTGTTTTTGGTGGTTCTAATCCTAAATATACATCCATGTATGATTGTTTTGTTTTAGAAACTCTCTTTTTCATATCCTTTATATCAGTATAAAGTACAGTATTTTCTTTCTTTTGTTCTGGTGTATTAGCATTTGCATTTTGTGAACAAGATGTATAAGCTAGCATACTAGCTAACACAGGTATTAACAATAAGTATTTTAATTGTTTAATCTGTTTCGATTCTTTTTTCGTCATCATAATAATTCGTTTTTTAATTAATGAATGTTTATAAAATTGATTTAAGAATGAAATGTTTTCAACTTGAAAAACATCAGAGAGTAAATTGTTTATGTAATTTTCTTTTAAAGTAGCCTTGCTCACTTTCTCATCAGAAATATATTCATGTACTAAAGAAATTCGATTTTGATACACATATACCATTGGATTAAACCACATTAGTATTCTCAGAAATTCAAAAAACAACAAATCGATTGAGTGTTTTTGTTTACTATGCACTAATTCATGTTGAATTATTTTTTCTTGTTTATCTAATGGAATTTCTTTTCCTAAGAAAATATAATTGAAAAAAGAAAATGCTTTTGCGTTCTTTGGCAACAACACCAATTTATATGTTTTTTTACGTTCAATTTCATATTTAAATATTAATCGAACAATGCGTAATAATTTTACAACAAACACTATTAAAAACACTAAACATCCACTCCAAAATAACACATCTAAATAGTCAATAGATTGATACCAAGCAGCTTTTTCAATTACTCTCTGTGGAGATAAAACTACTTCTGGTAACATAATAGTATACTCTACAGGAACTGCTTTTTGTATAGTAGGTATTTTAACAAATGGTAATAAAAATGATACTATAGATGTTGATAATAAATACCATCTATTCTTAGAAAAAAAAGTTTCTTTACTTAAGAAAAAATCATAAACTGCTACAAACAGTACTTGAAATAAGACTACTTGAATTATATAATTTATCATGACTCTTTATTTTTATTTATTTCTTTCAAAACACTCTCTAATTCATTAATATCCATTTTATTTTCTTTCATAAAAAAAGATACCATACTCTTAAATGAACCTCCAAAGTAACCGTTCATTAACTTATGTAGACTTTCATTACTATACTCCGATTTTTTCACCAATGGGTAATATACATACCCTCTTCCTTTAGGTTGGTGCCCAACAAATTCTTTAGTTTCTAAAATTCTAATAATAGTAGAGACTGTATTATAAGCTGGTTTCGGTTCTGGTAACTCTGCTATAACTTCTTTTACAGATGCTTCTTTTAAACTCCATAAAACTTGCATTATCTGCTCTTCTGCTTTTGTTAATTGTTTACTCATTCTAACTTTTATTGAAATATTTCACCACAAATATAACTAAAAAATTAGTTTAAACTAATTTTTTAGTTATAAAAATGTAACAAATAGTCATTATACTCGTCTTATAAATAGAAAAATAAAGCTATTTTAAACTAAAAAAAGAATATAAAATATGGATATATTGCTAACCTTACTTGGTTTTATATGTGTTTGTTTAGGTATCGTTGGTTCATTTTTACCAATCTTACCAGGTCCCTTAACAGGTTGGTTAGGTTTACTGCTATTACATTTAACAAAAGTAATACCTCAAGATTGGACATTTTTAGGCATCACTTTAGCCATTGCTATTTTTATTTTTATAATTGATTATTTTATTCCTGCCATTGGAACAAAACGTTTTGGAGGTAGTAAATACGGAGTTTATGGAACTACTATAGGTTTAATTATAGGTTTATTCTCTCCTATTCCTTTTGGGATATTAATAGGTGCTTTTTTTGGAGCTCTTATTGGTGAATTAATTTATGACAGTAAAGATACTACGAGAGCTATTAAAGCTTCTTTTGGGGCATTTTTAGGTTTCTTAGTTTCTGCTACCATTAAATTTTCTGTAGCTACAGTATATTTTGTTCTATTCTTAACTACTTTTTGGGAATACAAAAACGCTTTCTTTTAAGCCAAATTTAATGCAAAAAAAAAGCAACCCATCTCAGGGAAGCTTTCCATTGGTTAACAAAACCATGGTACTATTTAAAGTACCTAACAACACAACTAAATGCTGCTTTACAAAAAAGCAGCCTGCAAATATACAACCTTTTTTAATACCTGCAAATTTTTTTAGTTTTTTTACAAAAAATGTCAATCTGTTATTCATTGTTTAATTCTTCAATTGATTGTATCTTTGCCCCTTCATTAAAAAATTATAAAAATTAACCCATGCAATTATCAGAACAAGAAGTTGTACGTAGAGAAAAGTTAGGGAAATTACGAGAATTAGGTATTAACCCTTACCCTGCTGATTTATTTCCATTAAATTCAAATTCAAAAACCATAAAGGATAAGTTTGAAGAAGGAAAAAAGGTGGTAATTGCTGGTAGATTAATGAGTCGTCGTATACAAGGAAAAGCTTCTTTTGCTGAATTACAAGATAGCGAAGGAAGAGTTCAAGTATATTTCAATAGAGACGAGATTTGTCCTGGAGAAGACAAAGATTTGTACAATGAAGTTTATAAAAAACTTTTAGATATAGGTGACTTTGTAGGTATAGAAGGAGAATTATTTAAAACTAAAGTTGGAGAAATTACTGTAATGGTAAAAGACTTTAAATTATTAAGTAAATCTTTAAAACCATTACCTTTACCTAAAGTTGATGCTGATGGAAACACCTTTGATGGTTTTACAGATCCTGAAATGCGTTATAGACAACGTTATGCTGACTTAGTTGTAAACCCACATGTAAAAGATGTATTTGTAAAAAGAACTAAGTTATTTAATGCTATGCGTCTGTTTTTTAACGATGCTGGTTATTTTGAAGTAGAAACTCCTATTTTACAACCAATTCCAGGTGGTGCGGCTGCAAGACCATTTATTACTCACCATAATGCCTTAGACATTCCATTATATATGCGAATTGCTAACGAATTATACTTAAAGCGTTTGATTGTTGGTGGTTTTGATGGTGTATATGAGTTTTCTAAAAATTTCCGTAACGAAGGAATGGACAGAACTCACAATCCAGAGTTTACAGCAATGGAAATCTATGTAGCTTATAAAGACTACAACTGGATGATGGACTTTACAGAAAAATTATTAGAACACTGTGCTATAGCTGTAAACGGAACTACTGAAGCTACTTTTGGAGAACATAAAGTTGATTTTAAAGCTCCTTATGCTAGAGTTACTATGGCTGATTCTATAAAGCATTTTACTGGTTTTGATATCAATGGTAAATCAGAAGACGAAATTCGTGCCGCTGCTAAAAGTATGGGTATTGAGGTTGATGACACCATGGGGAAAGGAAAATTAATTGATGAAATTTTTGGTGAAAAATGTGAAGGAAACTACATTCAACCAACTTTCATTACAGATTATCCTAAAGAAATGTCTCCTTTATGTAAAGAACATAGAGATAATCCTGAGTTAACAGAGCGTTTTGAATTAATGGTTTGTGGTAAAGAGATTGCAAATGCTTATTCAGAATTAAATGACCCAATTGATCAACGTGAACGTTTTGAAGCTCAATTAAAATTAGCTGCTCGTGGTGATGATGAAGCTGGTGAATTTATTGATCAAGATTTCTTACGTGCATTAGAGTATGGAATGCCTCCTACTTCTGGTTTAGGTATTGGTATGGATCGTTTAATAATGTATTTAACAAACAATCCTTCAATTCAAGAAGTATTATTCTTCCCTCAAATGAAACCTGAAAAGAAAGCTCCTTCTATTGAATTAAATGATGATGAGAAAGCTTTATTAGCTTTAATTGACAAAGCTGAAAAAATAGATTTAAATGTATTAAAGTCTGAATCTGGTTTATCTAACAAAAAATGGGATAAGACAATTAAGAGTTTAACCAAAAATAAATTAGCTAAAGTTGAAAAAACCGAAGAAGGTTTATTTGTATTAGCTGTATAAATCATATTTATATGAATAAAAAAACCACCTAAAAAAGGTGGTTTTTTTATTTTACAATCATAAGCTCTTTTTACTTCACTTAATAAACAAGGTTGTTCAACTTTACTTTCCTTCCTCTCATCTAATTTTAAAAAATTAATCCCTTTATACAATTACCTTTACAGTGTAATAACCTATTAAATGAGTTATCACTAAAAAAGAAGTTTATCCGGGGGGACGCTTCTTTTTTTTTTGCTTAAAAACACTATTCATCTATATTTTTTTGCTTTTCAACAAGCAGATTATTCCATTTATCGAAAAATTGACAAAAATCACTTATATAAAAGGTAAATTAGAAATAGATAATTTGAATTTAATGTTTAACCACCCCTTATACAAAAGGCTCCCCCGGGAGCTCTTTTGTTGTTTTATACTTATTTAACAACCTACTTCTCCTATAATTAATTCAAATTGTTGCGACACAAGCTTACCCTTACTATTTATTGCAGGATTCCATTTAGGCATTTTATACACCATTTTTATAATGGCTCTATCTACTGAAATAATTCCTGTTGTTTTTGTAACTTTTACATTTCCTACCTCTCCCATTTCATTTACTGTAAACAACGCAGTTGCATTTTGCATAGGATTAAAATTCCAGTTTAAAATTTCAACTGTACTATTCTTTTTCAAATATTCAACAAGTTGTTCATTACCTTCTCTAAAACTAGCTGATACTTCTGGAACTACTGTCATTGTAATATTCGTTTCTTTTTTGGTATTGTTAGTCCCTAATGATTCTTTGTCTTTATAAACTACTCTTATTAAAATATCATCTCCAATATGTATGTTATTAAATAATTCTTGCTGTTTGCTATTTAAATTAATATCATCTCCAACTTCTTTTATAGCTTCATCTTTAGTTACTCTATATATTTCAACAGTAACATACTCTTCTATCCAATTAGATGGATAATGTTCAACAATATCTTTTAATGTTTTTGCTTTACTTAATTTATCTTTAGTAATTGTCCTATTACTAGCCCCTCTAACCAAATAGCTTGGCGCAACCTTAGAGAAGTTATTAAAACGAACGTTACTAAAGCAACTTAGTTTATTATTTGTTTTTTTTAACATTTTAACTTCTAAAGGGTTATTTTCAT
Organism: uncultured Tenacibaculum sp.; assembly: GCF_947499065.1. Lineage (GTDB taxonomy): Bacteria > Bacteroidota > Bacteroidia > Flavobacteriales > Flavobacteriaceae > Polaribacter. The sequence goes on along the minus strand of NZ_CANMMT010000013.1, from coordinate 45,049 downwards.
TGGAACTTTTTTTGTTGGCAAATCCAACAATTATTAAACTTCCTAAAATTGATAAAACTCCTACTATTAATATTTTTATTTTCATTTTTTAAATACTTTAATGGTTCTTACCACAAAGTTATCTGGGCAATTATTAGTTATTGAAAATGAGATGTAAATAGTTGTTAATGAAGTGTAAATAATTGTTATTGAGATGTAAATATTTAAAAGCTAAACAATAATTAGCTTAACTTTGCTCATATGGCAAATAAAACTATACGTACTATACTACTATTAATGCTAATAACCATTTTAGGATTATTTGTTACGCAAGTATATTGGTTTAAAAAGTCTTTCTCTCTTGAAGAGAAGCAATTTGATGATAAAATAAATATTGCCTTAAGAAATGTAGCTCATCAATTATTAATCTTAGAAAAAGATTCTATTTCCACAATTCCACCTATAATTAAAATTGCTTCTAATGAATTTCTTGTTAAAACAAATACACATTTTAATATAAATATTCTAGATAAAACTCTTCGAAAAGAATTTTACTCTAGAGAGTTAAATGTTGATTTTGATTATAACATCATTAAATCTAAAAACAATGAAATAATATTAGGGAATACTATTTTTGACGTTGCTGACAACACTGAAATATCTTGTGAAAAAAGAACCTCAACTGTTGATCTTTTGAATTTCAAAATTATAATTAATAATAAAACTGTTTACCTTTTAAACTCTATGGGAATATGGATGTATTCCTCTGTTAGCTTACTTGTTATATTAGCTGTTTTTATTTTTATAATAATTTCTATTCTTAAAGAAAAAAAATTAGCACATTTAAGAAACGATTTTGTTAATAATATGACACATGAGCTAAAAACTCCAATTACTAATATTTCTGTGGCATCTGATGCTATAAGAAACAGAAGTAATAAAATGGACACTAATAAATTAGGAAAGTATGCTGATATTATTTACAATGAAAATAATCGATTATTAAACCTTGTTGATAGTGTACTACAAATTTCTACCATTGAAAAACAAGAAGAATCTTTTTCTTTTCAAGAAATCGATGTTCACACTATTATAAATAAAGTATTATTAAGTTTTGAACCAATCATTGAAAAAAAAGAAGGTAGTATAAAGGCCTTTTTGGATGCCAAAAAATATACTATTAGAGCAGATGAAACTCATTTTACTAATGTTGTGTATAATTTAATTGAAAACGCTATTAAATATGCGAAAGTTCATCCTGAAATTACAATTAAAACGGTGAACTTAAACAATGGAATTAATGTCGAAATCATTGATAAAGGTATTGGAATGAGTAAGGAAACTCAAGAACGTATTTTTGAAAAATTCTTTAGAGCCGAAAGCGGAAATATACACAATACTAAAGGATTTGGCTTAGGCTTAAGCTATGTTAAAACAATAATAGAAAAACATTTAGGAAAAATTACTTTTACAAGTAAAGAGAATTTAGGAACTACGTTTACTATTTTTTTACCTATTTAATTATGAGTAATCAAAAACATATCTTATTAGTTGAAGATGATGAAAGCATGGCTTTTTTATTAAAAGATAGTTTAGAAAACTATCATTTTAATGTAACTCTTTTTCCTAATGGCAAATTAGCTTTAAACGAATTCCATAAAAATTCTTTTGATATCTGTTTACTGGACGTTATGATGCCTATAATGGACGGATTTAGTCTAGCTAAAGAAATAAGAAAAATTAACACTAACATCCCTGTTATTTTTTTAACTGCCAAATCCATGAAAGAAGATAAAATTAATGGCTTTAAAATTGGTGCTGATGATTATGTAACTAAACCTTTTAATATTGAAGAGTTAGTACTTCGAATCAAAGCTATTTTAAAAAGAAGTTCTGCTGTTCAAACATTTAAAAACATTATTCCTTTTTCTAATTATAGTTTAGATCTTGATAACCTAATATTAAATACTAATAATAGTAAAGCTATACAACTAACTCAAAAAGAAGCTGATATTTTAGCCTTATTCGCTAGAAACAAAAACACTTTACTTAAAAGAGATTATATTTTAAACTCCGTATGGAAAGATGACAACTATTTTATCGGAAGAAGCTTAGATGTTTTCATTTCCAAACTACGAAAACACTTTAAAAATACTACTTCAATTCAAATAAAAAATATACATGGTACTGGTTATAAATTTATAGTCACTGATGAAACCTCAACTACATTTTCATAAACTTAGTTTCCTTCTTTAACTTTGTTCCATAAATATTTATAATATATACTCCTACAGATAATTTACTTGTATCAACTTTAAAATCTTCTCCATTATAATATTCTCGTTTTCTATAAATGGATTGCCCGTTAACATCAAAAACATGAATATCAAAAGGATCTCCTATAACTCCGTATGCTGAAATAAACAAAACATCTGAAACTGGAACGGGATATATCATTACCGAATTTTCTGTAACTGCATCATTTTCAACCATTATTTTACTTATGATTGTACTACAATTTGATGGATTCAATTTCTCGCAAATGGTATATTCATAATCGTAAGTACCTCCAGTAGTTCCTGAACTCACTACAATTGTCCCGTCAGAGTTCATTACAATACTTCCATTTAATGGATTAGGAGAAGCTCCTACTGTTAAGTCAATATCTGACACATTTAATAGCAGTCCGTTTAACAAATCATTAGATAAAACACTAGCAGTTACTTCTCCTTTTCTTCCATTTATGTTTGTGAAAATTTCTTCTTTTGCTTCTATTATAGAACTATCTACAACTACCTTACTTGTAATTGTACTACAGTTTGATGGATTTAATTTCTCACAGATGGTGTATTCAAAACTATAAGTACCAGCTGTCGTTCCTGAACTTACCGTTATTGCTCCATCGGAATTTATTATAATGCTTCCACTTAATGGATTCGGAGAAGTTCCAGCAGTAAAATTGATGTATGAAATATTAGTTAATAATGCCCCATTTAACTGGTCATTAGAAAAAACACTGACTGTCACTCCTCCTACTTTTCCATTGATTCCTGTAAAAGTGTCCGTTTTAGCTTCTATTACTGAACTATCTACAACTACCTTACTTGTAATTGTACTACAGTTTGATGGATTTAATTTTTCACATATAGTATATTTATAATCATAAGTGCCAGCAGTGGTTCCTGAACTTACTGTTATTGTCCCATCGGAGTTCATTACAATACTTCCACTTTGAGATGTTGGTGAAGTACCTGCTGTTAAAGTAACTTCTGAAGCGTTCAATAAAGTTCCATTCAATATATCGTTTGTTAAAACACTTGCTGTAACCCCTCCTATTTTTCCGTTGATTCCTATAAAAGTTTCTGTTTTGGCTTCGATTACTGAACTATCTACAACTACCTTACTTGTAATTGTGCTACAGTTTGATGGATTTAGTTTCTCACAGATCGTATATTCATAATCATAAGTGCCAGCAGTGGTTTCTGAACTTACGGTTATCGTTCCATCGGAGTTCATTACAATACTTCCACTTTGAGGTGTTGGTGAAGTACCTGCTGTTAAAGTAACTTCTGAAGCGTTCAATAAAGTTCCATTCAACATATCGTTTGTTAAAACACTTGTTGTGACTCCTCCTATTTTTCCCTTGATTCCTGTAAAGGTTTCTGTTTTAGCTTCGATTACTGAACTATCTACAACTACTTTACTAGTAACTGTACTACAGTTTGATGGATTTAATTTTTCGCAGATAGTATATTCATAATCATAAGTACCTGCTGTCGTTCCTGAACTTATTGTTATTGTCCCATCGGAATTCATTATAATATTTCCACTTTGAGGTGTTGGTGAAGTACCCGTTGTTAAAGTAACTTCTGAAGCGTTTAATAAAGTTCCATTTAACATATCGTTTGTTAAAACACTTGCTGTGGCTCCCCCTACTTTTCCGTTGATTCCTGTAAAAGTTTCTGTTTTAGTCTCGATTACTGAACTATCCACAACTACCTTACTTGTAATTGTACTACAGTTTGATGGATTTAATTTTTCACATATAGTATATTTATAATCATAAGTACCTGCGGTAGTTTCTGAACTTATTGTTATTGTTCCATCAGAATTCATTACAATACTTCCACTTGAGGGAGTTGGTGAAGTACCCGCAGTTAAAGTAACTTCTGAAGCGTTCAATAAAGTTCCATTCAACATATCGTTTGTTAAAACACTTGTTGTGACTCCTCCTACCTTTCCATTGATTCCTGTAAAAGTGTCTGTTTTGGCTTCAATTACTGAACTATCTACAACTACCTTACTTGTAATTGTACTACAGTTTGATGGGTTTAGTTTCTCACAGGTAGTATATTCATAATCATAAGTGCCAGCGGTGGTTTCTGGACTTATTGTTATTGTTCCATCAGAATTCATTGCAATACTTCCACTTTGAGGTGTTGGTGAAGTGCCTGCTGTTAAAGTAACTTCTGAAGCATTTAATAAAACACCATTCAACATATCGTTTGTTAAAACACTAGCTGTAACTCCTCCTACTTTTCCATTAATTCCTGTAAAAGTTTCTGCTTTGGCTTCGATTACTGAACTATCCACAACTACCTTACTTGTAATTGTACTACAGTTTGATGGATTTAATTTTTCACATATAGTATATTTATAATCATAAGTACCTGTGGTCGTTTCTGGACTTATTGTTATTGTTCCATCAGAATTCATTGCAATACTTCCACTTTGAGGTGTTGGTGAAGTGCCTGCTGTTAAAGCAATTTCTGAAGCGTTCAATAAAGTTCCATTCAATATATCGTTTGTTAAAACACTAGCTGTAACTCCTCCAACTTTTCCGTTGATTCCTGTAAAAGTTTCTGTTTTGGCTTCGATTACTGAACTACCTACAACTACCTTACTTGCAATTGTACTACAGTTTGATGGATTTAATTTTTCACAGATGGTATATTCATAATCATAAGTTCCAGCAGTGGTTCCTGAACTTACGGTTATCGTTCCATCTGAATTCATTACAATACTACCACTTGTTGGAGTTGGTGAAGTTCCTGCTGTTAAAGTAATTTCTGAAGCGTTCAATAAAGCTCCATTTAACGTATCGTTTGTTAAAACACTTGCTGTACCCCCTCCTACTTTTCCGTTAATTCCTGTAAAGGTTTCTGTTACCGCCGTAACTGTATTCTGTACAGATTCAATTTTAATTAAATAATCTTCAACTTGCCCTGTAATAACATGACAACTATTTACATTTCCTTCATACCCAATTACACGCATTCTTAAATTCGTATCATATACAACATCTTCTTTAGGGATAGTTATAGTTCCTGTAAAAGTTTCACCAATTGCTACACTCTGCCTAGCCACTGTTTCATTATACCCCGTAAAATCTCCGTCATTATTATAATCTATATAAACTACATAACTTAAATTAAATCCAGGAGCATAAGAATCAGTTATTGAAATTGAATAACTTTCTCCTTCTTTTACATCATATATTATACTGGTAAAATCCTGATAACCTTCACTTCCTGAGCTATTATTAGAATTCCCGTCAAAAGTTACATTTCCAATTACTTTAAACCAAAGACTATTATCTACAACAGGCGTACACATTGTTTTACCAGTATCAAACTCAATTATATTACTGTAATATGTTTTTCCATTTGCGATATACTTAATTCTAAACTGATATGAATTTCCTAAAACAGTATTAATCTCTGTTTCAATATTAAACTTTGCATCTTTACTATATACGGAGGGGTTAAATGAAACACTATTATCAAAAGCAGTAGTTCCATATTCTATAAATAATCCTTCTAAATCATTATTCTCAGGAAAAACAACTCCTTTTAACCTCCATTGATTATTCCCTAAATTTAAAGCTACTAAACTTTCTGCTAATGGAATTTTATGTGTGATAAGTTCAAAACTTTTTTTATCTCCATAATGAATTCCATATGCATCTCTCACGAAAGGGCGATAATAATACTTCCCATTATAGTCTAAATCATCTATTGTATTTTGAAATATCGTATTATTTGATACTACTGAAGAATGAATACTAACAGATGAATTATTTATATTTAAATCTCCATCAAATTTAGAATATACAAACCCTGAATTGACAACATTAGTTGTCCCATCAAATGTAGCTTCTAACATTACACTATTACTCTTAACCAATGAATGTTGTATATTATTGAAAATTACTTTAGATTTTACTTCAACTAATAAATCAACAGTTTGTGTAGTACCAGTTGTTTGACATGAAGTTGGTGCTATTGATGATTCAACACCTGCTACTCTCATTAATAAATATTTATTCTTAATTGCTGAATTAGGTACAGTAAAATTAGATGAATATTCATCTACCAATCCTCCTGAACTAATTATTTCTTCATTAGCATCATCAAAATCACCATCATTATTATAATCTATCCATGCTTTTAAATAAAGTTTAAATGAACCCGCATAACTATCTTTAATAAAAATTGATGATTCTTCTCCTGTAAAAAAATTAAATACTTTGTTTGTAGCTACATAAATACTTTTGTCTGTTACATTATATTCTTCCTCATTTAATTTAATAGTACTAATTCCTTTGAACCATGGAAGACTCCAAGTACCAGTTAATACACAATTAGGTGTTACTGGATTAGCTTTAACATGAATATATTGCTCTTTAACAATAGTATCTGAACCATTATTATTAGTTGCTTTCAATGTTACTTTATAATACCCTACAGTTGACAATACTACTTTTGGAGTTGTTTGATTAGATATATTAATTACATCGTTACCATTTTCTATTGTCCATTCTAATTCAGTTGCATTAGAAGATTGATCAACTAAAGTAATTGATTCTCCTTCTATAATTTCATTTGAATTATTCCCATAAATGTTGAAATCTGCTACTGGTTTGTTTCCATTTTTATCTAGTACAGATTGTAAACTTGAACTCCAGACACCTCTTCCATACTTAGACACATATAATCTACTATCATTATTAGGGTAATAAGCAATACGCATATCTGTAAGATTTTGTAATGGCAATCCTTTATTAAACTCAACCCAATTGGTTAGATTTTCATCCGAATAATATACAGTCAGATTGGTGTATATATAAATTCCTTCTGTCGTATTTTTATCCATTAATACTGAAGCTGGATTAGCTGATGGAAAATTGCCTTTTAACTTCCAAGTTTCTCCTTTATCTTTTGATATATACACCCCTGTGTTAGTAGCAATGACAATTATATTTTCGCTATAAGGATGTGTTGCTATTCTATAACGTGATACTTTTGGTGCATTTGGGAGCTCTACCCAAGTAGGTTCTGCTGCCGACAAGTTTTCTGTATAAAATAGCCTGTTCCCTACTTCATCTCCCAAAAACGCTAATTCTTTATTTGCTCTTGATTGTTCAAAAGTTCCTGGATGTAAACTTGTAATTCCTGCTGAAGTAACCTTAACTGTCTCCCAATTATTATGAACTGGCACCCACGAATGTCCTGTAGAATTCGCTTGATTCTCTCCTTGAAAACCATTTACTAACCACCCATCTTTATTTAACGGAGAACGTACTAAACGTACATCACCTGTAGTAAATCCATATAATCTATTTGCATTGAAATAATCGGCATTAATATTATTATACACAGAAAACTCATCAGTTCCACCATCTAATTTTACCTTAAGACTTCCTGTTATAAATTTAGTATCATCATTCGGTTGTATTCTTCCTCTATAAACATCTGCAGAAGCTACATGACTATCTCTTCCATTTCTAGTAAATATTTGCCCTATATCCTGTCCTCCTGTCATAAACACTCCTTTATCCATTTGGCTAACATCCATTTGACTTCCTTCAGAAACACAAATATCTCCGTTTTTAGAAACTACCTTACTATTTAAATAAGCTTTCTTAGACAAACCTGAAGCTGTTACTTCAGCATCTGTAGGAAATAAATCATCTTCTTTAATTGCCCACATACCACCATCATTACACCAAAACACTGAATCTTTTGCTACATTCGTTGTAACATATCTATTATCAGCCCAATTACTTTCTCCATAACTTGGTTTATACTCCCAAAGAATACCTCCATCTTCACTACCCCAAAACTTTTCTCTTAACGTTAACATTCTATCTGGATTGTTAGGACTTACATAAAAATCACTTATCCAAGTAGCTACTGAATACGGGTTAATACTTCCATAATAATCTGACGTTTCTTCTGTAAATCCCTGAGCATTTGCTGCTTTTACTAAAGGTACTGGTCCATTAGGATAATTATAAGTTGGGTGTTTCACTTCTGTGAAATTAAAATAAGAAGTATTATCTGCTGGATTAGGATTAAAATCTGATTTCCATAAACCTATAAATCTTGTGGGAGTGTTTCCATCATCTAAACCATAAGCAAAAACCTGAGTAGAACCGGTTGTTGGCTTATAAAGCCCTAAATAAAATCGATCTACCTTATTCAGGTGTGTTATAATATTTTTCTCTATAAAGGTATCTCCTTTATCTTTTGAGAAATTTAAAACTGGAGCAATATCTGCATTATCATTTGACACTATTATTAAATCCCAATTATCTGTTAAGTCAATATCTGTATAACTCCCCGTTAATTTCAACTCCCAGTTTAATCCCGAATTTACACTTAAATAAATACCACTAGATGTGGCTGCTAGTACTCTAGTTGCATCTATTGGATCTGAGTGGATATCATAGATAGTTCCTGAAACCCCTGAACTTCTGTCCTCCCAAGAAACACCTTCATTATTAGAATACCAAACCTTTTGATCTTCCGCTGCTCCTAGGTATAATATAGATGGATTAGATTTATTTACATCAATACATGAAGTATTATCTGTTGCAAAATAATCGGTTTGTGGTATCCAATTCTTACCATAATTAACTGTTTTCCAAAGCCCTCCATTTCTGGCACATGCATACATAATCGCTGGGTTTGTTGGATGCATTTCTAGATATTGTATTGCTCCATTACCAGTTGCTGACCAGTGAACTTCAGGATCGCCAAAAGGCCCTAAATTTTTCCAACTTCCGTACCCATTATTATTAGGAATACTCGACGTAAAAAATGTTGCTGCTTTTTCATAATTTGTTTTTTGCTTTTTAGTATTTGGCAAAGCCTTTCTATAAACCAACAATTCTTTATAATATCCTAAATCTGAAGTTAAATAACCCTCACTATCTAATTTTGGTTTTACTCTTTTTTCTAGTTTTTCAAAATGTTCTATAGTTTCACTATCTAAATCATGAGTAGATCCATAAGCTTTAAACGCTGAAACAACATCAGAAAATTTCACTTTTTCCTGTAAGAGCATATCTTGCCAAACTGGATGTTCGTATGCATTTTTATCTAAAAAAATTAGTTTTTTCTTAGTTTCGTTATTACAAGAAAACAATAGAGAAAAGGCTATTATGAGTACTATTCTTTTCATATTTAATAATTTAGGATATCAATTATTTCAATATGCAAAGGGACGTTTTATATCGCTAATTTCCTCATCAAAAACAACTACCGTACACATATATGTAATAAACGGTAGGAAATATGTAATAAACGGTAAATATCTATATATCTAAAAACCATAGTTTTATCAGTGCTATGAAAAAACTATTGGAATTTTTACCTTTTCATTTCCTTATATGTGTCATTTTAGGCATTATTATCCAATTTTATTTAAATGTTTGGCAGCTTAACTTTATTTACATAGGGTTTATTACTCTTTTAATCTTATCAATTTTATATGTTTTAAAAAGAAAGAACCTCCGTAAATTATTTTCTTTAATAACTTTACTTTTTTTTCTCTTTATTGGAATTGTTATTACATTCATAAATAACCCTAAAAATCATCCTAACTTTTATTATAAGTATATTTCTAAGAATTCATCTACAATACTTGTAATCAAGAAAAATTTAAGATCTAACAAATACTATTATAAATTCGTTGCTCAAATAGTTCAAATTGATTCAAATAAAACAATAGGTAATATTCTTTTAAACATAAAAAAAGACAGTTCTTCTTTTTCTTTAAAAATTGATGATAGAGTTTTTATAAAAGCTCAATTTAAAGACATTCCTTTTCCTCTTAATCCTTATCAATTTAATTATAAGCACTATTTAACTAAACAATATATTTATCATCAAATTTTCATTAATAAACATGAATTCAAACTTTTAAAAAAGAGAACATTTTCACTAACTGGTCTTGCTGAAAATTTTAGAGACAAGATTCAATCTTCTTTAAACAGACTCTATTTCAAACCTAATGAACAAGCAGTTATTAATGCTCTATTATTAGGCGAAAGGAAAAATATGTCGAGAAAATTACTTGAGAGTTATACTAAAGCAGGAGCCATTCATATTTTAGCTATATCTGGTTTACATGTAGGTATTATTTTTTTAATTCTAAATTATCTGTTTAAACCTCTTGAAAAGTTTAAATACGGTCGTATAGCTACAACTCTCTTTGTTATTTTATTGCTATGGTCGTTTGCTTTTATAACTGGATTATCTGCTTCTGTTGTTAGAGCTGTTACTATGTTTAGCTTTCTTAATATTGGAAAGGCTTTTAAAAAAAAGAAAGTTATAGAGTTCTCTATCATTAGCTCTATGTTCTTTTTATTATTAATAAAACCTTTATTTTTATTTGACATTGGATTTCAATTAAGTTACTTAGCCGTTTTTGGCATTATTTGGATACAACCAAGATTATCAACCTTATGGAAGCCTAAGTTTTTTTTCTTTAAAAAATTCTGGGATTTATTTACCATATCTATTGCTGCTCAAATTAGTGTATTACCTATTAGCTTATTCTATTTCCATCAATTTCCTAGTTTATTTATTATTTCAAACCTCATTATAATTCCATGTTTAACATTTATCTTAATTGGTGGGATTTTAATTATAATATTAGCTTCATGTAATTCTACACCTTCATTTTTAATTGACTCTTATGCTTTTATTATTTCTAAAATGAATAAAGTTATTGACTGGATTTCCAATCAAGAGAAGTTTTTATTTCAGGAAATTTCAATGTCTTTTTATGAAATGATGTTTTGGTATTTAATACTCATATTTTCTTTTCAATTTATTATTTCTAAAAAGGTGAATTATTTCATCTATACATTAACAATAATATTATTTCTTCAGGGGCATCTAATTTTCAAAAAGTATATTCAAGAAAACAAGCAAGAATTAATTGTTTTTCACAATCAACGAAAAAATTTAATAGGAATACGAAATGGTAAAAAACTACAAGTCTTTCAATCTTTAGATACTCTGAATAATTCTACTAAAAATATACTTAAGAGCTATTACACAAATGAATCTATAGATAAAACTGTAGTTTACACTCAAACTAATGTATTTAAGTTTAAATCGGAGACTATTTTAATTATTGATAGTTTAAATATTTATAAACTTCCAATTAAAAATCCAGTTGTTATTTTACAAAACTCTCCCAAAATTAATTTAGTTCGTTTAATAAACACATTAAACCCTAAGCTAATAATTGCTGATGGAAGTAATTATAAAAGTTACATAACTAGATGGAATTTTACTTGTAAAAACAAAAAAACTCCATTTTACTATACTGGTAAAAACGGAGCTTATTTTATTAACTAAAACGTATTTTAGATTGAACCTTTAAAGTTCTTTTCAAATTCTTTCCAACTTGTTTTTTTATAATTATCATTATTAAAAAACGCTAATACTTTTTCAAAACGTTCTTTTGTCATATAACCTGGAACTGTTTGAATCAATTGCTCTTTTTCGTTAAAGAAGGCTGTTGAAGGATAACTCATTTTTCCTTTCATTATAGCAGCTGCTAATTCATGATATTTACTTCTTCCTTGTTGAACAAACTTATATGTTTTTCCTTGAAAACTGATATCTTCTCTTCCTTCTCCGTCCATCTTCACTGCATAATAGTTATCATTTATATATTTAACTATTACTTCATTTTTATAAGTTGTTTTATCCATCTTCTTACACCAGCCACACCAGTCTGTATATAAATCGATTAAAATTGGTTTAGGATTTACTTTATTTTTCGCCATTGCTTCTTCAAAAGTTAACCAATTAACTTTATCCTGAGCTTTCACTCCGGCTGAAACAATTACTAAAACTGCTACTAATATTAATTTCTTCATATCTCTTAAGTCTCAATAAGTATTCCAAATTTACAAAAAAACCTGCCAAATATTAATATTTAGCAGGTTGTAATATTGTTTTAACTTTTATTTAGGGTTATTTTACCCCGTGCATTAACTTCTTAATCACTGGATAAAGCACTGCTGACAACACTGCTAAACCTAGGGAAACAAATGTTAACAACCAGAAAAAGCTACTTAAACCTTCTTCTTGTGCTATTGCCTCTGAAGACTCTGCAAATACACCTGCTAATTTCATACCAATAGCTACTGCTAAATACCAAATACCAAACATAAAGGCAATCATTCTACCTGGCACTAATTTAGAAACGTATGATAATGCTACTGGCGACACACATAACTCTCCCATAGTATGGAAAAGGTAAACTAAAATTAAATAGATAATACTAACTGATGCAGTTTTAGCTCCAGGCTCTATTCCATCAGCTCCAATAGCAATAACAGCCATTCCTAAACCTAATAATGCCATTCCAATAGCCCACTTCATATTAGCATTTGGATTGTATTTACTTTCCCACCATTTAGAAAATAATGGAGCCAAAGTAATAATGTATAATGAATTTAATACTGAGAACCATGATGCTGGAATTTTAGTTGTATCTTTCTGAAACTCTTCGTTTAACATCCATAAAGCAATAAACCAAATAATAACAAAACTGATTGCTAAGAATATATTTGACCAAGCATATTTTGCAAATGTTTTTCTAAATAATAAATATAACACCCAAGTTATAATACCTAAAGGAACTATAGTCATTAAAGAGTTTACTATTTTAAAAGTCATACCTGCACTTCCTTCCAAAGTTCTTTGAGTATAATCTTTTGCAAATACTGTTAATGAACTCGGTGATTGTTCAAAAATCGCCCAAAAGAAAATAGTTACAAATGCAAAGAACATTACTGCTAACATTCTATCTCTTAAAACAGGTGTATATTTTGGTATACGAATTACTAATAAAGCAATGAATATGACAAAAGCTGCTAAAATTGCTATAGTAGAGCCTGATAATCCAGCTACTTCAAATGGAAACACATTATATTTCCCTTCTGAAATCTTAGAAATAGGGTCATTGAATATCCATAATAAACCTAAAAGAGAAGCAATAGCTATTAATACTTTTTGAACTCCTGTAAATGGATTTCTTCCTTCTTCTGCTTCATTTTCATCAGCTGTAATATCATCAATTACATCTACATTTTTATTTTTAGGACCATTACCAATGTTGCCAAATATTCCTTGTGCAAACCAGAACTGTAACAATCCAAATAACATAAAAATACCAGCTACTCCAAACCCCAAAGACCATCCTATTTTTTCTCCTAAATAACCACATAAAAGAATACCTAAGAAAGCTCCTGCATTTACTCCCATATAAAAGATAGTATAGGCTCCATCTTTTTTCTCTTCTTTTCCTTTATACATTTCAGAAATAATAGAAGTCATATTTGGCTTAAAGAAACCACTACCTATAACTAACAATCCTAATCCTGCATAAATAAAGAATGGTGTTTCTACTGCCATACAAGCATGCCCTAAAGTCATTAATAAGGCTCCCCAAACAACTGCTTTTCTAATACCAATTATATTATCAGCAAAATATCCTCCAATCATTGTAGAAAGATAAACTAATGAAGTATAAGTTCCGAAAATAGCGAATGCCCATTCACGAGGCCAACCCCAACCATCATCTAGTAATGATGCTGTAAAAAATAAAACTAATAATGCACGCATTCCGTAGTACGAAAAACGTTCCCACATTTCTGTAAAGAACAACACGAACAGCCCTGCTGGATGTCCTAACACCTTGTCTTTAAATAGATTTTCAATATCTGTATTCATATTTCTGTTGTATAGTTTATATAATGAAAGAAACCTTGCAATACTTTATATATTACAAGGTTTCTTTTTTTATTAGTTATTATCAGCTAGTTCAAATCCTTCTGCTTCTTCATGTTTTGAACCATTAATATCTTCAGCTCCGTGTGTCAATCTCTTTAACGGTTTCAATAAAGCTATAATTAATAATCCAAAAATTACACAGAAAATCGTGATTCCTGTAAATAATTGTAGCTCTGAAAAGTTTTTAATTTGTTCCCCAATAGTTCCGGCAACAAAATTACCTAAACCAGTAGCGGCAAAATAAGCTCCCATCATTAACGACGCATATTTTACTGGAGCTAATTTTGTAATGAATGATAAAGATACTGGCGATGTACATAACTCTCCTATTGTGTGAAATAAATATGCTAACACCAACCAATACATTCCCGAAGTACCTGTTGTTTCATATTGACTAGAAGCAAATGACATAAATACAAAACCAAGTCCCATAATAATTACACCTGTAGCCATCTTAAATAATGATGAAGATTCTTTTCCTTTTCTTCCCCATTTAATCCAGAAGTTTGCCACTAGAATACCTAAAGTAAAAATAAAGAAGGCATTAACAGATTGGAAATAAGAAGCTGGTACTTCCCACCCAAACAACATTCTATCAGTTTTAGATTTTGCATATAAATTCATTAAACCTCCTGCTTGTTCAAATGCTCCCCAGAATACAATTACAATTAAAAAAGACAATAACATTACTTTAATTCTATCTTTTTCAATATTTGTTAAAGGTCTATTCATTGCCTCCTTTTCTTCCGGAGTAGCTTCTTTAGCTCCAATAAAATTACCTGTACCTTTTAAGTATTTTTGACCCCATATGTAAATTATTTGTCCAATGAACATTCCAATTCCTGCTAAACCAAATCCATAGTGCCAATTAACATTCTCTCCTAACTGTCCTATAATAATTCCAGCTAAAAATGCTCCAATATTAATTCCTATATAAAAAATAGTGAATCCTTTATCTCTTCTATCATCTCCTTTTCCATATAATCCTCCTACCATAGTAGAAATATTAGGCTTTAATCCTCCTACTCCTGCAATAATAAATCCTAAACCAGTATAAAAAGCCCAGGGTGCATCAATAGCTAAAACACCATGACCAATACATAGCAATAATCCTCCAAGCATTACTGTTTTCTTTTGCCCTAAAAGTTTATCAGCTATAATTCCTCCAGGAATTGCAGCCAAATACACTAATGTTGTATACCACTTATAGAGCGAAATAGCTTCAGACTCTGACCAACCCCAACCTGGGTTATCACTTGTTACTGCTGCTGTTAAAAAAAGCACTAACAATGCACGCATTCCATAATAAGAAAAACGCTCCCAAAGTTCTGTAAAGAATAAAACATAAAGTCCTATTGGATGTCCGAAAACCTCTTTTTCATGAGGTTGCTTGTTTGATAATTGCGCCATATTTTATAAGTTGTTTTTAATAAAGTTTGTCATTTTTGTGTACAAATGTAAACGAGTATTTCCACCATAAATTCCGTGGTTTTTGTCTGGATACATTCCCCATTCAAATTGTTTATTTGCTTGGATTAATGCTTCTGCCATTCTGTAAGCATTTTGCACATGTACATTATCATCACCAGTACCATGAATTAACAAGTACTTTCCTTTTAATAACTCTGGGTAATTTAATGGTGAATTTTCATCGTAACCTGTAGGATTTTCCTCAGGTGTACGCATATAACGTTCTGTATAAATTGTATCATAAAAACGCCATGTAGTAACTGGTGCTACTGCAATTGCCGCAGCAAAAACATCGTTTCCTTTTAATAATGAGTTTGTACTCATGTGACCTCCAAAAGACCATCCCCAAATTCCAATTCTCTTAGCATCTACATATGGCAACTCAGCTAATTTTTTAGCTACTGCAATTTGGTCTTCTGTTTCATGCTTTACTAAATTCATGTACGTTACTTTTTTAAAGTCACGTCCTTTAAATCCAGTTCCTCTTCCATCTACACACACAATAATGTATCCATCCTGTGCCAACATTTGGTGCCAATAATCATTTGCGCCATTCCAACGGTTAGCTACTTGTTGAGATCCTGGCCCTGAATACTGATACATCAATACTGGATATTTTTTATTATGATCAAAATTAGCTGGCTTAATTGTATACATATTTAAGTCTTCACCGTTTACATTAATAGTTGAAAACTCTTTTTTACTTAAATTGTATTGTGCTATTAATTCTTTTAAAGCTACATTATCTTTTATTGTTTTTAATACTTTTCCTTCATCGTTTCTTAATGTATACACATTTGGCGTATTAGCATCTGAAAAAGTATTGATAAAATAATGCATGTTTTTACTAAATGAAGCTCTATTAGTTCCATCAGGATTACTTAATAACTTTTTATTCTCTCCTTTTAAAGAAATACTATAAACTCCTCTATTGATAGAACCATTTTCTACCGATTGGTAATAAATTGTTTTTTTGTCTTCATTATAACCATAGTATGAAGTTACTTCCCAATTACCTTTAGTAACTTGATTAATTAACTTCCCTGATTTATCGTAGTGATAAATGTGGTTAAATCCATCTTTTTCACTTGTCCAAATAAAACTGTTATCTTTTAAGAAAGTTAAGTCATCATTAACTTCTACATAAGCTTTATCCGTTTCATTCAACACTAAAGAACTGTTGTATGTTTTAGCATCAACAAAATACATTTTTAAATCATTTTGATGACGATTTAAAGTACGGATTGATAATATATTTCCTTCATTAGTCCAGTTAATTCTAGGAATATACTCATACTCTCCTACAGTAATCTCAGCTGTTTTATTTGTTTCAAAAGAAAAAATATGCAAAGATACTTTTGCATTGTCTTCTCCAGCTTTTGGATATTTAAATACATGTTGCTTTGGATATTTCCCTTGTCCGTAAACATCCATTGAAAAAGTTTTTACTTTACTTTCGTTAAATCTTAAATACGCTAAATATTTACTATCCTTACTCCATTCGAAAGCTTTTACAAAACCAAATTCTTCTTCGTATACCCAATCTGTAATACCATTAATAATTTCGTTTTTCTTTCCATTACTTGTAATTTGGTAAACTACATTGTTTTCAGAATAATCTTTAATAAATAAATTATTTCCTTTTGCGTAAGCTACCTTTTTACTATCTGGTGAAAAAGTTGGTTCTTGAATGTCCTCTCCAATTAAGTCTAACGATTTCGTTGCGATATCATAAACATAAAAGGTACCTAAAAAAGAACGACGAAAAATCGGTTTAAAGGCAGTACCTAAAATCAACTTTGTTTCGTCGTTATTAAAACTATATGATTGAAATGTTTTTAATCCACTTAAATCTTTACTATCTACAATTGTGGCTACTTTTTCTAAAGTTTCATAGCTATATTTATCTACAGAAGTACTTCCATCGGCATAATTCAATAATGAGTAAAAATCGCCATTCATTGAATTTAAAGAGTTCATGTAATCAGCTCTAAACGTGCCGTTTCTCCATATATCTTCTAAAGAAATATCTTTTTTTTGTGCTTGCACAAACGTAGATATCCCTATAAAAAACATTAATATTTTCTTCATATTGATTTGTTGTTTGTATAAAAAGTTTGCCAAGTTTACGGAAAAATCATCAAAAATCCCTCCAAAATTGGCAGAAATCCTAAATAACAACCCTATTTTAACAGGATTCATTTATCTTTGGCCCTTATAAAACTAACAAAGAATGTCGAAAATTATTTCAGGTTTTTCTAAGCTTTCAAAAGAAGAAAAAATAGATTGGCTGTCTACTAATTATTTTAACAACCAACCAGAAATTATTAAAACTATAAAACAGTATTGGAATGTAGATGAGAAATTACAACAACTACATGACGATTTTATTGAGAATACCATTTCTAACTTTTACATGCCTTACGGTATAGCTCCAAATTTTGTTATCAACAACAGAAATTACGTAATTCCTATGGTAGTTGAAGAAAGCTCTGTGGTTGCTGCTGCTTCTTTAGTTGCTAAATTTTGGAGTACTCGAGGAGGATTTAAAACCGAAGTTATTTCTACTACTAAAATTGGACAAGTTCATTTTATGTATTCTGGAAATAAAAGTGAGTTAGAAACTTATTTTAACGAACAAAAACCAGAATTATTCAAAGCCACAGCATCTATAACTAAAAACATGGAAAAACGTGGTGGTGGTATTTTGGATATTCAATTAGTTGATAAAACTAACGAACTTGAAAATTACTTTCAACTTCATGTTACTTTTGAAACTAAAGATTCTATGGGAGCTAATTTCATTAACTCTTGTTTAGAAGCCATGGCTAATCAGTTTAGAAAAGATGATATTGAAATTATAATGAGCATCCTTTCTAATTATGTTCCTGAATGTATTGTTAGATCTGAAGTAAGTTGTAAAATTGAAGATTTAGGAGGTGATGATCCGCATAAATTTGCTAGAAAATTTGAACAAGCTGTAAAAATTGCTGAAATAGAACCTTACAGAGCTGTTACTCATAATAAAGGAATTATGAATGGTATTGACTCTGTGGTATTAGCTACTGGAAATGATTTTAGAGCTATTGAAGCTGGAGCACATGCTTATGCTTCTAAAGATGGTCAATACAGAAGTTTAACTCATTGTAGTATTGAAGATGACGTTTTTAAATTTTGGATTGAACTTCCTTTAGCTTTAGGTACTGTAGGTGGTCTAACAGCTTTACACCCTATGGCTAAACTATCATTAGACATGATGCAAAGACCTTCTGCTAGAGAATTAATGGAGATTATGGCAACGGCAGGTTTAGCTCAAAACTTTGCTGCCTTACGTGCTTTAACAACCAAAGGTATACAGCACGGTCATATGAAAATGCATTTGCAAAATATTTTAAATCAACTAGAAGCTACTTCTAAAGAAAAAGAAAAAATAGTAGCTTTTTTTGAAAACAAAACAGTTTCTCATAGTGCTGTTGTTGATAAATTTAACGAATTAAGAAAATAGTTTGAATACATTTTATAGCAACGGAAAATTACTATTAACTGGTGAATATGTAGTCTTAGACGAGGCTGTTTCATTAGCTGTACCCACTAAGTTTGGACAAGATTTAATCATTGAACCAATAAAAGAACCTCAACTTATTTGGGGAAGCTTTACCAATACAGGTGAATGTTGGTTTGAAGCTAGCTTCGATTTACCTAAGCTACGCCTAACCTCAGCTACTTTTAACTCTAACAAAGAAGGTAGTGCTGAATTTATTGCCGAAACTTTACGTGATATTTTACAAGAAGCCAAACGTTTAAACCCAAAGTTTTTGGATAACCAACAAGGTTTTATTGTAAAAACAAATCTAACTTTCCCACAAAACTGGGGACTTGGTAGCTCTTCTACTTTAATAAACAATGTAGCTTCATGGGCTGAAGTAAATCCGTTTACCTTGTTATGGAATGCTTTTTCTGGTAGTGGTTACGACATTGCTTGTGCTAGTCATAACTCACCTATTTTATATCAATTAAAAGAAAACCAACCTATTGTTAATGAAGTTACATTCAATCCGAGCTTTTCGGATGAACTCTTTTTTGTTTATTTAAACCAAAAACAAAACAGTAGAGAAGGTATTTCTCAATACAAACAACATAGAAACGAAGCCAAACTTTTAATTCACGAAATAGACGCTTTAACTCAAGAGTTTTTAACTACCAATTCCTCTAAAAATTTAAATAAAATAATTGTTGAACACGAACAGATAATTAGTTCTATTATTAAACAACAACCTGTTAAAAAACGTCTTTTTTCTGATTACTTTGGCGAAATTAAAAGTCTAGGTGCTTGGGGCGGTGATTTTATTTTAGCTACTGGTAATGATGACTCTATTGATTATTTCAATCAAAAAGGATTCAGCACTATCTTACCATATAAAGAAATGATTTTATAATGAAGAAAGTAATAATTATTGGTGGTGGTGCAGCTGGTTTTTTTACAGCCATTAACGCGAAAGAAAAGAATCCGGACTTAGACATTACTATTCTTGAAAAAGGAAAAGAAGTTTTACAAAAAGTAAAAATTTCTGGTGGAGGTAGATGCAATGTTACGCATGCTTGCTTTGAACCTAAGGAACTAACAAAATTCTATCCCAGAGGCGAAAAAGAATTATTAGGTCCTTTTCATCAATTTATGACTGGTGACACTTTTGAATGGTTTGACAATAAAGGCGTTCCTTTAAAAATTGAAAGTGACAACAGAGTTTTCCCTGAAGCTAACACTTCGCAAGCTATTATTGACTGCTTTACTAGTGCTGTTGATAAACTTGGTATTAAAGTATTAAAAAACCATGGCGTAAATAGTGTTTCTCATCATGAAAACAAATGGATTGTTAACACTAAAGAAAAGCAATTTGAAGCCGATTTTTTAGTCGTTGCTGCTGGTAGCTCTAAAAAAGTTTGGGATTTATGTAAAACTTTAGATCACTCTATTATTCCTCCCGTTCCTTCGTTATTTACTTTCAATATTAAAGATAAACGAATTATCGATTTAGGCGGTATTTCTGTTCCTAATGCCGAAGTAAAACTTGTTGGTACTAATCTAGAAAACAATGGCCCTTTATTAATCACACACTGGGGATTAAGTGGCCCTGCCATTTTAAAACTATCAGCTTTTGGAGCTCGTATTTTAGCTGAAAAGAACTATCAATACAATGTTCTTGTTAATTGGCTTGGACAAGATTTTGATGCTGTTTTAGACGAATTATCTCAATTAAAAAAGCAACAAGCAAAAAAACAAGTAGGTTTAAAATCTCCTTTTGCTGACATTCCTCGTCGTTTATGGGAACGCTTGGTTGTTGCTTCTGATATTAAAACAAATCAGAACTGGGGTGACTTAAGTAACAAACTGCTTAACAATTTAGCTAGTCAATTAACTAAAGGGTTATTTAATGCAAATGGACGAACGACTTTTAAAGAGGAGTTTGTAACTGCTGGTGGTGTTAATTTAAAAGAAATAAACTTTAAACGTTTTGAAAGCAAACTACATGAAAATTTATTTTTTGTTGGTGAAGTCTTAAATATTGATGCTGTTACTGGCGGATTCAACTTTCAGAACGCTTGGACTGGTGGGTTCATTTGCGCAACTACTATTGCTAATCAATAATT
The DNA here is from genome assembly GCF_947499065.1 of uncultured Tenacibaculum sp. GTDB lineage: Bacteria > Bacteroidota > Bacteroidia > Flavobacteriales > Flavobacteriaceae > Polaribacter. The sequence continues at coordinate 23,846 of NZ_CANMMT010000013.1, read as the reverse complement.
TATTTTGTTTCTCTTCAATAATCATTTATTTTTAACAAATAATGAATGAAGAAACTTTTATTGAATTTTGGCTTCGCGACGCAACTCAAATTCTAGTTCGCTACCTTGTTATTGCAGGCTCTGCCTTTATACTTTTCTATATTCTTTTTAAGAACACTTTATGGTTTAGAAAAATCCAAAAAAAGCTTCCTAAATTAAAAGATTATAAAAGAGATATTATCTACTCTTTTATATCTGTTTCAATTTTTGCCACTGTAGCTCTTTTTGTGTTTTACTATTTACTTCCCTATACCAATATCTATTTTAGTTTTGATGAATACGGTACCACATACTATATATTGAGTTGGGTTTGGATGTTTTTCTTACATGACACTTATTTTTATTGGATGCACCGTTTAATGCATCATCCTAAACTTTATAGAAAAGTTCATTTAATTCACCATAAATCGACCAACCCATCACCTTGGACTGCTTATGCTTTTCATCCTTTTGAAGCTTTTTTAGAAGCTCTTATTGCTCCTTTAATTGCTTTTACATTACCGGTTCATATTTCTTCTTTTGGACTATTCTTTTTATTCCAAATTATTTATAATGTCTATGGACATTTAGGCTTTGAGTTGTATCCTAAAAAATTTCACAAAACCTTTATTGGTAAGTGGATTAACACCTCCGTTGCACATAATTTACATCATAAAAGATTTAATGGTAATTATGGATTGTACTTCCTTTTTTGGGATAGAATAATGGGAACTATAAGAGACGATTATGACACTACTTTTGAAAACACTACTTCAAATAAAAACAATAACTAGTAACTCATAATTGTTCCATAGTACAATAACTGGAATGTTTTTACATCTAACAACAAACAATTCATAGACATCATAATCCCATAATTTGTTTTATCGTAAAAACGATAATTAAAATAATCTATTTCATTTCCATCATGATCATAGAAAACATCATTTGTTTTGAAATGACCTTTATAAAAATTTTCTAGTTGTGATAATTTGTGTACGTTTATTTTAACGGAATGATTATACAAACTATCAATCTTCACTTTAAGTATAACTCCTTTAAAACTTAAAGCTCCTCCTCGTCGAAAAAGTATGTTTTTATAGTGATCATCCTCTAACAAATCATATAAAACTTGTTCTGTATTCGCCTCACTTTGAAGTCTCTCAATATACTTAGACAAATTATTAGACAATCTATTAAACTCTTCTATTCTAGTTTTTGTCTTTTGAAACATCAAAGGCTTCTCTTCTGCCTGTTTTTCAAAAAAAGAAGTTCTTCCAGCAATTAATTCACTGTTAATACGAATAGCTTCTGTTATAGATTTATGCGCTGAATAAGTTGAAAATTTATGCTGTGAAAAACCATAAAAAGTTCCTAAAAATAGAGACATTAATATAAGCTTGTTCTTCATACAACATAAATTTTTTAATAAGATACTGTATTTAAATTTATTTTTCAAAAAACAAACTCAATACTATTCTTCTTCGTAACAATTAAAAACAATTGAATAACCATATTCTATAGCTTCTTCATACAATTCTTTTTGATCTTCATCTACATCATTTACAGAATCTAATGTAAAGTACTCTTCTTCAATCTCTGTTACTTTCCAACCTTCATCTTTAATATAGAATTTTGCTAATCGAATAGCTCCTTCTATATCTTTATAATCTATATACAAACTTACGTAAGCTCCTAAAACTTCATCGTAATGTTCTGATGATTTTCTTGGTTTTGCTAAGGCATTTATTAAAAACATATCTAATTTCTATTTTTTTAAGCTAATACTCCTCTATGAGGTTTTAATGCATCTCTAAAAGTTTTCATATGCGTTTCATCTACAATAATAAAAGCATATGTATGCATTGGATTTACTTCTTTATAATTTACCTCATCATATGGTAAGTTATCAATTTGTGCAAACTCTTTCAAATGTATACAATGATGTTTTGCTGTTTCTAAACCATCTGGCCCTTTAAAATCCCAAATTAGTTTTATTTTTCTACTCATCTCTTTATTCTATTATACTAATTTCCACTCTTCTATTAAATTGCTCTTCTCCTCCTAAAGGTTTTGTATATGCCATACCTTTATAACTAAGTCTTTGTTTATTTATTCCTTTTGCTACCAAGTACTTTAATACTCTTTTTGCCCTTGCTTCTGATAAGTTCTTTTTTCCTGTTCTAGAATTATAAGCATCTTCTTTAGGATCATCTGTTTTTGGGCAACAAATATGACCTAATATTTTAATTTTAACTTCTGAATTTGTTTTTAAAAACTCATATAATTCGTTCAAAGCTTTATTACTATCCCCTGTAAAATAATCTTGCCCTGGTAAGAAATACACGTCCTGTAGTGTTATGTTATTCTCTTTTTTTAAATCTGAAAAATCGTTAATCTTATCTTTACTTTTTAATAGAAATACTTTTATTTCTACTTTTCTATTTTTAAAACTTACACCATTTAATTCACCTAAACCAGTACTTTTAACTACATCAAACTCTTTAAAATACTTAGCTACTTCTTTAGCTCTTTTATTAGATAAAATATTATTATATGTTTCTTTACCTAATTCATCAGTATAGCCTATAATTTCAATTTTATCATTCTTAGGATTCAACTGTTTTTTAAAATTCTCTATTTTATTTATTTCAGACTGCTTTAATTCAAATTTATCAAAATCAAACAAAACAGTTTGAAATTTATTTTCTTGAGAAAAAACTGAACCTACCAGCAGTAAACAAATTATAATCAAGCAATTTATTTTTTTCATACTTTCTTTATTTTTAACAAAAATACCCAATTCTTTATTGAATTGGGTATTTTCTCAACTAACTAATCACAAATAGTTTTAATTTACTTTCCAGTCGTAATTAATTTTTCTCTTTAAATATTTCTTTAAAGGTTCTAATCCTATTTTTTTCCTTCTTTCATCTACATTATTAGGATCTTCTACTGGAAATGGTTCCAATTTCCTCTCTTTATTATATCTAAATTGCATTCCATATAACTGTAATTCCCCAGTATTTACCAAAATACGGTCTTGTATTTTAGCATATTCCACACAACTTCCCTCTCCATCTAAACATGCTTGCTTTATTCTAGGCAAATATTTAATACGCACAGATTCTTTTTCATGATGATTTATTATTAGCAAAGGTCCATCAGCTGCCAACTTACCTACCATAGAGTATGAAGGCCATCCTTTTTCTTTAATCAACTTTTCCATGGCAGCAAAATTCCCTCTGGTAAGTTCTTTTTTCATTTCAGCTATTGGATAATACCAATGAGGAGCTTTACCATTTTTCATATAATAGCGTTTAGCCATGTCCAATTGATAATCTAAAGATTGATCTTTCATTATTAATTTTAACAACTGTTTTGCATATTCTGGATTTTTCAGTTTTAGTTTTTCTTTCTGATATTTAGCCAACTGCATTTTTTCTATCTCATCCCACCTTTCGTCCTTTGTTAACGATAACAAATCATTATCTGCCAAACACCATAAAGAATTACTCTTTTTTAGCGCCTTATTTAAATAGTAAAAAGCACTATCTTTTTTATACAACAATGCATAAGCACATGCAAGATTATAAGTATCATTATAATTATTAGAGTCTTTTTTTAAACTTAACTTATAAGCATCAATTGCTTCCTCTAAACTCCCTTTATCTCTAAGAATATCTCCTTTACTTTGAGCTAAAGTAGAAATACTAAACAGTAAAATAATTAAGCTTTTTTTCATAGCTTTTTTTGTTCTTTTAATGGTGTACTTAATAATTGAATAACTATAGCTATTGCCATTCCTAAAGTTGGAGTAATTAACATATTAGATAAACCACCAAAAAGTAAATTATTATTAATACCTCCTGCTTTTGATATAAAATAAAAACTATGCAGCAATCCTAGCATCAAAGAAAAAACACTAATAACTATACTCCAATTCATCAACTTTTTAATTTTTTTGTTATAAATCTCTTGATTTTCCTTCTCTTTTAACTTCTTAAAAAAGTTGATAAATGCTATTATTAAAAAAGCATATAAAACAAGAACAAACTTTAAATCTCCGTTTGTTAAAAAATCTAGTAAAGGCATTCTCATATGTACAAATGTTTTGAATTAATATTTATTTTTTTCTTGTTCTGTTATTAAATAAGACTTAAAAATCTGAACTAATTTTCGAGTACTTGAACCTGAAGAAGCATTAAAAGTAAGACAGATAGTTAATTTCAACTTTGGAAAATATGCCACTGCTGACCTAAACCCATCAATAGCACCATTATGACCATAGACCGTCATTCCATTAAAGTCTACTACAGAAATCCCCATTCCTATTTCATCTTGAGGTGTTGTCATTTTTTTTATCATATTTTCTGACAAAAACTCACCTGTAAACAATGCATTATAAAATATACTAACATCTTTGGCATTAGAAATTATTCCTCCAGCACCCATTGTTCCAGTTAAATTGGTATGAAAAGTAATCGGATGCCATTTACCTCCTTCTGGGTAATAACACATTGCTTCATTCTTAGAAAAATTAATATCTTCTCCAAAGTCTGTCTCTTTTAAACTAAGTTTATCTATGATTCTTTCTTTAAGAATCTTTTTAAACATTTTACCTTCTACATCTTCTGCTATATAAGCTAATAGAACATAATTAGAATTTGAATACTCTGTTTTAGAATTAGGAACAAATAAACTTTGATAACTCATTATTTTATCAAGCATTTCTTTCCTCTTTCTAGGTTCACTAATCCAAACCTCAAAGTTTTTATCGTTAGTTATATTATAAATACCACTTCTATGATAGAGCATATCTGAAATAGTAATTTTCTCTGAATTTGTTATTCCTGAAAAGTACTTACTTAATTGAGTATCTAACGACAGCTTGTTTTCTTTTATAAGCTGTAAAATAATTGTAGCTGTAAAAGTTTTACTAATTGAACCAATTCTAAACTTTGTTGTTAAATTATTCTTTTTATTTAAATCTATATTAGCAAAACCTATAGATTTATTATACACTTGTTTTCCATCTTTTAGAATAAAAACATTACCCATTGCCTTGTTTTCTTCCTCTAAACTTTTTAAATAATTATCTAAATTCTGACTCTGTGTACAACTCAAAAAAGAGCATAAGAGTACAATAAGAGCTAAAAGTTCTTTTCTCATTACATTAAAATTAATTGTGAATATTTAGTTTATTTTTTCTTTAGAGTAAGCCCTATAATTCCTAATCTAGCAATTATAAATGCTAACATCCCGAAACAAGGTGATAATAAAGCAATTTTTAACCCTCCTGCTAAAACACCTGAACTAAAATCAATTGCCACTGCAATAGCATCCATAGCTTCAATCATTCCTATCATAAAACCTAAAAAACCCCAAACCAAAGCCAATAAGCTCACATGACTAATTAGTTTTTGTAATTTTCCATCATCATCTCCTTTTATAAATGCAGTTACTAAAAAAAAGATACAAATAAGTAATAAAACCAATATTGTATACATGTATAATGGCCCTCCGTCTGTTAATAAATTGGCAAATAAAAATGTCATTTTTTAATTTTTTTAAATTAATACACTCCAAATCTATCTAACAGTTTAATCTTATTTTTATAAATGCGATAGATGAATTAATTAGGCAGGTGAATTACAATTTTAGTTTTCTTCTATATCTCATCTTATATTTTTTACACTTTTACTTGACAATCTTGTATTTCGTCGCAAAAAATGTGTTTTTTAAATAAAAAAAGTAATATTGTAAACTTATGAAAAAATCAGATTTGATTATTAAAATGTTACTTAAATATAGCATACACTTATTGTTTTGGATAGGTGTTTATTTTTTCTACACATACTTTTTAGGTTATGGAAGTATCAACACTAAATATGTCAATCAATTTTCTTGGTTTTTAATGCCAATTACAATTGCATCTAGTTATTTTTTCTTTATCTTTTTAATACCTAAATTTTTAATTAAAAAGAAACACTTAGAATTTCTTATCTATTCTATTTATACATTTATAATATCTTTCTTCTTCATTATAATTTCTATACTCTATGGATTAATTTTTTCTGCAGATTCAATGATTACTGGAAATACAATCCCTCTAACTAAAGGTTTCTTATTCATAATCTTAGGAGTTTATTTTGTCATTTTCATTGCTATTACATTAGGCTTAGTAATACATAACTATAAATCTTCTCAACGAAATGAAGAGTTAAGAAACAAATTCTTACAAACTCAACTCCAATTAAAAGAACAAGAGTTAAAGTTTTTAAAAATGCAAATTCATCCTCATTTTTTATTCAATACTTTAAATACTTTATACGGGTTCGCTTTAAAAAAATCTGACGATGCCCCAGACATGATTTTAAAACTCTCTGGACTTTTAGATTATATTTTATACCAGATTGATAAACCGTCTGTACTCTTAAAAAATGAAATTGAACATATTGAGAATTATATTACTTTAGAAAAAATGCGCTTTCAAGATAGTTTAGACATCCATTTTTATAAGGATATTGAGTGTAATGATGTAAAAATACCTCCAATGCTATTATTACCTTTTGTAGAAAATGCATTCAAACACGGAGTTCAAATTAATGGGATTTTAAAAATTAATGCTTCAATAAAAACAAATCAAAACTCATTAGAATTTAACATCCAAAACCCTATAAAACACATCAGTTCTTCTAAAAAAGGTATTGGTTTAGAAAACATAAAAAAGCGTTTAGAAATGCTGTTTCAAAATAATTATTCCTTAAACATAACTCAGGAGAATAACATCTTTAAAGTTGAACTTAAAACTACGCTAAATCATGTCTAAAAAAATAACCTGTATAATTGTTGACGACGAGCCTATAGCTAGAGAAATTATAACTTCATTTGTTGCTAAAATCCCTAACCTAGAACTCTTATCTACATGTAGCAATGCTACTGAAGCTATTCAATTTATGGAAAAAAACACTGTTGATTTATTTTTTTTAGATATTAACATGCCAGAAATAACAGGTTTAAGCTTAGCCAAAATAATTGGTCAAAAATCAAAAGTTATTTTTACTACCGCTTATAGAGATTATGCCGTAGACGGGTTTAATTTAAACGTCGTTGATTATTTACTAAAACCAATTGCTTTTGAACGTTTTTTTGAAGCTGTTCAAAAAGTAACAAAAAGCAATAACACAATTACTACTACCGCTAAAGAGGAGTCTTTTAAAAAAGAATTCATGTTTATTCGTTCAGATAGAAAAATGATAAAAATCAATTTTAATGAAATTGAATACATAGAAAGTTTGGGAGATTATGTTAAAATTTTTCTTAATCAAACCGTTATTGTAACAAGAGAAACCATGAACAATATAGAAAATAAATTACCTCAAAATAGTTTTATTCGAATTCATAGATCGTATATTGTTTCTCTTAATAAAATCTCTTCTTACACTAATGAGTTCATCGAAATAAACAAAAAAGCATTACCTATTAGTAGAAGCTATAAAGAAAGCACATTACAAAAATTAGCAGAAGTGTAAGTGAAACTCTATCTTTACGGCAAAATTTTTACACTTTGAACACAGCAGAATTTAAATTTCAAGCTTCTGATAAATCAGTAGAAAACTTATCCGTTACATGGCAAACTCCAAGTAATATTGCTTTAGTTAAATATTGGGGAAAAAGTGAACCTCAAATTCCTAAAAACGCATCTATTAGCTTTACTTTGAACAATTGTCATACTACAACCACAATTGAGTTTACTAAATCGGAAAAAAATGAGAATGCTCAATTCGAATTGTTTTTTGAAGGAAAAAAGAAAGACGATTTCAAACCTAAAATTGCTAAATTCTTTGAAAGAATTCAAGAATATTGCCCATATATATTAGAGTATAAAATGGTTATTTCTTCTGAAAACTCTTTTCCTCACAGTAGTGGTATTGCATCATCTGCAAGTGGGATGTCTGCTATAGCTATGTGCTTAATGAATTTAGAACATAAGTTAAATCCAAATTTAACAGAATCGTTTATAAATAAAAAAGCTTCTTTTTTAGCCAGACTTGGGTCTGGAAGTGCTAGTAGAAGTATTGAAGGACCAATTGTTGTTTGGGGAAAACACCCAGTAATTGAAGGGAGCTCAGATTTATACGGAGTAAAACTACCTCACAAAGTACATCCAATTTTTGAAAACTACTGCGATACTATTTTATTGGTGGATAAAGGTGAAAAACAAGTAAGTTCTACAGTTGGTCATAATTTAATGCATGAGCACCCTTTTGCAGAACAACGCTTTATACAAGCCAATGAAAATTTAGAAAAAATATCAGAAATCCTTCAAAATGGCGACATTAAAAGCTTTATCAATTTAGTAGAAAGTGAAGCATTAACGCTACATGCAATGATGCTAACTAGTAATCCTTATTTTATTTTAATGAAACCTAACACTTTAGAAATCATTAATAAGATTTGGGAATATCGCAATGAAAATGACAGTAACATTTGCTTTACTTTAGATGCTGGTGCAAATGTTCACGTGCTTTACCCTAATTCAGAAAAGACTGAAATAGAGTTATTTATTAAGAATCATTTATCAAATTACTGCCAAAAAAATCAGTATATTTGTGATAGTGTGGGGTTGGGAGCAAAACCACTATAACCTTAAATTCCTTGAAATTATGAAAACTTCAACATTAATAATCGTTATGTTTTTTGGTTTCTTAACTTCATCTATAACTGGTCAAGAAACAATTTGGTTTGATAAAAACTGGAAAGAAACAACAAAAGATAATCATGAATTCTATAGACCTTCACCAAAAAAAATTAAAGATGGTTTTTGGATTGTAGATTATTATAAAAACGGCCAAATTCAAATGGAAGGATACAGTACTGTTAATAAACCTGACGGAGAAGTATTTGATGGTTTAGTTATTTATTATCATCCTAATGGTAAACCTTTTCACAAGGCTAATTATAAAGATGGTAAGTTAGACGGAGTTCGTAAAGTATATTATGAATCCGGTGAATTAAAACAGCAAGGAAAGTATAATGATGGTAAAAGAGAAGGAGTATGGAAAACCTTTTACAAAAATGGAAAAATAGAAACCAAAGGAAAATATAGAGATAACGAAAAAGTTGGAGTTTGGAAGACATTTTATAAAAACGTATACTAGTTTGTACACTAATACAATTACTTGTACTTTTGCATCGTAACTAAAAAATTATGAAAGGACCTTTATTTTACGCAAAAATATTACTCTTTGGTGAGTATGGAATTATAAAAGACTCTAAAGGGTTAGCTATTCCATTTAACTCATACAAAGGAGCTTTAAAATCTGCTAGTAATTTAACAGGAGAAGCAAGCAAATCTAATAATAGCTTAGCTAACTTCTATCAATACCTTGCTGATTTAGACTCAGATATCGTTTCTTTCGATTTAGTCTCTTTAAAGAATGATATTGATAATGGAATGTATTTCGATTCATCAATCCCACAAGGATATGGTGTAGGAAGTTCAGGAGCTTTAGTTGCATCTATTTACGATAAATACGCTAACAATAAAATTACTGTTTTAGAAAACTTAACTCGTGATAAATTATTGGTTTTAAAACAAATTTTTTCATTGATGGAATCTTTCTTCCATGGAAAAAGTTCAGGTTTAGACCCTTTAAATTCATACTTAAGTTTACCTATTTTAATAAACTCAAAAGAGAATATTGAACCAGCTGGTATTCCTTCTCAAAAAGAAGGTAAAGGAGCCGTGTTTTTATTAGACTCTGAACAAATTGGAGAAACAGAACCTATGGTAAATATCTTCATGAATAAAATGAAGAACGAAGGGTTTCGTAAAATGTTAAGCGAAGAATTTTCTCTTCACACCGATGCTTGTATCGATGATTTCTTACAAGGAAATATTAAATCGTTATTTAGCAATGTAAAAAAGTTATCAAAAGTAGTTTTGATGAACTTTAAACCTATGATTCCGACTCCTTTCCATAAAGTTTGGGAAAAAGGTATTCAAACCAACGATTATTATTTAAAACTTTGCGGTTCTGGTGGTGGTGGTTACATCTTAGGTTTTACTGAAGATTACCAGAAAGCAAAAAACAGTTTAAAAGATTATAAATTAGAATTAGTATATCGTTTTTAATAATATTACCATGAGTAGTACTTTAAGAACAAATACTTTTTTGTTAAAAATATTTAGCCTTCTTTCTGTAGTTAGAGGATATAATATATTAGTATTAATAGCAGCCCAATATTTGGCTGCTATTTTTATTTTTTCAGATAAAAAATCGATAAAACCAGTTCTTTTAGACTGGCACTTACTTTATTTAGTTATTGCAACAGTTTCAGTAGTTGCCTCTGGATACATTATAAATAACTTTTACGATAAAAATGCCGATAGAATTAATCGTCCTATAAAATCTGGTATTGATTCTTATGTAAAACAAGAAACCAAACTTTCTTTATACTTCTTCTTGAATTTTGTTGGTTTTGGTTTTGGATGGCTAGTATCTTGGAGAGCTGCTTTATTTTTTGCTTTATATATTTTTGGTATTTGGTTTTATTCTCACAAACTTAAAAAACATCCTTTTATAGGGTTAATAAGCGTAACTACCTTAACTATACTTCCTTTTTTTGTTGTTTTTATACATTATAAAAATTTTTCAAAAGTAATTTTTGTACATGCTATATTTCTTTTTTTAGTTATCATGATTAGAGAATTAATAAAAGATTTAGAAAATATAAAAGGAGCAATTGCCAACAATTACAACACATTCCCTGTAAAATACGGAGAAAAAAACACCAAGAAACTCATTATATTATTAATGACTTTAACTTTAATACCTATTGGTGTCTTATACAACTACCCTGCTATTGAGTATATGAAATACTATTTCTATTTAGCAGCTTTTACTTTATTTTCCATCGGAATTTACACATGGAAAGCAACTAGAACAAATCAGTATCGCCTCTTACACAATATTTTAAAAATATTATTATTAATAGGTGTATTTAGTTTATTATTCATAGACAAGTCTTTAATTTTAGACAAAGTCGTTGAAGTTTTAGATTAAAAACCAAATAATTGGCGTACATTTGCCCACTTTTTAAAATTTAAGCATGAATTCAAAAAACTCGTCGAGAGGACGACAAGCTGATCGTAACAGCAATCCTCAAGGAAATAAAAGATTTAATAAAGGTTTCAAAAAAAACAAACCTAATAAACCTACTCAGAAAAAAACTGAAGATACTGGTATTCGTTTAAATAAATTTATTGCTAATTCTGGAATATGCTCTCGTAGAGAAGCTGATACTTATATTGAACACGGTAGTGTTTCAGTAAACAATAAATTGGTTACCGAAATGGGATATAAAGTTCAACCTGGAGACGAAGTACGTTTCGATGGAACTTTAATTTCAATAGAAAAAAAGCGTTATATTTTATTAAATAAACCAAAAAACTATATTACTACCATGGAAGACGACCGTGGTCGTAAAACAGTTATGGAAATCGTAGCTAACGCAACAAAAGAACGTATTTACCCTGTTGGAAGACTAGATAGAAACACCACTGGTTTATTATTATTTACAAACGATGGGGAATTAGCAAAAAAACTAACACACCCAAAACATAACGTTCGTAAATTATATCATGCTTCTTTAGACAAGAAACTTTCATTATCTGATTTAGATAAATTAAGAGGTGATGTAATTATTGAAGGAAGAAAAGTTTTCATTGATGCTGTTTCTTATGTAGAAGGTGAAAGAAAAACAGAAGTTGGTATTGAAATTCATTCTGGTAGAAACAGAATCGTTCGTAAAATATTTGAACACTTTGGATATACTGTAAAAAAATTAGATAGAGTTGTTTTTGCTGGTATGACTAAAAAGAATTTGCCACGTGGTAGATGGAGAGAGTTAACTCAACAAGAAGTAAACAACCTGCAAATGTTATAAAAAAAATCCCGAGTATAAACTCGGGATTTTTTTATTTATTTTTCTTCTTATGATCTTCTTGCACTTCTTCGCTTCTATATTTACAACAAGGATGCAAATTATCATATGCTTCTTTAGTTGCTTTTATAGCTTTAGTATCGTGCCCTACATTTGCTAAGTTTTGTTGAATTGTTTTGACATCTGTTTTACGCTCATCAATAATTAATTTTAACTCATGAGTTTTTACATTCCATTGCGCATATTTTACTCCTTTACTATTTAAAGCAGCTTTTTCAATACGCCCTTTACACATCATACAAACTCCATCTACTTCTAAAGATATCTTTGCGTTTTTCTTTTTTTTCTGAGCTTGTGTTGAAAAACCAATCAGCAACAAACCTATTATAAATATTATTTTTCTCATGTTTTTATATATTATTTAATTGTTCTATTATTTTTTTATTAATCTATTTTAAATCGTAATCCTGTATAAAAATTACTTCCAAATATGGGCGCATACACAATTGTTGTATCAAAATTTGCTCCAAATGGATTATTACTTTCTATGATAGGATTTTTCTGTTTATAATTAGTAATATTTTCTGCTCCCGCATAAATCTCAAACTTTTTTGAAAACACTTTTGTTATCTGAGCATTCAATAAATTATAACTCTCAGAATATGTAGGTAATTGATGTTGTATTGGATTTGATTGGGTATTTGGTAATCGCTGTTCACCAATCCAATTATAGGTTATATCAAACTTCCAACGAGCATCATTTTCTTTTTTTGAAGTTTCATACGAGACGTTGGCAAAAAAACGATGCTTGGCTTGCAAAGCCTTATCTAAATTCCCTGACTTATAATCGGTAGTAACATCATAAAATTTATACGAAAATCTTGTATTAAAATACGGTATAATGTTTTGATTAATCTCAACCTGAAAACTATTCGCTATACTTTTCCCATTCAAATTATAAAATGAAATCTCTTGAGGATTCTCCCAATCTACTACAACTTGATTTGTAAAGTTTGTTTGGTAGAAATCAAAAGTAACATCTCCTTTTCTTCCTAAAAGTTTATATCCTTGTAAGAAAGAGATTCCATAATTCCATGCTTCTTCTGGATTTAATCCATAAATCTTGCCCCCTACATCATCTATATTGATTTGCCTTGAAGAAGCAAAAAACTGTTGATTTTCGGCAAAAATATTTGCACTTCTTCTTCCTTTACCTATCGAACCTCGTAAAACTCCTCTTTCCCAAGGCACATATCTAGCATGTAAACGAGGGGTTATAAAAGTTCCCAATAAATTATGAGTATCTATTCTTAATCCTGCAGTAACACTAAAATTTTCAGAATTATCGTAAGCGTATTCAAAAAAAGCACCAAACGAATTTTCTTTACGATTATAATTTTGAGCTGTAGCTACTTTTACAAATTCATCATATTTATCATATGTAAAACTAACACCTGTTTTAAATTTATTTCTAGTATCACCAATAATTGAATTAAAAATAAAATTGGTGTAAAAACTTTGATGTTCAATATTATAGTCTCTTAAACCAAAATACGAGTCTTGTTTATGATTACTATAAGCAGCTTGAAATCCCATACTTTGAAAAGGTAAATCTGGAAATACATACCCTATTTTGGTGGAAGCATCAAATCGTTTTGTTTTAATTTCACTTCCCCATATAGTATTTAATCCTTTATGAATATCTGGATTAAAATTAGTTTGCCCTACTTGTTTCTCATCATTTAAGTATCTAAAATTAATAAAACTCACCCAACCTTTTTCAGCATTAGTATACTGCCATCGGTTCATTATATTAATTTGCTCTGCTAAAGGATTGTCTAAAAACCCATCTTTATTATTATCAAACTTCTGCCCTCTATAATTCCCATGAACATACACCCCTGTCTGCCACTTATCATCCAATTCCTGATTAAAGTGTGTATTCAATTCTAACCTTCCTCCTATAGAACCATAAGCATTTGCAGAAAACTTATAATCGGTAAATGGTTTTACCAGCTCGGCGTTAACTTGACCAGAAATACTTTCATAACCATTAGTTACACTTCCCGCTCCTTTAGTTACTTGAATACTTTCAACCCAAGTTCCAGGAGTAAAAGAAAGTCCAAATGCTTGAGAAGCTCCTCTAATAGAAGGAATATTTTCTTGTGTTATTAACAAATATGGGCTCTCCAAACCTAGCATTTGAATTTGCTTAGTACCCGTTAAAGCATCTGAAAAGTTCACATCAATAGATGGATTCGTTTCAAAACTTTCTGATAAATTACAACAAGCAGCTTTTAATAACTCTTCACTATTGATAGTTACTAAATTTTGTGTTTGTAAGTACGATCTTTGGGTAGCACTTTTCTTTGCTTTTATTGAAACCTCTTCTAATGTATTACTCTCATTTAAAAAGTGACGTATAGGCTTTAAACTATTAACAATTAGTGTATCTGTTTTATAACCTACAAAACTAATTATTAACTTTTTATACTCTTTTTTATAAGGTATTATAAATTTACCTCGCTCATTAGTAGTTACCCCTACACTTGTATTTAGCCAGTATACACTAGCTCCATAAACTCCTAAATTATCTTTAGGGTTATTTTTATCTATAACTGTTCCTTCAATTGTTTCTTGAGAAAAAGTTATAGAAGTAATCAGTAATAAAATACTGAATATATTATTTTTCATTATTTAATATCATACTAAATTCTACAATTCTTATTTCAACTAAAAAGAATTATAAAATCATATGATAAAAACTTCGTGAAGTACCTGTATGTCGAAAACTAAATCAGGTGGTGAATAATATTGGTGAGGTATAAATTGTTTTTCTTCTTCTTGAAAAATCAATTTATAAGACATTAAAAAAGCTACAAATAACTTAGCTTTCTTAAAAACTATCTTTTCTGAAGAAACTTTTTGAATTTCATCTTGTCCATCAATTTGATGAACTTCATTTTTACAACATTTATCTTTCTTCTCTGTACTTTCACAATCGTCCTGTTCTAATCCATTACAAGAACCTGCTTCACCGAGATAAGATATATCAACTAAAAAATCGCCACAGTAATGTTTATCTACCGTAAAAGAAAACGTAGAAAACAACACTAACAGAGCCAGTACTGTAGAAAATATTTTAGACATTAACTGTTTCATGAAATGCAAATGTACAAAAAATCAAAATTGTGTTTTTTATAACACTTGTTAAAACTACTTTTGTAAGTTCTAACGTTTAATTACGAACTAGGTATTAAATTTACGAATAATGAACTTACAAGATTTAAAAAATAATATTGATAAAATTACAGATAGTAATGCTGATAAAGAATTAAAGCTACAACAAATATGTGATTACTTAGCTTCTGAGATTTCTTATTATGATTGGGTTGGATTTTATTTCAGAAACGGAGATAAAGAGGAATTAAAATTAGCTCAATTTAATGGAGAACCTACAGACCATACTATTATTCCATTTGGAAAAGGAATTTGTGGTCAAGTAGCTGTTAGTAATGAGAATTTTGTTGTTCAAGATGTAAGCGAACAAGATAACTATATTTCATGTGGATGGAAAGTAAAATCTGAAATTGTAATTCCAATTTTTGTAAACGAAGAAAACATTGGTCAAATAGATATTGATTCTCATACAGTTAACGCTTTTTCTACAGATGATGAAGACTTATTAGAGTACACATGTAAAAAAGTTGCCACTTTTATTTAATTTTTTTCGTAAACATTTGATTATTAGGATTTTTTTTCTTTTATTTGAACAGTTTTATTAATCCCACATAATCCCCTTAATTATGAGCACTAAAGAATACCCTTCTTATGCTGCATTAGGCAATGCTAATGCTCAATCAAAATCTCAACAATCTTTTTTAGAAAAATTTACAATGTGGTTTCGTGATTTCTTAGAAAACGCGGAATAAAACAATATTTTTTTCACATTTTGTTGTATAAAACACCACCAAAATTCTAATATTTTTGGTGGTGTTTTTCTTTTGTTTTCTTCTAAAATAATTATTGCGTAACCCTTACTGTTTTAGTAGCTTTGTTCGCTTAACAACACAACAACAATGAACAATACAAAAACTATTAAATCTGCCCTAATTTCGGTATTTCACAAAGACGGATTAGAGCCTATTGTAAAAAAACTTAACGATTTAGGTGTAACTATTTATTCTACCGGAGGAACTGAGAAATTCATTAAAGATTTAGGTATTCAGGTAGTACCTGTTGAAGATGTAACTTCATATCCTTCTATTTTAGGTGGTCGAGTAAAAACATTACACCCAAAAGTGTTTGGTGGAATTTTAAATAGACAAGACCATGAGGGTGATGTAGCAGAGATGCAAGAATACAACATTCCTCAAATAGATTTAGTTATCGTAGATTTATATCCCTTTGAAAAAACAGTAGCTTCAGGTGCTCCTGAACAAGATATTATTGAAAAAATTGATATAGGAGGTATTTCTTTAATCAGAGCTGCTGCAAAGAACTTTAAAGACACAGTAATTGTTTCTTCTATGGAACAGTATGATGAGTTTTTAAATTTAATTTCTGAAAATAATGGAGAAACTTCTGTAGCAGACAGAAAAAAGTTTGCCGCTAAAGCTTTTAATATCTCTTCTCATTACGACACAGCTATCTTTAACTACTTTAATGCAGACCATGAAGAAGCTTCTTTAAAAATTAGCGAAACAAATGGTAAAGTACTACGTTATGGAGAAAACCCACATCAAAAAGGTTTCTTTTTCGGCGATTTAGATACTATGTTTGATAAACTACATGGAAAAGAATTAAGTTACAATAACTTATTAGATGTAGATGCTGCTGTAAATTTAATGAACGAGTTTAAAGGAGAAGATCCAACATTTGCTATTTTAAAACACAATAATGCTTGTGGTTTTGCTCAAAGAGAAACAATTTATCAAGCTTATACTGATGCTTTAGCTGGAGATCCTGTATCAGCTTTTGGAGGTATTTTAATTTCAAACACAAATATTGACAAAGCTACTGCTGAAGAAATTCATAAATTATTTTGTGAAGTAGTTATAGCTCCATCTTTTAATAATGATGCTTTAGAAATTTTAAAAGGAAAAAAGAATAGAGTTTTACTAGTTCAAAAAGAAGTTGAACTTCCTAAAACTACTGTAAGAACTTGCTTAAATGGAACTTTAGTTCAAGATAAAGACTTTATTACAGACAAATTAGAAGATCTATCATACCCAACAAACAATAAACCAAACAATAATGAGTTAGATGATTTATTGTTTGCTTCTAAATTATGTAAAAACACAAAGTCAAATACTATTATTTTAGTAAAAAACAAACAACTATTAGCTGGTGGAACTGGACAAACTAGTAGGGTTGACGCTCTTAAACAAGCAATTGAAAAAGCTAATAGTTTTAATTTTGATTTAAATGGAGCTGTAATGGCAAGTGATGCATTTTTCCCATTTCCAGATTGTGTAGAAATTGCACATAACGCTGGAATAAAAAGTGTAATTCAACCAGGTGGTTCTATTAAAGATCAACTAAGTATTGATTTCTGTAATAACAACGAAGTTTCAATGGTTTTTACAGGAACAAGACATTTTAAACATTAATAATTTTAGATGCAGAAACATTACAGATTTTTATTAGATTTGTAAGATTCCACTTAAATATAAAAAACAAGGATACCATATGGGTTTTTTCGACTTTATGACTGAAGACATTGCAGTAGATTTAGGAACTGCAAACACGTTAATTATACACAACGGAAAGGTTGTTATCGATAATCCATCCATTGTTGCTCGTAATAGATTGACTGGTAAAATTATTGCTACAGGTCATGAGGCGAACAGAATGCAAGGAAAAACACATGAGAACATTAAAACAATACGTCCATTAAAAGATGGAGTTATTGCAGACTTTGATGCTTCTGAACAAATGATTAAAGAATTTGTAAAACAAATTCCTGCCATAAAAAAGAAGCTTTTTCCACCATCATTACGAATGGTTATTTGTATTCCTTCTGGAATTACTGAAGTGGAAAAACGTGCCGTTATCGATTCTGGTCGCCATATGAATGCTAAAGAAATCTATTTGATTTATGAGCCAATGGCTGCTGCTATTGGTGTAGGTGTTGATATTATGGAGCCTAAAGGTAATATGATTATTGATATAGGTGGTGGTACAACTGAGATTGCTGTTATTGCACTTGCAGGTATTGTTTGTGATCAATCTGTAAAAGTTGCTGGTGATTTATTTACTAGTGATATTATGTATTACATGCGTACGCAACACAACTTATATGTTGGTGAAACTACTGCAGAAAAAATCAAAATTCAGATAGGTTCTGCAACTGAAGATTTAGACACACCTCCAGAAGACATGATGGTTCAAGGGCGTGATTTATTAAGTGGAAAACCAAAACAAGTACAAGTTTCATATAGAGAAATAGCTAAGGCATTAGATAAATCTATTTTACGTATTGAAGATGCCGTTATGGAAACTTTATCTAAAACACCACCAGAATTAGCTGCTGACATCTACAATACTGGTATTTATTTAGCAGGTGGTGGTTCTATGCTTAGAGGTTTAGACAAACGTTTATCTAGAAAAACTGATTTACCTGTTTATGTTGCTGAAGACCCTTTACGTGCTGTAGTTCGTGGTACTGGTATCGCATTGAAAAATCTTGAAAAATTCAAATCTGTATTAATCAAATAAATTTTAATGATTATTTATGCAACAGCTTATTTATTTCTTACAGAAGTATAAACACTTTTTGTTTTTTCTATTTTTAGAAATTATCGCTGTTGCATTAATCATTAATAACCACTCTTTTCACCGAAGTAAATTTATTAGCTCAACCAATTTTATTACTGGAGGATTATACAATAAGTCTTCAGAAATTTCTGAATACTTAAATTTGAAAGACCAAAACAACGTTCTTGCAAAAGAAAATACTTTATTGCGAAATAAATTAGAAAAAGTTTACAAACTAATTGATACTACAAAAATCACTTCGGTGTCAGATTCGCTATATTCAAATCAACAATACAAATACATTAACGGAAAAATCGTCAATAACTCGTATAACAAATCCAATAACTTTATAACCATTAACAGAGGTTCAAAAAACGGAGTTTTTACAGAAATGGCAGTTATTAACAGTAAAGGAGTTATAGGAATTACTGATAATGTTTCTGGTAAATTTGCTAGAGTTCAATCTATTTTAAATTCAAAAAGTAGGATTAACGCTAGCTTTAAAAACAACAATCATTTCGGAACTTTAACATGGAATGGAAAAGATTATAATACAGTTCAACTAACAGACATTCCTCGTCAAGCGATTTTCAAGGTTGGAGATACAGTTATAACTGGAGGTAAATCTACTATTTTCCCAAAAGGAATCCCTATTGGAACTATACTTGAAGTTCCTAAAAAGTTATCTGCTTCTAACACTATTGATGTTAAATTATTTAATGATATGTCTAACTTAGGACATATTTACGTGATAATAAATTTAGATAAAAAAGAAATTAAAACTGTAGAAAATGAATAAGACCATTTATATCATATTTTTATTTGTTTTTCTCTTGTTATTACAAGTTCTTGTCTTAAATAATATATTATTTTTAGGATATGTAAACCCTTACTTATATATAGTTTTTGTTTTTCTTTACCCATTAAACACTAATCGTTTTCCTTTCTTAAGCTTGGCCTTTTTACTTGGTTTATGTGTTGACAGTTTTTCTAACTCTGGAGGAATGCATGCTTTTTCTATTTTATTTATAGCATACATAAGGCTATTTTTGGTTAAAACTATCTTTAAAAAAACGGAATCTGATTATTTATTATTTAACCTAAGACTAGAAACATTTGATAAAGTATTTAATTACACAGTAATTTTAACACTTATTCATCATTTCATTTTATTTAGTTTAATTAATTTTAGTTTTTATAATTTTTCAAATGTACTTGTGAATACACTATTTTCTAGTGTTTTTACGTTGGTATTGTATTTCTTAGGAAGTTTTATCTTTAGAAAGAAACTTGCATAACTATATTTTAAACAACATCTGTCACCAACAATAAAGATAAAAACAACGGATGAAACGAAGTTTTTTACTATTTTTTTTAGTCACTTTAATTGGAATCATCTACATCGTTAGACTTTTCCAATTACAAATACTTCGTGGCGGTAATCAAAATCCAATACAAAGTTCTACTGTAAAAATTGAGTATGACTACCCTGAACGTGGTCATATATATGATCGAAACGGAAAATTATTAGTAGCAAATCAATTATCATATGATGTAATGATAGTGCCTAAAGACGTAGAACCTTTAGACACTTTAGAATTTTGTTCTCTCTTAAAAATTGATAAAGAAAGTTTTAAAAAACGTTACAAAAAAGCAGTGAAATTTGCACGTTGGTTACCTTCAGTTTTCCTAAAACAGTTAGCAAAAGAAGACTTTGCTTACTTACAAGAAAAACTACCTAAATACAAAGGTTTTTATATTCAAAAACGTATTATTAGAAACTACCCAGTTAAATCTGCTGCTAACATTGTAGGATTCATTGCCGAGGTTAATGAAAGAAAAGCAAAAGCTAGTAACTATTACGAACAAGGAGAGCTAATAGGAAAACTAGGTGTTGAAAAGCAATATGAAAACGTCCTTAGAGGAGTTAAAGGAAAAAAACATTTTAAAAGAAATAACCTAAATAAAATTACCGGAACTTATAAAAATGGTAAATACGACACACTAGCAGTTCCAGGTAGAGATTTAACCCTTACCATAGACACTAAGTTACAGCAATATGGTGAGTTATTAATGAAAGGTAAAAGAGGCGGCATTGTTGCTATTGAACCTAAAACTGGAGAAATTTTAGCTTTGGTTACTGCTCCATCCTATGACCCTAATTTATTAGTTGGACGAAAAAGATCACCTAATTCTGTAAAATTATTTAACGACACCATAAACATTCCTACTTTCGATAGAGGTTTACAAGCCATGTACCCTCCAGGGTCGCCTTTTAAAATTATTAACGGTCTAATAGGACTACAAGAAGGAGTTATTGATAAAAACACTGGAGTTTATTGCCAACATGGATACAGATATGGTAGTCGGAAAAATGAATTTATGGGGTGTCACTGTGGTATTGTAGGAAGACCTATCCGATTAAAAACAGCAATAGCAGAATCTTGTAATAGTTATTTTGCTACTACTTATAAGAAAATTGTAGACAAATCTGGTGACCCAAAAATAGGAATGCAAAAATGGAACAAGCATGTTGAAAGTTTTGGACTGGGTAATTATTTAGGTTATGATTTACCTTCTGGAAGAAAAGGAATGATTCCAGACTCTTTATTTTATAACAAATGGTATAAGAATAAATGGAAGTCAACATACACTATTTCTAATGCAATTGGACAAGGAGAAATACTTACCACTCCAATGCAACTGGCTAATATGACTGCTGCCATTGCTAACAAAGGGTATTTTTACACGCCACATATTGTAAAAAAAATAGACAATAAATCAATTACAGATTCTACTTATACAACCAAGAGAATCACAACAATCGACCCTAAGCATTTCCCTATTGCAATAGATGCAATGCATGAAGTTTTTACCTATGGAACAGCTAGATGGTATCAAATAAAAGGCATAGAAATTTGTGGTAAGACTGGTACTGCTGAGAACAAAATTAAAATTATAGACGGAGAAAAAGTAACAGCTCCCGATCATTCTATATTAATTGCCTTTGCTCCTAAGGACAATCCTAAAATAGCTATGGCTGTTTATATTGAAAACGGAGGGTATGGTTCTACAATAGCTGCTCCAATAACAAGCTTAATGATTGAAAGCTATATAAAAGGAAATGTTTCACGAAAAAACCTAGAAGATAGAATGATTAACTATAGTCTTCAAGAGCAATACGATAAATTAATTCAAAAGAAAGATACACTTGCGCAAGGAACGAAATAACATATTTGAAGATATCGATTGGATACTTGTTTTATTATACATTGTATTAGTTGGTTTTGGTTGGATGAATATTTATGCAGCTTCATCTACTGATGACACAAGAGAGTTTTTTGATTTTTCGAGTAAATATGGAAAACAATTAATTTTCATCTGCCTTAGTGTACCTGTAATTATTTTAATTCTATTCTTTAATTCAAAATTCTACGAACAATTCGCTAGTGTTCTATATATAGTTTCACTGGTTTTACTAGCTGGAGTTTTAGTATTAGGACGGAAAATTAATGGAGCAACTTCTTGGTATAATTTTGGTGTTATTGGTCTACAACCATCAGAATTTGCAAAAGCATTTACAGCACTTGCTTTAGCAAAATTAATGAGTGACAGACAGTATAACCTGAAACTTGTTAAAAATCAAATAAAAGCATTCTTTATTATATTTTTACCTGCTTTTTTCATCGCTCTTCAGCCCGATATGGGATCGGTTTTAATTTATTTTGCCTTCTTTTTTGTTTTAAATAGAGAAGGATTAACACTTGCTTACATAATTTTTGGTGCACTATCAATAATACTTTTTATACTTACAATATCTTTTGGAGCTAAATGGATTCTTTTTATCTGTTTAACAATTATCACTTTATCCGTAATATATGGCCTATATAAAGACAAACGTTATTTTCGTTTTAACGCTATAAAAATCATTAGTATATATCTTTTTACCAGTATCTCTATTTTAGGTATTAGCTATACCTATAATAATATATTAGAACCTCATCAAAAAGACAGGTTTGATATTCTTTTAGGAAAAACTACAGACCTTAAAGGAAAAGGATATAACACATATCAATCAGAATTAACCATTAGCTCAGGAGGCTTCCTAGGCAAAGGTTTTTTACAAGGCGATAGAACACAAGGAAAATTTGTTCCTGAACAAGAAACTGACTATATCTACAGTACTGTAGGTGAAGAATGGGGATTTTTGGGAAGCTCTTTAGTTATTATTCTGTTTATGTTTTTACTATACCGAATTATATACTTATCGGAAAAACAAACAAATAAATTTGGTAGAATTTATGGCTATGGAGTAGCTTCTATAATATTTTTTCACCTAATTGTAAACATAGGAATGGTTATAGGTTTATTACCAACTATTGGAATACCTCTACCCTTTTTTAGTTATGGTGGATCTTCATTATGGGGCTTTACACTTCTATTGTTTATTTTCATTCGTTTAGATGCCCATAAAAAATACGATTGGTAAGATTTTTTTTAACAACTCTCTTTTCTCTCTCTATCGATAAAAGCATTTGTGTGCCATAAAAACAGCTATACAAACTACTTAAGAAGCTTATTAAAGAAAACTTTATTAAACAGACATGTGGCTTCTATACTCTTTATAAATTCTCTTCTTTAATCACACTCAAAAAAAATCAAAAACAACTCCTTGAATAAAAAGCTATTTTAAATTTAAAGCATAAAAAAACGTTTCAATTTTCATTGAAACGTTTCTACTATTAACTAATCTTATTTTTTTTATAAAGCTGCTACGTGCTTTGCTAACTTAGATTTTAAGTTTGCAGCCTTATTTTTATGAATTACGTTGTTCTTAGCTAATTTATCTAACATAGACACAACTGACGAAAACATACCTTCTGCTTCTTTTCTATCTTCAGTAGCTCTTAATTTTCTAACAGCATTACGAGTTGTTTTGTGCTGATATTTGTTTCTTAAGCGCTTTGCTTCGTTACTTCTAATTCTTTTAATTGCTGACTTATGATTTGCCATTTTATTAATTCTTATTTGTTTATAAAAAACTTTGTAGTCCGTACGGGAATCGAACCCGTGTTACCAGGATGAAAACCTGGCGTCCTAACCCCTAGACGAACGGA
>NZ_CANMMT010000012.1 GCF_947499065.1 uncultured Tenacibaculum sp. | reverse complement strand
AGTTACATATACTCCAAATTTCAGTTTTACCATTAAATTCCGAAATTCCTTTTTCAGACCAAAAAAGTTCACAAGCTGTATAATTTTCTATTAATTCTACATTGACTTCTTCTCGAAAATAATCTTCTTGAAATCCGTCATCTTGAGCAAACGAAAAGTTTACTGTAAGAACTAAAATTATTATTAGAATTGAGTTTTTCATAATTATGGGCAACGGTCTTGTATAACCTTCAGTTGCGGATTTAAAGTTATCTATTTTCGGTTAAACACTGACCTTAGCAATTCCTAATGGATTCGGACGTATTTGATTCCGCCTTAATTGTGGTTATATATTGTTGTACACAAGTTATTTTATCCGTCAATAGTCATATATTTTGGTTCCTTTCCTTCAAAGTCAATTGAAACATAGTGTCTCATTGGTTTCGAATCATATGTTATTGACCATTCAGTTTTATCTTTTTTAATTCGACCGATAGAAATTCCATCAAAATCAAATTCGTTATCAAAGTCATTAAGTCCAGCATCCTCAATATTATCTTCTAACTCTTTTTTTAAGAACGGAAGTATTATACTTTCTTTGATTTCATCATATTCTTTGTCCAACTTTTTAAAGAAATTTTTTTGTTCATCTGTTGGTCCATTTTCATCAGCGTCTAAACTAATTCTAATCAGTTTTCCTTGAAAGTGTACTTCTCCGTCGTAAAAGTTCTTTAAAGAATCTTTGAATTTTGTATATCCCATTTCTCCAAAAAAGTCATCAACAAATTTTGGTTTTTTCTTAAAAATATCAAATATGGCCATAGTTGGTTTTTAATTTGTGCACAACTTGTTTATATGCGGATCTTTTAGATGTTTTAATAAAACTCAAAATATTCACAATTTTTTTAATTTTCGAATATAGTATAAAAAAGAATATGGTTTTCTTAAGTTCTTCTATTAATGAAGTTCGCTGAAGATTTCGTAAGAATTATAAGTGGTATTGTTAAAGAGTAGGTGAGTGGTAGGACTAAAAATTGCCTAAGAAAAGGTAGGTAGGGAGTTTGTAGAGGTGCTTTGGTTGGTTGTTGTTAACGGTCTGTGTATAGTGTGTGCTTTAAAAGTGCTATATACTTTGTTGTGCGTTCGTTTTTATTTTTCTGCTATTAGTTCAATTTCATCGCAACCAATCCGAATTACTTTTCCGTCTTCAAAAAGCATCATTAAGTCATCATTGATTTTCGGTTTGGCTTGTTGTATAAAACCGTTATTTATTTCTCTAGAATTGGCTGGAAAGAATGTGATTTCTCCAAGTCGTTCGGTATCCTCTTTCACGGCCTTTGAGTCTCCTTCTTCAAAGTATTCATATGAGACATTTTTAAAT
The DNA here is from genome assembly GCF_947499065.1 of uncultured Tenacibaculum sp. Lineage (GTDB taxonomy): Bacteria > Bacteroidota > Bacteroidia > Flavobacteriales > Flavobacteriaceae > Polaribacter. The sequence continues at coordinate 81,639 of NZ_CANMMT010000012.1, read as the reverse complement.
TCAAATTTTAGATTTTTGAATTCATCATAATTTACCCAATCACCTTTAGTTTGTTTAAAGTCAACTCTTATGTTCTTTCCGTTTTTTGTAAGTCCAATAAAGTCAAAATTATTGTGAAGGTCAATATGAGTTCCATTTAGTTGAACTGCATAATTATCTTCTATTTCAAAATTTGTTTTCATTCGGATTTTTTTAATGACACATAACGTTCTTGCTATGTGTAGTGCGAGTTTTTAGAAAGCCTTTCAGATTCGATTGAGCACTGACTTAAGCGAGCCTCTTTTATGTTTGTTATTTTCTTGAATAAAGATACAAATTGCGAGCGGAAAAAGAAGCAGAGAGTCTTGTTTTGCAATACAGCTCCGCATTACTTATAGCCGTTGTTGGCTACAGTTTTTTTAACATCCTGATGTTTGAAACCAAGATATTATTTTCCATTCCCCATTTACTTTAGCAATTGTCATTTCCTTTATTAAATCATAAGAAGTAAGTTTAGATGAAACATAACCAATTTTATTTTGTTCTAATTTTATTTCAATCCAATTAATTCCGTCAACAGTTTGATATGTTTTATTTGTCATTGTTAAAGTGTTACAATCACAATTAAAAACTTCGTATGTAGCAGTTCTTATTATTTCGGACTTGAGGCTCGGTTCTTTTCTAATATTAACATTTTCTCCCAAAATCAAGAGTTGATTTTCGGTATCTATTTTCTTTAAATAGGAAGGTCCTTGAAAAATTACTTTATCGTGAGGCACAATGTTATCTGGGTTTTCATCTTCAAGTCGACTAAAACCAAATCTTAAAATAGCCAACATATCTTTCCAAGAATCTTCAGCACTTTCCTTAAAGTAATATTTTATTAGCTGATCTTTAGGACATCCAGGATATCCACAAATATCTTTACTTTCAAATACTCGTTCTGCTAAAAAATCCTTTAGTTTCAAAGTGTCTTTTTGCATTACACAATTAAGTAATTCAGTTTTAAACTTTAAAAAGCTTAAATCCAAATAAGATTCATCATTTATTATTTGTCCAAATGAATTAATGGAAAATAAAATGGTTAATGTAAATATGAAGTTTCTCATTTCTTAAATTATTGCCAACGATCCGGATATGTAGCATAGGAACGGTTTGATTGCTTATAGACCTATGCTTTATAGCCATTGTTGTAGGTAGTTTATTTCCTTTTATTTAAAATCTTTTGCCTTTAATTAGTCTTTTTCCAGTCCAAACTTTCCCAGCTATCTATCAAATCCCTCCAAGCTTTTAATGAGTTTTTATTTAACCATTTATCAAAGGATTTATAATAGTCAATTTCATAACCTCCTATGTTTTGAATTCCTTCAAATAACCCTACTACAATCAAATTCTTAACATAATCGTCTCCAAGAGTCATTAATTCTTCAACATTCTTGAAGAAAGTCTCAAAATTTTCAGTTTGCCCTGATTTTTTCTTATCAACTATGAATCTGGAAATGTCTGCAATGTCAATATAAGCCAATCGATCACTAGGATCTTCATAGTCAAACTTCACTTCCTTATTATAGAAATCAGTCAATTCATTCCAATCAGATATAAGTTTTTGGAAGACCTGTTCGACTTCTGATTCTTGAAATATGATATCTGTTTTTTTCATTTTTAATATTGTACACAACGATCTCGTATAACCGTCAGTTACGGATTTAAAATTACTTATTTTCGGTTAAACATTGATTTTAGCATTTCAAGTGGATTCGGACGTAGTTGAATCCGTCGTAGTTGAGATTATACATTGTTAGGTGCAGTTTTTATTTTTAAATTTTTCAAATATTTTTTTCTGGTCGTAACTAAAAATCATTGCTCTTGTCCTAAATGTTATTAAATAATTTTTCACTCTACAATGAAAAGGCATTGTATTAAAGTAAACAAAATGTCCAGCAGGTTGAATTTGTTTGAGAGCTTTTATTGCGTCCGATTCAGTTTCAAATTCCCATTGTTCTATTATTCCATCAGAGATTGTGTTCGTCCCATTTTTATCTCTGTAAAAATATCCCCAAATACTTTTAGCATTTTTAAACAATTCAATGTCAAGGTTTGGTGATTGTCTCATTAAAATATTTGGCTCAAATTCACAAGCTTTTTTTAAGTCTGTGTTTTTATAATCAATACTATAAAAAGGATATCCATTAAATGAAGTTTTTTTACCCAAATATTCATACAATTTCTTTTTTCTAAGTCTTAAAGTGTCAGGAATCCATTCAGTTTTTTCAATTTCTTTTACAAAATCAATCAATTCAGGAATAGGAATTTTTTCGTGAATTATCAATTCCTTCTTTTTTGATTTAACAGAATCAATAATCATAGATTTTTCTTCCTTCTGATTAATTAGTCTGTTTTTGTTATTCGATTCTTTACAGCTACAAATAATTAAAAAGGAAGTTAATATTATCGATTTGATTTTCATTTTTGGTCAAATTTCACCTAACTAGTGTATATGTGGAACTTTTTTGGTGTTTTAATAAAACTCAAAATATTCAAAATTTTTAGAGTTTTCGAATATAGCATAAAAAAAGGATATGGTATTCTTAAGTTTATTTTACCTGCGAAGTTCGTTGATGATTTTGCAAGGATTATAAGTAGTTTTGTTAAAGAGTAGGTGAGTGGTAGGCGAGAATTAGCAATTACTTATAGCCATTGTTAGGCAACATTTTTTATTAATTTTCTTTCGTTTCTATGGAAAAATCATAATAATCATAGTCAAACTTTCCAGTCCAACAACTTAAAATTCCGCTTTTAAATTTCAATCCGCTTTTCTTTACTATTTCCATTTGTTCTTTTGTTTCGTTATCTATGTCAAATCCATCTTTTTTTGCTCTTTCCAATGCAGAATAAGCGTAAATCCTTGTTACAGGATTCACACCGAACATCAACTTTTTGATAACATCGTATTCTTTGTTTTCCAAAAGCTTTTTGAAAAAAGTATTAGCAAAATGAACAAAGTCGTCATCAACATGATAAGTGTTTAAATTCCACTCAACTTGGTTAAGATTGTAATACGCATTTAAAGCGTCGATGCTGTATCTGTTCGTGTCAATTTCTAAAGTAAAATTCGGATACTTTTTTTGATATTCTGAAAGATTTTCGTTGAATAGTTTATAGTACTCCATATTTGCTCCACTACAAGTTAGTGGAATTGTAATCTCTTTAAGATAGTTGTTTTCAAATACATTATCCTCAACTTTAATGTCCAATCTTGAATAGACTATTAGGTCATTATAAGTCAGTATTTTTAAGTTAAAACTTGTATAGCCACCATAGAAATCGTGAGAAATCAATTTTAGTTCATCTAATAATTCTATTGTTTTGCTCGATGCATTTCCTTTACCAGATAAAAGTGAAGGATATATAGTTAGATAATGAGTTACAGTTGGTTTTAAGTTCTCAATTGGATTTACCATTTCTCTGTAACGAGTTAAGTCAGTTTCTACCCAATCAGGATTTGGATTAGGGTTCTTGTCTTTTGGTTTACAAGTATGACAATGTTCTAATTCTGCTTTATTTAATTCGTAAACGGTTTGTCCGTAAGACGAATAAAAAAGAAAAAATAATATTGTCGAAACTAAAATTTTCATTGTTTGGTTAAATTGTGTTTTAATGCGGTTTAGGTGTTGTCATACTTATTTTTCTTAAGTTTCTTAATTTTTGAATCGATTTCTTCTCGATATTGTTCAAGGTCGAATATAAAAATAGGCATTAATTTATCACCAAAGTCCCAAGTTATTTTATTGTCAGATATAACAAAATTTATGATTAAACCACTACAGTAAATATCTCCGCATTGACATGTGTATATTGGAATTTTAGACTCAAAATCATAGTTTAATAATTTGCTATCATCTGCTAATAAAAGATTGTTGATTTTTTCTCCTTTTAGAATTTGCTCGCTAAGTCTCAGGTTTTTTAAATTCAGTTTTTCATTAATCCAACCCAGAAATCCATTCTGCTCAACAAATGCATTATGACCATATTTAGCATCAATAATATCCTTTAAGTTTACTCCATCAATGAGATACTCAAAATGAGAAGAATTGGGAGAGTGCTCTAAGTTTTGCTCCTTCCATATCATTTTAAATTCATTTATCATAATTAAATTAAAGTGTAACTTTTATATATGCAGAACTTTGTTCCTAGTATCTGTCTAATTTAGTTGGCTATGCGAAATTTTAAAAAAATAAGTTCCGTTTATTTTTAGCAATTTTATACATGCAATATAAATAAAGAAGATGTTATAGTTCCTTAAAAACTCCTTTTACTCTTTATTTATGCTGTTTTTCAAGGTTATCATTAAGTCTGCGTAACTCAATCAATATGGAGTCTTGTTTTTGCTTGCCTGTTAAGCTCTCTAGGAAGTCTCCAACTTTAATTGCTAAAGAGTCTTCCAAGTTTGTTGGTTCAATTTTTGAAAGTTCGATATTGTCTCCATTTTTCAAGTTCTCAGAACTTTCTCCTAATTTGACGAAGATTCCTTTAGAGCCAAGTAAATTGATGCTTTCAATTGCAAATTTAGAATCAACTGGAATTTTAATGTCAGATTTTAATTCACACTTTATGTCAATTGTTCCTTCTGAGGTTAAATTCAAGTTTTCTACTTTTCCAATTTCAAATCCGTTTAGAGTTATGTTTGCTTCAGTAGTTAGTCCATCAACATTTTCTGCATTCAATATTATTTCAGTTCGCTTATTTGTACAAGATATAAGGAAAATGAGGAATGCTAAAATTGAGTAATATTTCATTTTGTTATTTTTAAATACTTATAGCGTTTTGTACAAGCATTAGTTAGTTATGGGGTAATATTTATTAAATTTTGGTTTGAAACAGATGTTGGCAATCCTGAGTGGATTCGAGTGTAATTGCGGTTATATACTGTTGGCAAATCGTTATTTTCTAAAAAATCCATTTTATAGTTGTTACAAATCCAATTATGAAAATAATTACCAAACTAATGATAATTCCAAAAATCAAATATCCATAGAATTTATCTTTCCACGTTTCTTTATATTCAGGGAAAGAGTTTTCTTTTTTAGTTTTTATTTTTGATGTCAATTCTACATTGTCAAAATAGAAATCAGCATTTGAGTTAGTCCAGTCAATTTCCAATTCTGCATATTCAACTTCTCCATTTTCAAATTTGCGCTTTTCAATTTCAAGTCTGGCTTTTAATAACTCGGCAGAAAATAATTCAAGACCTTGTTTATTTGCTTTTATACATGTATTATTTTCGTCTCCTTCTTGATGATAAAATCCAAAAAAAGCTTCTTCTTTTTTATTATTCTTCTTTAATTCAGATATTATATTTTTTATTTCAGTCACTTTTCAATATTTGTCAACAACGGTCTCGTATAACCGTCAGTTACGAGTTTTAAATTACTGTTTTACGCTTAATTACTGAAACTCGTAATTCCGAATGGATTCGAGTGTAATTGAATCCGGTGTAATTGTGGTTATACATTGTTGCTGTGTTTATTTTACTTTCTTTCCTTTTTTATTAATAAAGAACCATTCGTCACTTTCAACTTTTTTGTGTTCGTCTAAATCTAAATATTCCTTTTTCAAACCATTTTGCATAATCATATTCACAAGGAATGACTATTCGTCCATATTTATTCGCATATCCCATTTTTCCATTTCGAAAAACTCTCGTTAAATTCTCATTGAAAGGTTCTGGTCCATTGTCAAACATTACGAGGTCAAACAAGATATTTTGATTTCGGTCAATAGCAATTCGTCTTCCATAAATGCTGTCATTTGGGTGTTCAATAACATTTGCATAGAATTCTAGCGTGTCAGTTCCATAGTAAGCATATTTTCCAAATGGAATTATAGTGTCGTTATTTTCATTTACAAATGCAATTTTTACTCCATATTGTAGATATTCTTCATTTGTTACTGCTTTTAATTTTTCGGTTGAAATGGAGTCAGATATTTGCATGTCAAAATACTGATAGTTAGTCGTTTTTTTATCAATATATTTTCTACACGAAAAGGTAGCTATCACCCCAAAAATCAATATTGTTATTTGTCTAATTTTCATTTTGCTCAAATGCACTACAACGTTTAGTATATGGTAAGTAGGGGAGTAGTAATTAATAAGATTAGTAAATAAATCACAGGTAAAAAATCAGCGAAGACTTTCGTAAACTGCTTAAAGCTAGTAATTAATTTTTTACGGTGTCATTAATAATTAATTACAATTTCCGTCTATTAGATTTGTTTTTGTAGGGTTAAAACTATTATCCTTAACATAATAATTTCCAGATAATCCTGAATTATTAAAAAGTAATTCAAGAGCACAAAAATTATCTAGTTTCATATTATTATCAATTACTAAATCTTGACTTATTGATTTTAAAGATTCTAAACCTGTTAAACTAGTTAGATTATCATTGTTGTAGATTATTAGTGTTCCACCTAAAGATTCTATATTTGATAAAGCACTAATGTCTTCTAAAGAAGAATTTCCTCCTTTTAAATCTTGACCTTGACCAATAAATAAGTCATCATTAATAATTTTAAGATTTGACAAACCATTGAGGTTTTTAAGTAAATTATTATTGTTGATTACAAGTTTATAAACTTGATTCAATTCCTTTAAGGGAGATAAATCGCTAATGTCAGTTGAAGGAGGAGCTGAGCCATTGAGATTAATAAGGTCTCCAATAATTAATATACCTTCTATTTTAGAATATTTATTACTACCTAAAAGTGTTAAATCACTTTGAGTTCTAACTGTAATTGTAATTCCTGTAATAAACTTCCATACAGGAGAGCTAGCCAAAACTTCTCCTTTATTACTTATTGTCTCAACTCTCCAATAATAAGCTGTATTAATTTTTAGGTTAGTGTATTTTTTTTCAGGAATTTTCAAATCAAATACTGTGGTAGGGTTTTCAGATGTATCGAAATACATTCTATAAGTTGCATCCTGAGGAGTATTTTTTCCAGGTATAAAAGGAATAGTTCCATTCATAACTGGAATAGGGGCTGGATTTGATGAATTAATCCTTTCAACAGGAAAAACTTTTAATTCCTCCTCACCATTATTCTGACAAGAACAAAAGAGAATAAGACAAATTATTATTACAAGATTGATTTTTTTCATGAGCGCGATTTTTATTATTGCCAACTTGTTTATATGCGAAATTTTAAAAAAAATTGGTTCCGTTTATTTTTTGCAATTTTATAACATGCAATATAAATAAAGAAGATGTAATAATACTTTAAAACTTACTTTTACTAAATCGATTTTATTTTATGATAGCTAACGGTTAGTATGGGAATTAAAAAGGACTTAATTTCTGATTAAGAACTTAGTTGAAATTTTATACTTTGTTTTATTTTTTTTCTGTTCTAAAAACAAATCAAAAAAAATGGACAACCATATAAAATATGCTAATCATAGGATTAAGTATTAAAATCCGTGTTAATTTTTAGCGATTGTTGGAGTTAATTTTTTTTATCATTTTTTCAAATTCAGATTTTATATATTTTTCCATTTCTGATTCATTATGTTTTTCAGCCACATAAACTTCTTTTCTAAAGAATCTATATTGGTCTATAATTGTCAAAGTCGTAGAGTCTTTATTTATTAAATCTGTTTTTAAAACTTTTTCTTCGATTTTACCTTCAATTATTTTTTTTCCAATTTTATTAGAATTAATTACAAAAAATGGACTTGAACTACCGTCAGAAAATGTGTCATTTCTAACTTTAGATTCGGAATAAATATTCTCAATTATTACTGAAAGATATCTCGTATCTATATTGTTCAGATTACTAACATAATTATTAATTCTTGAAATATTTTGCCCAACCTTTAAAGTATCTGGAATTAAAACGTCAAAGTAATAACTTGGTTCTTTCTTAATATTACCTTTTTCATCAAAATAAATTTCTTGATTTTTTAATACTTTTCCATTTAATTGAAACCATTCAATTTTTTTATTCAGTTTTCCATTTTTGTGAAAATAAATCCACCAACTATTTCTCTTTTTGTTTTTCATTAACCCTTTTTCTCTAACGTTTCCATTTTCATAATAATAGAAAAGAGAGTCAACAACTTTTCCATCTGAAAAGAGAGCTAAATATTCAAGGTTACCATTAGGATATATTTTTCCTCCATATCCATTTATAAAGGAAGAGTCCTTATTTGATTTTATTAATTTGTAATCGATTTTTTTACCATTGAAAATATAAAAATGTTTCTTTTCTTCTTTTTTACAAGAGACAAGAAACATTATAATTGATAAAAAAATATATATCGTTTTTTTCATAATTAATTATAACTTATTATGTACAAGCAACTTTTAAGAGTTTTCGAATATAGCAAAAAAAGAATATGATTTTCTTAAATTTTTTTATCTGCAAAGTTCGCTGATGATTTTGCAAGAAGTATAATTAGTTTGTTACTTGCTAGCTTTTATTCGTTTGTAGATTCTAATTCTGTTTTCATTTGTTTCGCACAATCGGTCAGCTTTTCAATAAGAATAGAGTCTGTTTTTATAGAGATTACTTTCTCCTTAGCCATTTTTTTAAACCCGTATTTATTTCCAAAAGTAATTTCGTAAATAGTATCAGAATAGGTCATCTTACTTGGGTCGTATTCAACTTTTTTAGGTGGATAATTTTTTTGATACTTTTCCCATTCAGCAAAATATTCTCGATATTTAATTTTTAATATTTTGTTTCCATTCCAGTATATTTTTTGGCTCGAAAATCCTAATTCAGCCCCATATTTAGAATCGATTAATATTAAATCATTGTTGTAATAGAAACCATATAGCCTACCTCCACAAGCTGACATATTTGGATAGAATTTTTTAGACAGAATTCCATTATCAAAAAGCGAATCAATTTCCATGATTGTAAAATTGAGCAATTCTGTTTTCTGTTTCTGTTCAGCTACTAATTTATGGTCAGATTTTAAATCAACTGATTTTCCTATTTCTGTTTTACAGGAAGTTAAAGTCAAAATCAGAAATATTATTTTAAAATTGTTCGTCATTTCAGCCTGTTAGCAAATGTGCTTATTCATTTTTTTCGTCAGTCAAATATTTATAACTCTGTTCATAATACTTTTTCATAGATTTATTCAAGTACTGACTAAATCCAGTTTTTTCATTTCTTTCTATGGATAACCAAGCCATTGCATAGGCAATTATTTGTTCAGGTAAATATCCTTGTCCAGTTGAATTCCAGCCAAATCTTCCGTTTGTCGAAAACTGCGAAAAATTAAATCGAGAATTTCCAATAAAGATTCCAAAACCATAAGCTATTGCCGTTAAATCAGTTAAAAACTCGTCATTTTCTTCTATTCGATTTTCTCCTAATAAAATATGATGTGATAATTCGTGTGATATAGTTGCAATTAGAGAAATCGTATTTTTTAATTGGCTTGATTCTATTAATATTACAGTATAATTTTCATTTTGTTGATAAACTCCACTTGCGCTTTGCCAACTTCCATTCATGTCTGCTGGAGTTGTCAAAATTGTTCCATCGTCCATCTCAATCGGTTCATCTGAAAAGAATTCAAGTTTAATTTCAATATCTTGAATGTTCATTAATTCCATTGTCCGTTTGAGTATGAATTCCGCATCTTCTTCAGTTCCGTCAAAAGTTCTATTATAGAAGTTTTTTGTTGGTGTTATTGTTTCTATTTTCATAAAATGCTCTTCACCAAATTCGGTCCTTAACCAATTAAGGTTTTCATCAACCCAAATTTTGTCTTCTTCGGTAATTGGTAATCTTGTTTTTTTATTCCAGAACATTATTGGTTGGTTATATGTGTACTAACTTGTTTATATGCGGAATTTTTAGGTATTTTAATAAAACTCAAAATATTCACAATTTTTTAGTTTTCGAATATAGCAAAAAAAGAATATGATTATCTTAAGTTTTTTTATCTGCGAATCTCGCTGAAGGTTTCGCGAGAAGTATAATTTGTATTGTAATAGGAGGGGAGCATTTTATTCTCTAATAATAATTTCAATAATTCCAAATATCAAAAAGAAAAACGTAGTTCCAATAACATATAAAATATAAGTAATAGCAGTAAACAGTATTTTTGAAAATGTTTTTTTGGTTTCAAAAAATTGATTAAAAGTCCAAAACACAAATAATATTGCAATAAAAAACGGAACAGCTTGCGTGTAATATCCGTCAATTTTAAGTATAAGAAAGATTATCGCGAAAGCTAAATAAATTAGTGTTTGTTGTCCAGTTATGTAACAGTTTAAAATTAAATGCTCAAAGAAGTTATATTTTTGATTGATAAAAGAAATATATGATGCAAATGAAAAAAATGGTAAGAGTAATAAAGAAGAATATCCAAAATTATTAGACAACCAATTTAAAATATTTGCGGTTGTCGTTTCTTCTAAATTATTATCAATTAATGCCCTTGTTGCTCCTGAAAATGCATTTCCTAAAAATGTTTTTTCACCTATTAAGAATGTAGTCAGTACATATAATGTAGACGTTAACAAAACAAAAGCTATTGGTTTAAAATGTTTTTTTCTTTTTCCATTTAAAAATTCTCTAATACTATATCCTGGTCTAATTGATAATTCCTTAATTGAGAAAAGTATTCCATTATTTACTTGAAAAACAGTACTCAATATTTCATTAATTAAGTAGTTGTAATTAATTCTATCAGTACTAGATTTTTGCCCACAGTTATTACAAAAATTACCACTAAATTCTTGATCACAATTTTTACAAATCATTCAAGTCGTTTTTTGATTTTGAGAGAGTTTTCATAATGTTGAAACTTATATATCTGTGGAATTTTAGGTGCTTTTATTCATTTCTTAAAATCTCCTTTAAAACTTCATCGACTTGAGTTTCTGTGAGACCAGCGCTCATGTTTGGGTGATACAATAACCTGATTAAATCACTGTCGATTAAAGAATATTTATTTGTAGTTGTCCATTCTGACTGAAAGATGCTCTCTGGATACTTTTTTGAATCTCTAGCTAATCCAAGTGATTGTGTTAACTCTTCACGCAAAAGATGTTTCTGTTCAACTAGATTAGCTCTATAAATATCGACATACATATGTCCTAACATTAATTGATTTTGACTATTCCAAAAAATTGAAAATAGCCCCCAATTAGAATCAACCAAATCGACTTGACCTGGATATAATTGAGCATAATCTTTTCCACTTCCAAAGAAAATATAATAATTAGATAGAGAAGAATTGTTTACAATATTTATTTTAAAACCATCAGTTGCCAATTCATTAATTTCTGTTATTATTTTTTCTAACTCATTTATTAATTCATTATTTTTTTCTCCTCCAATAAATATATTAATATCTGAATTCCATTTTCGAGTTATTTTACTTGCATTTCCAAACTCAAAACCTAAAGCCACCTCTTTAAAATATTCAATAACATTCATTTCGTGTTGGCTAAATTCCGATTCAGGTAGTATTGTGTTATCATCATTTTTAGAGCATGATGTTAAAGCTATTAGTATAAAAAGAAGTAATAATAGTTTATTTTTCATAACATAATTGATTTTAAATTACACCTAATTTAAGTATGTGTGGAACTTGTAGGTGTTTCTATAAAACTTAAAAGATTCACTAATTTTTTGAATTTTCGAATATAGCATAAAAATGAATATGATTTTCTTAAGTTTTTTCTACCTGTAAAATCGACTGAAGGTTTTGCAATTGGAGGGGAATAAATCTAAATAATCATTACTGTATATGGTTATTCTTTTTCAACATAATACATTTCTTTATTAATTTCAATAGCAAGGTTTTTGATATAATGTAATTCAAGATTACTTAATTTGGTAAAACTATTATGTTCATATAGTTCCCAAGGAGAAATACGGTCTATATTTCTTTCTAAATATTCATTTATTCTATTTTTTAGGTAAACTCGCTTTTCATGTGTTAATTCTTCGTGTTGAAAATTAATTATTCCTTCAGTCTCATCATAATTATTAATTTTATTATAAAACCTTAACAATTGAATTTTGAAATTGTTTTTTCCATAAAGGTCAATAAAATATTCTAATCTTGATTCAGTTTTTGTAATATCTAAATCGAATATAGGAATCATAATTATGTATGGCTCTCCCCATTCAAATTTCTTTTCTTCTAATTTACATTTGGGTAGTGTATTGTTATCTATTTTCATCTATTTTGACGCATTGTTACATAGTTAATTTCTTTTTTGTCATAAATTAGATAAATAGTATCTCCAAATTGATACTTATTATACATGTCTTTATCTATATTCTGTTGTCCCAGCTTTGTTATGTTTTCCTTTTTAAAGTTTTATACATTAAAATACCTATTAAAATTAGAAATATAATACCGCTAGCATATGTTAGTCTGAGAAACAAATTTTGTTGTTCACATAGGTCAATTCCGGAAATTTGAGAAATACATTCTCCAAGCTCCGTTTCATATTTTAGACTTACGTTTGTATTTATACCCATAAAATAGAAAAGAGGAATGCCTAAAAATGAAATACATAATCCAATTATATAAATTATTTTTCTCAAGAGTTCATTTTTTAGTATTACTAATAATATTTATTAAAAGAAAGTTATATTAATACAAGTTTGTACATTTTACTCGCAATGTTTTCTAAGCCGTTTTTGGGCGTATTCGGCTCCTAATTCATTTGCTTTTTTCCAATTCCGACAAGCCTCTGTTTTTTTCTGTTGATTATATTTTGTGTTTCCAATATTGAAATAAGTCATTGCATCATTTGGCTCTAACTTCAATGCTGTTTTATAGTCTTCTAATGCACCATCATAATCACCGTTTTCATCTTTTACCGTTCCTCTATTTGTGATGGCAGAAACAAAATTAGGTGCTAATTCAATTGCTTTATCATAATCTGCAATAGCTGACTTCCAGGTATAAAGTTCATTTTTTACAATTGCTCTTGAATAGTATGAGTTTGGTTCTTTTGGATTAATTTTTAATACAATAGTCCAATTTGCAATTGCTCCACTCAAATTATTTGAATTATATAAATCTATTGCTTTATTGAAATAATAATCTTCTTTTGATTTTGTGAACTCTGGAAGGATAGGTTCTTTATCAATTTCAGCTCCATAGGCGTCTAATTTACAGTCAAATTCATAACCTCTTTTTACCATGTCTAAAGCCCAATAGATTAAATTATCCTTGGTTATAGGAAACGAATTTGTTTTTCCTTTTAATTCAAAGCTACCTTCCCAAGTAGTATATTTCTCAAACGAGTACCCATAATTGTTTTTTAGATATTCATTTAGTTTTTCAAGTTTTTCTTTTTTGTCCGATAGAAAGTGAAAATCGAGTTTTGTATAAGTAAAATCAGTTAATTTATTTTTTTTCATACTTATATAAACATCTTCTGCAGAAACCATTTCTTTCCCAAAATTGTTTGCAAAGTTATCCCATGTAAAATATGTGTTTTTCATTTTTTGACTGTAAGAATTTAAAATCGAAAGTATTAGTATAAGTTGAAATAGTTGTTTTATCATAGCTTTTAAGATTTAATATAAGAAATGTAGAGTAAATGTTAAGAAATACATTTCGGTTGTGCCTAGCGTTTCGAAGAGCATCTTATAAAGGTATTTTTAGTATCTAGATTATATTTCTTTAATTTAGTCATATTTTAATCCTCTTGTAACCTTGTAATAAAACGCATTTTTGTTCCTGTATTTTTCGTATTCAGATTGGCTTACTAAAAACTTAAATTTTCCATTTGAATAAATTTTGCCTTTATATTTAATTGATTTTATTAGCATTTTTATTCCTTCTTTTACAACTAATCTATTGGGTAAAGCATTATACTTATAGCGTACTATACCATCATTATCATTTATAATTAACTCCCCAGTGCTTCCATTTATCACTTTATACTTTCCTTTTACTTTTTTTAAGAACAAGATAAGTTTTTGTCCAGTCTTGTATTTTAAAGGTCTAGTATCACACATCCATTGTTTCCATTTATTTACGATGATGGTATCATCATCTTTTCCTTTAATAAAATCTGATATTTTAAATTGATATTTTTCATTATTAATTTCATCAATTTGTCCTTCAACAATTAAATCTGCTTTTGAAGTAACAATTGAATATGGCAAAGTATGTTTGCTAAATTCATTATTATTTGTGAGTGAGGTGAATAATAATAAAGTAATGAGTATTCTCATAATCATAGCTAATGTGTTTTAAACATCCAATTTAGCAAATACAAATTGAATAGGAAAGATGAAAGTTTAAATATAGCAGATTAGGTGAAGTACTAATAAAAAAGGCAGCTAAATACTAGCTGCCTTTTATGTTGCTTAATTGAATAAGTCTTGTATTAAAACGGGGTACTCTTGGAAATTACTTACATGGTATACAGACTCTACATGGTCTGAAACTTTATAATATCTTGTATTGTTTTTAATAACCTTGCTTATATAATCTTCATAGGTAGCAATATTATCATAAGCTGTTAATTCTATTTGTTTTGTTTGCCAAAAAGTGTTCTTACTATAATTGTAAAAATCTAAGATCTTTAATTCTTCTGGTAACGTAGGTATAATAATCTCATTACTATTTTTTTGACTATCGTATACAAAAGTCCAGCTATAGTCGTAAGTAGCTCCGATAGATAGTTTATTTTTAAGCCACAGTCTACCAACATTATGTGCAGCTCCACTGGTGGTAATTTTAACTTTATTTCCAGTAACTGTGTTGTATTTTACATTCCAATTAGGCTTCTCAAAATTAGCTAAAGGAGTTCCTTTTCTTTCTGTAATATAGTTTCTAGAAACTAAACGATGTCTGTATACGTTAAAGTTAGTATTTAAAGGATAGTCATTTGGCTTGTTAGCTCCAATGGCGCTACTACCTAATTTTGCATTAAATATTTGGTGGTACACATTGTTTTCATAATCGTTCTGACTTTCAAATCCTTGGATAGTTAATACAGGTCTAAGATCTGCACCCGGTAAATAATCCTTTAAAGTAAATTGATTCACAGTTATGTTTTGGTTATCAAAATCGATACTATTTACTTTAAAACCATTGTTTACAGGACTGTTTACAAATTGATAAGTATAACTATTTGCAGGATCAGCAATATTATACGAATAGAAATACATACGGTTTGTTTTATTAGGAACTAAATAGTCTACCTTAAATTGCGTACTTCCTAGTTTTCTTCCTTTATAATCGATTCCTTCTGAATAGATATTGTGATTTGCTGTAAAATTCTTCAATTCATAGGTTTCTTCAGAATCTTTTGTATATGGATTTTTAGATGGTACTTCCATAGTACCTGGAGAACTTGTGGTTAAATTCTGAATGGTAGAAATTCTGTTAGCACCATTGGTTAGCACATCGAAAAAAGTTAGCATAAATTCATCTGTAGCGTTAAATGCTTCTGTTGAATTTAGAATTACTTCTGTCATACCAGCTTCAATTTTAACGGTATTGATAGGACTTCCATCTGGCTTTGAAGCAAACACCCAAGATTTAGAAATGTTTGAAGCAAAATAATCTGCAGGAATTTTAAGAGTTATGAGTGACTGAATATGCTTTATCTTAGTATTGATAATGAGTTCACTTGTATTTCCTAAAGCGTCTTTTGCTATAAATTTAAAGACTCCATTTCCTGTAGCATAAGCATTTGGATTAAAGTCAAAAGAGTTGATAGCTCCGCTATCAAAATATTGAATACGTTTGTTGTTGTGCAATACTTCAAAAGATACAATTTCAGAAAATTCATCAACTACCTTCGGTGAAAACTGAATGATCTCAGAGATTACTTTTCCTTCATTAATAGCACTAATGGTAATCTTTGGACCTGAATTATCAGAGGTGAAATTAATCAGCTTTTTAGATACATTGTT
This sequence comes from uncultured Tenacibaculum sp., assembly GCF_947499065.1. Classification (GTDB taxonomy): domain Bacteria; phylum Bacteroidota; class Bacteroidia; order Flavobacteriales; family Flavobacteriaceae; genus Polaribacter. The sequence goes on along the minus strand of NZ_CANMMT010000012.1, from coordinate 65,733 downwards.
ATTTGAATCTGTAGCAATAATTTCTAAGGTATGCTTACCATCTGTAATATTGGTGGTATTGATATCAATTGTATAATTACCATCGGTTATGTTGGCAATTAGTGTGTTGTCAAAAAGCACTGCTACATTATTAATACCATTATCATCACTCACTTTAAAGTTAAGCTTGTTAGTCCCTTTAATGATAGATGCTTCCTTAATAGAAATATCTGTAATAGACGGTAAAGCATTGTCTATAATAAACGGAATCACATCTGAAATAGTTGTATTTCCAGCTGCATCATGAGCTTTGATTTTTAAAGTATGATCTCCCGATTCATAATTTGAAACATTAATATCAAATTCAAAAGGAGCTTTGGTAGTATTGATAACTTTAATATCGTCGATAAAAATTTCTACATTGCTTACTTCTACATTATCGGTAATCGTGGCATCAATTTCAATAGTATTACTAATTACTATTGGGTTCTTTATTTTATCATTTTTAATATCATTTACTGTAAATGATTTAATAACAGGAGACTTGGTATCATTCTCAACTAAATTTCCCGTACTATTGCTACTACACGATTGTATAATTAGGAACAAAACGAATGAACAAATAATTGTGATGAGCTTTTTCTTTTTACTAATCATAGATGTTTAACTTTTTTATTTTTGTTTAGTTAAATAGGGGGAAGTCTATTTTTAATATTAATTTTAGTACTACAAAACTCTAAAAAAATGAAAAGGGAAAATTGTATAAAACGGACATCACATGAAAATATATGAGAATTTTTCATCGCCAACTTTTGATACTTGATTGAAGAATGATGTTGGATTTGTATTGGTAAGTTCCTGAAATTCATGGTTGAAATGAGCAGAATCATAGTATTCATTTAACAGTGAGATTTCAGTTAATGAATTGTGATTATTTTTCATTTCGATAGCATTTCTAAAGCGTTGTATTTTTTTGAATGCTGATGGTGAACGTCCCAAGTAGGTATGAAATAAACGATTAATAGTTCTTGGGGATAGATTTGTTTTTAGAGCTAAATCTTTTACTTTAATTGTTAAGTCGTTTGTTAAGATATTTGTTAGTTGCTCAATGATACTTAAGTCCTTTTCTTGTAATTGTGATAGTAGAAATTTTTCAAGTAATTCAATCCTTTCTTGTTTGGGATAATTGAACAATTGTTTAGAAAAATTAGTCCAGATTTCATTGTTTACAAATTGAATTGGCTTGCCAGCAATTTGCTTAAAGTTTTGTTTGAAAAAATAATTCAATCCAGTGGGCGTAAAATTGATACAAATTTCATCTACAGCATCTGAATAAAATAAATGGAGAGGATGTAAATATTTTCCTAATGCTACGACTGATTGTACGTTATTAGGATTTTGACTTACCGTTATTTTATAATCATTGTAGCTTACGGTTGCTTTTGATAGAAAAACAATAGCACTATTGTTGTGTGGGAACGCAAGGTAATTTATAGGTTTAAAATTTTCTTTTTTAAGGAGCGTGAACTCAGAAATGTATTTTTTTAGTATTTCTGATTTGGGTTTACAAACATTATACATGTTTAATTCTTTTATAGCTTAGATTAATATGGTATACACCATAATTTGTTTTTTGTAGAAGGGAAAAAACGAAAGCTAAATAGAACTAATCATCCTTAAAATTGATAAACCTTTCAATATATTTTTTGAAAGTATGCATAGCAATCGGGGGTTGATATATAAGAAAACAAAGATGATTTTTAAATTATTGATAAAATGTTAAGCTTTGTATAAAAGTTGGATTTTAACAGTTAAAGTTTAGGGATAAATGAAGATGGAAAAGAATAGTTATTTGTGGGGATAATCTCTTTTTAATTTAGGCTGAAATATTTTTTTAAAACGTAAATTGCGCCAATGGGAAGTTTTAACACACTACTAAATACAATAACTATAGGAGCATCTTTTATGATAGGGCTGCTATTTTTATCTGCACATTTTAAAAATAAAAAAGGAAATATTTTTCTTGGTTTGTTTTTATGGAGTTTATCTTATATGCAATTGTCAGAAATTGAAGGTGATAATTTCTTGAGCAAGATAGAAACTACTTTTGAAGTGGTGCTATTCATTTTAGTTTTTTTATTCTTCTATTTAATAAAAACCGTTAATAAGCCATTTAAAAAATGGTATTGGCTTTTATTTGTTCCTGGTATTTTAATGAATGTATTATTGCTCTTCGGAAATTATGATAAAGAGAATAATGAAATGGAAGTATTTAAAATCTTTTATGTATTCAATTTAGCATTGGTAATCTACGTATTTAAGATATTGAAAGATCATAAGAAAAAGGTAAATAATTATTATTCTAATATTGAACAAAAAACACTTACATGGTTAAAGAGTTTAATCTACTTTATACTATTGTTGCATGCTACTTTTATTTTAGAAAACTTAATTCCAATAAATAATAGCATTCCTTCAATTATCATATTTGCTATGGTATATTGGATTGGATACAATGGTTTTTCTCAACCAGAAATACTTAATGATGTTGTAGATATTACCAAGGATAAAGTAAAAGAGATTAAACAAGAAGATACTTTAGTTGAAAGTCAAAAGGAATACGATTATTTAAAAGATACTATCCAAGAAAAAAGATTGTATGCTAAGCAAAATATTACTTTAAGAGATTTGGCATTGAGTTTAGAAATGAAGGAAAATAGAATTTCTGCACTCATCAAATTGCATTCAAAAACTACATTTTATCACTTTATAAACCGTTTTAGAGTAGAAGAGTTCAAAAAAAGCATGAAATCTACCAAGTCAAAGCAATTATCGGTTTTTGGGTTAGCTCAAGAGGTTGGATTCTCTTCAAAGTCAACCTTTTATAGTGCTTTTAAAGCCGTGGAAGGCATGACTCCTAAGCAGTACGAACAAGCATTAAAAGAGTTCGATTAAGCTTAAACGAACTCATACGAACCCCGTTTTAAGAATATATTAAGACATCACTGCGTTCTTTTGCAAAATAAAATGAACGTACATGAAACACACTTTTTTAAACTTAATAATCCTTCTTTATTTGTCGGTGGGATATGCTCAAGAAAAGTTTACCGTAAGCGGTACTCTTAAAGATCATGCAAATGGAGAAACACTATTAGGGGCAACCGTATTATTACAAGGAACTAGTATAGGAACCATAACCAATGAGTATGGGTTTTACTCGATAACAGCTCCCAAAGGAACCTATGTATTAGAAGTATCTTATTTAGGATATAAAACAGTCTCTAAAAAAATAGTATTGAATCAGAATATTAAATTCAATACAGAACTAGAAGAAGATGCAGGACAATTAGATGAAGTTGTTATCAACTCAGGAGAAACAAAACGCGTTAATTTAAGAACACCACAAATGAGCGTGGCGAAACTATCGGCAAAAGCCATTAAAAAAATACCAGCTGTATTAGGAGAAGTAGACGTAATTAAATCCATACAGTTATTACCAGGAGTAACCAATTCGGGAGAAGGAGCTTCTGGTTTTAATGTAAGAGGAGGAGCTGAAGATCAAAATTTGGTATTGTTAGATGAAGCAATCATTTATAACTCATCGCATTTATTTGGGTTCTTTTCAGTTTTTAATGCCGATGCTGTAAAAGATATCAAGTTATACAAAGGAGGAATTCCTGCTCGATTTGGAGGAAGAGTATCTTCTGTGTTAGACATACATCAGAAAGATGGGAATAGTAAGAATATAAAACTATCTGGGGGAATCGGTTTTATATCGAGTAGATTAACTGTTGAAGGACCTACTTTTAAAGATAGAGGATCGTTCTTAATATCGGGTAGAGGATCATATGCCCACTTGTTTTTAAAGCTTTCTGAAGAGTTTAAAAACAATACTACTAAGTTTTACGATATTAATTTTAAAACAAATTATAAGATTAACGATAATAACAAGCTGTATTTATCAGGGTATTTTGGAAATGATGATATTGGTTTCGGAAGCTCTTTTAAAAACTCTTATGGAAATTTAACTGGAAACTTACGTTGGAATCATTTATTTAACGATAAGCTATTTTCTAACCTATCATTAATCTATAGTAAGTACAACTACAACTTACAAATAAACGCATCGGGAATAGATTGGAAATCGGACATTAAAAATTACAATTTAAAGTATGATGTAGGATATTATTTGAACAATAACTATAAATTCAAGTTTGGTGTCAGTGGTATTTACTATGATTTCAACCCAGGACGATTGAATCCATTAACACCGTCATCAGGAGTAAACCCACGAAAATTAGACAATAAGTTTGCTTTAGAAACGGGTGCTTACGCGAGCTTAGAACATAAGATTTCGGATAAGTTAACTGCTCAATATGGAATACGATACAGTAATTTTATGAGATTAGGAGATCAAACTTTACGTGAATATGCAAACAATACACCAGTAGTTTATAATCAAGCCTTAGGAATTTATGAAAGAGCCAATAGTATAGGAGAAACTGCTTATAAAAAAGGTCAAGTAATTGAATCGTTTGGAAACTTTGAACCTAGGTTAGCATTGTCGTATAAATTAAATGAAAAATCGTCGGTAAAAGCGAGTTATAATAAAACAGCACAGTATTTACATTTAATATCTAACACAACATCAGCTACTCCGTTAGATGTTTGGGCACCAAGTGGAAAGTTCCTAAAACCACAATTGGCCGATCAATACGCAGTAGGGTACTTTAGAAATATAAATGACAATGAATATTCACTAGAAGCTGAGGCTTATTATAAAACAGTAAAAAACAGAGTAGACTATATCAATGGAGCAGATTTAATTGCTCAAAACAATATAGAAACAGAAATATTAACAGGTAAATCTAGATCGTATGGTTTGGAATTATTGTTCAGAAAAAACAAAGGAAACTTTACAGGTTGGGTAGCCTATACACTGTCAAAAGCAGAACAAAAAACAGCAGGAGGAAAAGCTGGAGGCTTAGGAATTAATAATGGAAATTGGTATAACACTGCTTACGATAGAACGCATGATGTATCAATAACAGGAAACTATAAGCTTAATGATAAATGGAGCTTCGGGGCTAATTTTGCTTTCCAAACAGGGCGTCCTGTAACCTATCCTAACGGACAATTCATTTATAATGGAATTTCAACAGCAACCTATTCAACTAGAAATGCGAGCAGATTACCCGCTTACCATAGATTAGATATTTCAGCAACATTAACGCCTAGAAAAAATAAAAATAGACGATGGAAAGGAGAATGGGTATTCGGAATTTACAATGTGTACAATCGTAAAAATGCAGCATCAATAGCTTTTGGTCAAAACTTAGATACAGGAGCAAATGAGGCAACTCGAACTTCTATTTTCGGAATCATGCCAGCGGTGAGTTATAACTTTAAATTTTAAGAAAATGAAAAAAATATATAAGCAAATAAGCATGTTTCTAGTTCTAATATGCTTTCATGTATCCTGTACTGAAGTTATAAACGTTACAGTACCCAATGCAGGACCAAGATTAGTGGTAGAAGCTTCTATAAATTGGACTAAAGGAACTACAGGAGGAAGTCAAACCATAATATTAAGAACATCAACAGCCTTTTTTGATACAAATAAGGATGTACCAGCAACAGGAGCTCAGGTAAAAGTAATTAATACCAACAGTAATGCTGAGTTTGTATTTAGCGATCAAGGAAATGGAAGGTACACTACCAATTCTTTTGTACCAGTAGTTAATGATACTTATAAATTAGAAATCATCTATAATTCTAAGAATTATGAAGCTACAGAAAAGTTAATGTCAGTTGTTGATATTAAAAAAGTAGAACAGACAACAGACAAGGGAGATAGTACCACAGATAAAGAAGTAACTATCTATTTTGATGATCCTGAAAATGAAGAGAATCATTATTTGGGAGAATTTTTAACTGCTAATGAGCCTGTACCAGTACTGGATCCTATTAGCGATAGCTTTACAAATGGAAATCAAAACTTTATGGAATATGAGAATAAAGATTTTGAGGTTGGAAGTACCTTGAATATAAGTTTATACGGAATATCTAAGCAGTACTATAATTATATAAATCTCTTAGTACAGCAGTCTAGTTCTGGAGGACCATTTACATCTACACCAGCACAGTTAAAAGGAAATTGTAAAAGTGTAACCGATCCAAATGAGGAAGTACTAGGATATTTTAGATTAGGAGAGGTAGTAAAAGTAAATTATGTAATACAATAAAATAGTAATGAAAAATTCAATAAAAATAAGTCAGTTATTATTGTTCGCAGTAATATTGATACAAAGTTGTGCGATTAATAAGGAAAAAGAAGTATCGAAAAACGAACCGATAAAAAGAGTTTTTAATACTGAGTTAGGTATAGAAGCAGTTCCTAGTAGTTTAGGGAAAGCTTATCAAAAACACTTTGACAGATATACCAAAGTAATGGCACCTAACGGAAAACCAATTCATATTGTAATTCAAGATGATGTAACCGATGAGCAAGCGGTGAGATGTAGAAGTATTTTAGAACATTATTTAAAAGATTATCCGGGTTCTAAATTTGGAGAAAATAAAGGTGAAATTGCTAATAAGATGACTGAAAATAATGCCGTATTAGCTTTAATGAATGGACAAGATGATGGAACAAATGATGTAAAAGTAAATGCGCAACCATTGTATAAAAACGAAATTCAAGTAGAAGGACATCCATGGTATATAAATCAGAATTATAAGCACAGAGATGCTGCTTACGAAGAGATATTACACTTTGTACATGATAATGGAATTGGAGTAGACGGAAAGAATAATACATTGCCAGGTGCTGCACCAGAATTTCAAAAGGAAATTAGAGCTGCTCAAGTAAATGGATTAGAGAAAAAACTATGGGCAAATGACGAAAGAATGAAAGGATGGTTAGAAGAAATTAGTGCAGAGAATAGTTTGTCGCAAGAGTATTTAGCATCAGTAATTGATACTTATTATGGTTTATGGGGAGCGTTTAAGAAAAGAGAAGGAGGAATGTGGGGATTCTATGCTCCAAAAGTAAGAAAGGATTTAAAAGAGAAAGACCCTGTAGCCTATGAATTGATGAAAAATAGCTTCTTCCATCCATATTTAACCTATAATGCAAGAATAGACAAGGGGTTTAAAGGAGACTTTTCTCTAAAATTTAATGAAGAAATACCTTATACACACCATTCACAGTATTTGAAAGATATTACGCTATTAGGTGATAATAACATTAATGTTGTGGTAAATGAATTAGATAATGATATCATAGGTAATAAAGGTATTAATACAGTTCTATTTTCAGGTAATTATGAAGATTATGAGGTAATTGATGAAGATGGAGAAATTACAGTAATTGATAAAATATCATCAAGAGATGGTAAAAATACCTTAAGAAGTGTAGAGAAACTACAGTTCTTAAATAAGACAATAGAACTTTAAAAGCTTTAAAAGAAATATAAGTATAGGGTTTTATAAAGTTCTATAGCAACAATTAATTTTTTTAGTTTCATTAATTATAAAAGTGTTGTTAACTGCTAATTATATGTATTTTTAAGGTGCAGTTAGTAGTAGTTGGCAGTTTAACAGCACAAAATATTCAGTTTATATAATATGAAAAAAGTAATTATTCTCTTATTTATTTTTAGTATCCAATCTTCTATAGCACAGGAGGTAATAACTACGAAAGCTAAAATAAAAGGAAAAGTAGTTAACTCTAATACTGGGATGCTGATAGTAAAAACAAAGAAAAAAGTTTTAGCAGTTAATCCAGAAAATAAAACCGTAGCATGGGAAAATAAGGAGTTGAAGAAGGTAGATATGGATTCCTACAAAGAAATTCCTTTTACGCCTATCGTTATTTTTGAAAAAGATCCTTTAATAAGTTCTAAACTATTATCCAATGCATTTGGAACAAAAGGTGTTTCTAGAATTATCTTAAATAGTATCAATGGTAAAATACTTTTTAACTCGGAAAAACACGGATTTAAAGCAGTAAATAAAACATTATTAATACCAGAGCAGGATGCTATTTTAGTCAATGGATTAAAAAAGAAAAAAGTAGTCTTAGCTCTTTATAATTACGATAATGGAAAACTTATTTGGGAAAATGATTTAACTAAAAGTGGTTTTTTCAAGGCTGTCAAAGAAGCTTTTCTTGATACTGAAAAAATAATGTTAGATAAGCATGGCGATATTTTTTGGTTACATAATAAACAGCTCCTAAAAATAAATAAGCTTACAGGAGAAATAGTATTTCACCAAAAGGATGTGAATACTATAGAGATGAATAGAGAAAAAGATGTAGTCTTTGTATTTACAGATAAGATAGCTTTAAAAAAGCTAAACGAAGAAACTGCAATTTTTGCTAAACATACCAATTCTATGGAACCTGTATGGGAAGCCCCTATAAAAGTTGTAGGTAACATAAAAAATACAATTGTCGATAATGAAAAAATGGTGGTTATTACATCTAAAGGATTTAATGTAATAGATAGTTTAGGCCAAAAGCAATGGGAAAAACCTGAGCTATTACCCTTAATAAGAAAGATAGTTCCAATAGAAAAAGGGTATTTAGTTGTTCAAGAAAAGGAATTGAATTTTATTAATACAAAAGGAAAAAAGCAGTGGAAAAAGTCTGTGAAAATTTCACTAATGCCTAATGAAAATCCAATACATTTATTTAATGAAGGAGACAAAGTATTATACATAACACCTTCTAAAGCAAATATTATTGATTTATCTACTGGGAAAGCTTTGGATAAAGAAATCGCCTTGAACGATGAAGGATTTATTGTAAGAAACTTAAGATTAAAAAAGCATTTCTTTAGAATTTGGTACGATCAAAAAAAGCAACAGTTTCCTGTGTATAACGAAAACGAATTGTATGTGTTCAACATAAATGATTCTTTACCAAAACCGTCTTTCAAGTTTAATTTTAAAGAACAAATTCCAGATTTAGACATTCGTGAAAAAGGATATTTTATGCATTGCGATAATAAGTTTTACTTGTTTGATTTTAAAGGAAGCTTAATTTACGAAAGAGAATACCCATCAAATCAGCATAGATCATTTTTCGAAAAAGCTTTTGGTCTAGTAGAAGATGGTCTAGGAGTGTATACAGCAGCTATTGGTTTTGTTGGAAGTCAATTAAATCAAACATTTAAAAATGTACTAGTTACTAAAGATCTAGGTTTTTTGAGTACGATGGCTTCTGATATATATGGAACGTATCAATCTTACGAAGGATCCTTAGCAAAACTAACGAAATTGAACGCTATGGATTTCAATTCGAGTTTAATGCAAATATTTAGTCGTTATAAAAAAGGACAAGAGAATAACAATAGCTTATTGGTAACTGTAGCTAATGACAAGGATGATACCAAAAAAATAATACGATTGTTTGTTGATAGTGGGGATGAAAAACTAGTAACTAAGTTAAACGAAGATCAAGATGATTTTATCATAGACCAAATTGAAAACAGAATCTTCTTCTTTACTAAAAAAACAATAAGCATAAAAAAGCTAAACTAATATCTTATCTAAGAAATTATAATGCATAAAGATGTAAATTCTTTATGCATTTTTTTGTGAATTATTCATAGTACATGAATGAAGCTATTGACTAATAAATAAGTAGAAAATAAAAGATACTCAATATTACAAAGAAGTATTAAATATAGTAAGTTTGTACTGTAGATAGTAGTAATTACTTCAAGTGAATCTACTTAATTAAAAAGGTTGATAAAACACTCCAAATAATGACAAAACCAACAATCAATATAGGGATATTGGCTCATGTAGATGCAGGAAAAACAACGCTTACTGAACATTTTTTATATAATTCAGGAGCCATTAGAACTTTAGGGAGTGTAGATAAAGGTTCGACAAGTACTGATAGTTTAGAGCTTGAAAAAGAACGTGGTATTTCTATAAAAGCAGCAACGACTTCTTTTGAGTGGAAAGGAACAAAAATTAATTTGATAGATACACCAGGCCACGTAGATTTTTCTAGTGAAGTAGAACGAGCATTATGTGTAGTAGATGCCGCAGTACTAGTAGTATCGGCAGTGGAAGGAGTACAAGCGCATACACTAAACATTTGGGATTCTTTGCAAGAATTGAAAATACCGACTATTATTTTTATTAATAAAATTGATCGTCAAGGAGCAGATACCGAAGCTACCCTAGCGCAATTAGAGCAGGATTTAAAAATTAGACCAGTTGTATTGTATGCTTCAGAAAACGATGGGCTAACCAATGCTACAACCGTTCCTGTTTTTAATACAGATGCTCACACAACAGTTAAAGAAAAATCGATAGAACATATTTTAGAAGGAGAAGAGGATTTGTTAGAACGCTTTTTAAATTCAGAAGCTATAACAGATGAAGAATATTTAAATAGTATTTCTAAACTAACAAAAAAACATAAAATAGTTCCAGTATTTACAGGAATAGCCAAAAATAACATAGGAGTAACTGATTTATTAGATGGAATTATAACTTATTGTCCTACTTCAAAAGTAGTAGCAAAAGAAGAGTTGTCAGCCTTTGTTTTTAAGTTAGAACATCATAAGGTGTATGGTACCATGGCACATGTAAAAGTTTTTTCGGGAGAATTATCTTCAAAAACAACAATTTACAACCATACACAGCAATTAGAAACCAAAATCAATCAAACCAAACAACTACATCACACCAAGTATATTGATAATGTAGTTTTAAAATCGGGAGATATAGGAGTAATTACTGGAGTTTTAGGAACTAAGTCGGGAGATATTTTAGGTAGTCCAGAAGGTATTCCTAAGCTTCCACAATTACATATTCCTGTACTAAGTGTTCAAGTAGTTCCAGAAAATAAAGCCGATTATAATAGTTTGGCTGAAGCACTTCAACAAATAGATAGAGAAGATCCTTCTTTAAATTTTAAATGGTTTAAAGCAGAAAAAGAATTACAGTTGTTGTTAATGGGACAAATGCAGATTGAAATTTTAGAGCATGTTTTAAAAGACAGGTTTTTAATCAAAGCAAGTTTTACAGAGCCACAAGTAGTATATAAAGAAACAATTAGTACAAAAGCAGAAGGTTATATTAGGTATTGGATGCCAAAACCTTGTTGGGCAATCATGACTTTTTTAATTGAGCCAGCACCTTTAAATTCAGGGGTGAGTTATAGTTCTATTGTATCACAAAACGATGTACATATTAAGTATCAAAATGAAGTAGAACGTACAATACCCAAAGCGTTAGCACAAGGAATATTGGGGTGGGAGGTAACCGATGTAAAAATTACCTTGATAAAAGGAGAGGATCATAATGTACATTCAAGACCGGGTGATTTTAATTTAGCAACTCCTATGGGAATTATGAAAGGATTACAGACGGGAGGAACTCATTTATTAGAACCCATCTTAAGTTTTGAAATCAAAGCAAAAGAAGCTTTATTAGGAAAAATAGTTTCTGAATTAAGTACTCGAAGAGCTATTTTTGATTCTCCAGAGTTTAAAGACGATATTTTTAGTTTAAAAGGAACCATTCCAGTAGCAGCTTCTTTAGATTTAAGTATTAAACTAAATGCTATAACAGGGGGTAAATTAAGGTTACGATTACAATTTTATGGCTACGATACTTGTCCAGAAGGAGAAGGAGTGATTAGAGAATATAAAGGAGTAAATCCTTTAGATGAAGCTCAATGGATATTACATCGTCGTGGAGCCTATAAAGCAGATGAGCGTGTGATTTAATTTATTAAAAAAGTTTGCGTCTTTTTTAATCTTATACGTCTACAAATAAATCAAAGATTTATTTTTGTTATTATGAGCAATGAAATAGTACATGTTTGGAACGATATGAATACAAGATTAACCAATTTTGTGAATTCTAAAGTCCATGATTCTGAGTTGACTAAAGATATCGTTCAAGATGTGTTTTTAAAAGTATTTACTAAATACGAAACCTTAAAAAATAAAAAGAAATTAGTTTCTTGGATATATCAAATTACAAGAAATGAAATTGTTTCTCATTTTAGAAAGTTTAGATATAATGAGACTTCAGAGAATATTGATTCTGAAGACTTTTCAGAAGAAACTCTTACCTCAGAACTTACAAGTTGTATAAGTCCATTTATAAATTCTCTTCCTGATAAATATAAAGAAGCTATTGTATTGGCAGATTTAGAAAATATTTCTCAAAAAGAAATAGCTCAGCGTTTAAATATCTCTTATTCAGGAGCAAAATCGAGAGTACAACGAGGAAGAGAAATGTTAAAATCTGCTTATGAAGAATGTTGTACAATATCTACCGATGTATACGGAGATGTTATAGATTATAAAGAGAAAAAATGTAATACTTCGTGTAAATAAAAATCTTTGCATCTTTTTTAAAGAGTGACGTCTATAGAGTGAAAATAAACACTTTAAATAAACAGATTATGTCACAAGAAATAAAAGAACAAGTAAAAGAAGCATATACAAGAGTAGCAAATTCAGGAGCAGGATGTGGTTGTGGACCTACCTCTTGCGGTTCGCCAGCTCAGGATTGGACATTAAGTGAAAGTTATTCGAAAGTTGACGGTTATGAAGCAGAGGCCGATTACGCTTTAGGATGTGGAATTCCTACAGAGCATGCCAATATAAAAAAAGGAAATACAGTTCTTGATTTAGGTTCAGGAGCAGGAAATGATGTTTTTGTAGCTCGAAGTATTGTTGGAGAAACAGGTCATGTAATTGGAGTAGATATGACCGAAGCAATGATTGAAAAAGCAAATGATAATAAGCAAAAACTAGGTTATGATAATGTAGATTTTATTTTAGGAGAAATAGAGGCTTTACCGTTAAAAGAAAATAGTATTGACGTTGCGGTAAGTAACTGTGTATTAAACTTAGTTCCAGATAAAAAGAAAGCGTACGAAGAAGTATACCGTGTTTTAAAATCGGGCGGTCACTTTAGTATGTCTGATATTGTTCTTCAGGGTGATTTGCCAAGAGGTATTATGAATGCAGCTGAAATGTATGCAGGATGCATTTCTGGAGCTTTACAACAAGAAGACTACATACAAGCAATAAAAGATGCAGGATTTAAGAATATTAGAATTACTAAAGAAAAAGTAGTAGAAATGCCTGATGATGTTTTATTAAACTATGTGAATTCTCAAGAGTTGGAAACATTTAAGGCTAGCAATAATGCTGTTATTAGCCTTGGTGTTTATGCTGAAAAATAAGTTAATCCACACATAAAATAAGTCTCAATAAAAAAGAGGCTTATTTTTTTTTGCGTCTTTTTTTTAGTGATGCGTCTATAGAGAAATTAACTATAAAAGTATTACAATGCAAAACACAGAAGATTTAGATAATTGTCCTTCAAATTGTTGTTCTCCAAATAAGAAAGGAGAGAATAAAGGAATGAAAATTAAACTAGGACTGGGAATTTTTACTTTAGCATTCATTTTAGCAATTACATCAGCTTTTAAAGAAGCTACAAGCGCTGAGTCTGGTTGTAGTTCAATAACTAAAGAAGTAGTCTCAAAAGATGATTTTAAATGGATAACAACAGATAAAGAAGTTGTTTACGTATTTCTAAAAGGAAATGATAGTAATAAAAATAAAGTTATAAGTAATATAACTCGAAATGTAGTTTCAGAATTAAATAGTTCAGAAGGGTCTGCAGATTATTTAGAATTAGAGAAAGCAGAGAACAATTTCAAAGAGGTTGTTTCTAAGTTGAATATTAAAGAAATACCCACTATTGTTGTCTTAGGAAAAGGTGTGTCAATTATCGAAAATATTCATCTAACAACATTAATTAGAGCTTATGATTTAGTTCTAGATTCAAAAGTATTGTGCTCGGTAAATAGTAAAGCTTCTTGTAATACAAAGTTGAAAGAAACATTTACTACAAAGCAAAAAGCTTCTTGTAAAAGTTCCAATAAGTAAAATTAGAAAGTATGTTGGAAAATATTCAGGAATGGACGAATGCTATCATTGAAAATCAATTGAATTCTCCACTATTTTTTATAGCAGTTTTTATGTTGGGAGTTATAGCGGCAATAGGATCTGCTTGTAATTTAGGTGTCTTAGCTGCTGTAACTAGCTATGCAGGTTCAGAAGCAAGTGTAAAAAACAAAAAATCACATATAAAAACGGGGCTGTCATTTTTATTAGGAAATATTATCTCTTTATCATTAATAGGAGCTTTAACAGGGATAATTAGTGTATCTATTGGGCAAATAGTAGGAAAGTACTGGACAATTATAGCAGGGGTTTTGGTAGTATATTTAGGTTTGATGAGTTTAAATATGCTTCCATTTAACTTAAAAATTGGAGGGAGTTTTTCATCCAAAATCGTAGATTTAACTAATAAGAGCTTTTTATTTGGATTGCTTTTAGGAGGATTTGCAACTGCCTGTTCTGTTGGTTGTAGTCCAATTTTCCCAATAGTTTTAGGTACATCATATTTACAAGGTAGCTTATTTCTAAGTTGGTTAACTCTTTTTGTGTTTGCTATTGGTTATAGTATTCCCTTAGGAACATTATTAATAGGAATGGGCTTCGGATTTAGTAAAGCTTCAGATAAATTATTACAAAACAAACAAATTATAAATCAAATATCAGGAATCTCCCTAATACTGTTAGGCTTCGGATTGTTATTAGGTTGGATTTAAAGAAGTAAAGAAAATAAAAGAATGAACAGATTAAACATAACATTAATAGTACTAACAGTTACTCTAGGGATGTATGGACAAAACTCCATCTTTTCTACAATCCATGAAATAGAACCAGTGAAAAATCATTATAAAGAATTTAAAAAACTTAGTAATGAAAAAAGAGCTGAATATGCGTTTATGGATACTATTGAATATCCTACCGACAATTATTTAGATTTTATATTGGTTTATGCCTCGAATAAACCATACTATTTGAGTTCTAATCAGGTAGACTTTATAATGCAGTCCGTGAATTTTCCAGCAAATAGTTCTGAACAAACCAGAGCTGAACTTGATTTTTTACTTTCTCTTCAAAAAAAGAGAACAGAAAAACAAGAGGAACGAGTTATGGAATTAGCAAGAGTAGGGTATTGGCCCCATAAAAATTACACTAAAACTGACGATAGATATGAGCGTAATTTAAAAGATTTATTCTTTTTAGTAAGAGAAACTTTTGACGAAAGTTACAATCCAAAAAAGTTTCCAAATACAACAAAATTATTAAAAGGAATTATGAACGATGCAAGGTTATTAGAGTTTGTTTTAAAGTTTAATAAAATTAGGGCAAGACCTTATCATTTAGATTCAAAGATAAAACCATTACAAAAAATACCAACTCCTTCATTTGCTAGTGGTCATACATTATGGGCTTATATTCAGGCTTATACCTTGAGTGAGTTGATTCCAGAAAAAAGAAGTAAATTTATATCTTTAGCTTATGAAGTAGGTTTGTCTAGAGAAATTATGGGAGTACATTTTCCTAGTGATGATGAAACTGCAAGACAAATAGCACATAGAATGTTGTTATTGATGTGGAATACGAGTACGTTTCAAAAGGATTTTGAAGCTGCTAAAGCTGAATGGAATTAATAATGAATTAGAGAAAATTATAATGAGTCAATTTGATATAACACGAACAGTAGAAAATAACTTTGCAAAGAGTAATTCAAGTTATTTAAAAGCAATGTTTGGTGCAACAGATGTTATGCCTTTATGGATAGCAGATATGGATTTTGAAGTTGCAAACCCCATACAAGAGGCTTTGAAAAAATTAATGAATAGAAACGTATATGCATACGAATTTAATACAGGAGAAGTTTTTAAAGCTATTTCAGATTGGAATCTTAAACGCAATAACCTGAAGTTACATCCAAAATCATTTGTACAAGTTTCTGGAGTACTAACGGGAATTGGAGTTCTAATTAGAGAATTATCTGAAAAGGGCGATAGCATTATGGTTCAAACACCAGTATATCATCAATTTTTTAAGCTAATAGAATCGGCAGGTAGAAAAGTAATTCAGAACAAATTAAAACTAGTAAACGGGCATTATGAAATGGATTTTGAAGACCTTGAACGCAAGTTTAAAACGTTAAATGTAAAATCATTTATACTTTGTAATCCGCATAATCCAGTGGGAAGAGTATGGACTAAGGAGGAATTACAAAATCTGGTAAACCTTGCAAATGAACATAATGTAACTATTATTAGTGATGAAATTCATTCAGATATTGTGTATTCAAACTCTCAGTTTAATAGTATTGCATCTATAGAAAACAGTGAAAAACATATCGCAGTTATAGGATCTCCAGCCAAAACATTTGGAATGCAAAGTATTTCTAATGGTTATTTATATATTCCTAATGAGAATTTTAAAGAACAGGTAAAAGCAAGTGTAGCATCGTTGTATTTAGATCATGGAAATATACTCTCAGCACACGCTACTATTGCAGCTTATAAAGAAGGAGAGGAGTGGTTAAATGATTTATTAGTTTATTTAGAGAAAACATTAAATTGGGTAGAAAGTTATATTCAAAAAGAATTGTCTGAAGTTACTCTATACAAACCAGAAGGAACCTATCAAATTTGGTTAGATTTTAGTAAGTTGAAGTTATCAGATAAAGCATTGAAACACTTAGTTGTAAATCAAGCAAAATTAGCTTTAACTCCAGGTGATTGGTTTGAAAAAGGACATACACAATTTATGAGAATGAATATAGCTTCGCCATTTTCAACAATTCAAAAGGCATTTCAACAATTAAAAAGTGCTATTGACAATGGAGTAGATGCTTCTTTTAAAGAAACTACAGCATCAGATAATTGCTGTTCTTGTTAAAGAAATAAAATTTTTAGAAAATAAAAAAAGCTTAGAATTCTATTCTAAGCTTTTGTGTTTGTATATAGTAATAAAAATTAAAAGTAAATTCTAAAAACGGCATTAGGAGTAAAACCTAAAGAGAATCGTTGAATAACTTGCTCTAAAATAACCTCTAATTCCTCAGGAGTACTACCTGTAGTTCCTTCAACTGCAATACCACCATCGTCTAAAGGTTTACGTTCAGCTTTGTAAATTAGGTTTAAAGGCTTAATTCTGTTGTATATATTTAAGAAGGAAATACCTAATTGCGCTTTTAATTTCTTATTTCTAGTATTGATATTAAAATCATGTAAAATTGAAGCATCTAAACGATGAAAATCAGGCAAGCGCTCACTGTTTATAGCTCCAAAATTAACAACACCAGCAGGTTCACCATCGGCATCTATTTTTATAACATAGCTGTTTACAGGTGTAATAGGTTTTCCTGATCTAAACTGCCATCCAAGAGAAAACTGCCAGTTTTTAAGCTGTAGGGTATTAGAGATTCTAAAATGATGTGTTATGTCGTTATTTCCAGGGAAATTATCAGAAGTATCTTTTAAGTTAGGAAACTTAAAAGTAATATCATTAAAAGTATAACCAGCCCATATTTTATAATGATCCCACTTATATTTTAAAAGAACATCTAAACCTTTAATATTACTTTTACCTTTTTCAAGGTTTTCTAACGGATTACTAAATCCACTAGTAAACGTAGTTAAACCATCTAGTTCTTTATAATAAGTATCAATATCGATGTTTAAATTCTTATGATGATATAATAATCCACCCGATATTTGATTACTACTTAATAGAGGAAACTGTTCCCCGTCAGATAATCGCCATAATTCATTTTCTAAACGAAGTTCAGTATGGTTAAACTCAACCAATTGAGAAATAGGCTGATTTCTTTTTTCTAGGGCGGTTTTAAATCGTAAACTACTAGTTATAGGATATTCTAAATTGATCCGTGGTTCGACCAAAAATTTATTTAAAGAACTGTAGTGCACAAATCTAAGTCCACCATTTACAAATCCTTTATTTTTAAAACTAAAAGTGTACTCTCCAAATAAAGCATTTTTTAAGTTGGTATCATCTTGTATTGATTGTTCTAATTTATTTTTTACAGGATTTTCCTTGCTTATCAATACATTTAAATCAGTATAAGAGAGTTGATAACCTAAAGTTAATTGTTGAAAATCTTTTATTTGAGTTGTAGAAGTGAAGTTTAAACCAAAATCGATGATATCATTTTTACGAATATTAATCTCAGCTAAGTCTAAAATACCGTTACCAGTTTCATCTTTGATTTCGTTATTTTGATACAATGAATTGTATTCAGAATAGTAAGCAGTTAGCTTTTCTTTTTGCTTTTCATTAGAAATATGTGTCCAATTAAAACTTAAGCCTTTATTTTGAGTTTTAAGCGAATCTATGAGCTTTTCATCACCACCAGTAAAGTTAAAATCTAAACGATTTCTAGTATATAAACCACTTAAAGAAATGGTGTTTTTTTCATTTGGCTTATAAATTATTTTAGAATTGAAGTCGGCAAAAGAAAAATCATTAGTACTGGTTTCAGGGCTATAGTCATCATCAGTTTCCAGAACTAAAGGAGTACCATTTATATCTTTTACAACACCAAAATTGGTAAAGATTTTATCTTCATAACTGTTATAAGTTGGAGTTTTTACAATGTCGTTATAAGATCTTCTAGCAAAAGCATATACAGCTAATTTATCGGAAAGAGCAGTTTTTACATATCCATTAATAGATAAACCGTCAATTTCAAAACCACCTTCAGTTTTTTTAGGAATATCAGTACCACTTGAAATATCTATAATTCCAGATATTCTATCTCCATAACTGGCACTTGTTCCCGATCTAAAGATGGTTGCTTTTTCGGTAGCAAAAGGATTAAAAAGTGAAAACATTCCATAGAAATATCCTGTATTGTATAACTTTATATCATCATATAAAATTAGATTTTGATCAGGAGAACCTCCTCTAATTTGTATTCCTGTAGCAGATTCATCTAAAGTAGAGATACCAGGTATTAATTGAATACTTTGTGAAATATCTGGACTTACTAATCCTGGAAGAATTCCTAACTTCTTTGAGTCTACAGAAATAGAACCGTCTTTGTTTCTATCAATACCAGAAGTAATATATCCTAAAACGACAACTTCATCAAGTTGAGAAGATTGTGGGTGAAGGTGTAGTGTTTTACAATCATCATTAGTACTTAAAGTAACTTCCTTGTCTTGGTAACCTAATAAAGTTAGCGAGATTTTTTCCGAATTTTTTGGAGGATTTTCAAAACTAAAAAAACCACTTTCATTAGTGGTGGTATATAGTTTACTATTTATAATTACATTGGTATACGCTAAAGCTTCGTTAGTGTTAGCATCAATAATATAACCACATATTCTTCTAGGTTTACTAATAATGATTTGCTTATTGCTAAGAACTTCAAAAAGTAAACCTGTTTGTTGTGTTAACTCAGGAAGAATATTTTTAATACTTACTTTTTCTTTAGTAAACGTAACTTCTTTTTTATGAATTACTTCTTTAGAGTATGAAAAAATGAAAGTTGTTTTAGCTTCTAAATCGGCAATAACTTGTTGAAGAGAAGTTTGTTTGTAAGAAACATCAAACTTTTCTTGAGAAAAAGTATAATTAACGAGAAATAAAAATACTATAGTTAGTATTGATTTTTTAATCATTTTAAGGGAAAAAAATTAATTATTGTAAAGATACAATTGTTTTATCTTCTGATAATGTGTAAACTATCCCCATTGGAGTAAGAGTAGTTTTTAACGCATTTTCTAAATTGTTATGAGTAAAACTTCCTGAAAAACGTTGAGTTGTATCAATTTTATCAGTTTTAAAAGAAATTTTATACATACTACTCAATTCATTTAAAACATCTTGTAAAGGACGGTTTTTAAATAAACTAATTCCTTCTATCCAATTTGGTTTATTAAATTGAGTTTTTAGTTCAGAAATTACTTCTTTTTCAATAATAATTTTATCGTTTGCAGTTAAAATCTTTTGGTTTTCGCTGTCTTTTTGATCAAACCTAACTTTACCTTCATAACAGTTTAATTCAAAAACATGAGTTCTAGATTTTACATTGAATTTGGTTCCTAATACAGTTACATTACCATAATTAGTAATTACTTTAAAATCGCTCCCTTTTTCTACTTCAAAGTATGCTTCTCCTTCTATGTCTAATTGGCGGTTGTTTGTCCAAAAAAAGCGCTTGTGTTCTAAGCTTGAGTTTGCATTTAATTGTACTTCACTACCATCGGGTAAAACAATGGCTAATTGCTCTCCAATACCTGTAACATAGTTTTTAGTAGAATTTATTAAAAAGTAACCAGAAATAAGAATAGCAATAGAGGCTGCTACAGAAAACCAAAAGCTTTTATTGAGTGTTTTTACTTTTCCTCTTTTCATTTTAGCTTTTGTACTTAACAAAGCAGCTTCTTTGTCAATTTTAGGCCCTTTAAACTGTTGAGCAAATTCATTAATACGATTAAAATCTTTGTATGCGTCAGTTTGCATGAATTCAGCAAGTTCGTCTTCACTCAACTCATTTGCAGCCCAACGTGCTAAAAAAGATTTATCTGTTTCGTATTTTTTCATGTCTTTTATTTAGTGCTCTTATCTATTGTACCGTTATATCTTTAATTACCCTATTAAAATTTTAAATCTTTTCCTAAAGTTTTTCTTAAACTAATAAAAGCATTGCTCATTCTTCTTTCAACAGCTTTTACTGTAATGTTCGTAATCTCAGCAATTTCTTTATAGGTTTTCTTTTCAATTCTACTCAATAAAAAAACTTCTCTTTCCTTATCTGATAAGTTTGAAATAGCGTTTTCCAGTTTATTTCTAAACTCTTCAGTTTCTAAAATAAAATCGGGACTTTCATGATCTTTATCGCTTTTGGGTATTGCTTCATGACGTAAAACTACTTTTTTATGAGCAAACTCATTGCGTAAAGCATTATTGCAAATAGTGTATAAAAAAGCTCTTGCTGTTTCATAAATTACTTCTGCACATTTTTTCCAAATCTTTACAAAAGCATCTTGTACAATGTCTTCTGCCTGCTGTAAATTACCACATTTGTAATAAATATACTTTGTGGCAGTTTCGTAGTAGGTATTAAATAAAGAATCGAAATTCTTTTCTTCACAAACAGATTTTTGTTGGTCGGGCATTGACAAAAATTATTGGTACACAAATCTAAAAAAAAACATGATATAAAATAGGGATACCTTCATTATAGCTGTACAAGTAATGAAACAAAACAGAAAGGAACCAAGGATTATTTGAATTTACTCAAAAGAAATTTTTAAGACCATCATATTGTAATAGGTTATATTTTAATTTAAAAGGATATGTACGGTACCATTTTTACGTAGAGATGTAAAGTTAAATTGAAGTATCCTTTGTTTCTGTTTTGTATAGAGTTTTGTATAGGTTTTTATTTGAAAAACTATGCAAAATATTGTTTTAAATACATATAGGTATTATGCTAATTATTTATAATCAAATGGATTTATGAAGTTTTATACCCTAGTTGCTCTTATGGTGTTTTCTTTGGTGCAGGGACAACAAAAAATGGATTATATATATATTCAAGATAGTTTGAAGATTGAGAAACTATATGCTTTGGCTAAAGAATATTCGAATCGTAAACCTTATATAGCCAAGGAATATTTATATCGAGTTGTAAGCTATATAGATAGTATTGTAGGTCTACGTGAACAAAAGAATAATTATTTTAATAAAAGAAAGGCGGATGCCTATCATTTTCTTAGTTATTATGAACGTAGAGAACATAATTTTGATGAAGCCGCAATTTTAGCTCAAAAAAGTATCAATATAAAACTTGAAGAAGGTTTAGATACTTTGTTAGCAATATCGTATCATCAAAAAGCTAAAGCTTGGATTTCTGTTATAAATTCTATGGATGATGGAATAAGGCAGCTTAAAATAGCCGAGCAGGTTGCTAAGAAATATAATCAAACGGATCAGTTATTAGAGATATATAGTTCATTAGGATCGGCATATGGCGTGAAAAAAGATACTATTCTTGCTATGAAGTATTATAATAAGTCTATTCATTTGGTAAACGCCATAGGAACAGATTATCAAAAAGCAGCTATGTACTCTAATTATTCCGCTATTTTAAGACGTTTTAATGACTACAAGGGTAATTTACCATATTTAAAAAAAGCAATAGAACTTCATAAAAAAAACAAAAATAAAATAGGATTAGAGTCAGGCTTGTACGCTCTAGGTATACATTTTACTGAAACTGGTAATCCTCAAAAAGGTGTTTTGTATTTAAATAAAGCGATAACTTTATGTATGGAACTTAAAAGTGATGCTGTATTGCCATTTAGATATCTAGCTTTAAGTAGAAGCTATAAAGCATTGGGAAATTACAAAGAGAGTTATAATACATATGTAAAATATCATAAACTATTAGAAAAACGTAATGATGTAGAAGAAGCAAAAAAATTAACAAAACTTGAAACGGTTTTTATGTTTAAAAAGCAAAAAGCTATTGATAGTTTAAAATTTGTGGCAGAAAAAAGAAGTTTGGAATTAATAAAAGATAAAGAAGAAGCTAAAAAGCAATTGTATTTTCTATTATTTATTATCACTGTTCTATTAGGAATTTTAATTAGTATATGGTTGAAAAGATACTATAAGGAGAAGAACCAACTGGTAGTAGCTAATTTTGAAAAAAAGGAAAGTGAATTAAAAGCATTTACCAACGAACTACTTAAAAAAATAGAAGAGCAAGAACAACAAATAAAAAATAGTATTCAGGAAAAAGAAGAAAGCAACATAAATAAAAAACTTCATGTATCTGTTGCAGAAAGAATATTAACTAAAGAAGACTGGTATAATTTTAGGGAAAAATTCAACAAAGCGTATCCGTTATTCTTTAGAAAAATACAAGATAAAGGAATTAAATTAACTAATTCAGAAGAACGACTTGTATCCTTAGAAAAATTAGGTTTAGATAATAACCAAATAGCAAAAGTGCTAGGTATTTCACTAGATAGTGTTTTTGTAAGTAGATATCGACTTCGAAAAAAGATATCAGCGCCAAAAGAAATATCTTTAATAGAGTATTTAAGTTAAAAAGGAGCATGTGCTCCTTTTTTTTATGAAAAATATTTTTTGAGTGTTATATGATTCTAAGGTGTTTAATGTGTTGGTAGTTAGTTTGTTATTGTTTTTTGTATGGTGTTTTGTATAGGTGTGCTTTTAGTGTTCTTTATAGAGTAAGAATAGTTTTGGTAAAAAATAAATAGGGTGTTTAAAAATTTAACTGTACAGCAAGTATAGGACACCTTAAAGGTTTAATAATAACAAACAAAAACTAATTTAAAGAACCTCTCATGAAAAAAACTACTCTCTTGTATGTGATGTTTTTGTGTTTGATGATAACACAAACATTTTCACAAACCTTTAACGAGGTTGAGAACAACAATTCCGTCAGTAATACACTGATAAGTTCTCAAAGTCGTATCTATTCATCTGCTAATTATGAAGGAACGGTAACAAGTTCAGATTCTGATTTTTGGATTATTTCAAGAAAAGCAACTCAAGCATCAGATATTATACTCTATTTTGATAGACTTTGGGTAAATAGTAATCCAGGTTTTGATTTTAGAATATGGGAATACCGAGGAGGAAATTGGGGGGTAACTCCGGTAAATATCGGAACCCTTAGAACCTTAATGCAAGTATCAGGTATTTATAATTATAGTATAACACTGCCATATAGTAATAATGTAAGCGGTGGTAACAGTAATAACTTTTATGCAATTGAAGTATTTACTGGTGCAGCTAACTTTAATTATAATTTTAAACTAGGAGCTAGTTCAGTAAACTCTTTTTATTACTGTTATGAGTTCGGGATAACAGATCCAGTGCCTAACCAAGTAAATGATGCAGATGTTACTTTAAACGATTTAAGAGTAAATGGAATTGATGATGTATATTATATCGTAAAGTTTTCTGCTACTAATTCTTTTACAGATTTTACGGATGCTTATGTTCAAAATCAAGCTTTACCTGTAAAAGCTGCTAACAATTCATATAGTGGTTCTGGAGAACATATAGCCTATGTAGGTACAGATAATGGTGCGTTACAAGCAGCGTTGACGATGACAAATTTGCAACGAAATACAGCCTATTATTATAAGGTCTATACCTATAGTAATTGTAATGGTTATATTAATTATAATAACTCAATTGCATCAATACCAGTAACTACTTGCCCAGGCACAGCTCCAGGAACAAGTTCTGTAAATTCAGTTTCGGCAACTTCACCTACTTCAGCAACAATAAATACGTTGGGAAGGCCAGCAGGAGCTGATACTTCTATGGGATATTTAGTAAAGTTTAGTGATACTAATAGTTTTACGGCTCCAGTAAGTGGAACAACAATACCAGTTGCTTCTTTAGATTATTCAGGGAAAACTGGTGAGCAAGTTGTGTATACAGGAGCTATTGGAAGTGGTGTTGGAAGTACAGATGCTATTAATCAGGTTGTTACTGGATTACAAGTTAATAAAGATTATTATGTAAAAGTATATACCTATGATTTATGTGGAGGAAAATATAACTTTGAAACTACAGGATCTACTGTAGTTACAACTAATTATGTATGTGCAGCTCCTTCAGCAGCTAATAATGTTACTGCTAATGCTACAGGAACTAGCACTATGACATTAAGTTCTTTTACCGGTTCTTCAGCAGCAAATGGTAGTATAGAATATATTGTTAAATTAAGTGATTCGAATTCATTTACTACACCAAATGCAGTGCCTGGTAGCTCAAGTACAGTATATAACTCAGCTGCAGGAGGAGAACAAGTTATGTATGTAGGTAACTCTGTTACTCCAAATCTTAATATAACTGGACTTGCTGCAAATGGAACTTATTATGTAAAAGTGTATGCTTATAATAATTGTGGAGGAACAAATTACTTCGAAACTACTGGAAGTACTTCAGTAACAATTACTACATGTGGTACACCAACAGGAAATGCACAATTAGCGAGTTTTAGAGAAGATTTAAATTGGGAGAATAGAGTTTCTCCAATTATATCAAATGTTCCTGCTGATGCAGAAGGTCAAATAGTAAAAATGAATATTGAAAATTCATTTACAGATATTACAGGTGTACAAAATACGTTACCTACAGCAAATGTAACCTATTCGGGTTCTGGAGAGCAAGTAATTTTAGCTGGAGCTTTTCCAAATGGACAGGCATTTACAGGACATAACTTATTACCAAATACTGAATACTTCTTTAGAATATATTCTTATAAAGAATGTAATGGTCAATATTATTTTTCAAGTACAAACGATAGCACATCAAAGTTTACAGCAGGAGTTTCAACAAAACTAGCTTCTAATACGGTTGTTAATAATCTTACAGGAACAGCTTTTACTTTAGCTTCTTTTACAGGTGCACCAGCTGCAGATAATGGTAATGGAATACCAACTGGTTATATTGTAAAAATGAATACAACCAATAGTTTTTCATCATATGGTTTTAGAAGTAATTTACCAGCTTCAAATGCAAATTATTCAGGAGGAGAGCAAGTTGTATATGTTGGAACATCAACTACACCAAATCTTGAAATAACTGGTTTAACAGCCAATGCAACTTATTATTTTGCGATTTATGCCTACAGAGATCATGGTTCACCATATTTTTTCAAGAGTTATCAGCAAACTGGACATCAGTTTTCAATAACTAATAATGCAGCACTGGTTAATCCAACTATTACATTTGATAATGTACAAGCACAAGTTGGTGATGCAAACTTTAATTTGAGTGCAACCTCAAATTCAACAGGAACAATTACTTATGAAATTATTAATGATGGAGGAACAGGAACTACTTTAAGTGGTACCAATAATGCTACAGTTACTATAGGAAATAAAGCAGGAATTGTAATTGTAAAAGCATCACAAGCTGCAACTGCAACACATCAAAGTGCAGTTAAAACAATGACTTTAACCATTAATAATCAACCAGCTACTTTATCAGGTTTTATAGGTTATCAAGTAAATTCGGGTATTACCACCTTGGATATGACTACTAGCTTAACTTCTGCTTCTACAGGAGCTTATACTTTTGAAATTATTGGACCAGATTTAGGATATTCTGTTAATGGAAATTTATTAAATGTAAATAATGTAGCAGGATCTATTATTGTAAAAGTAACACAAGCAGCTGATGCTAATTATGGAGAATCTACAGCATATTTTTCTACATTATTTTACAATGCAGCGTTGAGTCCTAAAGTTCCTGCAGCACATAACTTATTTGATTTTTCATTAGATGTTGGAGAAACAAAAACTATTGTAGCCGCAAATAATGTATTTAGTACTTCTGTTACTTACAGTATTGTTGATAACGGAGGGACAGGTTCTACCATTATAGGAAATGTATTTACAGCTGGGAACACACCAGGAACGGTAACGTTACGTTCTTCAACAGTGGAAGATACTGGGTATTTGGCTACAACGAAAGATGTAACAGTAACGGTAACAGGAACTTTACCACAAAACATAACATTTGGAGCTTTAGCAACAAAAACATATGGTGATACAACTTTTAACTTATCGGCTACTTCAAACTCTGGATTACCAGTTAGTTATGCAAGTTCAGATACTTCAATAGCTACAATTTCAGGAAATACGGTAACTATTATAGGAGCAGGTACAGTAACTATTACAGCATCACAAGCAGGAAATGCAATTTATGATCTAGCTACAGATGTACAGCAAAATTTAGTAATTAATAAAAAGATGTTAGTAGTTTCTCCTAAAGATGCTACTGCAACATATGGTATCTTAGATTTACCAGCAGATAATTCTACAGAAAACTATCCTTTTCAAGTAGAAGGATTGGTAAATGGAGATTTAGCAACTAATGTATTAAGATTAAGTACGTCTTTTTCTGATATATCAGATTTAGTAATTGTAAATGCTGCAAATCCAGGACAGCCTTTAAATGTAGGAACTCATACAGGGGTAATGACATGGGGAACACCTCCAATTATTGATATTTTATCGCCAAACTATGAGTATAGAGCAAATGCAACTGGTAATTTAACGGTAACTGCTGCTCCTATAACTGTAACAGCAGAAGTAAAATCTAAAAGTTATGATGGTGGTTCAGCAGCTGATCCAGTTTTAACTTATACAGTAGATAGAAGTAATTTACCAACAGGAGCAGATGTAATAAATTATCCAAATCCATTGGTTTTTACTGGAGGATTGAATAGAGTATCAGGTCAAAATGCGGGAGCTTATGCGATAAACCAAGGAACTTTAAGTTTAGGAAGCAACTATGCTATAACATTCAATAGTGCTAACTTTACTATTAATAAAGTAGATTTAACTGCAACCTCAGTTTCAAATAAAGTATATGGAGATGCATTGGGAACTTTACCTATTCAGTATACAGGATTTGTAAATGGAGAGAATGCTACAGTTATAGGTACTCAACCAAATGCTATTCCAGCAATAGCAATAGACGGAACAACTCCAGCAGGAGGACCGTATGTAGTTAACGTATCTGGAGGTACCGATAATAATTATAATATTGTAACCAATAATGGAACTGTTACAGTTACTAAAAGAGCTTTAAATGCTGTAGTAGAAAATAAAACAAAAGTATTCGGTGATGCAAATCCTACATTTACCATGCAATATTCAAACTTTGTAAATGGGGATGATGAAAGTGTTATTACACAAAATGTAAACTTAGGAGCTTATGAAGCTGGTTCAACTTTAGTAAGTGAAACATCTCCGGTAGGATCTTATGTTATTACAAATTTACCAGGTTTATTTATTGCAGATAACTATTTTATAAACTTTACCAATTTAGGAGTAGCTCGATTAACAGTTTCTAAAAAAGCAATTGAAGTAACAGCAGAGGCAAAGTCAAAAGTATATGGAGATGCTGATCCAACGTTTACTTATCAAATTACGAATGGAAATTTAGTAGGAAGTGATGCTTTTACTGGAAGTTTATCTAGAGTTACTGGAGAGAATGTTGGAACTTATGCAATAGATAAAGGAACTTTAGCTTTAAACGCTAATTATGATGTAAGCTTTGTAGCTGATAATTTAACTATTAGTAAAAGAGCGATTGAAGTAACAGCTGATGTAAAGTCAAAGGTATATGGAGATTCAGACCCAGCACTGACTTATAGAATAACAAACGGAAGTTTAGTAGGAAGTGATGTTTTTACAGGAAGTTTAACTAGAGAGGCTGGAGAAACTGTATTTAATAGTTTACCATCAAATCCTTTTTATGCAATTACTCAAGGTACATTAGCATTAAATGCAAATTATGATTTAACTTTTGTAGATTCTAGACTTAGAATTGCACCAAGAAATGTTAATTTTTCATTAGAAAATACAAATAAGGTTTACGGAGAAGGAAACCCTATCCCAGTATTAAATATAGTTGATGGAACTGCAATGGCATATGATGATGCACTAGTTTTAAAGAATGTGAGAAGAAAATCTGGAGAGAATATAGGTACATATGAATATGGAGGTTTTATAACTAATTTTACTGGTGATTTTGAATTTGAAGTAACTTCTTCTCATAGTACAGATTTACGTAACTATCAATTTAATTTTAGAAGTTATGGGTCACCTGGACTTACAATTACTAAAAAATCAATTGAAGTAACAGCTGATGTAAAGTCAAAAGTATATGGAGATTCCGACCCAACATTAACTTACCAAGTAACTAATGGAAGTTTAGTAGGAAGTGATGCTTTTACTGGAACATTAAGTAGAAATACAGGAGAGAATGTTGGTAATTATGCTGTAACTCAAGGGAGTTTAACATTAGGTAACAATTATACGCTTTCATTTGTTTCTAATGATTTAACAATTAATAAAAAGGATATTGAAGTAACCGTAGATGCAGGTCAAGCAAAATCATTTGGAACAACTGATCCTACGTTTATTTATAGAGTTACTTCAGGAGCTTTAGTTAATGGAGATACATTTACAGGAGCGTTAAGTAGATTAGCAGGTGAAAATGCTGGAACATATGCTATAAACCAAGGAACTTTAGCTTTAAATGCAAACTATAATTTGTCATTTGTTCCTAATAGTTTTGAAATTCACAAAGGAGCTGCTACGGTTATTGTTAATAATTTAACTCAAACTTATGATGGAACAGCTAAGCCAGTTTCACCAACTACAATGCCAAATGGATTATCGGTTGATGTTACTTATGATGGAGGAAGCACAGTACCAACAAATGCTGGTACGTATACAGTATTAGCTACTGTAAATGATGTAAATTACCAAGGAAACACTACGGAAACTCTTACCATTAACAAAGCAAATCAGGTAATAACCTTTGGAGCTTTAAGTAACGTAACTTATGGTGATACTAGTTTTAATTTAACAGCAACTTCAGATTCAGGATTAGGAGTTACATATTCGAGTTCAGATACTTCGGTAGCAACTATTTCTGGAAATACAGTAACTATTGTAGGAACTGGTTCAACAACAATTACAGCAAATCAAGTAGGTAATATAAATTATAATGCTGCTAATGTGCAACAAACATTAACAGTAGGTAAGAAAGCAATTGAAATTACAGCAGATGCTAAAACAAAAGTTTATGGAGATGCAGATCCAGCATTTACTTATACAGTAACTAATGGAAGTTTAGTAGGAAGTGATGCTTTTACAGGAAGTTTAACAAGAGCTACTGGAGAAGCCCAAGGAAATTATGGAATTACTCAAGGAACTTTAGCATTAAATAGTAATTACGATGTTACGTTTGTTGGAGCTAATTTTTATATAGATTATCGTTTTATACGTATTGTGCCAACAGCAGCAGTGCAGAAAACATATGGAGATTCAGATCCAGCTAAATTAAATTTCCCTTTTGCTATTACACAAGGTTCATTAGCTTTTGATGATGCTATTGAAGTATTTGGAACATTTAGAGATAGTGGAGAAAATGTAGGAAGTTATCAAATAAGAGGTTTATCATCTACTTTTACATCAACTAATGGAGGTCAATCTTCGTACTCAATTACTTATACTCATGCAGGATCAGTACGTCTTCAGATTAATCAAAGAGCAATAGAAGTAACAGCAGATGCGAAGTCTAAAGCTTATGGTGATACAGATCCAGCTTTAACTTATCAAGTTACCAATGGAGCATTGCAATTTAGTGATGCCTTTACAGGAACATTAGAAAGAGTAGCAGGAGAAGCTCTAGGTAGTTATGCAATTAATAAAGGAACTTTAACCCCTGGAAACAATTATGCAGTAACTTTTGTAGGAGATAACTTAACAATAGGAAAGAGAGCTATTGAAGTAACAGCAGATGTTAAAACAAAAGCTTATGGAGATGCTGACCCAGTATTTACTTATCAAATTACTAATGGAAGTTTAGCAGGAAGCGATGCCTTTATAGGAATTTTAGAAAGAGCACCGGGAGAAAGTTTAGGAACATATGCCATTAACCAAGGTACTTTAGGTATTAACGGAAATTATACAATATCATTTGTTTCAAAAGATTTGACTATAGGAAAAAGAGCTATTGAAGTAACAGCAGATGCAAAGTCTAAAGTTTATGGAGATGCTGATCCAGCATTGACATATCAAATTACTAGTGGAAGTTTAGCAGGAAGCGATGCTTTTACAGGAAATTTAGAAAGAGTTTCAGGAGATAATTTTGGAACTTATGCAATAAATCAAGGAACGTTAGCTTTAAACTCTAATTATGCAGTTACATATGTAAGTAATGATTTGACCATTACTAAAAAGGATATTATGATTCTTACTGCTAATCAAGAAAAAGAATATGGTGAAGTAGATTCAAATATTGCTTACAGTTTATTCCCAGGTTCAATTTTAGCAAATGGAGATTCTCTTTCTGGTAGTTTAACAAGGGAGGCAGGTGAAAATGTAGGAATTTATAATATTAGTTTAGGAACACTTTCAGCAGGTCCTAATTATAATATGACACTTTTTGGTTCTCCTACTTTTGAAATTACTAAAAGAGTTATTGAAGTAACAGCAGATGCTAAATCTAAGGAGTATGGAGCGTTAGATCCTACATTAACTTATCAAATTACTAGTGGAAGCTTAGCAGGAAGTGATTCATTTACTGGAGGTATAGTAAGAGTAACAGGTAATAATGCTGGAACTTATGCTATAAATCAAGGTACATTAGCTTTAGATAATAACTATACCTTAAACTTTGTAAATAATGATTTTACTATTACTAAGCGTCCAGTAACTATTACAGCAGATGCTTTAGTGAAGGTGATTGGAGATGCTGATCCAGCATTGACATTTAAAGAGACATTAGGATCAATACTTGTAGGTGATTCATATACTGGAACTTTAGAAAGAGTAGCAGGAGAAACATTAGGAAACTATGCTATTAATCAAGGAACAGTTACCGCAGGAAATAACTATACAATTACTTATGTTGTAGCTGATTTAGAAATTATTGAAAAAAAGAATGCTACAGCATTAAATTTTGAAGGACCAGCTAATGGAACTTATGACTACATTGAAGTAGCAGATGATTCAAGTTTAGACTTTACATCGGCATTTACATTTGAAACTTGGGTAAACTTTGATGAGATTACACGTTATAATAACGGATGGGATTGGCAATGTTTATTTGCAAAGTCTAGATTTAATGAATCTTATGGGTTAATGTTATTAACTGAAGGATCAAAAATATTAAGATTTTACCATGCTGGATTCGGAACAGGACATACCGATTTTAATTGGACTTCTACATTAGCAGCGAAAAAATGGTATCATTTAGCTGTTACTTTTAACGGAACTAAAGCTACAATTTATGTAGATGGAGTTGAGGTAGCTTCTCAAACTGATACAGCAAGTAATTTAGTTCCTAACAACAATTCATTAATGATTGGTGCTAATAAAACAGCAGGAGCTGACCCATATCCATTACAAGGTACATTAGATGAGGTTCGTTTTTGGAATGTAGCTAGAACAGCAACAGAAATTAACGACTATAAGTCAAATGAATTAGAAGGAAATGAAACTGGATTAGTTCTGTATTATGATATGAATCAAGGAAATGGTTTTGGAAATAATACAACTATTACACAAGTAACAGATAAATCTTCAGTAGGAAATAATGGAACATTAAACCAATTTGCTTTAACTGGAAGAACAAGTAACTTTGTTAATGATGTAACAAATGGAGTAACTCCAAAACAAGATCAGGTAATTACATTCAATGCAATTCCAACAAAAACTTATGGAGATGCCAACTTTAATTTAACAGCAACTTCAGATAAAGGATTAGATATTGTATATGCTAGTTCAAATAGTAGTGTTGCAACAGTAAGTGGAAATACAGTAACTATTGTAGGAGTTGGTACAACAACTATTACTGCAAGTCAGCAAGGAACTGCTCTAGTTAAGTCTGCTTCTGCTACTCAAAGCTTAACAGTAATTGCAGGTGCTAATAAATCAGTTTGGAATGGTAATACAAGTTCAATATGGACAATTGCTACCAACTGGAGCGACAATATAGTTCCAACTATTACAGGAGATGCAATTATACCAAATGTGACAACTACACCTGAGGTTGGAACTACAGTACAATTAAATGACTTAACTGTTGAGTCACTTGCTTCATTCGATATTAATGAAAATGGAAGTGTAATGGTTGACGGTAATTTAGATAATAGTGGAAACTT
Organism: uncultured Tenacibaculum sp.; assembly: GCF_947499065.1. Classification (GTDB taxonomy): domain Bacteria; phylum Bacteroidota; class Bacteroidia; order Flavobacteriales; family Flavobacteriaceae; genus Polaribacter. The sequence continues at coordinate 33,105 of NZ_CANMMT010000012.1, read as the reverse complement.
TACAATGACTTCTACAGAAACAAAGAGTAGTACATTAATAGTAAAAGGAACTTCTAATGGACAAGTTACCTACGAAAGAGGAGGATTAAAAGCCAATGTTTGGAGTATCGTTTCTGCACCAGTAGCAGGGCAAAGTATTAAAGAGTTTGCTGAGAATTCAGCAAATGATATTAGAGTTAATACAAGTGTAACACCTAATAGATATGCAATTGCGTATTATGATGATAGTAAACCAGCTGGTTCTAAATGGGTATATTATACAACTGATGATTTAGCTACGAACACTTTAACCTTTGAAAAGGGTAGAAGTTATGCAGTGTCTAGAGCAACGAACGGTAGTGTAACATTTACAGGAACTATAGAAACTACAGATGTAGCAAAATCAATTGTGGCATCAGAATGGAATGCTATAGGAAACCCATATACAGCGTTTTTACCAATCAATGAAAATGCAGGAACTAACTTTATCAATAGTAACGTAAGTAAATTCAATCCAGCAAATGTTGGTGTATACGTTTGGGATAACGCGCAAGCTAAGTATGTAGGGAAATCATTAATAACAGGAGAAAGCTCATTAGCACCTGGACAAGGATTCTTTGTAAAAGCAGCAGTAGGCGTATCAAATGTTACTTTTAATCAATCGCAAAGAAAAGTACAACCATTAACAGGTGGAAACTTTAGTAAAGGAGGAGCGGTAGTTCCAAGTATTCAATTGCTAGCAACATCAAAAGGTGTAACAATTGATACGAATATTAAATACTTCGAAAATACAACTGAAGGTTTAGATCCAGGTTATGATTTAGGAAACTATGCAAGAGCTTCATTTGATGTATTTACAAGATTTGTTGGAAATGATAAAGGAGAAGACTTTACAATTCAATCTTTACCAGTAGAGAGTGTTAATAGAACAGTTCTTCCAATCGGTTTAAATGCTACTGCAGGAGCAGAGGTAACGTTTACTGTAAACTATAATAATTTACCAGAAGGAGTAGAAGTATTTATTGAAGATAAAGAAGAGAATACTTTTACAAAGTTAAGTTCTGAATTGAATGAATTTTATACGGTAACAATTACAGAGAAAGTAAATGGAGTAGGTCGTTTTTACTTACGCACTCAACAAAAAGCTAAAGTAAATACAAAAATTAATAATGTTAAGATTTACAATACATCAGATAATACTTTAATTATAGAAGGAATTTCTAAGGGTACTTTTAATATGACTTTATATGCTATTCATGGAGCTGCAGTACTAAGTAAAACAGTTGAAGGAAAAGGAAGAAATACAGTAAGTCTTCCAGATTTAGAAACAGGAGTTTATGTAGTAAGAATAACTTCAGAATTAGGTAAGAAGAGTAAGAAGATTATTATTAAAAAGTAGAAATCATGAAAAACAATATAAAATCACAAAAAGAAGTAATCACTAGAAAAGAAGCATTACAAAAGTTGGGAAAGTATGGTAAATATACAGCCCTAACAGCTTTAGGAACTTATATGCTTTTAAATCCACAAAAAGCACAAGCACAAAGCCCAGAGGATCCAGGGGATGGGTTTTAGTAAACTAAAATTAGGGGTTTAGTTTACACAAAAAAAGACAGCTAATTTTAGCTGTCTTTTTATTTTATATAACAATAAGGTTACTTAATTATTTATATAATTATGATACGTCTTTTTCTTATTCATTTCTTGTTTAACCATTTTACTAAACTTTTTACCGTGTTGTTTTTCAGTAAAACCATTCTTTTCAGATTTGCGTCTTTCTAAATATGCAAGTTCTTTTCTTAAGTGTAAAAAACTATCATATCGTTGAGGTGTTATATAGCCTCTTTCTAGTTCCATTTGAACAGCACAACCAGGCTCACCTTCATGTTTACAATCACGGTATCTACAGTTATTAGCAATGCTAGATATTTCAGAAAAAACGTCATCAAGATTTTCCTTTTCAGCCCATGCTTGAACTTCTCTTATACCAGGAGAATCAATAATAAAACCACCACTTTCCAATTCAAACATATAAGAAGCTGAGGTTGTATGGCGTCCTCTTTTATCTTTTAATTTAGTAGCTCTTGTTCTTTGAACTTCTTTTTTCAAAAGAATATTAGTAAGAGTAGATTTACCAACACCTGATGGACCAATAAAAACGCCCACTTTTTCTTTAGTTAAATATTCTAGAATAGTATCGATACCAATATTATCTTTTATACTACTTATAATTATATCAACTCCAGGCGCGATAGTTTCCGCTTGCAATTTCACAAATTCTGCTTGATTATTTAAATCAGCTTTATTAAGTACAACTAGGGGAGTAGCTCCACTGTTCCAAGCTACAGTCATTAAACGCTCTAAAAGACGATCAGAATAGTTCCTTCCACCATCTAGTCCTAATACAACTACAACATAGTCTACATTAGAAGCAATTACTTGTTCTTTTGTAGCATTGCCTGGTAGTTTTCTACTTATTTGGGTTTTCCTTTTAAGAACGTTTTCTATAACAAGTATTTCGTCATGTTCAGAAACTTCAACCCAGTCACCAACACAAGGAAAAATATTATTAGCTTCTTTAAATAGTTTTCCTTTTAGTTTAGCATTTTTAACAATACTATCTACTTGTACTTTATAGTTATTGTAATGTTTTTCAATAACTCGACCGATTTTATTCTTAGTGTACATTTTCTCCTCCTTTCTCTAAACTTAGCTTATGCATGGTAGAAATAATTGAACTAGAAGGGAAAGGCAAAGACATCAATGGTGCTGCTGACATTGTTAGTAGCATTAATTCATTGTCGTCTGCTGCAATTCTATTCATTCGTATGGTATTGCATTTATTACATTTGTGTATAATAGACCATTCTTTATTTTTTTGCACGTAAATACTAATTGGTTTCATTATGCCTCTACAACTTGAGCGTCTGTCACCAGGTGTAATGTCTATGTGTAAGCTACTCAAACAATGTGGGCAATGATTTCTATGTTTACCACCTATTTCAAGTGGAGTAACTCCTTTTCCGCATGAAGCACAAATAAATGACTCTTGTGGATTTTCTCTTAATATTTTATTTCTTGACATTTTAATCATTTTTCAAGTACCTGTTATGGGTACAAAAGCCGAAAATGAATATTATTAAATTATATAGGATTATTATTCGACTTTATATTATTAAATTTTTTGATTGATATCACCTAAATCATAGGTATACCTTTTTATAAATTTTTGTTTTACCAAGTCTAGAGGATAGTCATCAAAAGAGTATATATAATTAATAGCTATCCCGTCTAAATCGGAAACAAACATGAAGCTATCTACTATGGTAGCATGCTCTGAATATTCACTAAGTATTTTATGAGCATTATCTAACAGGAATGCATATTTTTCCTTTATCAAATCATTCAATATAGCTTTTGTAGTTGGCTGTAACATTACATTCAAATACAATTGAAAGAACAGTTTATCTTCAACCATTTGCTTAAAAGCACCATCAATGAGTTCAATTAATCTTTCCTTAGGAGAAATTTCCTTTTGAACACTATCGTTTATTTCAACAATAATATTTGTTGTTTTTTTAAATATTTCTCTCAACAACTCATTTTTGTTTTTGAAATGATGAAAAACAAGTCCGTTAGACACCTTAGCAGCTTCACATATCGCGGAAACCGAAGTTTTTTCAAATCCACGCTCAGAAAATAATCTTGTAGCGACTTCTAATATTTGTTCTCTTTTATCCATATAATCATGTGTTTATAAAAAACCGACTGACTAATCGGTTTGCAAATATATAAAAAAATAATAGAATAAAGATTTATTAATATCTTTATTCTATTTGTTGAAAATCAGTCGTTTATTTATAATGTGATTTTACTTAGAATTAATTAAAAAGAAATATTTTTATAAAGATTGTTTTGTAGTTTTCAGACTATTTATTTCTTTTTGTTTTCTCGGAGAGGGTTGTCCCGTTTCAGCATAAATTACTAAATCATCTAATATACCTGGATATATTTTGTTTAAAGCCATTTTCATTGGAATTTGTGCAATAGTTCCAATTAAAGGTTTTACTTCAATACGAGGACCGAGTATAATCTCAGTTTTAGTATCACTTAGTTTTTTTAACTTCCATGTACTAACTACAGAACGAACAAAAAAGGGTAAGCCTTTTACAGAAAATTGTAATTCATAATTTTCATCATCTATTTTTATAATTGTATCTATAAGCCTACCGCTTTCAGTTTCGCAAACTCTATCAAAGTCTTCGTTAGGCTTAGCCTTTCTACATTTTGGAGTTCCTGCTGCCCATAAATGAGCATCGTAAAAATCATCAATAATAAATCTCCAAACTTCTTGAATTGGTTTATTAATATTTCGTTTAAATTTTAAGTCTATCATGGTTTATTGTTTTATGGAGTGAATGTTCATTCCAAATTAATTGTAAAAAATTTTATTCTTTAATTCCATCCCAAATCATTTGTATGTGATTTTTTAAGGATGTTGTTGCTTTTTCTGAATTATTTAGATTTTGTTTTAAGTAAGATGAAATACCTCCACCTATAAAAACAAGTATCTCTTGTGTACTAATGTTTTTAATTATTCTATTAAGTTTTCCTTTTTCTAAGAGAATAGCTACAATTTCTACAGATTTTTGTCCTTTCACTTTATTCTCTTTCGTAATTATAGGAGAGGCTTCTAGTTGTTGAAGAAAGTTAAAATAAGATGGATTATGAATAAAAAAATTGATGATTACTTTTAAGTAATCTACAAACTGTTTTTTTATAGTAGCATCAGTATTTACTTTTAAAAATAAGGTTTCCTCTTGCTCTTTAATGCCTATATAGATTTCATTAATTAAAGCTTCTTTGTTAGGAAAATAATTGTAAATGGTTCCCATACCAGTTCCCGCTTTTTTAGCTACTTCTGACATTGGAGTATTATGAACTCCTTTTGTAACAAGAAGTTCAAGAGCTGCATTCAAAATATTTTCCTTTTTATTCATATTGCAAATATATATAAGTTGGAATGAATATTCCAAAAAATATTTTTATAATTTAAAGAGAGCAGTAAGCTATGTGAAATGCTCCAAAGATTTTAATAAAATAGAAATTGAATAACATTAATTTTTTTAACCTAAAACAATAAAAATATCTAACAAAATTCTAATTAAATTTGTTTCGATTATGAGATATCTAGTTACCGTTTTTTTCGCCTTAATAATTACCAAAAGTTTTTCACAAGAGGAAGTATTAAATGCAGTTCAATTACATGAAAAAGTAAGAAATGCTACCAACAATCAAGAGAAAATTAAATTGTTGTTACTTCTAGCAGAAAATCAGTATGAAAACGATTTAAACTTTTCAGAAAAAAGAGTAGAGGAAGCTATAGAATTAATAGGTAACAAAGAAGACAGTATTAGTAAGCAACAATTAGGAAAAGCATACGTACTCAAAGGGATAGTAAAAAGGAGAGAAGCCAATCATCCAGAAGCCATAGAATATTACCTCAAGGCCAAAAAAATATACCAAGAACAAAAAGATTTTAAGAAAGTTTCAGATGTATATCATAACATGGGAATGGTTTTCAGGCATCAAAAAGAACATGATAAAGCAATATCGTTTTATAAAAAATCAATCAAAGGAAAAGAATTGGTAAATGACTATCATGGTATGGCAGCTAGTTATAATATGATGGGAGTATCGTATCGTCAATCGAAAAAGTTAGATTCAGCACTAATTTGCTACCAAAAAGCAAAAGAACTTTTTAGTAAAATAGGAAGTGTAAAAAATATACAAAGAGTGTATAATAACATGGCTATGTTATATCATAGTAAAAAAGAGTATGATAAAGCCATATCATTAGTAAATGAAGATATTGCTTTTACCAAGAAAAACAACAAAATATATTCATTGTGTACCGCTTATAGAAATGCTTCAAATATTTATAAAAAAACAAAAGAATACGAAAAATCATTAGCCTACATAGATTCGTCAATACAAATAGCCAAAAGAGAGAAGTTTAAAGACTTAATAGCCAAAGGATACCTTAGAAAAAGTTTTCTATCAGCTAAATTGTCAAATTATAAAAATGCTTATGAAGATTATAAAAAATTTAATAGATATTCTGATTCGTTGTTTAATATAGAAAATATTAAAAAGATTCAGGCATTAGAGCTTAATTATCAGTTTAAAAAAGAAAAACAAGAAATAGAATTATTAGCAGAATCAGAGAAGGCTAAAAATAAATTATATATCATCATTTTACTCTTAATTGTGTTGAGTTCAATATTTATAGGGTTTTTATTGAATAAAAATTATAGAAATAAAACGGTTATCCTAAAAAATGAAGTAGAAAAAGAGAAAGAACAAAAGGAGGAGCTTAATAAAAAAATAAAAGTAAACGAAGAAGAAATAAAAGGTTTGATAGCTGATAATACAATGCGTTTAGAGTTTAAACAAGAACTTCTAAATAGATTAAAAGAAGATGTATTATTGGGAGAAGTTAAAGAAGTTAAACAAAAAATAAACACGTTAACTTCAGAACTACAAGCTCAATTACAAACAGAAAATAAACTTTCTGAAGTTCAAACAAAAATATCAGAAGTAAACAAAGGTTTTGATTTAAAATTAAGAGAACTGTATCCCACTTTAACAAAAACTGAAAGAGAGATATGTTCATTATTACGTTTGAATTTATCTATCAAAGAAATCATGATTGTAAGAAATGCATCATTAGATTCTGTAAAGTCTGCAAGGTATAGAATCCGCAAAAAATTAAAGCTTAACTCAGGAGAAGAGCTTGAAAAATTCATTCAAAATTTATTTTAATGCTTTAAAATAATATTTTATTTAAGTTATTGCTAGTCAGTTGTTAGTGTTGTTTTGCCACTTTTTGCCACCACTAAAATCTGCATGAAATGAAGGAGTAAGTGTATATTTGATTACCATAAAACAAACTACTTACACAAACCCTTTCAAAACCCACTTCATGAGAATAAAACAACTAACTATTTTATTTTTATTCCTTAGTAATTTAGTCTTAGCCCAAGAAACTTTAGTTCCCGATGATAATTTTGAAAACTATTTAGAAACCCATGATGCAACTGGAAATGTAGTCGCTTTAGGAGCAGCTACAAGTATGGGGAATGGAATTGCAAACGATAATTATGTAACTACTTCAAAAGTAGCTAATGTAGTAAGCTTGAACATTTCTAATCTAACAATTACAGATGCAACAGGAATAGAAGCTTTTACGGCATTAGAAGTATTAAGCTGTTTTAATAATGCATTATCAAGTATAAATCTATCACAGAACTTAGCTTTAAATGATTTAAATGTTGGAAAAAACAATTTAACAAGTTTAGATATAACTAATAATACAGCCTTAACTAAATTGAGTTGTAGTAAAAATCAACTTACTAGTTTGGATGTTTCTCAAAATACACAGTTAGAAACTTTAGGCTGTAGTAGTAACCAATTAACCAGTTTAGATGTTACAAAAAATACAGATTTACTGAACTTATCTTGTTATAACAACCCCTTAGGAAGTTTGGATGTAACCAAAAATTTGTTGTTACAAGGTTTGGATTGTGTAAACACACAATTAACTAGTATTGATGTATCTAAAAATACTGAATTATTAGAATTACAAGTGTATGAAAACTCATTAACAAGTTTAGATGTTAGTAATAATGTTAAGCTAATAGAGCTCTATGCAGAGTATAATCAGATTACTAGTTTAGATGTATCTAAAAACACAGCTTTAGTAGATTTGTCATGTTATAACAATCAATTAACGTATTTAAACTTTAGAAATGGAAATAATACAATATTAGACTCAGGTGATTTTGATATAAGAAATAACCCAAATCTTACTTGTGTCTCTGTAGACGACCCTACTTATGCTACTGCTAATTTAACCGATAAAGATGCACATACAGTGTATAAAACTTCTTGTACACAAGTTAATGTACCGGACGATAATTTTGAAGCATATTTAGAAACACATAACAATATAGGAGGAGTGGTACCAGTAGGAGACCCGACAAGTATGGGAAATGGTATTGCAAACGATAATTTTGTTGGAGCTGAACAAATTAAAGATATTACTTATTTAAATATTTCTAATCAGGGAATTACAGACTTTACAGGAATAGAAGAATTTAAAGCATTGGAAGAGTTACGTGCTTTTAATAATACAGTAACTTCTGGAAGTTTAGATTTAACTGGTAATGTAAATCTTACAGAAATTGCTTGTTCTGATATGGGACTTAGTTCTATTAATATTTCAGGTTTAGTTAAATTAGAAAAAGTTGGATTACGAAGTAACAATTTCACTACTATTAATTTAAGTACAAATACAGCGGTGAAGTATTTGTATTTAGATTATAACAATCTTACCGCTATTGACGTAAGTACAAATACTGCTCTTGTCGATTTAAGAGTAAGAGAAAGTTCGTTAACAACACTTAATTTAGCTAACAATACAAATTTAACTAGTCTATACTGTGACGATAATTTATTAACGACTATAGATGTTTCAAATAATACACTTTTAAGAACATTTAATTGTAGTAAAAATAAGTTTACATCCATTAATGTTAGCGGATTAACAAGTTTAACCGATTTATTTATTGATGATACTCCAACACTTACAACACTAGATGTAACTAATAATTTAAATTTAGAAGACATTGGAGTTAACAATACAGGATTAGCAGTTTTAGATTTGACTAATAATACAAAGTTGATAGAGGTTTATGCTAATAATACTTCCATAACTAGTTTAGATTTTAGTAATAGCCCAGATATTGATTATATAGAATGCAAAGATGGAGTACTTACTACTTTAAATCTTAAAAATGGAAATAATAGTAGTAGTATAGAATTATATGCAACAGGAAATTCTAATTTATTATGTATTCAAGTAGATGATGCTTCAGCTAGTTATTTAAGTAGCTGGAATAAAGAGAGTAGTACATCATTTGGAGAAGATTGTAATTGGACTTATGTTCCTGATGATAATTTTGAAAATTATTTAGAAACTCACGACGCTAATAACGGTTTTGTTTCAGTTGGTGACCCAACAAGTATGGGGAATGGAATAGCTAACGATAATTATGTGACTACAGCTAAGATTAAAAACGTTGTAAATTTATTCGCTCAATTTCAAGGGATAACTGATTTTACAGGACTTGAAGACTTTACCGATTTAGAAGTATTATTCATTTTTAATAATGTAATTAATACTAGTTTAGATGTAACAAGTAATACGAAGTTAACAAGAATTGATGCTGGAGATATGGGGATAACTAGTATTAATATTACTGGTTTAACTGCCTTAGAACGATTGAGTGTACCTCGTAATAGTTTTACAAGCATTGATGTTTCTACCAACACAGGTTTGAAGGATTTGATAATTTCTTCTAATAACTTATCAGGGTTAGATGTAAGTCAAAATACTTTGTTAGAAGATTTACAAATTCATGAAACTACTTTAAGTACTATAGATGTAAGTGCTAACGTGAATTTAACAAGAATTATAGCTTCATTAAATCAATTTACAACATTAAATCTTGAGAAAAACACAGCTTTAGAGAGATTAAACTTGGCTAAAAATCCTTTTACTTCTTATAATCTAAGTCATCTGACAAATTTGAAAGAAATAAATTTAGATGAAACAAATATTACATCAATAGATATAAGTAAAAACACAAATTTAGAAGAGTTTAGTGCAAGAAACAACAATGAATTAGTAGAACTAAATGTAAGAAATGGTAACAATAGTAGTTTTACCGAATTTGAAGTTGATGGTTGTCCAAATTTAACATGTATAGAAGTAAACGATCCTTCTGCCGTATTTTTATCGGGATGGAGTAAAGATGCTACCGCTAATTATGCAGAGTATTGTAGATTTACTAGCATACCAGATGCAAATTTTGAAACGTATTTAGAAACACACAACCAATATGGAGGTTCAGTGGCTTTAGGAAGTTCTAATAGTTTAGGAAATGGAGTTATTGATGATAATTTAGTGCCAACAGCAAAAATTGAAACAATTCAATTATTAACACCTAGAAATGAAGGAATCCAAGATTTTACTGGGATTGAAGATTTTGTTAGCTTAATTCGTTTATGGATAGATAACAATACATTAACGAATACAAGTTTAGATTTAACAAATAATAAATTATTAGAAAGTCTAACCCTAGAGAATACAGGAGTTACAAGTATAAATGTTACAGGGTTAACAGCCTTAGAATCATTAGAAGCAGCAAACAATAGTTTAACTAGTCTAAACATAACAACTAATACAGGGCTGAAATTTTTAAATTTAGGAGATAACAATTTGACTAGTTTAGATGTAAGTAATAATGATTTAACAAGTTTAACAGTTACAAATAATCAGTTAGGAACTTTAGATGTAAGTAACCAGACTAATTTAACATCATTGTATTGCGAAAACACAAATATTTCTTCATTAAATGTTCAAAATAATACCTTATTAGAAAACTTAGAATGTGGTCAAAACTCATTAACAGCTATAGATGTAACAGCTTTGACAGATTTATTCTATCTATCATTTTTGAATACGAATATTGCTACCATCGATTTAAGTAAAAACGCGAACCTAAGTAGATTAGTTTGTGATAATACACAACTTACAACTTTAGATTTGAGTAATCAGAATACGCTAGATAATTTATCATGTAAGAATGGTTTATTAACAAGGTTAAATTTACGTAGTGGTAATAATTCAGATTTAGACAATGTAGATGTAACAGGAAATCCAAATTTGACGTGTATTTCAGTTGATGATCCTTCAGCAAGTGTTTTGGCGGGTTGGTTAAAAGATGCTACAGCGAGCTATGCTCAATATTGTCGATTAACCTATGTTCCAGATGATGTTTTTGAAGCTTTTTTAGAAAGCAATGGTTATGGAAATGGAATAGCAAATGACAACTATGTTTATACAGCATTGGTGGAAGTTTCAGAAGGAATAGTTTTCCAAAATAAAACAGCTTCGGATTTAACGGGAATCGAAGACTTTAGAGATGCATGGTATTTTGTAATTCGTAACAATCCAAATTTAACAAGTATCGATTTAACTCAGAATACTAAATTGACTACACTGAGTTTAGCAAACAACAATCTTTCAAGTTTAGATTTAAGTAAAAATACCATTTTAGAAAAAGCATATCTAGACAATAATACTAATTTAGGAGATGTTAATATAGCTCCGCTATCACAATTAAACACATTAGATGTTTCAAATACAGGAATTAATAGTATAGATATTTCAAATAACCCATTATTAAGAGTATTAAACCTTAACGATAACAGTTTTACATCATTAGATTTATCAACATATCCAAGTATTTTACAATTAAGAATAGTCAATAATCAATTAACATCATTAAATGTAGCTAATGGAAATAATACCAACTTTACATGGTTTGATGCTCAAGGAAATGCCGATTTAACTTGTATTACTGTTGATGATATTAATCCAGATTCTGGTATATGGCATAAAGATGCTACAGCAAATTATGCCTTGTATTGTGATCTTACTAATATACCAGATGCTAATTTTGAAAACTATTTAGAAACTCACGATGCGAATGGAAATACTGTTGCTGTAGGAAATATTTTAAGCATGGGGAACGGAATCGCTAATGACAATCAAGTAGCAACTTCAAAAATTAAAGATGTAACTACATTAGATATTAGTAGTCAAAATATTTCAGATATAACAGGAATTGAGGCTTTTACAGCTTTAGAATCCTTAAATGTTGATTATAATAATTTAACTTCATTAGATTTAAGTAGTAATACAAGTTTAAAAATCTTAGACGCAGCAGAAAATAATTTTACGTCGTTGGATTTATCAGGTTATTTAGCTTTGGAAGAAGTAGAGTTGCGATCAAATTCAATAGAAAATTTAATTGTTTCAAATAATCCAAACTTAACAAAGTTAAGAGTCGGTAAAAATAAATTAGCAGTTTTAGATGTAACAGCTTGTAAACAATTAGAAGAGTTAGCAGTACATCAAAATGTATTAGTGTCTTTAGATGTTAAAAATGGTAATAATGCCAATATTACAGATTTTGTAGCCTTATATAATTCAAGTTTAACCTGTATAGAAGTAGATGATGCAGCTGCGGCTTATTTAGCAACTTGGCAAAAAGATGCAACAACAAACTTTAGTGAAAATTGTAATGCTACAGTTTGGTTAGGGACAAATAACGATAATTGGAATGAAACAAGTAACTGGGTTGCAAATGCAAAACCACAAACTACTAGTAATGTTATTATACCTTACAGAACCAACACTCCAAGATTAACTTCATCAGAACAAATAAATGACTTGAGAATTACAGAATTTTCATCATTTGATATTACAGAAAATGGATCAGTAAAGGTTGATGGTAACTTTAATAATTCAGGAACATTTACAATGACATCAACAGCTTCTAATAGTGCAAGTTTATTAGTAGAAGGATTAGCAAATGGTGAAGTTACTTACAAAAGAGGAGGATTAAAAGCAGGTAAATGGAGTATTGTTTCGGCACCAGTTTTTGGGCAAAGTATTAAAGAATTTGTAGAAAATTCAGCCAATAATATTCGAGTGAATACTTCAGTAACTCCCAATCGTTATGCAGTAGGATATTATGATGATAGCAAACCAGATGGGACTAAATGGGTGTATTATACAGTAGACGATTTAACATCAAATAATATTGTATTTGAAAAAGGAAGAAGTTATGCAATTTCAAGAGCAACAGATGGAGAAGTAAGCTTTACTGGGACTGTAGAAACTATAGATGTTAGTAAACCGGTGGCTACATCAGAATGGAATGCTGTTGGAAATCCGTTTACAGCATTTTTACCAATTAATGAAAATAGTGGAGTAAACTTTATCAATGATAATCTTGCTAATTTTGATCCAACTTATGTAGGAGCTTATGTATGGGATAATTCACAAAATAAATACATAGCCAATACATTAGTAAGTGCAGAAAGTTCATTAGCACCGGGACAAGGATTTTTTGTAAAAACAGCCGCAGGAGCAAACTCAATTATATTTAAAGAAGCTCAAAGAAAAATTCAACCAGCAAGTGGTGGAATCTTTAGTAAAGGACTAGGAGAGAGTCAATCAGCAGTTGAGTTATCAATAGCCACAAAAGGAGTAAAGGTAAATACAGTTGTAAGTTATAGAAATGAAGCTACCAAAGGTTTAGATATAGGGTATGATGTAGGAAACTTTGATGGAGCAAGTTTAGATATTTATACACAACTTATAGATGGTTCATCAGAAAAGAACTTTACTTATCAATCAATACCTAATACTGGAGAAGCGAATATAATTCCAGTAGGAGTAAAGGCTAAAGAAGGATTAGAAGTTACTATTTCAGCAAAGGCAACAGCATCTGAAGGAATGAAGGTTATTTTAGAAGACAAGGAATTAGACAAGTACATTGATTTAAGCAAAGAAAATTATACTATAACAATGTCTAAATCAGAAAATGGAATAGGAAGATTCTATCTACACACACAAGTACAAGGAAAGGTACCTGAGGATACAGTTGCTGATATCAAAATTTACAGTATAAATAGAACACTAATTGTAGAAGGTATTTTAGGAGAGAATTTTAATATCTCGATGTACAATCTATTAGGAGCAGAAGTTTTCAAAGGAACATATGAAGGAACGAATAAAAATGAGATAGACTTACCAAAGGTAGAAACAGGAGTATATCTAATAAAGTTGGAAACTACTGAAGGAACAAAGAATAAGAAGATAATTCTTAAAAAATAGTTATCAATGAAAAATCAAAATATACAAAATCAAGATCCTAAAATAACTAGAGAAGAAGCTTTAAAAAAGTTTGGTAAATATGGAAAATACGCAGCATTAACAGCTTTAGGTACCTATATGATATTGAATCCACAAAAGGCACAAGCACAAAGTCCAGACAATCCAGGAAGCGGATTTGATTAAATTTAAGATATAGAAAAAGACAACTATTTCTAGTTGTCTTTTTTTGATAATATTTTAGGAACTAGCTTTTAATTAACTTTTTAGTACATATAGTTCCAGTTTTATTGTTTTTAATTTGAACTAAATATATCCCAGTTGATAGTTCAGGAATTTTAATCATACTATTTGTTGATGAAATTTGTTTTATCATCTTACCTTGTAAGGTAAATATTTTAACAGATAAGTTATCATTTTGTTTAATGTAAAAATGACTGGATGCTTGGTTAGGATAAATTAAACATTTATTATTTTTAGAATTTACATCTGGATTATTTAAATTATCATCAACTATTTTACCACCAATAATCATAGGGTGAGTTATAGCATTTTTTGGAGTAATAGTACCTCCAAAAGAAGAACCAAATTCACTTTTTAATTGTGCATTACTTTTGTTAAGATATATATTAGGTGTAACACGCTCTGGAAATAAATTTTCAGCAGGATATAGATATGGGGTTAACAAGTCAGAAGTTGGTACTGGGATATAATTAGCTTCTTGTTCATTAAAATAAAGCTTAGTATTATTAAAAGATCCAAAGTTTAATCGAATATCATCAGGTAATAAAAAGTAAGCAGTCATTTTAACTCCAGAACCATCTGGATGTAGTAATGCAAATGAATCACCTGCATTATTTACTAAATGCATTTGAGCGTCTAAAACAATATTTTTATTTGAATTTTTAAATATAATATTTCCTTTAATATTAATAGTTCTCCAAGGTGTAATAAGGTCTTTAGGTGTTGGATTAATATAGTGAGGAGGGTTGGTATTACTTTCAGTATTATTTACGATTCTTTCATCCCAACCTTTGGCCCAATTTACTTCCCTAATTAGAATGTCTGTACCAGAATTATCAAAAGTACCTCCATTTACAACTACTTTTGCATTTATGGGCAAAGTTAATGCTTGCGATTCTCCATTCCAACCGGCAATAATATTGTTTTCAATTGTCCAACTACGCGTGTTATGGTAATTGTCTAAATCTACACCAATAGAGTGAGGCTCTACTTCTAATCTACCAGAGTATGGATTAGGACTTGGGTTCCAAGGAGCTAAACCAGTATTAGTACCATAACCATATACTTTATTGTTTTTAAGGGTGATTTGTGCACAAGTTTCAAATTGCATTCCTGTTCTCCTAATTCCCCAAAGTAAAGTGTTTTCTATTACTAGATTCATTGAGTTTCTATAATTGGTAGGCATCATATTGTATTCATTACTGGTTGAATTTCCGTTTTCATGAAACTCTGTCATAATATAATCTCCCCTAAATCCTTGAGCAACAGTATACCCTATGTTATTTTTAAAAGGTCTTGGGTAAATATACCAAACATCAAATAACCAAGTTGGATTAGCTGCAACATGAGCTTTAAGTTCTGCATGTTGTGTAGGATATTCAGCTTGAGGAACATAAGCATCAACATAATGCTGCATTTGTGGGCGTCCTTTAAGGCTTTCCCATAGTCCTTCTGTCCAATAAATATATGCATGTCCACTAGCACCTGAAACAACATTTCCTTCTAATGTAACTCCACAGCTATGTAGCCAAAAACCATCTCCTTGATGAGCAAAATCTGAAATACCTTCTCTAGCATCAGTAAGACCATTCGTTCTCCCTCCATGTATACCTAAAGTATTATCTACTGGTCTTCCTAAATTTAAAGGTTCAATTGGGTTATAAGTTCTAATGGCAATATTGTTTCTAAAGATACCTAATTCATCACCAGCTTCAGTTGAGTAAGCAGAACCTACAATATTGTAACTGACATTATTATTGAAATCTACATTAGAAGAATGATTAACATATGCCCAACCTGGATCATTATTAACGACACATCCTTCAACTATTGCTTGAGTCATGTTTAATGTTGTTGAGCCATCATTTTTGCGTCCCATAGATCTATGAAAATGAATAGAATATCTACCTCTTGGATTTCTACCTGCTCCTGCTGGATAGGGAACAGTTGTACTAAATCTAGGGTTGGGTTGTCCTTCTAGTCCTTCTTCTGGAACGGACCAATCATCTAGTTCAAGAGCTTTATCTGTTCTACCTAGATTTTGTGTTTCTACATATCGTATTTGCACATCAGGATTATGCATAAACATAATGTGCCCTCTAGGTTTTCCATATCCATCAGTTCCGTCTAGAGCAGTCACACTTGGGTTTTCAGATGATATTATGATGTTCCTTGTATTATTAGAAACATGAACATCTACAATATTTGCTATTTCAGTAGGTGGTTTATGGCTTTTAGTAAGTGTAGTTTTTAAAGTAACTGTATTTCCAGAAATATTATTAATAGTTACCAATTCATCGCTCTTATAATCATTGATGTCAGTACCTGCAATAACTAATTTGTCATCAATTTTCCAACCTGTAGGGGGAGTACTTAGAGTTAATTGATTGGTACCTGTTGATGGGTGAATAGCTAATGTTGTCCAGCTGGTTTTAGTTGTACCTTGCATTATTACTGGCCCCATTAATACAGCACCTGGTGCAAATCTACTATTATCTTGATTTTTAGTAGTGCCGCCTCTCCAGGCAAATACTAAATTAGCCTTAACGTTAGAAGCTATAGGGGTAGTGCTTGTTCCAATTTCAAAAAAGGCTCCCATTTCACTTACTAAATATTCTGTTCTTAATTCGGTATTTACATTTGTAGCATATTGAAGTTTGCCTTGAGAAGCTATACGAATTGACTTAAACTCTTGAGATATCATACCATCAACGGTAACTGTAATATTTGCGGGAATAAGTATTCTATCATCATTTTGAGGTAAGGCTCCTCCCCAAGTATTAGGGTTACTCCAATTACCAGAATTGATAGCTGTTATTGTAGGTAAACCTGCAACTTGAATTGGATTTTGAGCATTAATAAAACTAGTTATTAATATAAAAGGTATAATAAATAGTTTAGATAACTTTTTAAACTTCATTTTATAATATTTTGGGGTTATAATTTTATAACAAGCAAAACTATTTTTTTATATGTGAAGTTGGTTTTTTTTAACTGTTTTCTATATATACTTTTTATATACAGGTTTGTTTAATGTGTTGTTTTGTAGTGTTTTATTTAAAACTTTCGTAGGGTACTGACTAGATTAATATTTGAATCTAATTTCAACTTTTTTCTCAATCTACTACGATTAATATAGACAGATTGTAATTCAATATTTTGAATTTGTGCAATTTCTTTAGAAGATAATTCTAATTTAAGAAGTGAGCAAAGTCTTAATTCATTTTTGGTAAGATTTGGGTATGAATTTAATAAGTTTGTGTAGAATTCGTTATTTAAAATATCGATTTTATTTTGATATTCTAACCTGTTCTTTTCAATGGAAGTTTTTACTTTAATTTCGTTAACTAACTCGTTAAGATTTTTTTCTTTAGTTTTTCCTTTTGAATCTTTAATTTTTTTCAAAGAATTTAAAAGATAATCTCTCCATTTTGTATTTTCAGAAATTGTACTTGCCAAATCCATTAAATCTTTTTGCTTATTGGCAATTTGAGTTTCTAATAATCGTTTTTCCAGTTTTGTGTTTTCATATTTTCTTAAACGATTAATTTTATTTTCTCTGATTTTGATAATATATAAAAGAAGAGAGCTAAAAACGATAAAATAAAAGATGTAGGCAAAATTAGTTCTATACCAAGGTGGATTAATTTTGATATTGAGGGTAGTAACATCATTACTCCATATACCATCGTTATTACTAGATTTTAATATAAAATTATAATTACCAGGTTTTAAGTTCAAATAATTGGCAGTATTTTCATGTGTAATGTGAGTCCATTTTTTTTCAGCATTTTCTAAATAATAACTGAATTTATTTTTAAAAGGGGCAGTAAACTCTGTTGCAGCAAATTTTAAACTTATGTTGTTTTCATTATGATTTAAATTGATGCTTTTTAAAAATTCAGAAGAAAGTTCTTTTTTAATATGTTTATTATTGATTTTAAGTTCAGTTATAAATGCTTTTGGAATTTTAGTGTTTAGTTTTAAATCTTCTGGTTTAAAAGAGTTTAATCCATTAATACCACCAAAATAAAAAGTTCCTTCATTGCTTTGTCCAAAAGCAAAGGTGTTATATTCATTGCTTTGCAAACCATCATCTTTTAAAAAGTTTTTTAAATTATGTGTAGTTTTATTGTAAGAGATGATTCCTTTATTAGTACTTAACCATAAATTATGGTAATTATCTTCCAATATTCCATATATAGTATTGTTTGGAAATTTATTTTTTATCCCAATACGTTCGAAATTATTATTATCTATATGGTGTTTATGTAAACCACCACCTTTAGTTCCTATCCATAAAATATTTGAATTATGTTTATCAATATGTAAAGAAGCTACATTATTATTTGCAAGGTTAGAATTATTTATAGTGAATAATTTTTTATGAATTTTATTATTTAAAATTTCTATATGAAGCAGTCCTTGTTGTGTACCAATCCAATATTCATTTTCATTAATAACTAGAAAAGATAAAAAATCATAGTCTTGATGTAATGAATACACTTTTTCATTCCCATAAGTTAAGTTAATGAGTTTAATTTTATTACCCATTAGAATAATTAATTGGTTACTCGTAGGATCTATTTCAAAAAAGCGCTTGTGAAAATTGAAATTAATTGGAAGTTCTTTAAATGGTATAAATTTATTTTGATTTAGTTTATATACTTTTAGAATTTTAGGATGTACTGAGATACCTAAAGTTAATTTTTTGTTTTGAACAAATTCAACTTCTCTATTATTATCACAAAAGTTTTTTATAAGTTTATATTCAATTGAATCTGTCCCTTTAATGAGTAAGTTTTCTTCTGTAGTTGGATTATAAAAATGAACAGTTTCTTTATTTGAAATAAAAGGTTTAGCATATATTGATTTTCCTTTGAAATAATGCTGAATTTTTAGCTGACGAATGTTAAATTTCATTAATCCATAACCAGAAGAACCAATCCAAATATTATTAGAGTTATCCTCTAAAACATTATAGAAACTCGTTTTTTTCGTTTTAAAAATGTAAGATGCATTTTTATAATCAAGCCCTTTTTTAATTGATTCGTAATCAAAAAATAAATATTCATTGAGTGTACTAAAAACTACCATTTTATTTTTAGGTAATGAAATAGCATTTAGTATTTTAAAATTTACAGGAAGTTTTATCCAGTTATTTGTTTTTGCTTTATGAATATAAATGTACTTATTAGTATATACTAAAATTTTATTATCAAAAGTGGTATAACCTATCTTAGCATTTGTTGAAATTTTTTGAGCTGTAATTTGAGGAAGTTCAAAGGTTTTTTCATTATCAAGGTTAAAAAGCATTGGAGTTTTAAAAATACTATCTTGTTGAAAAAAAAGAATGTTATTTTTAAAAGAAGTAAGTTTGAAGTAAGAATTAATATTGACGTACTGTTTTGTTTCAATTTTAAAATACTCGTTGAGAGTTATATTCTTATTGTCTATTTTTTTTACCTGAGATAGTTTATGTATTTTTCCATTAATGCCAGCTAACCAAAAAGTATTATTATTTTGTTTAAAAATATCACCAATACCAAAATCTAATTTGAAAGGATAAAAAATATTGTATTTAGGTAAATACAAATATAAATCTCCCTCTGTAGCGATTAATATAAATTCATCATTACCTTTTATACTTCTTATTTGATTATTTTGAAGCGATGTAATATCGTTCTCAAAATATTTAAAAGTTCTTCCATCAAATCTATTTAATCCAGATTTTGTACCAATCCATAGAAATCCATTGTTGTCTTGATGTAATGCGGAGATAAATCCTTGAGATAAGCCATTTTCATTAGTTATCCAATTCGGAGTGATTTTTTTTTGACTAAAAAGTCCAAGACTAAAAAAAAATAATAAAATGAATTGATATAATAGTTTATTATTTATAATCATATTTATTGTACTCGATATTGAAAGTTATGAAAAATTGAAATATCATTAATAACGTTTAGTTTTCAAAAATAATATAAACCCAATTGATTACATGTTTAAAAGAAAACGTAACTAAAAAATAAATAACTACTATAACTTTTTGAGATATTGGAGAAGTAAAAAGTACTCTGTTTTATAATAAAAAATAATACTTCAGAGTGCATAGTTGTCTTATTTAAAGTCTGAATACAGGGAATGAGTTTTTAAAATAAAAAGGAATAATTAACGAAAATTTAGAAACTCAGTTAAGTATTTTGTAAAAGTTAAAAAACGTTAATTTTTTAAGCTCTTTAATTTCAAATACCTAACTTGTTGCAGACGAAAATTTTGAATAATGATTCAATTTTTTCGTGAACCAAACTTTTACTTTAATTCAACTAAAATAAATTAAATGAAACGTAGAAAATTTATTCAAGCTGCTGGATTAGGTGCAGGCGCATTAATGATGCCGTCTCTCTTAATGGGAAATAATATTTCAGTAGATGCTTTGCTAGCTCCAGGTATGGATGTGTTAGTAAAAAAGCGCTTAGCTGATGTAGCATTAAACACAGCAAAATCACTAGGAGCATCATATGCTGATGCTAGAATTGGTAGATACTTAAATCAATATGTATTTACAAGAGAAAATAAAGTACAAAATGTAGTAAATACAGAATCTTTTGGTATAGGAATTCGTGTAATTGCAAATGGTACTTGGGGATTCGCTTCTACTAATAATGTAACAGAATCAGGAATTAAAAAAGCTACAGAACAAGCAGTTGCGATTGCAAAAGCAAATTCTAAAATACAAAAAGAGCCAGTAAAATTAGCTCCAGTAAAATCTTATGGTGAAGTTTCGTGGAAAACACCAATTAAAAAAGATTTTAAAGATGTTCCTGTTTCTGATAAAGTAGATTTATTATTAAGCGCTAATGCAGCTGCATTGAAAAATGGAGCTAATTTTGTGAATTCTGCTTTATTTATGGTAAATGAACAAAAATATTTTGCCTCTACAGACGGTTCTTATATAGATCAAGATGTCCATAGAATTTGGCCAGTGTTTAATGTAACTGCAATTGATAGAAAGAAAGGTAAGTTTAAAACTAGACAATCTTTAAGTGCACCTATGGGAATGGGGTATGAGTATATGGATGGTTTAGCTTCTGAAAAATTAAATGGCCCAGATGGAACTGGTATTAAGTTGTATAGAAATAGTTACGATATAGTTGAAGATGCAACTATGGCAGCTAAACAAGCTAAGGAAAGATTAACAGCAAAATCTGTTGATGCAGGTAAATATGATTTAGTTCTAGAGCCTAATCACTTAGGACTAACAATTCATGAATCTGTAGGTCACCCATTAGAATTAGATAGAGTATTAGGTTACGAAGCTAATTATGCAGGAACAAGTTTTGCTACATTAGATAAATTTAAGTCAGGTGATTTTAAATATGGAAGTGATATTGTAAACCTTGTTGCAGATAAAACTCAAGTAGGGTCATTAGGAGCAGTTGGTTATGATGATGAAGGAGTTAAAACTAAACAATGGGATTTAGTTAGAAATGGTGTTCTTAAAAATTACCAGGCTATTAGAGATCAGGTTCATATGATTGGACAAAACGAATCTCATGGATGTTGTTATTCACAAAGTTGGAATGATGTACAATTTCAAAGGATGCCAAATGTATCATTAGAACCAGGTAAAGAAAAGTATTCGGTTAATGATATGATTAAAGATGTAGAAAAAGGAATTTATATTGCAGGTAGAGGTTCTTATTCAATAGATCAACAGCGCTACAATTTCCAATTTGGAGGAACTGTTTTTTATGAAATTAAAAATGGTAAAATTGTAGGTATGTTAGATGATGTTGCTTATCAATCTAATACTAAAGAATTCTGGAATTCTTGTAGTAAAATATGTGACAAAGATGATTATCGATTATTTGGATCTTTCTTTGATGGAAAAGGGCAACCATCGCAAGTTAGTGCGGTATCTCATGGAAGTTCTACTACTAGGTTTGATGGTGTAAATGTTATCAATACAGGTAGAAAGATTTAACCAATCATTAATATTAAAGAAACAAATCATGGCAATATATACAAAAGAGGAAGCAAAAAAAATAATGGAAAAAGCATTGAGTTTTTCTACTGCTGATGCTTGCGAAATAAATTTAAGTGGAAGCGAAAGTGGTAATATTCGCTACGCACGTAATACTGTGTCTACTTCAGGACATAGATCTAATCAAACTTTAGTAGTTCAGTCTAATTTTGGAAACAAATCTGGTACAGCTACTATTGATGAGTTTGATGATGCTTCTTTAAAAAAAGTAGTAAAAAGAGCTGAAGAGTTAGCAAAACTATCTCCTGAAAATCCAGAGTTTATGGAACCTTTAGGACCACAACAATATGACAAATCAGTAACATTTAGTGAATCAACTGCTAAAATTACACCAGATTATAGAGCTTCAGTAGCTTCAAGTAGTATTGGTCCAGCAGCTAAAAAAGATGTAACTGCAGCAGGTTTCTTAAATGATTCAGCAGGTTTTTCTGCAATGATGAATTCTAAAGGACTTTTTGCATACAATAAATCTACCAGTGCAGACTTTACAGTTACTATGCGTACCAACGATGGAACAGGTTCTGGATGGGTAACTCGAGATGTAAATGATATTGATAAATTTGATCCAGTAGAGGCATCAAAAATAGCAATTGACAAAGCAGTAATGTCTAGAGAAGCAAAAGCCATAGAGCCAGGTAAATATACAGTTATATTGGAACCAGCTGCTTCTATAGGATTATTACAAAATATGTTTGGAGCTTTTAATGCTAGAACAGCTGATGAAGGACGTAGCTTTATGTCTAAAAAAGGAGGAGGAACAAAACTAGGAGAAAAAATTGTTGATGAGCGTATTAACATATGGTCAGATCCTTTAAATAAAGACGTTCCAACTGCAACTTGGAATGGTTCTGGACAGCCTCTAAAAAAAATGAAGTGGGTAGAAAATGGAGTAGTAAAAAATCTAGCTTATAGCCGTTATTGGGCTAAAAAGAAAGGAGTAGAACCAGTTCCTTTTCCATCAAATGGAATTATGGAAGGTGGAGATGCATCTTTAGAAGATTTAATCAAGAGCACTAAAAAAGGAATTTTAGTTACACGTTTATGGTATATCCGTAGTGTAGATCCTCAAACTCTACTATATACAGGATTGACTAGAGATGGAACTTTTTATATTGAAAATGGAAAAATTAAGTATCCAGTAAAGAATTTCAGATTTAATGAAAGTCCAATAATAATGCTTAATAATCTAGAAACATTAGGTAAACAAGTTCGTATAAATGGTAATTTAATTCCTTATATGAAAATCCGTGATTTCACGTTCACGAGTTTATCCGATGCTGTTTAGTATTTGAATGAATTAAAAAATATAGGCTGGTTGTATTGATGTTCTTTGCAACCAGTTTTATATTTATATTATTAAAAAAAAGAATAAAACTCTGTGTTACTAAGTAATAAATTTTTCTTTACTCGATTACAATATGAATCAGGAGATTGGGATGTAGATCAGCGAATGCCATCTAATATTTTAAACTCTTTGATAGAGTATACTACACTTGAAGTTGATACAAGAGAAAACATTATTCCTTTAAGTAGTGATGAAATTTTTAAATGCCCATTTTGTTATCTATCTGGACATAAATTAGTCCAGTTTAATAAAGATGAAAGGGCTAATTTTAAAAAGTATGTAGAAAATGGCGGATTTGTTTTTGTAGATGATTGTAACCATGATATAGACGGATTATTTTCTAAGTCTTTTGAAAGGCAAATGGAAGAAATTTTTGGCCCAAAAGCATTAAAGAAAATACCTAATAATCATGAGATTTATAATGTGTTTTTTCAATTTGAAGATGGACCACCTACAACATCACAAGAACTCAACGGATGGGGAGATGATATTGTACACGATTATTTAAAAGCTATTGAAATAAACGGTAGAATAGGAGTACTTTTTAGTAATAAAGATTATGGTTGTGAATGGGATTATGACTTTAGAAATAAACGTTGGTATAAAATAGACAATACAAGATTTGGTGTAAATATAATTATGTATGCACTAACATCATAAAATGAATTATGAATAACGAATTATTACAGTTAGAAAAAGAAGTTAACACATTAACGAATAAGCTGGTTGATTTAAAAAAAGAAATAGGAAAAGTAATTATTGGTCAAGAAGAAACTATAGAACAATTAATTATTACTTTTTTAGCAGGAGGTCATGCGCTTTTAGAAGGTGTTCCTGGATTAGCAAAAACCTTGATGATTAATACACTTGCTAAAACAATTGACTTACAATTTAAAAGAATTCAGTTTACACCAGATTTAATGCCATCAGACATTATTGGAACAGAGGTTTTAGAAGAAGATCAAAACGGACTTAAACATTTTAAGTTTACCAAAGGACCAATTTTTGCCAATATTATTCTGGCAGATGAGATTAATAGAACTCCTCCAAAAACCCAAGCAGCATTATTAGAAGCAATGCAAGAATTTGAGGTTACATATTCTGGAAACACCTATGAATTAGATAAACCTTTTTTCATTTTAGCTACCCAAAATCCTATAGAACAATCTGGAACATTTCCTTTGCCAGAAGCTCAGTTAGATAGGTTTTTGTTGTATATAAAAATAGGATACCCAACCGCATTAAATGAAACTCAAATATTAAAAGCAACTACAAGTTCATCTAAAGTTACACCACAAAAAGTAATTTCTGGAGAAGAGATAATTAGATTACAACAATTAGTTAGAGAAGTTCCAATTAGTGATGATTTAATAGATTTTGTAAGTAAAGTGGTTAGAGCAACAAGACCAGAAAATTCAAATGAGTTTGTAAATAAATGGGTAGGTTGGGGAGCAGGACCAAGAGCTGGACAAGCAATGATTTTAACGGCAAAAGCAAGAGCGCTAACTCAAGGAAGATTAGCAGTTACTTTAGACGATATTAAAGTAGTTGCATATCCAGTTTTACGTCATAGAATTATTATGAATTTTAGAGCAGAAGCTGAAGGAATTACTTCTGAAGAGGTTACTAAGCATTTACTATCTTCATTAAAATAAATTAAAGTGAAACAAGATTATCATCAATTATTAAAACCAGAGATTATACATACCGTTTCAGGATTGTCTTTGGTTGCCAAAATAATTGTAGAAGGTTATTTAAATGGAATTAATCATAGTACTAGAATTGGTTATGGAATGGAATTTAGCCAATACAGACCTTATGAAATTGGTGATGACTTACGTTTGCTAGATTGGAAAATGGCGGCTCGCTCTGGAAGATATTATATCAAACAATCAGAAATAGAAACTAATGTTTCTGTGAAGTTTATTTTAGATGCAAGTAAATCTATGTTGCATAAAGAAGATGAATTAAATAAAATGGATTATGCAAAAATCCTGATAGCATCTTTATCTTACTTAGCTAAAAAACAAGGTGATGCTGTAGGCTTGTTTGCTTTGAATGAAGATGAGTTAGTGAGCTTACAACCTAAAATTCAGAAACAATATTTCAACAGATTATTGTCAGAATTAATTGCCATTCAACCAGAAGGAAAGTGGCCAGTTGATACTATAAATTCTGATAAGTTACACGATAGAGCACATAAAGAATTAGTGTTTTTTGTTACTGATTTATATGAGCACGAAAAAGAGTTAACACAATTTATAAAGCGATTAAAAACGACTAAAAATGAAGTAGTGGTTTTACATCTTTTAGGAAAAAATGAACTTGATTTTGATTACAAAGGAGTATTAACTTTTGAAGATTTAGAAACAGGTGTCCAGTTAAAAGTAGATGCCAAAGAAGCAAAAAAGGCTTATTTAGAGAAATCAAAGATAGCTATTGAAAAAACAAAGAATTTTTTATTTCAAAATAATATAAATTATCATTTGTTTCAGTTGGATGCTCCCATCAATGAAGCTATTAAATTTTATATTGATAAAAGAACTAAAATGCGTTAGATGAGTTTTGTAAATCCAACATATCTATGGGCCTTTTTAGGATTTTTAGTTCCAATTGCTATTCATTTTTGGAGTAATAAAAAAGGGAAAGTAATTAAGGTAGGTAGTATTCAATTATTAGAAACATCGGATTCTACAAAATCTAAAAGCATAAAATTAAACGAATACTTATTGCTATTTTTACGCTTGTTACTATTAAGTTTTTTAATACTAATTTTAGCAGAGCCTCAGTTAAAACAGAATTCCAAAAAATCAGCATTAACCTATTTGATTGAACCAAGTTTACTTGAAAGTAAACCAATTCAATCAATGATTGATTCTTTAGCGTCAGATACAGAAGTTAGGGTTTTTACAAACAAATTTCCTGAACTAGATAGATTTGATTTTGAAGAAAATAATACTTTAAAAATAAATTATTGGCAATTATCACAACAGATAGATAATTTACAAACAGACAGTGTTGTAGTATTCACTAGTGGAAAAAACATCAATTTAAAAGGTAAAAGGCCTAATATTAATAAACCGATAAAATGGATTGTTTTTGAGGAAGAAATTGAAAGTAAATCCAAACCATTAATAGCTTTTAAAAGAGCTAGTAAAATAGATGTATTTAGTCTAAAATCTACAGCAAAAAACCTATCATTTGAAAAGAGAATTTTAGATGAAAATTCAAATAAGATTCAGATAAATTCTAAAGGAGATAGTGTAGTTTTTAACGCTAAAACAATTCCTTTAAAGGCAAACCCTAAATTAAATATTTTAATTGCTTTTGATAAGAGGTATAAAGATCAATCCTATTATATAGAAAGTTCTATTAAAGCTATAGAAAAGTTTATTCAGCAAAATATAACGATTAATAAAACAGCACAATTAGATAAATTAAACTTAGAAAACCAGTCATTATTAATTTGGTTGAGTGATAAGACTTTACCAAAATCGACAACCAAGATTTTACGTTATAAAAATGATGATTTAGCAAACAATATTATTGAAGAAAGTGAAGTAAAAAACATTTATAATTTAACAGAGTTATTAGCAACTCAAAAGATTATAGAAACCAACTTTATCAATCAATTATTAAAACTATTAACTGTAAATCAAATTGAAAAATCAATTATAAATCAATTAGATGATAGAGTAGTCTCAGAAATAGAAATTCAAACAAACTTTGAAAAGAGAAAAGCCCAAAAAAGAAATGTACAAACATTATCTATAACCAATTGGTTGTGGTTATCTTTTATCTTTTTATTACTTATAGAACGTATAGTAGCAAAGCTTAGAAAACAATGATAAATGCAAAAAACATATTAGTAAAGTTTACCAAAAACTGGCAACTATTAGTGTGGTTAGATGCTTTTTTATATGCATTAGCATTAGGTGCTTTTGTATACTTACTAAGTTTAAATTGGCTATTAGCTTTTGTGTTTTTTTTGATAACTTTTTTAATTAGTTCTTTTCTAAAGAAACCATGGGAAATTACTTTGCAAAAGACATCAAAATATATAGATGAACAATTAGAAGAGGTAGAATATAGTTCAAGTTTATTTTTAAAAGATAATCAGCACATAACAAGTATCGCAAAACTTCAACAAGCTAAAGTTGAACAAAAACTAATTAAACAAATCAATAGTATTAGTCCACCTACAAAATTAAAACAAGCAGGTGTTTTCATGCTTCTTTTTTTGCTATTTGGTTTTCTAGGATACACATTTAATATTAAAGATTACTTCATAAACTCTGCTACTAAAAATAATACGGTAGAGAATATCAATTTTAATTCAGTAAATCCTGTCGCAACTAAATATCTTCCACCAAAGGTTATGGAGCAAAGTTTACGAATTGCATACCCTTTATATACAAGATTAGGAGTTAAAAAAACTTCAAATATGAGTATAAAAGCAGTGGAGGGTTCTAAAATCTATTGGTCTTTACAATTTGATAAAAAAATCAAAAGTGTAAGTATAGAAAGTATGGGGAATTCTTATGAGATGAAACTAAAAAACGGAGCTTATCAAGGAAGTTCTTTACTTAAAAACTCTGGTTTTTATAGTTTTAAATTTCTAGATACATTAAATAACACTTATACTTCTAAATTGTATACCATTGATGTTACTCAAGATAAAGAACCTAAGATAGATATTACAAGTTTAGAAAAGCGTTCAGTTTTTGAGTTTTCCGATAAAAAAATATTGAATTTCACATCAATAGTTACAGATGATTATGGACTTAATGAAGCTTATATCATAGCTACAGTTAGTAAAGGTACAGGAGAATCTGTAAAATTTAGAGAAGAAAAATTATCGTTCAATAAATCGATTTCTAAAGGAGAAAAATCAGTTAAACTTGATAAGCAAATCAATTTAGATAATTTAAAAATGGAACCAGGAGATGAATTGTATTTTTATGTTGAAGCTTCTGATTTAAAAACTCCTCAAAAAAATGTAGCAAGGAGCGATACATATTTTGCAGTGATAAAAGATACAGTTTCAGACCAATTTGCTGTTGAAGCTACAATGGGGGTAAACAGAATGCCCGATTATTTTAGAAGCCAACGTCAGTTGATTATAGACACAAAAAAACTCATTAAAAACAAAAAGAATTTGACTAAGTACGAGTTTGAATTTAAGAGTAATGAGTTAGGTTTTGAGCAAAAAGCATTGCGCATAAAGTATGCTACTTTTATGGGAGAAGAAAATGAAAATATGGACATTGTCGATGAAGAAAATTTAGAAGCTTTAGAGAATGACCATGAGGATGAACATGACCATGATGACCACAATCACGATGAAGAAGATGCTAAAAATCCCATTAAAGATTTTATGCATGACCATGACCATGAAAACGAGCATAATTTAGTAGGTAACAAAAAGAAGGAGGAAGACCCTGTAGAAAAATTTAAACACAATCATTCAGACCCAGAGGAAGCAACTTTATTCGAAGAATCTTTAAAAGTTAAATTATTAAAGGCTTTACAGCAAATGTGGGATGCTGAGTTGCAATTACGATTATATAAACCAAAAGCATCTTTACCTTATCAGTATAAAGCACTTAAATATTTACAAGAAATAAAAAATAGTGCTAGAATTTATGTGCATAGAATTGGTTTTGATCCTCCTCCAATTAAAGAAGAAAAACGTTTAACAGGTGAACTCGATGATATAAAAAACTTTTCTAAACAAGAAGAGCTTGTTGATGAAGATAAATATAAGTTTATGAAACTAGCTTTAATTAGGTTAGAAACATTGATTCAGCAGAAAGAAAAACCTATTGAAACAGATAAAACTTTATTTGAAGAAGCAGGAAACGAATTAGCAATTTTAGCAATAGAAAATCCGGGTAAGTATTTAGTAATCTTACAAAACTTAAAAGAGCTAATGCTTCTTGAAAATAAAGATGTTAAATTGTTAAAATCCACACGAAAAGGATTGTTAGAAGCAATTCCTAACTCAAAACCAAATCCTAATAAAACTAGGAGGTTTAAAGATGGTTTAAAAGATTTAGTGATTAAAGAACTACAAGTAAATGGTAGATAGTATTATTTTTGAAAATAAGCATTTAGTGCTACCAATTGTATTGATTGGTGTATTTCTTTTTTTAGTTTTTTTGTGGAAAGAGTGGGGGAAAAGCAAAAAGCAATTTTTGATTAATAGTTTAGTTGGATTTTTAGCTTTAACAAGTCTTTTATTAATTGCTTTAAAGCCTGTTGTACTTTCAAAATCTAAACCTTTAACAATAGCTTTGTTAACTGAAGGATATAGAGAATCATCTTTAGATAGTTTAAAAAAGTTAAACAAAAAATTAAAGGTTATTCAATATTCAAAAGGAGAAAACTTATTTAATTCAGAAGAGAAGCCCACTAACGCTTATGTATTAGGTCATGGTATTGCTGCATACGATTTATGGCAGTTAGATAATATTCCTTGTATATATATTTCTGGGAAAAACATTTCTGGAATTACGAAACTGAAATACAATTCAAGTCCTTATGTTGGAGAATCAATTTCAGTAAAAGGACAATATAGCAAACCTAAAAAAAAGAATAGATTATTTTTAGTTAATCCAAATGGTAAAAATTTAGATTCTATTAGTTTTTCAAATACTAATGATCAAAAATTTCAGTTGTCTGTAAAAGCAAAAATTTCAGGGAACTTTGTATATTCTTTAGTTGAAAAAGACTCTTTAAACACTATTGTTAAAAATAATTCTTTACCGATTAGCGTAAAAAAAAGAGAGTTTTTAAAAGTGTTAATTATCAATTCGTTCCCAACTTTTGAAACGAAGTATTTGAAGAATTTTTTAACAGAAAAGAATCATAAAGTTGTAGTTAGAAATCAAATTTCAAAAGATAGGTTTAAATACGAGTTTTATAACACTGTTAAAGAAAGAATATCCTTTTCAAGTAAATCATTAGAAACCTTTGATTTATTAATTATTGACAGTAAATCTTTTTTAAGTCTTCGAAAAAATCAAAGAAGCATTTTAAAATCAGTCATTGAAAATAAAGGACTAGGAGTTTTTATTCAACCGGATAAAAATTTATTTACAACTAGAAATTCAATCTCAAACTTTAAGTTTTTGTCAAATAAACAGAATACTTTTACTAATAGATTTAATCAAAGTATTACTAAATATAATTATGTTTTTAGAAATGATAATTCATTAGAGCCAATTCATCAACAAAACTTCAAAATATATTCTGCCTATAAATATTTAGGAGAAGGAAAAATTGGAACTTCAGTGGCAAGTGAAACATATCATTTGGTGTTATCTGGAAAACTAAATTCTTACCAACAATTTTGGACAGATATTATTAATTCAATATCTAAAAAAGAATTACAAACTATAAAATGGGGCAATACTCAAAAAATTAGCTATAAAGACGAACCTTTTAATTTTGAGTTACAAACAAATTATATAAACCCTGAAGTAACTTTAGATTACAGCCGAGTTCTTTTAAGTCAAAATGTGAATAATCCAATATTTTGGAGAGGAAAAGTGTATCCAAATTCTAAGGGTTGGCATCTATTAAAAATAAAAAATGATAGTACAAATTCATTGTCATTTTATACTTTTAAGGATAATGAGTATAAAGCGTTAAATCATTTTGAGACTAAAAGAAAGAATAGGCAAGTTTTAAACAAAACGCATGATTTATCTAATGGATTAAATCATAAAAAAGACATTAACTTGTTTTGGCTTTATTTATTTTTCTTGTTGAGTATTGGATATTTATGGTTAGAACCTAAACTTTAAATAAAATAAGTATCTAGTATTGCTTATTACTAGATATGATATTAAGAAAAAGGCTAATAAATAAAAGGAAGTGTACTTATTTCCCGATACAGAAAGTAAAAACTTAGTAAAATCAATGTACTTAATCGTTTGAGGTAGAGTTAAGGCGGAAGATTTTGTTTCTTTTGCTTCTCTTTTATTAAAAAAATAGGGTAAAGATTAATCTAGCTGTACAAAGCATATAACGTTTAGATTAAAATTGAAATATCCCTACAATGAAAAAACTATTACTATCCCTACTATTATTAATTAGTTTTTATATCAATGCACAAACATTTACCGAGCATACCACAGCAAATATAATTGATGTTTATCAAAGTGATTTAGCTTGGGGAGATTATGATAACGATGGAGATTTAGATGTATTAGTAACGGGTAAAAAAACAATTACTGCTCCTATCGATCCTATTTCAAAAATATATACCAATACAGGGGGAATTTTTACAGAATTGACTTCTGCTAATTTAGAAGGTGTACAATCCGGATCTTCAGCATGGGGGGATTATGATAACGATGGAGACTTAGACATACTTTTAACTGGTTTTGGTGTAGGTAACACCTATATAGCAAAAATATATACGAATAATGGAGGTGCTTTTACTGAACTTACCACAGCTAATCTACAGGGAATTGTTGGAGATGTTGCTTGGGGAGATTATGACAATGACGGCGATTTAGATATATTGTTAGTTGGTGGTGTTGGACGTTCGTCAATATCAAAAATATACACAAATGATGCAGGAACTTTTACAGAATTGACTACAGCCAATTTAATTGGGGTAAATAGTGGTGCTGTTGCCTGGGGAGATTATGATAATGATGGGGATTTAGATATATTATTAACCGGATATACAGGGAGTTTGGATATATCTAAAATATATACTAACAATAATGGTACGTTTACAGAACTTGCTTCAGCCAATTTAATAGGGATATCATACAGCTCTGTAGCTTGGGGGGATTATGATAATGATGGAGATTTAGATATATTAATGTCTGGATACACAGGAAGTACCAATGTTACAAAAATATACACAAATAATGGCGGTAGTTTTACAGAAATTCCAACTCCGCATTTGAGAGGTCAACAAGAAGGTTCAGTGGCTTGGGGAGATTATGATAACGATGGTGATTTAGATATATTACTAACAGGAAGTATAAACACTAAAATATATAATAATAACGCAGGTGTTTTTACTCAAGCAGCTGCTTCAAATAATCTAACTCAAATAGCTGTGAGTGATGGTGTTTGGGGTGATTATGATAATGATGGCGATTTAGATATAGCATTTTCAGGTGTTACCGCCACTTCTTTCACTTCAAAAATATATACGAATAATACGATTGCTTCAAATACACCACCGACAGTACCTACTAATCCTATTGCCCTAGTAAATGGTAATGAAGTTACTATAAGTTGGACAGCTAGTACAGATTTACAAACCCCAAGTAACGGATTAAGTTATAATGTGTATATAAAGGAGAACCCAATAGGGACACCTGTCTATACCAAAACTCCTATGGCACAAGAAAATGATGGTTGGCGAAAATTACCTGTCTTGGGTAATACAGGACAAGGTACTAGTTATAACTATAAATTTCCTGCAGCTTGTACTACGAGTTATACTTTTAAAGTTCAGGCAATTGATCATAATTTTGCAGGATCTTCTTTTTCTACAGAAGGAAGTTTTAGTACTATAGATAATACCAATCCAACAGTAGTAACACAAGATATCACAGTTCAATTAGATACCACAGGAAATGTAAGTATTACACCAGCACAAATAAACAATGGCTCAACCGATAACTGTGGCATCCAATCAATGAGTTT
>NZ_CANMMT010000011.1 GCF_947499065.1 uncultured Tenacibaculum sp. | reverse complement strand
ACGGTCTGGTAGTTCAGCTGGTTAGAATACATGCCTGTCACGCATGGGGTCGCGGGTTCGAGTCCCGTCCAGACCGCAAAAAGCTTCTCAAATTTGAGAAGCTTTTTTTATTTTACATTTATTTCAAAAAAATAGCTGAGGTTTTTACACCTCAGCCACCCTTCAATCAATGAAGAAATAATTACAAAATTAATTCACTTCATTATTATTATTAATTTCCGACAATGGTACCGGTAAATACGCATGTCCTGCAGAAGTAAATCCAGTTCTATTAGCTGCCTGCATAGCTTGATCTAACATCCCCCATCTTCTTAAATCAAAAAATCTTGTAGACTCCAATGTTAACTCCATAGTTCTTTCGTGAATAATTTGATTTTTCACATCATCTTTGGAAGTAACAGTAATCGCTGGCATTAAACCATGTATTTCTCTTACCTTATTTATTAATGGTATTGCTTGCGCTGTTGCTCCAGTCTCATTTAGAGCTTCAGCATACATCAGCATTACATCAGCATAACGCATTAAAACCACGTTAACCCCGACATAAGAATTATTCCAAACATAATTAGGTAACCACTTTCTAAAATACACCTTATCTGCATTCACATTAAAATACTTCCAATTCATTAACTGATCCCAAGTATACCCTTGCATTTGAGGACTTGCAGCATTATTAAAGAACGGGTCTCTAAAATAAATAGTTCCGTATAGTCTATTATCATACAAACCATTAGTTGCCACCATACCTTCAGACTTCATAACCGTTTCCAAACCTTTAGTAGCCTCTAATCCACCCCAGCCTCCAATAGACCAATCGCCAATAAAAGCATGTAACCTCGTTGCATTCCACGAAGTAGCATCTCCAGACTTAAACTGCAACTCAAAAACAGATTCTTGATTATTTTCATTTTCTCCATTAAAAAGACTTAAGAAATCAGGTTCCAAACTATAACTACCCGTTCCTCCATCAATTACAGGCTTGAAAGCATCTATAGCATTTTGAAAATCCGTAGCTTCCGAAGAAGTAACATCACCAGCCTTATACAAATATGCTTTTCCTAAATATGCATAAGCAGCTCCTTTTGTAGCCCTTCCTGGCTCTGTAACATCTTTATTTTTAAGCATTGTTGCAGCTTGCTTAAAATCTTCTATAATTACAGCCCAAGCCTCTGGTCTTGTAGATAAAGCTTTATCTAAAGTTTCTGCAGTTATAATTTCTGTTCTTAAAATTATTTGTTCAAATAACGTTAACAATTTAAAATGATAATAACCTCTTAAAAAAGTTGCCTCGCCAATTATTTGTTTTTTATCAGCATCAGATATCTGATCTGCCGTCATTTGACCAACCTTAGTAATTACTTGGTTTGCAAAATTCAATCCCTTATAGTTTGTTCTCCAAACTACATTAATATGCGTATGCCCATTTGTATAATTAAAATTAAATATCTCCCTCCAATGTGCATAGTTCACAGCATCTGGACCCGGTAAAGCATAATCAGATCTATAATACTCAATTATAGGCCTTCCTTCCTGCCATCCATCCCAAAAATTACTTCTCGATTCCAATTCCGCATAAACTGCTGTCAAACCAGACATTGCATCATCTGTATTTCTCCAAAAAGAATCAGACGTTAATTGATCAGGTGATTTTTGATCTAAAAAATCATCATCATTACACGATATAAAAACTACTAATGTTAGTAATGCTGTTGTTATTATTTTTTTCATCTTCTGATTGTTTAATTAAAATTGAATTTGCGTTCCCAAAATCACTGATTTATACTGTGGATACAAAGTTCTATCTACACCTCTCGAAAGAATCGAACCTCCAACCTCAGGATCTAAACCGCTATAATTTGTAAAAGTGAATAGGTTTTGCCCAGTAATAAAGAACCTCAACTTACTCATACTCAACTTATCCAAAACCTTTTTCGGGAACGAATATCCCAATTGAATTGTTTTAATACGTAAATAACTTCCATCTTCTAAAAATCTACTAGACGCTCTATTATTTCTATTAGGATCACCTAAAACTGCTCTTGGAATATCCGTATTAGTATTTGTTGGCGTCCAAGCATTTAATGAAGACGCTTCAAAATTTCTTCCTGTATCTACTCCAATTGATTGAAATCTATTTCCATTATAAATTTTATTACCCCCTACTCCTTGAAAAAAGATATTAAAATCAACACCTCTGTAATCTGCAGATAAATTTAAACTGTACTCATATTTCGGCAACGCACTTCCTAAATACACTTCATCATCACTATTTAAGACCCCATCTCCATTTTGATCCACAAAACGAATATCTCCTGGCTTTGCATCTGGCTGTAATGTTCCTGTTGGGTCATGAGCATCAATTTCTGCTTGATTTTGAAAAATCCCATTAGCTACTGGTAAAAAATAAGCACCTGGCTCATAACCAACTTTTGTTTGATTTACAAAATGATCAGACCCAAACAATAAACCAGCACCTCTTAAAACCTGACCTGGTCTTGCCAATTTAGTAACCTCACTATTTAAAGTTGAAAAAGTTGCAAATGCTGAAAATTTCACCTCATTAAAACTCTCATTATATCCTAACTCAAACTCAACACCACTATTCTCAAACTCACCAACATTAATTACCGGATTACGTACACCACTAGAAAGCGGCACTTCTTTAACAATTAATAAATCTTTTGTTTTAGTATTATAATAATTTACAGAACCTTTTATTTTATTATCTAAAACCGAATAATCTACCCCTAAGTTTGAAGAAATATTCGTTTCCCATTGTAAATCTGGATTCTCTAAATCTCTAGCAATCCCTCCAACATACGAAGTCTGTGGGTTTCCAAAAATATACCCTCCATTTGACGAGTTAGCACCCTGAGAAATTAATGCTACAAAATCATAATTACCTAAAGCATTATCACTACCAGCTTCTCCCCAACTAAATCTTAACTTTAAGAAGTCAAAAATATCTTGATCATTCATAAAGCTCTCTTCAGTAATTTTCCAACCTAATGCAAACGATGGAAAAACACCATACTTATTATTCTTTCCAAACTTAGAACTACCATCCCTTCTTATACTTGCTTGAAATAAATATTTATTATCATAAGCATAATTAACCCTTCCAAATAACGAAGCTAAAGTATATTCTGAATTTGTTCCTCTTCCAGAGAATGTTGCCTCAGCAGTTCTAAACGCATTCAATGTTTTAAAATTTTCATCTAGTAATGTTACCGGTTCTTTATCATCTAAATCCCCATTACCATCTAAGTCTTGATCAGATATTTTCCAACCTTCAGCCTGAACATATGTTTCTGAAAAAGGCTCTATAATTCTTTGATACCCCCCTAAAAGTTCAATTGCATGTTTCCCAATTTCTGTCTTATAGTTTATAGTATACTCTTGATTAATTCTTCTAAAATCACTGTTGTATTCCGACAAAAAGAAGTATTGATTCTGTTCATTACCATCAACATCTCTCACCCTAAAAGGCTTATGAAAAGCATACGAAAAGTTAGCCAAGTTAGATATTGAATAATTTGCCCCCAACTTTAAACCTTCAAACAACTCATACTTAACCCCAACATTCCCTATGAAATACTTTAATTTCGTATATCCTTCTCTAAAAAAATTTTCACCCACAGGATTTCTATGATCTGGTAAATCTCCATCTCTATACCCATAACCAGATTGCTTAGTTGGATCTAATATTGGAATTAAAGGAGATATCTGATACGTTTCTCTTAATGAGAACTTATAATTCTCTCTATATGTTTCAGAATAGTTTAAAGCTCCAGTCACCTGCAGCCTTTCATCAGTAAAAGTTGCATTCGCAAAAAGTCCTCTCTTAGTAAACTCTGAACCTATTAACACTCCTTTTTCATCAGCAAAATTCCCTCCCAGAGTAAAGTTTAACTTCTCCGAAGCTCCACTAACCCTCGCATTTAATAATTTCAATTCACCATCTCTGTGAGTAGCCCCTAACCAATCAGCATTAACATTTGGTGGATTTGCCACATAACTAGGTAAAGCAACACCAGCATTTTCATACATTTGTCTATGCACTTGAACATAACCATCTGCATCTAACAAATTCAGTTTTTTCCTTTGCGTATTAAAACTTAAAGACTGCTCAATATCAACAGTAATTTTTCCTTTTTTTCCTTTTTTAGTAGATATAATCACCACACCATTTGCAGCTCTTGTTCCATAAATTGAAGCCGAAGCAGCATCTTTCAATACCTCTATAGACTCAATATTATTTGCATCAATAAAATAAGGATCAGCCTGTACACCATCAACAATAAACAATGGCCTATTACTTCCAAAACTTCCAACTCCCCTTATTAAAATATCAGCTACTCCTCCTGGCGTTCCAGAAGATGATGTTACTGTAACTCCAGCAACCCTTCCTTGTAACGCATCCGTAGGATTCGTAGTTACTACTTTGGTTAGCTCTTTTGCTTTTACCTGACCTACTGCACCAGTTACATCACTCTTTTTTTGCGAACCATAACCTATAATAACCACTTCCTCCAAAGTATTATCTTCTTCTAAGGTTACATTTATTGTTAATTGATTTCCAACCAACACTTCTTTAGATGCATAACCAACAAAACTATACACCAATATAGTTGCCGGACCTGCCTTAATCTTGTAATCTCCATTAAAATCTGCCTCTACGCCTTTTAATTCACCTTTAACAGTTACTGTAGCCCCTGGCAATCCCACACCACTATTATCCGTTATTTTCCCAGTAATCTCGCCTTCTTGAGAAAATACATTTTGAGAAAAAATCAACAGAAAACAAACTAGTAGGGTCAAGAAGACTTTTTTTAATAATTTTTGTTGTAATCTTAATTCCTTTTGTTTCATAAGTTAGAAAATATTAGTTTTTATTTTTATATACACCCCGCTTGCTTTCTCTAATACATAAACATTATAATTAATTATAAAAGCCATAGGTACACAGCTAATCTAAAACTAGTTACACAAAAAACAAACCAGTACCTACCAGTTTGTTTTTGTTTTAATAAATTATATATTTGTTTCATGAGCATAATTCATATAGAAAAAAACGTAGGTATTCCGAAGTACAAACAAATTGTTACTTCTATAGAAAACGCCATTGCATTAAAGCAAATAAAATTGGGAGATAAACTCCCTTCAATCAACAGCATTAGGACTAAATATAAATTATCAAGAGATACTATTTTATATGCCTACAACGACTTAAAAGTTAGAGGAATTATAGAATCAATCCCAGGAAAAGGGTATTATGTAAATAGTGAAAGTGTATACATAACTCAAAAAGTTTTTCTATTATTTGACGAGCTTAACGCCTTTAAAGAAGACTTATACAATTCTTTTCTAAAAAATCTTAATGAAACCATAGAAGTAGATATTTTCTTTCATCATTTCAACTATGATGTTTTTAAAAAACTAATCTATGACAATTTAGGAAAGTATAATTACTATATAATTATGCCCGCTAAACTAAAGAAAACAGAATTGATCTTAAATAAAATATCTCAGAAAAAGGTATACATATTAGACCAAACAAATAGCGAACTATCTCACTACCCTGCCATATACCAAAACTTTGAAAAAGATATTTTTAATGGTTTATTAGATGGACTTAAACTATTGAAAAAATATGATCATTTAGTTTTTCTTTTTGAAAAAGACAAACAACCCAACGGCTTGTTAA
Organism: uncultured Tenacibaculum sp.; assembly: GCF_947499065.1. Classification (GTDB taxonomy): domain Bacteria; phylum Bacteroidota; class Bacteroidia; order Flavobacteriales; family Flavobacteriaceae; genus Polaribacter. Next base: position 86,855 of record NZ_CANMMT010000011.1, on the reverse strand, counting down.
AAGGCTTTAAAAAATTCTGTTCTATGAATAGATTTAAAAACACAGTTATTGAATCTTTAGAAGGTTTTGAAATTGAAAAAGGTGATGTATTTATAATACCCGACGATAGAAACCTTATTCGAATTATTAAAAAGGTTAAAGAAACCAAGTTTAAAATAGCTTCTGACATTGGAATTATCTCATACAACGACACATTATTAAAAGAAATTGTAGAAGATGGAATAACCACTATTTCTACAGATTTTAAAGCCATGGGAAAAAAGCTTGCTCAAATGATTTCAAATAATGAAGAAGGGCAAATAGAAAATGAAAATAAACTAATAATTAGAAATTCTCTGTAAAATTTGCAAGCAATTAAACAAAACATTATTGAACAAGGCACTAATATCACCTTGCATAATGATAAATCGAAAGCAGAAATATCTCTTATTAACGGAGGAAGTTTAACTCAATTAATATTGAACAACTCAGTTATTATTAAAGATTTTTCCAGCATAGTATCTTACAAAGAATCATATGCTTCTGCAATATTATTTCCTTTTGCCAATAGGATTTTAAATGGTGAATATGAATATTTAAATCAGAAATATCAACTAGAAAAAAACTCTTCTTGTAACACAAATGCTATACATGGTTTAATATATAACAAACCATTTAAACTAACATCAAAAGAAATCAATGAACATTCGATTTCTGTTACCTTAACTTACAATCAAGAAACAAAAGAAAACGGATTTCCATTTCTATTTTCTATCGCAATAACATATACCTTATTTAACAATCAACTAAATTTAAATGTAACTATCAACAATAATGATAATTATTCATTCCCTTTCACTATTGGATGGCATCCTTATTTTTATTCTAACAATATCGCAAACAGCGTTTTAGAAATAAATTCTGATAAGGAAATAATTCATGATAAGGAAATGATTCCTATAAAAACCGAAAACAACAAAACACCGTATAAATTTAAAATTGGGGATAAGAAACTGGACAACTGTTACTTATTAAAAAATAATTTCATCAGATTTAAAACCCCTGATTATTTACTAAAGATAAATTCCTCTTTTAGCGACAACTATATACAAATTTATACTCCAGACCTAGAAAATCATATTGCTATAGAACCTGTTACAGGGCCTTCAAATAGCTTTAACAACAAATTAGGACTACAAACTTTACCATCTAAGGAAGAGTTTAATATTCAATGGACAATTCAATTAAAAAATGAATAATTTAAAATACATAACAGCACTTACTTTTGTTCTTGTTTTACTAAGTTGTAACTCAAAACAAAAAACCGATTCAAGAAAAACACCCAAGCATACCAATATGTATGCAAACATTCTTGACTATAAGATAAGTCCTCAGCAAAAATTTGATAAAGAAGGACTAATGTTTTCAGATCAAGGAGCTTGGTTTGCTTACAGTTTTCATGAAAACACAGCTGAATCAATAGGTTTTAGTGGTCCTTTTTTGATGACACAACAAAATGGTATATGGCTAACAACCTCATTTACTAATTTAAGCATTATTGAAAATGATAATTACCCTAAGAGTTTTAAAAACATAAGTTCTAATGCTTATACAAGTCATCTAGAGCAAACTTTTAACACCAAGGAATTAGAAATTACTCAAAAACTTGTTTTTAAAAATGGGCATACAGCTTTAATCGAAACAACTATAAAAAACAATTCAAAGAAGGAGAAAGATTTATCATTGAACTGGGGTCATTCACCAATATTTGCTGATGGAATTTCTTTTGAACTTGAAAAGAATGAATTAAAAATACACTCAACCAATTCTTTAGCAAAAGGACATCTTATATTTCCAAAAAATGTTGAAATAAAACTAATAGACAATCTACATTATCAAGCCCACAATAAATTGATTTTAAAACCAAACGAAAAAAAATCGTTTGTAATTTCTCAATCCTTCATTTTCCCAGAATATTCATGGGATAAAGAAAAAGACAACATTAAAAATGCTGATTTTGAAGAAGTCTTACAAAAGAAAAAAAAAGAAAAAGAAACACAACTAGCTTCATTAATAAAAAACAGCAAAAAACAATTTCAAGATAGCACATACAACAAAGCATTAATTAAAGCACATTTAACTTTACAAAACAATTGGCGTATACCAGCTGGAGAAATTAAACACGAAGGCTTATTCCCAAGTTATCACTATAAATGGTTTAATGGTTTTTGGTCTTGGGATTCTTGGAAACATGCTGTTGGGTTATCTTACTACGACACAAAACTTGCCAAAGAACAAATGAGATTAATGTTTCATTTTCAAAAAGATGATGGTTTTATTGTCGATTGCGTTTTTAGAGACACTCTAATAGAGAAGCATAATTATCGTGATACCAAACCACCTCTATCTGCATGGGCAGTTTCTAAAATTTATAACAAAGACAAGGATATTGAATTCGTTAAAGAATTTTATCCTAAGCTAAAAAAATATCACCAGTGGTGGTACAACAAAAGAGACCATGACAAAGATGGACTTTGCGAATATGGATCTACAGACGGAAGTTTAATTGCTGCAAAATGGGAAAGCGGTATGGACAACGCTATACGATTTGACAATTCTAAAATTTTAAAAAATGAAGAGGGTGCTTATTCTTTAAATCAAGAAAGTGTTGACTTAAACGCATATCTTTATGCTGAAAAAATATACTTAAGTCAATTAGCAACCAAATTAAAACTCACTGAGGAAAGTCAGCAATTTATTACAGATGCCAACAAATTAAAAACTAAAATTCAGGAACAATTTTACGATAAAAATGATGGTTGGTTTTACGATACTAACTTAGAAGGAACAACTTTTATTAAAGGAGAAGGAAGTGAAGGCTGGACTGCTTTATGGGCAAATGCGGCTACACAAGAACAAGCAGAAGCAGTAAAAAATAAAATGATGAATACTGCTAAGTTTTACACAAAAGTCCCCTTTCAAACTATGAGTGCCGATCATCCTAAATTTGATCCATTAAAAGGATACTGGAGAGGACCTAATTGGCTAGACCAATCTTACTTTGGCGTAAAAAGCTTACGCAATTATGGTTTTCATTCAGAAGCAGACAAAGCTACTATTCAAATTTTAAAAGGAGCAGAAGGCTTATTAGAAGACGGTAAATCGATTAGAGAAAATTACCACCCTTTAACAGGAAAAGGCTTACATGCTAAAAACTTTAGCTGGAGCGCTGCACATATTATTATGCTATTACAAAAAGACTAATGAACTACAATCAAATAAAAATATCGACTCAGCAAGCTGAAGAAATTCTTTTAGAACTTTTTAATTTAAAAGGAACAGCAACTTCACTACCTGGTGAAGTAGATTTTAATTTCAGGATAAAAGTAGAAAACAACGAAGGATATGTGTTAAAAATATCTCGTCCTGAAGAAGATGTAAACTATTTAGATTTTCAGCAAAAGTTATTACAATACGTAGATAATAACACAACAAGTCTAGTTACTCCAAAAGTAATAGAGGATAGAAATGGAAATGCTATTTCAGAAATTACAGATAGCTTTGGTAAAACACGAAAAGTACGTTTACTTACATGGATTTCTGGAAGAGTATGGAGCAGTGTAAATCCCCAATTAGACGAATTAAGATTAAGTTTAGGAAAACAATGTGGTTTATTAACACAATCACTACAAGGATTTGATCATCCAGAAGCTCATAGAAAATTTGATTGGGATGTTGCTCAATCATTATGGACAAAAGAACATTTAGAGTTGTTTTCTAAAGAAGAAAAAGAAATACTTAATACATTTCAACAACAATTCGAAACTGTTCAATCAACTTATACAAAACTTCGAAAAGCAGTAGTCCACAATGATGCTAACGACAATAACGTTATCGTTTCTAGCAATAAATTAAACCCTACTGTAAAAGCTGCAATTGATTATGGAGATTCTGTCCACACTCAAATCATAAACGATTTAGCTATTAGTTGTGCTTATTGTATTATGCATCACAACGACCCCTTAACAGCTGCTATACCCATTGTAAAAGGTTACCATTCTTCTTTTCATTTACAAGAGGATGAACTTGCACATCTATATATCGCTATAGCAATGCGATTAGTAATATCCGTAACAAAATCGGCTATCAATAAACAAAAAGAGCCAGACAACAAATATTTATTAATTAGTGAAAAACCTGCTTGGGAACTACTTAAAAAGTGGAAAAACATCCATCCAGATTTTGCTGAATATACTTTTAGAAATAGTTGTGGCTACACAGCACACCCACAACAAAATCAATTTGAAAACTGGACTACTGAAAACGCATTCAACTTATCAGATTTATTCCCTACTATAAATAAAAACATTGTGCATCCTCTAGATTTAAGTGTATCTAGTAAGTGGATTGGACATCAACAAGATTTTAACGACTTAGAGTTATTTCAATTCAAATTAAATCAATTACAAAAAACAGTTCCAAGTAAAATTATTGCAGGAGGCTATTTAGAACCACGTCCTATCTACACCTCAACAGAATATGACAGCATTGGAAATTATGGTAGAGAAAGTAGAACAATTCATTTAGGAATAGATTATTGGTTATCTGCAAACACAGCTGTTCATGCTATTTTAGATGGTGAAGTTATAATAGCTACAAACAATTCTGGAGATAAAGAATATGGAGGTTTAATTGTTTTAAAACATCAAGTTAATGAATTAGAGTTCTATACATTATATGGTCATTTAACAGTTAAAAGTGCAACAAAACACAACTTAGGAGATATCATAAAGAAAGGAGAAAAAATAGCAGAATTGGGAGACCATCCAGAAAACGGAAACTGGGCACCTCATTTACACTTCCAAGTTATGTTATCCTTATTTGATTATAAAAACGATTTTCCAGGTGTAGCATACTTCAGCCAAATAGAAACTTGGAAAAGTATTTGCCCAAATCCTAACTTGTTATTTAAATCAGAAGCTTTAGAAGAAATAACAACAATTGATAACGAGTCGTTAATTTCCTACAGAAAACAACACTTAGGAAAAGGATTAAGCCTACAATACAACACTCCTATAAAAATGGTTCGAGGAGCTGGTCAGTATTTAATGGATCAATATGGTCGTAAATACTTAGACACTGTTAACAATGTAGCTCATGTAGGCCACGAACACTATGAAGTTGTTAAGGCTGGACAAAATCAAATGGCACTTATAAATACGAATTCAAGGTATTTACATGAAAACATAAATAAACTAGCTAAAGAACTTATTGAAACTTTACCTCCAGAATTAAATGTTTTACACTTTGTAAATTCTGGAAGCGAAGCAAATGAATTAGCAATCCGTATGGTCAAAGCAGCTACAGGCGCAAGAGATATTATTGCTAGCGAAATTGGATACCATGGAAATACTAACATGTGTATTGACATATCTTCTTATAAGTTTGATGGAAAAGGAGGTGAAGGAGCACCAGAACACACCCACATATTTCCCTTGCCTGATGCTTTTAGAGGAAAATACAGAGGTACAAACACAGGAGACAAATATGCTGAAGAAGTACAAAAGCAAATAGATATAGTTCACAAAAAAGGACGTAAAGTAGGAGCTTTTATAATAGAACCTATTATTTCTTGCGGAGGACAAATAGAACTACCTGAAGGTTTCTTAGAAAAAGCATACAGCAATATCAGAAAAGCTGGAGGTTTATGTATTTCAGATGAAGTTCAAGTAGGATGCGGACGCCTAGGAAAAACCTTCTGGGGCTTTCAACTTCACAACGTAATTCCAGATATTGTAACTATAGGTAAACCTTTAGGCAACGGACATCCACTAGCTGCTGTTGCTTGTACACAAGAAGTTGCAAATAAATTTGCTAATGGCATGGAGTATTTCAACACTTTTGGTGGCAACCCAGTTTCTTGTGCCATAGGAACAGAAGTACTTAGAACTGTAAAAAGAGAAAAACTACAAGAAAACTCTTTAAATGTAGGTAACTACCTAAAAGAGGAATTAAAAAAACTAGCTAAGGAATTTCCTATCATAGGAGATGTACGAGGACAAGGTTTATTCTTAGGTTTTGAATTAACAGATACCGAATTAAATCCTTTACCAGAACAAACTGATTACTTAGCAAATCGTATGAAAGAACACGGTATTTTAATGAGTACTGATGGACCTGATTATAATGTATTAAAAATAAAACCTCCAATTGTATTTACCAAGGAGAATGCTAAAGAGTTGATACATTATTTGCAATTGATTTTTAAAGAGGATTTCATGCAACTTTAACAAACAACACTAACATCATGACTAAAAAATATCTAATCATATTATTAATCTCCTTTTTATGGAGTTGTAAAAGTGAAATTCTGGAAGAAGTTCCTGAACAAAAGAATCATTTCAATCATCAAATATTTGAAGAAAACAAACTTCCTCCTCGTGCTTCATTTTTTGCTTTTGAATCGGGCGACATTAAAGAAAAGGAAAATTCAACACGCTTTATAAACTTAAATGGAAATTGGAAATTTCATTGGACAAAAAACCCACAAGAAAGACCCACCACTTTCCACAATATCAATTTCAATGATAATCATTGGAGTACTATTAAAGTTCCAGCAAATTGGGAAGTTGAAGGTTATGGAAATCCAATATATCTAGATGAACGTTACCCTTTCACTACAAAATGGCCAGAGGCTCCAAAAGATTACAATCCTGTTGGAACATACCGAAAAACGATAACATTAGACAAGAACTTTTTAAAGGAAGATATTATCCTTCATTTTGCAGGAGCTAAGTCAGCAATGTACGTGTATATGAATGGAAAATATGTAGGCTATTCACAAGGAAGCAAAACTCCTGCTGAGTTTAATATAACTTCTTATTTAAAAGAAGGCAAAAATACTATAGCACTGCAAATGTTTAGATGGAGTGATGCTAGCTATTTAGAAAGCCAAGATATGTTGAGAATGAGTGGTATTGAAAGAGATGTGTACTTATATTCTCAACCTAAAGTATTTATTTCAGATTACCATATCAAAACCACTTTGGACGATTCTTATAAGCATGGAATTTTTGACGGAACTGTTTCTATAACCAACAACACAGATATTCTGATTAATCAAAATTTAGTAGTCCAGCTACTTGACAAAAAAGGTACCATCATAAATTCAAATGAAGAAATTAAAATACCTGCAAATTCAACAGTTCAAATTACTACTAAAAAGATTGTTAAAAACATAAAATCTTGGTCTGCCGAATCACCTAATTTATATGATTTGAGAATATCATTGAATTACAATCAATTCATCAATAAACATGTTGGTTTTAAACGTGTAGAAATTAAAAACTCACAAATTCTTATAAACGGTAAACCAGTTTACTTTAAAGGAGTAGACAGACATGAGACAGACCCTTTTACTGGGCACGTAATATCTAAAACATCTATGCTAAAAGATATTACACTTATGAAACAAAATAATATAAACGCAGTACGTTCAGCGCACTACCCTAACGATTCATATTGGTTAGACTTATGTGACAAATATGGTTTATATGTAATAGACGAAGCAAATATTGAAAGTCATCCTTTAGCTATTAATAAAGAAACTCAAATAGGAAATGAAATGAGTTGGTTACCTGCTCATATGGCTCGCACCAAACGTATGTACTATCGAGACAGAAATCATCCATCTATTTACTCTTGGTCTTTAGGTAATGAAGCAGGAGAAGGTAACGTTTTTAAAACAACCTATAAATGGTTAAAAGCACAAGACGATAATAGAATTGTACAATACGAACCAGCAGGCAAAGAAGATTATACAGATATTTATTGCCCAATGTATCCAAAACCTGAATATTTAATCAATCACGGGAAATCAAATTCCAAAAAACCATCAGTAATGATTGAATACTGTCATGCTATGGGAAACTCTGTAGGTAACTTACAAGATTACTGGGATATTATTGAAAAATACCCAAATCTTCAAGGTGGGTATATTTGGGATTGGGTAGATCAAAGTTTAGAATACAAAGATAAAAATGGGAATCCATATTTAGCTTATGGACATGATTATCACCCAGATTTACCTACTGATGGTAACTTTTTAAACAATGGTTTGGTAGACCCTTATCGCAATCCTCACCCACATTTATCTGAAGTTAAAAAAGTATATGAGCCTGCACATTTTGAATATTTAGACAATGAAGAAATAAAACTTACCAATAAAAACTTCTTTGCAGATTTTTCAGACAAAATAATTTCTTTTGAGTTATTAGAAAATGGAAAGGTTGTCAATAAAAAAGAATTAACCGACATCAATGTTCAACCTCAAGAAAGTATCATTTTAAAAATAGACAGAAAAAACTTTCCTAAGTTTCATTCGAAATCAGAATATATCATACGTGTAAGTTTACATCAAAAAGAAAGCAAAGGTTTACTCCCTAAAAATCACGAAATAGCTTGGGATGAATTTATTATTCAAGAAGCATCAAAAGAACAAACACCTCTTTTAGAGTTCACAGAAATAAATAAACCTGAAGCTACTCCAATTGAGATAACTGATAACGATATTATTGAAGTTAAAAACAATAAATTCAATTTAAAACTCAATGCTAAAACAGGAGAAATTGTTTCTTGGCATTTTGAAAACATTCTAATTACGAATCATCCTATAAAACCTAATTTTTGGCGACCACCAACAGATAATGATTTAGGAAATGGAATGGATAAATGGGCTAAGATTTGGCAAAACGCTAGTTACAAATACACATCAAGCTTAACATCAATTCCAAAAGTTATAAATAACAATGTTGTTTTTGAAGTAACATGCTCAACTCCTAAAAACGAAGCAATAACAAAAGTTAAGTACACCGTATCACCAGAAGGTCAATTAACTATTAACTATCACTTCAAACCTAATAAAAAAGAATTACCAAACATTCCAAGACTAGGTATGTATTTAACCCTACCTAATAATTTCACAGATATTTCTTGGTATGGAAAAGGTCCAGAAGAAAGTTATTGGGATCGCAAAACAGGGCAAAAAACAGGAGTTTATTCAGGTAAAATCAATACACAATTTGAACGTTATTCGCGCCCCCAAGAAACAGGAAATAAATCGGACATTCGATGGGCAAAATTATCTTCTGACAAATTAACTCTTCATCTAGAAAGTAATGATTTATTAAATACCAGCGCATGGCCTTTTTCAATGTCTGAAATAGATTTTAGTAGTGAAGAAGCAGGAAAATCAGCTTCTGGACTAGTACCAGTAACTAAAAAGCATGGAGCAGATATTAAAATAGGAAACACTGTACAATGGAATATTGACTATTTACAAATGGGTGTTGGAGGAGATACTTCTTGGGGACGTTTGGTTCATCCTGAATATACCATTCCAGCAAATAAAAATTATACTTATACCTTTACAATTCAACCTCTAAAAAAATAACACATGCAGTTTATCACATTTCTAGGATTCACAATTCTTGTTGCTATTATTTCTTACCTCAAAACAAGAAAAACTAACGAAAACACTTCCGATGGGTACTTTCTTGGAGGAAGAAGTTTAACTGCAGGTGTTATTGCAGGATCATTGTTACTTACAAACCTATCTACCGAACAAATTGTTGGACTAAACGGATCAGCATATGAAAGCGGCTTATCGGTAATGGTATGGGAAACCTTAGCAGCAATTGCCATGATTGTAACCGCTATGTTTTTACTTCCTAGATATTTAAAAGGAGGACTAACAACAATTCCTCAATTTTTATCAGAACGTTTCGACGTAGCTACAAAAACATGGACTTCTATCCTATTCTTAACAGGGTATGTTGTGGTCTTATTACCTGTAATTTTATATTCAGGTTCATTAGCTATTAGTGGTATGTTTAACATTCCAGAGTTGTTAAATGTTTCACACACACAATCTATTTGGATTTGTGTTTGGGGAATTGGAATTATTGGCTCTATATACGCTGTATTTGGAGGACTAAAAGCTGTAGCCGTTTCTGATACTATTAATGCTATTGGTTTACTTATAGGAGGATTATTAATCCCTATCTTCGGATTAATAATGATTGGAGATGGTAGTTTTTTTGATGGAATTTCCATATTAACTACAGAAAACCCAGAGAAATTTAAATCCATGGGAGGACCAACTGACCCAGTTCCTTTTTACACCATTTTTACTGGAATGATGTTAGTTCAATTATTTTATTGGGGAACTAACCAACAAATAATTCAGAGAGCTTTAGCTGCTAAAAACTTAGAAGAAGGCCAAAAAGGATTATTATTAGCTTCTTTTATAAAAATATTAGGTCCTTTAATAGTAGTATTACCTGGATTAATCGCTTTTCATTTATTTAATGGTAGTTTAGAAAATCCGGATGATGCTTACCCTATGCTAGTCAATAAAGTGTTACCAAAAGCTTGGGTTGGATTTTTTGCAGCAGTATTGTTTGGAGCTATTTTAAGTTCCTTCAATAGTGTTTTAAATAGTGCTGTAACATTATTCGGAATAGATGTTTACAAACAACATATAAACAAAGATGCTAACGAAAAAACAGTTGTAAAATATGGTAAATTATTTGGAGTCATTTTAGCTTTTGCTGCTATGTTTATAGCTCCTTTAATAGCTAATGCTGGGAGTTTATTTAAATATTTACAAGAAGTAAATGGTATTTACAGCATCCCTATTTTAACTATCATAGTTGTTGGTTTCTTAACCAAAAGAGTTCCTGCTATAGCAGCCAAAATAGGTTTAATATCAGGTTGTCTATTATACATTCTAAGCCAATTCTTTTTACAGCCTTATTTTGTAGATAATGCCTTAGCAAAAGCTAAAACTTCAGGTATTGTTGACACAGCTGAACTAGCCTTAGTAAAAGCTAATGCATATCCACATTTTTTAGACATCATGGCTATTCTATTTTTATTAAATGTAGGAATCATGTTAATTATAGGTAAACTAAAACCAAGAACAGAAGATTATGTTCAAAAATACACAGAACAAGTAGATATAAAACCCTGGAAATATGTAAAACAAGTGGGACTTATCATATGTCTAATTGTAATTGGAGTATATATATATTTTGCATAAATGAATCAATCATTAAAAGAACAAGTACAACAAGAGTTCTTAAATTACTTTAAGACAGAACCTTTATTAGTTTTTTCTCCCGGAAGAATTAATTTAATTGGAGAACATACCGATTACAATGAAGGTTTTGTATTTCCAGCTGCCATAGACAAAGGTATTTATACTGCAATTCAACAATCTGAAACAAATAAAAGTACTATTGTTGCTTTAGACAAAAATGAGCAACATGAATTTACCACAAGTTCTGTTTCTCCTCTTACAACTAATGGATGGCAAAATTATATTTTAGGTGTTGTAAGCGAAATTCAAAAAAAAGGAAAAATAGTTTCTAATTTTAATCTGGTATTCTCTGGAGATATTCCTTTTGGAGCAGGTTTATCATCTTCTGCTGCACTCGAAAATAGTATTGTTTTTGGGTTAAATGAAGTATTTCAACTTCAATTAACAAAACAAGAAATGATTTTTATTTCACAACAGGCCGAACATAATTTTGTTGGTGTTAAATGTGGAATTATGGATCAATACGCATCCATGTTTGGTCAAAAAAACAAAGCCTTGCATTTGGATTGTAGAACACTTGATGCAACAATACATACAGCTAATTTTGGAAACTATGAGCTTATCCTAATCAACACAAATGTAAAACATTCATTAGCTGATAGTGCATACAACAAAAGACGTGTTGTGTGTGAAAGCATATCTAAATTATTAAAGAAATCTAGCCTAAGAGATATTAAAGAGCATGATTTAATTACTATAAAAGATAAAATCTCTTTAGAAGAATATGAACAAGCTCTGTATGTAATTAAAGAAAACAAACGTACATTACAAGCTGTAAAATCATTAGAAACCGATAATGTATCAAAATTTGGAAGCTTACTTTTCGAATCTCATGAAGGGCTTTCAAAACAATATAAAGTAAGTTGCCCTGAATTAGATTTTTTAGTTCATAAAGCACAAAAACATTCTTCGGTAATAGGTGCTAGAATGATGGGAGGCGGATTTGGAGGCTGTACAATTAACCTAATTAAAACCTCAGAAAAAGAAGCTTTCTTAACACAAATACAACAAGAATATGCACAAAAATTCAAACACAATTGTGCTATTTACAAAGTAAATTTATCCAACGGAACACAAATAATATAACATACAAAATGAAGAAACTAATTTTAATCACCTTTGTACTTATAGGTATTTCTTGTCAAAAAGAAAGCCAAAAAACATCAGAAGCTACAGATAAAAAAGAAATTTTGACTATCATGAAATCTCAAGAGAAAGCATGGTCAAATCATGATTTAGAGGGATTCATGCAAGGATATTGGAAAAATGATTCTTTAAAATTTTATGGCAGTAGCGGCTTAACATATGGCTGGAATAAGACATTGGCTAATTACAAAAAAGGATACCCAACAAAAGACCACAGTGGTACTTTAAAATTTAAGGTTAACGATATTAGTAAAATAAATAACAACGCTTATTTTGTTATGGGAGAATATCATTTAACACGTCCAGTTGGCAATGCCAATGGAGTATTTATGATTATCTTCAAAAAAATAAATGGTGAATGGAAAATTATTGCAGATACTTCTTGTTAAAATATGAATTCACATTTAGATAATTACTCGCATAAACGTTTCAACATTTTAACTGGCGAGTGGGTACTAGTTTCTCCACATAGAGCAAAACGCCCATGGCAAGGTCAAGAAGAAGATACAACTCAAAATAAAAGACCAACATACGATTCTAGTTGTTATTTATGCCCAGGTAATACCCGTGCTAACGGAGAACAAAACCCAGACTATAAAGACACCTATGTTTTCACCAATGATTTCGCTGCTTTACAAAATGAAACACCTAATTTTTCTATAGATGACGGATTACTAAAAGCTGAATCTGAAAAAGGAATTTGTAAAGTAATTTGTTTTAGCTCGAACCATTCAAAAACATTAGCTGACATGGATAAAAGTGCCATTGAAAAAGTGGTTTCACTATGGCAAAAAGAATATTCAGAGTTAAGTAAATTAGACTTCATTAACTATGTTCAAATTTTTGAAAATAAAGGAGCTGTTATGGGCTGTAGCAACCCTCACCCTCATGGTCAAATATGGGCACAATCTAGTATTCCAAATGAGATTAGTAAAAAAGACAATCAACAGAAACTGTATTTCAATATTAACAAAAGTTCGTTACTAGAAAACTATTTAAAACAAGAGTTAGAAAAAAATGAACGTATATTATTTGAAAACGAAAATTTCGTAGTTATAATTCCTTTTTGGGCTATTTGGCCGTACGAGACCATGATAATCCCTAAAAAGCAACAAGCAAACATTAGTCTATTAACACCAAAAGAACGAGTAGACTTTGCTGAAGCTATTTCTAAGATTACAAGTGCATACGACAAGCTTTTTAATTGCTCTTTTCCTTACTCAAGTGGTATACATCAAGCTCCTTGTAATGATCTAAACAAGGATTATTGGCATTGGCATATGAGCTTTTACCCTCCTCTACTTCGTAGTGCTAGTGTAAAAAAGTTTATGGTTGGATATGAAATGTTTGGAATGCCACAAAGAGACATCACTGCAGAAAATGCTGCTGATAGTTTAAAAAAATTAATCTTTTAACCTCTTTAAAAACAAGACTTAAATAGATTATTTAAAAAAACAACAATTAAATTTGGTTTTCTAAAATTAATTTTCAAGATTTGTCCCGTACAACAAAAACAAAACAAACGATGTTACAAAACATTTGGCAAGGTTTCTATTTTTACTTTTATTTTTTCAATAAGAGTTGAGGCTTTGTACCATATTGTTAACACAAAATAATATCCTATAAAGTCTCGAATTTCGAGGCTTTTTTTTATGTTTAAAATGAAGAAAAAAATAGCCATACAAGGAGCAGAAGGTTCAAATCATCATAAAGTAGCTCGTGATTTTTACGGAGATGACGTAAACTTACAAGAGTGCTTATCATTTGATACATTAGTAAATAGCTTGTTAGATAAAACCTCTGACAAAGGAATTATGGCAATTGAAAATACAATTGCAGGTTCAATAATTCCAAACTATGCATTAATTGATGCTAACAATCTTCATATTTCTGGAGAAGAATATTTAAATATTCATCATCATCTAATGGCGCTACCAGGGCAAAAAATTGAAGACATTAAAGAAGTATGTTCACACCCAATGGCTCTATTACAATGTAAGGAGTTTTTCAAAAAACACCCACATATAAAATTAGTTGAAGATGTTGATACTGCTGAAGTTGCTAAAAGAATTTCAAAAAACAAATTAGAAGGTGTAGCTGCAATCGCACCCAAATTAGCTGCTGATATTTTTGGCTTAGAAGTTATAGAAGATGAAATTCAAACGATGAAGGCCAATTCAACTCGTTTTGTCATTATTCAAACAGAAAAACCAAACAATGGAATAGATCAAATCAACAAAGCTTCTTTAAAGTTTCAACTAGATCATAAAAGAGGAAGTTTAGCTGCTATTTTAAATGTATTAAGTGATTGTAAAATGAACCTAACTAAAATACAATCTTTACCAGTAATAGAAACACCTTGGAAATATTCATTTTTTGTTGACGTTACTTTTGACGACTATAAAGACTACGAAAAAGCAATTGCTATTATAAAAATTATGGCTTCAGAATTCAAAGTTTTAGGGGCATATAAAAATGGAAGAAAATGATTAAAGCAGCAAAAAGACTAAATACTGTACAGGAATACTACTTCTCTAAAAAATTGAGAGAGGTAAGAGAATTGGCTGCGTCAGGTAAACCAATAATTAACATGGGAATTGGTAGCCCTGACTTGCAACCACCATCAAAAGTTATAAATGCAATTCAACAAAGTTTTAATGACGCTTCAGCGCATAAATACCAGAGCTATCAAGGTTTGCCAGAGTTAAGAGCTGCTATCTCAGAGTTCTACAAGCAAAAATTTAAGGTAAACTTAAACGCTGCTAATGAAATCTTACCTTTAATGGGAAGCAAAGAAGGAATTATGCATATTTCTATGTCTTTTTTAAATGAAGGAGATCAAGTATTAATTCCTAATCCAGGATACCCAACTTACACATCAGTAACAAAGTTAGTTGGAGCGGAACCAATTTTTTACCAATTAGAAGAAAATAATAATTGGCAACCAAATATTGATGCACTAGAAAAATTAGATTTAACTAATGTAAAAATAATGTGGGTTAATTATCCACATATGCCAACTGGAACAAATGCTTTAAAAGAAACGTTTGAAAAGTTAGTTGCTTTTGGAAAAAAGCATGAAATCTTAATTGTCAATGACAATCCTTATAGTTTTATTTTAAACAATAATCCATTGAGTATTTTACAAGTTAATGGAGCAAAAGACATAGCTTTAGAATTAAACTCGTTAAGTAAAACATTCAATATGGCAGGTTGGAGAGTTGGAATGGTTTTAGGTAATGCTAACTATATAGAACAAATTTTAAAGGTAAAAAGCAATATGGATTCTGGTATGTTTTACGGAATTCAAAAAGGAGCAGTTGAAGCACTTCAACTATCAGATGATTGGTTTAAAAATCAGAATAAAGAGTACGAAGAAAGAAGAGAATTGATTTTTAAAATAGCAGATAAATTAAACTGTACATATAATAAAAACTCAACTGGGTTATTTGTTTGGGCAAAGACCCCTGAAGGAAAAACATCTGAAGAAGTAACAGATATGATTTTATACGATAAAGATATTTTTATCACACCAGGAACAGTTTTTGGAAGTCAAGGAGAAGGATACATTCGCTTTTCATTATGTGTTTCAAAAGAAATAATTAACAACGCACTGAATCGATTTTAAAAATGAATGTATTTGTAATAGGTATTGGATTAATTGGAGGAAGTATGGTATTGGATATAAAAAAACATTATCCAGAAGCTACTATATATGGAATAGACAACAACGAACAACATTTAGAAAAAGCAATTGAAATAGGGGTAGTAGACAAAAAAGCTACATTTAATGATATTGAAAATGCAGATATTGTAATTGTTTCTATCCCTGTAGATGTTCAATTACATGTAATTCCGAAAGTATTAGATGCTGTTAACGACAATACATTAGTATTAGATGTGGGTTCTACAAAAGAAGATATTTGTCTTGCTTTAAAAGAACATCCAAAAAGGAGAAATTATTTAGCTACACACCCTATAGCTGGAACAGAATTTTCTGGACCAACCGCTGCACATAACGGTTTATTTGAAAAGAAAACTAATATTATTTGTGAAGTAGAAAAAACAGCTTTTAAGCTACAAGAAAAAGCATTGGAAATTTTTTCAAAATTAGGAATGCGCATACGTTATATGGACCCTAAATCGCATGATAAACACATTGCTTATATGTCGCATTTATCGCACATAAGTTCTTTCATGTTAGGAAAAACTGTAATCGAAAAAGAAAAAAACGAACGTGATATTTTTGATATGGCTGGAAGCGGATTTGCATCGACAGTTCGTTTAGCCAAAAGTTCACCTGCAATGTGGGCACCAATTTTTGAACAAAATAAAACTAATGTTATTGAAACATTAGACGAATACATAAACAACCTTCAGCAATTTAAAGAGCTGATGAAACAAAACGATTTTACTGAAATTTATAACGAAATGGAAAGTACAAATCACATAAAGCAAATTTTAAACGGCATAAAATAAGAAGCCAAAACAATAGAAAAATGGAAAATACAAAAGAATTAAAAACATGGTTGGATGATATGAAGCTTACGCATCCACTAGTAATAGCAGGGCCTTGTAGTGCAGAAACCGAGGAGCAGGTTTTGAAAATAGCACACGAATTAAAAGATTCTGATGTAAACTATTTCCGTGCCGGAATTTGGAAACCAAGAACTCGCCCAGGAAATTTTGAAGGAGTTGGTGCATTAGGCTTAAAATGGCTGCAAAAAGTAAAAGCAGAAACGGGAATGAAAACCTGTACAGAAGTTGCAAATGCGGCACACGTAAAGTTAGCTTTAGAACATGATATTGATTTATTATGGATTGGAGCTCGTTCTACCGTATCACCTTTTATTATGCAAGAAATTGCAGACGCTTTACAAGGAACCGATAAAATAGTGTTGGTAAAAAACCCAGTAAATCCAGATTTAGCTTTATGGTTAGGAGGTATTGAAAGGTTATATACAGCAGGTATTAAAAATCTTGGAGCAATTCATAGAGGTTTTTCAACTTATGAAAAATCGAAATATAGAAATATTCCAGAATGGCAATTAGCTATTGAATTCCAAAACAGGTTCCCTGACTTACCTTTAATATGTGACCCTTCTCATATTACAGGAAAAAGAGACATGGTTTTTGATGTATCACAAACAGCTTTAGATCTTAATTTTGATGGATTAATGATTGAAACTCACATCGATCCAGATAACGCATGGAGTGATGCTGCTCAACAAGTAACACCTGCAACATTAATTCAAATGATGGAAGATTTAAAAATTAGAAAAGAAACAGAAACTGATTCTAGTTATAGAGAATCTTTAGAAAGTTTACGTGCTCAAATTAATGTTGTTGATGATCAATTAATAGAATTGATGGGTAAAAGAATGAAAGTAGCAGACAAAATTGGTCTTTTGAAAAAAGAGAAAAATGTTGCTGTGCTTCAATCAAGACGTTGGAATGAAATTTTAGGTAAAATGATACTAGAGGGTGAAGAACGAGGTTTAAGTGAAGAATTTGTTTTAAGAATGTTTAAAGCAATTCACCAAGAATCTATTAATCATCAAGAAAAGATTATCAAAGGATAATAATAAAAAAGGTTCTCGTAAAAACGAGAATCTTTTTTTTATGATTAATTCATATTTATTAGTTACTTTGCTGTATGACAGGAACGGTATATAAATCTACAGGAAGTTGGTATTGGGTGAAGTCTAATCAGATTTTATATAAATGCCGTATTAAAGGAAAATTCCGTATTAAAGGAATAAAAAGCACCAATCCTATTGCTGTTGGTGATAAGGTTGATTTTGACTTAGAAACAAAAAATAACGAAGAAACAGGAGTTATTAGCAATATACATGAAAGAGATAATTATATTGTAAGAAAATCGGTAAACCTATCTAAACAAACACATGTTATTGCAGCTAATATTGACCAAGTATTTTTACTTATTACAATAAACAACCCTCCCACTTTTACTACTTTTATTGACCGTTTTTTAGTAACTACAGAAGCTTATTCTATAAAAACAATTTTAGTTTTTAATAAAATTGATTCTTATGAACTAGAGCAACGTGCTGAAGTTTTATACTTAAAAGATATTTATGAAAAAATAGGATATCAATGTATCGAAGTTTCTGCTACTAAAGACATAAATGTAGATACTATTAAAAACCAAATGACTGGAAAAGTATCTATGTTTGCAGGACATTCGGGAGTTGGTAAAACAACTTTGGTAAATGCTATTGAACCTGGTTTAGATTTAAAAACTAAAGAAATATCAGAACAATATAAACAAGGAAAGCATACAACTACTTTTGCCGAAATGTTTGATTTAAGTTTTGATGCCAGAATTATAGATACTCCAGGAATCAAAGGTTTCGGTGTTGTAGATATGGAAAAAGATGAGTTAGGTGATTATTTTCCTGAGTTTTTTGCTTTAAAACAAGACTGTAAATTCAATAATTGTATACATATAAACGAACCTAAATGCGCTGTAAAAGATGCTTTAGAAGAAGATAAAATTTCTTGGTCTCGTTATAAAAGTTATATGCAAATTATAGAAGGTGAAGAAGAGCATTACCGAACTGATATTTGGGAATAACCCCAAGCTACATATCCCAGTAATTTAAAAACATGAAAGCTGTAATTCAAAGAGTTTCAAAAGCTAGCGTTACAATTAACAAAGAAAAAGTTGCTAATATTCAAAAAGGATTATTAATTCTTGTTGGAATAGTTGAAAGCGACACTAAAGAGGACATAGAATGGTTGTCTAAAAAAATTGTAAACCTTCGTATTTTCAATGACGAAAACGAGGTGATGAATAAATCGTTAATAGACATAGCTGGTGAAGCTATTGTTGTAAGTCAATTTACACTACAAGCATCTACTAAAAAAGGAAATCGACCAAGTTATATCAAAGCTGCAAAACCAGATATAGCTATTCCTATTTACGAACAGTTTGTACAACAAATTGAAAATGATTTAAATAAAAAAGTACAAACTGGTCAATTTGGCGCCGACATGAAGGTAGAATTATTAAACGATGGACCAGTAACTATTATTATTGACTCGAAAAATAAAGAATAAATCCCATGGAAAGTATTATTTTTTATTTACATTTGTTCTAAATAATTATTACAATCAAATATTAAAATCCTAAAAATGAAAAAAACAATTTTAGCAATTGCATTTGTTGCAATCGGAGCTGTTTCTTGTAAAACAGAAAAAAATAAAGTAACTGCTAACGAAGAGGTTAAAGAAGTAAAAAAAGTAGAAAACGTAATAAATTCTTACAAAGCTAACGTTACAGAATCAGCAGTAACCTGGAAAGGAAGCAAGCCAACTGGATCTCATAACGGAGTTGTTAGCTTAGAAAAAGGATTATTAGATATTGAAAACGGAGTTCTTACATCAGGAGAATTCGTTATTAACATGAATTCTATTGTTTGTCAAGATTTAGAAGCTGGTAAAGGAAAAGAAGATTTAGAAGATCACTTAAAAGCTGGAGACTTTTTTGATGTTGCAAAATTCCCAACTGCTAAGTTTGCTGTAACTAGCTCTGAAATGAAAGAAGGTAAATTACACGTAACTGGAAACTTAACTTTAAAAGATGTTACAAAAAGCATTACTATTCCTGCTACTGTAACTGAGGCTGATGGAGTTGCTACTTTTAAAAGTGATGTTTTTAGTATTGATAGAACTGACTTTGGAGTTACTTACAAGTCTAAGAAAATTGATGCTGCTTTAAAAGATAAATTCATTAACGACTTAATGGAAATTTCTTTTGATATTAAAGCTAAAAAATAGTTTTAATACTCAATAAAATAAAAAGGGTTGACAACAATGTCAACCCTTTTTATTTACACTTTAATAAAGTTTTCTACTTCAAATAAAACTTTAAAATGTTTTAATATTTTTTCAGTTACCTCTTCTTCTGCTACTTTTCTTCCTAATTCAACTTCCATTGATGTAACAGCCTTTCCTCGAATTCCACATGGAATAATATTATCAAAATATCCTAAATTAGCATTCACATTTAGCGCAAAACCATGCATAGTAACCCATCTACTTGCACGTATGCCCATAGCACAAATTTTTCTTGCAAAAGGAGTTCCTACATCAAGCCACACTCCTGTTTCTCCTTCACTACGAGTTCCTTTTATACCATATTCAGCAATTGTTAAAATGATTGTTTCCTCTAACAATCGTAAATATTTATGTATATCTGTAAAAAAGTTTTCTAAATCTAAAATTGGATAACCTACAATTTGACCTGGGCCATGATAAGTAATATCACCTCCTCTATTAATTTTATAAAATGTAGCTTCTTTTTCTTTTAATTGACTTTCTGATAACAATAAGTTACTTATATCACCCGATTTACCTAATGTATAAACATGAGGGTGCTCCACAAATAAAAAATAGTTTGGTGTCTCTTTTTTCTTTAAACTTTCTCTGTTTTTCCTCTTTAAAGATACTATTTCATCTAACAAATGAGTTTGATAATCCCATGTATCCTTGTAATCTTTTTCCCCTAACTGATTGAGGATTATTTTTTTATTCATAAATTTGAGGTATATAACATGCTTCAAAGGTAGGGAAAAATAGCTTTAAGTTGTTATATTTTATATTAATCGACTAGACAAATTATGATTAAAAAAAACACCCTTTCACTATTATTAATTCTCTCTCTTTCCATAAGCAGCTTATATTCTCAAAGCTATTGGAGTAGAGTAGAATCGAAGACGACTTCTGTTAAAAAAGAAAAAATTCTTAACAGAAAAAGTACCCCCGAAAAATACTCTTTAAGAACATTAGATTTAGATGGTTTTACAAGCTACGTTTCTGGTGCAAAATCTAAAGGCAGTAAAAAAATTATCCAATTACCAAATTCAAAAGGTGAATTACAAAAATTTTCTATTCACGAAACCTCTTCATTAGCACCTGAATTAGCTGCTAAATTCCCAATGATTAAATCGTATTCTGCAAAGGGACTGGACAACCCTAATGCAATAGCAAAAATTAGTTTGGGGAATGATGGTTTTCATGCTATTGTTTTTTATGGAAACGAAAGTACTTTATATATAGACCCTTATACTAAAGACAAAAAACAATACATTATATACAAAAGAGAGCATTTACATGCTAATGAGAATGAATTTTCATGTCAAATACAAGAAACTACTAGCAAAATAGCTACTCCATCATATCAAAACAAAAATGCTAATGATGGTAAATTAAGAACCTATAAAATTGCGATAGCATGTACAGGTGAATATTCACAATTTCATTTAAATAATCAAAATGTCCCAGCATCAGCTACAGATGCTACTAAGAAAGCAGCTGTTTTATCTGCAATGAACACAACCATGTCACGTGTAAATGGTGTTTATGAGCGAGATTTAGGCGTTAGAATGGTTATTGTTAGTGATAATGATAAACTAATTTTTTTAGATGCTGAAACTGACGGCTTAACTAATGACAGTGCCACTAGCTTAATAAATGAGAGTCAACAAAAATGCGACGCTATAATTGGTAATGCTAACTACGATATAGGTCATACTTTTAGTACAGGTGGTGGTGGTTTAGCTGGACTTGGAGTAGTATGTATTCCTGCACAAAAAGGAAGAGGTATTACGGGTAGTAGTCAACCTATTTCTGACCCTTATGACATTGATTATGTTGCTCACGAATTAGGACATCAATTCGGTGCTAATCATACCTTTAATGGAACTGCAGGTAATTGTGGTGGAAATATAGGTCCTACTTCTGTAGAACCAGGAAGTGGTTCGACTATTATGGCATATGCAGGTATCTGTTCTCCTGAAAACGTTCAGAATAGAAGTGATGATTATTTTCACGCAATAAGCATCAATGAAATGTGGAATCATATTCAATCAGTTGCTAGTTGTGGTACAAAAACAGATACTGGTAACACGGCTCCTACTGCAAATGCTGGTAGCGATTATACTATTCCAAAATCTACTCCTTTTGTATTAAGAGGTACAGCTACTGATGCTCAAGGAACCGCTAGTTTAACTTATAACTGGGAACAAATAGACACAGAGTCTGCACCAGTTCCTTTAGTTTCTATAACTAAACAAGGCCCCGCTTTTAGATCTTTACCTTCTAATACTTCTCCTAATAGATATATGCCTAAATTATCAACCGTGGTGGCTGGTAATACATCAACTAAATGGGAAGTGCTTCCTTCTGTTGCTAGAACAATGAATTTTTCTTTTACCGTAAGAGACAATCATGTAGGTGGGGGAAATACAGCAAGAGATGACGTAAAAATAACTGTTACTGAAGCTGAAGCTTTTACAGTTACAGCGCCAAACTCATCCGTAACTTGGAATACTGGTGACAACCATACTATAACTTGGAATAAAGGAACTACAAACGAAGCTCCAATTAGCTGTAGCAAAGTTAACATAAGACTTTCTACTGATGGAGGACTAACCTTCCCTATTCTATTAAAAGAAAATATTGATAATGATGGTACGGAAACAATTTTGATTCCTAATCACCCTACAACTAAAGCCCGTATAATGGTTGAAGCTGCGGACAATATTTTTTACAATGTAAACTCTACTGATTTTACAATAAACTCTACAGTTCCTACTTTCTTGTTTACAAATAAGACAAGTAAGCAAACTATTTGCAACAATAGTACTGCTTCTATTGATTATACTTTAAATTTAGATTTTGTTAATGGTTTTTCTGAGACTGTAACTTTATCTGCAACTGGTTTACCTAATGGAGCTACAGCTACCTTTACCCCTGCTACTATTAATGTAGATGGTGATGTAAAAATGACAATTAGCAACTTAAACGGAAGTAACCAACAAGATTACACTATAGTTGCCAAAGGAACTTCTAATACTGTTACTCAAACTACAGATGCTTTACTAAAAGTCATAGGTACTAGTTTTGCTAATATTGTTCCTACTTCACCTACTAACTCAGCTACAAATGTTAGTTTACTACCTAAATTTGAATGGGGAGCAGACTTAAATGCTACAAACTACAATATTGTAGTAGCAACCGATGCAAGTTTTGCCAATATAATTATAAATGCAACAGCTACTACAAATTCATATAAGCATTCATCTGCACTTAGCCCATCTACAAAGTATTACTGGTATGTAAAACCTAAAAATGATTGTGGTGAAGGTTCAAATTCAAGCATTTCAGAATTTACTACTGAAGCTCCATCATATTGTTCTTCTACATTTACTGATGAATCTGGTGGAAGTGATCACATCACCAATGTTACATTCAATACCATTAATAATACTTCTAATAATGATACAGTTGATGGATATGAAGATTTTACTGCGAAATCAACTACTGTAAAAAGATCTTTAACTCATAAAATAAGTGTAACTTTCAATACTGCTGGTTATCAAGACCACTGCTATGTATTTATTGATTGGAACCAAGATTTTCAATTTAATAAAACTACAGAACGATATGATTTAGGTACAAAAACTGATGATATATCTACCGCAACTCATGACATTACTATTCCAGAGGGAGCTGCATTAGGTAGTACTAGAATGAGAGTTATTGTAGAATACGCAGACCCTTCAAAAGGATTTGGTGATGGACCATGTGATTCAGACCATAAATCTGAATGGGGTGAAACAGAAGATTATACTATTATTGTTGAAGAAAAACCGTTACCAAGTTTTGCTTTAACTAATACAACAGGAGATACATCTATTTGTAATAAATCTGTTAATGAACAAACTTTTGCCATTGATTTTAAAACTTTATATGGTTTTAATGAAAATGTAACATTCTCAGTTACTGGAATCCCTACTAATGTAACTAGTTCTTTTAATCCTGCATCATTAAGTGCTAATGGAAATATTAACTTAACATTATCTAACTTAAATAATGCTGCTTTAGGTGATTATAATATGACAGTAACGGGTACATCTGCCTCGGTTACTAAATCCATCAATATTTTATTAAATGTTAATGATAACCTATGTAAATCATCAGGAAATACAAAATCTCAAATTAGTATTACTAATGTTAAATTGGGAGAAATTGATAATACCTCAACAAAAACCACAGGTTACTCTGACTTTAAATCAACCTCAACAGGAGTTGTTAGAGGAGAAAGTTATAACTTAACTGTTGCTATTAACACAGACGGTAATGATGACGTGAAAACCTATGGATGGATTGACTGGAACCAAAACTGTTCTTTTGAGGCTGGAGAAGGCTTTGATTTAAGTTCGAATTCAAGTTCAATTGTAGTTCCTGAAGATGCTATTTTAGGAGCAACAACTCTAAGAGTTTCTACTAAGCTAGCAACTGCTCCTGGTTCTTGTGAGTTGAATTTTAATGGCGAAGTAGAAGATTACACCATTAACATAGAAGAAAGTTTTGCTACTTCAAAAAGCTTATTTACCGACTTAAAATTATTCCCTGTTCCTGCCGAAGGAAAATTAACGGTAAGTTTCAAAGTGAAGTCTAAAGATTTAACCGTAGTAAGATTATTCGACTTAAGAGGTCAATTACTTGAAACTCAAAGTTTCTCTACAATTTCTAGTTCTTTTAATAAAGAAGTAGAATTTAAAACTATGAGTTCAGGAATTTACTTACTTCAAATTGAAAATGACGGAAAAACTAAAACTAAAAAAGTTGTATTCAAATAAAATACAAACATAATATTGTAAAGAAAAGCGAGCTAAACAGCTCGCTTTTTTTATTCAAATACACCAAATATTATAAGTTATATTTTACACTTAAAACTCCAATTCTTGGCTGAATTACATAGGTCGAATTTGTTACAAAAATGTCATTACTACTATTTTGGTTTAACCCTTTTGAGTTTAATAAATTAGTAACTCCAACTTTATATTCCCATTTACTATCTTTTTTCTGATATGTTAAGTCTGCTCTTAAAAAACCATAACTATCAATACTAGTTCCATTGTTTACAACATTGTTGTAAGTATATCTTGAAGTGAATATAAACTCTTTTAAAAAGTAAGCATCAAAATTTAAATACGGGCTATGCGTTGTAAAAGTGTTTTTTACACCTTGAATATCAGATTTATTAATAGATACATTGTATCCAATATCAAAATTTGGTGCTTCTCTAAAATTTGTACTAAACTTAGTTCTATACGATTGAGAAAAAGTTTTAGCTAATCTATTCTCTACTAAATTCGTTTGACGGTTAGTAATTAAACTATTCGATTTAGCATACGAAACATCTCCGCCTAAACTCAATTTAAACTTTCTATAGCTCTTTTGAAAATTAGCTCTTGCTGAAATAGTTTCATCTGGTAAAGCAGAATTTATCGAAGTCCTTATTTGGTTTACTCCTAAAAACTCAGTGTTTCCTTTAATAACATCTTTACGTTTACTATAATTTATAGACCCAAAAACATTTGTATAATTAAACATGTTAAAACTAAAATAGTTTAAGTTTATATTGTGATACAAAGCATTTTCTAACTCTCGATTTCCTTTATACAGACTATTATAATTATTAAAAACATATCCTTCTGCCAACTGATTTACATCAGTAAAACTAGTTTCCATACTATATCTCAATCGTAAAGTTTCTGATTTCTTTAAACTAATTTTTATAGATGCATCAGGTAAAATTTTGGTGAATGAATTTTTGGTTTGCGAACCTAACTGCGTGTTTTTAGACACATAATTATGTACATTAAACCCTTGTGTAAAAGTAAATATACCTGTTATAAATTTATAATGAAGACCAGCATATAAATCGTTAAAAGTAAAATCAACATCATTAATTGAAACTGGATTTGTTACTTGTGTTTTATTCCCTCCTAAAATCTCAAAAATATCTGAGTTAAATTGCTGAGTACTCAATGTAGTTCCTAAAGTAATATTCAAATTACTTTTAGAATTTATTACATAGTAATAGTCTAAATTTGCATCAAACTTGTTTGTCTTTACCCTTTTGTTTTGACTAATATTAAATGGATTAGCTGTTATATTTAACCCTATTAAGTTAGCAAATGAAAGTTGTTCTAATTCTGCATTGTAAAACGGGTCTTCATCTTGCCATAAATGCTGAGCTTCAAAAGCAAAAATATTTTTATCATTTAATGTATAATAATAATTTAAGTTCTGGTTGATTGAAAAAGGACTTTGATTTGAAAACTGATTAATTGGCACAACCTCATCACTAGCATTCAAATATGTCCTTGAAGATATCGTTGATTGACTTTGACTTTGACTTGATACTTTTGCAAAAACATCATAATCTAATTGATTGTTTGTATTAGGTTTATAGCTAGAACTTAATTTAAATAATCCTAAATCACTTTTTTGATTTGTTAAATCCCGAGTGTTTTCTGTATCAATAATTGGAGGTGCTCCAGCTGGTAAATTATTTACATCTACTCCTCTATTTATGTATTCTCTTGAAGTAGTTTCTTGCATTTCAGTATCATTTCCTGAATAAATAGCAAATCCACTTATATCCCATGTTTTTTTAGGTGAATAACTAAAATTCAATGCTCCAAATCTTGATTCAATTTCTTTAGCTCTATTATTTCTTAAAGTTAAGAACGAAATATCGTTTGAACCAACATCAAAATTAGTTCCATTACCAGAGTCTCCTAAAGATCTGAATCCTCCAGTGAACTTAAAATAATCTCTCATAGTAAAAGGGACTTCACCTATATTATTCACATCAGTAATAATATTGATACTATATTTAGGACTATAGTAAAAAAGCTTAGGATGTGCTATATATCTACTATCATTCATCCCAACTCCCATACCTGCTGTTACTTCTCCAAACCAAAAATTCTTTTTTCCTTCTTTTAGTTTTATATTAATTACAACGTTATCCTCATTATCGGTAACCCTACTCATTTGTCCAACTTCACTATGATTCTTTAATACTTCAACTTTATCTACAGCATTTGCTGGAATATTTTTAGTTGCTATTTTAGAGTCTCCGTCGAAAAAATCTTTCCCTTCTACCATTACCTTTTTTACTGTTTTTCCTTCTACCTCTATTTCTCCATCATCATTTACTTCTACACCTGGTAATTTTTCAAGAACATCTCCCAACTTCTTTTCAGTACCACTTTTAAAACTATCAGCATCATACACTATGGTATCGCCTTTAACAGTAACGGGCATTTTATAAGTAATGTTTACTTCATCTAGCGTATCATCTCCTTTTAAATTAATGTCTTTAACTACGTTCTCTTCTTTTGTTTCTACTAAAACATCTGAGGTTTTCATTCCTATATAACTAACCTTAATGCTATAAGAAGAATTCTTCTTTAAATTCAGTTTATAATTTCCATTTGCATCAGTAAAACCATACGAATCTAACTTCTTAGTCCCTTTATTAATAGCAATTACATTGGCCATTTCTAGTGGACTTCCTATACTGTCTTTCACTACTCCTTTCAGAGTAATTTGGGCATATAATCCCCATGTAGCCATGAAAATGGCTATAGATAATATTTTCTTCATTATATATAATTTGTTAATTCTATTTAGTTAAAAACCTCGACCTCTTCCTCCTCCACGACCACTACGTCTATTTCTAAACATTTCTCTCATTTCTTCCATCTTCTTTTTCATAATCTCGGCATATTCTTTCTTAGATACTTTTTTTCCTTTCTTCGGTTCTTTAATTTCTGCTTTTTCTGATGAATTCATTACTATCTCAGTACAAAGAATGGTAGTTCTTCCTTCATTTATTTCTAAAATCAAACCTGGTAAACCACCATAGTTTCCTGGACCATTACTTACTGGTATTTGAGGTGTATACCAAGCCGTAACTTTAATTTCTTTAGGCATTTCAATCTCATCAGTTATTTTTTTTGTTTTTGTAGTATCACTCTTTTTATTTTTAGGTCTTCTTCGCATATTACGCCAATCTAAACCATCTGCTTTCTTGGTCATGGTAGCTTTAAAACATGTATAGTTCCCTATTTGTTTTGTTTCACTACCCAATTCCCAATCTAGTTTCTCAGAAGAACTATTTATTAAAAACTTTTTACCAAAAGATTCTTTAGATTCTAAAACTTTATGTTCTTTTAAGTTCTTATATGTTTCACCTCCGCTCATCATACCTCCAAAACGAAAACCTCTTCCTGTACCTGGAGTTGCTAATTTTTCTTCTTCTTTATAAACAGATTCATTTTTAGTAAAATTCAGAACATATGCTTTTTCCAACATACTTTTCATTCTTTGTAAAATCTGCTTCTTTCGTTCCTCAGACATTTGTCTACCTCCAAAATTAGAATCTATAGTAGTTTTAGATTTATATATTGCTTTCCCTTGAAAATTTGTTTGAGAAAATCCTGAAATTGAAATGAATAAAAATAGATATGATAAAAAACACTTCATGGCTTGGGCTTTTAAACTGATTAATAAAACTTTAGTCAACTAAAGTTAGACTAGCTAAAAGGCAAAAGGTTTAATGAGCTTTTTATTTTAACAATTAAATTATCCTTGAATCTCAATACTAAAAGAATTACCGTCTTTACTTTTTCTTTTATTTTTAAAACGCTCCATCATATCTTTAGAGTGCTCATCCATAATTTTATCAAACTTTTCTTGTGTCACTTTCTTTCCTTTTGTAGGCTCTTTTATTACTATTTTATCAGACGAATTCATTACAATCTCAGTACAAACAATTGTTAGTTTACCATCTTGAATTTCTAAAATTAAACCTGGTAATCCCCAAAACTGTTCTGGACCATTGCTCAAAGGTATTTGAGGTGTGTACCAAGCCACAGTTGTAACAGTAATTTTATCTTTTTTCTCTTCACGTTTACCATCAGTCATTGTAAAAGAGGTTCTCGTTTCTTCACGTTTTCTTACTGCTTTATAACAAGTATAATTTCCTATATTTTTAGTTTCACTTGTCATTTCCCAACCATAATCTTCTAATTTATCTTTAATAAGAAATCGTTTTCCACTTATTTCAGTTTTATTTACGTACCTTTTATCTGCAATATTTTTATATAAAATATCGCTACCTCCACCTCCACCAATAGATATAACACTAATAGAATTACCTCCAATTGCCTGAGGAGCTGATAATTCTTTATTCTGCGTATATACAGATTCTGATTTATTGAAATTTAAAGTATATGTTTTTTGAAACTGTTTTTTAAGTTGTTCTTGTAATTGCTTTTGCAACTTAGAGTTCACTCCATGTGCTTCCTCTAATTTTACATCAACTTTTCTAAATGTTTTATAAGTAGCTTTTCCTTGAAAATTTTGTCCCAAAACTGAGACTGAAATTAATAGTAATAATAAAGTAAATCGTATCATTTTTTTGTTTTTATATTTTTAATTTCACAAATATGAACACTTAAATACTCCTTTTGAGTTAATGAGTGTTAACTAGTGTTAAGCGATTGTTTTTATTGGATTTAACCACTTATCTTTGAAGCATGAAGAACCCAAAAAAACATTGGATTTTATATTTAATTATAATTACAATACTAACTACCTTGATAGTTCAGTTTTATTGGAATTATAAAAATTACGAACAGAATAGACAACGTGTTTTAAACGAAATTCAAATTAGTTTAGACAATTCTATCGAAGCATATTATGTTGATTTTTCTAAGCAAAGTCATTTTGCAATTGTTGAACCACAACATCCAACACCTTTTAATAGAAAAGAAAAAGATGCTGCTTGGAAAAGTATCTTTAGAAGATCAGGAATCAAAAAAAGTGTAAAAAAATTCCCAGAGAAAAAAAAACCGTCTTTTGAAATTACTACAATTGAAATAAATGATGGAAAAGAAGATTTTACTAAAATGGATTCAGCTTTTATAAAATCTTTTATAGGAAAAGAAAACATAGGTACACCAAAGAAAAATGACTCTTTAAATTTTGATATTTCTATTCAATCTAAAAAAGATAAGGAAACAGTAAAGTCCTATAATAATAGAGAAAAAGTTCAATTATTTCTAGGAAAAAAAACTGTAGATAGTCTAAAACTAATAAAAGGAATACAAAGTATTTTTATAGCTATACAAAACGACACTATTGATTACAAAAAACTTGATTCTATAATGGCTCAAGAATTAAGCAATAAAAAAATTCAAACAGATTTTTATTTTAAACATTTTAAAAACGATTCTCTTTTTTATACCAGTAAAACTGACAATATTAAATATCCATTAAAAGTTAATGCAAAATCTACTTTTTTAAAGTCTCATGAAGACATTAATTTATATTATAGCAATCCTACATATGAAGCATTAAAAAGAAGTTTTACAGGTATATTATTATCTTTTCTTTTATCATTAGCTGTTATTTCTAGTTTAATTTATTTGCTAAAAATCATCAATCAGCAAAAAGAACTCGCAGAAATTAAAAATGATTTAATTAGCAATATTACTCACGAATTTAAAACTCCAATTACAACAGTTTCAACAGCTATTGAAGCCATAAACAACTTCAATATTATTGATGATAAAGAAAAAACGAAAAAATACTTATCCATATCATCTATACAGTTAAAAAAGCTACACCAAATGGTTGAAAAACTTTTAGAAACTGCTACTTTAGATAGTGAGAAATTATTATTAAAAAAAGAGCCTGTTAATATTATTGATTTAATTGAAAAGCTTACAAAAAAACATCAATTAATTGCTCCTGAAAAGAGCATACATTTTTCAAGCAATGTTTCTAGCTTAGAAAAAGAAATAGACCCATTCCACTTTGAAAATGCTGTTTCAAACTTAATAGATAATGCAATTAAATATGGTGGTAACAAAATTGAAATTAATATAAACTCTCTTCTAAATAATCTAGAAATTTCTGTAGCCGATAATGGTGTAGGTATTGATAAAAACCAACAAGACAAAATATTTGAAAAGTTTTATAGAGTTCCTAAAGGAAATACTCACGATGTTAAAGGATTTGGAATTGGTTTATACTATACAAAAAAAATTATTGAAAAACACAACGGAATTATATCATTAACTACCAACTTTAAACAAACTGTTTTTAAAATTTCTTTACCAAATGACTAAAAAAATAAAATTATTATTAGCAGAAGATGAACCTAGTTTGGGTCAAATCATAAAAGAAAGCTTAGAAACAAGAGATTTTGAAGTTTTTCATGCTGAAGATGGAGAAAAAGCATATACCCTATATCAAAAAGAAAAACCTGAAGTTTTGGTATTAGACGTTATGATGCCTAAAAAGGATGGCTTTACACTAGCTAAAGAAATAAGAGAAGAAAACAATTCTGTTCCTATTATTTTTTTAACAGCAAAATCGCAAACCAAAGATGTATTAGAAGGATTTCAACATGGTGGTAATGATTATTTGAAAAAGCCTTTTTCAATGGAAGAATTAATTGTTAGAGTTCATGCTTTATTAAATAGAGTTAACTTAAAAAAAGATAGTTCAAAAATTAATATTGGAAATTTTATTTTTAATTACACTAAGCAAACTCTTACACTTCAAAACCATTCAGAACTATTAACACATAAAGAATCGGAACTACTTTATCACTTATCTCAAAAGAAAAACGAAGTTTTAGACCGTGGGTTTATTTTAAATAAACTTTGGGGAAATGATGACTTTTTCAACGCAAGAAGTATGGATGTGTTTATTTCTAAGTTGCGTAAAAAATTAAAAAAAGACGAATCTATTCAAATTATAAACATTCGTGGTTATGGTTATAAATTGATGTGTTAAAAACTTTTGAAATCCCTTTTTTTATGTAATTTTACCACCTTGAAATTCGAAAACTATGCATGTAGCAATTGCCGGAAATATTGGCGCAGGTAAAACCACGTTAACCAAATTATTAGCAAAACATTTTAATTGGGAGCCTCATTTCGAGTCTGTAGACGAAAATCCATATTTAGATGATTTTTATGGAGAAATGGAGCGTTGGTCTTTTAACCTACAAGTTTATTTTTTAAACAGTCGATTCCGCCAAGTTTTAGAATTAAGAAAATCTGGAAAGAAAATTATTCAAGACAGAACTATCTATGAAGATGCTCATATTTTTGCACCTAACCTGCATGCTATGGGACTTATGACAAATAGAGATTTTAGCAATTACAGTTCTTTATTTGAATTAATGGAGAATTTAGTTACACCTCCTGATTTATTAATATACTTACGTGCTGATATTTCTACTTTAGTAGGACAAATACACAAAAGAGGAAGAGATTACGAAAACTCTATTAGCATTGATTACTTAAGCAGATTAAATGAACGTTATGAAGCTTGGATTAGTAAATACAACAAAGGAAAATTATTAATTATTGATGTTGACAATTTAGACTTCGTTGCTAATCAAGAAGATTTAGGATATATCATTGATAGAATAGATGCGCAAATAAATGGTTTATTTTAAACCTGCGCTCTTTTAAATTCACTTAATAAAATAGCTGTTGCAGTAGCAACATTCAAACTTTCAGTTTGCTGAATTTTCCCAAATCGTGGGATGGTTAATTTATGCTTTACTATTTCAGAAATTTCTTTTGAAATTCCGTTAGCCTCATTACCCATTACCAGTATAGCTTTTTGGGATAATTCTGATGTATAAACATTATTACCATCCATATCTGCTGTGTAAACAGGTAAGCTAGCTTTAGATAAAAAACTAGCCAAATCTACATAGGAAATATTAACCCTAGTTAATGACCCCATGGTAGACTGTACTACTTTTTGATTATAACAATCAACTGTACTTTTTGAACAAACTAACTCTGTAATTCCAAACCAATCACACAAACGAATAATAGTTCCTAAATTCCCTGGATCATTTACATTATCTAGAGCTAATATAAAACTACTCTCATCACTTATAAGTTTATCTTCTGGAATTTTAAATAAAGCTAGAACTTTGTTGGGTTTCTTTAAAGTACTTATCTTTTTTAATTCGTTTTCTGATATCAGAATAGAATCAACTGCGTCTATAAATTCCAAAGAATTATCAGTAGTAAACACTTGATATACCTCTAAAGACGAATTCAACAATTCATTTACAACCTTTATTCCTTCAGCTACGAATAATTTATGTCGTTGTCTATACTTTTTTTGCTGTAAACTAGTTATTAATTTCAGGTTGTTATTAGATAAACTCATTAAATCTTTTTTAACACTTTTAAACCACTAAAAAATAGTATTTTTGATAAAAAAATACGAGGCGTAAAGTTAATGAAAAAACTTTCTTTCTTCTTTTTATTAGTAGTCTTATTCTATTCTTGTAGTACCATAAAGTACGTTAAGGAAAATGAATTGTTATTAGCTAAAAATACTGTTTACATAGACAGCTCAAAAAACTCCAGTAATAATATTTCTGAATTATTAATGCAAAAGCCTAACGCTAAAGCTTTAGGAATGCCTCTTTCTCTATATTTTTACAACTTAGGAAACCCTGATGGTTCTAAAACACCAAGTGAGTGGGCCAAAAACAACCCAAATACATATAACTTTTTCAAAAAGAATTTTTCTGAAAAACAAAGTATTGCAGTCGCTAGGACTTTTATCGGTTTTAATAATTGGTTTTTAAAAAGTGGACAAGCACCTATTATTATTAACGATAGAAAAACCAGAAGAACTGTAGCTAACTTAAACGCATATTTTCAAACAAAAGGGTATTTTAGGTCAAAGGTAACTTCAAAAAAAGATACAATAGGAAGAAAAAAAGGGGCTATTACCTATAATGTTTTAAGAGGTAAACCATCTTTTTTAGATTCTATTAAAACCAAAATCTCATCTCCTGTTCTTGATTTTTTATATAAAGAATCAAAAGAGAATAGTTTTTTAAAAACTGATGAACAATACGATGTTGATAATTTTATAAAAGAAGCAGACCGATTAGTAAAATTGTTTAGAAATAAAGGTATTTATCACTTTAATGAAAATTACATTTTATTTGACATCGACACTCTAAAAAATTATAAAAAAACAAATGTTGATGTTAATATTTCTGACAGAGTTATTCCTTTTAAAATTCAAAAGATAAAAAAGGTTAATATCTATACAGACTATACTTATAATAAAAGAAATCTACCACATCAAGATTCTACATCTTACGAAGGCATTAACTTTTATGCTAATGACAAGCTAAAATATAATCCTAAATATTTATCACAATCAATATTTATTAAACCTAATTCGGTTTATAGTGATTCATTAAGAGACATAACACGTAGGCATTTAAAAGGCTTGAGAAATTTCAAATCGACTTCTATTCGATATAATGAACTTAACGATGATGAATTAGAAGCTTCCATTTTTTTAACACCTATAGAAAAATATACTTTAGGATTTGACACAGAGCTTTCAAGATCAAATATTCGAAATTTTGATATTTCATTAAAATTCTCTTTAACTAATAGAAATACATTTAAAGGTGCAGAAATTTTTAAATTTTCAACTTTTGGTTCCTATTTTAATTCTAATAATGGTCCTGGTTGGGAAGTTGGAGGTGATATTTCTTTAGAAGTACCACGTTTAATGGCTCCTTTTGGTTTACATAAATTTGTACCAAAAAGGATGTTCCCTAGAACTAAGTTTTTTACTGGAGTGGGAATTCAAAAAAACATTGGTTTAGATAGACAAAATATTACGGTAGGAATTGATTATAAGTGGAACTACACAAAGCGTAAATCAATTCAACTAGAATTATTGAATGCTCAATATATAAGAAACTTAAATGTTAGTAATTATTTTAATGTATATTCTTCAGAGTATTTAAAATTAATAGCCATAGGGCAAGTTTCAAATCCAGGTTTACCTGTTCCTGATAATACTCCTGGAAATTTTAATCAGATAGGTAATTATGCAGCACAAATAGCTAGTAACACAACTTATTTTCAAAACAACCCTGATGATTTAGGTGTTATTTTAAATATAATTGATCGATATCGAATTATTACTTCTGACTTCTTAATTCCAGAAATTGCATATAGCTTTACTTACAATAATCAAGAAAATGTAAAGGACCAAAGCTTTTCATTTTTTAAAGTTCGAATTGCTAACTCAGGAAATGTAATGGGGCTTTTGTCAAAACAAAAAAATGACAATGGAAAAACTACTGTATTTAAGATTCCAATAGCCCAATATTTTAAAGCTGATTTAGAATATAAAAAGTACTGGGACTTAGGAAATAATACAGTATTAGCACATAGAACCTTTTTAGGAGCCATAGTAACTTATGATAAATCAAATATTCCTTTTTCTAGAAGTTATTTTGCTGGAGGATCTAACGACATTAGAGCTTGGAGAACTTATAATTTAGGGCCTGGAACTCGATCAACAGGTTTAGAATATAATATAGGTAGCTTAAAGTTTCTTACAAGTTTTGAATATCGTTTTGATGTACTAGGATCATTAAAAGGGGCTTTATTTGTAGACGCTGGTAACATTTGGGATATTACTAAATCTGAATTCATAGATGATGATGCAAAATTTAAAAATATAAAATCATTAGGAGATATGGCAGTAGGGACTGGTTTTGGAATGAGATATGATTTTAAATTCTTAATTGCTCGATTAGATTTAGGTTTCAAAGTTCATGAACCTTATTTAACTGGAAATAGATGGTTTAGAAACATGAACTTTTCAAGTTCTGTATTAAACATTGGTATAAACTATCCTTTTTAACTTCATATTTAGCTATAACGTTATCGTTATTTTTAATTCAGATAAGTTTTAATTTTCTTATTTTTGGAGCATTATAATACAACTAAAAATCAATTTTAATGTCTCATAATATCAAACCAGGTGTTGCTACTGGAAAAGAAGTTCAAGCAATATTTCAACTAGCAAAAGAAAAAGGGTTTGCTTTACCTGCAGTAAATGTAGTAGGTTCAAACACTATTAATACTGTATTAGAAACTGCAAAAGAACTAAACTCTCCAGTAATTATTCAGTTTTCAAATGGTGGAGCTCAATTCAATGCAGGGAAAGGACTTTCTAATGAAGATCAAAAAGCTGCAATAGCTGGAGCTGTAGCTGGAGCAAAACATATCCATTTATTAGCTGAAGCTTATGGTATACCTGTAATTTTACACACAGATCATGCAGCTAAAAAATTACTACC
The DNA here is from genome assembly GCF_947499065.1 of uncultured Tenacibaculum sp. GTDB lineage: Bacteria > Bacteroidota > Bacteroidia > Flavobacteriales > Flavobacteriaceae > Polaribacter. Next base: position 50,499 of record NZ_CANMMT010000011.1, on the reverse strand, counting down.
TTGGATTGATGGTTTATTAGATGCTAGTGAGCAATTTTATAAAGAAACAGGAAAGTCTCTTTACAGCTCACACATGATTGATTTGAGTGAAGAACCATTAGAAGAAAACATAGAGATTTGTAAAGAATACCTAGCCCGTATGAGTAAAATGGGTATGACATTAGAAATTGAGTTAGGTATTACAGGAGGAGAAGAAGATGGTGTAGATAACACCGATGTAGATGTTTCTAAATTATATACACAACCGGAAGAAGTTGCTTTTGCATATGAAGAATTAATGAAAGTAAGCGATCAATTTACAATTGCTGCTGCTTTTGGTAATGTTCATGGAGTATACAAACCAGGAAATGTAAAATTAACTCCTAAAATCTTAAAGAATTCTCAAGAGTATATCTCAGAAAAATACAATGTACCTCATAATACTATTGATTTTGTATTCCATGGAGGATCTGGTTCTACTTTAGAAGAAATTAGAGAATCTATAGGTTATGGTGTTATCAAAATGAATATTGATACAGATTTACAATATGCATTTACTGAAGGTATCCGTGACTATATTATAGGTAAAAAAGAATATTTATCAAGTCAGATTGGTAATCCAGAAGGAGAAGATTTACCTAACAAAAAGTACTATGACCCACGTAAATGGTTAAGAGAAGGTGAACAAACTTTTAAAGCTCGTCTTAAAAAAGCTTTTGAAGATTTAAACAACGTAAACACCTTATAACCAGCAAAAAACCAATAAAAAAAAGCATCTAATCGAGGTTAGATGCTTTTTTTATTGCTCATAAAAGTAAAGTTCGTAAAAATCTTTTACATTTGTAGCCTACTCTTTTCATAAAAAGAGTTAATTACACACAAACAACAAAATATAAACTAAACACTATGGCTTGGTTTAAACGTAAAGACAAGGGAATCCAAACCCCTACCGAAGAAAAAAAAGATACTCCTAAAGGCTTGTGGTATAAAACTCCAAGCGGGAAAATTATTGATACAGACGAATTAAAGAAAAACCTATATGTAAGTCCAGAAGATGGATACCATGTACGTATAGGAAGTAATGAATATTTTGAGTTATTTTTTGACGACAATAAGTTTGAAGAATTAAATTCAGAGTTAACAGCTAAAGATCCTTTAAAATTTGTGGATACTAAAAAATATCCAGATCGTTTAAAGGCAGCACAGAAGAAAACAGGATTAAAAGATGCTGTACGTACTGCTGTTGGTAAATCTTTAGGAAAAGATATTGTTATTGCTTCTATGGACTTTGCTTTTATCGGAGGATCAATGGGAAGTGTTGTAGGAGAAAAAATAGCAAGAGCTATTGATTATGCAATCCAACACGAGCTACCATTTTTAATGGTATCAAAATCAGGAGGTGCTCGTATGATGGAAGCTTCATTATCATTAATGCAGTTAGTAAAAACATCAGCGAAATTAGCTCAATTAGCAGAAGCTAAATTACCATACATATCATTATGTACAGATCCAACAACTGGAGGAACAACAGCTTCTTTTGCAATGCTAGGAGACATTAACATAGCGGAACCTAACGCTTTAATTGCATTTGCTGGACCACGTGTTGTAAAAGACACAACAGGTAAAGAATTACCTGAAGGATTCCAACGTTCAGAATTTGTACTAGAGCATGGATTCTTAGATGGTATTTACGAAAGAAAAGATTTAAAAACACAAGTAAACTTATATATTGATTTAATTCAAAATCAACCAATAAGGGCATAAATAAAAAAGCTAGCTAACGCTAGCTTTTTTATTTATCGTTCTTTATTAACAATCTAAAAAATAATTGTACATTTGCAGCTTCAATGTAAAAGCATTGAGTACATTAAAATCATTTAAACAATATTGGTATGTATTTAACTAAAGAAGTAAAGGAAAGCATCTTTACTAAACACGGTAAAGGAGCAAACGATACTGGTTCTGCAGAAGGACAAATCGCATTATTCACACACAGAATTAATCACTTAACTGAGCACTTAAAGCAAAATCGTAAAGATTTCAACACAGAGCGTTCATTAGTAAAGATGGTAGGTAAGCGTAGAAGCTTGTTAGATTACTTAAAGAAAAAGGACATCAACAGATACCGTGCGATTATTAAAGAATTAGGAATTAGAAAATAATTTCTACCAAAAAGAGGCTCTATAAACGTGCCTCTTTTTTATTTTACAAAAGTTCATTTCTGACTAACAAACAGAAATTTATATAAAAAGTCCAAAATTCCTAACAACAATTTTGGTTTTCCATTGGAGATACAACAACACAACAACAACAAACAAATTAAAAATTTAGAATTGAAAATTTATGATTCCAAAAGTATTTAGAGAGGTCATAGACCTTGGAGATGGAAGAACCATCTCATTAGAAACGGGTAAGTTAGCAAAACAAGCCCACGGTTCAGTTGTTGTTCAGATGGGAAAAGCGATGTTATTATGTACAGTAGTATCTAATTACAAGCAATCTGATGTAGATTTTTTACCATTAACTGTAGATTATAGAGAAAAATTTGCAGCTGCTGGTCGTTACCCTGGAGGTTTCTTTAAAAGAGAAGCAAGACCTAGTGATGGAGAAATATTAACTATGCGTTTAGTGGATCGTGTATTACGTCCATTATTTCCAAAAGATTACCATGCAGAAACGCAAGTAATGATTCAATTAATGTCTCATGATGAAAATGTAATGCCAGATGCTTTAGCTGGTTTAGCAGCTTCAACAGTGATTCAATTAAGTGACATTCCTTTCGAGACTCCTATTTCAGAGGTAAGAGTAGCAAGAGTGAATGGCGAGTTTGTAATTAACCCTACAAGAACTCAATTAGCTGAATCTGATATTGATATGATGATTGGTGCTTCTGCAGATTCAGTAATGATGGTAGAAGGTGAAATGGATGAAATTAGCGAAGAGGAAATGGCAGATGCTATTAAATTTGCTCACGAGGCTATTAAAGTACAATGTGCTGCTCAAGTTCGTTTAGCTGAAGCTTTCGGTAAAAAAGAAACTCGTGAATATGATCCAGAAAGAGAAGATGAAGAATTAGCAAAAAGAATTCATGACGCTGCATACCAAAAATGTTATGATATTGCTAAAAAAGGAACATCTAAAGCTGAAAGAGGTTTAGCTTTTTCTGAAGTAAAAGAAGAAATTATCGCATCTTTTACAGAAGAAGAAATTGAAGATTACGGAAACTTAATTGATAAATACTTTAACAAAGCACAGAAAAATGCTGTTAGAGAATTAACTTTAGCTGAAGGTTTACGTTTAGACGGACGTAAAACAACAGATATTAGACCTATTTGGTGTGAAGTAGATTATTTACCGTCTACGCATGGTTCTTCTATTTTTACCCGTGGAGAAACACAAGCCTTAGCTACAGTAACATTAGGAACATCAAGAGAGGCAAATCAAATAGATATGCCATCTTACGAAGGTGAAGAAACATTCTATTTACACTATAACTTCCCTCCATTCTGTACTGGTGAAGCTCGTCCTTTAAGAGGAACTTCACGTAGAGAAATTGGTCATGGAAACTTAGCACAAAGAGCTTTAAAAGGAATGATTCCTTCAGATTGCCCTTATACAGTACGTGTAGTATCTGAAGTATTAGAATCTAATGGTTCTTCTTCTATGGCTACTGTTTGTTCTGGTACTATGGCATTAATGGACGCTGGGGTAAAATTAAAAAAGCCAGTTTCTGGTATCGCAATGGGATTAATTTCTGATGGTGATCGTTATGCTGTTTTATCTGATATATTAGGTGATGAAGACCACTTAGGTGACATGGACTTTAAAGTAACTGGTACTGCCGATGGTATTACTGCTTGTCAAATGGATATTAAGGTGAAAGGTCTTTCTTACGAGATTTTAGTTAATGCATTAAAACAAGCTCGTGATGGTCGTTTACATATCTTAGAGAAATTAACAGATACTATTGCGCAACCTAATGAAGATGTAAAAGCACACGCTCCTAAGATGATTACCAAACGAATTCCTAACGAATTGATTGGTGCATTTATTGGTCCAGGTGGTAAACACATCCAAGAATTACAAAAAGAAACTGAAACAACTATAGTTCTTACAGAAGATCCAGCTACTGAAGAAGGAATTGTTGAGATTTTAGGAACAAGCCCAGAAGGTATAGAAAAAGTTATAGCTCGCTTAGACTCTATGATGTTTAAACCTGAAAAAGGTTCTGTTTATGAAGTAAAAGTTATTAAGATGTTAGATTTTGGTGCTGTTGTAGAATATACAGAAGCTCCAGGAAACGAAGTTTTATTACACGTAAGCGAATTAGCATGGGAACGTACTGATAATGTTTCTGACGTAGTTAAATTAGGTGACATCATAGATGTTAAGTACTTTGGTTTAGACCCTAGAACACGTAAGGAAAAAGTATCTCGTAAAGCATTGTTACCAAAACCAGAAGGTTATGTAGCAAGACCTCCAAGAGACAATAATAAAGGTAAAGACAATCGTAATAATCGTCGTGACGATAGAAAAGATAGAAAGCCTAGAGAAAATAAAAAAGAAGCTTAAAATTCTTCTTATAAAAAAAAGCAACCGATTATGGTTGCTTTTTTTTTATAACCTTATTAATCTTAATAAAAAAGGCCACTGTTAATAGTAGCCTTAGTAGAGTTCGTTTTGATTATTCCCCAATAATCTATTAAAAAATTTACTCTTAAAGAAATTCAGTATTAAAACAAGTAAAAAGCAGTTTACCCTATCCTTTTATGAAGAAATTTGTTAAATAAAAATTTTATTTTTTGCTCGTTCTTATTTAAGTTTTATTTTTCTTTGCACTCTACTCATGAAAATACAAAGAATTACATATTTATCTATAGGTACAAACCAAGGGAATAAGTTACAAAATATTCAAAGTGCAGTTAATTTAATTGCCGATCAAATTGGTGCTGTTCAAAAAATTGCAACTGTATATGAAACTCCTTCCTTAGGCTTTGATGGAGCTAACTTTTACAACACATGTATTAAAGTTTCTACTTATTTACCTCCTGAAACCTTGATAAAAAAATTACTTTTCATTGAAAAAGAATTAGGTCGAATTAGAAATACTTCTGAAGGTTATACCGATAGAATTATTGATATTGATATTTTATTATTTGACGATGAAATAATTTTTTCAAAAAACTTAATTGTTCCACATCCAAGAATGTTAGAACGTAAGTTTGCTTTGGTTCCTTTGGTTGAAATAGCAAGAAACACAATTCACCCAATAGAAAAAAAGCATTTATATATTTGTCTTGAAAATTGTTCAGATAATTCAGAAATAACACCTATTAACGAATCGTTAAAAAGACCTATTCCTATTACCGAAAAGTATAATTATATAGCTATTGAAGGAAATATTGGTGCAGGAAAAACTTCATTGGCCAATATGATGTCTGATGAATTTAATGCCAAAATTGTATTAGAACGTTTTGCTGACAATCCTTTCCTTCCTAAGTTTTATAATGATAATGAACGATATGCTTTTCCTCTTGAAATGAGCTTTCTTGCTGATAGGTATCAACAATTATCTGATGACTTAGCTCAATTTGATCTTTTCAAAAATTTTATTGTTTCTGACTACTATATATTTAAATCTTTAATTTTTGCTCAAATCACTCTGCAAGAGGATGAATATAAATTATATAGAAAAATGTTTGATTTAATGTATAAAGAAATAACTAAACCTGATTTATACGTTTATTTATATCAAAATACTGAGCGTCTTTTACAAAACATTAAAAAAAGAGGAAGAGAATACGAACAAAATATTGAAGCCAGTTATTTACAGAAAATACACGATGGTTATAGCAACTTTATAAAAACGCAATCAGATTTAAATATTTTAATCATTGATGTTTCTGATTTAGATTTTGTAAACAACCCAGAAGATTATCATTTTATAATTAATAAAATCAAAAATCATACAGCATAAAAAAAGCAGCTAAAAGCTGCTTTTTTTATTTTTTTACCAATTCTAGTTTTTCTGCAAAATAATCACAAAAATCGCGCATTGTTGCACTCATTTTATCATCATTAGTAGCTCTTTCAAATGAATTAGCCATCGATACTAATGTTTGATGAAAAAATTGTTTCATTTCATCTACAGGCATATCTTTCGTCCACAAATCCATACGTAAGGTATCCTTTTTTTTATGATCCCAAACAGACAACATGATTGCTTTTGATGCTTCGTTTGTTATTCCTCCATCTTCAGCATTCCATGAAATCTCTTCTGGTATTCTATTCTCATCTAACCCTACTTTAAAAGTAATCTTTGAAGTATGTTCTATTGCCATTATCTCTTCGGTTTATATTTTGATTTATTGAATATTGTTTCTTCGTCCGTTTGTAATAATTCTCGCAAAGATACATCATTCTTTTGCATATATGAGCGTACTATTTGCCAACCTATCCACTCTCCTATTCTTCCTGGTGATTCACTATCACCTTCCATATAAAATTTAGAAAATGGAGCTAAATTTAAAAACCTTTTATCATTTTCCTTACTGGTGCTATATAATATATCCTTTCCTATAAAGTATTTCCATATCTGTTCTTCATTATTAACTGCCCAATCAAATTTTACTTTTGAATATCCAATTTTATATTCATCTGGTACATTTGGCAAATAAGCATCTAACAAATACATTTTCTTCCCTTTGTAAATCATTTTATCAATAAAACGTCTTGACCTACTAGGATACATTTGCTTACTTATTATTGCTTTAGCAACATCAACAATTATATTTTCTTTTTTATTATTCTCTTTAACATATGCAGGATAATCATTATAAAACTTATGTTCTTTTCCTAAATAAGAATCTAATGAAATTAACAGCAAACTGTCTGAAAAAACGATACGGTTATCATAATCAATATTAGTAAGCATTGTAATTACTTTCGGGCTTATAAATTTTGGATTGTAATACTTTACATGCTTAAATAATGAAACTAACTCTAAATCTAATTCATTGATATCACCATATACACGTTGAGTTTCTATAAACAACTCTTGTTCATCTTTATCATTACGTTTATTTATCCATACACTGTCTTGAACATTTAAAGGAAATAATATTGGGTATTGGTTTTTTACTTGTTTCAAACTCTTTTCTGACGTGTTGTAAAAATCTATATCAAAACGATCAATTTCTACATTAACTTTTATGTTAGAAACATCAACATCTAACTTCGATTTTTCTTCTTTTTTACAAGAAACCATTCCTAAAACTAAAACACAAAGTGTCAAAAATTTTCTCATGAACTTTAGTATATTTACATTCAAAATTACAACGTCGAAATTACTAAAATAGTTTATATGATCTTTATATAAACTCTTACTAAAATATCTTTCATTATGAATACACCTAAAGTAGCTGAACATATAATTCAATGGTTAAAAAATTATGCTAACAATGCTAAGGTAAATGGCTTTGTTGTAGGTGTTTCTGGAGGTATTGATAGTGCTGTTACTTCTACTTTATGTGCCAAAACTGGACTACCTACTTTATGTGTTGAATTACCTATACACCAAGCAGAAAGCCAAGTTAATAGAGCCAATGAACACATTAAACAACTTAAAGAGCGCTTTGACAATGTAAGTGAGGTTGAAGTTAATTTAACTTCTACATTTGAAGACTTTAAAACTGTAGTACCTGAAGTTGAATCTTCTGCTAAAACAGATTTAGCATTAGCAAATACTCGTGCGCGTTTACGTATGACAACTTTATATTATTTTGCTGGTTTACACGGTTTATTAGTTGCTGGAACAGGTAACAAAGTTGAAGATTTTGGAGTTGGTTTTTACACAAAATATGGAGACGGTGGGGTTGATTTAAGCCCTATTGCTGATTTAGTAAAATCTGAGGTATATGCCTTAGGAGAATACTTAGGCGTTCCTAATTCTATTCAAACCGCACAACCTACCGATGGTTTATTTGGTGATAGCAGAACAGACGAAGACCAAATTGGTGCTTCATATGATGAATTAGAATGGGCTATGGAAATGCAAAATATAGGGAAAACTAATGATGATTTTTCTGGTAGAGAACTAGAAGTATATAAAATATATACGCGTCTTAACCGAATTAATCAACATAAAATGATCCCTATACCTGTTTGTGAAATTCCTTTAGAATTAAAGTAAATTAACCAGCATCATTTGCCGTTTAATCTTTTGATAAGTACGTTTCTTTTCACCGTTAGATATTTTAAACGGCAATAAAACCAGCAGTCTAAGCAGTTCAAAAAACTGCAGCAATTTTCTCATAATTTTATTCTTTCTTGTTCTTTCCTCGGGATAAAGTTACAAAAAAATCATATACAATTGTTAATTTCTGTTAACGTTTAAAATAAGTTAATGTTAAACTACTCGGTTTAACTTTTCAAAAAGACGTTTTTTTAAGTCAGTATAATTCGAAATTTCCTCTAAGTCAGGCATTGTATTTTCCGTTTGTACTTGCTCCAATATCTCTTTAATTTTTTCTTCTATCAAAACTCTTCTCAAATTTAACACTGCATCTGACACTAATTTAGGAAGCACTTTTACAGTATCTGTTACAAACACTTCTTTTCTTTCCCAGTCACTTAATGAATATTTTTCTTCATCCATTAAAACATTAGTAACTAGGTTTGATATATTAGTATCTTCATGCATAATCAGTTGATCTATAGATATTTTCTCATCTTGATTCAATTGATGAATTAACTCATAATAAGTTAACCTAAATACTTCATTGGTAAATTCAATTTCGTCTTCTTGTAAATTAAGATACAACTCATTACATACTGAGTTTTGATACTCTTCTTTTTCTAAAATAGGCCTTCCTTTTTCATCTACCCCATCTACCCAGTTTACAAAATCTATTACTTCATTTCCATATAATAATAATATTCTTATTACCTCTTTCTCTAAAATATTTAATTGATCTATTTTCTGGTTTGCCTTAGCTCCTTTTCCTTTAACAACCCCCATTCTAGGCTGCTCTCTCTCTTGCATGCGTTGGGGCTCTGAATAAGAACTTTGCGATTGACTTCCACTATTTCCCGCACTTCTACTTAACAATTGAGCCAACTCACTAAACAATACTCTTTCAGATATATCCATTATGTTAGCACACTCTTGTACGTATACTTCTCTTTGAATTCCATCCGGAATTTTAGAAATACTTGTTACAATATCACGGATTAATCCAGCTTTCTTTACTGGATCATTTGCAGCTTCCTTCATTAATAAAGATACTTTGAACTCTATAAAATCTTGTGCTGTATTTTCTAAGTAATCCTTTAATTCTTTACTTGAATGAGCTTTCGCAAAGCTATCAGGGTCTTCTCCTTCTGGAAATGAAACCACTTTTACATTCATTCCTTGCTCTAGAATTAAATCTATACCTCTTATCGAAGCTCTAATTCCAGCTGCATCTCCGTCAAATAAAACAGTTATATTCTTTGTTAAACGATTTATTAAACGTATTTGATCTGGGGTTAAAGCAGTACCTGATGAAGCTACTACATTTTCTACTCCAGATTGATAAAACGAAATTACATCTGTATATCCTTCTACTAGAAAACAGTTATCTTGTTTAGCAATTTCTTTCTTTGCATGATAAATACCGTATAAAATTTTACTCTTATGGTAAATCTCACTTTCTGGTGAATTTAAATATTTAGCTGCCTTTTTATCATTTGTTAGGATTCTTCCTCCAAAACCTAAAATACGTCCAGACATACTATGGATTGGAAACATTACCCGTCCTTTAAAACGGTCAAATTTTCTATCTTGAGCCCCACCCTCTTTTACAATAGTTAAACCTGTTGACTTAAGATATTTTAGATCGTATCCTTTACTTAAAGCCGCATTTGTAAAATTATCCCATTCATCTTTACAATATCCTAAATCAAATTTTTCAATTATATCTTCTCTAAAACCTCTTTCTTTGAAATAAGACAACCCTATAGCTCTACCTTTTTGGCTGTTCATTAATACATCATGAAAGTAATCTTTAGCAAACTTTGAAACCAAAAACATACTTTCACGCTCATTCATTTGCTGTTTTTGCTCGTCAGACTGCTCAGTTTCTTCTATTTCAATATTATATTTTTTTGCCAACCATCTAATAGCCTCTGGGTATGTGTAATGCTCATGTTCCATTAAAAACGACACTGCATTCCCTCCTTTTCCCGTACTAAAATCTTTCCATATTTGTTTTACTGGAGATACCATGAATGAAGGAGTTCTTTCATCTGTAAATGGACTTAACCCTTTAAAACTACTTCCTGATTTTTTTAACTGTACAAACTCCCCTATTACTTCTTCTACTCTAGCAGATTCAAATACTTTTTCTATCGTTTGTTGAGTTATCATTGGCTATAAATATTGAATTTTCAAAGATAATGCTTTTAAAAATTTTCTTTTTCAAAAAAATAGAAGTATATTTATTAGGCTTTAAGTAGCTAAACAACAATTACTTATGAATAGAAAAAGGATATCCCTCGTACTCCTATTTACCATTCTATGTATAGCAAATGGTATATCTCAAAAAAGAATTAGTAAACTTTTAAAAAACAAAATTCTTGAACTCAATAAAGTTGAAGAATACGTTTTAGAGAAAAAAATTATACCTCCTCAGTGTGGTTCCATTTATGACATAGATCTAAATAACAAAGAACTAAATCTTTTTAAAAACACTTCGCCATCTTCTTATGATGATTCTAAATATGTTATCAATGTATTTTTCCACATTGTAAACAAGGATGATGGAACCAGAGAAATACCTTTAACAGAAAGCAACATTATTGAAGCCATTACAATACTTAATGATAAGTTTAATCAATTTGATATATTCTTTAAGTTTAAAGGTTTTAATTATATAAATAATTCAAATAAGCTTACTATTTTTCATGGGCTTCAAGGCCAAACTCCATTTGGTACTTTTAATGAGTTAGTTCAATATTCTAAAGACATTAATAAATATCAGGATGATAGTTTCAATATTTTTATAGTTGATAAAATTTTCAACAATAATATTCAGTTTATTAAATATTCTGGTATGGCTAATAGAAATGGTGTTAATACTGTTATTGACGATGAGTATTTACTAACCTCAACTTTGCCACATGAAATTGGACACAACTTATCTTTACTACATACTTATCATAACTGGAATAGCTCTAATTGTGAATTAGTTTATGCTAATGACCATATTGATGACACTCCTCCATCTACAGCTTATGAAAGTAACGAAGTTAGCTCTGATTGCTCTACATACACTGGTGCTAATAATAATTCTAAATGCAATATTGAGTTTTCCAAAATACCTGCTAACAATTTTATGAGCTCTAGCACATTACCTTGTAGATCTTTAGACAATGCAGTTTTTACAAAAGGGCAAGGAGATAAAATGAGAGCAGCTATTAGAGAAAATTCAGCTACTAAATTTGCTAATGTTATGAACTCTCTAGAAAGTTTATACGAACCTTACGCTTCAAAAATTACACTAGGAGAAGTTACACATACCGAACCTGACCCTAATAATTTTGGTAATGAAATAGTTTATAGAACTCCTAGTAAAATTGTTCATAAGTTTCAAAAAGGATTTGATTATGAATTTTATCATACTCAAGCTCCTTGTGACATACCTGGAAAACTAAGATTAGAACATACTGTAAGTAAAGATGAAAACCCAGAAGACAAAGGGTATATTAGAGCTGTAAAAATCAAACAACTAGGAAATAATATTATTGTATACACTTGCCTAGGAGGACTTAAAGCTAGAAATGCTGATTCTGTACCAATTACCTCAGTTACTATTACCTCTAAAGAATCACTAGGCGATAGTTATTCTAAAACACAAACATTAGAATTTAATGATATTAGAACAAACCCTTATTATCAACGAGAATTACCTCCTAACAAATATTACTTTATAAAGAAAGTATTAGAGAATGGTATGCAAATAAAAAGAACAATCTATAAAATTGATATTTAATTTTTTACCTTTTTATTCTATTAATAAAGAAAACCAATAATAGGCTTTAACTCAAAAATAAGTTCTCTTTTAAAGGTAATTTTATCGAAATTTTATACTTTTGACCCCAAATTCCCTTTTTATGAAAACATATATAAGCCTTTGGTTATCTTTATTTCTATGTGCTAATTTATTTTCTCAAGAAACTATCCGTATACCTGATATTGGCCTTGAAGAATGTTTAATTGACTTAGACATTGATACTAATGGTTTGAATGGTACTATTTTAGTTAGCGATGCGGCGTATGTTGTTAATTTAAATATTAATAACCCTATAACAAATAAACTGTTACCAAACGTACATTCTAAAATTAAAGACTTAACTGGTTTAGAAAGCTTTCCTAATTTAAAGCGTTTAGATTGTTTTGGTAATAATATTACTAAGATTGATTTATCAAAAAGTAAATCGATTACTTTCTTAAACTGTAGTGAAAACCAAATAGAAAGTTTAAATCTTAGCAATAATACCGAACTAGTGTATGTAAGTTGTGATAATAATAAATTAAGTAGTTTAATTTTAGGAAACAATGATCGTTTAGAAACTCTATACTGTAGCTTTAACAACCTAACTGAACTTGATGTTAAAGGCTGTCACAATCTTGAAAACTTAGATGCTACTAATAATAAAATAGATGTTATTGTAGCTAATGATTCTCAACTTAATAACATTCCTTCTGGTTGGTATAAAGACGGAACCACTTCTTATGCTAATAAAGCTTCAGAAGTACTTAACACGAATACTGTTGCAAAAAATACTGAGAAAAAAAATACACCTCAAAACTCGACTCCTCAGAAAAAAGTAGAAACACCTAAGGTTAGTACAAGTAACCAATCCAGTGATTCAGCTGCTAATTATTATGAGAAGTTTCAACTTTCAGTTATTACTGAATATGATAAATTAGTATTAGCCGAAGCCCACTTAGAGAATAAAAAAGCTGAACTTCAACAAAAATACCAGTTAAACCCAGAACAATTTGCTCAATGGATAACAAAATACTCTAATTTAAGCTCAAATACCCCTTCTAATGCAAGTTCTCAGAAAAAAAGTACTATTGCTCATTATTCAAAATTTAAAAGAGCTGCAGTAGAAGAATATGAAAAATTAGTATTAAGCCCAACTTACTTACAAAGTAAAAAAGAGGAAATTCAAAAAAAATACAAATTAAATCCTGAGCAATTTACAGAATGGATAAAATCATTTGGTACTCCTTCTTTAAAAGCTAAAACAGAACAACCACAAGAAACTACTGATAGTCATTATACAAAATTCAAAAAAGCTGTAGTAAGCGAATATGATGCTGCTGTTTTAAATCCAACTTACATACTAAGTAAGAAAAAAGAAGTACAACAGAAATATAAATTAACTCCTGTTCAACTAAATGAATGGATTAAAAAGCACAGTAAAATTAAAAATTAATCTTAGTTTCAAATAGTATTATAAAAAAAGACCACATTTTAAAATGTGGTCTTTTTTATTTATGAATTAACTAAGCTTAAGAAGCTGCTCTCAATTTCTTTAAGGCCGACTTCGTTAATTTCGCCTCTGCGTATTCTTTAGTTACTGTAAACTCTTTGTCATCAGAACTAGGCATATCAAACATTGCGTCAGTTAAAATAGCTTCACATAACGAACGTAATCCACGTGCTCCTAGCTTATACTCAATTGCTTTATCTACAATATACTGTAAAGCTTCTTCTGTTAACGAGAACTCTACATCATCCATAGCGAACAATTTAGTATACTGCTTAATGATTGAATTTTTAGGCTCTGTTAAAATAGCTCTTAAAGTTTTTGCATCTAAAGGATTCATGTAACTTAACACAGGTAAACGTCCAATGATTTCAGGTATCAATCCAAAAGATTTTAAATCTGAAGGAATAATATACTGTAATAAATTACTCTCATCAATCTTGTCTTCATCTATTGACGCACTATAACCTACCGCTTGCATATTTAAACGATTACTAATAATTCTATCTATTCCAGAAAATGCTCCTCCGGCTATAAATAAAATATCTTTAGTATTTACTTCAATAAACTTTTGTTCAGGATGTTTTCTACCTCCTTTTGGTGCCACATTTACTACAGCTCCTTCTAAAAGCTTTAATAAAGCCTGCTGAACACCTTCTCCAGAAACATCTCGAGTAATTGAAGGATTATCACCTTTACGTGCTATTTTATCAATCTCATCAATAAAAACAATCCCTTTTTCTGCTTTTTCAACATCATAATCAGCAGCTTGTAATAAACGACTCAAAATACTTTCTACATCCTCTCCTACATACCCTGCTTGAGTTAAAACTGTTGCATCAACAATTGAAAATGGTACATTTAACATTTTTGCAATGGTACGAGCTACTAATGTTTTTCCTGTTCCTGTTTCTCCAACTAAAACAATGTTTGACTTTTCAATCTCAACTTCATCTTCATCATCTTTAACTTGTAATAATCGTTTATAGTGATTATACACAGCTACAGACATTGCTCTTTTGGTTTCTGTTTGCCCAATAATATATTCATCTAAAAAAGCTTTAATTTCTTTTGGCTTCTTTAATGTTAAATCTTGAGACAAACCTCCTGTTTTAGCTTCAGCAATTTCTTCCTCAACTATTCCATGAGCTTGTTCGATACATTTATCACAAATATGTGCATCTAATCCAGCGATTAATAAATCGGTTTCTGGTTTTTTACGCCCACAAAAGGAACATTGTAAATTTTCTTCTTTCGACATCTTATCAACTTTGAGCTAATTATTACTTAGCTATTGTTATTCTTATTTTCTTGTTAAAATCTCATCAACCATTCCGTAAGCTTTTGCTTCATCAGCTTTCATCCAATAATCTCTATCAGAATCGGCATGAACTTTGTCAAAAGGTTGCCCTGAATGGTGTGAAATAATATTATATAATTCAGTTTTTAACTTCCCTATTTCTTTTACAGTAATTTCCATGTCAGAAGCTTGTCCTTGTGCTCCTCCTAATGGTTGGTGAATCATGATACGCGAGTGTGGTAACGCTGAACGCTTTCCCTTTTCCCCTGCACACATTAAAACTGCTCCCATTGAAGCTGCCATACCAGTACAAATTGTTGCTACATCTGGCTTAATAAACTGCATAGTATCGTAAATACCTAAACCTGCATAAACTCCTCCTCCTGGTGAATTGATATAGATTGAAATATCTTTACTTGCATCTACACTTTCTAAGAATAATAATTGCGCTTGAATTACATTAGCTACTTGGTCGTTAATACCTGTTCCTAAAAAGATAATTCTATCCATCATTAAACGAGAGAAAACGTCCATTTGAGTAATATTCATTTGACGTTCTTCCATAATGTATGGAGTTAAACTGCTTGTTACTTTTCCTAAGTATGTGCTATTTATTCCGTGGTGCTTTGTTGCGTATTTCTCGAATTCTTTTCCGTAATCCATTCTTAAAATGTTTTTTTGGTTATATGATGTAAATATAAGAACTATTTCGTTAGTATTTTGTTACTGTTTATGGCTAAAAAAACCTGAATTTTCATTCAGGTTTTTCAATCATATCAGTCTTAAACTGTTACTTATATACTTCTTTAATGAAATCTTCGTAAGAAAGTTCTTTTGTATCAAAACTCATATTTTCTTTATAGAAAGCTAATAATTTTTGGCTTATTAACTGTCCTTGTAATTTTTGAGCCTCATCTTGATTTTGTAAGATTCTTCCAGCGATATCATCTAACTCTTTTTCTTCTGGGTTCATGTTACCAAACTGAGCCATTTGAGCACGGATAAATCCTTTTGCATAGTCTACTAACTCTGCATAGTCTAATTTGATATCGTTATCTTTCATAATCTTTCCTTCGATTAATTGGTAACGTAATCCTTTTTCAGACTTTTCGTACTCTGCAGCAGCTTCTTCAGTTGTTAATTGCTTCTCTCCTGCAGTTTGTAACCACTTTTGTAAAAACTCAACAGGTAAGTCAAACTTTGTGTTTTCAACTAAGTTTTCAGTAACTGCATTTAATAATTGCTGATCTGCTTGTTGTTGGAATTGCTTTTCTGCGTCTTCTTTAATTTTTTCTTTTAATTCAGTTACAGTATTTACACTTCCATCAGCAAATAACTTGTCAAATAATTCCTTATCTAACTCAGCTGGTTCAATTTCTGTAATTTCTTCGATTGTTAAAGTAACTGGAATCTCTAATTCTTTAGCATCATCATGAGAAACACCTAAAGCTTGTTGTAATTTGTGCTCTTCTTCGAATAAATTTTTAGTTTTTAATTCTAAAACATCTCCAACTTTAGCTCCAACAAACTTCTTTAAGTTAGTTTTTCCTTTAATATCTTTTACAGAGATTGTAGATTTTTTGTTAATCTCTTTTTCTTCGTTTACAAATGTACCAGTAATGTTAGCTACTTCTGTACCTTCTTCTTTAGCTGACATTTTACCATAACGAGTTTGAATGTTTTCTAATTCTTTCTCGATTAATTCGTCAGTTGCAACAATATTATATTGAGTTACTTTTTTCTTTGGCTTTAAGTTTACGTCAAATTCAGGAGCTAATCCTAATTCGAACTCAAAAGAAAATTTATCAGCATCCCAATTAAAATCATCTTGTACTTTTGGTAATGGGTTACCTAAAATATCTAACTTCTCTTCAACTAAGAATTTATTTAATGATTCTTGTAAAAGCTTGTTTACTTCATCTATCATTACTGATTTTCCGTATTGCTTCTTTACCATCCCCATTGGTACTTGACCTTTTCTAAACCCTGGGATGTTCGCTGTCTTACGGTAATCGTTTAATACTTTTGTTACTTTATCTTGATAATCTTCTGCAACTATATCAACTTTTACAACTGCGTTTAGCGCATCTACGTTTTCTTTTGTAATATTCATCTTAAAATCTGTTTCTTTAAAATCGGGTGCAAAATTACTACTTTATTTATTTAGAAACAAGACAATTAGACACAAGAATATCGACTTTCTTTTCTTTTATTTTACCGTCTTACTTCTTGATTCTAAACATCTTGTGTTTTTTAACTCTTTTCTTCTTTTAAAAGTGAGAATAGGAACGACCTAAATATGGATAATAACACACTAAATAATAGTGCCGCAAAAAATCCACTTACTACAAATCCCCCTACTAACTTACCTGCTAACAATATGATAATTGCATTTATTACAAAAAGGAACAACCCTAAAGTAACTATAGTAGCTGGTAGTGTAAAAAATATTAATAACGGACGCACAAACATATTTAGCAGTGAAATTACTGCTGCAACTATTACAGCCGTAACATAATTATTTACCGCTATTCCTGGTAATATATTTGCTAATATGATAACTGCTAAAGCCGTTAATAATAATTTTAAAAATACTTTCATCTCTTCGTTTTTTCTTCTATAAATCCATAACCGTACCAAAGCTAAAAGACTGCTGTTTTGGCAGTTTAGTAAATTATTTTAACTATTTTTAATACCACTTTTTATTTTTTAACTACAAAAAAGTCATGTTTAAAAAAACCACCTTCTTCTTTTTATTATTATTTATAATTTCAAACTATAATTATTCTCAATCGAGAAAAAACCTTGAAGACATTAATAAAGTTTGGTTTAAGTTTTATCAAGCATTTGATTCTTTAGAGTATCAAATAATGGAGAAAATCCATTCAAAAAAACTAATTAGAATCTCTGGCGGTAAAAGAATTTCTGATTACAAAACATATATAAATAATTATAAAACTAGTTTTTCTAAAACTAAAGAAAAGAATATTACCAATAATATTTCACTTCGTTTTTTTGAAAGAATTAATAACGATTCTATTGCTAGTGAAAGAGGTATCTATAAATTAACAAGAAAACAACCTGACCAAAAGGAGCAAATCTTTTATGGTAAATTCCACGTAATTCTTATCAAAGAAAATAATGTTTGGAAAATTTTCATGGATTATGATTCGAATGAAAATAACAGTATTGGTGAAAAAGATTATGTAAAAGCTCATGATATAAATGAACTTGATACATTTATTTTAAAAACTCCTTAACACTCTTAATTTAAACTTTTTTTATTTCTCTAGGTCTAAATAGCAAACAAAACCTTTTGAATTATGAAAAGATTTAATTTTACTTACTGTATAGTTTTTTGCTTTTTCATTAGCACTGCTAATGCACAATTTGTTAGAAACACTAAAGAAGCTATAGATAATAAAAAAGAGATTAAAACTAATAAAGCTCAGCTAGAAAAAGACTTTAAACAACTTCATAGTTTTAAATCAAAAATTAATGCTTTTGAAAATGCTTTTATTAATCACAACAACGTTAAACTTAAGAGAATAAAAGCCGATCTTCTTTCCGATATGAAAAGAGAAATTGCTCAAAGTGAACGAAAAATTATACAAGACCAAAAAGAGGTAAAGAGAAGTAAATCGGAATTAAGAGCCTCTAAACGAGAAGCAAAATTATCAAGAAGAGATGTTGTTTATAGAAACAATAAAAAACAACGTCGTGAATACGCCGATGATGTTCGTGACAAAAGAGATGATAAGCGTGACCTTAGAGACGACCAAAGAGATTTAGCTTCTCAAATTTCGAGAACAAACAGACAAAAAGAGATTTATCGTTCTATTAAAGCTTACAATTTAGTTATTTCTAAAAATAAATCTGGCAAGCATAAGCTTACAACTAACACTAAATTATTACGTGAATTTGCTAAAACTATGTTAGCTGACATTAATGCTACTAAAGCAGAATTAAAAGAAGACTACAAAGAAGTTAGAGAAGATAGAAGGGAACGTAGAGAAGACAGAAGAATATAACAAAATTCTATTTTTTATTTAAATGCGACAAAGTCCTGGTTAGTAACACTAATCGGGGCTTTATTTTTTTAAACCTTGTTCTATTTGAGTTATTAATGCTTTCTTAACCTCTCCGTCCTCTAAAAGCAACTTCAACAAACTTTCTTTCACTTGATTAGCAATTATTTCTGGTTCATACAAAGAACTAGGCTCACTTGCTATATATTCTCCTTTGTTATTTAAAAGCATCTCTCCTCTTCCCGTTAATAACCATGTTGGATCTATTTCTGGAAACGAATGGAGAATTTTGTTTAATACATTACTCTTAAATGACGACTTTCTTCTAATTGCTGTTCCTATCGAATTGTTCGAAACGTTAATCTCCTCCTCAAAAGACCTGATATTAAACCTTTTATAATTAATTATTTGCTCTACTCTTTTATACGTTTCATCTATAAAATCTTCCATTCAAAAACAACTTTTTTCTAATTTATTTTGATTTTTGTTTGCGTTAAGGAATTTTGTTTGTATATTTGTAGTGATATAAGTACAAAACACGTACAAATATAAAATTATTTGTTATGTGTTTTATAAAAATTAATTACAGTTTTTATGATATCAATAACACAACGCAATGAATTAGAAAAAATTAAACCTCCTAAATACAGAGAAAAGGTTCGAGAGTTTTTAATTCAAAATGGACATAAATTCTCCTTAGAAACTATTCAAAAAGTTTACTCTGGAAAAAGAAAAAACTTGATTATTGCTAGAGCTATTATTACCGTTTTTAACAACCATCTCAAAGAACAAAAATCGATTGATTCAGAACTTAAAAACCTCATTAAACAAATAAAAAATGATTAAGCAATAATTGAAAAACAGTAAATATAAAACTAAAACAAAAGTATGAGAGAAAACCAACAAACACATCTCTTCTCTATCCACTAATTATTAAGCTCTTTAAACAACAACTCCATTTAGTCTTAGTTCCTTCAAGAGACAAAGAGCATCATATCCTTACTCTACTTAAATTATAATTAGTAACCATTATTTCCTTAACAACAACTTAAGCTTTCCTTACTTAATTTTATAAGAGCAGCTACACAAACATGTTTGCTCTAGATATTAAACACATAATATTTAAATTTAAAAACTATGAAATATTTAAAAATATCAACATTACTTATTGTGTTGTTTTTGAGTTGTCAAAATGAAAAGCAAACAGATTCAGTAATCCAACTTAATGCCGTTGATCAAATACTTCAAAAAAACGAAAACTTTTTTAATCGTCTTGAAGAGTTATCAGCTACCAAAAACAAAAAAGAGATAAATACTAAAATAGAAACTATCCTAAATGATTATTATGACAACCAAACTGATTTAAAATCAAAAACTGAAGCTTTAAACGAAGTTCAAAACGAAATATTAAAACAGTATTTCTCTGATTTAAATACAAAAGGCGACTTAACTCAGTTTACTGACACATATATTGGACAAATTCAAAACAAAAATATTAGCGAATCTGACAAGCTATTTTGTATTAATGCCATAGATTTTTATCAGAAACTAATCAATTATGTTAATTTAAGTAACAATACCTATGAAGCTAAGGATTGGGAAGATTGTGCTTATCGCGGCTGTATGAATTGTTGCATGTACAGAAAAGCACAAAAACTTGAGGATTCTAACATAGTTTCTAAAATATGGTTTATAGTCAAAGCCCCTATTAAAGTTACTGAATGGGCTTCAACTTGTGGTTATGATTGTATTTTTTAATTAAACTTTAATCTTTATGAACAAAATAAATAAAATTGAAACAAAAACAGATTACATTTTGGTTATCACCAACGCTATATTACTATTTGTAGCTACAAAAAATGCTTTTCCAATATATCTGTATGCATTTTTTGCCATTATTATTTCATTTTATTTTTTCCCAATAAGATTAATAATAAACCTAAAGAAAGATGTAACACAGGAAAACAAAATAAATCTAATTGCTACAGGTTTAATATTTTCCGTATTATTAATTTTTTCAATATTAAACCTCTACATTCCTAATAGTCTTTCTTTTAAATACATCATATACACCATAAGTTTTTTAAACTTTGGATTGATAATATACTATTACATGAAATTCAATCAGTTTCTTCTTTTAAATTTCATCTTTGGTTTTATAACTTCTTTGATGGTTTAAAACCTATAAAAAATCAATTACGGTATTATAAAACTCTTTTGGATTTTCTGCATGTAGCCAATGACCCGCGTTGGCTACTGCTTTTATTCTTGAATTTGGAAAATGTGCTTGTATAAGTGGCTCTTCATTTTCAGAAATATAACCAGAATTTTCTCCTTTCAAAAACAATGTTTCTCCTTCAAAAACTGTAAAAGAAGGTAAAGCTTCTCCCACTTCATTGTTATTTTCTGTTAATGATTTTAAATTAAACCTAAAAGCCAGCTTACCTTTCTCTTTCCAATAAGTGCTCTTTAATAAAAATTGACGTATCCCAGGCTCTGGAATTAATTCCATTAGTTTTTCTTCTACTAGCTTTCGTGAATTATCAACTTCAAAATCCACTGAATTCAATGCTTGTAAAATATCATGATGATGTGGTGGATACATTCTTGGAGAAATATCAGCTACAATTAATTTTTTAACAAACTCAGGGTATTCAGTAGCAAATAACATTACAGTTTTCCCACCCATCGAATGCCCTAACAGGTTTATTTGTTCTAAATTGTAATGCTCTATATAATTGTATAAATCCTCTACCATTAACTCATAATCAAACTCATCAGAATGAAAACTACGACCATGATTACGTTGATCTATTAAGTGAACTTCAAACCCATCTTCTACAAATTTATTTGCATGAGATTTCCAGTTATCTCCCATTCCAAAATAACCATGTAATATCAAAAGTGGTTCTCCTTCTCCTAAAATTCTTGAATGTAGAATCTCCATTTTATTTCAACCTATCTAAATACATGTTTACAACATTCTCCAATCCTAAATACAATGATTCTGATATAAGCGCATGCCCTATTGATACCTCTGCTAAATTAGGAATGTTTTCTTTAAAGAATTTGATATTATCTAAATTCAAATCATGTCCAGCATTAATTCCTAAACCTAATTCATGTGCTAAAATAGCAGCTTCGGCATAAGGTTTCACAGCCTCCTTATTACCAACTTCATACTGAGTAGCAAACTCTTCTGTATACAACTCAATTCTATCTGTTCCTGTTTTAGCTGCCGCTTCTATTAGTTTTAAATCAGTATCAATAAAAATTGATGTTCTAATTCCATTCCTTTTAAATTCAGCAATTACATCTTGTAAATAAGTTTGATGCTTAATAGTATCCCATCCAGCATTAGAAGTTAGCGCATCAATGCTATCTGGCACTAAGGTTACTTGTGTTGGTTTAATTTCCAACACCATATTCATAAATTTATCTATTGGATTTCCTTCAATATTATATTCTGTAGAAACTATTGATTTAAGATCATAAGCATCTTGATAACGAATATGACGTTCATCTGGTCTTGGATGAATAGTTATTCCTTCTGCTCCAAAATCTTGAATATCTGTTGCAACCTTTAATAAATTAGGAACGTTTCCCCCTCTTGAATTACGTAAAGTTGCAATCTTATTAATATTTACACTTAACTTTGTCATCTTATAAAATTAAACCACAAAGGTAAATCATTAAAACTTTTTAAACTATATTCGTAGTAATGAATATAAACGATTTTATACTTACAGATATTAAGGCTCTTACTTTAAAGAGTACTGTGAAGGATGCACAAAAGTTATGTGAAAATTTACCTATAACTCACATACCTATAGTAGAAAGTGGTAAACTAATTGGGTGCTTACCTGAAGCTGACGTACAAATTATAGAAGACAAAAGTGGTTTACTTAGTGAGTATTCATATTTATTAGACCTTTTTTACACAAACGAAAAAGCCACATTATTAGATTTAATAGTTTTATTTGCTGATAATGACTCTAATTTAATTCCAGTTTTAAACAAGGAAATGAATTACATAGGGTACTATGAGCTAAACGATATTTTAGACGCTTTTGCTGATAGCCCATTTTTACACAATGAAAGCGACACTCTAATCATTACAAAAAACAAAAATGATTATTTGATGAGTCAAATTGCTCAAATCGTAGAAACAAATGGTGGTAAACTACTAGGTTTTTATATCTCTTCTGAAAGCCAAGACAATGTACAAATTACTTTAAAAATAATTTCTGAAGAAATAAATGAAATCATTCAAACTTTTAGAAGATACGACTATAATGTTATTACACAGCATGAAGATGATTTTTATTTAGAAGAGCTTAAAGACAGAGCTGCTTACCTAAGAAAATATCTAAACATGTAACCTAAAATACTAATCAAGCGTGAAGAAAGTAGCTATATATGGTCAATCCTACACCATTACAGCAGAAAAAGAGATTAAAATTTTATTATCTGCTTTAGAATGTAAAAACATTGTTGTTTTTTTTGAAAAAGAATTTTACGATTTATTAATTCAAAACAATTCATTAAATAAAAAGTACCCTACCTTTTCTCATTTTAGAGATTTATCAAATTCATTTGATATGATGTTTAGCATTGGTGGTGATGGTACTATTTTAAGAGCTGTTACTTATGTTCGTAACCTTAACATCCCTATTTTAGGAATTAACACAGGAAGATTAGGTTTTTTAGCTACAATTCAAAAAGACCAAATAAACGAAGCCGTAGATTTATTATTAAAAAAAGAATACACAATTCAAGAAAGAACTTTGCTTCAAATTAAAACAAATCCAATAGCAGAAGATTTTTCTGAATTAGATTTTGCATTAAATGAAGTTACCATTGCAAGAAGAAATACAACTTCGATGATAGGTGTTAAAACTTATTTAAATGAAGAATATTTAACTAACTATTGGGCAGATGGCTTAATTATATCTACGCCAACAGGTTCTACAGGATATTCTTTAAGTTGTGATGGACCAGTAGTTTTACCAAATTCAAAGAGTTTTATTATTACTCCTATTGCTCCTCATAACTTGAATGCAAGACCAATGGTAATACCAGACGAAACCTCAATACAACTTGAAGTTAGCGCTAGAGAAAAAGATTTTTTAATATCCCTCGATTCACGTATTACAACTGTTTCTCAAGAGACAAAAATTAAAATTTCGAAAGCACCTTTTACTATTAAAAGCATCTTATTAAAAAATCAATCTTATCTAAAAACTCTAAGAAGTAAACTTTTGTGGGGAGAAGATACAAGAAACGAATCATTATAATCTCCTTTGATTACAATAAAACATTAAAAAAAAAGTTAATCAAAAAGACAGATTATTAACTTTTTAAAGCAAATTCATTTTCCTATATTTGCACGCTATTTTAACGATGAGAAAATTTTTTCTATTCATATCATTTGCTTTCACAGCAATAACAGTTTTATCGCAAACTCATGAAATTGGGGTATTTCTTGGAGGCTCTAACTATGTAGGTGACATCGGTAGAACTAATTATATTTACCCAAATAAGTTTGGAGGTGGGCTTATATATAAATATAATTTAAACCCAAGGATAGCTTTAAGAGGAACATATACCTACATTCCTGTTTCAGGTGATGATAATGATGCTGAAAATCCTTTTAGAAAAAATAGACCTCGAGGAGCATATAGATTTAACAATACAATTAACGAATTTGCTGTAGGTATTGAATTTAACTTCTTCGACTATAACATAAGCGATTATAAAACAACTTTTACACCATATATATTGGCTGAAATAGCAGCTTTTAACTACAAAAGTCCTACTTCTGTTAATACTGCAAACAATACAACTACGCTAACAAATAAGTTTTCTTATTCAATACCAGTTGGTATTGGTATAAAAGGAAGGTTAGCAGACAATTTAGCAATTGCTTTTGAAGCAGGTGCTCGTGTAACCTTTGTAGATGATATTGATTTTACTACAAACAAAATAAATTCTTTAAATTTTGGAGGTACAGGAAATGATTGGTATATGTTTACAGGATTCTCAATTGTTTATACCTTTGGAAGACCACCGTGTTATAGTGGATTAGCAAATTAAATATGGAAAAAAAACTACAAAGCATTGACTTACAAAAAGTCCCAAATCACATTGCCGTAATTATGGATGGAAATGGTAGATGGGCTAAAGGAAAAGGAATGCAACGTGTTTTTGGTCATAGAAATGCATTAACTGCCATAAGAGAAACTGCTGATGCAGCTTCAGATGTGGGAGTGAAATTTTTAACTCTTTATGCTTTCTCAACCGAAAACTGGAATAGACCTAAACTTGAAGTAGATGCTTTAATGAGCTTACTAGTTAGTACTCTTAAAAAAGAATTACCAGAATTTCAGCGAAAAAATGTTAAAGTAAATGCTGTTGGTAATATTGCTAGTTTACCCAAAAGTGCTCAGAAAATTTTAGCCAAGGTTATTGAAGAAACAAAGAACAATACCAAGATCACTTTAAGTTTTGCTCTAAGCTATGGTTCTAGGGAAGAAATTGTTAATGCTATCAAAAACATATCTAAAAAAGTTGTTAATAACCAATTAGATATTGAAAAAATAGACGAAAAAATTATAAATAATCATTTATATACATTTAATTTGCCCGACGTTGATTTTATGATACGTACAAGTGGGGAACAAAGAATTAGTAACTTCTTACTTTGGCAAATGGCATATGCTGAATTATATTTTACAGATATATTATGGCCAGATTTTAGAAGAGAACATCTTTTCGACGCAATAATTGATTATCAAAATAGAGAGAGAAGATTTGGAAAAACTAGCGAACAGATTGAAACCAATGAATAAATATTCGTATTTAGTAGTATTTTTTATTGCCTTTATTACGGCAAGTACACAAGCACAAAACACAATTTCTAAAGACAGTACAGCAACTAATGGTGTTATTTCTTACGAAAGGGGTAAACCATATATTTTAGGGGGAATTACTGTAACTGGCTTACAAAAATTTAGCGAACAAACTGTACGTGTTTATACAGGTTTAGTTCAAGGACAACCTATTAAACTTCCTGGTGATAAACTTTCTAGTGCTATAAAAAAATTATACGAGAGTAAACAATTTAGCGAGGTAGATGTATACTTATCTAAAAGAGATGGAAACACTGTTTATCTTCAATTTGATGTAACTGAATTACCTCAATTATTAAACGTTAGTATTTCTGGGGTTAGTAAATCTAAAAGAAAAGAAATTAAAAAAGAGACTGATCTTAAAAAAGGAGTTATGGTTACAGACAATCTAATTGTAACCACTAGAAACTACATTAAGAAAAAATATACTGATAAAGGTTTTTTAAAGACTAAGGTTTCTTTAGACACAAGAAAAGATACTTCTGATGTTAACACTGTTAGCATGAATATTTTCATTGACAAAGGGAAGCGTATTAAAATTAAAGAAATTAATTTTATAGGTAACAAGGCTATGTCTAGTGGTGCCTTACGTGGTGCAATGAAAAATACAAAACGTAAGTTTTTAGGTCGTTTTTGGAAATCATCTAAATATATTAAAGACGATTATAAAAAAGATTTAGAAAGTATTCTTGAAAAATATAGTGAAAATGGATATCGTGATGCTCGTATTTTATCTGATAAATTAACTTGGAATGACGACAACACTATAAATTTAGAAATCGAATTAGATGAAGGTCGCCAGTACCGTTTTGATGACATTAAATTTATAGGTAATAAAAGATATTCAGATGAATTCTTACATAATATATTAAGAATTGAAAAAGGTGATATTTATAACGGTAAAGTTTTAAAAGAACGTATCTCTGGAGATGGAACTCCAAATTCAACAGATATCCAAACGTTGTACCATAATAATGGTTATTTATTCTCTCAAATAAATGCTATAGAAACAAAGGTAAAAAATGACTCAATTACCGTTGAAGTTCGTATTCGTGAAGATGAACCTGCTACGATTAAGAAAGTTACTGTTAGTGGGAATGATAAAACAAATGATCATGTAATTTTTAGAGAATTACGTGTTAAACCAGGAGATTTATTTAGCCGTCAAAATATTATTCGTTCTATACGTGAAATTGGACAGTTAGGTTTCTTCGACGCAAATGTAACTCCAGATGTAAAACCTGATTATCAAAACAAAACTGCTGATATTGATTTTTCTGTTGTAGAAAAAGGAGGTAGTCAAATTGAATTACAAGGTGGTTACGGTGGTGGATCATTTATTGGTACATTAGGTTTATCTTTTAACAACTTCTCTATTAAGAATCTTTTTAATAAAGAAGCATACAAACCATTACCTATGGGAGATGGTCAAAAACTTGCTCTTAGATTACAAGCTAGTAGAACATTCAACACCTATAGTTTCTCATTTACAGAGCCATGGTTAGGAGGTAAAACCCCTCAATCTTTATCTTTTTCTATATATCTTTCAAATCAATATCGTTTTGATTTCCAAACAAATAAAGTAGATAAAAATCAAAGTTTAAGTATCATTGGAGCTACTGTTGGTTTAGGTAAGCGATTGAGTTGGCCTGATGATTACTTTTCATTATCTCAAAGCATTAGCTATCAAAGAATTGAGCTTCAAAACTATGGTTATCGTGTAGGTTCGTCAAATGATATAATAAGTCAAGGAAACTTAAATAATTTAGCTTATAATGTTGCTTTAACTAGAAATTCTGCTGGACCTAGTTTGATATTCCCAACTTATGGTTCTGAATTCTCAATAAGAGCAAAAGCTACCTTCCCATACTCATTAGTTAATGGTAAGGATTATACAGAACCTAGCAACCCAACAAATGCTCAAAGACAAGCTTTTTTATCAGATAAATATAAATGGTTAGAGTATTATAAAATTTCTGCTAAAGGAAAATGGTATACCGCATTAGCAAACAAATTAGTATTAATGTCTAATTTTGAAATGGGATACTTAGGAACATATAATGATAAATTAGGATTAACACCAGTAGAAAGATACTTTGTTGGAGGAGATGGAATAGCACAAGGCCAATTAGATGGTAGAGAAGTTATTGGACTAAGAGGTTATGAAAACAACAGAATTTCGTCAATTGATGGAGGTTCTATATACAACAAATTCCAATTAGAATTACGTTATTCTATAACAGATAAACCTTCTGCTTCTATTTATACTTTAGGTTTTTTAGAAGCTGGTAATTCTTATGACAATTTTAGTACCTTTAATCCGTTTAATTTAAAACGTTCAGCAGGATTAGGTGTTCGTATATTTATGCCTGCTTTTGGTTTATTAGGTATCGATTTCGCCCATGGGTTCGATCCATTACCTGGTTTCACTCAAAAATCTGGCTGGCAAACACATTTTATTATTGGAAGACAGTTCTAAAACCTTACATTTGTAATGTGTCTGGTTTTTGGCACGGTTTTTTCTAAACACATTATAACAAATGAAAAAAAACATTTTATCAATCGTTCTTTTATTTATTGCAAGCATTTCTTTTGCTCAAAAAAATCAACGTATTGCATACATTGATATGGAATACATACTTCAAAATATTCCTGAATATTTAGAAGCTCAGAATTCTTTAGATGCAAAAGTTGAAAAATGGAAGACTCGATTAGATAAAGAAGCTCGTGCCATTGAAGTGTTAAAAACAGACTTAGCTAACGAAAAAGCTATCTTAACTAAGGATTTGATTGAAGAACGTGAAGAGGATATCAAAATAAAGCATGAATCTTTACGCAGATTAGAATCGTTATACTTTGGTCCTAAAGGTGATATGTATAATTTAAGAAGGCAATTGATTAAACCAATACAAGATCAAGTATACAATTCAGTTCAAACTATTGCATCTAGAAAAAAATACGATTTTGTTTTTGATAAATCTAGCGAGTTAGTTATGCTGTATTCAAACAAAAAACACGATATTAGCGATCTTGTTGTAAAAATGATTAACATTGATCAAAGAAAACAAGAAAAAAGAGATAAAATAGCTGCTAAAAAAGAATTACTTAAAGGAGAAGGTTTAAGTGAAGCGCAAAAACAAAGAGCTGCTAAAAAAGAAGAATTAAAAAAGAAAAAACAAGCAGACAGGTTAGCTAGAATTAAATTAATCGAAGAAAAGAGACAAGCTAAACTGAAAGCTAGGGATGAAAAAAGAAGATTGTTATTAGAAAAGAAAAAAGCTTTAAGAAAAGCACAAGAAGAAGCAAAAAAACAAGAAGAAGAAAAGAAAAATAAAGAAAGTCAACAAACCGACGAAAACAAATAAATCAAGAATAAAGAACAAAAATTAAATTAAAACAACAGAGATGAAACATTTAAAAACGTTATTATTAGTTGCAATTTTTACGATTGGATTAGGTGGGGTGGCAAATGCACAGAAAACTGCACATATTAACACTGATAAATTATTAGCTGAAATGCCTGCTACTAAGGCTATGAAAACGGAATTAGAAAAGTTAAACAAAACTTACCGTGATGATATTGAAGCTATGTATAAAAAGTTAGAGGCTAAGATTAAGAAATATGAAGCAGAGGGAAAAAGCCAAACTCAAGAAGTTAACCAAAAAAGAGCTGTAGAAGTTCAACAAGATAGACAAAGAATTGCTCAAGCTGAACAATCTGCAGGTCAAGAAATGCAAAAGAAATATCAAGAAAAAACACTTCCTATTTTAAAGAAAGCTGAAGATGCAATTAAAGCTGTAGCTGCTGAAAAAGGAATTATCTATGTATTCGATGCTACTCCTGGAAAAGGATTAATCGTTTACGATAAAGGTGAAGATATTTACGGAGCTGTAAAAGCTAAATTAGGTTTCTAATAAAACCTTAAAAATATTTTATAAAAATCCTGCTGTATACAGCAGGATTTTTAATTTTGTTACATATGATAACTACTAATTTTAAACATCCCATAGGTATTTTTGATTCTGGTATAGGAGGGGTCTCAATTTGGAAAGAAATAAACAAATTACTTCCATATGAAAATACTATATATTTATCTGACAATAAAAATGCTCCTTATGGTCAAAAAACAAGGGAAGAAATCATTCAGCTATCAATAAAAAATACAGAATATTTAATAAACAAAGGTTGTAAGATTATAGTAGTTGCTTGCAACACTGCTACAACGAATGCAATTAAGCATTTAAGAGCTAATTACAACATTCCTTTTATAGGAATAGAACCAGCTATTAAACCTGCCTCAATTCAAACAAAAACAGGTGTTATAGGTATTTTAGCAACTAAAGGAACGCTGAATAGTAGTTTATTTGAAAAAACCTCATCTAAAATTGATGATAATATTACAATTATAGAACAAATTGGTGAAGGCTTAGTTGAACTTATTGAAAATGGTAAAATGCATTCTACAGAAATGACAGAACTCTTAAAAGCATACATAAATCCAATGCTCAAAGAAAAATGTGATTCTATAGTATTAGGTTGTACTCATTACCCATTTTTAATACCTCAAATTAGAGCTATTGTTGGCCCAAATGTAAACATTATCGATTCAGGGGAAGCGGTAGCTATGCAAACAAAAAACATCTTACAGAAAAACAATATTCTTTATACTATGAAGAATAAACCTTCAAACATATTTTTTTCAAATAAAGAAGAAATTGTCCTACAAGATATTTTGAAAGAATATAAAAATATTACAATAAAATATTCTGATTTTTAGAAACTTCCATTAATATTTGGACAAGCAGAAGCTCTTCTCTTTCTACATAAAACATCTATACCAAAAGAAAGTTGGTGAAAACCTCCATTAGCAAAAACAACATCACCCGTTTGCTGAGTGTACGTATAAGCAAACATCATGTTTTTATAATTCAATCCTAAAATTGGAGTTACGTAATGAGCATCACCAAAAACACTACTATCAAAACTTCTTCTATAAGATAGAGCTGCCCATAATTGAGTGTTAGTAAAGCTCTTGTAAACTTTAAAGTTTAAATCCGCTATTTTTTCACCTGTTTGCTCTTTATATTGAATCATTACAGATGGTTCAAATTGCAATTTTTCTTTATCACCAAAAAAGTAACTTCCTCCTAAGATATAATTTCTTAAATTCAGTGATTCAAAATTTGAATTTAAATTATTCTTAGCAGATAATAATATATTTTTTACTGTAAAATATGAAGCAAAACCTTTGTAGTGATAAGCCATACCAAAATCTGCATTAAAATAGAAATTACTTTCAATAACTTGGCTTACTACTGGATCATTAACAAACCTTCTCTGATCTACTTCATTTTGTACTATAGACATTGAAAGACCAAATGATAATTGATTAAATAAATTCTCATTCCCCATATCTAAATGGTAAGCATAAGTACCCTGAAGACCTTTCTGAGAATGGTAACCATTTTTATCATTAAATAAAATTAATCCATATCCTGCATTAGAATTTTCATTAAATTTTGCGTGAAAACTTGCAGTTTGTAAAGCAGGAGCATCTTTAACACCTATCCATTGTTGTCGAGCAGTTAATCTTAACTTACCACAGTCTCCAACTCCAGCTGCAGCTGGATGTAATAAGTAGACATTATCAGATAAATAATCTGAATAAATAGGTAATGTTTCTTGTGCCGATATTTTTGACACAAAAACGATTAATAACAAAACAACAATTTTTTTCATATACTTTAATTGATAAATAGCCGTCAAATATAGCCAAGAGAAATAAGAAAATTGCTTATTTTTTAAAAAAGTATAAATATAGCTCATGTTTTTAACATATTAATGACCTAATCTGTAGGCCGATGGTGTTCTTCCTTTAAGTTCTTTGAACTTTCTATTAAAATTAGATATGTTTTTAAAACCTGATTTTTCAGACACTTCAATTATTGAATAATCTTTATTTTGCAATAATTTACATGCCTTTTCTATTCTAAGCTCATTTAAAAAAGTAAAATACGTTTTATTTGTTCGTTGCTTAAAATATCTACAAAAGGCATTAGTAGTCATATTGGCTACCTCAGATATATCCTCTAATTCTATCTTTTTATTAAAGTTATTTAGTGTATAATCCATAACGTCTCCCATTCGTTTACCTTCATTATCCGAATACTTCTTTTTATAAAAAAAAGACGAGAGAGGTTCTATTTCAGATTTTATGATAACATTAATCATCTTTATAAAAACAATGAACTTTACTAAATCCCTACTTTTTTGTAGCTTTAAAAAATATTTTTTTAATTTTTCTTTGTTTGTTTTTACTCTGAAACTGTTTTGAGAATTGACAAAAAAGCTAGTTAACTCTTTAAAATCATCTAATTCAAAAAAATCTTTACCAAAAGATTCTTTTGTAAAAAAAAGCGATATCATGAATGATTTTTTTATCCTAGAAGTATCACTTTTAAAAACATGAGGTTGATTACCACCAATAACAAAAATATCTTCAGATTCATAATCATTAACCGTATCTCCAATAATCAACGTCCCTTCACCTTTCACTATATAACATATTTGTATTTCTTTATGCTGATGAAGCTTATCATAAAAAGCATTGCCTTTATCTTCTTGGTATATTAAACCTAAGTTTTTTGTTTTTGGTATTTCAAACGGTAGAACTTTCATGACTAATATTTTACGCTAATCTATAACATATTAACCAATATAATACTAAATTAACAATAGATAGGTAATATAGTATATGTAATAGCTAAAAAACAAACACATGCCTTTAGCAATCATATATAGATTTGCAATAAAAAACAAAATGAGTATAAATTGGAAAGGCGTGATGCCTGCTGTAACAACAAAGTTTACAAACGAGGACACCTTAGATTTAAATATGTTTGAAGTGAATATTAAAGCACAATTAGATGCTCAAGTTCATGGAATTGTTTTAGGTGGTACATTAGGAGAGGCTAGTACATTATCTACTGAAGAAAAAAGAGAATTAACCAAAACTACAGTTGATATTGTAGCTGGTAAAGTTCCTGTATTAATGAATGTAGCTGAACAAACTACAAAAGGAGCTATTGAAGCTGCACAACGAGCTGAAGAAGATGGTGCTAAAGGGCTTATGATGTTACCTCCTATGCGTTATAAATCAGGAGATAGAGAAACAGTTGAATACTTCAAAGCTGTAGCAAACAATACTTCGTTACCTATTATGGTTTACAATAACCCTGTAGATTATAAAGTGGAAGTTACATTAGATATGTTTGAAGATTTATTGGAATGTAAAAATATAGAAGCAGTAAAAGAATCAACTAGAGATATTTCTAACGTTACGAGGATTAAAAACCGTTTTGGTGATCGTTTAAAAATAATGACTGGTGTTGATACTTTAGCTCTTGAAAGTTTATTAATGGGTGCTGATGGTTGGATTGCTGGTTTAGTATGTGCTTTTCCAAAAGAAACAGTAGCTATTTACGAATTACAAAAAGCAGGAAGAATACAGGAGGCATTAGAAATATACCGTTGGTTTTTACCTTTGTTAGAATTAGATATAAATTCTAAATTAGTACAAAATATCAAATTAGCAGAAGTAGCAACAGGTATAGGAACAGAGAATGTTCGTGCGCCACGTTTACCTTTAATTGGAGAAGAACGTAAACATGTATTAAATGTTATAGAAACTGGATTAAAGAACAGACCTACTTTGCCTGATTACAAAAACTTATAGAATGATAACAGGAAAAAATTATATAGGAGATACAATATCAGCAACAGGAAACAAAACATATACAACGTTTAACCCAGAGTTAAACAAAGAAAATGAAGTTGTTTACACTGAAGCAACTCAAGAAGAAATTAACGAAGCTGTTTCTTTAGCATCAAAAGCTTTTAAAGAGTATAGAAATGTTTCTGGAAAACAAAAAGCAGCTTTTTTAAACGCCATTGCTGATGAAATATTAGCTTTAGATGATGAGTTAGTCAAAACTTATTGTTCAGAAACTGGATTACCAGAAGGTCGTGCAAAAGGAGAAAGAGGAAGAACCGTATTTCAATTACGTTCTTTTGCTGACTTAGTAGCAGAAGCTTCGTGGGTAGAAGCTACTATAGATACTGCTATTCCAACAAGAGAACCTTTACCTAAATCAGACATAAGAAAAATAAATATCCCTTTAGGACCTGTGGTTGTTTTTGGAGCTAGTAATTTCCCACTTGCTTATTCAACGGCTGGTGGTGATACAGCAGCTGCATTAGCAGCAGGTTGTCCAGTTATTGTTAAATCGCATCCTATGCATGCTGGTACTGGTGAACTAGTTGCCTCTGCTATAATAAAAGCAGCTGAAAAAACTAATATGCCAAAAGGTGTATTTTCAAACCTAAATTCAAGCGGAATTGAAGTTGGACAACAATTAGTATCACACCCAGAAGTAAAAGCAGTTGGTTTTACAGGAAGTATACGAGGTGGAAGAGCTTTATTAGATTTAGCAGCTAAAAGAGAGGAGCCTATTCCTGTATTTGCAGAAATGGGAAGTATTAATCCTGTAGTTATATTACCAAAAGCATTACAAAACAGAGGTGAATCCTTAGCAAGTACTTATGCTGGTTCAATTACTTTAGGTACTGGGCAATTCTGTACAAATCCGGGATTAATTTTAGGAATTAAAGGTGAAGAACTAACAAATTTCACAAATGATTTAGCTTCTAAAATTGTAGAAATATCTCCTTCATTAATGTTACATCCAAATATTGTTGCTGCTTATGAAAGTAATAAGGAAAAAGCATTAGCACAAAGTGGATTAGTTGTCGTTGGTAAATATGAAAACGAAGTACAATCTAATTATGCAACACAGATTATTACTACTGTAGAAGGAGCTACATTTTTAGAAAACACAACATTACATCAAGAGGTGTTTGGTCCTTTCTCGATGGTAGTACAATGTGAAAATGCAGCTCAATTAGAAGAAATTATTTCTCAATTGGAAGGACAATTAACAGGAACTGTTATTTCTGATGAAAATGAAGTAGCTCAATATGGATCTATTGTTTCAGCCTTACAAAACAGAGTTGGACGTATTATATTCAATGGAGTTCCTACAGGTGTAGAAGTTTGTCCATCTATGGTACATGGAGGTCCATATCCAGCATCTACTGATAGTCGATTTACAGCAGTTGGAATTGGATCAATAAAACGTTGGGTACGTCCTTTTAGTTATCAAGATTGGCCAAATGAATTATTGCCAGATGAACTGAAAAATGAGAACCCATTGCAAATTTCACGTTCGGTTAACGGTATGTTAACAAAAAACGTTGTCAAATAGTAAATTTTAAGAATTTCTTTAGATAGTACAAAAAATCAAACCTTACTTTTGTCCTGTCTAGAGATTGAAACAATGCCAGCTTTATTTTTATAATAGAGGAATTTTTGAAGGGTTTTTTCTAAGAGAGAATACAAGCTGGCGCTTCAATTAAAGATGAGAAAGACTTTTTTTTGCGTCGATGCGCATACTTGTGGTAATCCAGTAAGAGTTGTTGCTGGTGGAGGGCCTAATCTAATTGGCGCAAACATGAGTGAAAAACGCCAACATTTTTTAAAAGAATACGATTGGATTCGTAAAGGTTTAATGTTTGAACCTAGAGGACATGATATGATGAGTGGTTCTATCCTATTCCCTCCTCATAATCCAGAAAATGATTTTGCCATATTATTTATTGAAACATCTGGTTGCTTACCTATGTGTGGACATGGTACTATAGGAACTATTACTATTGCTATAGAAGAAGGCTTAGTTACTCCTAAAATGCCTGGCAAAATTAAAATGGAAGCTCCAGCTGGTTTGGTTGAAATAGCATATCAACAAACAGGTAAAAAAGTAGATTGGGTTAGACTAACCAATGTTAAAAGTTATTTAGCAGCTGAAAATTTAACGGTTGATTGCCCTGAATTAGGAGAAATCACTTTTGATGTTTCTTATGGAGGAAACTACTACGCTATTGTTGATCCACAAAAAAACTTTAGTGGAGTTCATGATTTTACCGCTTCAAAAATTATTCAATATTCTCAGGTAGTAAGAGATAGAATTAATGAGAAATATCCAAACTTATTTATTCATCCAGAAAATGATACCATAAGAGATGTAACCCATATGCTTTGGACGGGTAATCCTTTAGATCCGACTTCTTCAGGACGTAATGCTGTTTTTTATGGCGACAAAGCTATTGACAGAAGTCCTTGTGGAACCGGTACATCAGCTCGTTTAGCTCAATTACATGCTAAAGGAAAACTTAAAACTGGAGAAGAGTTTATTCACGAAAGTTTTATTGGAAGTAAATTTATTGGAAGAGTAGAAAAAGAAACAACTTTAGCAGGGAAACCAGCCATTATTCCAAGTATACAAGGTTGGGCTAAAGTATACGGATATAACAACATTATTATTGACGATCAAGATGATCCATATGCACATGGATTCCAAGTAATATAAAATGAGTAAAAAAGTAGTAATTATTGGTGGTGGAATTATAGGTTTATCTTCAGCTTATTATTTACAAAAAGCTGGGCATGAAGTAACAATTATTGATAAATCAGACTTTTCATCTGGAGCTTCTCATGTAAATGCAGGTATTATTACACCTAGTCATATTATTTCTTTGGCTGCTCCTGGTATGATTAACAAAGGAATAAAATGGATGTTTAGTTCTACAAGTCCTTTATCTATTAAACCTCGATTAGATCTTGACTTTTTTAAATGGTCTTTACTTTTTAAAAAAGCTTCTACTCATAAAAAAGTACAGCAATCAATTCCTGTTATCAAAGACATTAATTTGTTTAGCAAAGAATTATATGAAAATATAAAAGCTTCTAATGACTTTGACTTCTTTTATCAAGACAAAGGCTTACTAATGTACTATAAAACGGATAAAGCAGGTGAAGAAGAATGGAATGTGGGAAAACAAGCTATTAAAGAAGGGTTAAAAGTTGAAAACTTAACCAAGGAAGAAGTTCAAAAACTAGAACCTAATAGCAACTTAGATATTAAAGGAGCTGTGTACTATCATTCAGATGCACATATGACTCCAAATGAATTTATTCCACAATTAAAATTACATTTAGAAAAAAACGGCGTTACTTTTTTATCAAATGAAGAAGTCTTAAAAATTAATATTTCTAAGAATGAAGTAACCTCAATCGATACCAATAAACAAAACATATTGGCAGATGAATATGTTTTAGCAACAGGCTCTTGGACACAAGATTTAGCTAAGAAATTACAAATAAATATTCCTGTACAAGCGGGTAAAGGTTATCGAATTAATGTAAAAGAAGAAACTGGCATTTCAATTCCAGCAATCCTTATGGAAGCAAAAGTTGCCGTTACTCCAATGAATGGTTTTACTCGATTTGCAGGAACCATGGAAATTGGAGGTATTAATCATAAAATAAACCCAGCACGTGTTAAAACAATAGCCAATGCTGGCGAACAATATTATTCTGGTTTAAAAATAAAACAAGAAGACATTGATAATGCCGATTGTGGTTTACGACCTTGTTCTCCTGACGGCTTACCATATATTGGGCGCTTATCTAAAGTTAAAAATGTTACCGTAGCAACTGGTCATGCAATGATGGGATGGAGTTTAGGACCTGCAACTGGAAAACTAGTTTCAGAAATTATTTCTGATGAAAAACCTAGTTTAAACTTAGCTCCTTTTAATGTAGAACGATTTGCTTAAAAGCATTTTTAAATTTATTAATTTTATCGAATGATTTCAGAAAAACTAGCAGCCTTAAGAAAAGAAATGCTTCTAAAAAAAATAGATGCATTTATTATTCCTTCAACAGATTTACATCAATCAGAATATGTAGCTGATTATTGGAAATTACGTGAATACTTTTCTGGGTTTACTGGTTCAGCTGGAACATTAGTTGTTACACAAGATACAACTGCACTATGGACAGATTCTCGTTACTTTTTACAGTTTGATGACGAATGTGGAAATACTGAAGTTAAACTTCACAAACAATCTATACCTCACGCACCAGAACATGTAAAATGGCTTTGTAATTTGCTAAAAAACAATTCGGTTATAGGAATAGATTACCGTCAATTCTCTAAATCGCAAGTAGATTATATATTGAGTTTTACCAATGAAAAGCAAATTCAACTACAAAACGAGCCTCATTTTGCGAAACATATTTGGACAGACAGACCAAGTCTTCCAAATTTTGAAATAGATATACATCCTTTTGAATTTAGCGGAGAAACTACTGCTTCAAAACTTTCAAAAGTTCAAGAAGAAATTCAAAAACAAAACGCCGATTTTTATTTCTTTTCTTCATTAGATGAAATAGCTTGGTTGTTTAACATTCGTTCTCGTGATGTTGATTTTACCCCCCTGGTTACTGCATATGCTTTAGTAGGAAAAGAAAAAACTCTTTTATTCTGTAATAAAAATAGATTTTCTCAATCTGCTATTACTGCTTTTGAAAAACTACATATTGAAATAGTTTCTTACGATTCAATTGCAACTATTTTACCTTCATTAACCAATGATAAAAATATTATTACTGATTCTTCTTCTTTAAATTATGCTGTATTTGATGCCGTAAATGGTAAATTCCAGTATCAAAACTCAATAGTTAAAGAGTTAAAAGCCATAAAAAACACTGTTGAAATACAAGGTGAAGAAAACTGTATGCTAAAAGACGGTGTAGCATTAACAAAATTCTTTATTTGGCTGGAAAAAGAATTAGAAAAAAAATCAATTTCTGAATACGAATTAGGAAAAAAACTAGAAAGTTTTAGACAACAACAAGAGTATTATGTTGGTGAATCTTTTGCTGCCATTGTTGGGTATAAAAAAAATGGCGCTATTATTCACTATACAGCACCAGAACAAGGTTCTTCTATCATAAAAAATGAAGGTGTTTTATTATTAGATAGTGGCGCTCAATATAAAGACGGTACTACAGATATTACACGAACTATATGGTTAGGAGGTACTCCTTCTGAAAAAATTAAAACAGCATACACATCAGTTTTAAAAGGATATATTTCTTTAGAACAACAACAATTTCCTTTAGGAACTACAGGAACTCAAATTGATGCTTTTGCTCGTATGCATTTATGGCAAAACGGTTTAAACTACCCTCATGGAACTGGACATGGTATTGGAAGTTTTGGTATGGTACATGAGCCTGCTCAAGGCTTTGCTACTGGACCCACAACTGCTAGAGGTACAACTCCTCACTTAGCCAATCAATTTACAACCATAGAACCTGGTTGTTATGTTACCAATGAATTTGGAATTCGTATTGAAAACATTGTTCTTTCTGAAGTAGTCCAAGAAACTGAATTTGGTATATTTTTAGGCTTTAGACCTTTAACTCTTTGTTACATAGACACACTACTAATCAATGTTACTATGTTAACCAATAAAGAAATTGAATGGTTAAATTCTTATCATCAAGAAGTCATAAAAAAACTCACTCCTTTATTAAATAATAATGAAGTGAGTTGGTTACAAAACAAATGTAAACCTATAAAATTATCTTAGTATAAATCCGTCTTTCATTGGGTCATCAGGATCTATTATAAAAGTTTGTTTTCCTGTAATATAAGCAGTTCCTTCTACTTGTGGTATTACTGATGTAAACGAACCATATTGGTCTTCTGAAACTACGGACCCTTTAAATACAGAACCTGTTATACTTTCTATAGTCATAGTTTCTCCAAGGTCTATTTCTTTTCTAGCCTTATGTATTGCCATTCTTCCTGACACTCCTGATCCGGTAGGACAACGATCTACTTCACCTTCAGCAAAAATGCATACATTTCTACTATCATTACCTGACTCTTGTTTTGTATTATCGATAAAAATAGTTCCATATAAAAAGCTTAAATCTTCTTCATATGGATGTTTCACTTCTTTATCTTCATTCATTACCGCATGTTTAATATCCATTCCCTTGCTTATTAATTTTCGGTAAGAATTAGGAGTTAAATCAAAATCTAAATTATTTTTAGCCATATCAACATATGCATAAAAAGCACCTCCATAAGCTAAATCATACACTACCTCTCCTACTCCATCTACATTTACCTTTCTGTCTAAACCTACAACAAAGCTAGGTACACAATGAAAACGAACTCCTGTTACTTTTCCATCTTTTACATTTGCATATGATGTAATTCTACCACAAGGCGCATCAATTTTTAAAATATTATCACCCTCTTTTACATTTACCCAATTCATTTCTATTGCCAACGTAGAAATAGCTATAATGGCATGCCCGCACATTGTAGAATACCCTTCGTTATGTAAAAACAGAATTCCAAAATCACCTTCATCATCATTAGGTGGTAATAAAATACAACCATACATATCTGCATGACCACGTGGTTCAAACATTAATGCTGTTCTTAAATGATCATAATTTTCTTTACAATATCTACGATATTCTAATACCGAATTTCCTTTTAATTCTGGAAACCCGTCTACAATAACACGTAAAGGTTCTCCCCCAGTATGCATATCAATAGTTTTGATTTGCAACCAATCTTCAGACGGATTGAACTCTGTTTTTGAAAGTATATTTTGGTATGTTTTACTCATTGGTATATTGATTGTAATAATAATTTGCAGCTGCTAAATCTTCAAGAGCATGCCCTACCGATTTAAAAACTGTTATTTCTGTTTCTGAAATTCTTCCTTTTTTCTGATCTGAACTTAATTCAAATAAATCTGCTTTGATTTCCTCCTCTTTAAGCGTTCCATTTTCCAATGGTATTACTATATCTCCGCTTTCTTTTAAACCTCCTTGAAAAGTATCTACAAATACCGTTGCTTTCGTTATCACATCATCGTCAGCTTCTCGCATATTCTTTTTATACGCTCCTACTAAGTCTATATGTTGTCCTTCTCTTATCAACTTACCTAAAACTAAAGGTGTTGCTGATAATGTTGCGCAGGAAATAATATCTACCTCTCCTATTTTCTCTTCAATAGTTTGAATGGCCGTTATAGAGAAGTTTTCTACTTGTAAACTATTAACTATATTAACAGCTTTTTTAAAGTTCCTTCCCCAAACAAACACTTCTTTTATAGGTCTAACTGAAGCATGCGCTTTAATAAGATTAACTGATAAAGCTCCTGTACCAATCATTAATAAAGAACTCGAATTTTCTTTTGATAAAAATGTGGATGCCAAAGCTGAAGCAGCAGCCGTTCTTTTTACTGTTAAACTTTTTGCTTCTAAAATAGCTTTAATAGTACCTTTTAAAGCATCTAAGTATATGTATGTCCCATTTATAGAAGGTAAATTAAATTGACCATTCTCCGGACTTACTGTTACTATTTTTACTCCTGCATTTTTATTGGGTTCCCAAGCTGGCATTAACAATAATGTAGAATCTGATTCAACCTCTGGATTAGGAAAATCGTGATGATGCCTCATAGGAACAATCACATCTTTTTTTGAAAAGCTTTTTTTTAATTCAGCTATTAGCTTAGGAAAACTCGTATTTCCTTCAATAAAATCGCTACTTATTTGAATAATAGGGTTCATAGGATAAAAGTACATGTTTTTTAGTTTTTAAGAATATCTTACCCTAATACACATCAATATTTACATTAATATAGATAAAATAGTATCATATCGAGTTTTCTAAAGCCTTTAATTTTAACCAATAAATATTTGATTATGAAACTATTTAAATTTTTACCTTTTCTTTTTCTAATAACTCTTATTTCTTGTAAAGAAACAAAAGAGAAAAAGGAAATCACATTTAAAACCCAACTACAAAACTTATTTCCTAAAGCTCAAATAGACTCTATTAAAGTTAACGATCACTTTACTGATGCCTATCAAGTTGTTTTGGAACAAAATTTAAATCCTAAAAATCCATCAGAAGGAACTTTTAAACATTATATGTATGTTTCTCATGCCGATTATAAAAACCCAACAGTAATTATTACTGATGGTTATGCTTCAAGAAATAGAACTACTGAATTAAGTAAGCTTTTAAAAGGAAATCAAGTTATTGTTGAATATAGAATGTATGGAAAATCTAGACCCGACTCTATTCCTTGGAAATATTTAACCAACGATAATGCTATTGAAGATTATCATGCTATTGTAAGCAAATTAAAAACCTTATACAAAGGAAAATGGTTGTCTTCAGGAATTAGTAAGGGAGGTGAAACTACATTAATTTATAAATCTAAATATCCTAATGATGTTGATGTAGCTGTTCCGTATGTAGCTCCATTAATTAATGGTTTGGAAGATGAAAGAACTACAAACTTAATTAATTCAGTAGGCAGTGAAGAATGTAGAAACGCTATTAAAAACTTTCAAAGAGCTGTTCTAAAAAACAGAGTCGAAATACTTAATCATTTAACTTCTTATGCTGAAGAAAAGAAAATGAATTTTACTGAACTTTCTCAAGAGGAAGCTTTAGAATACTCTGTTTTAGAATTTCCTTTTTCATTTTGGCAGTGGGGTGGAAAATGCAATGAAATCCCTTCTGACAAAGCTAATTCTAAAGAACTATTTGACTATTTGGTAAAAGTATCTGGCTTTTCTTTATATAGCGATTGGGGATTTGATTATTACCTTCCTTCTTTTTACCAACACATTAAAGAATTAGGATATTACGGTTTTGATTTAGAACCTGTAAAAGACTTATTAAAAGTTGTTAGCTCTCCATCTAACATGAGGTTTGCTCCTAAAAATGTTGACTTATCATACAATGAAAACTATATCAAAGAGGTAAGAGATTTTGTTGAAAACAAAGGAAACAACATATTGTATATTTATGGTGCATACGACCCTTGGGGTGCTTGTGCTCCAAATCCAAAGCCTAATGTAGATGCTTTAAAAATGGTATTGGCTGATGCTGATCATGGTACAAGAATCAAACACTTTTCTAAAGAAGATCAAGAAAAAATTTACAACAAACTACAGGCTTGGCTAGGAAAAGATGTGAAACTATATCCTGTAAAATAGTTTGGTACTCTTATTTTTAGTTCAAAAAAAACACTTTAGAAAATTCTAAAGTGTTTTTTTTATTTACTTATTTTTTATAATTCGCTATTCCTTTTTCTAGCCAATTAAAATATTCATCTGCATCAGGTGTATATGCCACTGGATCTATTAAGTTAGATTCATCATGTGCCATTAATACATAAAATGGTTGTGAATTAGCCTTATACTTAATAGTCTGTAATTCACTCCACTTTTGACCAATATACTTTAATTTCTTTCCTGGATTTAACTTAGAATCTACAACTTCATTCTCTTCTAAAGGTCGTTTGTCATCTACATAAAGAGAAATTAATACTACTTTATTCTTTAAAACATCTAAAACTTTAGGTTTTACCCATACGTTTTGTTCCATTTTACGACAGTTAACACAAGCATGTCCTGTAAAATCGATCATAACTGGTTTTCCAACTTTTTTAGCATACGCTAATCCTTTATCATAATCGTGAAAAGCCACAATATCATGAGGAGGCATTAAGTGTGCTCCTTCTGGCAATCCTCCATGATCATCATTTTGTTGGTTAGCAACACTCACTGTTGCTTGTTTTGTAAATCCAACTCCATATGGCGATTCACTATAATGTTGTGGTGGTGGAAAAGCACTAATTAAATTTAAAGGTGCTCCCCATAAACCTGGTATCATATATATAGTAAATGATAAAGCTATTAAACCTAGGCTTAATCTTCCTACAGAAATATGACTTTGTGGACTATCGTGAGGTAATTGTATTTTTCCGAATAAATAAAATGCTAATGCTCCAAAAATTGCAATCCAAATAGCAATAAACACTTCTCTTTCTAATAAGTGCAGTTGTAATACTAAATCTGCATTTGATAAGAATTTAAATGCTAATGCTAATTCTAAGAATCCTAAAACAACTTTTACTGTATTTAACCAACCTCCCGATTTTGGTAATGAATTTAACCAACCTGGGAATGCTGCAAATAAAGCAAATGGTAAAGCAATTGCCGATGAGAATCCTAACATTCCTACCACAGGTGCTATTCCTCCTTTAGTAGCAGCTTCTACTAATAAAGTTCCAACAATTGGTCCTGTACATGAAAACGATACAATTGCTAAGGCTAATGCCATGAAAAAGATTCCTATCAATCCTCCTCTATCTGCTTGTGAATCTACTTTTGTTGCCCATGAACTTGGCAATGTAATTTCAAATGCTCCAAGGAATGATACAGCAAAAATGATTAATATTAAAAAGAACGCTATGTTAAACCATACATTAGTTGACAATGCATTTAATGCATCGGCTCCAAAAATTCCAGTTACTACATATCCTAACAATACATAAATTGCT
This sequence comes from uncultured Tenacibaculum sp., assembly GCF_947499065.1. Classification (GTDB taxonomy): domain Bacteria; phylum Bacteroidota; class Bacteroidia; order Flavobacteriales; family Flavobacteriaceae; genus Polaribacter. Next base: position 6,378 of record NZ_CANMMT010000011.1, on the reverse strand, counting down.
ATAATAGATAATCCATAGATAATAGCATTTCTAATTCCTTTCGATTTACTCTTACTTTGTTTTGTAAAAAAGCTAACCGTCATTGGAATCATTGGAAATACACATGGTGTTAACAATGCTGCAAAACCAGATAAAAAGGCAATAATAAAAATACTTACTAAACCTTTCTTTTCTTTAGCTTTTCCGTCTTTAGTAGCTGCTTTATTTGCTTCTCCTTTTTTTGTAGCCACAGTAGCTTTCTCTAAATCGAAAACTAAGTCTACTTCTTTAGGAGGTAAACATTGCTCATCAGTACAAGCAATAAATTCTACAAAAGCATTTACCTTTTTTATTTGGCTATCTACTAATTTTATATCTTGCTCAAAAACTGCTTTAATAGCGAAGGATTTAATACTCATTCCTTCTTCATTAAAAAGCTTTGTAAACTTTAATTTTCCTTTAGGTTCTGATGTATTTCCTAGTAATTTAATTTTACCTCCTTCATCATCATACGTAAAAGTAGTAGGGATTGGACCACCTTGTGGAACTTCCTGAGAATACAAAGTCCAACCTTGCTCAATTATGGCTTCGGCTTTTAATTTGTACTTTGATTCTGACGTTTTTTCTACTTTAGTTTTCCATTTTATAGGATTGAAAATTTGCCCTTTTACGCCAAAACTAATCGTAAAAAGGAGCAAGAATGCAAAAAGGTTCTTCATTTAAACTTTATTAAGGGGATAATTTTTTAATTTACTGAAAAAGATAAATCTACTTCTTTAGGAGGTAAACAATTTGTACCAGAACATACCATGTATTCTACTGTTCCTTTAATTACAAACTTCTCTGTAGTTTTTAATCTTACTCGTTGTGTAAAAACAGCTTTCTTATCAAAGTATTTAACACGCATGTCAAACAACTTATCATCAACTTCATGTCCTTCTCCTTCTTTTGTATTTCCCTTTTTTAAGTAACGTTGGTCACCAACAAAAGAAAATAATGTAGGGATTGGACCTCCTTTTGGTATATTTTGCGAGTAAATATGCCAATCGTTTTCTAAACTTGCCGTAGCTACTAATTCAGCTTCTTTTTCTGAAATTTTCTTTACAGATGTAGTCCATTTTACAGGATTGTGGATTTGTCCGTACGACACGATACTTGTTAAGAATAACAATACTACTATTAATTTCCTCATTTTTATACAGTTAGTAGGTTTATAAAAATTTCGGTAAAAATAGCATCTTTATTTTTAATAACACGATTTCAGCAAATAAAGTTTGTTTATAGTAAAAAAGAGCAACCATTTCTGGTTACTCTTAATTGTTAGTATTTAATAGACTTTGTTAGTCTTTTCACCTTAAAAAACTACTAACTTTCACTTTACTAAAGACGTTATATTTTACACATCCTTACCATTCCATTCTAGTTTCTTTAAGATTTTTAAACGTTTTTCCATGACGCATAAAGCTAGTTCTAGGAATTCCAAAAGAAAAATATTTAGTTCCGTTAAAATTTATTTTTGCCTCCTGAAAAACACCATTTTTCACAAAAGGTACAGTTACCAAATTGGTGGTAAAATTCTCATCATCTGCTACGAATAATGTTAAATTATCTGTACTACCAAATAATGCAGTTCCTAAAGCATCTGGAATTTGTAATAAAACCTCTTCAACTGTTCCTGTTTCTTTTACCAGCCAATTACGGTTAATTTTTTGTGCAAAAGCAACAGCTATTCCCGAATTAACCATGGTTGTACTTGCATTATTATTTGCCCATACCAAGAAATTTTTATTATTTGTAAAAGTATTTGTGTTCGCAGCATTGGATGCAACAACATTTCCTAAACCTATAGAAACCAAAGCATCTACATTTACTGATTTGGATTGTTTTTGATGTAAAGCTGAAGCCTCATCTCTACCAATACCCGCGATATCATGAGCATATGATGAATTTACAGATGTATCCCATATAACTGTTCCATCACTTGCAACATAATTTGTTGGAGTTGTTTGATTTAAAGTTATCCCATATTTTACTGCATTATAACTATTTACTCGATGCCTTTCCGCATTAGAAAGCACTCTACTATACAATATTATCTCACTAATATCTCCTGTAAAATTTGTATTCTGTGCAGCCCCTATATAAACTCCATTAGTTGTTGGAAAAGAAAAATCAGTAATATTTACTGTTGTTGATGTTTTAGCCTGTCCGTTAAACTGAATTCCCCAATTATTAGCTGCACTATGCGTACCATAAATATTCCAATTAGCTAAATTTAAAGGATCTCCAGTTACAAGTGCACCTGCTTTTGAATCAATTATCGCATTAGTTGTTGTATTAAAAGCTAAACGATCTGTTGTAAAAGACCCTTGATAAAGTACACCTTGTTGGTCTGGATAATAATATCCTCTAGCAGAGTTTGCCCCTCCAAAATCATACGGATGACCATTATCCGTCCCTGAAGAATTACTTTTCGCTACACTAAAAGCTTCAGCAGCTGTATAATTAGTTGGGAAAAACTTATGCTCAGTATTCAAAGTAAAATAATCGTTCCCATCAAATCTAATTGCAGGATTATAACTTAGATTAAATTGAAAAAATGAAGGATCTCCTGTAACTACACTAGCATCTCTTTTAAAAGTTGATTGATCTTTCCATTCTGTAAGAGTTGGACTACCTACTGTACCTACATTTGCTTTCAACCAAAATCCTAAACCTATTTTTACACCTCCAGGTGCAACAATATCTCTATAATCCACATCATCGATACCGTCAGAATTAGGTAATGTTGTAGGATTGTCGATACTACCGTTTACATCTGCATAAGTTGGATTTGCAGTTACCCCTCCTTCTACACTATCACCTTCTTCTTGATTATCGGAATCTGTATCAGTAAAATCTGGAGTATCTGTTCCATCAGTATTTACAGGCCTTAAACCTCCCGTTAAATATGCAGAATTTAATCCTCTATTAGCAATATACATAGCTGGTGTATCAGCATTTGGAGCTACATAACCTGCTGTAGTCTGTGCTTCTACGTTGTCAGGAATACCATCATTATCTGAATCTAAATCTAAATGGTTTGGAATATTATCACCATCTGGATCCAAATTAAAACTTCCCATAAAAGCAATTTCTTTATCACTTGTACCAATATTTTGTATAACTTGACTTGTTATTACACCATCTTGAAAAGTCCCATTTCCATTCCCTTTATAAAATATTGTTTGATTAAAGGCTTCTGTTAAAAAAGCTATATCTAAATTACCATCAGCATCTACATCGCCTATAAATGTATTTTGAGCATTACTATGCCCTACATCATGAACATTAACAAATGTTGCTACTCCTCCTTGAAAGGTTCCATTTCCGTTTCCTTTGTAAAAAATACTTTGATTAGTTTCTGATATCCAAACTAAATCTAGATTACCATCATTATCTAAATCACCTGATAATGTAGCATCAGCTATATCATTCATCCCACCTACATTAGGCATAGTTATAAGCGATATAACTCCAGCTTGAAAAGATCCATTACCATTCCCTTTATAAAAAATACTTCGATTACTTTCCGATACTGTGTATATATCCACTTTACCATCATTATCTAAATCGCCAGCGAATGAAGCTTTTGTATTATCATATCCTACTTCTGGTACATTAAGCGTTGTTGTTATTGCATTTTGAAAAGTTCCATCGCCATTTCCTTTATAAAATACACTCCAATTAAAATCTATCATCCAAAATATATCTAAAAAACCATCGCCGTCTGCATCTTTTAAAAATGCTATTTCACCTCCTGCACTTCCCATGTTAGGAACATTCATATTAGTTATTAAAGCATTTTCAAAAGTTCCATCTCCTTTTCCTTTAAAACAAATAGTTCTATTTTCAAGCTCTGAAATAAATATTATATCCAATAAATGGTCATTATTTACATCTCCTATAAATGTATCTTCAAAATTGTTAAGCCCAATATTTGGCACAGTTATATTTTGTATTACTCCTGTTTCAAAGGTTCCGTTGGAGTTATCTCCTCTGTAAAAAATAGTTTGATCAAATTGATCAGAAATCCAAACTACATCAAGAGGACTTTCTACCACATCTAAAATACCATCATTGTCATCATCTATATCTTGACTATCTATAACACCATCCCCGTCCGTATCTTGCGAATAACTATTGTGTATACCGCCCATAAAGAGCAGTATACCTAATAGAATTATATATTTTATATGCTTCATAATCCTATTATTTTTTATAGTTAAGTGTAATATCACCTACTCTTACTTTTTTAGTAGCATCACCAGCAGCACTAGTTAGTTTTAGTAAAATAACGGCTGTATTTCCTGCTGTCATTGCTCCTGGATTTAAGTTTGCTGTAGTCCATGTTGCAGAAGAAGCCGCTGCGATGGTACCTAAAGCTGTTCCGTTTTCTAAAAACATTGTTGCACTAAATGTTGCAGCACCTTCAGCTTGATAATCAATTACAATAGGGTTTGTGTCCCATGAAGTAAAATCATTTGGTAATGTAAATCTAACCACTACATCATAATCTTGAGCTGTTGCTTCACCACTTGACCATTCATAGAAGTTCATATAATTACCTGTAGCTCCAGTATTATCAGAAGTCATTACTCCTAAATTATTTGTTCCATCTGCATACAATGTAGCTCCAGCGTATTCAGCGCTTAACACTTCTTTTACAGTATTATTAACAGTTCTCCATTCTACATCAGTTCCTGCAGCATTTGTCATTAATACTTGATTTGCTGTTCCGTTAGCAATTTTAGCAACTGTTACATTTTTATCTGCTATATCATCAGTTTTTACTTCTCCATTTTTAATATCCTCAGACAAAATCGTTTCATTCAAAATCTTATTAGAAGTAACTGCATTTGCTTTTATATCAATCGTTACATCCTTTAATAAAGCAGTCGCTCCATCTGTTGACACAACTAAATCTGTAGAAGTTAATGCTTTTCCTGTTATGTTATCTAATTCCGACAATGGAATTGTTACGCTATTACCTGCTGAATCTGTTAACTTTAAATTAGTTCCGTCCTTCGTTAAACTTGTATTGGTTGTATTGGTATCAATATCTGATAAAGCAACTGTTACTGCATTACCCGCTGAATCTGTTAATTTTAAGTTCGTTCCGTCTTTTACTAAACTTACATTTGTTGTATTCGTATTAATATCTGCAATTGGAACACTTACCGAATTACCTGCTGAATCTGTTAGCTTTAAATTCGTTCCATCTTTTGCTAAACTCACATTCGTCGTATTAGTATCTACAACTCCTCCTGTAATATCTGTTAAAGGGATACTTACACTATTCCCAGCTGAATCCGTTAACTTTAGATTAGTTCCGTCTTTTGTTAAACTTGCATTGGTTGTATTGGTATCAATATCAGCTATAGCTACAGTTACCGAATTACCCGCTGAATCTGTTAACTTTAAATTAGTTCCATCTTTCGTTAAACTTGCATTAGTTGTATTGGTATCAATATCAGCTATAGCAACAGTTACTGCATTACCCGCTGAATCTGTTAACTTTAAGTTCGTTCCGTCTTTTACTAAACTTACATTTGTTGTATTCGTATTAATATCTGCAATTGGAACTGTTACCGAATTACCCGCTGAATCTGTTAATTTTAAGTTTGTTCCATCCTTGGTTAAACTTGTATTCGTTGTATTGGTATCAATATCTGATAAAGCAACTGTTACTGCATTACCCGCTGAATCTGTTAGCTTTAAGTTCGTTCCATCTTTTACTAAACTTACGTTAGTTGTATTCGTATTAATATCTGCAATTGGAACAGTTACCGAATTACCCGCTGAATCTGTTAATTTTAAGTTTGTTCCATCCTTGGTTAAACTTGTATTCGTTGTATTGGTATCAATATCTGATAAAGCAACTGTTACTGCATTACCCGCTGAATCTGTTAGCTTTAAGTTCGTTCCATCTTTTACTAAACTTACGTTAGTTGTATTCGTATTAATATCTGCAATTGGAACAGTTACCGAATTACCCGCTGAATCTGTTAACTTTAAATTATTTCCATCCTTGGTTAAACTTGTATTGGTTGTATTAGTATCAATATCTGATAAAGCAACTGTTACTGCATTTCCTGCTGAATCTGTTAACTTTAAGTTCGTACCATCTTTTACTAAACTTACGTTAGTTGTATTGATATCCGCAATTGCAACAGTTACCGAATTACCCGCTGAATCTGTTAACTTTAAATTATTTCCATCCTTGGTTAAACTTGTATTGGTTGTATTAGTATCAATATCTGATAAAGCAACTGTTACTGCGTTTCCTGCTGAATCTGTTAATTTTAAGTTCGTTCCGTCTTTTACTAAACTTACGTTAGTTGTATTCGTATTAATATC
>NZ_CANMMT010000010.1 GCF_947499065.1 uncultured Tenacibaculum sp. | reverse complement strand
ACTGGTGCCTTAGCTCAGTTGGTAGAGCAAAGGACTGAAAATCCTTGTGTCCCTGGTTCGATTCCTGGAGGCACCACCGAAAACCCGAACATTCGTTCGGGTTTTTTATTTAAACTTATTTCTGGAGATTAATTCTTCTTACTTTAAAACCAAATGGAGAGTCTATAATAAAATCCAATAACTCAAAATTTGATACAGCATAATCTACACAATAAAAAACTCGAAGCTTTCACTTCGAGTTTTATTTTTTATTTCAATTTAAATTTCATTTCTACTGGTAAGTGATCTGATGCTTGTCCAAAATCATTCAAGACTTTCCCTTCAACATAATCAATACTATCTTCTGTATAAAAGATATAATCTATACGTTCATATAAATCTTTAGTATCAAATGTATTTTCAGGGTTTTGATTATTAAACGCAGCATTACCTATACCCTCTTCTTTAAACATCTTCTGGATAATCGCTTCTTGATCTCTAGCTTTCGAATTAAAATCTCCTAATAAAATTGTTGGATAGCTATTTTTATATCTCTTAAAAACATTTAAAACATATTCAAACTGACGAACTCTTGTTGGTTTATCAAATGCTTCTAAGTGAATATTTATCACTACAACTTCTTTTCCTTCCAACATAACTTTAACTACTTGTACCAACCTATCTAAATACAAAGCGTCTCTGTAAAATGGACTATCTGGAACTCGCTCTAAAACAATACGTTCATAATCTTTTAACTTATACTTACTTAATATTGATTGTCCTGATACCACTTTTCCAAAATGCATACTTGGTGGCCAATATGGATATGGCAAATAACGCTCATCCCAATTTACTCCTCTAGCAATATAATTATAACCCAATTTTGAAAACTCATCTTCTTGATTAACTTCATAGGACCTAGATGCATTATAATCTATTTCTTGAAAAGCTATAATATCTGGCTGTACTTGATTTAACTCTTCTTTTACTTTCTTTAAATTAGAATCAAATAACTCTTTAGGCTTTGCTATTGGTAAATTATTTGTCATTCCACTCAAATAACCAACATTATATGTAACTATACTATATATAGAATCATTATCTATACTTTGTGAGTATTTATTTTCAATTAATTTTGAATACTCTTTTGCTTCCATGGTTGGAGATGATGCCCAAAAGAAAAAAACTGCAAACATTACAGCTACTAAAACAAGTAACCTTACCAAAACTCTGATTATATTTTTCATAAAATTTTAAAGAAATGTTAAAAACGTATTTCAAATTTAAACTTTTTTAAAGTAGCATAGTCATAGATGTGTAAATATTTAAAAAACTTAAAATTTTATAAAGATGAAGAAATTAATCGCACTATTTGTTTTAGCTGTTGGATTTACTTTAACAACTCAAGCTCAAAAAGGGAAAAAAGGTGATTTTGAAAAATTAACTGTAGAGCAACAAACTGAATTAGCTGTAAAAAAAATGACTTTAAAGTTAGATTTAACTGCGGCTCAACAACGTAAAATTAAACCTTTACTTGCTGAAAAAATAGCTAAACGTAAAGCTATGCACGAAAAAAGAAAAGCAATGAAAGAAAGCGGAAAAGAAAGAAAAAAATTAACAGCTAATGAACGTTTTGCTAAAAAAAGTGCTATGCTAGATGCTCAAATTGCTTTTAAAACTGATATGAAACGTATTTTAAATGAAAAACAATACGAAAGATTTGAGAAAATGGCTGCTAAAAAGAAGCACAAAGCAAAGAAAAAAATGAAGCGTAGAAAACATAAGAAAAAACATCATAAAAATGATGATGAAAAATAAAATTGATTAGTAGTAGTTTTTGATTGAAGGCCCAGTTTTGGAAACAAAACCGGGCTTTTTTTATTCTTTAAACCAGCTTGAATATTTCACATAATTGTTGGCTATTCTATCTATCTCTCCAGATATTAATTCTTTTGAAATATCTTTTACTTTTTTAGCTGGAACACCTGCATAAATACTACCGCTTTCAATTCTAGTATTTTTGGTCACCACTGCACCTGCTGCTATAATTGAGTTGGATTCAACAACACAATCATCCATAATAATACTTCCCATTCCTACTAAAACATTATCATGTATTGTACAGCCATGTACTATTGCATTATGCCCTATAGATACATTATTTCCTATTGTCGTTGGAGATTTTTGATATGTTGCATGAATTACTGCTCCATCTTGTACATTTACTTTATCTCCCATTTTAATATAATGAACATCTCCTCTTATTACTGCATTAAACCAAACGCTACACTCTTTACCCATCACTACATCTCCTACAATTGTTGCATTTTCTGCTACATAGCAATCTTCTGGTATTTGAGGCGATTTTCCATTTACTGATTTTATAATTTTCATTTTTATTCTAATATTATTGGATTAAATGTAACTGTATCTTTTTCTATAGTAACCACTACATGTTCTTCTAGAGGTATTCCTCTTGAATAATAACCATAATTCTTATTTACAACCTCATTATTCTTTTTGTAACTCAAATTATAACTTCCATCCACTGGAGGGATATCAGACATATCAACTATATAATTAAATTTTTCAAACGGTTTTAAAGTTATAAAGTTTAATGTTTTTTCTGAATTTGGAACTATTTTTAATGAATCAATAACAAATTCTGTATTATTAACTATTTCAAAGTTAACTTTTGTTCCATTAAAGTGACAAGAAGAAAAAATAAGTACTAAAATTAATAATGCAATCTTTTTCATTTCTATTTAAAATATGATAATAGGTTCGCTTTTTTTGATGATGAAACCATAATTTCCTGTCCATTAGATAAAATTACACTTCCTCCTTTTCCTTTTTTATACTTAACTATCATATTTACATTTACTAAGTACGATTTATGCACCCTCGCAAATGAACTTTCTTTTAATAATTCTTCAAAATACTTTAATGTCTTACTAACTAATTTTTTAGAGTTTAAAAAATGTATTTCAGTATAATTATCATCTGCTTTACAAAACTGAATATCGTTAATATCAATTACTTCAAATCCATCTTGCTGAGGAATCGTTATCTTCTCTGGTCCTAAACTATTTTTAGGTATCAATACTGTATTTTCTAATTCTTTTTCTCTTTCCTTTATTTCTGTTACTAAACTTACTGCCTTTATTAACTCATCTATTGAAATAGGTTTTAATAAATAGTATGTTGCTTGATTGTTTAACGCTTCTATTGCATAATGATCATAAGCTGTTACAAAAATTGTTTCAAATGTTTGACTGTGTATTCTATCTAATAAATCAAACCCATTTCCATAAGGCATTTCTACATCTAAAAACACTAAATCTAGCTCGTTATTTTCAATTAATTTTTGTCCGTCATCTATGTTACTTGCTTCTCCTACCAATTGAATATTTGGGCAATATTTTGATAAATAATTCCTTAATATATCTCTTCCTATTGCTTCATCTTCTATTATAATTGCTTTCAATTTCATTGCTCTTTTCTTTTTAAAATCATTTCTACTTTTGTCCCTTTTCCATCTTCTAACAAGTCAGAAATAGAAACTGCTATTCTATCTTTATACATATCATTCAAAATAGCTATTCTATTTTGAATTGTACTCATTCCTTTTGACTTCTGTTTTAGTTGGTGTTTAGTTTTCATTTCCTTGGATTTCTTTCGTCCAACACCATCATCTTGAATAGTTATGACAATACTTTGTTCATCATATTGATTCATAGAAATAACTAAATTTCCTTTCTCTTTTTTATATCGAAGCCCATGCCAAATTGCATTTTCTATATAAGGTTGTAATAACATTGGAGGAATGGTATAAGTATCTAATTTTATTTTTTCGTCAACAGAAATCAGATATTCAAATTTATCTTTAAATCGATTATGTTCAAGTTTTACGTAAAGCTCTAACAATTCAATCTCTTTAGTAAGCGGAATAAAATCTTCATCAGAATTCTCTAATACTGAACGCATTAACACTGAAAACTCTGATAAATATCTATTTGCACTACGTTCATCGTTTACCGCAATAAAATTATTTACTGAATTTAATGCATTGAATATAAAATGAGGATTCATTTGTGAACGCATCGATTTTAGTGCTAATAAATTATTCGCTAGCTTTTGTTCTTTATTGGTACGATGCATAAAATAGGCTAATAAGCACATTAATAAAATTCCTGCTATTAACGAATAAATTATTAATTCTTGACGTTTATTACTTTCTTGAGTTAATTGCTGATCCTTATAAGCTAAATCTATTTTATTATCTGCTAGTTCCTTATCTTTTTCTAAACTTGATATTCTATTTTGACTTTCTGCAATTCTCCTACCAAAACGTTTGATTTGTTGTATCTCTTGTTCTTTCCTTGAATATAGTGTGTCAACCAACTTAACATAACTTTGATAAGCTTCTAATGCTCCTTTATTGTTTCCTACTGATTCTAAAACTTCAGAAAGTTTACGAGTTGCATCTTTTTGAATAATAATATCTTCATTTTTATCAGCCTCTTCTATACTCTTTTTTAAATAGGGTATTGCCTCGTTATATTCCTCTTTTAAAATATAGGCATTTCCTATCTTATAATTTATTTTTTGGGAAGTGATAGAGTCTACTTGCGATTCTTTATCTTCTTCATTAACTATTATGTTTTTTGCATTTTTTAAACTCTCTTTCCTTAAATCAATTTCATCATCGTAACGCTGAGCTTGATTGTAGTAATCGGCAACTTTTTGTTGTACTTTCAAAGAATTAAATGTACGCCCAGCATTATCATAGGCATAATCCAAAGAATTTTTAAATAACGAATCTGCTTTCTTTTCTTCTCCTAACTCAACATAAACTTCTGCCAACCTAGCATTTAGGTCCGTTATTTTAGATTTAATTTGATTTTCTTGAGCTATTTTCAAAGCGCTTTTATAGTTATCTATAGCTTTATTAAACTCTAATAAATTTTTGTGCGTATCGCCTAAACCTTCATACGCTAGTAAACGATCATATTTACTTAATTTTCCTTTGAGTACTTTTTTATAATTTCTCTTTGCGTCTCCATTTTTTAAGGCTAATAGTTCTGTTTTAGCGAGCAATAACAATACTTTATTATCATTAACCTCTTTAATGGATGCCTTATAATTTTCTATGGCTAAATCATACTGTTTCCAATATGTATATATTTCTCCTAGCTCTTTGTAAGAAACAGATTTTCTTCTTTTCGTCTCACTTTCATTCAACATTTTCTCAACAAAAGTTAAACTTTTATCTAAGTTTTTTTGCTTATAAAATTTTACTGAATCGTAATATTTATCAAACAAATTAGCTTTTCTTTTCCTTATTCGATTTTCACTACTTTCAAAAGAAATCTTATTAAAACTATATTTTGAGTTTTTCTTTCCTTCAAAATTCTTTATTAAAACCTTTATATCTTCATTATCTTTTATGGTATAAAAAACAGTCATAAAATCTGGATGAGTAACCACAAGTTCATCTTTTGATTTTGCTCTAACAATATATCGATTTTGAGAATTTGAAAACGAAAACCTTCTCCCATTTACTGATACATCTGCATTTTTAATTACTTCTCCTGAATCATCATCAACAATTTTTACTTTTACCGAAAATTCTTTAGCATCAACCCCTTCATTTTGAGCAAAAACTAAAGAAACACTCAATAATAATAAAGTAAATATTATGTTTATTTTTTTATTCATCTTTCTTTTAATTAATGTAAACATACATACAAAAACTGAGTTCAAAAAATTGAAAACTCCCATAACTTCTTTAAAACACTGATCAAAAACCTCCTTTACTCATTTCCTAACCTTAGTTACTCAATAACATTAACGGTTTACTCATTTTCGTTTTTTTACCAATTAAGTTACTCTTAGTTTTGAAGTGATTAGCTACCAAACTATTAATAACTTAAAAACAAAAAAATTATGAAAACTCAAGTTTTGAATACCCTATTCGTTTTTGCTTTTTTATTTTCTATAGTTGGTTATGCTACTAATCCTAAGACTAAAAAACAAACCACCAAGGTTGCTTTATTATTAGATACAAGTAATAGTATGGATGGGCTTATTAATCAAGCAAAAGCTCAATTATGGGAAATTGTAAACGAATTATCTTATGCCAAATGTAATGGAGTAACTCCCAAATTGGAAATTGCATTGTATGAGTATGGTAACGATCAACTATCGTCTAAAGAAGGATATATTCGTCAGGTATTACAATTCACTAGTAACTTAGATGATATTTCTGAGCGTTTATTTTCTTTAACCACAAACGGAGGTAGTGAATTTTGTGGACAAGTTATTCAAACTTCTCTTAATGAACTAGATTGGGGTAAAAGAAAGGGTGATTTAAAAATGATTTTTATCGCAGGAAACGAACCTTTTACACAGGGTAAGTTAAACTATAAAGATGCTATTACCAATGCTAAAGAAAAAGATATCACTATTAACACCATTTTTTGTGGTGATTATAATTTAGGAATTTCTGGAATGTGGCAAGATGGAGCTATTTATGGTGGAGGTGATTACATGACTATAAATCATAATAAGCACATTGTTCATATAGTTACTCCTTATGACAAAGACATTATCATTTTAAACAAGAAACTAAACAAAACTTATATTCATTATGGAAATAAAGGATATTCTAAATATAGTAATCAAACAAAACAAGATTCTAATGCACTTACTTTAAATGAAGTAGTTGTTGTAAAAAGAGCTGTTACCAAAAGTTCTAAATTATATAAAAATGCTGAATGGGATTTAGTTGATGCTTCTGAAGAAAAAGAAATTGATTATAACGAACTAAAGAAAAAGCAACTTCCTAAACATTTGCAAAACAAGTCATCAAAAGAAATAAAAAAATATGTAGAAACTAAACGTAAAGAACGATTAGAAATTCAAAAAAAAATAAAAGAATTAGATAAAAAAAGAAAACTATACGTGGCTAAAAAACAACGTGAATCTTCTAAGAATAACGAGTTGGAAAGTGTTATGATTAAAGCTATAAAAAACCAAGCGAAAAAGAAAAACTACTCTTGGTAGGTTTAGTTTGATTAGTAGTTAGTTTCGAAGCGGAGTGGTACTCCGCTTTTTTTATTTTATTACTAATTTTTCTCCTATACTAATACTGTTACTTGTAAGTCCATTAGCTTCCTTAATTTTACTTACTGTAGTTTGGTATTTTCTAGCAATAGAATACAAAGTATCACCTTTTTGTACTTCATGATAGGCTGCATTAACTCTTTGAGGCTTTCTATAGTTTTTGTGCTTTATTCTATCGTATTTTGCCAAACCATACTTCTTTATAATACCTATTAATTTTTGCGGATAGCGTTTATCTGTTGCGTAACCTGCTCTACGTAAACCATAAGCCCATCCTTTATAATTTGTATGTCCTAATTTAAATAAACTTGCATAACGCTTACGAGTAAGCAAAAACTGTGAATGATCTTCGTATGAAGTTTCTGGATATTTATATTTTCTGAAACATTCTCCTTTTTCATCATCGTCATGAGTTACACTTTTTCCTTTCCAACCTCTATGACATTTGATTCCAAAATGGTTATTTGATCTTCTAGCCAAATCACTTCTTCCGCTTCCTGACTCTAATACCCCTTGTGCTAATGTTATACTTGCTGGGATATTGTGTTCGTGCATTTTTTTTACAGCAATTGGTGCAAATTTCTGAATATAAGCTACTGTATGATTTGCATTGGTTTTTAACGGCTTCTTTACCTGCTCTATTTGCGGTAACTCTGGTACAACTTCTTCAACCTCTTCCAAAACAATTTCTTTTTGCTTTGACTTGACTACATTTTTATTAGAACCACAACTTGCTAAAAATGTTGTACAAATTGCTATATAAAAAACTAACTTTATTCTCATTAAATGTTTATTATCTCTTGATTTTTATTCTTTAATTTTTGGTTTACCCCAGCTATTCCTTGTAAACCACCTGTATGAATTGCTAATATTTTCGTATTTCTTGGAAATTCATCTTTCTTCACCTTTTCTAGTATTCCAAACATCATTTTTCCTGTGTAAATTGGATCTAATGGAATATTTGTATTTTTTTTAAACTCATTGATAAAACGAATCAGTTCTGTATTAAATTTTCCATAACCTCCAAAATGATACTCACTTTCCAAATTCCAATTACCGATCCTTTTTACAAACTGCTGAATTTCTTCTTCTAAAAAACTTCCTTTTAGTGCTGGAAAACCAATTACTTTTTGATGTTCCTTTACAGATTCTATTAAACCAGAAATAGTACCTCCAGTACCAATTGCAGAGCAAATATAATCGAATTTTTCATCTTCTTTTGTTAAGATTTCTTTACAACCTTTTATTGCCAATTCATTAGTTCCTCCCTCTGGCACCAAATAAAAATCCCCAAACTCTTTTTGAAGTTCTTCTATAAAAGTTTTTTCTGTTTTTTGTTTATAAACTAATCGAGAAACAAATTTAAACTTCATCCCATTTTTAAAAGCCTCTCTTAGAGTTTCATTTTGAGCTAATGTTTTGTCTAAATCTATTCCCAGTTCATCTCCTCTTATTACTCCTATGGTTTTAAACCCAGACAATTTTCCTGCTATTGCTGTTGCTGCAATATGATTAGAAAATGCTCCTCCAAAAGTTAACAAAGTGCTTTTTTGTTGTTCTTTAGCTTTAGCTATATTGTATTTAAGCTTTCTGAATTTATTCCCTGAAACAAATGGGTGAATTTGATCTTCTCTTTTTATACAAAGTGTAACTTCTTTTTCTTCTAAAATAGGAAGAAGAACTTTTTGATTTTCGCTAAAAAAATCTTGTTCAAAAAAAAAGTTATTAAAACTACTCAATATTACTGTATTTGATACGCAAAAATACTAGATTTATTACTGAAAACTGGAACTTTTACATACTTGATTCTTTTAATATTTTATTAACAATAATTATTGCAACATACAATTAAGATAATCGTCTATTTTAAAATAAATATTTTTTAAATGCGATTTATACTCTTTTTACTTTTAACAATATCATACTCTATCACTTTTGCTCAAAATTTAAAAATAAAATCTTTCAAAAATGATAGCCTAATTATCATTAAAAAGAAACCTAAAAAAGGTTTTTATCATGATTATATTCTATTCATACCTAAAAAAACTCTTCTTAACAAATCAACTTTCTTACTTGTTGAACCAAATAACACAGGAAAAACATCTGATAATATAGAATTTCATAAAAAACATGCTATTGACCTTGCTTCAGTAAGTTCTGTTGGAAATAATATTTCTACAATGTTAAAAATCCCTTTGCTTGTCCCTGTTTTTCCAAGACCTAATTCTAAACCTCTAATGTATACTCATGCTTTAGATAAAGATGTAATGCTTGAAGAAACTCCTGAATTGAAACGATTAGACTTACAATTATTAGCAATGATAAATGATGCTAAAAACACTTTATCTTCCTTAAACATTAAAGTAGCTCCTAAAATTTTCATGAATGGTTTTTCAGCTTCAGCAACATTTACAAATCGTTTTTCCTTTATACATCCTCAAACAATTAAAGCCTTAGCTATTGGTGGATTTAATGGAGAACTTATGTTGCCTTTAAAGAAAATTAATAACGTTAGATTAGATTATCCTATTGGAATAATGAATTTTGAAAAACTCTTTCATCAAAAATTTGATTCTAAAGAATACAAACAAATTCCTCAATTTATCTATATGGGTAGATTAGATAAAAATGATGCTGTTCAATTTGATGATGCTTATGACCAAAATGAACGTAAAATAATAAATCAAAATATTGGAAAATCTGTTTATAAAAGATATTTAGAGTGTCAAAGAATATACCAAAACAATGATATTTCCCCTACTTTTAAAACTTATGAAAATGTAGGTCATTGGACTACTTCTGATATTAATTTTGAGGTTATAAAATTCTTTTTTAAACAAATGCAAAAGAATTAATATATCTTAGATTTCAACTTTATGAATACTTAAATGACACATAAAAATATTCAGATAAAACCAATTAAAACAAAAGATGTTTTACCCATACGCCATAAAGTTATGTGGCCCAATATGCCTATAAACTATGTTTCCATAGAAAACGATAAAGATGCTAGGCATTTTGGTTTATTTATAAATGAAGAATTAGTATCTGTTATTTCTTTATTTGTTAAAAATAAACAAGCTCAATTCAGAAAATTTGCAACATTAACCAAGTACCAAGGTTTAGGGTATGGTTCTTTTTTATTAAAACATATAATTACTTTAGTAAAAGAAGAAAAACTAAAAAAACTTTGGTGTAATGCTCGAGTAGAAAAATCTAAATTTTATACAAAATTTAATTTAAAAGTTACTGATAAACGATTTGTCAAAGGAGGAATTGATTACGTTATTATGGAAACATTTTTTCAATAATAATTAAGAATTAAAAAGCCCTTAATACTTATAAGGGCTTTTTTATTTAATAACTTTATTTACTTCCAAAAGTCTATAGAATCTTGGTCATTATTGTAATCTCCTATATAAGTGTTTTCCCAATATATTTCTCCTCCTTCAAGTTCAACAAAGACTCTGTAAAGTCCATTCTCAAACTTACTTGCATTTATACTTAATGAATTGGTAAGTTTTGTTGGTTTTATTTCATCAACTGCTTTGATTGCAACTTCATTAGCTGTGTATAAATCATTCGTTAAATAATCTTCAAAAACAACATTTTTAAATACACTTGTTGATTGTCCTCTCAAAATCCAAACCCTTAAAATATTTTTTTTAGAAATTAACTCAAAAGCATTGACTGCTGGTATTGGATACATCGTAACAATTTTATTCTTCACATATTTAGAAGGATTATTTTGATCTTTTTCTTTCTTATAAAACAACCCATTAGGATTTCCTAAATAACCTATTTCTAGCCCAAAATCATTTACTAATTTTATTCCCGTAACTATAGTCATATCTTTCATTTCATAGTTATCTTCATTACTACTACAAGATATTAGCACTAAAAGTGTGATGATTAAATACTTTTTCATTTTAATTATAATTTGCAATTTGTTCTTCAATTGTTTCCCATTCTTCCATTAAAGTATCAACCTCTGCCTTCTTTGCTTTATAGTTTTCAAAGAAATTAGGTTGAGAAGATACCTCTTCATAGTTTTGGGCTAATTCTAAGTCTATTTTTTCTATTTCTGCTTCGATATCAGCTATTCTATTTTCAATTTTATTTATCTTATTTTTTAGCTTTTTTATTTCTTTTTCTTGTTCTCTAGATAATTTATAGCTTTCCTTTTTTGAAGTCTCTTTCCCTTCTTTTACAACTGTTTTCTTTTCTGCATCACGTAAACTTTCCATTTTATGCTGCTCTAAGAAGTAATCAATATCTCCTAAATATTCTTTTATTACTTTGTCTTTAAAGCCATAAACTGTTGTAGTTAAACCTTGTAAAAAATCACGATCGTGGGACACTATAATTAATGTTCCTTCAAAGTTTTGAAGTGCTTTCTTTAGTACATTTTTTGAAGCTATGTCTAGGTGATTCGTAGGCTCATCCATTATTAACACATTGAAAGGTGATAATAATAATTTACATAATGCCAAACGATTTCGTTCTCCTCCCGATAATACTTTTGCTTTTTTATCAACTGCTTCTCCTCCGAATAAGAATGACCCTAACATATCTCTAACTCGTATTCTATTAGAGTCTGTTGCAGCATCTTCCATAATTTCCAATACTGTTTTTTCTGGTGGTAATTCTTCTGATTGATTTTGAGCAAAATATCCTATTTCTACGTTGTGCCCTAATTTTAAGTTTCCTTCAAACGGAATTTCTCCCACCATCATTTTGGCTAAGGTAGATTTCCCTTGTCCATTTTGACCAACAAAAGCTATTTTACTATTGCGCTCTATTAGTAAATCTACATTTTGAAGCACTTGTTTTTCTCCATAACTTTTGGCTAAATTTTCTGCTTCTACAATTATTTTACCTGGCTCTTTTGAAATTGCAAAACGAACATTCATTGTAGCATTATCATCTTGATCTACTTCAATACGTTCTACTCTATCAAGCTTCTTTATTAAGGATTGAGCCATTGCAGCCTTATTAGCCTTAGCTCTAAACTTCTCAATAAGCTTTTCTGTATGCTCAATTTCTTTTTGTTGATTCTTTTGCGCTTGTAATTGCTTTTCTTTTATTTCAGCACGTAGCTTTAAAAATTCCGAATAAGGCTTTTTGTAATCGTAAATTTGACCTAAAGATATTTCTATAGTTCTATTAGTTACATTATCTAAAAACATCTTATCATGCGAAACTAAAACTACTGCTCCTGCATAATTTTTTAAGAAGTTTTCTAACCAAATAATCGATTCAATATCTAAGTGGTTAGTAGGCTCATCCAGCAATAATATATCATTATTTTGCAATAATAATTTAGCTAATTCAATACGCATACGCCACCCTCCTGAGAAAGTATCCGTAAGTTTATCAAAATCTTCTCTTTGAAATCCTAGACCTTGTAAAATCTTTTCTGTTTCTCCCTGATAATTATAACCTCCCAACAACTCATAACGCTCTGTTTTTTCATTCAAGCTTATAATTAAATCATTATAAGCTTCACTTTCATAATCGGTTCGTTCGGCTAACTGTTGGTTAATTTCATCAAGTTCAAATTCTATTTCTTTAATTTCTGTAAATGCCTGATACGCTTCTTCTAATATTGTTCTACCATGAACAAAATCTATATCCTGACGTAAAAAACCTATTCGTACTTCTTTATCAAAAGCCATAGTACCTCCACTGCTTTCAATATCTTTAGAAAGCACTTTTAATAAAGTAGATTTTCCTGCTCCATTTTTCCCAATCAATCCTATTCTATCTCCTTTATTTAATTTAAAAGTGATTCCTGAGAATAAATCTGTTCCCATGAACGAAACCGATAAATTATGTACGTTTAACATAGTCTTTTTACGAATTACTTTGTTTTTGTAACTACTGTTACAAAATACTGTGTTATTTTTGTTGAAATTTGTGCAAACTTACAAAACGAAATAATTAATTAGGCCAATAATAAGATATGTTTGGAAAAGGAAGTAAACTATACAGTATTTTTAAAAGTAAATGCCCTCGTTGTCATGAAGGTGAGTTTTTTAAATATCGTATATCTTTCAATCCAAAAAAAATAACAACATTGCATGAAAATTGCCCTAAATGTAATTTAAAATACATGATGGAGCCTTCTTTTTTCTTTGGTGCAATGTATGTTAACTATGCTATTGCTGTTGCTTTGTTTGTTGGTATTTTTATTATAGCTAAAGTTTTCCTTGGACTCTCAATCTTAAAGAGTTTTATATCTATTGTAGTTGTTTCTCTATTATTAACTCCTATCAATTTACGCTTATCTCGTATTATCTGGATTAACCTCTTTGTATCATACAATAAAAAGGCTAAGGAATTACAATCTGAGAAATAACAATTTATTTTTCAAACCTTTTTATATCAATTTCTTTATCTAGTTTTTCACCTTTTTCTAAGTGTTTAAATAAGCTTGTAGCTATACTTGGGCCTATCATAACACCTCGAGTTCCTAAACCGTTTAAAACAGCTAATTGTTTATATTTAGGGTGTACTCCTACTAAAGGCCTTCTATCTTTTACTGTAGGTCTAATTCCTGCCAACTGATTGGTAACCGTGTATGGAACTGAAATTACTTTTTGTAGTTTATCTTCCAACTCTTTTCTTCCTTCCTTTGTAGGTAATGAAGTTTTATCTGTCCAATTAAATGTGGCTCCAACCTTGTAATAATCATTACCTAATGGCATTACAAACACACTAGATTTTAATAAGAAATTGATTTTTAATTCTGGTGCATGAATTGTTATCGTTTCTCCTTTTGCCTCTTTTAATGGAAGCTCATTAAAATATGGATTATTCTTTACTCCAAAACCTTCACAAAAAACAACTCTATTAGCAATGAAATTATTATAATTTACTTTTTCTCCTTTTAAAATTAGCTCTGAATGTTTAAAACTTTCATTTATTAACAAGTTCTTTTCATTCAAATACGCTTTATACAATTTTACAAGCGTTGTAGTATCAACTCTTCCTGTACCTTTTAATTCACCAAATCCAAAATCACCTACAATACCATCAATTTTTCCTTTTAACACCTTAGGAAGCATGTATTGAGCTAACATTGGCTTATCTGAAGCTATAAACCAATTGTTTTCATCCCCTATGCTATTGAACACTTTTTTCGTTGGAAATTCATAATCTAATTGAGTTGATAGTTTTTCTTCTAGATTTTTATAAAATGGCTTTGCTAATTCTATTTGTTTATGTCCATTCCAAACAGGCGTAAAACGTTTTAATATTACGGGATTATATACTCCGCCTGCTACTATAGAGGAGTTTTGTGAATTATCTTCAAAAACGACAAAACTCTTATTATTTCTTTCTAAGATTTCAGCAAACGATATCCCAGCTAAACCTAAACCTACTATAATATAATCAACCTCAATATTCATAGTTCAAAAATACTATTATTAAAACAAAAAAAGCGTTTGCAATGCAAACGCTTTTTAATTTATTCAATGAGAACTACTAGTAATTCCACATATCCATTTCTCTGTTACGAATTCCTTCTTTAATTCTATCAGCTTCTAATAATTGGAATAAAGAATTACCTCTTACATAATCTTTAATAGATCTGTCTCCGTAAATATTCTCTTCCTTTCTAACTGTAGAAGTAAATCTTCTCGCATTTAACAAGTTATCATAAGATAATGGTTGTGCTGAGTTTTCAGGATTAAATACTTTAGATGCATGTAAAGTTTCTCTTGCATCTGGAAAGAATACCCAAAATAAAGCATACTCTCCTTCATCCTCTATATCTGTACCTAAAATCTGTACATCTGGTCCCATTGGTGCTAAAGCTAACATACGATACTTAAGCTCTCCACCTCTTTTGTCGAAATACCAAATACCTTTAATTAAGTATCCTTTGATATCTGCAGACTGTACAGAGTATGGATCAATGTTTCCGTAACCATCATCACGCTCATTATAAGTCATAGATTTAATTTCATCCATTCCAATCTTAGTTGTAAAATAAGAATCACTATAAACCTCTTTAATCTCACCATTTTTGATACCCTTTAACAATGTATCAAATAATGAACGTCTTGTTAAACCTGCATTTGTAGTATCAATTGGATAGTAATAAGGTAAATTGATCTTTTGATTTAAATCAACATATTCCCACACCACTTTAGACCATAACACATCTCTATCGCTAATATAACCATAAGGAAGTGGCTTATCGTCCTCTGAAACAATTTGTGCTTCAGATTTAACTCCAATTTCATCTACCTTTTTAGCATTTAAGAGGTTAGCTTGGGCACTTACATAACTTGTTGTAGCAAGTGCAAATAAAACCATATAAAAACGCTTCCAATTCATACTTTAAATTTTTACTTATTAATTCGTAATTTCTATACTAACAGGTAATACTTTTTTGATTTTATAGTTAGAACCAGATACAGATGCTTTAATATCATAAATAGTAATTACATCATTTCTTCTTGCTCTACCTAATGCCTGTTTTGCTCTAGCTGTTAATTTAGTTCCATTAACTGGTACAGTTACCTGACCTGGTACTTTAATTTTAAAACTAGATACATTTAATCTTAAATCGAATAAGAAATCTGGTAAACCTGCACCTACATTAATTCTAGATACACTAGCTTTAGGCATTCTTACAGTACCATATTGACCTCTTACCATACCTACTGCTGGTGGTATGTCTTTAATTCTATAT
Source organism: uncultured Tenacibaculum sp. (assembly GCF_947499065.1). Lineage (GTDB taxonomy): Bacteria > Bacteroidota > Bacteroidia > Flavobacteriales > Flavobacteriaceae > Polaribacter. The sequence continues at coordinate 83,509 of NZ_CANMMT010000010.1, read as the reverse complement.
TTTTTTGGTGTGTTAATTTTCCCACCTCCTGGTAATTCAGCAGAAACTCTAATAGTTACTTCTCCGCCTTTACCTGGTCTCATAACATACTTGTCTCCTTTAACTTGTCTTAATCCTGGTGCAGAAGCTTTTACTTTGTTACTTGCTACCCCTGGTACAGAAATAGTTAATGGGTTTGGTAATCCACGGTATACTACATTCATTTTGTCTGCAGAAACCACAGCTTCGTTAGGCTTTGGAATTACAGAGTAACCTCCAACAATTGGAATAGTTACTAAAGAATCGTTTTCCATGAATTGGAACTCTCCTTCTAATGTCTTATCTCCTACAGACCCAGCTGGTCCATCTAAGATAACCTGTCCTGCCTTAATTTTGTCAGCTTCAATTTCTTTTCCGTTAACAATTACTTTTTCAGCAGTTAAATTATCATCTTTCTTACCTAAAACAATTTTACCTGATAATTTTTCACCTGGGTAATATGCATTCTTTTCAAAAAGAACCATTGCTTCATAATTCTTTAAAGAAACTGCACTTTCTAATTCACCTTGTAATAAAGCAGATAATGCATCAGATTCAGTTGCTTTAACGTCAGCTTGAATTTGAGTAAACTTAGTTAAAGATGCTACTAAAGGAAATCCTTCATAGTTATATTTCAACCAATCAATCTTTTTTCTGTCTTTATTAGTTACTTTATCTGTATTGAAACGAGCCTTAATAACTTCAGCTACTTCTGTTCCTTCTAATAAACCTGCAGCTTGGTTTCTAAACTCTTCAATTTTAGCAACGAACTCTTTTCCTTGCTTAGTTACTTTACCTCCTTTGAAGAAAAGTACATCTAAGAACTTAGATTTATCCATTGATTCATATGCTTTAGGATCTTTAACTCCTGCCATCATTTGAGTTTTTAAATCTCCAATGTACCCATATAAATCGTCAGCTAAAACTTTTAACTTATCAGTTTTTTCTTTAGCTTCTCCATACTGTTTAGCCTGTTCTTGAGCTTTTTGAGCTAAAGTAGCATACGCACTTGTGTTTTTTACTGTTGCTTTATCGTTTGCTTCTACAAGCTTCTCATTCATCAAACCGAAAGCAGATAATACCTCTTTACTCATATTCATTGCTAACATTGCAATAAATACCAGATACATTAGGTTAATCATCTTCTGCCTTGGTGATAGTTTTCCTCCTGCCATACTATAATTAGTTTGTTAGTTAATATTAATTAGATAAACTAATTATTTATTCGACATTGCTGTTAACATACCTCCGTATACTCCGTTTAAAGAAGATAAGTTAGTAGCTAACGATTCCATTTGTTCTTGTAAACGTTGAGAGTTTTCAACTAATGCAGAGTTTAAATCAGCTTGCTTACCAGCATTTTCTACTTGAGTAGAATATAATCCGTTTAAAGATTCTAATTTAGCAGCAGCCATTGCCATTTGCTCATTATATTGATTAGTTGATGCAATAGTGTTTGATGTAGAAGTTAATCCTTCTGCAGCTCCTTGGAAATTTTTAATACTGTCTCCTAAACTAGATACTAAGTTTGCGTCTAAACGAGCATCTCTTAAGATATCATCTAACTTTTGAGATAACATGCTTTGTGCTTCAGCTGGAGTAGCTTCTCCTTTTTTTCCTCCTAAAGACTCTCCGTCTGCTAATTCTGGATATACTTTTGTCCAGTCTAATTCATCTTCAACAGGTTCAAATGCAGAAATACCAAATACTAGTGCTTCTACGATCATACCTACCATTAATACTTCGTTTCCAAAAGGCCAGTGTAAGATTTTAAATAATGCTCCAATAATTACAACTGCGGCTCCTAAACCGTAAGCCATATTGAACATTTTTTTAGTTGATTTTGATTGTGCCATAATTCTTTTGATTTTTAAGGGAATTAATATTTATTCTTGTTTGTTATTTATTTACTGATTTTTGTTAGTACCTAAGTAATCTTGTACTGTTCTAAATCCGATGTAACTTCTTGCCGTATCTGCATATTCCCAGTCACGAGAACTTACTTCTAAGAAATACGCTACATCTTTCCATGATCCTCCACGGATGATTTTTCTTCTGTTTTCTTTGATTTCTACATTTGGATTCATTGTAGACCCCATGTAGTAAGACATTTGATTATAAGCTGTATTTGTCCATTCAGCAACATTACCTGCCATGTTATATAATCCATATTCGTTAGGGTTATATGAAACAGCTTCTACTGTATATAAAGCTCCATCTGCTGCATAATCTCCACGTACTGGTTTAAAGTTTGCTAAGAAACAACCTCTATCACTTGTTGTACTAGGACCTCCCCATGGGTATTTTGCATAGTTTAAACCTCCACGAGCAGCATACTCCCACTCTGCCTCTGTTGGTAATCTGAAGTTAGGTACTAAACCTAATTTCTTTCTAGATCTTTGGTATCTGTTTTTTGTTTTAGTTCTCCAGTGACAGAATGCTTTTGCTTGGTTCCAAGTTACTCCTACTACAGGGTAATTTTCGTAAGCTTTATGTGCAAAATATTCTTGGTGCATTGGATCATTGTATGAGTAGTTAAAATCTTTAATCCAAACTGTTGTATCTGGATATACATTGATTACCTCACTCTTCATAAAATCTTTTCTATTCTTACCTGTTCTTGCAGCTGCATCATTATCAAACCAGAAGTATCTGTAGTTTAATAATTTTGTATTAAAAGTTCTGATTCCGTTTAAAGCTTCGTCTTTTTTAATATATAAAGAATCCATTACTTCTACATAGTCAGCATCTGGATATTCTTGAACTTCCCAAACTAAATCTTCTTGCCAGTTTAAAGGTTTTAAAGAATCTAACCCTTCTCCTAACTCATAGTAATTTTCTCTCATATACTTCTCGTAAGGAGTTTCATTTACTGTGTCTTTAGAAGCAAAAGCATATAACTGTATACCTTGAGCATTTTTACCTGCATTTGCTGGATCTTCATCACCTCCTGAAGCAAACTCTGCTTGGTAAGCTAGTTTTGTTCTAGTAATTGAATCTCTTACCCAGTATACGAACTGTTTATATTCACTATTAGTAATTTCAGACTCATCCATATAAAACGGCTGAACAGTTACTGTCTTAGTTGGGGCATTCATAGCTCCTAAAGGGTCTTCATCTTGTTTACCCATTGTAAACGAACCTCCAGGGATTTTAGCCATTCCATATGGCTTTTCAGCAAACCATTTTCTTTTTGACTTTACTCCGACTAATTCTCCTCTATCTCCTCCGCCTGAACCACAAGAGTAAGCGATAGATACTAATAATGCAAGTACTGCTATTTTCTTCATATTATTCCTTTCTTAAAAAAGAGGCGTAAACCTATTATTTTTTTTATTAAAAAACAATTACGTATTATATTTTTTTACCATTTAAAAGACAACTCTCTTTTAAACAAGCTTTTGCAAAGCTTTAAACCATCTATTAGGCATTTTTTGCTTAAGTGCCTGTTCATAATCTTGATAGTTACATGGTATTAACGCATGTCTTTTGTGTTTATTATTCGATATTAAATTTATTTCCATCCACCAACGACCTGTTTTATCACTTTTGTAAAAATTTATTGGATCGTCATCGTTCAAAAGAACTGTAAATTTTTGATATTTTTCTTTAGTTACAAAAGGATAATCTTTTGCTCTGTAATTTACTCCTTCTATAAAATACCAAATCATTTGAGCAATTAAATTCGCTGTTTGATAATTTGAATCTAATCTGCTATTGTATTCATATATTCCAAAAGAAGTAACTTTATCGCTTATACCAGCATATCTAGTTATAGCACATATATCTTCACCATAAAATCCATTTGGTGAGGCATTACTATTTGCTGGAGCTTCGCTTTGACGTATACAGCCAATATCTATACTTACAATATCAGCATCTCTCATTATAGGTTCTACTAAAGTAACATTCTTTACTTCACCTAATCTAAAAGCATCAAAATATAACTTATCTAGTAAGTCAATTTCTTCTTGTGAATTAAAATAAGTTTGATATCCTATATTACTATAGTTAAATAAGTTATTAGGCTGCTCCATTATCACTTTACTTAAAAAGGATCTTGAAGACATTTCCTCGTCTATAGAACCTAAATCAAAACGGCTGTCTACTGATACTAAGTTAACTGTTTGCTCTAAAGCATCGTAAGCTCTATAATTAGCATAAGTAACATCTTGACTTCCACCTATTATAATAGGTAAGATATTTTTTTTGATTAAAAACTCTACGGAAGAACTCACAGCAAAGTAAGTATCTTTAACTGTATTACCTTGTTCTATATTACCTAAGTCAGCAATTTTTGTTTTCCATTTACCTGGAAACAATTCATACAACTTTTTACGTATATGTTGTAAGTCGTTACCACAACCCTCATTATTTTCAGCTCCTCTACCATCTTTTACACCAAGAATAGCTATGGTTACCCCTGATAAATTAGGGAAACCATCTTCGGCTGTGTGTAAACTAATATTTTGACCCAATGCAGATGTTGGCTGTGACAATACATGCTCAACTACAGCATCTTTTATTGGTTTAAAAAAATCGTAATTCATCTTTAAGGGGATCAGATTAACGAATTCGCAATATACTAAACTATTTTTTTCTAAAAGCTACTTTATTTTTTTTTAGTGGTTTTCCTCTTAGTTGTTTTCTTTTTTGGAGTTTTCGCCTCTATCATTTTTACAGCTTCTTCTTGAGTTAACTTCTCAATCTCAGTGGTTTTAGGCAGTTCAACTTTAATTTTACCTTTGATAACATTAAAACGACCCCAACGAGCTTTTTCTACTCGAATACCCACTTCTTCAAAATTATGAATTAGTTTTTCGCGTTCTTTTCTCTTTTTATCTTCAATTAACGCTTCTAAATCTTCCTGAGAAAGATTATCAAAGTCGTATTTTTTATTTACGTTTATAAAAATTGAATTCCATTTAATAAATGGCCCAAAACGTCCAACTCCTTTTTGAATTGGCATACCTTCATATTCACCTATCGGCGCATCAGCTTTTCTTTTAGCTTCAATTAACTCAATAGCTCTATCCATATCTACAGACATTGGATTCTCACCCTTATCTAAAGATACATATTTTCCATCAAATTTTATATAAGGTCCAAAACGACCATTTGCTACAACTACCTCTAAATTATCGTATTCACCTAATGTTTTCGGCAATTTAAACAAATCCATTGCCTCTTCATAAGTAATCGAATTCATTGTTTGATCTCCTTGTAAGCTCGCAAAACGTGGCTTTTCTTCATCAGTAGCCTCACCTATTTGCACCATTGCACCGTAACGTCCTAAACGTACATAAACATTCTTACCACTTTCTGGATCTACTCCTAACAAACGTTCTCCTTTAGCTCTTTCAGCATTTGCAGCAACATCTTCCACAACAACATGGAAATCTTGATAGAAATCCTTTATCATAGCTGTCCAATCTTCTTTTCCTTCAGCTATCTCATCAAAATCACTTTCTACCTTGGCTGTAAAACCATAATCAAGAATTGCATCAAAATTAGCAACTAAGAAATCATTTACAATATTACCTATATCAGTAGGAACTAGTTTTCCTTTATCTGACCCTACTCTTTCTGTTAATAATTCTTCTTTAACAGCCTGATTAGCCAAACGTAACTGAACATAGTTCCTTTCTTTTCCTTCTACTGTTCCTTTTTCTATATACTCTCTACGTTGGATTGTAGAAATTGTTGGTGCATACGTAGACGGACGTCCAATCCCTAATTCTTCTAAACGCTTTACTAAAGCTGCCTCTGAAAACCTTGCTGGAGGACGTGAATAACGTTCTGTTGCTGTAATATATTCATTCCCTAAAACTTCTTTAACACTCATTTTAGGTAACATTCCTGCTTGCTCTTCTTCCTCATTATCTGTTCCTTCTAAGTAAACCTTTAAGAAACCTTCAAATGTGATAACCTCTCCATTTGCAGTGAATTGTTTATCGTTTTTAGTATTATCTATTTTTACAACTGTTCTTTCTAGTTGTGCCTCACTCATTTGTGATGCTAAAGTTCTTTTCCAAATTAAACTGTACAATCTAGTTTGATCATACTCTCCTGTAATTTCATGATTCTCCATGTTAGTTGGACGAATCGCCTCGTGAGCTTCTTGTGCTCCTTTAGATTTATTTGAAAAATTACGTGGTTTGCTATACTCTTCTCCATAAGACGCTATAATCTCAGCTTGTGCAGCATTTTTAGCATCATCTGATAAGTTTACGCTATCCGTTCTCATATAAGTAATCAAACCGGCTTCATATAAACGTTGAGCAACCATCATGGTTTTAGCTACTGGAAAACCTAATTTTCTTGAAGCTTCTTGTTGTAATGTTGATGTTGTAAACGGTGGTGCTGGAGATTTCTTTGCTGGCTTTTTCTGTAAATCAGCAACTGAGAATTCAGCATCTAAACATGAATTTAAAAAGTCTTCTGCCTCTTTCTTTTCTGTAAAGTTCTTAGCTAATTTTGCTTTAAACTTTTTACCATTTTCATTTATAAATTCAGCATCTACTCTATATGATGCAACTGGTGTGAATCCTTCTATATCTCGTTCACGTTCTACAATTAAACGTACTGCTACCGATTGTACTCTACCAGCCGATAATCCTCCTTTCACTTTTCTCCATAACACTGGTGAAAGTTCGTAACCTACTAATCTATCTAATACACGACGTGCTTGTTGTGCATTTACTAAATTGTAGTTAATATCTCTTGGGTTTTCAACCGCTTTTAAAATGGCTTTTTTAGTAATCTCATGAAAAACAATTCGTTTTGTCTTCTCCTCTTTTAATTTTAATTGCTCAGCCAAGTGCCACGCAATAGCTTCTCCCTCGCGATCCTCATCACTTGCTAACCAAACAGTTTCTGCTTTCTTTGCTAAATCTTTCAGTTTTTTTACAACTGCTTTTTTATCTGTAGAAACAATATACTTTGGTTTAAAATCTCCTTCTACATTTACACCTAGCTCTTTGGAAGGCAAATCGGCAATGTGACCAAAACTCGATTCGACTTGAAAGTCTTTACCTAAAAACTTTTCAATTGTTTTTGCTTTTGCTGGTGACTCAACTATTACTAAATTTTTTGCCATATGTATTTCTCTTAATCTCTTTTCACACCATATTAATAAGAACACGGTGTTTTCAATTTGCAAAAGTATGTAGTTTTTTTTTAACGGAAGATTTTTCTGCAAACTTTACTATTTATTAACTTTAAAAAGTATTCATGCCAATTTGTCACAAGTTACCCTTTTTGGTTGTATCTTTGCAGACTATTTATTACGATTTTAGCATTTATGGAACACGTAGAGAAGGTAATTGACGAAGATAAACAAGGGAAACCTCTTGTAATTGAACAGAAAGAAGGAAACAGCAAAAAGCTTTTTATCGAAAGTTATGGTTGTCAAATGAACATGAACGATAGTGAAATCGTTGCTTCTATTTTAGCTGAACAAGGTTTTAACACAACCCAAAGTTTAGAGGACGCTGATTTAGTTTTAGTAAACACATGCTCTATTAGAGAAAAAGCTGAGACCACTGTTCGTAATCGTTTGAAAAAGTACAACGCAGTTAAAAAAGTAAACCCAACAATGAAAGTTGGTGTTTTAGGTTGTATGGCTGAACGTTTAAAGGAAAAGTTTTTAGAAGAAGAAAAGATTGTTGACCTAGTTGTTGGACCAGATGCTTACCGTGACTTACCTAATTTAATTGAAGAAGTTGATGCAGGTAGAGATGCTGTAAATGTGATTTTATCTAAAGAAGAAACTTATGCTGATGTTTCCCCAGTACGTTTAAATTCAAATGGAGTTTCTGCTTTTGTTTCTATTACACGTGGTTGTGATAATATGTGTACATTTTGTGTAGTACCTTTTACTCGTGGACGTGAACGTAGTCGTGACCCTCAAAGTATTATTGAGGAAATTGGTTCTATGGTTGATAAAAATTTCAAAGAAATTACTTTACTAGGTCAAAACGTAGACTCCTATTTATGGTATGGTGGTGGATTAAAGAAGGACTTTAAAAAAGCTTCTGAATTAGCACAAGCTACTGCTGTTGATTTTGCTCAACTTTTAGACATGTGTGCAACTGCCTATCCTAAGACCCGTTTTCGTTTTTCTACATCTAACCCTCAGGATATGAGTTTAGATGTAATCCATACAATGGCTAAGCACAAAAACATTTGTAAATACATTCACTTACCAGTTCAAAGTGGAAGTAACAACATGTTAAAAGCCATGAATCGTCAACACACACGTGAAGAGTATATCGAGTTAGTAGATAATATTTTCAGAATTATCCCAGAAATGGCTTTAAGTCAAGATATGATTGCTGGTTTTTGTGGAGAAACTGAACAAGACCATCAAGATACTTTAGATTTGATGCGCCATGTAAAATACGACTTCGGTTTTATGTTTGCTTACTCTGAAAGACCAGGAACTTTAGCTGCTAAAAAAATGCCTGATGATGTTCCTTTAGATGTTAAGAAAAGACGTTTACAAGAAGTAATCGACTTACAACAAGAACATAGTTTATATAGAACTCGCCAACATTTAGGAAAAGTAGAAGAAGTTTTAATTGAAGGAACTTCTAAAAAGAACCCTAACGAATGGAAAGGTAGAAATACTCAAAACACAGTAATTGTATTTCCTAAAGAGCATTATAAATTAGGTGATTTTGTAAATGTTAAAGTTGAAGACTGTACTTCTGCTACGTTAAGAGGAACTGCAGTTGGATACTCTGATAATAATTAAATTTTAAAATAAATAATGGAAAACCTACAAGCTATAAAACAACGTTTTGGAATCATTGGTAACGATTTACATTTAAATCGCGCCATAGAAAAAGCCATACGCGTTGCTCCTACCGATATTTCGGTTTTAGTTACTGGAGAAAGTGGTGTAGGTAAAGAAAATATTCCTAAAATAATTCATCAACTATCACACAGAAAACATGCAAAATATATTGCTGTAAACTGTGGTGCAATTCCTGAAGGAACCATTGATAGCGAATTGTTTGGTCATGAAAAAGGAGCCTTTACTGGAGCAACTGCTACACGTAAAGGTTATTTTGAAGTTGCAGACGGAGGTACCATTTTTTTAGATGAAGTTGGTGAACTTCCGTTAACAACTCAAGTACGTTTATTACGTGTACTTGAAAATGGAGAATTTATTAAAGTTGGTTCTTCTCAAGTACAAAAAACAAATGTTCGTATAGTTGCTGCCACCAATGTAAATATGCATCAAGCTATTTCTAAAGAGAAGTTCCGAGAAGATTTATATTATCGTTTAAGTACTATTGAAATAGGCTTACCTGCATTACGTGATAGAAACGAAGACATTCATTTATTATTTAGAAAGTTTGCCTCAGATTTTGCTCAAAAATATCGAATGCCTACTATTCGTTTAGATCAAAACGCTGTAAAAATGTTATTAAGTTATCGTTTTCCAGGTAATATACGTCAGTTAAGGAATATTGCTGAACAAATTTCAGTAGTAGAGGAAACTAGACTTATAACTCCCGAAAAACTAGTACAATACCTACCTAATAATAAAGGAAACTTACCAGCTATAGTTGGAGGACAATCAAGTAATTCAGATTTTGCAAATGAACGTGACATTATGTATAAAATTTTATTTGACATGCGTAATGACATAAATGACTTGAAAAAATTGACTTTAGATTTGATGCAAAATGGTAACTCTGAACAGGTACAAGCAGAAAACCATCAATTAATACAAAAGATATATCAAGAACAAGAATTACCTGAAACACAAAATGTCGAGGTTGTTCAAATACCACAATCTTCTACCGTTCCAAGCAATTACGAATATGCTGAAACAATAGAAGAGGATGAAAACTTATCATTGCAAGAAAAAGAAATTGAAATGATTAAGAAATCATTAGAAAAAAACAGTGGTAAACGTAAATTAGCTGCTAAAGAATTAGGTATTTCTGAAAGAACATTATATCGAAAAATTAAACAATACGATTTATAATCTAGTTAACAATTAAACGACTAAGAATTCTTTATTTTTGACTCTATGAAAAAACTATTTTATATACTTATATTTATTTCTACAGCAACTATTTTTATTGGTTGTGGAGCTTACTCTTTCACAGGAGGTGATACTGGAAATGCTAAAACTATTCAGATTGACTTCTTTCCTAATCAAGCTCCTTTGGTAGAGCCTACATTAAGTCAAAGATTCACCCAAGAGTTACAAGATTTATTTACACGTCAAACAAATCTAACTTTAGTTAATAGTGGTGGTGACTTACATTTCTCTGGAGAAATAACAGATTATAGAATTACCCCAATGAGTGCTACAGCTAATCAAACAGCTGCACAAAATAGATTAACTATTACTGTGAATGTGAATTATATTAATAATCTTGATGAAAAAAAGAACTTTGAAAAGCCTTTTACTTTTTATTATGATTATGGTGCTAATCAACAAATAAACGCAATATTAGACAGTGCTCTAAGAGATATTTTAGAAAGAATAAATCAAGATATTTTTAACGCATCAGTTGGTAAGTGGTAAATTTTGGATAAACAAAAATACATACAACTTATAGAAAGTCCTCAATTAGTCTCACAAGAAACTAGTTCTGGACTTAAAGATATTATCCAAGAATTCCCTTATTTTCAATCGGCGAGAGCTTTACATTTGAAAAACTTAAAAAATCAAGAGAGTTATAAATACAATAATGAATTAAAAGTTACAGCTGCTTATACAACAGACCGTACTCTTTTATTTGATTTTATAACTTCAAAAGCTTTTCAAAAGCCAAACAATTTAAAAGAAGAAATTAAAGTTGCTTTAAAAGAAAAACTACTTCCTTCTAAAAAAACAAAAAAAGTCTCAGACGCTGAGAAGAATTTAGCTATTGGTAGCCCGCTTTCTTTTACTAAAAATGAATCATTTTCATTTAATCAATGGCTTCAATTATCTTCAAAAAAAGTAATTATAAGGAGTTCTGAATCTCCTTCGGTTCCTGAAGAGAAAACTTCTTCAGAAAAATCGGAACATGAAGCTATTATTGATCGATTTATAAAAACTTCGCCTAAAATTTCAAGGCCTAACAAGGCAAATCCTTCTGAAATAAAAGTTATTGAAAGTAAGCAAAACTCTCAATTAGCAACAGAAACTTTAGCCAAAGTTTATCTTGAACAAAAAAAATACGATAATGCAATTCAGGCTTATAAAATATTAAGTTTGAAATATCCAGAAAAAAGTGGTTTCTTTGCAGACCAAATTAAAAGAATACAAATTTTACAAAACAATAAATAATGACAACGTATACTTTACTTTTAGTTTTAATTTTGATTGTTGCTATAGCATTAATCTTAATAGTAATGGTTCAAAATCCTAAAGGTGGAGGATTATCTTCTTCTTTTGGAGGTGGTGGTGCTCAAAACATTGGTGGAGTACAAAACACTAATAGTTTTTTAGATAGAACTACTTGGACTTTAGCAATTACAATGTTTGCATTGATTTTATTAGCTAATTTTGCTATTCCAAGAGGGAATGCTGGAGATGCTCCTCAATTAGATAGTACATTAGAAAATGTTGAGACTACAACACCTGCTACACCAGCAACTAACGATGCTGCTAAAGATAGTGTTAACTAATAATCTTAACTTGATTAAAATATATAATGCCAACGTAAATGACACGTTGGCATTTTTTTTACTTAAAAAATTAACCTCTTTAGAAAAAATGTCAGCAAAGTTTTAATGGCATAATTTCTGACTATTTCAAAACATAAAATAAAAATAAATAATTAATCATAATTTATATAAAATGGGATTAAACATTAAACCTTTAGCAGATAGAGTTCTTGTAGAGCCAGCTGCAGCTGAAACAACTACAGCTTCTGGAATTATTATTCCTGATAACGCAAAAGAAAAACCGCAAAAAGGAACTGTTGTTGCCGTTGGAAACGGAACTAAGGACGAGCCTTTAACGGTTAAAGTTGGTGATACTGTTTTATACGGAAAGTACGCTGGTACTGAATTAAAACATGAAGGAAAAGATTATTTAATCATGAGAGAAAGCGACATCTTCGCAATCATTTAATTTCATTCAATAAAACAACTAAAAGATTAAATCAAAATGGCAAAAGATATAAAATTTGACGTAGAAGCTCGCGACGGATTAAAACGTGGGGTTGATGCATTAGCTAACGCTGTGAAAGTAACATTAGGACCTAAAGGTCGTAACGTAATTATTTCTAAATCATTTGGAGCACCTCACGTAACTAAAGATGGTGTTTCTGTTGCTAAAGAAGTAGAGTTAGAAGATGAGTTAGAAAACATGGGAGCTCAAATGGTAAAAGAAGTAGCTTCTAAAACTAACGATTTAGCTGGTGATGGAACAACTACTGCTACTGTATTAGCGCAGGCTATTGTAAAAGAAGGTTTAAAAAATGTTGCTGCCGGAGCTAATCCAATGGATTTAAAGCGTGGTATTGACAAAGCTGTAACTGCTATTACTGAAGATTTAGCTAAACAATCTAAAGAAGTTGGTAATTCATCTGAAAAAATTCAACAAGTAGCTTCTATTTCTTCTAATAACGATAACGTAATTGGAAACTTAATTGCTGAAGCTTTTGGAAAAGTTGGTAAAGAAGGAGTAATTACTGTAGAAGAAGCTAAAGGAACTGATACTTATGTTGATGTTGTAGAAGGTATGCAGTTTGATAGAGGATACTTATCTCCTTACTTTGTTACTGATGCCGATAAAATGATTGCTACTTTAGATAATCCATATATTTTATTATTCGATAAAAAGATTTCTAACTTACAAGAAATTCTTCCAATCTTAGAACCAGTTTCTCAATCAGGAAGACCTTTATTAATTATTGCTGAAGATGTTGATGGACAAGCATTAGCTACTTTAGTAGTAAACAAATTGAGAGGTGGATTAAAAATTGCTGCTGTAAAAGCTCCTGGATTTGGAGACAGAAGAAAAGCAATGTTAGAAGACATTTCTATTTTAACTGGTGGAACTGTTATTTCTGAAGAAAGAGGTTTCTCTTTAGAAAATGCAACTTTAGATTTATTAGGTACTGCTGAAACTGTAACTATTGACAAAGACAATACTACAATTGTTAACGGTTCAGGTGATGAAACACAAATTAAAGCTCGTGTTAACCAAATTAAAGCACAAATTGAAACAACTACTTCTGACTATGATCGTGAGAAATTACAAGAGCGTTTAGCTAAGTTAGCTGGTGGTGTTGCTGTATTATATGTTGGTGCTGCTTCTGAAGTAGAAATGAAAGAAAAGAAAGATCGTGTTGATGATGCTTTACATGCAACTCGTGCAGCTGTTGAAGAAGGTATTGTTGCTGGTGGTGGTGTAGCTTTAGTACGTGCTAAAAAAGTATTAGAATCTTTAACTACTGAAAACTTAGATGAAACTACAGGTGTTCAAATTGTAAACAAAGCTATTGAAGCACCTTTAAGAACAATTGTAGAAAACGCTGGAGGTGAAGGTTCAGTTGTTATTAATAAAGTATTAGAAGGTGAAAAAGACTTCGGTTATGATGCTAAATCTGAAGCATATGTAAATATGTTAGACGCTGGAATTATAGACCCTAAAAAAGTAACACGTGTTGCTTTAGAAAATGCGGCATCTGTATCTGGTATGATTTTAACTACTGAATGTGCTTTAATTGATATTAAAGAAGATGCTCCTGCTGGAGGAATGCCTCCAATGGGTGGTGGAATGCCAGGAATGATGTAATTCACATCTTTTTATATTTTTTATAAAGCCTCGAGAAATTCTCGAGGTTTTTTTATGGAATGATTTTTGTAGTTTTTTTTTAAAAAAAACAAATTATGAAAAAACAATACCATATGAAAAAAATCTTAAAATCCTTTCTAGCCCTATCACTACTTATAATCAACAACTTAAACTCTCAGACAAGTAAAAAAATAGACTCTGTTTATAATGATTATTTTAACTTAACTAGAGAAATTCCTTATTTACATTTAAATAAAACAGCCTTTATCAAAGGAGAAAACCTTTGGTTTAAAGCGTATGTTTTAAATTTAAATTCAAAAAATCTTCATCAAGAAACTTCAAACTTATACTGTTCTTTATTCGATGAGAATGGTGTTTTAAAAGACCAAAAACTACTTTTTGTAAAAAATGGTATTGCTTCTGGTAATTTTAAAATAGACTCTTCTTTTAACAAAAAAAACTATTACCTAAAGGCTTCTACTAATTACATGAAGAATTTTAAAGAAGATGAAAGTTTCATTCAAAAAATCACTGTTCTAAATAACAACTCCCCTTCTAAAGCTGAACTAAATAATTCGATAGATTATCAACTACTACCTGAAGGTGGTCATTTAATTACAAATGCACATAACACCTTAGGAATTATTGTAAAAAACCCAATGAACAAAGGAATTAAAATCCAAAAAGGGGAAATTTTAGAAAACAATAAAATAATTAATACCTTTTTAACAAACAAATTAGGTTTAGCTAAGATTAATCTATTTTTAAAACCTAATAGTAATTATAAGGCTAAAATATATCTAGACAACAAGCTTACCATTACAAAAAACTTTCCTACTATTAAACAGAAAGGAATTAATTTACGTGTACACAACCCAAGCACAAATGTTACTGAATTTATATTTTCTACAAATCAAAACACTCATAAACATTTAACTAATAAAAATTATTACTTTTTAATTCATAATACTAATAGATATCTAAAAAGAAAATTAATTTTTAAACCAAACACAAATCAGTTATCGTACATAATAAAAAACGAAAAACTACAACCTGGAACAAATATTATAACCCTTTTTAATGATAAAAACATACCAATAATTGAAAGAGTATTTTTTAATTATAACAAATCATTATTTACAAACATTAAAACTACTTTTAACCTTATAAACGATTCTCTACAAGTATCTATTAGAAATGATAAAAAAAGTACAAAAAAAACGTTTTTAAGTGTTTCTGTATTACCTAACAACACTAAAAGTTACTCTCCAAAACAGTCTATATACTCAAAATTTCTTTTAAGTCCTTATGTTAAAGGTAGCATTGAAGACCCTAATTATTATTTTGACAAAATAAATCGAAAAAAGCTTTACGAATTAGACTTACTTTTATTAACACAAGGTTGGTCTAAATATAATTGGCATCGTATTTTTAACTCTCCTCCTGCAGAATATTTTGAATTTGATAAAGGAATAACTATGGAAGGGACTATTAACTCAAAAGTTCCGAAAGGCCAAAATCAAATAGTTTTAGTTTCTAATGACAATAATTCATTGATTATCGATAAGTTAAAAGGAAACAAATTTAAATTCAAAAATTTATATCTAGATAATAATAGTGATTTTAGTTTAGCTACTTTAACAAATAGTCAAAAACTAAAAAAAATTAAAGCATATATTCGTTTTTCTCCAAAAACCAACTTAAGCAATCTAAATCTAAAAAACACAAATTTCAATAATAACCATTTATCTTATACTAATTTTTCTGTTTTAGGGGAAAGTATTAAATTGGATGAAGTTATTGTTAAAGGTAAAAAAAGACCTAAAAATATACCTGTAAGATCACATAGTGATTTAAGATCCTTTCCAATAGATCAATCTCATCTAAAAAACATAAATGTTTTGAGCTATATTAGAACCCAAGGTTTTGTGGTAAATGAATCTTTTGGGCGAGCTACGATTAGAATTCCTTATAACATAAATCATTTTACAGAAGTTTTTTTAGACAATCAACCTATACTTAATCAATTTATTAATCAACTTGATTTTATTTCTTTTCTTACACTTGAAAGTTTTAATGAAATACTTATCTCAAGAAGTTTTGGGGGTACTATTTATCTTTATTCAAATAAATATCATAAAAAAGACTCTAAAAAATTATTTTCAAAATTTACAACCCCATTAGGATATAGCAAGCAGAAAAAATATTACCAACCAAAATATAGTTCAAACACAGATAACGAATTCAAAAAATATGGAGCTATTTATTGGGAACCTAATGTTGATTTAACAAATGATGACTTTCTATTAAAGTTTGACCATTTAGGTCAAAAACGTTTGAAATTGTTTATAGAAGGAATTTCTGAAGATGGTAAGCTAATTAAAACGGAAAAAATAATTGATTTAACAAAATAAGTTTAACAAAAAAGCCTGATTATAATTAATCAGGCTTTTCTTTTATATCTTTCTTTCTACAACATAGTCTATCATCTGAAGTAATGATTTTTTATACTCAGACTCTGGAAAATTATCGAGTATTGCTAGTGCTTTATTTTTATAATCATGCATTTTGGTTATAGTATATTCTAAACCACCATTTTCTTTTACAAAAGCAATTACTTCTTTGACACGTTTTTTGTTTGTATTATGTTTTTTTACAGAATTAATCAACCAAGATTTTTCTTTTTGAGAGCAGTTATTTAACGTATAAATTAAAGGAAGTGTCATTTTTTGCTCTTTAATATCTATTCCCGTAGGCTTCCCTATTTTATCTTCAGTATAATCAAACAAATCGTCTTTAATTTGAAAAGCAATACCAATATACTCTCCAAACTTTCGCATTTGTTGAACTGTTTCATTATTTGCTCCTACTGAAGCTGCTCCTATTCCACAGCAAGCTGCTATTAAAGTTGCTGTTTTCTGACGGATTATCTCAAAGTAAATTTCTTCAGTAATATCCAACTTACGAGCTTTTTCTATTTGTAAAAGCTCTCCTTCACTCATTTCCCTAACTGCTATTGAAATAAGTTTTAACAAATCAAAATCTTCATTATCTATCGATAATAATAATCCTTTTGATAATAAAAAGTCTCCAACTAAAACTGCAATTTTATTTTTCCAAAGAGCATTAATAGAAAAGAAACCTCTTCTTCTATTACTATCATCAACAACATCATCATGTACTAGTGTTGCAGTATGGATTAGCTCTACTACAGACGCTCCTCGGTAGGTACGCTCATCGAACCCTCCATTAGAAACCATTTTTGCTACCAAAAAAACAAACATTGGTCGCATTTGCTTTCCTTTTCTTCGGACTATATAATAGGTAATTCTATTTAATAAGGGTACTTTAGATAACATAGAATCTTTGAACTTTGTTTCAAAGAGTTCCATTTCTTTTGCTATGGGAAGTTTTATTTGCTCTACTGGCTTCATTAATGTTTGATTTCCAAAATCAAAGACCAAAAGTAACGAATTATATTAAGATTTTACCATTCTTATTTGTTTGAGTCTACTCCAAGCCTCTTTATGCCTTCTTTTATATATTGAAATTGTTCCTCTATCCAAACCAAAGTAAAACAAGCTAATTCCTAAAGGCGGATTAGCACTTGGTAAATATTGAAATTTATTGAATGCTATTTCTGGCCATTTCCAGCATTCTAAACCTGTGCCCACAAACTCTAAAACAGCTACTAAACAGTACATTGTTAAGTAGAATAATCGTTCTTTAGGATACTTTCTTAAAAAGACAAAAACTAATATTGTACACAAAAAACCAAAAACATCTTTTTTAAAAAATAGGAAATAAAAAGAAAATAACGTGATTAGAACTAAACAAAACTTTTCAACTAAAACTCGATTCTCTTTAACTTTAGACTTTTTACTGAAATAGTAAACAAGCACAAAAACAATGGCATGTCCTGGTGGTATATAATGTGGAATTTTTTCTAAGCGATATGTATACATTCCTAATAAAATTGAGAATATATACTCTCCAACAACCGCAATAATTAAAGCATAAATTAACTGCTCTTTAGCTCGGCTATTTGCTTTGTGATATAAGAAAACAAATACTAAAACTGCAATTACATTATTAATCCATTGTGCATTCTCATAAAAATTTTCAGCAACGAATTTACTATCGATAAATAATCCTAAAACAATGGCAAATAATAACCAACCTATAGTTTGTATTGTTTGGCCTATGAATGTTTTAGAAAAATTCAAACTATGATTTATTTGCTAATTGACCACATGCTGCATCTATATCTTTCCCTCTAGACCTACGTACATTCACAACAATATCATGCATTTCTAAGTTTGAAATATAATTATTTATTGCTTCTGGACTTGCTTGTTGAAACTCTCCATCGTCAATTGGATTATACTCTATTAAATTTACCTTACAAGGCACATATTTACAAAACTTAATCAAAGCATTAATATCTTCCTTTCTATCATTAATACCTCCCCAAACGACATATTCATAGGTAATTTTCCTTTCTGTTTTCTCGTACCAATACTCTAAAGCCTCTTTTAAATCTTTTAAAGGAAATTTTGTATTAAAAGGCATAATTGAAGTACGTACTTCGTCTATGGCTGAATGCAATGAAACTGCTAGGTTAAACTTCACCTCATCATCTGCCATTTTCTTTATCATCTTAGGAATTCCTGAAGTAGATAATGTAATTCGTTTAGGAGACATTCCTAGACCTTCTGGAGATGTTATTTTTTCTATTGACTTAATTACATTATTGTAGTTCATTAATGGCTCTCCCATTCCCATAAAAACAATATTTGAAAGTTTTCTATTATAGTACAGTAAACTTTCCTTGTTTATGGCTGCTACTTGGTCATAAATCTCATCAGGATTTAAGTTTCGCATTCTTTTTAAACGTGCTGTAGCACAAAACTTACAGTCTAAACTACAACCTACTTGACTTGAAACACAAGCCGTAGTTCTTGTTTTTGTAGGGATTAAAACCGATTCTACAACAAGTCCATCATGTAATCTTACTGCATTTTTTACTGTACCATCCTTACTACGCTGCATGTCATCAACCTCAATATGGTTAATTACAAAATTCTCATTAAGCATTTGACGTGTTCCTTTTGATAGGTTTGTCATATCTTCAAATGTATGTGCAGATTTACTCCACAACCATTCATACACTTGATTACCTCTAAATGCTTTATCTCCATTATTCACAAAAAAATCGCGAAGCTGGTCTTTAGTTAATGCGCGTATGTCTTTTTTCTTCACTTTCATCGGGTACAAAAATACACAAAACCTCACAAGTGGTCTTGTGAGGCTTTGTTTTTGATTTTATTCTTTGTTATTACAAAATTAACATCGCATCTCCATACGAGTAAAATTTGTATTTTTCTTTAATTGCTTCTTGGTATGCTTCCATCATAAAATCATGACCTGCAAATGCTGAAACCATCATTAATAATGTTGATTTTGGTGTATGGAAATTTGTAATCATACAGTTTGCAATGCTAAAATCATATGGAGGGAAAATAAATTTATTTGTCCATCCTTCATATGAATTTAATTTCTTTTTAGAAGATACAGAAGACTCTACTGTTCTCATTACAGTTGTTCCAACAGCACATATTTTTCTTTTATTTGCCATAGCATTATTAACCATATCTGCACTATTCTGAGGTACTATAATTTTCTCAGAATCCATTTTGTGTTTAGATAAATCTTCAACCTCTACTGGATTAAAAGTACCTAATCCAACGTGTAATGTAGTCTCAGCAAAATCAATACCTTTAATTTCTAATCTTTTCATTAAGTGTTTAGAAAAGTGTAATCCTGCAGTTGGTGCAGCTACAGCTCCTTCGTGCTTAGCAAAAATTGTTTGGTAACGATCTTCATCAGATGGTTCTACCTCACGCTTAATATATTTAGGCAATGGTGTTTCACCTAGCTTAACTAACTTTTCTCTAAACTCTTCATATGGTCCATCAAACAAGAAACGTAATGTTCTTCCTCTAGATGTAGTATTATCAATAACTTCAGCAACTAAACTCTCATCTTCACCAAAGAATAATTTATTTCCAATTCTAATTTTTCTAGCTGGATCAACTAATACATCCCATAAGCGATTTTCAGCATTTAACTCACGTAATAAAAATACTTCAATACGAGCTCCAGTTTTTTCTTTGTTCCCGTACATACGAGCTGGAAAAACCTTTGTATTGTTTAACATCATTACATCTCCTTCATCAAAATACTCAATTAAGTCTTTGAACTGTCTGTGTTCAATCTTTTGAGTATCTCTGTGTAATACCATTAAACGTGATTCATCTCTATGCTCTGAAGGGTACTCTGCCAATAATTCTTCTGGCAATTCAAAATTAAAATTTGATAATTTCATTGATAATATTTTCTAAACGTGGGCAAATATACAATTTCGACATAGGCCTTGTCAAGTGATTCGCTGTTTATTTTACATCTTCGGTTTGAATACCTATCTCTCTCATATCATTCCAAAAGTTTCTATATGACTTTGTTACTACTTCTGCTTCTAAAATAGTTATTGGTACTTTAAGTGCTAATGGAGCAAATGCCATTGCCATTCTATGATCATTATAAGTTGCTATTGAAACATTCTCATTTATTTTTTCTGATGCTTTTAAGTGTAAACTTTCATTAGTTACCTCGATTTCTGCCCCTAAATTTGTTAACTCTTCTCTTAAAGCTTCTAATCGATCTGTTTCTTTTATTTTTAATGTATGTAAACCTTTCAATTCACAAGCTACTCCTAATCCAAAACTCGTCACCGCTATGGTTTGAGCTATATCTGGAGCATTTTTTAAATCTTCAACTAATACTTCTGGATTATGTTTTCTTTCTTTAGTTAAAGTTATTGAGTTCTCTTCAAATTTTGTTGCAACTCCAAAATGCTTATAAATTCTAGCTAAACAACTATCTCCTTGTAAACTATCTTGTTTATATGCTGATAATTTTACCGACGAGCCTACTTCACTCAATGCTATTAACGAATAAAAATAAGACGCTGAACTCCAGTCTGATTCTACTGTAATATTTTTTGATTGAATATCTTTTTTATGCTCTACACTAATAATATTTCCTTCAAAACTTGCTACAATTCCTATTTGATGTAACAAAGCTAAAGTCATTTTTATATATGGAACTGAAGTTATTTTGCCTTCTAATTGAATTTCTAATCCATTTTCTAAACTTGAAGCTATTAGCATTAAAGCTGAAATATATTGACTACTTACATTTCCGTTTATAGAAACCTTGTCTTTAGTCAGCTTTTTTCCTGTAATTCTTATTGGCGGATATCCTTCTTTTTCTAAATATTGGATTTCAGCCCCTAAACTACGAAGTGCATCTACTAATATTTCTATTGGACGATTGTGCATTCTTTCTGATCCTTGTAATTTTTTTACACTTCCTTCTTGTGTTGAAAAGAAAGCAGTTAAAAATCGCATGGCAGTTCCTGCGTGTCCTATATCTGCTATTTCATTAGTAGAAGATAATGCTTCTTGTAAATGATGCGTATCATCTGAATCTGATAAATTATCTATACTAATGCTTGGAAATAACTGTTGTAAAATCAACAATCTGTTAGACTCACTTTTTGAACCTGAAATTGTTATTTCTGAAGCTATTTTTTTATTCTCTTTGGTTTTAAGATGTAAATTCATACAAATTATTTCATTTTTTTATTCACTATATACATACCATACAAAACGCTAACTGTAACTTTGGTAAGCCAAAAACGAACCCATTTCTTTTCTGAAAAATGAATTTCATTTACTTTTTCAAAATCTCCCGTGAACAACGCTTTTCCACTGTTTAGGAATAATGAAAATAAGGTTACAAAAATTAAAAATGGTATACTTACCTTTAAAAGGTTAATCCAAAAAATTCTCTTTTGTATGTTTTTACCGAAACTCATTTATTTTAATTTTTCGTTGTTATGATGACGATCGTGATCGCGTTTTGTTTTAATATCTAACTTCTCATCAAAAGCTTCTTGTAAATTAACTCCTGTTTGATTTGCTAAACACAAAACTACAAACATTACATCTGCTAATTCCTCACCTAAATCCTTATTTTTATCGCTCTCTTTTTCACTTTGCTCGCCATAACGACGCGCAATTATTCTTGCTACTTCTCCTACCTCTTCTGTTAATTGAGCCATATTAGTTAATTCATTAAAATAACGAACACCATGGTTTTTAATCCAATCATCAACTTGTTTTTGAGCGTCTTGTATATTCATTTGTTTTGTTTTAACTTTTTTAAAAAATCAAATATAAAATTTCTTCTTACTTATCAATTCTCCATGGCGGATTTTTTCTATTCTCTCCTGCTTTAAATAGTATTAATTTGTTTCCATCTGGATCTAATAAATGTGCTTCTCTCCATAACCATGTTTGGTCTTTAGGTAATTGCAAAAACTCTATTCCTTTATTTTGAAGCTCTTTTACTAGCTCATCTAAATTTTCATCTTCAAAATACAATACTACACCTTCTCCTTTAGGCATAGACTCTACTTGATGTATTGAAAATGTGCTATCTCCCTCTGGAACTTCAAAACGAACATATCTAGGTCTTGCATCTACAATAAGATGCAAGCCTAGTTTTATATAGAACGCTGTAGATTTTTCAACGTTTATTGATGGAATTGTAACTTGATTTAAATTCATATTACGCTTTTTCTTTTTTTATTATTCTGGTTAAACTAATTAAGAAAAACAGACCTAGTGTAGATACTAAAGTGATAATCCACCACGTTGTATCAAATCCTAAAAAATCTACCATTCTCATACCTGCATTATGCCCAAAAATATGAGCAAATGAAAAAGCAATGCTATAATATGCCATGTACTCTCCTTGGTTCCCTCTTTTTGCTCTTTCCATTACAAAAGCATTCGAAAATGGAAATGCTATCATTTCTCCAATGGTCATAAATAACATTCCTACAATTAAAACTCCTACCCAACCTGTTAGATTTAGAACTAAAAAACTTATTCCTGTAAGTAATAATCCTACAAACATTAATCGTTCTTTAGAGTATTTGCTTTCTTCCAGCCATTTAATTAATGGCATTTCTAATACAAAAATTAAGAAACCATTCATTCCCATAAGTAAACCAATTTGTAATTCTGATAGATGGTGAGCATCCTTATAATACAATGGCATTGTTGAGAAATATTGTAGAAATACAAACCCGAAAATAAACATTGCTATAAAAAACATCCAGAATGCTTTATCTTTAAAAATAGAAATAGGATTTTCTACTT
Organism: uncultured Tenacibaculum sp.; assembly: GCF_947499065.1. Lineage (GTDB taxonomy): Bacteria > Bacteroidota > Bacteroidia > Flavobacteriales > Flavobacteriaceae > Polaribacter. The sequence continues at coordinate 60,436 of NZ_CANMMT010000010.1, read as the reverse complement.
TTACCTCATCTACTACTTTCGATTTCTTTGGATTTAAAACATTTATCAATAAAAAGGTTGCTAAAATACAAGTAACTCCATCTACCCAAAATAACCCATTATACCCTAAAGAAGTTATAATAAGACCTCCAACAGCTGGACCAGCTGAGAATCCTAAATTAATTGCTAAACGAATTAAGGTTACCGAACGTGTTTTGTTTTCTGGTTTACTATAAGCACTCAACGCAACAAACATAGCTGGTCTAAAAGTATCGGCTACTAGCATTACTAGAAAGATTCCTATACCAAAACCAATAAACGTTGTTACATATTGTAAAGCTATAAATAATACCCCTGTTAAAAACAAGCTTACTTTCATTACCTTATAAAAGCCTATTTTATCTGTTAACTTTCCTCCTAGCCAAGATCCTATTACAGATCCAAATCCGAAACAAGTCATCATCCATCCTACATCTTTTAAGGTAAAGTCTAAGCTCTTTGTTAAATACAATGATAAAAAAGGAATTACCATAGTACCTGCTCTGTTAATTAATGTTATTAAAGACAGCCACCAAACTTCGGTAGAGAGACCTTTAAAAGTGTTTAAATAATTAAAATAAAGTTTTTTCATAGTTTTTGTGGTTTAGTTGTTAGTGGTTTGCTTAAAAATAAAAAGTCCGACTATGAAGTCGGACTTTTTATAATTGATATATTTTATATTTAAATAATCATAATACATGAATAGCCCGATATCTTCCGTATCTCACGGTAGATTTACATTGCTTATATGTATTAAAAATTGTCATTGTATTTCTTAATTGAGGTGTAAAACTATAAAAAAAAGAAATAGGTTTTACAAAAAATATTTTAAAGCTCGTTTTTATATTCATTCTAAACTATTCATAACCAAACTTTGACCTCAACTTGTTTAATTATCTATATCTACTTTGAAGATACATTTATACCATTCGTCGATACTAAAATTCTTCTAAGCTTGTATTCTTCTTTTCTATTTCAATGTTGAAATATCTTTGGAGTGTAAATGAAACATAAAGTAAATCTCGCCGAACAGATAGAGACCCCTAAAAAGAAACATTTATAAAAGACACTAAGAAAAAGTAAACAACACAAAATATTAAAACCCTTATTATATGAATATCATTTTATCAAATCGCCAAACCTACTACTATACGATTTTATAAAAACCAATTCGCTTAAACTAGCAACTTTTCCATACGGAGCTATAATTAAATTGACTAATACTTTGCCGTATTTTATTAACAGATATTTAATTTCAGCTCCGTGCATTTAGTCAAAATGCTTAAAAGATACATTCAAACCATTCATCGACATAATGGTACATTTTATCGTACATTCAACTTTTTTACTATAATGCTATTGTATCTTTGAAGCGTAAATGAAACATAAAGTAAATCTCACCGAACAGATAGAGATCCCTAAAAAGAAACATTTATAAAAGACACTAAGAAAAAGAACTAGCATTATAAAGCCATAAAATATTGTATTTCATCAATATTATTTTGTTGAATCACTTCACTTATACAGTCTATCATATTATCATTCTAAAAGCCTATCTTTTATTTTGACTTCGCTACAACCGAAAGTATACACAGTTTCTTATATCATCTGAATATATTATTAACATGTATATATAGGTACTATTCTAATTTCCGTAAAAAAATAATTTTCAACCCATTACTCCGAAGAAACCTAATTATACTTAAAAGATATATTCCTACCATTCGTCGATACTAAAACTCGTTTAATCTTAAATCAACATTTTTAATTGTAATGCTGTTGTATCTTTGAAGTGTAAATGAAACATAAAGTAAATCTCGCCGAACAGATAGAGGTCCCTAAAAAGAAACATTTATAAAAGACGCTAAGAAAAAGAACAATTTAAATTAACTATAAAACCGTTATCCTATGACTATAATCTTATTACTATCGCTAAACCTACTACTTTTCAATTTTATACAAAATAGGCTTGCTTGGACTAGCGTCGTTTTCGAAAGGTGCAATCATTAAGTTTAAGAAATAAACACCATCCTTTATTTCATTAGCAACAAAAATGAACTCTGTAATTGTTGCTTCCATTCTTAGCTCTCCTTTTGTATTCCAAAACGCATTATGTGCTAACAATTTTCCTTCATCTTTTTCTTTATCTACCGAAGGTAAATCTATCAACAAATGTTCTATACCCTTTTCTCTTAAGTATTCTCCTGCCTCTTCTGCTAAATATGGTGGGTTGGTATTCGAATAACGTTTCGATTTTTTATCTAATGAATTTGGAGTTGTTCTTATTACAATTGCTTCTCTTTCTTTGTTTCCTAATACTTCTTGCAATTGCTCTTTCGTAATTAACAAATCTTCATTTGCTTGCAACGCCGGTTGCAGGGTTACAACTTCTGCCAAATAAAAAAACTGTTTTAAGTTTTTATTTACTGAATGTACTTCTTTTGTAATATGACCAACACATTCGGTATGTGTAATATGTGCATGTGGATTAAATACTATTGTATTAAAATTAACATCAGCTCCTTGCTCAACACTTCCTACCCAGTCTCCTGATTGAACAGGTGAAATTTCTGGATCTTCTAAATACCATGCATTAATATTTTGCTTAGCTAAATCTACAGGAATAGATATATCTAATGGTTTTGAGAAATCTATTTTATATTTTCCTGTTTTGTGTTGTATTTCTGCAATCATACTTATGCTTTTAAACTATAAACAATTCGGAAGCCAATCCGTCTGCTAAAAATTTTCCTTTAGAAGTTGTTTTTAATGTATTCTTATCTATTGTTAACAATCCTTGTTCTATAAACTTTTTCGAAGAAGCTAATAAACTTTCTCTAAAAATAGGATTTATTTTATCTAAAGACACTCCCCAAATGGTTCGTAATCCTGTCATTAAATATTCATTAAATCTATCTTCTTCAGTTAACTCTTCTATTTCATTAGGCAAATTACCTAATTCAAGTGTTTTTATATATTTAGCATTATTAGAAATATTCCAGCTTCTATGTGTTTTATTAAATGAATGCGCTGAAGGCCCTACTCCTATATACTTTTTTCCTAACCAATAAGATGTATTATGTTTTGAAAAATAATCAGGTTTCCCAAAATTAGAAATTTCATAATGTACAAATCCGTTTTTAGTGGTTTCTTCCATTAAAATATCAAAATGCGCTTTGGCTTCTACCTCATCTGGTTCTGGATATTTCCCATTCTTTACAAATGTATCCAATACTGTTTTTGGTTCTACTGTTAAAGCATAACTAGAAATATGACTAATTCCAAAATCGAAGGCTATTTGTAAGTTTTCTTTCCAGCGCTCGTTTGTCATATTGGGAACTCCGTAAATTAAATCGATGGTAATATTATCAAAGTGGCGAATCGCCACGGATAGGCAGTTCTTTGCCTCCTCTGCATTATGTGCTCGATTCATACTCTTTAAATCTTCCTCAAAAAAAGATTGCACACCTATACTTAATCTATTTACTGGAGATTCTGCTAATTCTAAGATTTTCTCTTCTGATAAATCATCTGGATTAGCTTCTAATGTAATTTCGGGCTGCTCAATTACTTGGTAATTCTGATATATAGTTTCTAATAATAATATTATCTCTTTGGCTGATAATAAACTTGGTGTTCCTCCTCCAAAATAGATAGTTTCTATTATTTCATCATCCAGCTCTTCTTTCCGAAGCTCCAATTCTTTTACCATACAAGCAATCAGCTCTTCTTTTCTCTTTAATGAAGTAGAAAAATGAAAATCGCAATAATAACACGCTTGCTTGCAAAATGGGATATGTAGGTAAATTCCTGCCAATTAACTTTTACAATTTTGTTTTTTTACCCAATCTATAACCGCTGGATATAACTTTTCTAAAGAAGCATTTGGGTTGTTCTTATACCAATTTAAAATAAAACTATCAAACTCTTTAAATTTAATGAACCCTCTGTTTTCTGAAATCATGAAATTAACCATTGCTTCGTTTCTTTTTTCAAAAACTTCTTTATCAAAATTATCATACAAATACAATGTAAAAACACCCCAAGTCATATATTCACTAAAAGTTCTATAACTACTATTATACCAATCTCTTTTACTATTCCAACAGCTTAAAGGTGTTAATAAAGTTGATATTTCATTAAACTTATCTGTAGTTGGATCAACATAGTTATGGTCTATTTCGGTAAAAACAACACGAGAAAGAATAGCTTCTTTTTCTTTATCAGAATACATATCATCTAAAATTGGTGCGTTAATATGCATTGCTGTTTCTTTAAATCCATTATCCTCATATTTTTGAGTAGAATGGTATCCATTTACTAAAGGAGAAAAATATATTTTATATGAATCGTGCTTTACTGGAAACTTTTCCTCTAACCATTTCCACATTTTTTCTACTGGAACTAATCTATGATATTCCGCTATTAGCGATTGATAGTATTTTTCGTTATTACCATAAAACTCTTGGAAATTTGATTTTTTAGAAAAGTCTTCAAATAGAGGAAGCAATTTTTTTAAATAATTATCTTCTCCAAATCCCATTCTATTAAACGTAGTTTTATTTACGATTTTATCTCCCTCAAATGAATACATATTCGCATTCATTATAATATTATAATAGTAATCGTTTTTGTTTTTTTCTAAATTCACATTTAACGAATCTATTAAAGGATGATTTTTATATGCGTCAAAATATTTTAATACATCTTTATAGTAATCGGAATATTTAAAAATTAGATTAACATCTTCTCTTCCAACGTTGGTTAATGCTATCCCTACGTTTACCAATTCTAAAGCTTTTGGTGAAAGTACTTTATATTTCCCTTTATGCTCTTTAATATAGTTTTCTGTAAAATCTACTCGCTTAGTCTTCCCTATAACCAATACTGAAATACTATCTTTTTCATTTATAATAAAAGTTAGCGGTATACTGTCTTTAGGTTCTAAATCAAATTTTACGCTATCTATTTTAGAAACAAATCCAACTTTATTTGTTTTACCAGTATAAGGAAAGGCTAAATTGTCATTTACAATTGTAAAAGGAAACAATTGACCATTAAATAATGCTTGTACTTCTTTCTTATTAGACTTAAGGTAATACCTATGCTCTTTCTTTTTTTCTTCTTTTTTACAAGATAATGCTAATAACACTAACAAAAGTAGTAGGCTTTTTTTCATAGTAGTTGTATTTTATAGTTTATTATTAAGACACTCAAATATATCAAATAGTTGCATTTAACCTTTGACCTTTTTCGGATTCTGCTTTACAAAGGCTGCCCAACCAGTATAGTTTTTACCTCCTATTTTTTGTCCAGAATTATAATAATGACAAACGGCTGCAGCCAAACCATCGGTAGCATCTAAGTTTTTTGGTAGCTCTTTTAAGTTTAATAAAGACTTTAGCATCATTGCTACTTGTTCTTTACTTGAAGTTCCTTTTCCTGTAATAGCCATTTTAATTTTCTTAGGTGCATACTCAGTAACTGGAATTTGCCTTGACAATCCTGCTGCCATTGCTACTCCTTGTGCCCTACCTAGTTTTAACATGGATTGTACGTTTTTTCCAAAAAACGGAGCTTCTAAAGCTATCTCGTCTGGATTATAAGTATCTATTAGTTCTATAGTACGTTCAAAAATGAGTTTTAGTTTTAAGTAATGATCATCGTACTTTTTTAAAAGTAATTCGTTCATTTGAACAAATTCCATCTTTTTACCAATCACTTTTATAATTCCAAACCCCATGATACTAGTTCCTGGGTCGATACCTAATATTATTTTTTCTGTCTTCAAAAACGCTTACTTTCTATAAATACAAAACTAATCATTTAATATCGTTTATAAACCTGTGTATTCTAATATCAATTAGTATAATCTACTTTCTCTTTTTTAATCAAAATTCCTCCTATGACAAGCTCTCTATATTTTGTTCTTAAATAAACATTTCTTATTCCTCTAAAACTCCATCTTATTCCTTTTTTTTCTAACAGCTTAATATTTTATTGTTTATTTGAAAAAGAAACAATAAAATATTATTAACCAATTTAAAATTAACTATTATGGAAAATTCATTACCTACAGTTGCCCCAGTTTCAACAGCATATGCTGATTTACCACAACCAGCAGCAGCAATACATGACAATTTAATACCTCCATTTAACATTACAATAAACACTAAAGGAAACAACAACTCAATTGCCAAATTTTCAGTAGCTATCGCTATAGGTTCTCCTGCTCCTACTTCCTTTGAATACATTCCAAACGATGTTAATCATAATGGAAAAAACATTCTAAAAGTAACTTCAAGTTACCAAACAGCACTTCCTGGAACCGAGGTTAATGTATATACATATACAGAGATTGATCTTGGTGTAAATATAGCTCCAAACACTTCTGTTTTCCCTTTAAATTATGCTCCTACGCTTGGAAGTAATAGTCAAACAAACGATAACCCTGAAACTGCTAGAGGTACTGTAGTTATAGTTTCTGGTGATAATGGTGGTATCTAATTAATATAAATATTTCAAAAGTCTTGTCTTATATTATTCTAATTCAAGGCTTTTTTTTACATTAGGCATCATTTTCAAACTGTCTAATGCGTTTTAAACTACTTCTAATATTTCTTTTTTCTTTTTCAGTTGTTTTTTCACAAAAAAAAATAATCGATAGTATTTTTTACTCAAAAGTACTTAATAAGTCCTCAAAATTTCATTTTCAAGAAAACTTTAAAAAAGCTTCATATTACTTTTCTGAAAAAAAATGGGATTCGGCTTTAATTTATTCTCAAAAGCAACTTAACATAGCTAATAACCAAAAATTAATTCTCGACTATTGTCATTTATATAGAGGTATTAGTTTAAATAAAAAAAAGGCTTATAGTGAAGCTATAGATCAATTATCTCAAATTTCCTTTGATTTTGAATTTTCTAATAGAGTTAAAATCTACCTAGCTGCTACAAATTTAAAGCTCAAAAATTATGAAAAAGCAATCCGTTATTTAAAGTTCCTTGAAAAATTACCAATTGAAAAACTAACATATATAGACATAAATGATGTATACAGAGACCTAAGCATTTGTTTTCTTTTATTAAAAGAATATAAGCAAGCTGAAAAATATTTCAGTAAAAAAATTAGTAATTCAAGAGATAGTTTAAGCCTTATTAATGATTACATAAATATTGCTAATCTATATTATAATCAATATAAAGATGATATTGCTATTCCATATTTTAAAAAAGCATATGAACTATCTAAAAAATTAAAAATTCACGAAAATGAAGTATCCATTTCTGAATTAAACAATAAAAAGAGACAAATATTTGAAAGAAAAACAGTAACTGCATTAAACATGTCTATTGTTGAACAAAATAGAAAGAAATTTCAAGATGCTTTAAAATATATAAAAGAATATAAAAAATGGAATGATTCATTAAATAACCATAATAAAATCTACGAAGTTGCTAAGTTAGAAAAAGAATTTGCTGTACAACAAAAACAAAATGAGGTTGATATTTTACAAGTTCAAAATGAATTAAAAGAAACTCAACGTAATGTGTTATTCTATTCTGCTCTTGGTTTATTTGTTCTTTTAGGTATTAGTCTTTACTTCTATAGAGAAAAAGTAAAACGAAATAAAATTATTGCTAGTCAAAAAGAAAACCTTGATGCCTTAAACGCTACTAAAGACAAACTTTTTTCTATTGTAAGCCACGATTTACGCTCTTCAGTTAATGCTTTAAAAACCAGTAATGGTTCTTTAGTTAAAAATTTAGACAGTAATAATTTAAGTGCCCTACGTAACTTACTTCAAAAAAATAGTGCCATTGTTAATGGTGCTTACGGACTCTTAGACAATCTTTTAAATTGGGCTTTATTACAAACCAACCAAGGTTATTTTAGTATTAGTTCCCTGCGTTTGTTTTTTATTACAGAACAAGTGTCTTATAACTACCAACCTTTATTACTAGAAAAGGAGTTGAGCTTAGAAAATACCGTTTCTAAAAAAGACATTGTTTTTGCCGATCAGGAATCCCTAAAAATTGTGTTACGTAATCTATTAGACAATGCTATTAAGTTTTCAAAACCTAATGGTAGTATTAAAATATATTCTCAAAACTCTTCTGATGATTTTTGCGATTTAATCATTGAAGACACTGGTTTAGGAATGAGTGAAGCTACACGTTTGGAGTTATTAAAAGACACTGCGCTTTTACATAAAAAAGAACACGAAGATGTAATTGGTACAGGTTTAGGCTTGCAATTATGTAAATCGATGATTCGAAAAAACAATGGAAAATTTGATATTGAAAGTGAATTAGGAAAAGGTACCAAAATGATTGTATCTTTACCTAAAAATCCTTCGAATGAATAATGTGAATGTTTTTATTATAGAAGATACTCCTGCTGAAAGTGATCGTCTAATTCAAGTTCTTGAAGACAACAATTATACGGTTACTGGAATTGCTAGAAACTTTAAAGATGCCTTAGATCAATTTTATAAAATTGATGTTGACATTGTTATTATCGATATTTTTTTAAACGGTTCTCCTGATGGAATTACCTTTGCTGAAACCATCAATGCTGTACCAAATTCTTCTAAGCCATTTGTATTTTTAACAAGTTCAAGAGATCGAAGTATTTTTGAAAGAGCTAAATTAACTCAACCGTTTAGTTTTTTAATGAAACCTTTTAACGAGTTAGAAGTTTTATACGCCATAGAAATGGCCGTTGAAAAGTTTTATGCACAAAACGATGTATTTTTAAGTGATGAAGAAGATACCGTAATTAGTGAGGATCATTTATTTATTAAAAAAGGAAAATCGCTAAAAAAAGTTTTAATTACTGATATTGTTTATATCGATGTTGAAGAAAAATACTGCAATATTGTTACGGAAAAAGAGAAGTTTGTTATTCTTATTTCATTAACTAAAATTCTTCAACTACTAAACAACCCTATTTTCCAAAGAACACATCGAAACTTTATAGTAAACACCAAACACATCACAGAGATTATTCCTGCTGATAATTTAATCTTACTTACTGGAAATAAGAAAGCTACCTTAAGCGAACGTTATAAAGATATTATTAAAAAAGTACGTACACTTAAGTAACTCATACACAACACATATAAGATTAGCTTAAGAAAATCTTCCTGCTATTTTTTTCTGTTTTTATGGAAAAAATATACTCGCTTATGCCATTTTTTTTCGCTCACCTCTACTTCTAATCTAATTTTAGGTCAGAAATAAAGCGCTAGCACAAATTATTTCGTAGTTCTTAAATACTAACAAGTGTAGAAACTCAACCGTGTTTTCGGTACATACTATAACTACTACACTTTACTATTTAACAACTAACCAAACTTAGACTAAAATGGAGCAGTCACCATTTTAAAAAACGAGGCGGAATCCGAAAAGCCTTATGAGTAGGAAAACTAATCTTATTAATTATGTCAACAACAGTAGATACAGCAGTAGAAACAATATATTTTAAAGGAACTATGGGCTTTGCTCCTAATCTTTTAGCAACTATCGTAAACTTTTCATTATTAGTACACCCAGAAAACCATACAGTTAGTGGAACAGTTACCATTAATGTAGGTACCGATAAAAAAAGCTATACTGGAAAAGTAAGTGGAACAGTATACTCAACAGGGTTGGGAGATATTGTAAGAGTATTAAGTTTAAAAGGAAGTATTCCTTCTGACAATAAATTAACTCCATTACAATTTCCTTTCGAAGCAAACATGGCTTTAAAAGCTGATTGGAATGGTGAAGGTGGATTTACTTTCCAAGGTAAACATGAGGAAAAAGTGCCTGTTAATGGACATATTTTCAATTTATAATTTAAAACTTCAATAACTATGTCTAACAACATTTTTCAACTATCGGCTTTAAGTCAGAATGATCCAGGAGCTAATGATGGCACAAAATTATACTGCAAAATCATAAAGGTTAGTAATGGAACACTCCGTAAAGGATCATCTGCTGTAAATGAAAACATTCATTTGCCAGTTCCTCCAGGACAAAATGGATCAGGACCAACACCTACATGGTTTTTGGATCTTGAAAATGGCTTAGAAGGAAGTTTTTCTATAGAAATTTTCTGCCCTTCTGATACTTCATATCCTAGTAAAACAATTACAATTTCTGAATCTGATGTACAAAAATGGGCTTCTGTTCCTTTTGAAGAAAGAGAAAACCAAATATATCAAGAAGGTGCAAACGGAATTTTCGGTTTTGCTCAAGAAGGACCAAATGGATCTATATATACTATAACAGCTGGTGTTTTAAACCCAAGATTACACGGTAACGAAGCCACTGTATAATTTCAAAGTAAGCTCTATATTACTTTAATAGAGCTTACTTCTTATAACTAACCAAACCTCTACTACCATGAGTATATTAACCATAAAATTTAACAAAGGAATAGATGTTACTGAAAAAAACATCTATATAGGTTTTGTTTCTGGAAGCACTGACGATTTATTTGACATCAGTTATAAAGCTGGAGAATTAGAACCTTTAGAAATCGACATTAAACCAGTAAACACAGCCAGTGGCGAAGGAAACTGGTATCCTTATGAAGAATTAAAAAACGGAGTACAAGTAAAAAATTTTAGCGGACGAATTTACGTTTGTTACGGACAAGCATGGAAAGTTGTAAATCCATATTACGAACCTGCTCAAAATGTTACTGATCCAAATTTCTTCTTACGATATGATAAAATGGAACTTACTTTTAATGGAGCTGCTACAGATGTTGCCGATTTAACTAGTATCGACTATTGGAGTATTCCTATGAAATTAGAAACTTCTTTAGATGGATTAATTCCAGAACAGGTTGATTACGGTTTAAAACAAGGAGTTTCTTCAAACCAAGTGTACAACGCTCTAAATGAGTTAACACAGGCTCCAAAGTCTGGATTAGCCAATGCAAAACCTGCTTTAGTTCCTGGAGATTTCACACAACATTCAAAGCAACCAGGTTCTGGATTTGCTAGAATTATTGGACCTTCTTCATATCCACCAATTGGTGGAGTACCAATTACTCCTTACCATTTATTTGAATCGTATTTAACCTATTTAAACGACAACTTTGGAAATTCTGCAAAAGCGGATGCAGTGTCTATTAGTGGATTAGGTAATGGAGTTATTGCTAAAATTAGTGGACATTTTAATGGTGTTGGACCACATGTTCCACCTACAGGACCACAAAGCGCTCAAGATTATGATTTAACAGCAACTATTGATACTAGCTTAGATGTTACATTAACTGGAACTGTTGGAGGAAACAATGTTACCATGCTTTATAAGAAAGAAGATTTGATTAATCCTAATGGAATCTATGGAGCCAATGCCATGTTTTCTTTAAATAAAGCAGCTAAACAAAGTCCTGCAAACGATGTATACGGATGGATTACTGGCGATTTACTAGCTGGTTTTAATATTGGAGCTATTGGTTCTACAACTTCTTTTGCTGGAACTCAAGCTGGAGCTATGAAAAGTAGCGGCTGGTTTAGTAAAATTCCGAACACTGAATTATTTGGAAACCTACAGAGTAATGATGCTTACTACAACCAGTATGCAGCAACGTTGCAACCACTATCACAAGCATACAATTTTGCTTATTCAGATCGTTTTTCTGCAGTACAGGTATCATTAGATCCAGCAAAAGTAAACACACTTGAAGTATCATTCTTTGATGTTGATACCTCAGCTAAAAAAACAACTCAACAACAATTAAAACATATTGAAAATGTCTAATAATACAGTTACATCACCGATTAAAGGAGTCCGTAGAATAGGAGGACTTGAAATATCATACAGCATAGATACCACAACTAATATCATTACAACTTCATTGAATTTTGATGGATTGAATTTAGGAGAAGGGAAAATGACTCCTGAAAATCCTAATCAGGCAATATGGAAAAATACTGGATTGCAAGAATTTAGTGGAGAACTTTCTGCAAACTACCAAAATTCTACATTAAAATGTCTTTTTGAAATTACCGAGTATGGTGAAGTTATTTATAAAAACAACGAAACTGTTGTTCAGTGGTAACTAATTATAAACCTAATATAAATTTATATCTTATGAAAACTTTAGACACAAAAGAAGTCTCTGTTGATTATGAAGTAATCGTATCAGAGCCAAAAACAACAGAAGAATTTGTTGAATTTTTAAGGAGCCAAGGCTTTAAAGGAAATGTAGGTGTAAATCCTAATTATCCTCAAAAAGTTTGGTTAGGACCAAACCCTAATATCAAATAGATTATTGTTAAAAAAACATATGCGCTTCTTTTAATTTAGAAGCGCATATATATATCAAAAATATAGCTTGAAGATTCTTATTATTTTACTTCAACAGAAGTAAACTGAAATGTACTTCCATTAAATAATCCTTTGTCTGATAACTTTAATGCTGGTATTACCAATAGTGCCATAAAAGACAAGGTCATATAAGGAGCTCTTAACGAACTTCCCATTTCCTTAGCCATACGATCTAACTCTGCATACGCTTTTCCTATTTCTTCTGCAGGTTTATCACTCATAATTCCTGCTACTGGTAAAGCAACTACTTTTTCTTCTGAATTAGAAACAGCACAAATTCCTCCTTTATTTTCAATTAAAAGGTTTACTGCTTTACAAATGGCTTCATCAGAAACCCCTACTGCAATAATATTATGAGAATCATGTCCTACTGAACTTGCTATTGCCCCTTCCTTTAACCCGAAGTTTTTAATAAATGCTATTGATGGTTCTGCATTTTTATAACGATTTACTACCGTCATTTTCAACACGTCATTTTCAGTATTAGAAACTAAATTTCCTTCTTCTATTAAAGAATCTACTTCTATTTCGTTAGTTACTAATTCTCCATCTAAAGCTTCAATTACTCTAATTTTATCAGAAGCTGAATGAAACTCAAAATCGGCAACTTGTTTTTTATCCGTATCAAAGTTATTCAACACTTCAAAGTCAACATGCTTTACAAACGATTCTCCTTTGTCTGCTACTAACTCACCGTTAATGTAAGTTTGTAATACTTTAAAATTCTTTAAGTTTTCAGTTACAATAAAATCGGCATCATCTCCTTCTTTCAATAATCCTACATCTAAATTATAATGCTTTACTGGATTTACACAAGCTGCTTGTAACACTTTAAAAACGTCTATTCCTTTAGCTATAGCTCTTTCACATAACTCATTTAAATGTCCTACTAATAAATCGTCTGGATGTTTATCATCAGAACAAAACATCATATTCTCATAATGTTCAGGTAATAAATCAATAAGAGCTTCAAAGTTTTTAGCAGCACTTCCTTCTCTTATAATTACTTTCATACCTTTTTGAAGTTTTTCTAACGCCTCTTCATAAGTAAAACACTCGTGATCGGTATAAATTCCAGCTGCAATATATTTATCTAAATCTTCTCCTCGTACTCCAGGTGCATGACCATCTACTGGTTTGTTATAATGTTTTGCCCAAGCTATTTTCTTTAATACTTCCTCGTCCTGATAAATAACTCCTGGATAATTCATCATTTCTGCTAAATACTTGATATCCGGATTTTCCATCATCTTCTTAATATCATCAGAATCGATAACAGCTCCCGCACTTTCAAAAGAAGTCGCTGGCACACAAGAAGGTGCTCCAAAATTAAATTTCAACGGAACTTTCTTTCCGTTTTCAATCATAAAATCAACTCCTTTTACTCCTAAAACATTTGCTATTTCATGAGGATCAGAAACAGTAGCTACTGTTCCATGAACGACAGCTATTTTTGCAAACTCTGACGGCACCAACATTGAGCTTTCAATATGAATATGAGCATCTACAAAACCAGGAAGTATATAATTTTCTACAGTATGATTAGCTTCTCTTATTGCTTTTATCTTACCATTTTCAACTTCTACTTCTCCTTTATAGATTCTTTTATTCAGTATATCAACTATATTTCCTTGTACTATCATTATTTATTTTTTAGGATTACAAAAATAGGTAGTATTTCTACATAAAAAAAGCATCCTTTTCGGATGCTTTCTTATCTATTTATTTTTCAACATTTGGTGGTCCACCTGCTAAAATTTCTTCATTTGCATATTCTTCAAATTTCTTAAAGTTTGCTTTGAATGAATCTGCTAATTTATGTGCTGTTTTATAGTACTCTTCATCATTATTCCAAGCTTGACGCTGACTTAATAATTCTGATGGTACTCCAGGACATTGTCTTGGTTGCGCTAATCCAAATACAGAGTGAATGTGGTAGTTCTCGTGAGTAATTTCTTGAGGTAATCCACCATTTAATGCTGCATTAATCATAGCACGTGTGTACTTTAATTTCATTCTATCACCAACTCCATAAGGTCCAGCAAACCATCCTGTGTTTACTAACCAAACGTTTACACCAGTTTCTTTCATTTTTTCGCTTAACATTTCCGCATAACGAGTTGGGTGTAATGGCATAAATGGCGCTCCAAAACACGCTGAGAAACTTGGTTGTGGTTCTGTAACTCCAGCTTCAGTTCCTGCTACTTTTGCAGTATATCCAGAAATAAAGTGGTACGCTGCCTGACCTGGTGTTAATCTTGATATTGGAGGCAATACTCCAAATGCATCAGCAGTTAAAAAGAATATGTTTTTTGGATTCTTTCCTATTGATGGCTTTTGAATATTATCAATATGATAAATTGGGTAACTTACACGTGTATTTTGTGTAATTGAAGTATCGTGAAAATCTACATTTCCATCTTTATCCATAACTATATTTTCAAGGATAGCTCCTTTCTTTATAGCTGCATAAATTTCTGGTTCTTTTTCTTGAGATAAGTCAATTACTTTAGCATAACATCCTCCTTCGAAGTTAAATACTGTATTCTCAGAAGTCCAACCATGCTCATCATCACCAATTAAACTACGGTTTGGATCTGTAGATAAAGTTGTTTTTCCTGTTCCCGATAATCCAAAGAAAATAGCTGTATCTCCTTCTTTACCAACATTAGCAGAACAGTGCATTGGTAATGTATTCTTAAATACTGGTAAAATAAAGTTTAACGCAGAGAAAATTCCTTTTTTAATTTCTCCTGTATATCCAGTTCCACCAATCAAAGCAATCTTCTTTCCAAAATTTAAAATTGCAAAGTTGTGCTGACGTGTTCCATCTATTTCTGGATTCGCCATAAAACCTGGTGCATTAATTACAGTCCATTCTGGAGAAAAACCTTTTAATTCTTCAGCAGTTGGGCGTAAAAACATGTTATAAGCAAACATATTGCTCCAAGGATATTCGTTTACAACTCTAATATTTAGCTTGTAATCTTCATCAGCACATGCATAACTATCACGTACAAAAACCTCTTTATTAGAAAGGTAATCTGTTACTTTATCGTATAATTTATCAAATTTATCTGAATCGAATGGTATGTTGATGTCTCCCCACCATATTTCGTCTTTTGTTATATCGTCTTTAACAATAAAACGGTCCATAGGAGAACGTCCTGTAAATTCACCTGTTTTAACAGCTAATGCTCCAAAACTAGTTTTCTCTCCCTGTCCTTTTTCAATGGTTGTATCATGTAACTCGTCTGAAGTCAATTGATAACGAATCGTAGCTCCCTTAATTCCTAAGTTATCTAACGATATCGTTTTCGTATCAAGATTTGTCATCTTAGAATAATTTAGTTGTGTTTAATTTTAGACAAAAATAGTTCTTTTTGATTAAACTCATTAATCATTAAAAAATTTTATGAACTATTCTTTTTTAATAACTTTTTTGACAAACTGAAAAGTCATCAAAACCCACGATACTATTAGCAGTACTCCTCCTAAAGGTGTTATAAACCAAATTGTTTTGGCAGGAACATTTAACAAGTGAATTGCATAAATTGACCCTGAAAACATTAAAATTCCACTTATTAAAAACCTACTAATTGCACTTTTTTGTTTCAAATTAAACTCTTTGTAGCTGTTTACAAATAACAATACAAGCACATGGATAAACTGATATCTCACTGCTGTTTCAAAACTCTGCATTGCTTCTGGACTTAATTTAGCTTTTAATGCGTGTGCTCCAAAGGCTCCTAAAATTACTGCCAGTACTCCTAAGGCAGATGCTGTTGTTAAATTTTTATACATTTTATCGTTTTTTGTTTAATTTTAAACTTTTTTAGCGATATTGTCGCCACAAATTTTAGACCACTAAAGTACACCATAAATGAGAAAAATATTAATTATTGGAGCTGGTAGATCTAGCTCATCCCTTATAAAATATTTACTAGATAAATCGACACAAGAAAATTTACACATTACTATTGGTGATGTTTCTATTGAAAGTGCTCAAGAAAAAACAAACAATCATAAAAACGCCACAGCTATTAGTTTAGATGTTTTTAATACTGAGCAACGTATTGAAGCAATTCAAAATGCTGACATTGTTATTTCTATGCTTCCTGCTCGTTTCCATATTGAAGTAGCTAAAGATTGTGTTACTTATAATAAACATATGGTAACTGCATCTTATGTTTCTGATGAAATGCAAGCTTTAGATGAAGCTGTTAAGGAAAAAGGATTAGTTTTTATGAATGAAATTGGATTAGATCCTGGTATTGATCACATGAGTGCAATGCAAATCATTGATCGTATTAGAGATAATGGTTCAAAAATGTTATTATTTGAATCTTTCTGTGGAGGTTTGGTTGCTCCTGAAAGTGATGATAATTTATGGAACTATAAGTTTACTTGGAACCCTAGAAATGTAGTTTTAGCTGGACAAGGTGGATCGGCTATGTTTATTCAAGAAGGAACTTATAAATACATTCCTTATCATAAATTATTTAGAAGGACAGAATTTTTAACGGTGAATGGTAGCGGAAAATTTGAAGCTTATGCCAATAGAGATTCTTTAAAATACAGAAGTATTTATGGTTTAGATGATATTCCAACCATGTATAGAGGAACTATTAGAAAAGTTGGTTTTTCTAGAGCTTGGAATGTTTTTGTACAATTAGGAATGACTGATGATTCTTACACTATTGAAAATTCTGAAAACTTAACTTATAGAGATTTTACTAATTTATTCTTAGCCTATTCTCCTTCTGATTCTGTTGAATTAAAATTCCGCTCATACTTGAAAATCGACCAAGATGATATTATGTGGGATAAATTTTTAGAGTTAGACATTTTTAATGCTGATAAAAAAGTAGGTTTAAAAAATGCGACTCCTGCACAAATTTTACAAAAAATATTATCAGATAAATGGACATTACAAGATGATGATAAAGACATGATTGTAATGCAGCATATTTTTGGTTATCAGTACAAAGAAGAAAAATTACAAATTGAAAGTAGTATGATTATTAAAGGTGATGATCAAACTTATACAGCAATGGCAAAAACTGTTGGTTTACCTGTTGCTATGGCTGCTTTAAAAATATTAAATGGAGAAATTAAAACTCCTGGAGTGCAAATTCCTATCACTAAAGAAGTATACGAGCCTATTTTAAAAGAGTTGGAAGAATACGGAATAACTTTTGTTGAAAAAGAAGTTCCTTATTTAGGTTATAACCCTGAAAGTTTAAGAGGATAAATTAAGTTTAAACTTCAAATAAATTATAATGATAAAACATATTGAATTTCCATCAAAAAACGAATACCCTTCATATGCAGAAATGTATATGAAATTGGTAAAAAAAGATGGAAGTTTAATACAACAATTAAAATCCAGTTTAGAAACAACAAAAGATATCATTCATAATTTATCAGAAGAACAGCTTAATTACAGGTATCAGAAAAATAAGTGGTCTATCAAAGAAATTTTAGTTCACATAATTGATGACGAAAGAATTTATGGCTATAGAGCACTTGCTTTTGCTAGAAATGACCAAACATGTCTTCCTGGTTTTGAACAAGATGATTACAATCTTTTTTCCGATACTTCTGAAAGGACTATTGAAAATATATTGGCTGAATATGAAGCTTTGAGATTATCTACAATTACTCTTTTTAATGGATTTTCTAATAATTCTTTAAAGCGAATAGGCACTGCAAATAATAACCAAACTAGTGTTAGAGCTTTAGGTTATCATATTTTAGGTCACGAACTACACCATGTAAAAGTTATAAAAGAGTTCTATTTGAAAAGCTAAGCAATTATATACAATTCTTATAAATTCAATAAAGGCATCAGTATACTGATGCCTTTATTTTTGTTCTTAATTCTCCCTAAACCACTTGTTCATTAAAAAAAGGTTAACATAATAATTTAGAAATAAGTTCTTTCTTGATTCTTAATTAGAATCTATTAGCTTTGCCGAATCATAAAACATTTATTAAAAACAAATTACACACATCCTAACACAATGAGAAAAATAATACTTTTTAAAGCAACCTTATTGCTTTTCATTTTTCAAACAAGCATTCTTTTAGCTCAGCAAAAATTAAGCACACCTTATGGTAATAATAAAGAGGTTGGTAAGCATGTAAACGTAAACGGCACTAAAATATATTATGAAGAATATGGGAAAGGGGAACCATTATTAATTATTCATAGCTGTGGTACTGACATCAGTGCTATGGAATATCAAATCGATTATTTTAAAGATAAATTTAGAGTTATTGCTGTTGATAGTAGAGGTCAGGGAAAATCTAAGCTAAAAACAAAAAAGTTAACCTATGATTTAATGGCTGAAGATTTAGAGGCTCTTGTAAATCATTTAAAATTAAAAACTATTAATATTCTTGGATGGAGCGATGGTGGAATTATTGCTTTAAAAATGGGGATTAACAACAAGGTAAATATCAATAAAATAATTGCCATGGGAGCTAACTTAAGACCTGATACTACTGCCATTAATTTTTGGGCGCGTAAGCAAGTAGTAGAAATGCATTCCAACACCATAAAAATGATTAAAAAAGGTGATACTTCTAAAGATTGGGAAAGAGAATTACAATTAGACAAACTTTTATTAAATCAACCTAACATTAGTCATGCTGAATTGGCTAAAATTAAAGCTGCTGTTTTAATTATGATTGGTGATAGAGATATTATTAAAAATGAACACGCTGTTGAAATATATAATAATATTCCTAGAGCGCAACTTTGTATAATGCCAGGAATAAATCATGGTGCTCCTCGTAATCAATCTAAAATATTCAACAATATAGCTGATACTTTTTATTCAAACACTTATGATTATAGTAAATAAAAAAGATGTAGAAAAACTACATCTTTAAATAAAAATCTTTAGTTAACTCAATATAGGCATCAGTATACTGGTGCCTTTCTTTTTCTATAATTAATTCCTCTTCTTTAACTTCTTGCTCTTGAAAAGAAAAAGTTAGCATGCTTCTCTTTATTTCTGAAGTTTCATTTCCTTTAACTCTGCAAACTCTTTGTACAAACAACTCATTTTCTTTAGCCAACTGTACAAAGCTTTTTTCTTCTTTAAATGGAATAATTACCGAAAACAGTCCGTTTGTAGACAATATTTTAGAAACACCCGCTAGTAAGTCTTCAAATGTAAGTGACGATGTAAAACGAGCTTTATTTCTTGCTTCATCTTTTGTTTCAAAATCATCAGTATAAAATGGTGGATTCGATACAATAACATCATATACTTCCTCTTCTTCTGCCATTTCTTCTGCAAAATCATTAAAAGTTGCACTGTAACAAAACAAACGATCTCCCCAATCAGATTGTTCAAAGTTTTCTACTGTTTGCTCATAAGCTCCTTCGTCTATTTCTACCGCATCTATCGTCATGGCATCGCTACGTTGTGCTAGCATTAACGAAATAACACCAGTACCTGAACCAATATCTAGTATTGCGTCTGGAAATTCACCTAAATTACACCAAGCTCCTAACAAAACGGCATCCGTACCTATTTTCATAGCTGTTTTATCCTGATCTACCGTAAACTCTTTAAATTTAAATGGCTTCATTTATAAAACTCTTTCCATCAATTTTTCAGCATAAAACCATAAAAATATAGCTATTGCTAAAAGTATTACTAAAAACATTCCTCTTTTAGGATTTGTTCGTTTTCTATTTCCAAATCTTCTTTGAAACTTCATCCTTCATTTTATATTTAAACATCGAAGATATTAATTCTATTCTTAACTTCTAATAAACTGTAAGGATTAAAAGTAAAATTCGCCTAACTCTCAAACTCTTATTAAGTAATGAAATACGCTTTTATTTTTTTCCTAATTACCTTATTTTATATAAACCCAGAGAATACTAAAGACGAGACTTACCCTCCTTTTGTTGTTTTTCAGTTATTTACATCTCAAGGTTGCAGTAGCTGTCCACCTGCTGATTATTTACTCGAACAAGTCAAAAAAAACACTTCAAATTCTAATGTAATTGTGATGTCTTATCATGTAGATTACTGGAACAGATTAGGTTGGGAAGATCCTTTTAGTAAAAAAATCTATACAGAGTTACAATATGAATACGCTCGTAAGTTTAACAGTTCTAGTGTATATACTCCTCAATTAGTGGTAAATGGAAATGAACATTTTACTGGTTCTAACAAAAGTAAACTTAAACGAAGTTTACGAAAGTATACTTCGGGAAATGCTTCTAACGCTATTGCCTTATCCAATATTCATAAAAAAGACAGACTTATAAATATTGATTATAAAATAAAAGGTGATTTGAGTAACAAAGCTATTTCATTTGCTTTGGTACTAGAAGAGAAAACAACTTTTGTTAAAAGAGGAGAAAACTCTAATAGAGAGATTAAAAACAGTAATATAGTTATTAATCAAGTTTCTCTTCCTATTCAAGGTAAAGCAAATGGAAGTGCATCGCTAAATATCCCTGAAACTTTTGAAGTTAACGATAATTACAGGATTATTGCTTTTGTACAAAAATCTAATTTACAAATTACTGGGGGTATTCAAAAAAGTCTTTAATGTTTCGTTGCTCTTAACATTTCTCTCTTTCCAGGTGGACCAGGTAAACGTTCTACTTCAAAGCCTACAGCTTGCATAGCGCGTCTTACACTTCCTTTAGCTGAATAGGTAACCAATATTCCATTTTTCTTCATCGCATTAAACATAATATTGAAAATTTCTTCAGTCCATAGTTCTGGCTGATGTTCCGCACCGAAGGCATCAAAATAAATTAAGTCGAAGGTGTCAATATCGTCAATCTCTTTAAAAAACTGTTGACGTTTGGTTAAAGAAAAGTTTTGAATTATTTCATGTTTCTTTCCCCAAGAAACTTCATGCATTTTTTTAAACACAGCTTCTTTAGTTACTGCATTAAGCTCTGTTACATAATTTAATTTAATAACTTCTTCATCTGAAACGGGGTAAGCTTCAACTCCAACATAATTAACAGTTCTATTATTCTCTAAAAAAGTAATAAAACTATTTAATCCTGTACCAAATCCAATTTCTAATATTGAAATTTCATCTTTATCTAATAACTCTAAACCATTCTTTATGAAAACATGATATGCTTCTTGTATTGCTCCATGTTTAGAATGATATTGTTCATTCCAATCGGGCAAGTGAATCGTTGTTGAACCATCTGATGTTATGATAATCTCTCGTTTCAAATTAATTAATTAGTAATTTTTTAATTCTAGGAATTGGTCCTCTACATTTCATTTGATGACAAGCTATACACGAATTAATCGCATCATTAAACTGCTCTTTCCTTTCTTCTTTAGAAACTTCAAAAAGCTTTCTATGCATTTTTTCAAAGTGATTAGCATAGGTTAAAAAGTTTTCGTCTAAATCTGTACTATCTGTAAGCTTTGCTGTATGTATTTTAATATACTCTTTGTTGAAATCGCCAATTTCTTCTCCTTGAATAATTTGAGTTCTCACTTCTTTATTCTTTGCTAGCATATTTCTCATTAATTCCGCCATTTCAGATGTTTTATACATCTGAAAATTTGACGGAACCTTTTTTATAATCTTTATTTTTTTTGTTTCTTTTTGTGTTTGACAACTCAACATCAAGCTCAAAAAAAACACAAACAAAATTCTATTTTTCATCAGCTGTAGCCTCTAACAATACCCCATCTGCTAAGAAAGAATATGTTACTTTTGGTTCAGTAATTTTAGCTATTTCTTCTTCAGATTTTCCAGCATCTTTTGCGTAGTGCTGTAACTCTTCTACTGAAACTTCATTTTTAAACGCTTTTCCATTTAAAATCACCTTACTTTTTGCTGAATTAAAAGGCATAAAAAATGCATAATCTTTAAACTTTACGAACGATGTTTTTTTATCGTCTAAAGGTACTTTAATCCAACATCCTTTTTTCTGACATACCTCAGCTATTTCTCCCATAAATTTCACATCCAAAGTATCTCCGGAATTCATAGTTTCAAACTTCTTAGCCATCTCCTCTTTACTAATAGCATTATCTGCTGAGATTTCCTTTCCAAAAGAAACTAATTCAATAGCCTTTACCTCTTGCTTTTCTTCTTTTTTTTCCGTTTTACAAGCTATAAATGAAAGACTTAAGCAAAGTCCTAATAATAATATTTTTTTCATCTGTTTTTCAATTTAATCTAGTTAGATAACAAATATAATTATTATTCACTAAGTCTGTCTTCAAAAAAAGTATAATACAACTAGTTTTTGTATCTTCGTAGCACTTGTAAAAACAGCAATTTATGGATATTAAAATTCAGCAAATAGAGCAATCAAAAATTGACTCTGTAGACTTTGATAATTTAAATTTTGGACGAACTTTTTCGGATCACATGTTTGTTTGCGATTATGTTGACGGACAGTGGATAAACCCTGAAATTAAACCTTATGGTCCTATTTTATTTGAGCCTTCTGCTAGAGTCTTTCATTATGGACAAGCTGTTTTTGAAGGTATGAAAGCCTATAAAGATGAAAATGATGATATTTTTCTTTTTAGACCTGATGAAAATTTTAACCGAATAAATTTATCTGCCGAACGTTTGGCTATGCCTCCTGTTCCTAAAAATGTATTTTTTGAAGGTTTAAAAAAGTTATTAAATATTGATAAAGACTGGATAAAAAAAGGATTAGGTAACTCTTTATATATCCGCCCGTTTATTATTGCTACTGAAGGAGCCATTGCTGCTTCTCCTGCTGAAGCTTACAAATTTATGATTATCTGTTCTCCAGCACAATCATACTATGCTGGTGAAGTTAGAGTTATTTTTTCTCAAAAATATAGTAGATCTGCCGATGGTGGTGTTGGATATGCTAAAGCTGCTGGTAATTATGCTGCTCAGTTTTATCCTACTAGTTTAGCTCATAAAGAAGGGTATCAGCAAATTATTTGGACAGATGCTAATTCTCATGAATACCTTGAGGAAGCTGGGACGATGAATATTTTCTTTAGAGTTGGTGATAAATTAATTACCACACCAACTAATGATCGAATTTTAGATGGTGTTACTAGAAAATCTATTATTCAACTTGCTAAAGATAACAACATCGAAATTGAAGTTAGAAAAGTATCTGTTTCTGAAATTAAAGAAGCTGCCAGACTAGGTGAACTAAAAGAAATTTTTGGTTCTGGTACTGCTGCTGTAATTAACCCTATAAAAGGTTTTAAACATAACGACAGTACTTTCGAATTACCAAATATTGAAAATTCTTACGCTAGTTTATTTAAAGAAAAACTACTTAATATTCAGTATAATAAATCGGAAGATCAGTATAACTGGCGAGTGAAAATTTAATTTTCGATAAAAAAAAGCTATATTAGTAACTTATAGTCAATTAATTACAATAAAATTCAAGGGGAAATGAAAAATATTGTACCGACTGTTTTATCTATTATAATAGGTTTTTCTATATCACTTTTTGCTTTAAATAGCTATTCGAGTGAAAGTCTTAAAACCAACGATACTAAAACAGCTAAAAAAACTGAAGTTAAAAAGAAAACAAAAGCTTCTTCTAAAAAAAAGAGTGAAAAAAGATCTGAATCTAAAACTCCTAAAGAAACTAATTTAAGTGATATTCAAGGAAGTTTTGAGAATTGGAATAAGTACACGAAAGAGAACATCGATTTGATGTCTACCTTTGTTCCTGTTGATGACAAAGGTGTAAAAACTGATAAAGGTATATTTCTTAGTTTATTAAGAACTGGTGCTTTTATTCCTGTTAAAGATGTAGTAAAGGGTGAAACTCAATACAAACTTATTAATCTGGAGCAATCTGCAGATGAAAAGATTAAAAAAGGAATTACAGGCAAAGCAACAATAGCTTATCAATACTTTAGAAGAGAAGGTAAAAAACTACCTAGTTATGATTTTGTCGATTTAAAAGGTAAATCTCATAATAAAGCAGACACTGAAGGTAAAATATTAGTTTTAAAGTGTTGGTTTATTAACTGTAAAATATGTGTAGAAGAGTTTCCTGAGCTAAATGCTTTGGTTGATAAATATAAAGATGATAATATTGAGTTTGTAAGTTTAGCTTTTGATAAAAAAGATAAACTTGTTGATTTTTTAAAAACAAAATCTTTTAAATTTTCTACTGTTCCTGAACAGAAAGACTATATGTCTAAAAAGTTAAAAGTTAAACAATATCCTACCCATTTAATTGTAGACTCTAACGGTGTTATTCTCAAAATGGTTAACAATGTTAAGACTTTAACTTCCGAACTAGACCGTATTATGAAAAAACAATAATAAAAAAGCTCCTTAAAATTAAGGAGCTTTTTTATTACAATTTATTTAATACTTCTTTAATGTTAGGTTTAAAATAATTTGGTCCTTTTAATACCTTACCATCTTCTCTATAAATAGGCTTTCCATCTTCTCCTAACTTACTCATATTACTTCTCTGGATTTCATCAAACACCTCTTCTATTTTGTGTTGCATACCATGTTCAATAATAGTTCCACATAGAATGTATAACATATCACCAAGCGCATCAGCTACTTCAACTAAATCGTTATTTTTTGCTGCTTCTAAATATTCTTCATTCTCTTCTTTCATTAACTCAAAACGCAATTGTTTTCTTTCATCAGAAATAGCAACTGTTGGTTCATTTTGAATATTTAATTTAAATGCTGAATGAAATTCATGTACTGCTTTTATTTTATCTTTCATCTTATATTATTTCTAATTCTGTTTGTATTTTTTGAAAATCAAAATGAGACCAATCTACAATATGACTTTTTATATCGTGTTGTTGAAAATCTTCCAAGTTTTTATTTCTAATTCCTAAAAAGTGAACTCCAAGATTATGAGCTGTTTTTAAATCCCAAATACCATCTCCTACTGAGATTATTGTTTTAAATTCTTCTACCTGAAAATATTTTTTAGCCTTTTCTATCGCTGATTTTACAATCTCTTCTCTTGTATAAAAAGAACTTGCAGTTTCTATTACATCTGGTATAAAATTTATTTCCGCTTGTTGTAGTTTTATTAAGGCTGGTTCTAACAAAGACCCTGTAGCAAAACAAATAGCATAATCCGTTTCATTCATAAAAAAATCTACAATAGCTTTTGCTCCTAGTATTTCTTTTGTTTCTGGTAAAGAGAGTAAATGTTCCGTCATCTTTTTCTCAAACTCTGGCATCATTGAAAAATCAAACTCTTTGTTAAAATTACGCTCGTAGTTTTTTTTCAAAATATAACTATCAGTCATGTTTTTATAGGATTTCCAATCTTTATTAATATTAGTAATCCCAGAACTAATCATTGCTTCTACAAAGGCTGTTTGATGCTGATTCTCACTTTTTGTTAAAGTATCATCTATATCAAAAACTATTAAATTTTTCTTTTTCATTTAAGTTGCCATTTTTAATAATCGAGTTGGTACTATTTTTAAAACCCAAGCGATTAAGCGCCATCTTTTTGATATATAAGCTACTCGCTTTCTTCTTTTTATTGCTGAGTAAATTTGTTTTGTTGCTTTTTCTAAAGAAACCATCCAAAAAATACCGTCTCCTAAAGCCATAGCAGTATCTACAAAACCAGGTCTTATATCGGTTATAAAAACCTTTCTTGATTTTATGGTTTTAGTTTTAATATAAAGACTTTCTAAATACGCTTTCTGATATGCTTTAGAAGCAAAGTATGAAGGTGCCGCTCTATTTCCTCTAAGTGACGCTATTGATGAAATCCCTACCAAATGTCCAAATTGTTGTTCTCTAAATAAATTATAAGCCAATCCGTATAATTTCGTAGCACCTACAACATTGGTTTGGACTGTTTTATTTTCCGTACTCCAATCTAGTTTATTATTCACCTCTCCTACTCCTGATGAATGCACTACTAGATGTACCTCTCCTAATTCGGTAACAATTTCATTAAAAGTCTTTTCTAATTCTTCTACTTGAGTTATATCATTTTGTTTTATAATTATTTGGGCAGGATTTTGGGCTTTTATTTCTTCAAGTTTATCTAGCCTTCTTCCAGTTATTGCAACAATATAATTATCTTTTATTAACAGTTCTGTTAAGTTTTTACCAATACCTGATGTTGCTCCAAAAACAATTGCTGTTTTAGTTTTCTTCATTATAAAATCATTCTTTAACTTTGCTAAAAATACAATTTTATGTTTACACTTATTGCTGCCAAAATGTTTACTACTGGAAGAATTATTTTTGCCAGTTTATTTGTTATCGCTTTTGTTGCTTTAATGATTTTCAGCTATAAAAAAGATGCTAAAAACAATAAAAAACATTATCAAAATGGTGCTTTGTATGTAGCTATCGGTATTATTACTGTGATTGCTCTTTTATTTCTTTCGAAATACTTAATCAAGGGTTAAACCATTTCTTCTACTTCATTAATCTTTTCATGATCCAGGACTGTATAGCCCTCTTCATTAAAATGAAATGATCGCTTGTACTTTACTGCTGATTGTAGCTGTTGAAAGTCATATGAAGTGATTTGATATACTTTTTGCCCGAAAGATTCTTCATGATATTGGATCAATGCATATAGTTTTGCTTCTAAATTTAAAATTTCTTCATCAGAATATTTAAATAATGGGCTTTTTTCATCTATTTCATGAACTATGGTCCACACTGTAGGTAAGTACATAATTTTATCTCTTTCTAGTTTTAATCGATAAAATTCTCTTTTATATTCACCTTCTAAATTCTTTTCATTTATTGATAAAGTTACCGTTATTTCTGGCTCTATCATAACTGTTTTTCTACTATTCATTAAACGAAACATAATAGCTCTATGCTCTTTAAAATCTCTTAAAATTAAGTTTTCACTGAAATGAATAGCTGCTTTAGCTCTTGAGAATCGTCCGTACAGTAACCCTGTAATAAATGAAAAACTTAACAGTCCTATCATTGCTTCAAATGCTGCAATTAAATTAGCTGTAACTCCTTGTGGCGCAATTCCACCATAACCTACAGTTGTTAATGTTTGAGCACTAAAGAAGAATCCATTTAAAAAATCATCTATAAAATTTCCTCTCGATGGTGTTATTTCTTCAATACCAATTGCCATATATATAAATCCAAAAACAATATTTAAGAATGTATATCCTACAATAATTAATAAGAAAAACTTCCACCACGACAATTCTATAAAGAAGGTATACATATCATCCAAATTAAACTTTTTGTTAATATGAATAACATTAGAACTTCCGTCTTTATTTACAATTCCTTTAATGTTCTTTCTTGAATTGTATCCAAATCCAGGGTCTTTTATTTTCTTTGCCATTGTTAGTTTCTTTATGCTCTAAAAATACAAAAAACCGACACTGCATTCAGTGTCGGTTTTATAATTCTTCTTTGCTAAACTTTATTAGTTCTTAATTGGTAAGAAATTATAGTTTTTAGCGTAAAAATTCATTTGCTCTTCAAATGTATTTGGTTGTGTAATTTTTACATCAGTTATGTTTCCTTCTGCATCTTTTACAGGCTCTAAAACAGGATTTACAAACCCGCTATAAGGAGCTGACGTAAATTGTTTATTACGATCTAATACTTCTTTATGTATGTCTTGATCTACTTTTACACCATATCCTTCTACTAACGCTTTTGCAGCTTCAAAATCTCCTTCAGATTTAATTCTTTGCGCTTCTTTTAATAAACGTCCAAAAATCTCACGAAGCTTCATGTAATCATTTACAACAAAATATGTTTTTCCTTCTTTTGTTACTTTCTCTATTACATTATCTTTCTTTCCTTGTTCAAAAGCCCAAGCTGAAACCCATTGACGATTTACCATATGATCTTCTTCAATATCATCACCTAAATTGATACGAATTAACTGAGTCATTAATCCATTTCTGATATAACCATCATAAGCAGCTTTACCTACTTTTTGCCAATCATCTACTAATCCTAATTCTTGTAACTTAGGATCCATTAAATAATATAATCCAACTAAATCTGCTCTACCTTCTTCCATTGTAGAAGCATAGTTTTTTAATGTTTCTTTTGGCTGTCCTACTCCTTCGTTTATTTGTCCAGAAGCATGTCCAATTACTTCATGTAAAGCTGTATGTAACTTATCCGCTAACTTTCCATACTTAATTTCTAAATCTATTTCCTCTTGATCGTGAGCAAATTCTTTTAAACGTCCTGTTCCTCCAGCATTGTTATATGCTCCAATAATATTTCCTAAAGAAACTGATTTTGAACCATGTTGCTGACGAATCCAGTTATTATTTGGTAAATTTACTCCTATTGGTGTACTAGGTGATGCATCTCCTGCTTCTCCTGCTACATTTACAGTTTTGTATGATACTCCTACTACATTTTGTTTTTTATGCGCTGGAGATAATGGTGAGTTATCTTCAAACCATTGAGCGTTATCAGATAAAACCTTCATTTTTTTAGACATATCGAAATCTTTAATCTCAACTATTGTCTCATAAGATCCTCTATATCCTTTAGGATCATTATACACTTCAATGAATCCATTAATCCAATCAATATTTCCTTCAGTAGAAGTAGCCCATGCAATACAGTATTTATCCCAAACATCTAAGCTACCTGTTTTATAGTACTCAATTAATAACCTTAATGTTTCTGCTTGCTTTTCATTTTCTGCAACATCTTTAGCTTTTTCTAACCAAAAAATAATTTTATCAATTGCAGCTCCATACATTCCTCCAGACTTCCATATTTTCTCAACTAGTTTCCCGTTTTCACGTACTAATTTAGAATTCAATCCTGCTTCTATTGGTTGATTTTCTGGACCTTTATATGCTGTAGCGTAAAAATCTTCAACATCCTTATTTGTAATTTCTGGACCGTAAAAGTTTATAGCAGAAGCTAATACATTGTCTACTCCCGCTTTTTTATTCACCTTTTTCATGTCTTTATCGTTAAAAATAACGTCTAAAGCTTCTGGTGACATTGTTGTGTTTGTTTCTTTTAATAAAACTTCTAAGTATTCTTTAGAAAACTCAGCTTTAATTTTATCATTAGAATAATGATGGTGTATTCCGTTTGAAAACCAAACTCTCTTTAAATAAGTAGTAAAGTTTTTAAAATCCTGAGAAGTTCTATCTCCTTTAAATTCGTTATTTACTTTTTCTAAAGCTGTTCTTATTTCAAGATTATGGCGGTAATTTTGATCCCACATAATATCTCTACCAGCTAAACCAGCTTGAGTTAAGTAATACACTAACTTTTTTTCTTTTAAAGTTAATTGATCAAACCCTGGTATTTGGTATCTTAATACTTTAATGTCTGCAAATTGCTCAACTTCATAATCAAATTTTGCTTCTTTTTTCACCTCTTCTTTTGGTTCTTCTTTCTTTTCTACATTACAAGAAACCAAAAAACCAACTGCAGCTGCAGCACAAAGCATCTGTTTTAATTTCATTTTTTAATATTTAATTGATTTTCTGTCGATAAATGTACGAATTTTAAACTTCGTTATATCTAAAACAATCTGTTGTATGATCATTAACCATACCTGTTGCTTGCATATGAGCATAAATTACTGTTGACCCAACAAATTTAAATCCTCTCTTTTTTAAATCTTTTGAAATTGCATCAGATAATTCTGTCGTTGCTGGTACTTCTTCTCGTTTTTCAAAAGAATTTTTAATTGGTTTTCCATTTACAAATTCCCAAATGTATTTTGAGAAAGAACCAAATTCTTCTTGTACTCTCATAAAGGCTTGAGCATTTGTAATTGTTGCTTTTATTTTTAATTTATTTCTTATAATTCCAGCATTTTGGAGTAATTCTTCATATTTATCTTCTCCATAATTTGCTATTTTCTGATAATCAAAATCATCAAAAGCTTCTCTAAAATTTTCTCTTTTTTTAAGTACAGTTATCCAACTTAAACCAGCTTGAAAAGTTTCTAAAATCAAAAACTCAAACAACCTATCATCCTCATATACAGGAACTCCCCATTCTTTATCGTGATATTCTATATATAAAGGGTCATCACTTACCCAAAAACATCTTTTCTTCATTTCTTTATTTTAAAATTGAAAATTACTGTTAAACAGGCTAAAAATCAATGAAAAATGGAATAATTTTTGCAACTTTATAACTACTAAATCTTTAGATTATGAAAATTTTAAAACATTTATCCATACTTAGTGTATTTCTAATAATAGCTTACGCTTGTAGTTCTTCTCCTATTAAAAATAACTCTTCTTCAAAAGAAAAACCTGTGGTTATAAAAAACGATAGCTTAGAATATGAAATTATCATTATAGATCCAGGTTTTAATTATTATTTAAATGCTATTGCAAAACCTGTTGGTTTTTATACAAAGTCTTATTTAGAGAATAGAAACCGTGTTTATGTACCTATTTGGAATTCAAGAGTTAATAATCCTAATAATTTCAACCCTAACATATATGAAAATCAAATTGATTATAGTAACAATATTGATTATGGCTATGATGTAAATTATAAGTTATTTAACTATTTTGAATTTGCTCAACGTAAATATCGTATAAACTTAAGGTAACAACACAAACTCTATACAAAACTGTATATTTGCTCCAAAAAAAATTAACAATATAAAATGAAGTTTTTAAGAAATTTATTAGCATCAATTCTTGGTTTTTTTATAGCCATCTTTTTAATATTTATATTCTTTCTTGCTATTGCTGCAATTACTGGGTCAGAAGATGAAGTAGTTGTAAAATCAAACTCTGTGTTAGAATTAAGTTTAACTACACCTATAAAAGACTATGCCCCTAAAGAAGATAATCCATTAGCTGAAATTTTAGAGTTAAACGATGAAAAATTAGCTTTAAATAAAATTATCAATGCTATTGAAAATGCTAAGACAGATAACAACATTAAAGGTATTAGTATAAAAACTACGTATATAAATGCTGGAATTGCACAAACTCAAGCTATTAGAAATAAGATAGAAGAATTTAAAGAAAGTGGAAAATTTGTGTATGCCTATAATGATGTGTACACTCAAAAGAATTATTATTTAAGTTCAGTTGCAGACAGTATATTCTTAAACCCTGTTGGAGCCATTGACTTTAAGGGTTTATCTACTGAAATTTTATATTACAAAGATTTTGAAGATAAATATGGTGTAAAAATGGAGGTTATCCGTCATGGAAAGTATAAAAGTGCGGTAGAACCATACTTAAGTAATAAAATGAGTGATGCTAATCGCGAACAAACTACTTCTTTTCTAAATTCAATTTGGTCTGAAATTACTGAAGATATTAGCAACAGCAGAAATATTTCTGTAGAAAATTTGAATTTAATTGCTGATAATGCTAACGGAAGAAATGCTACTCTAGCAAAAGAAAACAAATTAATCGATGGAATTATTTATGTTGATGAATACAAAGAGAAACTTAAATTAGACTCTGATAAAAAAGTAAACACAATTACTTTAGAAGATTATATCAAATCTGGAAAAGGGAGAATCTACTCTGCAAGTAAAGATAAAATTGCAGTAATTTATGCACAAGGTCAAATAATGTATGGAGAAGGAAATGAAGATATTATTGGTCAAGGTTTAACAAATAGAGCTATTCGTAAAGCTAGAAAAGATAAAAATGTAAAAGCAATCGTTTTACGTGTTAACTCTCCAGGTGGAAGTGCTTTGGCTTCTGAATTAATTTGGCGTGAATTAGAATTAGCTAAAAAAGAGAAACCTTTAGTTGTTTCTATGGGTAATGTAGCCGCTTCTGGTGGTTATTATATTGCTTGTAATGCCAATAAAATTGTTGCTGAACCAACTACAATTACAGGTTCAATTGGTGTATTTGGAGCTATTCCAAACTTTAATCAATTAGCAGATAACATTGGAATAAATGCTGAGCAAGTATCTACAAATAACAGTCCAAGTTATAGTGTTTTTGAACCTATGAATCAAAAGTTTTATGATGTTACTAAAGAAGGTGTTGAACAAATCTATACCACTTTTGTAAATCGTGTTGCCACTGGTAGAAATATGACTTTTGAGCAAGTAAACGAAATTGCCCAAGGTAGAGTTTGGAGTGGTAAAGAAGCTAAAGAAAAAGGATTGATAGATAAGTTAGGAAGTTTAAATGATGCTATTGAAATAGCAGCTGAATTAGCTGATCTTGAAAATTATAAAATCCGTAATTATCCTAATTATAAAAAGGATTTAAAAGAAGCTTTAAACTTTTCTCCTTTTGGTAAAGTTTCTAAAGAAGAAATTTTAAAAGAAGCTTTAGGTGATGAACACTATCAATTATACCACAATATAAATCAAATGAAAAACCTAAGAGGAATTCAAGCTAGAATGCCTTTTATCTTTCAGATAAAATAAAGAAAGTAAATTCTAATAAAAAAGGCAGAGAAAATTTCTCTGCCTTTTTTTATTTTTATTTAAAAATTAATTATGATAACTATATGTTGCTTCAACATTAATCGATTCACTTTGATTTGTTGCAACTCCAATACCTTTTATAGGATAACCATCAGTATCATAAGTATACTCAATATTTAAAGAACCTAAAATTTTATTATCTGCGTCTTTATACACTACCTTAGTTAAGTTATTTACAGGTAACAATGCTCTAGCTTTAATAACTTCAGTTGGCTGAAAATTTACTCCTATTTGTAAGCCTACACCATCTAAAATTTCTATAATACCTGCTGCTTCTAAAGTTGAAAAGAATAAATTTGGTTTATCATCGTATTTAATTTCAGCTGTATGGTTTTCTACAGAATAAGTTCCAGAATTCGCATGATAAACATTATGCTTAAATAAAACTTTACTTGGATTCTTATTAGAATCATATTCTAGTACCTCACCATTTTTAAAAACTTCATAAGGAGATTTATATAATTGCTCAATAGAGAAGTTCTCCGGAGTACTACTTCCATTAGAAGCTTCTATTGTATTTCCATTATTACTATAATTTATTGTTTCAGTATTAGTATTTTCAGTTCCTGAAACACTTACTAGCTTATTTTTAGAATCATATGTAAAACTGGTGGTTACAACTCCTGAAGTAGCGCCTTTATCAAGCATTGAAATTGTTTTTAATCTCTTTTTCTTAAACTGACCATTGATTTCTTCAAAATCTTCTGAAGCTGAATTAGTACAACCAATAGACAATAGGAACCCTAAGCCTAATACAAAGGCTAATTTTAAATTATTCATAGTATTTTTTTTAATTATAAATTGAATTTCAAATATAATTAAATCAAAAAAAAACTCACAACCTAAATTGTGAGTTTTTTATATAATTATTGAATAATTTACAATTTGAATGCAGCTTTTACTTTATCTACATAATCTAATTTCTCCCAAGTAAACGTTTCTACTTCACGCTCAATAGTATCTCCCATTGGGTTCCTGAAAGTAACTGTTTTCTTTTCTGGAGTTCTTCCCATGTGTCCGTAAGCAGCTGTTTCAGAATAAATAGGCGTTCTTAATTTTAAACGTTGTTCTATAAAATAAGGACGCATATCAAAAATAGTTTCTACTACTTTACTTATTTCACCATCAGTCATATCAACTGTTGCAGTTCCATAAGTTTCAACATTAATACTTGTTGGCTTAGCTACTCCAATAGCATAAGAAACTTGTACTAACACTTCTTTACATAAACCAGCAGCTACTAAGTTTTTAGCAATATGACGAGTTGCGTAAGCTCCAGAACGATCTACTTTAGAAGGGTCTTTTCCTGAGAAAGCACCTCCACCGTGAGCTCCTTTACCTCCATAAGTATCAACAATAATCTTACGACCTGTTAATCCTGTATCCCCATGAGGTCCTCCAATAACAAAAATTCCTGTTGGATTAATATGATATGTAATATCATCAGTAAATAACGCCTGAATGTGCTCTGGTAATTTAGCTACTACTCTTGGTATTAAAATAGATATAATATCAGACTTAATTTTTGCTAACATTACCTCTTCACTTTCATCAAAATCATCATGCTGAGTAGAAATTACAATAGCATCAATTCTTTGAGGAACATTATCGTCAGAATACTCAATAGTTACTTGAGATTTAGCATCTGGACGTAAGTAAGTAATATCTTTATTCTCTCTTCTTAATTCAGCTAACTCAATTAACAAACGGTGCGATAACTCTAATGCTAAAGGCATATAATTATCAGTTTCATCAGTAGCATAACCAAACATCATTCCTTGGTCTCCTGCTCCTTGATCTTCTGGATTTGCTCTTTCTACTCCTTGATTAATATCTGGTGATTGCTCGTGAATTGCTGAAAAAACCCCACAAGAACTACCATCAAACATATATTCGCTTTTGGTATACCCTATTTTGTTTATTACATCTCTTGCAATTTTTTGAACATCTAAATATGTTTTAGATTTTACCTCACCAGCCAATACAACTTGACCAGTAGTTACCAAAGTTTCACAAGCTACCTTAGACGTTTCATCAAAAGCTAAAAAATTATCTATTAAAGCATCAGAAATCTGATCTGCTACTTTATCTGGATGTCCTTCAGAAACACTTTCTGAAGTAAATAAATATGACATAAACTTCTTTTTAAAAATTAACGGAAGAAAAACTTGGATTGCTTGGTCGCTAAAAGAAGTAGATAATTACTGCTTTAGCATTTTTTATAGAGGTTGCAATCAGATCAAATTTCTCCTCAAAAATTCAGCCGCAAAGTTATTGATTAAATTCAAATTTTAAAAAGCTTTTTGTTAAAAAAGAATTAAAAATAAAATTCTATATACGTAGTATATAACCAATTAAAAAATAAAAAAAAGTAAAAAATATTAGGAAATTAAATTTTTATAACTGAATATTTGCATTCGTAAAAGTTCAATCACTTATTGACGATGTTATCAAGAAAGGTGGAGGGATTAGACCCTATGAAGCCTTAGCAACCCTTTGTTTTATACAAAGAAGGTGCTAAATTCTACCAAAATGTTACTTCAGTAAAAAAATCGAGATGTAACTACAAGGATAGATAACCAAAAAGAAATTTCTATAAACTCATACTGAAATTTCTAATATTTCTTAATAACATTTTTCTAGTAAGTACGTCAAAACATTGACGCATTTGGCTTTTGGTTTAATTATTTATTAACTCAAAAACAAGAAAAATGAGTACACAAAAATTTGCAACAAAAGCGTTGCACGCAGGACATGATGTAAAACAAACAGGAGGCACAAGAGCTGTTCCTATTTATCAAACAACCTCTTATGTTTTCAATGACTCTGATCATGCAGCAAATCTTTTTTCATTAAAAGAATTAGGATTCATTTATACTCGATTAAACAATCCTACAAATCAAATTTTACAAGAACGTTTGGCCTCTTTGGAAGGAGGAATTGGTGCTGTTGTTTTTGCTTCTGGTACCGCTGCCATCTCTACAGGATTACTAACCTTACTAAAAGCAGGCGATCATATTGTAGCATCTAGTAGTTTATACGGCGGAACTTATAATTTATTAAATGTTACCTTACCTCGCTTAGGTATTACTACAACTTTTGTTGATGCTTCTGACCCTGAAAATTTCGGTAAAGCTGTTCAAGAAAATACAAGAGCATTTTTTGTTGAATCTTTAGGAAATCCTAAGCTTGATGTTTTAGACTTAGAAGCTATTTCTAAGCAAGCAAAAAAAGCTGAAGTCCCTTTCATTGTCGATAATACCGTTGCTACTCCTGCCCTACTAAACCCAATCAAGCATGGAGCTGATATTGTCATTCACTCTTTAACTAAATACATTGGAGGACAAGGAAACTCTTTAGGAGGTGCAATTATCGATGCTGGTACTTTCAATTGGGCTAATGGTAAATTTCCTGAATTTACAGAACCTTCAGCAGGGTATCATGGCTTAAAGTACTATGAAACTTTAGGTGCCGCATCTTATACTTTTAAATTAATTTTAGAAGGTCTACGTGATTTTGGAGGTGCTTTAAGTCCAACAAACGCTTTTAACATTATTCAAGGGTTAGAAACCTTAGACATTAGAATTCAAAAACATTCAGAAAATGCTTTAGCATTAGCCCAATGGTTAGAGGAACAAGAAGAGGTTGCTTGGGTAAACTATCCTGGTTTAAAAAGTAGTAAATACAAAACCTTAGCCAATAATTATTTACCAAAAGGTCAAAGCGGAATAGTCACTTTTGGAGCTAAAGGTGGTTTTGAAGCAGCAAAAACAATAGCTAATACCACTAAAACATTTTCACTTTTAGCAAATATTGGAGATACAAAATCTTTAATTATTCATCCTTCAAGCACTACACATCAACAATTAAATCCTGAAGAACAAGCTAGTGCTGGTGTTACAGAAGATTTAATAAGATTATCTGTTGGTTTAGAAAACATTGACGATTTAAAATCAGACCTAAAAGAAGCCTTCAATAAAATACCAAAGGAAGCTTTTGTTTAAAAGTTTAAAGACTACTTTAAATAATGAAAAGTGAATTATTACATATAAATATTCTTAGTTACACAACAGGAAGTGGTGCTCAGTTTAATGATATACCTTTAAGTTATCAGTTGTTTGGGAAACACTTGGGTACTGCTCCTGTTATTCTAATTAATCATGCATTAACAGGAAATAGCAATGTTGCTGGCGAAAATGGTTGGTGGAAAGATATTATTGGAAAGAACAAAGTAATAGATATTCAAAAATATACTGTTTTATGTTTTAATATTCCTGGTAATGGTTATGATAATTTCTTAATAGATGATTATAAAAATTTTGTAGCTAGGGACATTGCCAATATCTTTTTATTAGGCTTGGAAAAACTAAACATTAAAAAGCTATTTGCTTTAATTGGTGGTTCTTTAGGAGGAGGCATTGCTTGGGAAATGGCCGTTTTAAAACCAACAATAACTGAACATTTGATTCCTGTTGCTACAGATTGGAAATCTACCGATTGGCTAATTGCAAATTGTCAAATTCAAGAACAGTTTTTAATCAATTCTAGCAATCCAGTACACGATGCTCGCATGCATGCTATGCTTTGTTATCGTACTCCAGAGTCTTTTAAAAAACGTTTTCAACGTTCAAAAAATGAAGAATTACAAATTTTCAATGTAGAAAGCTGGTTACTTCATCATGGTAAAAAATTACAAGAGCGCTATCAATTAGCATCTTATAAATTAATGAATCAATTATTAAAAACAATTGATGTAACCAAGGAACGTAAAGTCTTAAATGTGTTAGAAACGATAAAAGCCGACATTCATATTATAGGAGTTGACTCTGATTTGTTTTTTACTGCTGAAGAAAATAGAGAAACACACAAAGAACTTGCTACAGTACATTCAAATGTAACTTATAATGAAATCAATTCTGACCACGGTCATGATGCTTTTTTAATAGAATACGAACAACTAAAAGAAATTATTGAACCCATATTCAATAAAAATTCAAAAAACAACAAAATGAAAGTTTTAAAATTTGGTGGAAAATCATTGTCAAACAAAGGAATACACAATGTAATTTCTATTATAGAAAATAAAATTAATGATGGTGAAAATATTGCTGTTGTTGTTTCTGCTCGTGGAAACGCTACCGATACTTTAGAAGATATTTTAAATAAGGCTGCTAAAAACGAAGCATACCAACAACAACTTGAAGCTTTTAAACATGAACAAGCATTACTAACTCCTTTAATAGATTTTTCTTCAGAATTCTCTCGTTTAGAGAAGTTATTTGAAGGAGTAAACTTATTAGGCGATTATAGTATTAAAATAAAAGATGAAGTTTTAGCACAGGGTGAATTACTATCTATAAAAACTGTTTCTGAATTATTACAGCAAAAAGGAATTAATGCAAATCCTACAGATTCAAGAATATTATTAAAAACCGATGAAAATTTTGGTAATGCACAACCAATTTTAGAGGTTTCTAAGGAGAATGTTAAAAAACATTTTAACCAATTTAATAATACTACCGTAAATGTAGTATCAGGTTTTATTGCTTCAAACTTAAAAAATGAAACCACTACTCTCGGAAGAAATGGTAGTAATTATACGGCATCTTTATTGGCTAATTATTTAGATGCTGATGAATTACAAAATTACACACATGTCGATGGAATATTTACAGCTAATCCAGATTTGGTAAGTGATGCTAAAAAGATAGAAAGTCTTTCTTTTTCTGAAGCAAATGAATTAGCAAACTTTGGTGCTAATATTTTACATGCCAAAACAATTATTCCTTTACTTGAAAAAAACATCAATTTGAGAATATTAAATACCTTTAATCCTAACGATAAAGGAACTTTAATAACCTCTAAATCTACTTCAAAAGGAATAAAATCATTATCCGTTTTAGATAATGTAGCTTTATTAAA
This sequence comes from uncultured Tenacibaculum sp., assembly GCF_947499065.1. Lineage (GTDB taxonomy): Bacteria > Bacteroidota > Bacteroidia > Flavobacteriales > Flavobacteriaceae > Polaribacter. The sequence continues at coordinate 21,753 of NZ_CANMMT010000010.1, read as the reverse complement.
CTTTGAAGGAAGAGGTTTATTAGGAAAAGTTGGTGTTGACGCTCGTATATTTAAAACCTTAAGCAGTTCTGATATTAGTGTTAGTTTTATTTCTCAAGGATCTTCAGAAAGAGGCATTGGATTGGTTGTTGAAAAAACTAGAGCCGGAGAAGCTATAAAAGCATTGAATAAAGAATTTGAAAATGAATTTTACACCAAAGATGTCCATAAAATATCTGTAGTAAAAGATATTGCTGTAATATCAATAATTGGACAAGATTTAAGTGAATTTCATCATCCTTATAATGCCTTAATCAAAAATCAAATAATACCATTATTATTTAATAATACTGTTACAGGCAAAAATATTAGCTTGGTTGTAAAAAAAGAAGAATTACACAAAGCTTTAAACGTAATCCATGGACAAGTTTTTGGAATTTCTAAAAAAATAAACATTGCTCTTTTTGGTAAAGGTTTAGTTGGAGGAACTCTAATAGAACAAATATTAGAAAATGCTAAGACCGTTTTAGAAAAACGAAAAATACAGTTAAATATTTTTGCTATTGCCAACTCGAAAAAAGTACTTTTAACTAAACATGGAGCAACTAAAAGTTGGAACAAAGATTTAGAAGGTTCAAAAGAAAGCAGCACAATAGTTCAAGATATTATTGACTTCTCTAAAGAAAATCATTTAGAAAACTTAATTGCTGTTGACAATACGGCAAGTACCGATTTTATTAACAACTATATTCCTTTAGTAAATGCTGGTTTCGATTTGGTTTCATCTAATAAAATAGCCAATACGGTATCATATAATTCTTATAAAAATCTAAGAAAAACTTTAGAAAACACCAATAAGAAGTATCTATACGAAACTAATGTTGGTGCCGGATTACCATTAATTGACACTATTAAACTATTACATGACTCAGGAGAAAACATTACCAGAATTAGAGGTGTTTTTTCTGGATCTTTAAGTTATATATTCAATCATTATTCATCAAGTAACTCAACATTTTCAAAGGTATTACAAGAAGCTATAGATAAAGGGTTAACAGAACCAGACCCTCGTGAAGATTTATGTGGTAATGACGTTGCTAGAAAACTATTGATTTTAGCCAGAGAACTTGACTTAGAAAATGAATTTGAAGATATTTCAATAGAAAATTTAATTCCAAAAGAACTTCAAAACATATCTTCTACAGTCTTTTTATCTGACTTAGAAAAATTAGATTCTTCTTTCCAAAAATTAAAAGAAAATCAAGAATCAAATCATGTATTAAGATATATAGGAGACTTATCTGGAGACCTACAACAAACAAAAGGAAACTTAAGTGTAAAACTAACTTCTGTTCCTATCAATTCACCTCTTGGAAGTTTAAAAGGCTCTGATGCTATTTTCGAAATTTACACAGAATCTTACGGAGAGCAGCCTATTGTAATTCAAGGAGCTGGAGCTGGAGCAAAAGTAACAGCTAGAGGAGTATTTGGAGATATTTTACGATTAGCTAATAACAACAACTAAACATTAAACCACTATTTAATAGTTCTTAAATATAAAAATAATGAGCAACCATTTCGAAACAAAAGCTATTAGAACACAAACTGAACGCTCTCAATTTTCAGAACATTCAACTCCGTTATATTTAACATCAAGTTTTGTATTTGATGATGCAGAAGACATGCGTGCTTCTTTTGCTGAAGAAAAAGATAAAAATCTATACAGTAGATTTTCAAATCCAAATACTACAGAATTTGTAAATAAAATAGTGCAAATGGAAGGAGCAGAAGCTGGCTATGCTTTTGCCACTGGAATGGCTGCTGTATTTTCTACTTTTGGAGCTTTATTAAATGCTGGAGATCATATTGTTTCATGTAGATCTGTATTTGGATCAACCCATAGTTTATTTACAAAATATTTACCGAAATGGAATATTGAAACAAGCTATTTCAAAATAAATGAAGTTGAAAAAATTGAGCAATTAATTCAGCCAAACACAAAAATTCTATATGCAGAAACACCTACAAATCCAGCGGTAGATATTATTGATTTAGAATTGCTAGGAAATATTGCTAAAAAACACAACTTACTTTTAGTTATTGACAATTGTTTTGCTACTCCTTATTTACAAAACCCAATTAAGTTTGGTGCCGATTTAGTTATCCATTCAGCTACTAAATTAATTGATGGACAAGGAAGAGTTTTAGGAGGAATCACCGTTGGAAAGAAAGAATTGATTCGTGAAATTTATCTTTTTTCAAGAAATACTGGTCCAGCTATGTCACCTTTTAATGCATGGGTATTATCTAAAAGTTTAGAAACCTTAAGTATCAGGGTTGAAAAACATTGTGAAAATGCTTTAAAAGTGGCTACATTTTTAGAAAAACATCCAAAGGTAAACCTTGTAAAATATCCTTTTTTAAAATCACATCCTAAACATGAAATAGCAAAAAAACAAATGAAATTAGGAGGCAATATTGTGGCTTTTGAAATTAAAGGTGGAATTGAAGCTGGACGTAGCTTTCTAAATGCCATAAAGTTATGTTCGTTATCAGCAAACTTAGGAGATACAAGAACCATAGTTACTCATCCTGCATCTACAACTCATAGTAAGTTGAGTGAAGAAGACAGGTTAGAAGTTGGTATCACAAACGGATTGGTACGTTGTTCCGTTGGTTTAGAAAATATAGATGATATTATTAACGATTTAACACAAGCATTAGATACTTAAAAAGCAAATAAAGTGTATTTTTGTAATATGCTTTCTAAGAAAACAAAATACGGTTTAAAGGCACTAACCTTTATTGCAAGACAAGAAAAAGGAAATAAAGTACAAATAGCTACTATTTCCGAAAGTGAAAATATATCACATAAATTTTTAGAAAGTATATTACTTACCTTACGAAAAGCAGGATTTTTAGGAGCCAAAAAAGGAAAAGGTGGAGGTTATTATATGTTAAAAGAAGCCTCAGAAATTAAGATGACTGATGTTATCAGAACTTTAGAAGGTCCTATAGCCATGCTCCCTTGTGTAAGCTTAAATTATTATGAAAAGTGTGATGACTGCCCTGATGAAGACGCATGTTCAGTACATAAATTAATGATTCAAGTTAGGGATAACACTCTACAAGTACTTCGTAATAATACACTAGCAGATTTAGTGTAAAATAACACAAATGTTATTCTATTGTAAAATTTTCAAATAAATGTTTTCACATTTAAAATGAATGTATACATTTGTCACTTCTTAAAACCTAGTTACCCGATAGGGTAATAGAATTTAAAAATGATTTTAGAACAAATAATAGAAAATAAGAAAAATTACACGCTAGATAAAGCTTCTGAAAATCCGTTGAGAAGCATTGTAAAATCAATTAGCTGGAGAGTTATAGGAACAATAGATACCATATTAATATCATGGTTAATTACAGGAGAAGTAGCCACAGCATTTTCAATAGGAAGCATTGAGTTAATCACAAAAATGGTGTTGTACTTTTTTCATGAAAGAGTTTGGAACAAAATAAAATGGGGCAAAAAATGAGCTTAGAAAGTCAATTAAATATTGAAGAATTAAACCAAGGGTTAGCAAAGTTAACTCCACAACAAATCATAGAATGGGTTTTCGAATTAAAGAAAAGAACAATTATTACAACAAACTTTAGACCTTATGAAGTAGCTATTTTACACTTAGTGTCTAGAAAGACCCCTTACATAAAGGTTATTTGGTGCGATACAGGTTACAACACACCACAAACCTATAAACACGCTGAGGAATTAATTGAACAATTAGGCTTGAATGTTCATTTATATGTTCCTAAACAAACAGTGGCTCATAGAAATGTTGTTTTAGGAGTCCCTTCAATAGAGCATAAAGACCATGCTTTATTTACAGAACAAGTGAAACTAGAACCATTTAAAAGAGCGATTAAGGAACATCAGCCAGAAGTTTGGTTTACCAATTTAAGAAAAGGGCAAACAGCATTTAGAGATAATTTAGGAATACTCTCTTTTAGTAAAGACGGAATTTTAAAAGTAAGTCCATTTTATCATTGGTCAGATAAGGAATTAGACGAATATTTAGAACAATATAATTTACCAAATGAATTTAAATATTTCGATCCAACAAAAGTAGAAAGTAATAGAGAATGTGGTTTACATATTTAAAGAATATGATTATGAATACAGAAACAATACAAGTAGGTGCTTTAGAAAGCGAAGCCATATATATATTTAGAGAAGTTGTTGCTCAATTTGAAAAACCAGTTTTACTATTTTCTGGTGGAAAAGATAGCATAACATTAGTAAGATTAGCCCAAAAAGCATTTTATCCTGCTAAAATTCCTTTTCCTCTTTTACACATAGATACTGGGCATAATTTTCCAGAGACAATAGAATTTAGAGATCGTTTAGCAAAAGACCTCAACGTTGATTTAATTGTTAGAAATGTTCAGGATAATATTGACAAAGGTCGAGTAAAAGAAGAAACTGGAAAGTACGCTAGCCGAAACATGCTGCAAACAGAAACGTTATTAGATGCAATTGATGAATTTGGTTTCGATGCATGTATCGGTGGGGCGCGCAGAGATGAAGAAAAAGCAAGAGCTAAAGAACGAATTTTCTCTGTTCGTGATGATTTTGGGCAATGGGATGAAAAAAATCAACGTCCAGAATTATTCGATATGTTAAACGGAAGAATTGATTTGGGACAAAACGTAAGAGTCTTCCCTATCTCTAACTGGACAGAATTAGATGTATGGTCTTATATAAGAGATGAAAATATCGAAATCCCTTCTATTTATTTCGCTCACAAAAGAGCTACATTTCTAAGAGATGGACTTATATGGTCAGCAGAAGATGATGTAGTTTATAGAGATGAAAATGAAAAAGTTGAAGAACGAATGGTACGTTTTAGAACAGTAGGAGATATGAGCTGTACAGCCGCAGTACTATCCAATGCTTTAGATATAAATACCGTAGTAAACGAAATTAAAGTATCAACAATTTCCGAAAGAGGTGCTAGAATAGATGACAAACGATCGGAAGCTGCAATGGAAAAAAGAAAACAACAAGGATACTTTTAAAACTTATAACAAACATTTAAACACAAGTTGTTACACAACAACTAAAATATAAAATGAACGTACTAAAAATAGCAACTGCAGGTAGTGTCGATGATGGCAAAAGCACATTAATCGGTCGTATACTATACGATACTAACTCATTAACTGACGACAAACTAGAAGCCATTGAAGAGAAAAGTAGGCAAAGAGGCTTTGATTACTTAGATTTTTCATTAGCTACCGATGGTTTGGTTGCCGAAAGAGAACAAGGAATTACTATAGATGTAGCTCACATATATTTTTCAACACCAAAAACGAGTTTTATTATAGCTGATACACCTGGACATATAGAATACACTAGAAATATGGTTACTGGTGCTTCAAATTCACAAGCTTCTATTGTTTTGATAGATGCTCGAAACGGAGTTATAGAACAAACATATCGTCATTTTTTCATTAACAATTTATTGAGAGTAAAAAATGTAGTAATAGCCATTAACAAAATGGATTTAGTTGATTATTCAGAAGAAAAGTTTAATCAAATAAAAAATGAAATTGAGTATTTAGCTAGCAAAAGTGCTTATAAAAATCAGCAATTAACCTTTATCCCTCTTTCTGCATTAAAAGGAGATAATGTAGTTGAAAAATCAGAGAATACTCCTTGGTATAATGGAGAAACATTACTAAATCATTTAGAGAGTTTAAAAGCAGATGATATAGAAGAACAATCACAAACACGATTTCCTGTACAAACAGTAATCAGACCTAAGACAGATGATTATCATGATTTCAGAGGTTATGCTGGTAAAATCTATGGAGGAAATTTAGCAGTTGGCGATTCTGTTACTGTATTACCTTCTGCTACTGAATCCAAAATAAAGAGTATTCATTTTTTTGATAAAGAATACTTACAGGCAAAAAGAGGAAGTTCTGTAACTATTACGTTGGAAGACAATGTAAATGTAAGCCGTGGAGACATGTTAGTAAAAACAAAAGAAGTTCCTACGGTATCAAAAGAATTAACTGCTACAATTTGTTGGATGGATAAAAATCCATTGCAAGCTTCTGATAAATATTATATAAAACATGGAGTAAATGATGCACAGGCAAAAATTATGTCTTTATCGTCCATCATAAAAACAGATTTTTCAGGTAAGGAAGAAAATCCATCACAATTAACTTTAAATGAAATTGGCGATGTAACCTTAAAAGTTAGCAAACCATTGTTTTATGATTCTTACCAGAAAAACAAAGCTAATGGAACTTTCATTTTAATCAATCCAAAAACCAACAATACAGCCGGAGTAGGCTTTATTCAGTAATAAGAAAATCAAATGGCAATTATAATAACAGATGAGTGCATCAATTGTGGAGCATGCGAACCAGAATGCCCAAATACAGCTATTTATGAAGGAGCTTCAGACTGGAATTATAACGAAGGAACCTCATTAAATGGAAATATTCAATTATTGAATGGAACAGAAATAGACGCAAATGAAGATCAAGAACCAATTTCTGACGAATACTATTTCATTGTTCCAGACAAATGTACAGAGTGTAAAGGATTTCATGAAGAACCACAATGTGCAGCAGTTTGCCCAGTAGATTGTTGTGTTCCTGATGAAGACATTATTGAAACAGAAGAAGAACTATTAGCAAAACAGCAGTTCTTACACAATTAAAAAAAGTAACGCTTACAAGCTTTAAAAAATAAAGTAATGCAAAGTTTTAGAACCGAAATAGAGAATCCAATTGTAGAAAAAGATATTCTAGAATTAGAACGTAAAATCCGTTTATTCAAAGAAGGTCAAATAGACGAAGAACGATTTAGAAGTTTACGTTTGGCTAGAGGTGTATATGGTCAACGTCAGTTTGGAGTACAAATGATTCGTATAAAACTACCTTATGGTAAAGTTACTAGCGAACAATTACATCGAATAGCTGATGTATCGGACGAATACTCAAGAGGGCGCTTACATATTACAACTCGTCAAGACATACAAATTCACTATGTGAGTTTAGATAGAACTCCAGAATTATGGGCACAATTAGAAAAAGATGATATCACCTTACGCGAGGCTTGTGGAAATGCAGTTAGAAATGTTACAGCTTCTGAAACTGCTGGAATAGACATTAATGAACCTTTTGATGTAACACCCTATGCACATGCTACATTTCAATTTTTCTTACGTAACCCTATTTGTCAGGAAATGGGTAGAAAATTTAAGATGTCTTTTTCTGCAACAGACCATGATACTGCATTGAGTTTTATGCATGATTTAGGTTTTATTGCTAAAACAAAAACTATAAAAGGTAAAGAAGTCAAAGGTTTTAAAGTTTTATTAGCAGGAGGATTAGGTTCACAACCTAGACATGCAGATGTTATCTATGAATTTCTAGAAGCTGATTTATTAATTCCTACTATTGAAGGTGTTTTACGAGTTTTTGATAGACATGGAGAACGCTCAAAAAGAGCAAAAGCACGTTTAAAATTTTTAGTTAAAGATTTAGGAGTTGATGCCTTCTTAAAATTAGTTTCTGAAGAACAAAAAGCATTTGCTTATCAAAGGTACCCTATAAACACATCTGATTTTGAAAAGGAAATTCAATTTGAAACAACAGAAATTCCTTCAGTAAAAATAACTGATAACGAAGCTTACCAAAACTGGAAAGAAACCAATGTTATTCAACAAAAACAAAAAGGATTATATGCCATTGGAATTAAAGTCCCTTTGGGAGATTTTTACACAGACAAAGCTCGTTTACTTGCAGATTTAATTAAAAAATATGCAGCAAATGAATTGCGTTTTACATTACGTCAAAATATCTTAATCCGTCACGTCAGAGAAGAGTTTTTACCATTCTTTTATGTTGAATTAGAAAAATTAAGTTTTACAGAAATAGGCTATAACAGCTTAACAGATATTACAGCATGCCCAGGAACTGATACTTGTAACTTAGGTATTTCAAGTAGTACAGGTATTGCAACAGAATTAGAGCGTGTATTAAAATCAGAATATCCACAATATGTAAATAATAAAAACATCACTATTAAAATTAGTGGTTGTATGAATGCTTGTGGACAACACAATATGGCACATATAGGGTTTCAAGGGATGTCTGTTAAAGTTGGAAACTTATTAGCTCCTGCCCTTCAAGTATTAATTGGTGGAGGTGTTTTAGGTAATGGTAAAGGACGTTTTTCTGATAAACTAGTAAAAATACCAAGCAAAAGAGGTCCTGAAGCTCTACGTATTCTTTTAAATGATTTTGAAGATCATAAACAAGAAAATGAAGACTTCTTAACATATTATGATAGATATGGAAAAACCTATTTCTATGATTTATTAAAACATTTATCAGATACTTCCAATTTAAACCAGGATGATTTTATTGATTGGGGTCATGATAAAAACTATGTAAAAGCCATTGGTGTTGGAGAATGTGCTGGAGTTGTTATCGACTTGATTGCAACCTTACTATTTGAAAGTGAAGAAAAAATAGAAAATGCTATTGGTGCATTGAATGAAAAGCAATGGTCAGACAGCATATATCATTCATATTCAGCAATCATCAATACTGCAAAAGCATTGTTAACTTCAGAAGGAGCAAAAACCAATACACAAGCTAGTATTGTTAAAAACTTTGATGAAGTATTTATCAGTACAAATAAGATTGAATTACCAACTTCATTTACTGATTTTGTATATCAAATAAAAGAGAATAACCCAACAGAAGCTTTCGCTAAAAAGTACCTAGAAGAAGCAAAATCGTTTTATAAAACGGTAGATGCATACAGGAAGCAAGTAGTAGAAAGTTAAACATAAAGAGACATGAGAAATCTACCAAAATTAACCGTAGTGGGTGCTGGTCCTGGTGATGTAGAACTAATCACCTTAAAAGCAATCAATACTTTAAAACAAGCAGATGTAGTGTTATATGATGCTTTGGTTAACAATGATTTATTAAAATATGTAAATCCAAATGCTGAAATAATTTTTGTTGGTAAAAGAAGAGGCTGTTACCGTTATCAACAAGAACAAATTAATGAACTAATAGTAGCTAGAGGTCATTCGCATGGACATGTGGTACGTTTAAAAGGAGGTGATCCATTTATTTTTGGTAGAGGTGCAGAAGAAATGGAATATGCTGCAAAATTTGGACTACAAACAGATGTGGTTCCTGGTGTTTCATCATCATTAGCCGTACCTGCATATCAAAATATTCCTTTAACAAAACGTGGAAGTTCAGAAAGTTTCTGGGTAATTACTGGAACAACAAAAAAGCATCAAATTTCTAGTGATGTCGCTTTAGCCGCAAAGTCTAATGCTACTGTAGTTATATTAATGGGAATGGGTAAATTATCAGAAATTATTCAGCTTTTTCAAAAAGAAAAAAAGCATGATTTACCTGTAGCTATTATTCAAAACGGTACTACTCCACAAGAAAAAATCGGAATTGGTACTGTAAACACCATAGAACAAGTGGTAGCAAAAAACAAATTAAGTAATCCAGCAATCATCGTATTAGGAGAAGTTGTAAAACATAGGGCAGAACTTCAATTGGTACAATCGCAAATAAAAACCAATATCGCAGTATGATAGTAGAAGAAAAAAATAACCTCTACCCTATCTTTTTAAAAGTACATCAATTAAATGTTCTCTTAATAGGTGCTGGTAATGTTGGATTGGAAAAATTGAGTTTTTTATTAAAGTCAAGTCCAAATGCAAAAGTTCAAATAGTAGCAATCGATATACTTCCAGAAGTAAAAAACTTAGCTGAAAAGCATCATATTGAAATAATTCAAGAAGCTTACAAAGTAAGTCATTTACACTATAAAGATTTGGTAATTGTTGCTACAGATGACAACCATGTAAACATACAAGCTTACAACGATTGTAAAGAACAAAACTTATTGGTAAACGTTGCAGACACACCTCATCTCTGTGATTTCTATTTAGGAGGAATAGTAACAAAAGGGAATGTCAAAGTAGCAATTTCAACTAATGGAAAATCTCCAACAACAGCTAAAAGATTACGTCAGTTTTTTGAAGAAGTAATTCCAGAAGACATCAATGAATTAGTTCAAAATTTAAATAAGTACAGAAAGACCATCAAAGGTAATTTTGAAGAAAAAGTAGAAACATTAAACAAGTTAACAGAAGGTTTAATAAGCTAAGAATAGAAGTAAAAGATTTTTTTACAACTCTATACTAGTGGCAAAAAAATAAAAATGATTACAACAGATATATTAATTATAGGAGCGGGTCCTACAGGACTTTTTACAGTTTTTGAAGCAGGATTATTAAAATTAAAATGTCATTTAATTGATGCATTACCTCAACCAGGAGGGCAATGTTCAGAAATATATCCAAAAAAACCTATTTATGATATCCCTGCTTATCCTGAGATTCTAGCAGGTGATTTGACAAAGAATTTATTGGAACAAATAAAACAATTTGAACCAGGGTTTACCTTAGGAGAAAGAGCTGACACTATAGAAAAACAAGAAGATGGAACATTTATAGTTACCACAAACAAAGGAACAAAGCATCATGCTCCAGTGGTAGCTATAGCAGGTGGCTTAGGAAGTTTTGAACCTAGAAAACCACCTATTCCTAATATTTCAAATTATGAAGACAAAGGAGTAGCTTACATTATTAGAGAACCAGAAATTTATAGGAACAAAAAAGTGGTTATAGCCGGTGGTGGTGATTCGGCTTTAGACTGGGCAATATATTTAGCTGACATTGCTTCCGAAGTAACTTTAGTTCACCGTAGAAATGAATTTAGAGGAGCCTTAGACTCTGTAGAAAGAGTGCAAGAGTTGAAAGATATTGGAAAAATTCATTTAATAACACCTGCAGAAATAAAAGAAGTTTATGGAGACGAGCATGTTAATGCTGTTCAAATAGTAGAAAAAGACAAAGAACCATATACTTATGAAACCGACCATTTTATTCCATTATTTGGTTTATCACCAAAGCTAGGACCTATTGCTAACTGGGGACTTGAAATAGAAAAAAATGCCATAAAAGTAAACAACGCTTTAGATTATCAAACAAACATACCAGGTATTTATGCCATTGGAGATGTTAATACATATCCTGGAAAGTTAAAACTGATTTTATGTGGATTTCACGAAGCTACGTTGATGTGTCAAAGTGCTTTTCAGCGTATACATCCTGATAAAAAATATGTAATGAAATACACAACTGTTGGTGGTGTTGAAGGTTTTGACGGTTCAAAAAAAGAAGCTCCAAAAGCTGTAGTAAAAGCAATCAATTAAAAAATAACACAATGTCAGATATCAATATAAAAATAACCGATCGAGAGGGGATACTCCATGAAGTAATTGCACCTACCGATATGGCAATGAACTTAATGGAAATTGTCCGTTCCTATGAACTGGCAGAAGAAGGTACAATTGGTATTTGTGGAGGTATGGCTATGTGTGCATCTTGTCAATGTTATATAAAATCAAATCATCAATTATCTGAAATGACTCCTGATGAAGATTTAATGTTAGCTGAAGCTTTCCATGTAGAAGAAAATAGTCGTTTAGGTTGTCAAATTCAAATAACTCCTGAGCTGGAAGGTTTGGAAATAGAATTGGCACCCGAAAATTAATTTCATACAGAAAAGTACTATTAAAATGCAGTTTAAAAATTACAATTTATCATTAAAAGATAATGTAGAAACTTTTACAAAACAGCTATTCTATGCTTTATTTAGTGATGTATGCCAAGAAAAAGCTACACATTTAAAAAGTCAATTCATTATTATTTTAAAAGAGCTAAACATTCTTGAAGGAGAAAGTATTTGGGTATTATACCAAGAGTCTTTTTGTAAAATAAGAGAACAATTAGACTTAGATGCTTTAGCTTTTGAACAAAATGATCCAGCATGTAAAAGCCTAGAAGAAGTCTATTTAGCCTATCCTGGTTTTCATGCAATAGCAGTATATCGATTAAGTCATGAACTAGTAAAATTAAACGTACCTATTTTACCTCGTATGATGAGTGAATACATCCATGGAGTAACAGGTACAGATATTCATCCCGGTGCAACTATAGGTGCTTCATTTTTTATTGATCATGCTACAGGAATTGTCATTGGTGAAACTACACACATTCAAAATAATGTAAAGATTTATCAGGGAGTAACTCTAGGGGGGCTTCAAGTAAAAAAAGAATTGGCTTCAACAAAAAGACATCCAACCATAGAGAATAATGTAACTATTTATGCCAATGCTACTGTTTTAGGAGGAAATGTAGTTATAGGTCAAAACAGCATTATTGGTGCTAACGTATGCGTAACAGAATCAGTTCCAGAAGGATCAATTGTTACTTACGAATCAGAAAATAAAATTACCATCAGAAAGTCATATGCAAAATGATTTTCACAATAAGAAACAAATCATGAAAACAAAAAGTATTATCGATTTTGTAGGAAATACTCCTCTTGTAGAAATAACAAATGCTTTCAATAAACCCAATGTTAAATTATTATTGAAACTAGAAGGAAACAACCCTGGCGGTAGTGTAAAAGACAGAGCTGCTTATTTTATGATTTCCGAAGCCATCAAAAGGAAAAACATAAAAAAGGGTGACACTTTAGTAGAAGCAACTAGTGGAAATACTGGAATTGCACTAGCTTTAATGGCAAAAGTATTAGGAGTTAATATGGTATTGGTAATGCCTGAACATGCAACTGTTGAAAGAGTAAAAACCATGAGAGCTTATGGTGCAGAAGTTATTTTAACTCCAAGTGCTTTAGGAATGGAAGGAGCTATAGACCATGCTTTAGAATTGAAATATAAAAAAGGATATTTTAGATTAAATCAGTTTGATAATTTTGATAATCCAAAAGCACATTACACAACTACAGGCCCTGAAATTTGGAGAGATACAGAGGGACAAATAACACATTTTGTATCAGCTATGGGTACAACAGGTACGATAACTGGAGTTTCAGATTACTTAAAAGAACAAAATAATCAAATTCAAATCATAGGAGTTCAACCGAAAGACGGTGCTAAAATCCCTGGAATTAGAAAATGGCCTCAAGAATATTTACCTGCTATTTTTAAACCACAAAAAATCAATAGAATTTTAGAGGTAAATCAGCAAGAAGCAGAAGAAGCAACTATAAAATTAGCCGAACAAGAAGGAATTTTTGCAGGTATGAGTAGTGGTGGTGCTTTTGCCTCAGCACTTAAAGTAGCCAACTCTATAGAAAAAGGAGTCGTTGTGGCTATAGTTTGTGATAGAGGTGATCGTTATTTATCTTCAGAATTATATGGTTTATAAAGTATTTTATAAACCATATTTTTATTTCAAAAGTTACCTTTCGGAAACATATTTAGTTGTTTCGGAAGTTTATGGACACCATTGGAAAATGATGCTTTTACTTTTGCGATAGATTTAATGCTAACCCCCGAAAAAAATCATCAAAATGGAAAAAGTAAATACTTTTAAGTTATTGCTATGCGCAATATTTTTATGCAATTTTAGTACAATGTTCTCTCAATCTCATTATACTTATGAGTTAAAAAACGGGAGTTTTGAAACGTTATCAGGAGGTAATACAAATAATATTTATGCACACTTTACTGCTAGAAGACTAGGAACAAGTTGGTACGCTCATAAAGGTAACCCCAGAAGCCATAATAACGGATATAATAGTGTTCATACTTGTGGACCTTGTGGAAATGGATCTAGGTATGCTTCTTTGCGATATAGTAATACAAATGGACAAAAAAAAGGAAACTCTATATTCATGTATTACCCTATGAAAAGTGGTAAAACATACAAACTTAAATTTGATTATAAAAAATATAACAATAATGGAATTTTATATGTTATAGCCACTAACAGTGCTACTGCAAATTACAATACCAATAGTAGTCTTGTTGAAACAATAGGAAATATAAATAACAACCAGTATAGCTCATTACCTTCTAATGATCAAATGCTTGTAACAAAAGTTATTCAACATACAGGTCCAAGTACTAGTTGGAGTAACAATATACCAACAGGAAATAATATAAGTCCTAACATTACATTTACACCTAATAAAGATTACACACAACTCTTATTTGTATATCATTCTACCCAACATAATGCTAATGGAGAGATGTATATTGACGGTGTTAGTATGACAGGAGATTTAAATCAATCTGGTAAAGTTTCAATGGCACTTAACGGAGCTAATTCTAATACAAATGTTGGTATTCAAATTTGTAGTGGAGATCCTGTAATTTTAGATGGTAGAGGAACTATTGACACTTCTTTAGACCATAATAAAAGAATTCAATATTTTACTGCTATTTATAAAATTGGAAGTAATGGACAAGCTGTAGATGGTTCTGAAGTATGGAACGATGGTGTTCCTTATAGCGAACTAGACCTACAATCTCAATTTCCTCTAACCTCTCCTTATGGAGTTACTACTCAATACCATGTTAAATTGGCTATAAATTCAGGACCAAACAACACTTGGATAGAGAAAGTAATGAAAGTTTACGTAGTAGGAAAACCTAATTTTTCTATAAATCAAACATTTATCTTCTCTAGTACTTATAATAGAGTAAGATTAAGAGTTCAAGGTTTACCTACAAACACAACTTATACTTATAAATGGTTCAGAACAGGTAACCCACAAGTACTTGGAACTAATTATCAATATGATGCTTATAGCTCTGGATCCTATACAGTTGAGGTTACAGCTGCTAACACAGGTTGTACTACAAAAAAAACAATTAATGTTTATGTTCCTCCTGTAATGAAAAAAACAAAGGATGCAATATTAAATGAATTAATGCCTAAAAATAATTCTAATAATGATAATGATATTAAAGTATATCCAAATCCAGTTTCAAACATTGTAAATGTGAAGTCTAATACCAACATAGATAGATTAGAACTTTATTCTATTGGAGGAACAAGAATTTCAACTTCAAGAGGAAACACTATGGATGTAAAAAATATTAAAAAG
Organism: uncultured Tenacibaculum sp.; assembly: GCF_947499065.1. Lineage (GTDB taxonomy): Bacteria > Bacteroidota > Bacteroidia > Flavobacteriales > Flavobacteriaceae > Polaribacter. The sequence goes on along the minus strand of NZ_CANMMT010000010.1, from coordinate 6,714 downwards.
GGTATTTATATACTAAAAGCAATTTCAGGAAACACAACTATAAAAGAATCAAAAATTATAAAAAAGTAACTAACTAATTTAGGGAACACATTAAATCTTAAAATCTCACTTACAGCTAGTAAGTGAGATTTTTTATTAAATAAAAAGAATAATTTATTGGGAAACTAAAAATAAACCAATAGATTTGCATCATAGTTCATTAACTTAATTGATGTTATCAAGAAAGGTGGAGGGAATAGACCCTTTGAAGCCTTAGCAACCCTTTGTGTATACAAAGAAGGTGCTACATTCTACTGCTTGGCAGAGAGATAACGGAAAGAATTTTACTTCCTCTTTTCCTGATAACATAACTTTTAATTATCAGGAATGTCAAACATATATACAGAAATACAAAAAAGAATTCTCGTGCTCGATGGAGCTATGGGAACAATGCTTCAAGAATATAAATTTACAGAAGAAGATTTTCGTGGAAAACGTTTTAAAGACTACCCTACTCCACTCCAAGGTAATAACGATTTACTATCTATTACCCAACCAGAAGCAGTAAAAGAAGTACATCGAAAATATTTTGCTGCTGGAGCAGATATTGTTGAAACTAATACTTTTTCTGGTACAACTATAGCTATGGCCGATTATCAAATGGAAGATTTAGTTTACGAATTAAATTACGAATCGGCAAAAATAGCAAAGGAAGTAGCAAACGAATTTACCAAAAAAGAACCTCATAAACCTAGGTTTGTTGCTGGTTCTATAGGTCCAACAAACAGAACAGCTAGCATGTCTCCTGATGTTAACGACCCAGGCTACAGAGCAGTTACATTTGATGAACTAAGAATAGCTTATAAAGAACAAACAGAAGCTTTACTAGATGGAGGTGCCGATATTTTATTAGTAGAAACAGTCTTTGATACATTAAATGCAAAAGCTGCATTGTTTGCTATTGAAGAAGTAAAAAGCGAGCGAGGAATTGAAGTTCCAGTAATGGTATCGGGTACAATTACTGATGCCTCAGGAAGAACACTATCTGGACAAACCGCAGAAGCTTTTTTAATTTCTATTTCACACATTCCTTTATTATCAGTTGGTTTTAACTGTGCACTAGGGGCCAATTTATTACAACCACACTTAGAGGTTATAGCTTCAAAAACAAAATTTGCTACATCAGCACATCCAAATGCTGGACTTCCAAATGCTTTTGGTGAATATGATGAAACACCAGAAGAAACAGCTTTGCAAATAGAAGAATATTTAAAAAAGGAGTTAATCAATATCATTGGAGGATGTTGCGGAACTACACCAAAACATATTACTGCCATAGCTGAAGTAGCTGCTAAATATAAACCAAGAGAAGTTTTAAACATTCATACTGTTGAAAATTAAATGAAGATGAGCACACAACAAAGAAAATTCATGCGTTTATCCGGTTTAGAGCCTTTAATTATTACCGAAAATAGCAACTTCATTAATGTAGGCGAACGTACCAATGTAGCTGGGTCTCGTAAATTTTTACGGTTAATAAAAGAAGAAAAATATGACGAAGCGCTCGCTATAGCAAGACATCAAGTAGATGGAGGAGCACAAATTATCGATATTAATATGGATGATGGCTTAATTGACGGTAAAGAAGCCATGGTGCGTTTTTTAAACTTGATTGCTGCCGAACCTGATATTTGTCGTGTTCCTATTATGATAGATAGCTCTAAATGGGAAATTATAGAAGCTGGATTACAAGTAGTACAAGGGAAATGTGTTGTAAATTCTATCAGCTTAAAAGAAGGTGAAGAAAAATTTATTTGGGAAGCAACTCAAATAAAACGTTATGGAGCCGCAGTAATTGTAATGGCATTTGATGAAGTTGGGCAAGCAGATAATTATCAACGAAGAATAGAAATAGCAGAACGCTCATATAGAGTTTTAGTAGATAAAGTTGGATTTCCTTCAGAAGATATCATCTTCGACTTAAATATTTTCCCTGTAGCTACAGGAATGGAAGAACACAGAAAAAATGCTATCGATTTTATAGAAGCAACTCGATGGGTACGTAATAACTTACCTAATGTTAGTGTTAGTGGTGGTGTAAGTAATGTTTCTTTTTCATTTAGAGGGAATAATACGGTAAGAGAAGCAATGCATTCCGTTTTTCTATACTATGCAATTCAAGCAGGTATGAATATTGGAATTGTAAATCCGGCCATGCTAGAAGTTTATGATGATATTCCTAAAGACCTTTTAGAATATATAGAAGATGTAATTTTAGATAGACGTGACGATGCTACTGAACGATTATTGGACTTTGCTGAAACTGTAAAAGGAAAGAAAAAAGAAGATGATGGAAGAGCATTAGAATGGCGAAACTTATCATTGCAAGAACGAATTACACATTCATTGGTAAAAGGAATTGATGCTTTTATTGTAGAAGATACAGAAGAAGCAAGATTAACAGTAGAAAGACCTTTACATGTAATTGAAGGACATTTGATGGCTGGAATGAATGTGGTTGGTGATTTATTTGGTTCAGGAAAAATGTTTTTACCACAAGTTGTAAAATCGGCCAGAGTAATGAAAAAAGCAGTAGCATATCTTAACCCTTTTATTGAGGCAGAAAAAGGTGAAGAACAAAAAGCGTTAGGCAAAATTTTAATGGCTACAGTAAAAGGTGATGTTCATGATATAGGTAAAAACATTGTCTCAGTAGTTTTAGGATGTAATAACTATGAAATAGTTGATTTAGGAGTAATGGTTCCTCCTGAAAAAATTATTGAAACCGCAAAAAAGGAAAAAGTAGACGCCATTGGTTTAAGTGGTTTAATCACTCCTTCATTAGATGAAATGGTATATCTAGCCAAAGAAATGGAACGTCAAAATTTAGATGTACCATTACTCATTGGTGGAGCTACAACTTCCAAAGCACATACAGCAGTAAAAATTGATACTCAATATAAAAACGCAGTAGTACATGTAAATGATGCTTCAAGAGCAGTAACAGTTGTTGGAGATTTATTAAATGAAAACACAAAAAACGAATATGTAGCTAAACTAAAAAAAGACTACGAAGAGTTTCGTGATAAATTTTTAAAAAGAGGAAAAACAAAAGCATACATTTCTATAGAAGAAGCTCGTAAACGTCAATTTAAAATAAATTGGGAAACAAGCAATATTGTAAAACCTAAAGAATTGGGTATTCAAACATTACAACAAGTAAGCTTAAAGGAATTAATTCCTTTTATAGATTGGTCTCCTTTTTTCCGCTCATGGGACTTACACGGAAAATTCCCTGATATTTTAACAGATGAAATTGTAGGTGAACAGGCTACTAGTTTATATGAAGATGCTCAAAAAATGTTACAAGAAATTGTAGCTAAACAATTATTAAAGCCTAAAGGAATTTTTGGGTTATTTGAAGCTAACTCTATTAATACAGATGATATTTCAATCCAGAAAAAAGGAAAAGAAGTAGCTGTATTTAGAACGCTTCGTCAACAATTAAAAAAACGAGATAACAAACCAAGTTTTGCTTTAGCAGATTTTATAGCTCCAAAAGAAACTGGTAAAAAGGATTATATGGGAGCTTTCTGTACAGCTATTTTTGGCGCAGATGAATTAGCTACAAAATATAAAGACCAACAGGACGATTACAATGCTATCATGGCACAAGCATTGGCCGATCGTTTTGCTGAAGCTTTCGCAGAATACTTACATCATAGAATAAGAACAAAACACTGGGGATATAGTATAGACGAAAACTTAACTAACGAAGAATTAATAAAAGAAAACTATAAAGGTATTCGTCCAGCTCCAGGATACCCAGCATGTCCAGATCATTTAGAAAAAGAAACTATTTGGCAATTATTAGAAGTTGAAAAACAAATTGGAGTTTCCTTAACAGAAAGCTTGGCAATGTGGCCAGCAGCAGCTGTATCTGGTTATTATTTTGCAAATGAAGAATCTAAATATTTTGGATTAGGAAAAATAACCGATGACCAAGTAAAAGATTATGCCACAAGAAAAAACATCACATTAGACAAAGCAAGAAAATGGTTGCATCCAACAATTGCCGACAATTAAAATAACATTATGAAAGTTACAGAACATATAAAAAATGCCAATGGTAAAACATTGTTTTCATTTGAAATATTGCCTCCTTTAAAAGGACAACATATACAATCTATTTTTAATAATATAGATCCTCTAATGGAATTCAACCCACCTTTTATAGATGTTACCTATCATAGAGAGGAATATATTTATAAAGAACTTGAAAATGGCTTATTAAAAAAACAAGTGGTAAAAAAAAGACCTGGTACAGTAGGCATTTGTGCTGCCATTCAAAATAAATATCAGGTAGATGCTGTACCACATATTTTATGTGGTGGCTTTACAAAAGAAGATACCGAGAACTTTTTAATCGATTTAGATTTTTTAGGAATAGATAATGTCGTAGCATTACGAGGTGATGCAGTAAAAAGCGAGACATACTTTAAACCAGAAAAAGATGGACATAAATATGCAAGCGAACTTGTTTCTCAAATTCAGAGCTTAAATAATGGAAAATATTTAGATGATGAATTACAAAATTCATCACAAACAAATTTCTGCATAGGAGTTGCTGGGTATCCTGAAAAACATATGGAAGCTCCAAGTTTAGATTCTGATATCCATTTTTTGAAAAAGAAAATTAAAAATGGAGCTACTTATATAGTGACTCAAATGTTTTTTGACAATCAAAAGTACTTTGACTTTGTAGCTAAATGCAGAGCTGAAGGAATCACTACTCCCATTATTCCTGGTCTTAAACCTATTTCAACAAAGAAACAACTTAACTTAATTCCACATCGTTTTAAAGTTGATTTACCGGACGATTTAATTATGAGTGTAGTAAAATGTAAAGACAATAGCGAAGTGCGTCAGGTAGGTATAGAATGGTGTATACATCAAAGTAAAGAACTAATAAAAGCAGGAGTTCCTTTATTGCATTATTATTCTATGGGGAAATCAACCAACATTCAACAAATAGCAAAAGAAGTCTTTTAAACTTGTAAGGAAATAGAAAGTATTGATACTATGATAGTAAAAAGTAATTTTTGTAAAATTGTATTGGTAAAATATTTGATTACTTTTGTAACTTACAAACAAAGACAATAACTTAATTAAAATATAATAAAATGGCATTAGAAATTACAGATGCAAACTTTCAAGAAGTAGTATTAAATTCTGACAAACCAGTATTGGTTGATTTTTGGGCAGCTTGGTGTGGGCCATGTAGAATGGTTGGACCTATTGTTGATGAAATTCATAATGAATATGAAGGAAAAGCTGTAGTTGGTAAAGTTGACGTTGACAACAACCAAGAGTTTGCTGCTAAATATGGTGTAAGAAACATTCCTACAGTATTAATCTTTAAAAACGGTGAAGTAGTAGACAAACAAGTTGGTGCTGCTCCTAAAAAAGCGTATACTGATAAAATTGATGCTGCTTTATAATCAGTACAATTACAATATATAACAAGAAAAGGTTTGGCTATCGCTAAACCTTTTTTTATTTTCGGGCTATATGATTGATTTAAATAGTACTTCCTCAGAAATTAAAAATCTTGATATTCTTGCAAAGCAAGTAGTAGAAGGTTTTATAACAGGTATGCATAAAAGTCCTTTTCATGGATTTTCTGTTGAGTTTTCAGAACATAAATTATATAACAAAGGTGAAAGTACTCGTCATATAGATTGGAAGCTCTTTGCTAAAACAGAAAAACTTTATACTAAAAAGTATGAAGAGGAAACAAATTTACGTTGTCACTTAATTATTGACAACTCTGCTTCAATGCATTATCCTATAATAAAAACGCAATCTGTAGATAAATTAAATAAAATTGGTTTTTCAGCCATTGCAGCAGCCTCATTAATGGAAATTTTAAAGCGTCAAAGAGATGCTGTAGGCTTAAGTATCTATTCTGACACTTATGAGTACTACGCTCCTGAAAAAGGCAGTGAACGTCATAGGAAAATGTTGTTAAACCAATTAGAGAGTTTGTTAAGCTCAAATTCAAAGGCTACAACAGAAACTCATGAATATTTACATGAAATTGCTGAAAAAATACATAGGCGTTCTTTAATCTTCTTATTTACGGATATGTTTCAAACAACAAAAAATGAAGAGGAACTTTTTGAGGCTTTAAGACATTTAAAATACAACAAACACGAAGTTATATTATTTCATACTTACGATAAAAAGACTGAATTCTTATTTGATTTTGGTAATACTCCAAAAAAATTTGTTGATGTAGAAACTGGTGAAGAAATAAATTTATATGCTGAAAATGTTCAAGAAAATTACAAAGAACTAAGCTCCAAATTCTTCAACAACCTAAAGAACAAATGCTTACAATATAAAATAGATTACATCCCTGTTGATATTAATGAAGGGTACGATAAAATTCTTACCGCATATTTAATCAGTAGACAAAAAAAAATGTGATTTCTCCTTTTTTTTTTAAAAAAAGATTATATATTTGCATCCGCTTAGAGCAACGGTCTGGTAGTTCAGCTGGTTAGAATACATGCCTGTCACGCATGGGGTCGCGGGTTCGAGTCCCGTCCAGACCGCTAAAGTTTTTTCTAAGCTCACATAATACATTGCTAAAAGCAACGGTCTGGTAGTTCAGCTGGTTAGAATACATGCCTGTCACGCATGGGGTCGCGGGTTCGAGTCCCGTCCAGA
>NZ_CANMMT010000009.1 GCF_947499065.1 uncultured Tenacibaculum sp. | reverse complement strand
CATAATATGGAAGATGAAGAAAATCCAAATGATGAGAAAGTAACTAATATCCCAGATAATGCAGCTATTACATTAAAAAATATCTCTTTTAGATACACAGGAGGATTAGAACCTGTACTTAAAGACTTATCCCTAGAAATACCTGCCAATAAAACAACAGCTATTGTTGGAGTTAGCGGAAGTGGAAAAACAACACTAATGAAATTATTACTTGGTTTTTATCAAGTAGACCAAGGAGATATTATGATTAATAATTTCAATCTTAAAAATATCTCCCAAAAAGAATGGAGAAGAAATTCAGGAGTGGTGATGCAAGAGGGGTATATTTTTAATGACTCCATAGCCAAAAACATTGCTGTAGGAGAAGATTATATAGATAAAGAAAAACTAGCACATGCTATTGATGTAGCTAATATCTCAGATTATATAGAAGGACTTCCTTTAGGATACAATACTAAAATAGGTAGTGAAGGAAATGGATTGAGTACAGGACAAAAGCAACGTTTATTAATTGCTCGATCTGTATACAAAAACCCAAAATTTTTATTTTTTGATGAAGCAACTTCAGCTTTAGATGCCAATAATGAAAAGGTGATTATGGAGAAGTTAAATACTTTTTTTGCTAATAAGACAGCCATAGTTATTGCTCACAGATTAAGTACTGTAAAGAACGCTCATCAAATAGTTGTATTAGACAAAGGAAGTATTATAGAAAAAGGTTCACATGAAGAACTTATCAAACTAAAAGGAAGTTATTACCATCTAGTTAAAAATCAACTTGACTTAGGTAAATAATAAAATTAAATAATAAAATATGCCAAGAGAAATAGAAGATATAGAAATTCGCAGTGAAGAAGTACAAGAAATACTAAATCAAGTACCCAATTGGATGATTCGTTGGGGGAATACTTTGTTTTTAGTATTAATTCTTATGCTCTTATTTATCTCATGGTTTGTAAAATATCCTGATGTAATTACTTCTGAAGCAATGGTAACTACATCGTTTCCTCCTGAAAAAATATATGCTAAATCAGCAGGTCAATTTGAAGTGTTTTTAGCTAGTGAAGAAAAAAATGTAACAAAAAATGAGATTCTAGCTGTCATAGAAAATAGCGCTTCTTACAAAGATGTTTTACTATTAAAAAGTATTGTAGATACTATAAACATAAATAAAAACGCTTTTTCTTTCCCTATAGAGAAACTACCTCCTTTACTTTTAGGAGATATAACAGTTAGTTTTTCTCAATTCCAAAATGATTATACTGAATATCAGTTAAATGAAAAGTTAACACCTCTTAAATCTGAAAGTTTTGCCAATAGAATGTCGCTTATAGAAGCCAAAGGCAGATTAGAAATATTAATTTCTCAAAAAGAAATTAATAAAAAAGAACTCCAATTTAAAAAGAAAGACCTTGAGCGAAGTGAAAACTTATTTTCTCAAGGAGTTATTTCAGCTAAAGAAAAAGAGCAAAAAGAAGTGGATTATTTACAGTCTGAAAGAGCTTATAAAGGTTTAGAAAATTCAATATCACAAATTAGAGAGTTAATTAATAATTCTAATAGAAATATAGAAGGTACTTCTATAAAGAAAACACAAAATGATATTCGTTTTAAAAATAAAGCTATTCAATCATTCTTACACTTAAAAAAAGCAATAAGAGATTGGGAAAAGCAATATGCATTGACTTCTTCTATCAATGGTAAAGTATCTTTTTTGTCTTTTTGGGATAAAAATCAAACAGTAAAAACAGGAGAGTTAATTTTTATTGTAATTCCTACCGAAGGAAATTCGTTTATAGGAAAGATAAAAGCTCCTGCTGCCAATTCAGGAAAAATAAAGAAAGGTCAAAAGGTTCAAATCAAACTATTAAATTACCCATCGGATGAATTTGGTGAGTTAAATGGAACTATCAAATCAATATCTCCAATTCCTGATGAAGAAGGAAACTATTTAATAGATGTAAACTTGCCTCAAGACTTAAAAACAACTTATGATAAAAAAATAGCTTTCAAACAAGAAATGAAAGGAACTGCAAATATTGTAACTGAAGATTTACGTTTGATAGAGCGTTTTTTCTACCAACTTAGAAATATTGTCAAATAAAAGGCTCTTTAATTATAGAAAATAACTAAATTAGCAAGCTTGCTAAAAAAGTAATTTTTAAGCAACATAAATTGTTACATTAATATAAAGATAATGAGTATGAGTCCGAACGATGACAGAAAAATTAGAGAGAAATTACAACAAAAAACTTGGAACGAAATAAAAACAAATGATTCTTGGGCTATTTTTAAAATAATGTCTGAATTTGTTGAAGGATATGAGAAGTTAAGTAAAATAGGGCCTTGTGTATCTATCTTTGGATCTGCTAGAACTAAAACAGATCACCCATATTATAAATTAGCTGAAGAAGTAGCTTTTAAATTAACTCAAAATGGATTTGGTGTAATTACAGGTGGTGGTCCAGGAATTATGGAAGCCGGTAATAAAGGAGCTGATCGAGGAAATGGAACTTCTGTAGGTTTAAATATTGAACTTCCTTTTGAGCAACATGATAATCCATGGATTGATCACGATAAAAACTTAAACTTTGATTACTTTTTTGTTCGTAAAGTAATGTTTGTAAAATATTCACAAGGTTTTGTAGTTATGCCTGGTGGATTTGGTACAATGGATGAACTTTTTGAAGCTATTACTTTAATTCAAACTAATAAAATTGGACGTTTCCCAATTGTTTTAGTAGGTAAAAAATTCTGGAGTGGATTATTAGACTGGATTAAAAACACCCTGTTAGAAGAAGGAAATATTAGCGAGAAAGACTTAAACTTATTTAGAGTGGTAGACACTGCTGATGAAGCTGTTGAGCATTTTAATAAATTCTACGCTAAGTATGATTTAAAGCCTAACTTCTAAAAAAAATATTTATATTTAAAGCTCGTTGAATGTTCAACGAGTTTTTTTTATTTTCAATTTGAAACAGAAACTACTCCTCTTTTTATTTTTCTTTTATTTGTTCTGTAATTCTTTAACAGCACAAACAAATTCAATCGAAATTAACGCAAGATTAGATACTGAAAAAGACCTACTTAAAATTCAACAAAAAACTATTTTTTATAATAAATCTTCAAAAAATTTAAATTCTATTTTCTTACATAATTGGGCTAATAGTTATAGAAATAATGAAACTCCATTAGGTAAAAGATTTGTTGAAGATTATAAAAAAGAATTCTACTTTTCTAAAAAAAAAGATAGGGGTTTTACTAAAATTCAAAACTTAACAGTAAACTATCAACAAGCTTCTTTTAAAGAAAAATCAGCTCATCCAGACATCATAGAAGTTCTTTTAAATAAAACATTAAAACCAAAAGATAGTATTGTTTTATCGACGACTTATACAATTAAAATTCCTAATTCAAGATATACTGGTTACGGAAAAACAAAATCTGGATACCATCTCCGTTTTTGGCATATAATACCTGCTGTTTATAATAAAAAATGGCAGTTAATGAGTAACCTAAATATTGACGATTTATATCAAGATCTTAGTGATTATAAAATCACTATTGATGTTCCTAAAAAATATACAGTTGAAAGTAATTTATATCAATATAAAACTCAAAAAGAAAATTACACAGAATATTATTTAATAGGAAAAAGAAAAAAAGATATCATCTTAAATATTGATTCTATAAGTAGATTTAAATCTTTTAAAACAGAAGATAAAGAAATTAAAACAGATGCTTTCATAAAAAGTATTCCTAGTGAGACTACAACCAAAATAATTAATCAACAAATAAAGTTTATTGAAAGTTACTTAGGAAAACATCCTCACACAGAAATTTTTGTTGACGCAAATACTACCAATAAAAACTCATTACATGAAATTTATGGACTACCAAGATGGTTAAAACCTTTTCCTAAAAATTTTAGATGGGAAATAAACTTTTTTAAAGCTCTTACAAAAAAATATATCGATGATGTATTAATTTTAAATCAACGAAAAGATTATTGGCTTACTGATGGTTTGCAAACTTTTTTAATGATGGAGTACATTAAAAAAAATTATCCCAATACGACTATACTTGGAAAATACTCTAAATATTGGCCAATAAAAACGTATAACATTGCTAAACTTAAACAAAATGACAAATACCCTTTTGTTTATCAATTCAGTGCTCGAAAATTTTACGACCAAGCATTAGATATACCTGCGGATTCTCTCTCTAATTTTAACAGAAAAATTGTTAGTAAGTATAAAGCAGGTTTGGGTTTACTATACCTTAAAGATTATATTGGTGGCGATACTTTAAAAAACTCTTTAAAGGAGTACTATTTTAAACAACAATTAAAACTAAGTAATAGCAAGCTTTTTGCTCAAGTTCTTCAAAAAAATACTTCTAAAAATTTAGATTGGTTTTTTAATGACTATATCAAAACAAATAAGAAGATAGACTACAAAATAGACAAAATTAAAGAAACTAGTCACAAAGATTCTCTAGAGGTAACTATAAAAAATAAAAGAAGTTTTTCGGCTCCAGTAGCTCTATATGGAATAAACCAAAAAAAAATAAAATATAAAAAATGGTTTGATGGTATTGATTCAACTAAGACTATTAAAATAAAAAAAGGTGATTTTAAAAAACTAGCTTTAAACTATGAAAATATTTATCCTGAATATAATTCTTTGGATAATTTTAGAAAAACCAACAATAGCCTTATTAATAAACCTCTACAGTTTCGTTTCTTTAAAGATGTAGAAAACCCATATTATAATCAGTTGTTTTATTTCCCAGATTTTAAATACAATTTATATGATGGTCTTATACTTGGAGTTAATATCAACAATCAATCTGTAATAAATCATAACTTTGAATTTCGACTAACTCCAAACTTTAGTACAAGAAGTAGAAATTTTACAGGGTCTTTTTCTTTTTCCTATAATCATTTCTTAAAAGAATCAAAAATATATAAAATACGTTATGGTGTAAGAGGTAGTAATTTTCATTATGCTCCCGAATTAGAATACAACACCTTCTCTCCTTTTATAAGTTTTCAATTTAGAAGAAATTCACTTCGTGAAAACGGCTTGAGGCTTTTAATTGCTCGTATGATTAGAGTTAATAAAGAAGTACTACCTAATGAACCTAAAACTGATCGCGATAAATACAACGTTATTAATTTTAGATATATTCATTCCAATTTTGATGCAGTCAATAGAACTTTATATGCTTTGAATACTGAATTTAATTCTAGCTTTACTAAAATTTCAACTGATATACGTTATCGAAGATTTTTCTCTGAAAATCAAAGTTTCGATATTCGTTTTTTTGGAGGATATTTTATATCCAATACATCAGATGGAGATTATTTTAGTTTTGGTTTAAATCGAGGTTCAGATTATTTATTTGAACAAAACTTATTTGGCCGTTCGGAAAATGAAGGAATATTTAGTCAACAATTTATTATTGGTCAAGGAGGTTTTAAATCTAAATTTAGCAAGCCACAATTTGCTAATCAATTAATAACTTCTATAAATACTAGTGTAAGTGTATGGAGATGGGCAGAAGTCTATAACGATTTTGCCATGCTAAAAAATAGAAATACTTCACCAAAATTCTTTTACGAAAATGGAATTCGTTTAAACTTAGTGCCAAATATCTTCGAATTCTACTTCCCTATATACACAAATGAGGGGTTTGAAGTGAATAAAAAAGCATATCCAACAAAAATTAGATTTATAATTACTACAAATATTGACAGGATTTATAACTTTTTAAGAAGAGGATTATTATAAATACTTCAACAAAATCTCTTTTTTATCTTTTTTTTTGAAGAATATTCAATAAAAACTGAAATTTTTAAATTTCAACTAAAAAAACTATCTTTGTGTCGATACCAAAACTAGATGATTATGACGCAAAAGACCGAAGTAGCTAACACTCAACAACTTTCTTTTCAAGATTTTAAAAACGAAGTTTTAAACGATTATAGAATTGCTCGTATTAGTAGAGAATGTAGTTTATTAGGACGTAGAGAAGTTTTAACAGGAAAAGCAAAATTCGGAATTTTTGGTGACGGTAAAGAAGTTCCACAATTAGCAATGGCTAAAGCTTTTAAAAATGGAGATTTTCGATCTGGTTATTACCGTGATCAAACCTTCATGATGGCTATTGACCAATTAACTCCACAACAATTTTTCGCAGGTTTATATGCTCATACTGATATAAACGTAGAACCAATGTCGGCAGGACGTCAAATGGGAGGTCATTTTGCTACACATTCTATTGATGAAAATGGTAATTGGAAAAATTTAACCGCTCAAAAAAATTCATCATCAGATATTTCACCTACAGCAGGTCAAATGCCTCGTTTGTTAGGTTTAGCACAAGCTTCTAAGATTTATCGTAATGTAAAAGGTTTAGAAAATCAGACGAATTTTTCAAATAAAGGAAATGAAGTTGCTTGGGGTACTATTGGAAACGCAAGTACATCAGAAGGATTGTTCTTCGAAACAATAAATGCTGCTGGTGTATTACAAGTGCCAATGGTAATGAATGTTTGGGACGATGAATATGGAATCTCAGTACACGCTAAACATCAAACAACTAAAGAAAGTATTTCTGAAATTTTAAAAGGGTTCCAGAAAGAAAATGATACAAACGGTTATGAAATATTTGTGGTAAATGGTTGGGACTATGTACAATTAATTGATACTTATAACAAAGCATCAAAAATTGCGAGAGAACAACATATACCTGTATTAATTCACGTAAAAGAATTAACACAACCACAAGGACATTCTACTTCAGGGTCTCACGAAAGATATAAATCACCTGAGCGTTTACAATGGGAACAAGAGTTTGATTGTATAGCTCAAATGCGTAAATGGATTTTAGAATTTGAATTACAAGATGAAAAAGGTGGTACTTTAAAATTCATAGAATCAGAAGAAGAATTAATTAAAATAGATAAAGAAGCTAAAAAAGAAGTTAGTAAAGCAAAACGTGATGCATGGAGTGCTTATACTAATGAAATAAAAGCTGAAGTAGCTGCAGCAGTAGAGTTACTTGAAAGAGTTGCTAATAAAAGTAACAATAGTTCTTTTATTACAAAATATAAAAATGACTTAGCTGGAATTGCTGAACCAATTAGAAAGGATATTTTAGTTGCTACTCGTAAAAGTTTACGTTATTTAAAAGATGAAAATTTTGCTGAAAAAATAGAGCTGCAAAACTTTATTAAAGCAGCTATTGATAATGCAGCTGTAAAGTATTCTGCTCACTTATTAAGTGAAACAGAATTAGCTACACAGAACATTAGTTCTGAAGCTCCTACTTATGGAGAAGATAAAAACTTAGTTGATGCACGTATTATAATGCGCGATAATTTTGATGCTATTTTAAAGAAATACCCAGAAACTTTAATTTTTGGAGAAGATGCTGGTTATATTGGAGATGTAAACCAAGGATTAGAAGGACTTCAAGAAAAATACGGAGAGTTAAGAGTTTCTGATACAGGAATTCGTGAAGCTACTATTTTAGGACAAGGTATTGGAATGGCAATGAGAGGTTTACGTCCTATTGCTGAAATTCAATATTTAGACTACTTATTATATGCTTTACAAATTATGAGTGACGATTTAGCAACACTTCGTTACCGTACTTTTGGAAAGCAAAAAGCGCCATTAATTATTAGAACACGTGGTCACCGTTTAGAAGGAATTTGGCACTCTGGATCTCCAATGGGAGGAATTATTAATAATGTTAGAGGAATTCATGTATTAGTTCCAAGAAACATGACCAAAGCTGCAGGTTTTTACAATACTTTATTAGAAGGAGACGATCCGGCTTTAGTAGTTGAATGTTTAAATGGATATCGTTTAAAAGAAGAATTACCAACAAACCTAGGGGAATTTAAAACACCTATTGGAGTTGTTGAAACTATAAAAGAAGGAACAGATGTTACTATTGTATCTTATGGTTCTACTTTAAGAATTGTAGAAGAAGCTGCTAAAGATTTAGCGCAGGTTGGTATTGATGTTGAAATTATTGATGCTCAAAGTTTATTGCCTTTTGATTTAAATCATGATTCAGTAAAGTCTCTTACTAAAACAAATCGTTTATTAGTAGTAGATGAAGATGTACCAGGTGGAGCTTCTGCATATTTATTACAAGAAATTGTAGAAAACCAAAATGGTTACAAGCATTTAGATAGCAAACCGGAAACTTTAACTGCAAAAGCGCACAGACCTGCTTATGGAACTGATGGAGATTATTTCTCTAAACCATCTGCAGAAGATATTTTTGAGAAAGTATATGAGATTATGCACGAAGCTAATCCTCAAAAATTTAAAAATCTTTACTAAGGTTTTAAAGTTTATAAATCAAAAAAAAGCGATTTGGAATTTAAATTCTAAATCGCTTTTCTATTTATTTTATACAATTATTTAATTTGAAGCAGCATCTTCTGTGTCAATTTTGACATTCTTAGATTTATAATCTTCAATTTTTTCTTGAATCTTTTCAATAAATGACGATGAAGAAAAATCTGTATTATTTACAATTTCTTCTAAAGCCTTAATTCTATCGGTCATTGCTCCATTAGACATAGCTACATTAGCAAACTTAGCTACTGCAATATCTACAGAAGATTCTGATAAATTCCCAGCTTTTATCCAACCTTCTTCAATATATTCTCCTGCTGCTCTTTTTCCTTTCACAAGCATCCAATCGTCTTGAGTTTTTAAAACAGCTATAATATCCATTGTACTATATTTCTTGTCTGTTTTAGTTAATAAATCAGGTCTTTTATAAACTGTAGCTTCTTTTAATAAAGTTGCTACTTTACCGTCTACAGCTAAAAAGCTAGCTCTAGTCCACCCTTCTTTACCGTCAATCAATCTTACTTTGTAATACAGTTTTTTAGAAATAGAATCTGTTTCTTCTTCTCCAGTTAACGTAATTTTTTCTCCTAAACTCATTGAAGTAATCCACTTCCCTTTTGCTTTAGGAGTAGCCCTAATAGACAGCTTTTCTAACAAACAAATAGCAGTTTTTTTAACCTCTTCTTTTTCTTGTTTAACAATTTCTGTTGAAGTTTCAGTTTGAGACGATTTTTTATCATCCTTACAACTTAATAGCATAAATGATGCTGAAATAATAGCAATATATACTCTTTTCATAATAACTAATTTTTCAGCAAATATATATGATTTTGTCAATCAACCACCTATACAATGAGATTAATTAATTGAGAGCCTTATCAAACTCCTACTCTTCGTTAAATAAATCTAAAGTTTTCTCAATAGCTTTATCAAATTTATCCCACATTTCATCAGAAGATAAATCGGCATTAATAAACTTCTTATTAAACTTTGAACTCAACGTAAAATAAATATAGCCACCAATCATTAAATGGAAAGCGTGTTGTAATGAAGAATCTCTATCATTAATAGCAAATATTTTTTCCATTTGCTTGTTTGTATACTTAAATAAATCTTTAGTTTCTTCCTTATTTTCAATAAGTTGCCATCTAAGAATTTCTTGAGTAATTTTATTATTTCGTAACTCTTTAGTTCCTTCTTTTGTAAATCGCTTTAAATCTTCAACACTACTTTTTTCTTTATCATCAACAAGATGTAAAGGTTTAAAAAAGTCGCCACTTTTAGCATAGTTTAAAAGCAAACCTTTTAAACCTCCGTAGTATCTATAAATAAGTTCTTTAGAAACACCAGCTTTTTTAGCTATAGCGTTAATTCCAACTCCTTGCGGACCTTTTTTTTCCAATAAACTAATAAAAGCATCGTATATTTTTTTTTCAGTTGCGGCTCTATCTCTCTTCATCTTAATTAATTTATTAGAGATACCAAATATAAGTAAAGATTAAAGAGCTGCAAGATTTAAAACTACACCTAAATTAACACCACTTTTTTGCAATGGAGGATACGTTTCTTGCATAAGTTGAAACATATAAGGCAAAGGCACATTTTTAAACGTACCATAATCTTCCAAATATTCCATAAAATTGACATTACCGCTTAAATCATATTCTTGAAATAAAGAATCATGTTCTCCGTCAAAGTCTAATGCTTTTACTCCTAACTTCTCACATAGACTTTGATTAAATGCAGGAGTGGCCTTGACCCATTTATCATTTAAAAAAAGCTCTACATAACCATGAGGAACTAATACATCATTTCCAAACTTTTCAACTATATCTTCAACTGCAATATGATTTTTCACTTTAGCTAACCCCAAACGAGCAGGAATATCTTGCGACCTTAAAAGACTTATATAAATAATTGCTTTATCTAAACAATGCCCGGTTTTTTGGGTGCTAATTAATGATGATTTCCAATCCTCTTCTATTAAACTAAATCTGTAAGGGTTATATGGCCATTTATCTCTTACATAATAGTAAGCTTTAATTGCAAAATCTTTTTTAGTTAACTCCTTAAAATTATCATCTACCTCAATCAAAAGATTTTGTAGATTTTCATGCAAAAAATCAAAATTGAAATTTTCTGTAGTATACTCCTTCATTTATATTATTTTAAAAACAACACCACAAAACAAATAATTCAACAAAATAAGTAGTTAAAAATTAAATTATTCACTATTTAAACTGTAAATTAATGTAAAGTTATTTTCAAAAGTAAAAAATAATTTTAAATTTGTAACCACTTAGTCACAATAAAAAATTTAAAAGAAATATTTTTTTACACATAATGTTACCACAAGGTAACTTTAAAATTAAAAAAAATGGAAGCATACATTTACGATTCAGTCCGTACTCCAAGAGGAATTGGAAAAAAAACAGGAAGCTTATCGCAAGTTAGTCCAGTTCAATTAACAGTAACTTTATTAAACGCACTTAAAACAAGAAACAATTTAGACACTACCTTAGTAGAAGATGTTATTTTAGGTTGTGTTACTCAAGCTGGCGAGCAAGGTGGTAATATAGCTAAAGTGGCTGCTCAAGTTGCAAATTACGGAAATCATTTAGCAGCGGTATCTTTAAATAGGTATTGTGCTTCTGGATTAGAAGCAGTAAATCAAGCTGCTGCTCGTGTTCGTTCAGGTTGGTCTAATTTAATAATTGCCGGAGGTGTAGAATCTATGTCACGTGTACCTATGGGAATTGACGGTTCTGCATGGGTAATGGAACCAGATGCTGCCTTTGGAAAGTTTGTTCCCCAAGGAATTTCTGCCGATTTAATTGCTACTAGGTACGGTTATTCAAGAAAAGATTTAGATGCTTTTGCATTGACTTCGCAACAACGCGCAACAGCAGCAAGAAGCGCTGGAAATTTTAAAAAATCAATCATTCCTGTAACTGATATTAATGGTTTTACACATCTAGACCATGATGAATATATACGAGAAAACACCACTCTAGAAGGTCTGGCTAACTTAAGACCAGCTTTTCAAAAAATGGGTGAAATGCTTTTCAATCAAACTGCTTTAGATACCTATACTGAAATAGAGCAAATTAATCACGTACATCACGCAGGAAACTCATCTGGTATTGTTGATGGGGCTGCTTTAATGCTTATTGGCTCTAAAGAAGTAGGTGAAAAATTAGGTTTAAAACCTAGAGCTAAAATAAAAATGGGTAGCATTATTGGTTCAGAACCTTTAATTATGTTAGAAGGCCCTACCCCAGCTACCAAAAAAGCTTTACAAAAGGCAAATATGGAAGCTTCCGATATTGACTTATGGGAAATTAATGAAGCGTTTGCCGTAGTTCCATTACGTTTAATGGAAAACATGAAAATTGATCATTCAATTGTAAATATAAATGGAGGTGCCATAGCAATGGGGCATCCTCTTGGTGCAACTGGATGTATGATCTTAGGAACTGCTTTAGACGAATTAGAACGTCAAAATAAACAAACTGCACTAGCTACTCTTTGTGTTGGTGGAGGTATGGGAATTGCAACTATTATTGAACGTATTTAAAAGAAAAACATGCAACATATAAAATATACAATAGACTCAGATGGAATTGCATTTATTACTTGGGATGTAGCCAACAGCCCAGTAAACATAATGAATCAAGAAACCATGAACGAATTCTTTACTACCGTTACACGTTCTGTAAATGATTCTGCTGTTAAAGGAATTGTAATTAATTCTGCTAAGCAAGACTTTATAGCTGGTGGAGACCTTAAATGGTTTTTAAATTATGACAAGTCTCGTGAAGAATGTTTTGATATGCTTATGGAAACTCACAAAGCAATGCGTTTGTTAGAAACCTCAGGAAAACCGGTAGTTGCAGCTATGAATGGACTAGCTTTAGGTGGTGGTGTAGAAATAGCTTTGGCTTGTCATCATAGAATAATGGTAAACCACCCTAAAAATAAAATGGGCTTAGTAGAATGTTCTGTAGGTTTATTTCCAGGCGCTGGTGGTACACAACGTTATTTACGTATGCTAGGAGCACAAAAAACTATTGAGTTCATAACGCAATCAAAAAAATTAACAGCTGAACAAGCATTACATAACAAATTAGTAAACCAAATTTGTGAGCCAACTGATGATATTAATGAGCTAGCTAAACAATGGATTTTAGATAATACAAATGCTAGTCAACCATGGGACAACAAACGTTTTGTGGTTCCAGGAACTCCAAATGGTGTTGGACAAATGTCGGGAATTACAGAATTCTATTCCGTTTCAAATGCCATGGCATACAAAACTACCCATGGAAATATGCCGCATATAAAAAATGTTTTGAGTGCTATTTATCATGGAGGTTCAACAAACATAGACAATGCTTTAGAAATAGAAGCTCGTTATTTTGTTGATACTTTATTTTCTAAAGAAACTAAAAATATTATCCGTTCATCGTTTATTTTTATTGGTGATGCTGCTAAAGGAAAAGCTAAACCAAAAGGTTTTGAAAGAGCTTCTTATAAAAAAATAGGTGTTTTAGGAGCAGGAATGATGGGAGCAGGAATAGCTTATGTAACCGCTAAAGCAGGTATAGAAGTAGCTTTAAAAGATGTATCGATAGAAAGTAGTGAAAGAGGAAAATCATATTCAGAAAAAATAGAGCAAAAAAAATTAGCTAAAGGGCGTACAACAGAAATAAAAATGAATGCTCTTTTAGAAAAAATTAAACCTACAGATAAAGTAGAAGATTTAGCTGATTGCGATTTAATAATAGAAGCTGTTTTTGAAAACGAAAAACTTAAAAATTCAGTTACTAAAGAAACTGAAGCTATTATAAAACCAGAGGTAATTTATGCTTCTAATACTTCTACAATTCCAATAACAACCTTAGCCAAAGCTTCTGTTAAACCAGATAAATACATTGGATTACATTTCTTTTCACCAGTAGACAAAATGCCTCTAGTAGAGGTTATTGTAGGGAAAGAAACCTCAGATGAAACTTTAGCTGCTGCGATAGATTATGTTACTAAAATTAAGAAAGTTCCAATTGTTGTTAATGACGGTAGAGGCTTTTTTACTTCTAGAGTTTTTGGAAAATTTGTTAATGAAGGAATCGCAATGCTTTCTGAAGGCCTTCCTCCTGCTGTAATTGAAAATGTTGCTAAAAAAATTGGAATGCCTGTTGGTCCATTAGCAGTTTCCGACGAGGTTAATCTAAAATTAATGCTAGATATCATGGGAGAAGACCCTACCCTATCTGATTTTGAAAAAAAGCTAGAAAAAACCATTTACGATATTACAACCATTCATAAACGAACAGGAAAAAAAGAAGGAGCTGGTTTTTATGAGTACCCGAAAGAAGGGAAAAAATATATTTGGGAAAATTGGAAAACTATTTTTCCTGTAAAAGAGGAATATGACGAAGAAGAAATAGGTAAACGTTTATTATTTGCCATGGTAATAGACTCTTATAAATGTTTAGAATCCGGAGTTTTAAAAGAACCTAAAGATGCAGATATTGGTTCAATACTAGGGCTAGGTTTTCCAATTTATACCGGTGGTGTTATGTCTTATATAGATTATATAGGCGCTAATGAATTCTTAGCATATTCAGAAAAGTTAGCTCGAAAACACGGTGAAAGATTTAAGCTACCAGAAAGTTTAAAAGAAAAAATTTCAAAAGCTGAAAACAATAGAATCTTTTACAAAAATTAATTTTTAACCTAAAAAGTATCCAAATGTTACAAAATATATTATTAGAAAGAAAAATATACGCATCAGAAGAACATAGTATGATGCGTAGCATGATACAAGATTTTATAACGAATGAAGTAGAGCCTCAACTAGAACAATGGGAAAAAGATGGCATGGTAAGTAGAGAAATTTGGCAACGTGCTGGTGAATTAGGATTACTGTGTATGGATATGCCAGAAGAATACGGAGGTGCTGGACTAGACTTTACTTTTAATGCGTTAATGATTGAAGAATTTGCTAGAAAAAATATTTCAGGACCTGGTTTTTCTTTACATTCTGATATCATTGCCCCTTATATTTTAAAATGGGGAAATGAAGCACAAAAGAAAAAGTATTTACCTATTATGGCTACTGGTAAAATCATTACAGCTATAGGTATGACAGAACCTAACTGTGGATCAGATTTGCAAGCCATCAGAACTACTGCAGTAGATAAAGGAGATCATTATTTAGTTAATGGACAAAAAACCTTTATTACCAATGGATATATGTGTGATATGGCCGTTGTAGCAGTAAAAACAAATCCTGGTACAGCTGAAGAAGGAGTATCTTTATTGATTATGGAAAGTAAATGGGAAGGTTTTGAAAAAGGAATACCATTTAAAAAGGTAGGAATGAAAGCCCAAGATACCTGCGAATTATTTTTCGATAATGTAAAAGTGCCCAAAGAAAACTTACTTGGAAATGAAGGACAGGGTTTTAAAATTATGATGACTGAATTAGCAAGAGAACGTATGTCTGTTGCTATTGCTGCTATTGGTGGAGCGCAAGGAGCTATAGAAGACACTCTTTCTTACACCTCTACTCGTACTGCTTTTAAACAACCAATTGCTGGTTTTCAAAATACTCAATTTAAAATGGCTGAATGTGCTACTGAATTACAGTTACACCAAGCTTTTCTAGATAGATGTATTGAAGATTTAGCACAACATAAATTATCTGCTGAAAGTGCTTCAATGGCAAAATATTCAGCAACCGATATGCATGGTAAAGTTGTAGATGAATGTTTACAATTATTTGGAGGTTATGGTTACATGTGGGAATACCCTATAGCACGTATGTATGCCGATAATAGAGTAGCTAGAATTTATGCAGGGACTAATGAAATTATGAAATTATTAATAGCTAGAGGATTATATAAAGAACTATTTCAAAAGTTAAAAGCTATGAAAAAAAATCACAAATAATTTTCTCTAAAAATAACCAATATGATGACTATTAACGATTTTCCTATTCAAACTTATATAACAGTCCAATGGGGTGATATGGATGCTTTTAGACATGTGAACAATGTAACCTATGTTAAATGGGGAGAAACTGCTCGTATTGAATATTTTAAAAGTATCGATTTTTTCAATTCTGCTCCTGAAGAAATGGAATTCGCTCCCATTTTAGGTTTTCAATCTGTAAAGTATATAGCACCAGTAGTATATCCTGATATTATAAAAATTGGGACTATTACAGAAGAAATAAAAGAAGATCGATTTATAATGAAATCATATTTTTTTAGTGACACACAAAATAAATTGGTTGCCATACAAACTCATGAAATCATAGTTTTTGATTATAAAAATCACAAAAAAATCTCAGTACCTAATACCTTAAAAGAGTTAATTAAAAAAATTGAAGAATAGTTCATTATGCTACCATTAGAAGGAATAAAAATTATAGACTTTTCGCGTTTGCTACCAGGGCCATTAGGCACACAAATATTAAAACAATTAGGTGCTGAAGTTATTAAAATTGAAAGTCCTAAACGTATGGACTATACTCGATATTATGAACCAAAAATCGAGCAAACTTCTACAATGTTTTATACACTAAATTATGGTAAAGAAGCATTGATTATAGATTATGAAGAAGAAAAAGGCTATTCAAAAATTATTGAGTTAATTAAAGAAAGTGATGTTTTTATAGAACAATTTAGACCTGAAGTAATGAAAGGTTTTCGCTTAGATTTTGATACGGTAAAAAAAATAAACCCAACCATTGTTTATATTTCAGTAACTGGTTATGGACAAAACTCAAAATTTAAAAACAAAGCGGGTCATGATTTAAACTATATAGCACAAGCTGGCTTATTAGATTTGAATAAAGACGAAAAAGGAAAACCAATTATACCAGGCTATCAAGTAGCAGACATTGCTGGTGGGTCGTATATGTTAGTTGCTGCTTGTACTACGGCATTGTTAGCCAAACATAAACAACAAAAAGCACAATATGTAGATGTAAATTTATCAAAAGCCACCATGCCTTTAAATGCAATAGCACAAGGTATGGAATATCAAGGAGCGTCTTATAAAAAAACTCCTATTCTAAGTGGTATGATGGTAAACTATAATGTTTATGAATGTGCCGATAAAAAATGGATTGCGCTTGGAGCCTTGGAAACTAAATTTTGGAATTCTTTCTGTGATAAAATAGATGAACCTTCTTGGAAAACAAATAATCAGTTTGATTTAATTGCTGGTGCATTTGACAAAACATTACTGGAAAATTTATTCTCAAACAAAACTAGAGACGAATGGGTAGACTTTTTTGAAAACGAAGATATTTGTATTTCACCGGTATTAGAAATTAATGAGTTAATTGATTTTCATATTAAAAACAATACTGATGTTTTTGAAAAAGTTATGATTGATAATAATGAAATGTATATGTACAAAGCCCCTTTTTTAATTACCAATTAAATATGTTTTTTAAGTAAAATATTTCCAATAGCACAGTTTATACAACGTTTTTTCACACAAAAATTATTTCTAAGTTCTAATAAAGCTTGACTTTCAAATGCATTTTTAGCTATCAATTTCAAGTCAGAGAACTTAGATATTATTGAATTTTTCTCTGGATTTATCTGCTGTATTAGTTTTAAAATCTTTTCTTCATTCAATATTCCTTTGTATTGTTCATACACAAATTTTAAGGGAATAATTGTATTGATTAGAAGTAAATCAATAAATGACTTTGTCAATCTTTTTGTGAGCTTTTTTGAAGATGTTTCAAATGTATAATGTGCTTGCCAAAAATCATTAACCTCAACAGATAATAAATCGTAAAAGTCTTCTTTCCTGTTTAACTCTAAAAGCTTAGAAAATAAATTTTGATATTTATGAAATAATGCAACCAGTTGAGCTATCCGTATTGTAGGAAAATTATTGGGACGCATTCTAAAGAATTGAAATTGTTTATTATGAATGGGGGTTAATTGATATTTATGCTTTAAATAATCATACTCATTCTTTAAACTAAGAAAATATTCATTCTCAATAGTTTCTTCAAAAAAACCTGCTTGGCCAAACAACAAAGCAGATAACTGAAATTCATTAAATCTAATCTTCTGTAGAATCGAAAAATCAAATGATTTCGCTAATTGTAAAAAGGCATCTCCATTCACTTTTAACCCAAAGTTTTTAGCTAATAACTGAAACAAAACTGCTTCAAAATCATTTTTAGAATTCGCTAACAATTCTTTTATTAAAATCGATTTATTCTCTAATCGTTCAAAGTATAATCGTTCTAACCAATTTTTAATTAAAAATGAATCAACATCTACTATTTGATTTTCACAAGAAATCCATTGTAGTTGTTTGGAAAATAACTGTTCATAATTTTTCATCACATTTTCATGAACTAATTCTTTAAGTTCTAAGGTAGGAAGCGGTAAGTTATTTTTCATAAACACTTCAGCATCATGATTCCAAACAATATGTAAAATTACCGCATCGTAATTTTCGTCTTCTTCATGTTTATGCGCATACCAATCCGAGGAATTGATATGGATTTCAACATTACCAATCCATAATTGATGGTTTATTTTTAATTGAGCATTTAAAAAATCTGGTCCAGAGTTTTTATTATGCATACCCGACTTGACAATCTGAATACTTTCATTGTGAACTGATTTCAAATTAATTATATTAAATAATTTGTATTGCCACAAAAAATGTAGAAATTCCTCTTTCATAACCGTAAATTAGCAATTCTTTTACGACTATTAAGATATGAAAAATTTCACTAAGTCGCTTTTTATCAGCGCATTTCCAGTTTTCGCTTTGATTATTTTTATAAAAACAATCGCTAATGCAAACTTTAATAGTAGCAATATAGGCTTACTAATTTCTTCAATTACAGTAGTTATTTTCTTTGCTATGTTATTTATAAAACCAGTAGCAAGAACAACTAAAACTTTAAGTTTCTACTCTACATTTATTGTAATTGGGTTTGCTCTGAATCTTTTCAATTTTGAGCAAAAAACATTGGTTATTTCTGTTGGTTTGGCCTTAGGATGGTTAGCTTATTTAACTTGGTATTCTTCCTTTAATTCGAGAGATACAAGCATTTTGCAAGAAGGTAAAACACTTCCTGATTTTGTATTAGAAAACGAAAACTCAGAAAAAATTACGCTAAAAAATTTAAAAGGTGATTTTAAAGTCTTTTTATTCTACAGAGGAAATTGGTGTCCATTATGTATGGCACAAATTAAAGAAGTCGTTGCTCAATATAGAGAACTAGAAAAAAGAAATACAACTATGGTTTTGGTAAGTTCACAACCTCATAAATTCACTAAGAGTTTAGCAAAAAAACATAGTGTTCCTTTTAAGTTTTTAGTAGATGTAAAAAATAAAGTAGCTAAACAGCTAGGCATTTTACATGAAAATGGATTACCAGCAGGTTTTCAAGTTTTTGGTTACGACTCGGATGTAGTGTTACCTACTGTAATTATTACTGATGAAGACAATAAAATTATCTTTGCAGACTTAACTGATAATTATCGAGTAAGACCAGAACCAGAGACTTTTATTAAAATAATAGATCGTTATAAAAGATTAAATTGATTGGACTATCAATTATTGTAATAAACAAATCATTATTTTTCTTAATAGCAATTGTAATTTTGTGTCTCAAATAAATTCGAAAAAATGAATAGTATAGAAAGTTTAGAATGGCGTTATGCTGTTAAAAAATTTGACGAAAATAAATCACTTACAGAAACTCAAATAAACACCTTAAAAGAAGCTTTTAATTTAACAGCTACTTCATATGGATTACAACCAATTAAAATGGTCGTAATTCAAAATAAAGAACTTCAACAACAATTAGTAGAACACTCATGGAACCAAGGTCAGGTTGCACAAGCATCACATGTATTGGTTTTATGCATCCCTAAAGAATACACAGTGAAAGATGTTGAAAGTTATTTTACTTTGGTAAAAGAAGTAAGAAATACACCTGATGAAATTTTAAATCCATTTAAGGAAATGCTTAGTTCTTCAATAGCAAATAAAACTTCAGAAGAATTAAGAAGTTGGAATAAAAATCAAGCTTATATAGCTTTAGGAAATTTAATGACTGTAGCAGCAAACGAGCAAATAGATTCTTGTCCAATGGAAGGTTTTATTCCAGAGAAGTATGATGAAATTTTAGGTTTAGACAAACACAACTTAACATCGGTTTTAGTATTACCAGTTGGATTTAGAGCTGAAGATGATTATATGAAAGACCTGAAAAAAGTTCGTAGAAAAACAGCAGAAGTTGTTATAGAATTATAATCTATATAATTTAAGTTATGAATTGCGAATGATAAATTTAGTACATTCGTAATTCATAATTTAACGGTATGCAACCACTACATATATTACTCCTTATTCTAGCCTATTTTGGTGTATTAATTCTTATCTCATACATCACAGGAAAGTCGGCAAATAACAATACATTTTTTAAAGCAGATAACTCTTCTCCATGGTATTTAGTAGCCTTTGGTATGATTGGAGCGTCACTCTCTGGAGTTACATTTATTTCCGTTCCTGGTTGGGTAGAAGGACAACAAATGAGTTATATGCAAATGGTGTTCGGCTACGTATTAGGGTATGCCGTTATTGGACTGGTATTACTTCCACTCTACTACAAACTAAATCTAACTTCTATTTATACTTATTTGGAAGATCGTTTTGGTAGGTATTCATACAAAACAGGAGCTTCATTCTTTTTATTATCAAGAACAGTTGGAGCGGCTTTTCGCTTATTTTTAGTAGCCAATGTATTACAATTAATTTTGTTCGATGCTTACGGAATACCATTTTGGGTAACTGTTACTATTACTATTTTATTAATTTGGTTATATACGTTTAAAGGGGGAATCAAAACCATTGTTTGGACTGACACTCTACAAACTTTATTCATGCTAATTGCCGTAGGTGTTTGTATTGTAATGATTAAAGATGCAATGCAAATAGAAAGTTTATTCTCTTATATTTCAGAAAATAAACTATCCAAAATGTTCTTTTTTGACGACCCTAAAGCAGGAAATTATTTTTGGAATCGATTCTTTTCTGGTGCTTTTATAGCTATTGTTATGACTGGATTAGACCAAGACATGATGCAAAAAAACTTAACCTGTCGTAACTTAAAAGATGCACAAAAAAATATGTTTTGGTTTACCATAGTATTGGTTATCGTTAACTTCTTCTTTTTAGCTCTAGGAGTTTTATTAACCGACTATGCTGCTTCAAATGGTATTGATGCTCATAAAGATAATTTATTCCCAAGTATAGCTATGAGTGGTGAATTGGGTATAGCTACTTCCCTATTTTTCTTATTAGGATTAATAGCAGCAGCTTACTCAAGTGCCGACAGCGCCTTAACCTCATTAACTACTTCTTTTAGTATTGATATTTTAGAAATTGATAAAAAAGAAGACGGACAGGAAAAAGAAAAAATACGTAAAAAAATACACGTATTATTCTCATTTATTTTAATCGCAACTATACTATTCTTTAAATATGTAATTGCAGATGATAGTGTTATATCTAATATTTTTAAAGCAGCAGGATATACTTACGGTCCATTATTAGGGCTTTATGCTTTTGGTTTATTTACCAAACTAAACGTAAAAGACAAATTAGTTCCTCTAGTTTGTGTTTTATCACCTTTTTTGGCTTTTGGAATAAACTATCTAACAAATACTTTATGGAGTTTTGATTTTGAATTCTTTGTTTTAATCTTAAACGGACTAATAACTTTCTTAGGTTTATTAGCTATTAAACAAACTCGTAATGCCTAAAAAAGGGAAAGGAAAAGCAAAAAACACTGTTAATAAGGCGAAACATACACGCTTAATGAAACAGAAAGAAAACAAGGTAAAACTTGAAAAACAACGTAATAAGGAACGTTTAAAAGCATTGATTAAAAAAATAAACGAACAGAAAAAAAATGACAGCACAACAAATAATACATAAATTCAATTTAACAGAACATCCAGAAGGCGGTTACTTTAAAGAAACTTATAGAAGTAACGGAATTATTAAAAATGAAAATTTAAGCTCAGATTTTGTTGGTGATAGAAATTACAGTACTTCTATTTATTTCTTATTAACTTCTGATAAATTCTCTGCTTTTCATAAAATAAATCAGGATGAAATTTGGCACTTTTACAAAGGCACTACCTTAAAACTTCATATGATTTCTCCTAAAGGAGAATATTCTTTTGTGTTGATAGGAAATGATTTAGAAAATAACGAACAACCACAGTTTGTTGTACCAGCAACCTATTGGTTTGCTGCTGAAGTTATTAAAGAAAATTCTTACGCATTTACAGGTTGTACAGTGGCGCCTGGTTTTGATTTTAACGATTTTGTTTTACCTAAAAGAGAAGAATTAATACAATTATTCCCTCAACATGAAGCAATAATTACAAAGCTTACTCATCATTAAAACAAAACTATTTTAATTAGGCCAACTTAATCACCATTAAAAAATTGCTATAAAATGAAAAAGTTTATCCTACATTTACTAATTATAGTTAGTATTTCATGTAGCTCACAAGAATCAATAATTGTAAAAAAGGAAAAAATTGATTGGAAAAACTATAAGGGTTTATTTCAAGATGCCGAACAAACACAATTCAAAGCGCAATTTAAATTTTTACAAAATGTAAAATTATATGAAATTACTTACCTAAGTGATAGTTTAAAAATTCAATCCTTTGCAACATTTCCCAAAAAAGAAGGAAAATATCCAGTAATTATATTTAACAGAGGAGGAAATAGGGATTTTGGTGCTTTATCATTAACCAAAGAAAAACATAAACTTTTCTTCCCTCCTATGTTCTCTAAAATAACAAGTAACGGCTACATTGTTATTGGTTGTAATTATAGAGAAAGTGGAAAAAGTGAAGGAAAAGATGAATTTGGAGGAAAAGACGTTAATGATGTACTCAACTTACTCAAAGTTGTTAAAGAGTTCCCTAAAGCCGACACAACTAGAATTGGAATGTATGGTTGGAGTCGCGGAGGTATGATGACCTATTTGTCATTAACCAAAACTAGTAAAATTAAAACTGCAATAATAGGTGGAGCTCCCACAGATTTAACAATTATTGATAGAGCTGAAATGGAAACAAATGTATATGCACCACTTATTCCAAATTATTGGAAAAACAAACAGGAAGAATTAAAAAAGAGATCAGCTTTATATTTTGCAAACAAATTTCCTAAAAATATTCCCCTCCTCATACTACATGGTGATGCTGATAAAAGGGTGAGTGTATCAAATCCAATTAAACTTTCAAAAGAGTTGGATAAATATAATATACCATATAGCTTAAAAATATATAAAGAAGGTAACCATGGCTTAACAAAAAATAAAAAAGAGGTAAACAGAGAAGTATTAGATTGGTTTCAAAAATACTTAAGGAACTAAAAAGCAGGCTATGAAAATATACAATTGGATTATTAAAAACTTACATCTTCTCATTTCATTAGGTATTGTTGTGCCAACTGCAATTATCTATGGTTCACCATCCATTCTACCTCAACAATTAGATATTCAAGTTAATACAATAGACCTTTCAAATATGCTAAAAGCTATTATGTGTTTATATTTTGGAATTTCATTGGTATGGATTTTAGGTATTTGGAAAACCCAATATTGGAAAAGAGCTACTGAGTTAAACATCTTATTTATGTTAACACTAGCAACAGGACGAGGATTAAGTATGATTGCAGATGGCATCCCTACAAATGGTTATGTTTTTGGAATTACAGCAGAGCTATTACTTGGTTTATTTTCAATTTATCAGCTTAAAAAACATAATATAGATTGAAAAATATTACAAAAGAAAACCTTGAAAAACAATTAAAAGAAGGAACTACCATTTTACTAGAAATGGCTAGAAACTCGTGTTCAAACAAAATATCTAATCGTACAAGTTATATATTATCAGAAATAAAAATCAATCAAAGTAATCTTGAACAGCGACAAAAAGAACGAAAAATATTAAATTCTAAAAAGAAGCCAGTTACATTAAAAGAAGCCTCAGAAAAATTAAAAGAAATCTATGGCAATTTGTACGATATAAATCTTTTTGTATATCAAAGTAAAAAAACTAATACATTAATTGAAATAAGGTATTTTTTAAAGTCTTCTTTAGATACAGATTTTTTTAAAACGATAGAAAATACCCCTCCTATGCTTCATTGCAAAATAGAAGTCCCACCATATGCTACTAATAAAATTAAAAAATACGATATCAATTGGCATCTAGGAGGAATAAAACATGAATGGAATTTATTTTGGAATAAAATTCAATTTCATTTAAAATATTGGAAAAGGCTATGATTGAAAATAATATAAAAACATACAAAATACAAAGATGGATGGATGGTGGATCAGTTTCCATTATATGTAAAAATGAAATTGATGAAAAATACACTATACATATTCAACAACACAATATTTTAATAAGTGGGCCTGATGGAAAAATGCCAGGGAGGATTTATCTAAACAATAAATTAGTAAAAGAAAGATCAGAAAATGAAGCAACTATTCTTTCGCTGCTTGAAAAACTAAAAGACACACAACTTCAAGAAAAAATAAACTACATTGGTTCAGAAGAATACTTAAAAAACAATCAGAAAATAGAAAATCAACGATTAGATTTTATTAATTCTGAATTCGATTGGATTGCTAAAGATATTTATGGAAATTATGGATTATTTTCAAGTAAAGGTTCTGGCATTATACCAATGAACGTTATAGAAGATTATAAAAATCATCAGAAAATTACTCAAAAAATTGACTTAGTCAATAATGGCTTTTATACGTATAAAATACATGAAGATTTTTATGTAAAAACAATTCCTCCTAATACTAAAATTACAAAAAGTATTATAAATGAGTTATCTAAACTTAGAAGTTTAATAAAACTAAACTTATCTTTTGAAGACACTCAAAAAATAATCTTTGATTAAAAATGAAAAAAATAGAGTCAAACAAAGAAGAGATTACTCCTAATAAAAACCATATATTCTTCATCTATTTTTGTTATATATCTCTAGCATTAATAATCTTAACAGATATAATGAATATATGGACAGCATTAGCGTCTTTAGCTACCTTCTTACCTTCTTTTTAATTCTCATTTGCCCCTTTATAACTGCTTTTATAGCTTATAAAAATTACAAAAAAATTAAAATATCTACGAAGCATAGAAACTTGTTCTATTTCTCCTTGTTGTACTCAATAGGAATCCCCATTTCTATCATAATTATTAGATTAATAATTCACATTTAATTATTCTACAAAAAGTAGCACACTAAAAAAATTGCAAGATTATAAATAGAAAAATTTACAGATTATACTAAGAAATGGTGTAGGAAGAATAATTGATGTATATTTAGTTCCATAACTAACAAAACTTTAACTATTCTGCCCCTATGATTCAATCCTACAAGAAAAAACCAACGCTACAAGAAAAATACGATACTATAATTATTGGCTCTGGAATGGGCGGGCTTGCTACAGCTGCTATTCTTGCTAAAGAAGGTCAAAAAGTATTAGTCTTAGAAAGGCATTATACAGCTGGTGGTTTTACTCATATTTTTAAACGAAAAGGTTATGAATGGGATGTCGGTATACATTATATAGGAGATGTACAACGAGACAAAAGCATTTTAAAAAAACTATTCGACTATGTAAGTAATGGCGACCTAAAATGGGAAGACATGGGAGATGTTTATGATAAAATTATTATTGGTAATAAACAGTATGATTTTGTAAAAGGTGTAAAGAACTTTAAAAAACAAATAATTGCTTATTTCCCAGAGGAAGAGCAAGCAATTAATAAATATGTTGACACTGTTTTTGAAGCAGTAAAAGCGAGTAAAAACTATTATATAAGTAAAACGCTTTCTACAATACCCAATGCAATAGCAGGTGGTTTTTTGAGAAAACCATTTTATAAGTATTCTGACAAGACCACCTATGAAGTTCTTCGAGAAATAACCGATAATGAAGAACTTATAAAAGTGCTAACAGGACAATATGGCGATTATGGATTACCTCCTAAACAAAGCAGTTTTTCTATGCATGCATCCGTAGCACGTCATTATTTTGATGGAGGAAGTTATCCTATTGGAGGATCGTCACAAATTGTAAAAACAATAGATCCTGTTATTGAAGCTGGAGGTGGAACTATATTAGTAAGTGCAGAGGTAGATGAAGTTCTTATAAATAAAGGCAAAGCTATAGGTGTACAAATGAAAGATGGTAAACAAATTTTAGCTAAAAATATTATTAGTAATGCCGGACTCATCACTACTTACAATAAACTTTTACCTACTAGTATTGTAAAGAAATATCAATTAAAAAAACATTTACAAACGGTTAATCCATCCGTAGCACATGTAAGTTTATATATAGGACTAGAAGGTACTCCAGAAGAACTTCAAATACCAAAAACAAATTATTGGGTATATCCAGCCAAAGAAGATCACGATACTTGTGTACATAATTACTTAGAAGATTTATCAAAACCATTTCCTGTAGTATATATGTCTTTCCCTGCTGCTAAAGATCCTGATTGGAAAAATAGGTATCCTGGTAAAAGTGCTATTGATATTATTACCCTTGTTCCTTATGAAATGTTTGAAAAATGGAAAGGAACATCATGGAAAAAAAGAGGTGACGATTACGAAGAAATTAAAGAACAAATAGCTCAACGTCTTTTAAAGGAATTGTATAAACAACTACCACAAGTAGAAGGAAAAATAAAACATTATGAATTATCTAGTCCGCTTACAACTGAGCATTTTGTAAACTATCAAAAAGGTGAAATTTACGGATTAGACCACAGCCCTTCTCGTTTTAGACAACCTTTCTTAAAACCAAAAACACCTATTAAAAATTTCTATTTAACTGGACAAGATATTGTTACCGCTGGTATAGGAGGTGCCTTATTTTCTGGAGTATTATCAGCCACAGCTGTAACTGGAAAAAATCTCTTAAAAAAAGTACTATAACATCTTACTTAAACAATAAAGTAAGCACGTTTGTATACAATAAACAAACGTGCTTACTTTTTTTGGACCTCTTCCATTCTTTCACATTTTATTCTAAAATAGATTACTATAAAAAATAAAGCTTTTATATATTCTTCTACGCATTTTCTATTCAACCATAAATAAAACACTGATTTTAAAGCTTTAAAAAATCTAAATAACTAAATCTTATAAGTACATAATTTAAAAAAATACAGAAATTTCTTTTAAAGTTAGGATTCCTTACTATATTTGTAAAACAATAAAAACATAAAAAAATAGAACAGTATGAGTAAATCAATTTTTTATCACGCAGGATGTCCAGTATGCATCAGTGCAGAGCACGACATTATTAATCTAGTTGGAGAGCAAAATGTAGAAATAGTTAATATTGGTGAAGACCGAGGTAGAATTCCCGAAGCAGAAAAAGCAGGAGTTAAATCGGTACCAGCATTAGTAACACCAACAGGAAATACTTTACATATTAACTTTGGAGCTTCCATGGCAGATGTAAAAGGCTAATTTTTTTAAACCACATAGTTAGGATTCCTAATTTAAAATAGAATCCTAACTATTAAAACAAATCATATGAAAACAATACTATCAATACTAACAGCAATACTATTTTTAAGTACTAGTATTTCTTGTGCTCAAAAGAGTAATTACAATAACAACGATTTTGCAATTAAGAAGGTCAATGTAACACAACACTCCGGCTTAGGAATCACGGTTTGGGAAATAAGTGTAAATGGAACAGCAGGAAAAACAGTTCCTATCAAAAATGATCAACTCGACGGTGCTCCAGTACTAGGCTATGTATTCCCAACGAGTTTAAAACCAACTGATGTAGGTTTTAATCAAACAGATGGAATAGTAGCATTAGCTTTGACTTCACATCCCGATTTTGATGATACACCTCTTTGGGATGAAAACAACGATCAAATTTATAATAACGATGGTGTTATCTGGCATCCTCATTGGGTAATATTACACCAAGACAAAAGGGTTGCGGGAGGCTTATCGGTTAAACAATTTAAAAAAGCAGATAAAACGGTGGTTTTACCACCAACAAATCCTGGAATGCCTATGTATATGGATTCCCCAGGATATCCAGTTACCACAAAAGGCAATACTATAAAAGTAGTAGTACCAAATTACCGTATGAACAATCAAACAGATTTCAATTACGATGGCGTAACTGCGTTTATGAAAGTAAATACAAGTAATAAAAACTTACCTATGTTAGGAGTTTATGAAGTTTTTAGTGTAGCAAGTGGTAATTTATCTCTTCCCTATAAAGTTAAAAAGTAAAATGATGAAAGTAGCAGTTTGGGACACCTATGTACAAAGAGAAGATGGTAAAACAATGCATTTTGATATTCTTGTACCAGATTATATAACCGAAGAACAAACCATATTTAATTATGGTATGAAATATTTAAAAACAAAACCTTTTAAAACTAATCAATTAACTACAAACGAATGTCGTCTTTGTCATATTGAGCAA
Organism: uncultured Tenacibaculum sp.; assembly: GCF_947499065.1. GTDB lineage: Bacteria > Bacteroidota > Bacteroidia > Flavobacteriales > Flavobacteriaceae > Polaribacter. Next base: position 99,322 of record NZ_CANMMT010000009.1, on the reverse strand, counting down.
GCCACAGAAGCAATGGTTGTTGCAATAGAAAAAGACAACTATACAATTATAGAAATGGAAAATTGTAATTAATTTAATTAGGATTACTAACTTTGCCTGTCGAACAAACTTCGCAGGCTATTTCAATGAATAACAGTAATTTCAATCCAGAAGAGCAAGAAAATAATATTTCAAGTAAAATCGTTGCAGGTTTAGAACGAGTTTCAGAAGTATTTAAAATCTTATTGTGGGAAAAAGCCAAATTGGTTGGGTTAAGTCCTATTCAAATTCAGATACTTATTTTTATTACGTTTCACAAACAACACTTGTGCAATGTAAGTCATCTGGCTAAAGAGTTTAATGTAACAAAACCTACCATTAGCGATGCTATAAGAGCATTAGACAAAAAAGGACTGATTATTAAAGATTATTCTTCTGCAGATAGTAGAAGCTATGCTATTATGCTATCAGATAAAGGAAAGGAAATAGTACAACAAGTACACGATTTTTCAAACCCTTTACAACAACAAATAAATCTTTTTAATCAAGAAGAACAGGAAAGCTTATTTGATACTTTAAGTACACTGATATATAGGTTAAATAAAAATGGTATTCTAAGTGTACAACGAACTTGTTATGGCTGCAAATTCTATGAGAAAAAACAAGATTCGCATTATTGTAATTTATTGAATAAGAAATTATTAAAATCAGAAATACGATTAGATTGTCCTGAATTTGAAGAGAACACTTAATACATTTCTTAAATTTACCGACTCTTTTCCTAATGAATTAATTATTTTATAAAATTGAATTATAAATACCTTTTAGTACTATTATTTTTATTTTTTTCTTCTTGTATTTATAATACTACCGAAAAAATTAAAAATACAATTAAGACAATAATAGCTGTAGAAAATAAATTCCATTATTATGAAAATAATGATGGATATATAGTTAAAAAAAATAGTCAAACTAAAAAAGTGGTGTGGAAACATCAAAAACTTTATCAACTATCACTTAAAGTTTTAAATTCCAAAAATAATATTTATTACACAACTCCAAATAAAGTGATTTCACTTGATAAAATGACTGGAGCTATTAATTACACTGTAAAAGAAGACTTTACGGTTACTACTGATAATTTATATATATACAAAGATGAAATAATAGCTTCTTCATTATACGGGGTTTATTCTTTTTCTAAATCTACAGGAAAAATAGTATGGTCATTATTACCAGAATCTTCAACAATATTGACAAACTCAAAAATTTTAATCAATAAGGATACTCTTTACGTTTCGGGAAAATTTAAATCTAATAATAAAAATACTTTATATTCATATAAATTAAAGGACAAATCAAAGCTTCTTGAAATCAATTTACCTAAAACTATTATCACTAATATCTTGCAAATTCAAAACAACCTAATTTTTGGAACAGGTCAATCAATTGTATCTAGAGAGTTTTTTTCCATAAATAAAAACAATTTTAATATTGAATGGAAATTAAAACAAAACATTGATTTCGACTCTAATATAATTTCAAATAACGACAAGGGTATTTTCTTTAAGTTTAAAAAGAAAATCTTAGAACTAGATTTAAAAAAATTAGTTGTAAAAGAAAAATATATATTACCTTATAATTATTTTAAAATATTAGGTGTATATAACAATGAAATTATCACATATAATAATTCATCTTTAATAACTAATTCACTATCTAATAATAAGATAAAAGTTTATAAAAATATTATGACAGCAGGTCCTTGGATATTAAATAATGAGGTTTATTATGTAAAGGATTTATCTATAAAAACCTTTGATAATATACATTAGGTTAAATGTTGAGTTTAATAGACTATAAATAATTACAGGCTTTGATTCTAGAAAAAACATATCGCCCAAATGCGCCATTGAATTATTTTGTGGATATGATATGGATAGGCAAAGCTTCTAATTTAAGCCTAAAGTCTAGTCATCATGCCCCGATGTTTACTGAACTCATTTTTAATTATGGAGATACGTTTATAGTAGAAGGTCAGAATACCGAGACTTTGTCAAACAAAGGACATCATCAAATTATTTCTGGATTAAAAACAACACCTTTTCAAACAACAGTATCGGGAACCTATGGTTCGGTTGGACTACTTCTAAAACCTTTTTGTTATGGAATGCTCCTTCGTAAATTCGATAGCTCTTTAATGAATACTACTTCGGAAATATTGTATGAACATGTTTTTAATACAAAAACGCCTAATTTTGAATTAGCAGAAAACTATTTATTAAAGCTGTTTGAGCAATCGCAACTAGATACTAACTTACTAAAGTTTGAAGAATATCTTTCTTCAGAAATACTTGAAAAAGGAACTCTGAAAAACTTCAATCATTCAATCCCTCTTTCACAAAAGAGCTTCATTCAAAAGTTTAAAAAACATTATTTATTGACTCCAAGTGAATACATAAAATTAAAAAAAGTAAATACTGCTATTCACTTACTAAAAAACAGAACTTCAGAAAAACTAACAGAAATTGCTTTGGCTGCTGGTTTTTACGATCAATCGCATTTTATAAAACTCTTTAAAAAGTTTTATGGGAGCACACCAAAGGAATTTACAAATACAATTCAAGGGTAAATTCTGTACAATTATTTGCAACAACTATCAACTAGTTTTGCAGTCAAATAATAAAACTTTCTAATATGAAAACAAGCAATCAGGTATTTATAGCAACTAGTTTAGACGGATATATAGCAGATAAAAATGGAGGAATAGATTGGTTACACTCAATACCAAATCCTGATAATTCAGATATGGGTTATGCAGATTTTACTTCGCAAATACATGCATTAGTTATGGGAAGAACAACTTTTGAAACAGTTTGTAGTTTTGATATCGATTGGCCTTATACTAAACCAGTATATGTATTAAGTAATACCCTAAAAGAAGTTCCAGAAGATTTAAAAGACAAGGTATTTTTAGTTAAGGGAACATTAACAGAAATACTCGCTCAAATTCATACAAACGGACATTATAACTTGTATATTGACGGTGGTAAAACAATACAAAGTTTTTTAAAAGAAGATTTAATCGATAGAATGATTATTACTACGATTCCGAAATTATTAGGCGGTGGATTTTCTTTATTTGGTGAACTTTCTAAAATATTAGATTTTGAATGCACAGAGGCAAAAGTTTTTTCAAACAAAGTTCTACAAAGCACATTTATACGTAAAAGATAAATTGAATTATTAGGGATATCATTCAGTCAAAATTTAAGAAATCTAACTTTCAATAAATTACTTCCCATTTTATTCATTTTTGTAGTACTTTCGAAAGCTCAAAAACTATGAGAAATTCAAAACATGAAAAAAAACTTAACCACCTTAGTAATATTATTTATAGTATTAAATTCATTTTCACAAACTAGATTTGGTATAAATTCTAAAATAAACTTTAATGATTCTTCCAATATCTGGCAACTCGGAGGTGGATCCATTGGTTTTATAACTGAAACTAAATTAAGTGATAAATGGTCCTTAAATGCAGATATCAGTTTTATTCCTTTTTATGATTATTCTATAAAAAAACCTGGAATCAAAGATACATTTGGTAATGATGTTAATGCTATTGGTTTTTCATCAAGTGTTTTAAATATTCCTTTAAAAATTAACTACGCTCTAAATAAAACTTTCACTCTAGAAAGTGGTTTAGATATTAATTACAGAACTAGTATTAAACATAATATTACTGACTTAAATAGTATTTCTTTAATTAATAAAATTAAAAAAACTGATTTTGGTTTTTTAATAGGAATTGGAATAAACACTAGTGAAAGGTTTGCCATTAAAATTGGGAGAACTTTTGGCCTTAGTAATATTGTTGATAATACTAAAAACAGTTATTTTACACTTTCATTTAATTATTTTTTCAGTAAACTAGACTAAAAACTAACAAATACACCTCTTAATTATGAGGTGTATTAAAACATTGTCAAATATGAAAACTGATTATTAATCACTACCAACTTACAAACAAGACGATCGATTAAAACACTAAATGAAAACAATAATTAATTCTTTTAAGAACCATATTAATTTTTCAAATTTTTGGATTAGAAATGGCTTAATCATTATAATCCTTTCTGTTTTAGTAAACCATCTTTTTGAACCAGAAAGCTTCCCCTTTCATAAAGATTACAAATTCCCTCTGTTTCCTATTACAGTTTCTATTATTGCAGGAAGTCTAATTGTACTCATTGCTCGTTTTAATTTCAATCATTTTAAAGACAAACATTTTAGTAAGAAAATAAATTCGCAAATATTATTACGTTTCTTATTTTCAACTTTAGGCTACATAACAATATTGTACCTCTTTTTATATTATGGTTTAAATGGATTGATTAATGGAATTGATTCATACAATCTTTATCATCTATTAACAGGACTTACAATTAGCTTGCTTATCAGTGCTATTGGAATTACATTGTTGTTTTCAACTGATATTTATAAACTTCACAAACTTTCAACCATCAAAGGAACACTTAAAGTGCAACAAGGTGGAAAAATAACCTTGGTTAAATATTCTGAAATAGCATTTATATATAGCGAGAATAAAATAGTATCTATTGTAAAAATTGATGGAACTAGAATAATTACAGATTTTACTTTAAGTGAAGTTGAAACTAAAATTAGCGAACAAAGTTTTTATAGAGCTAACAGGCAAATCATTCTTCATGCACGTTCTATTGAAGAAATAAAATCAATAGAAAATGGAAAACTGTCTGTACAACTCAAACCAACAATTTCCAATCAAAAAACTTTTCAAATAAATATTAGTCGGTATAAGAAACATGCATTTATGAATTGGTTTGAAAACAAATTATAAAACCAACTGGTTATTCAGCTATTTTTTTAATACCATTCGGTCAAAAACCCTGTGTTTCCTGATGTTCTTCATGTTTCATTATTGTTACTTCGTTTAAAATTTAAAACGATAAAATAATGAACAAAACCTTTCTAAGAACAAAATTGACTCCCATTATAGCTATTATTCTTTGCTATATTTTATACTTATCAGGATATTTCCAAATGACTATAGCTGCTTTAATATTGATAGTAGCTAGTATTATAGAATACAAAAAAGATGCTTTTAAATCTTTAGGATTTCAACGTAAAAAAGTAAACGTAAAAAATCTATTTATTATAGCTCCGCTATTAGGTATTGGTACTTTTTTATTTTATTCCTTTGTAATGCTACCCGTAGTTACTTCACTTACAGGACAAGCTATAGATTTTTCTGAGTTCGAATCTTTTAAAGGAAATTTACCAGCTATATTAAGTTTATTAATTTATGTGATTGCATCGGCTGCTTTTGGGGAAGAAATTGTATTTAGAGGTTATTTAATGAGGCAGTTTACCAAGTTTTTCGGTTCAAGTAAAATAAGTCTTGTTTTGAATGTTTTACTATTAGGATTTCTTTTTGGATTAACACATGCATACCAAGGTATAAGCGGCCAAATTCTATCTGGTATTGTGGGGATGTATTTAGCAGTTATTTTTCATATTAAAAAGCATGATTTATGGTTCAATATTGCTTTACATGGTTTTATTGATATTCCTTTTTTAGTATGCCTCTATTATGGCTGGATTTAATAAATCCAAAAAACTTTAATCTCTTTTATTTTGCTTCTATTGAAAATTTTATTTCACTTAGAGGCAAAATTATTTTTAGAACTCTCCTTGTTACACGAGCTTAGAAGCTGTAAATTTAACCTTCCAAAATTCTAAATGAATTTTAAAACCAAGTTATTGAAAAAGAGAAAGGAAAATATCAAAAAGCAAATTTTAAAAAAGCTAGAGTACTATCGTAAAGAAAGAGGAATCACTTTTTTTGACAATCCAAATCATCATTTTAAAGAAAATATACTACTAGATGATAATGAATTAGAAGTTCTTTCCATCAAACTAAATAGATCGAGGGAAATTCTTATAACCACCAAGTATGTTTATTATATTAATAAAAACATACTTACTAAAATACTAGGAAAAGATATTGATAGATTTGATTATATGGAATTTATCAATGGAGAGGAAATAATTGAAAGTAAATCAAAAATTAAAATTATGCTATTTCGATTTAAAATATATTTTCGAATAGGTAACTATAGAATTGTTAAAAAGGATGGTAGTTTTATCGAATTGACAATATGGAAAACACAATTTGCTGACTGTTTGAATGAATGTGTTAAGAAATTAAAGTTTGTTGGAAATAAATATGAAGCAATATAAAAGTATATAGCCACAATGTTTAGCACTATGAAAAAAGAAAGTTTATTAAAAGAGTTTGCATTAAGAATTTTAAGAGTATTAATAGTTATCTACTTAGGATCTCTTCTCTATCCTTATCTAACAAATTTTATAGAAGAAAATGATACCTATTTTGACTTATGTATTCTCTTCTCCTCGATAATCATCTACATAATTACAATAATTACAACTACATTATATTCTTACATAAGAACATTTTTATGGGGAGATTTTGATGATGAAAACGATATTACTCCAATTCTTATAAGACAGTCATTAATTATTTTTCTATTTGTTTTATTAGCTATTAAATCCCATAATTCTTTTGGAACAAAGTTTACCATTCTATTTTTTTTAGGAATTGAACTTTTTGGGTTTCTGCATTCTGTATATGATATATACTTTAAATCTGATGAAGAGGATGAAACAATAGAGATAATAGAGTCTGAATAAAAATTAAAATTCTTTAGTTTCTAACTCATTTGCAAGACCAGCCTAAGTTTAGTACATTGAACTCCTAAAACTGAAAAAGAAAGATAAAAACAATGCTATACTTACATTTATTTTAATCCCATTTAAAGCCAGTTGGCTTTAAATAACTAAAAAGTTCAACCTAAAATTAAGTTAGCAATAATCTAAAAACTGAAAAATGATAAGGAATTTTCTACTACTAACTTTAATAATTTGCATAGCTTCTTGCAAAAACAAAAACGAAATAGCTGAATTAGGAAAACCAGTACCAAATTACACGTTTAAAAATATTTTAAACAGTAAACAAAAACAAATTTCACTACACAATTTAAAAGGAAAACCAGTTATATTGGAATTCTGGGCTACTTGGTGTGGACCTTGTATTCCAGCAATGAAAAAATTAGATAGTATACAAAATCAATTTGAAAATGAAATTGAAATTATAACTATCTCAAATGAAAGTAATGAACGTTTAGAAAAATTTATTAAAAGCTCAAAAACATCGTTAAGAATTGTTTCTGATACCACACATTCAAAAAACTTTAAATTTAATGTTGTACCACACTCTATTATCATAGATAAAGAAGGTATCGTTAGAGCTATTACGAATCCAGTAAACATCAATAAAGAGGTCATTAAAAACTTCATAACTAACAATGAAATTAATTTAGAACTAAAAGATGATTTCTACATTGATCCAAATTTAGAGGTTAAAACAATAAAAACTATTGCTAATTCAAATTATACTATCGAACTAAAAGGGTATGATCAAGAAAAAAGAGGCGGGTCAAAATTTTTAAAAGATACTGAAGGTAATATAAATGGAGTTGAAATGTGGAATAGTACAATTCCTAGACTTTATCAAACTTTATTTGATGTAGCCTCTCCAAGTAGAATAATTTTTAAAGACAGTTTAAGTGAAAAAGATTTCCCTTATGAAAAAGAACATAAATATAATTTTATGATTCAAGTTTCTGAGAAACACCAACAAAAATGGAGAGAAATTGGAATTGATTTTCTTAATAAAAACTTTGACTTCAATGCTAAAATGGGAGTTGACTCTTTAGAATGTTACACACTAAAAAACATTGATAACTCAATAAAGCCATCCAATTCAGAAGCAAAAGAGTTTATGTTTATGGGAACAATTTTAAAAGCTAAGAAAATTAAAATATCACAAATAGCTGAATATTTAGAAAACTTTACCTCAATTCCTGTTTTAGATAAAACAAACTTAAATGGATTGTATGACATAAATTTTGAATGGCAAGCCGAAGACCCAAAAACAATACATACTGAACTGAAAAAATACGGTTTGGAATTAATAAAATCAAAAGAGAAATTACCTGTCAAAATAATGGAAATCTATAAGAAATAATTCTTGTTGTTTCCTTAAACATCTACAGAATACAGTTAATATAAAACTTAACATCTATTTATAAGTTGACTATGAGTTTATAAAAGTTTTATTTATATAAATAAGTTGCACACTGTTTTAAAATAAAAAATGGACGAAAAAACAAAAAAACAAATCGAACTACATTCTGCTGGAGCAACCATAAGACACTTAAGTTCATTTGAGGAATTGGAACATTACTCAAACGAAAAAGAGCTCGAAGTTGATTTTATAAAAAAATGGTGTGTCCCGTTTTATATGTTTCAAATAAATAATACAAATGAATTTATAGAAAAACTTGAACCGATAAAAGCCGATTTGAATACTGAAGTGGTTAAGGGTTTGCTTGGCGATTTTAATTGGAGAACGCGAATAGTCGGAGCATATTTTTCTATGATAATGGATTTAAAAGAAGTTGAAGATATCATTGGAACACACCTTTTAAAAAGTCAAGTTTGTTATGCTGGAACAGGCTATTGTTTAACTTTAGCTTCTTTCAATACTCAAAAGGGAATTGAATATCTAAAAAAATATCTTGACTATTACTTAACTCAGAAGCATTTATATTTCGACCAAACAGACGCAATGTCTGCTCTAAAATGGACTGATCGACTTAATGGAACAAATGAAATAGAAAAATATTTGGATTTATATGAAGATTGGATACCCAACAAGTATTCTTATGATTTAGAAAAATCATTTAAAGGATTTGAAAGTCAGATGGAGAGTTTAAATCAAATAAAAATAAGTTACAATAAAAAGCAATCATAATTACGTTAGGTTCAATTAACTCCAAATCTACTGCTTAATTAATATTCTATTTCATTTTTAATCAAGACTATTAAATGAGAACTTATCCAGAAAACATAAAAGAGCTTGAAAAAAAACACAATTTTGTTTTTCCAATAAATAAACAAAAATTAGAAAGCATTCGTAGTAATATCATTTTGCGTCATGATCTTGCTTTTTTATTTTTAAAATCAAGAATATTAAATTCTTTGAAAGAACGAAATGATTTTAAAAACGAAGCATCTCTCGATTCATTTTTAGACAAAAGAATTGCCAACAAAGACAGAATTAAAATTTATAATACAATAAAAAGCCAAATTCCTCTACCTCTTAAGGAGGATAATAAGTTGTTTTTATATTCTTTGCTTCTTCTAGGTGCTTTTCTTCTCCCCTGGCTTGTCTATGCAATAATTGTTTCTAAAGAAGAAATTCTTATGCTTTTCTCATTAGCTTATCCTAAACTCTTTATGGCTCTTTTTTTACTAGGAACCTTAATTGTAGTTGGTTTTGATCATATACTCGGGCATTTTTTAAAAAATGAGAAACCGTCAATTAATACAAGGGCTTTAACAATTAGAGACTTCATTTGTAGTTTAATCGGAGACAACAGACAAGATATTAAAGAAAAATTTGAAATAATTTTTAAAAGTGATATTGCGAACTTAAAGCAATAAACAACATCTATAATTAATTGCATCGCCAAACTAAGTTTAGTACATTGAACCCCAAAAGCAGAAGAAGAAACATTAAAAACAATGCTATAAACTTTAACACTTAGTATCTACTTATATATTTGCTTATGATTCCCTAAAATTCCTCTTATAAATAAGTTTTCAATAATTAAACAAAACAATAAATAATGAAAAAAATATTTAGACTATTCATAGTTACATTAATAACTATTAATTCTTATAGTCAAAGTTCTGAAAAGGAATTCCAAAAAATTAAAAATGAAATAACTAAAGATTTTTCAACTATAAAAAGTGATTCTTTCAATGAGCTTATACCTTTCGAAATCAATAGTAAATGGGGATATTTAAATAGTAAAACCAAAGAAATAATAATTCCACCTAAATATGGAAAATTAAACTTTTTCAATCCAACAATGGAAGGCTATTATAAAGGCGAAAGTTTTACCGTGAGAAAAAATGGAGTAATCAATTTTGAAGGAGATAAACCTGAAAAAGAAAGCTACATAATGGAAGTTGATGAATCTGAAGATACCTCTAACATTAAAATCATTTCTTCCTCTGATGGATATAAAGGTTTTAAAATAGACGAAAATGGGAATTTATTAAACTACTCTGATATATATTACAATAGTGAAGAACATTCTTGGAATATTAGACCTTTTCAATTTAAAGGCAAATACTTCGCTATAGTTAAAAATAAAAATGGAAAATATGGGGTTATTGATAAATCTGGAAAGACATTAAAAGGATTTAATTTTAAATACAAGGAAATTTCTTTAAATAAATTTGCTAAAGACAAAGAAAAATTGTGGTTTTTTGTTCAAGAGAACAATGATATGTGGAGTTTAAAAAGCAATAAAAATAAAACGAAATTTAAAAACAAATTAATGGCTAATCCTATTACTTCAAGTCATTTATTTGGGTTTTCAAGTATTGAAAATAAAGACAAACAAGGAATTTTTGATTGTTATAATTTAAAATGGAAAATAAAACCTCAAAAAGAAAAAATTGGTGGATTATATTACAGTAGTGATACAAAACTTGACAAAAACAATCCACTCGACAGAAAAAAGGCAAAAATATACTATTCCTTCTCTTATAAAGATGGATTTGAAGAATACTCTTACACAACTTATTTTATTAATTTAAAAAAGGAAAAGTTTAAACCTAAAGTTAAATAAACTATTGCCAACAACGTATATAATTCATTACTAACACTCAATTAATTAAACAAAATAGGTAAGTATTATCTATTCGAATTTTATTTATTAAATCAGTTAGTAAAGCATAAATAACAGTCAAAGTATTACTAAGCATTAGATGAAATACGTAATTAAATTAATATTCATACTATTTTTAATTTTTAGTTGTTCTAGAGAAAATAAGAATAAACCTAAAAATAACTTTACAAAAAAAGTTGAATATCGAATTATGATTTCTGAATATCTTGAATCTAAAAAGTATGAACCAACTCTAATTTTTAATAATCCATATTATTCAAATAAAGAATCTAGTATTAGACTTGATGATAATGAAATCAAATGGGAGAAAAAAGACAATGCATTAGAAATTATAATCAATGGAACTAAAATAAATACTTCAAAAAAAATTACTCTGAATTATAATTATGGAAAAAGTGTTGACAGTGTAAATTTTGCAAATAACATTAGACAAATTAAGCTTTATAAATCCGATTCTATACTTGGCTTTGTACTTACCAATGAACCTTGTACAGGTCTTGGTTGTAGAATAAATTATCAATTGATTTATGATTTGAAAACAAAAAGTGAAAGTTATTTTGGAAGGTTTCAAACAGGTTTTGAATTTGAGTTATATGATTTCAATCAAGATTCAAAAATTGATTTTTTAAGTAAGACTTTCTATGGCAGAAATGAACAAATGATTGACACAATAGAATTTATAATGTATAGTCAAACTAAAAAAGGAAATTTCCAAGAATTTAAAACAGAATCGCAAAATAGATTTTATTTCAAGCATATTTATCCACAAGTTTATCCTGAACGAAATAAAAACTTTTTAAAAGAGAAATTTGAACAGAATTGGATTGAAAAAATAAATAATGATGCTAGCTAACAATTTATTACCGCTATTTCCATGAATTCGCGCACTTTCAAACCTAATCGGAATTACTAAAAAAACTTAACACAAAAATATTAATCACATACAAAACTCGTATCAAATGGTTATACATGACCATTCGTAATAATTTAAAAATGAAAAAATTAACATTAATCATACTATTAACTAGTTTTACACTATTCGGACAAAAGAAAATTAATCAAACTGAATTAGTAAAAGATTTAACTATTTGGAAAAAACAAAACAATAAAATGAGTGGATCACTCTGGATTCCAAATAGCTATTGGAAAATTGCTCTTGAAGGGAATACTAACATCCCTAAAAACACAATTGAAATGCTTGAAAAGGCTTTTGAGGATTATGTTCTTATATGCATAGTTGATATCAATATTGGTGCAAGAGGGAATATGACTTTTAAAACAAAAACTGAATTGGGTGAGAGTCTTTCTTTGATAGACTCTAACAATAAAGAATATAATTTTTTGAATGAAAGTGAAATCTCCTACAATACCAAAAGTCTATTAAAAAATATAACTCCTATGTTTTCACAAATGTTTGGAAAAATGGGAAAAGGAATGCATCTTTTTCTTTTTAAAGTAAAAAACAACAAAGGGGAAAATATTATTAATGAATTTAAAAAAGGGAGCTTCATAATTAAACATTCTCAAAATAAATTTACTTGGAATTTACCGCTCTCTTCTCTTATAGATAAAAAGAAATGTCCAGTAGACAACAATGAAATGAATGGAAACTGGAACTTTTGTCCCTTTCATGGAAAAGAATTAGTAGCTAAATAAAACTATTATTAACAATATCTATATTTAATTGCTATTCTAAAAACTATAAACTTTAATACCAAAAACCTAGTTAGTTTCTTATAACACTAACTTTAGTTTAATATATTGAACTTATAAATTTAAAAGCTATGAAAAAAATTAAAATACTGATTTTATTAATATTTACAACGACACTAGCCTATTCCCAACAAAAAGAGTTCGAAAAAGTATTAGGCAAAAAAAACATAGAAACTCTGAATTTCTTCTTAAATGATTTTGAAAATAATGTTTTAAAAAATAAGTACCCAAAACTTGAAATCAAAGATGCATACAAAGAGTTCTTAACAGAAATTGTGAAAGAAAAAATAACTTTAAAAAAAGTGGTCTCAACAAAAATGAAAAACACTTTTAACAAAAGTATTTTAAAAAAACACATTTTTTGTATTTCTGACTCAGTTTATGTTGGTAAATCTAATTTTGCTAATAACAATAAAAAAGCAGTAATAACTAAATACAAGTGCTTAAAAGCTAACAACAAAGTAATAGAAACAAAATCAGAATTTTATTTTCACAAAGAATTAGAAAATATTGAATCAGTTATTCAAAGAGCAAAGAATAGCGATCAGCCAAATCTGGTTGGTCTTTTTTTAAAAGCTTTGAAAGCAATAAAAGTTAAATCGAACTTTATTAAGTATTATATAGATTTTACTGAAACCATTGGAGATTATTGGCATCCCATAATAATGTCAGACTCTTTATTAAAAAATCAAATTAATTTAGATAACTATATAATTAAGAGGTTAATATTAATTAATATTATCTACAGATAACTTTCTTAAATATATTTAAACTCTATCAAGCTCATTTGCAACAACAACCTAAGTTTAGTAAATTAAACTCCTAAAAAGTAAAAATGACATTCGACCGAACAGGAATAATACTATACACTAAAGAGTACCTAAAATGTGTTGACTTTTATCAAAACATTATTGGACTTTCTAAAATGTTCGAAACCGAATATCTTACTTGTTTCAAATTTGGAGAAGCATATCTTATGGTAGAGCTTGATAGTGAACAAACTGACGAGTTAAACAAAACTGAAAGAATAAAAAATTGTAAGTAATTAGCGAAAGTCTATGAAAATTCTAATTTCAATATTAATACTTAGTGTTTTTACTTCTTGTAAAAAAGAACCTAAAACTGAAAAAAACATTGAATTATTCACGAACGGATTGAAGTATAGTCTTAATTTTTCTAAAGCTAAAAATCAAAACGGAAAATTAACAGATTTTGAATTTGAAATAGATACACTTGAAAAGATTAAAAATGTAAGGTTTTATAAAGATTTGGAATTTTACAAACTGAATTTATCTTTCTACGATTCTCTGTTCATTGGCAAAAGAAATGATACTATTTTTACATTTGATCGTGGACTGGATTTCGTTGAAGTACTTTTAATTTTAAACAACAGAAATAAATCGAATCTTGGGAGAATTGGACATGATTTTGGAGTTGAATTATTGAATTCAAATGACTCTACATATAATTTTAGATTGAATGAATTAATAGACTCTAATTATCACGATGTACCTTATAAAGCAACTAAGTACCCCGAAAAGATTATTAGCCAAATTAAAACCGATTTAACTGGAAAAATTATTGAAATCAAAATAAAAGATAACAAATTGATAGAATAATAACTTACAACAAAGTATAACCGCAATTACAGCGGTTTCGATTACGCCCGAATCTACTCGGAATTGCTAAAGTCAGTGCTAAGTCGAAAATTAACGCATATTAACTAGTAATTGACGGTTATACGATACCTTTGTAACACATTTAAGTAGACTGATGAAAAAATTAAAAAACGGATATAAAATATTAGCTAAAAAAGTATTTCTTTTTATTGGAGCAATATCGATACTTACGAGTTGTGAATATTCATATAGGTATTCGTATAGAATAACAAACAAATCTAACTCAATAGTTGGTGTACATCTTAAAACATTCAACATTGATTCTACCTATATTATTCCAAATGATTCGACAATACTTTTATTCAACACGACCCATGGAATTGAATCATTTGGAGGACCATATTTTGATGATGTCAAAAATGATATAGACGAACTCATTGTTAAAATGGGTAAGGGTGCTTCAAATCGTGATTTTTTAAAAAATGAGAATTGGAGTTTTGATAAAGGAAAAGGGACATATTCTACGATTATAAAAAAATCTGATTTTGATAAATAAAACATGTTACAACAAAGTATAACCGCAATTACGGCGGATTCGACTACGTCCGAATCCACTCGGAATTGCGAGCGTCAGTGCTTAATCGAAAAACAGTAATTTAAAACCCGTAACTGACGGTTATACGAGACCGTTAGTAGCAATTTGCTAAAAATGAATGTAAACAAAATTGAAGATTTTAAGGAACTAAAAGGAGATATTGAAATCAATACTTTAGAGGAATTGATTTTTCAATTGTTGAACCTATTTTCCATTAACAAAACATCTTGGTTAATTGGTATAGAGTTATTAAATGACCTAATCAGCCTAAAAAGACAGGACGGTTCTGTGTTATCCAATAAAATAGGTAAACCTATACTTAATTGGATTGATTCAAAGTATGATAATAATGTATTTAAAGATTTTTCTGGAAGTTATAGTTCTGACGATGAAGAATCAAAACAGATAGTTTTTATAATGGACTTAACTCTTGATACTATCTTTAAAATTAATCATAATACAGATGTTCTGCCCTTTTTAAAATTGAAACTAAAAAAATCATCTAGCGAATATGAATCATCAGAAATTAATAATATAATCGATTGGATTAAAGAAACAAAAGCAAATCCTGAATCGAAAATTTCGGATGATATATTAGATCAAGTTTTGTTTAGAGCGGATAAATATTTTGAAGAAGAATATAACTCTAAAAATTTTGATTATCTATTCTGTGGATTAAGAGAAACAATTCAGGAATATAAATTATGTTACTCCATTCATTGGTGTCTGAAGTCTGAAAAATATATTTCAAATGTTAAAAGAACTGGATGGATTGGAGCTGGTTCTCTAATGATTGCTAAGAAGTCTGACAAATTTGAAAGAATGGGGTCTAATCCTTTTGTAGACTGGGTTTATCTTTTTGAATTGGATATTCAAAATTTAGAAGAATATTTTCATTTAGAAATTCCTTACAAAAAGGAATATTTATCAAAACTAAAATCAGTGATTAAATGTTCAAGTCAGGAACTTTTAAAAATGGTTAATAATGAAGAAAAAATAATTTACACCGAAAAAAAAGCTTGGTGTGATCATTTTCCAGAGTTTCAAAATATTGCGGACGAACTAAACCAAGTAGGTATCGAATGCCAAGTTGAGATTAAAACAAGAAAAAAAGCTACTAACAATGTATAACAAATCATAGCTGCCTGACGGCAAACTACGCTTGCTATACGAGACTTTGTACGTAATATGAAAAAGAGGAATACTTATTTTTTGATACTTATTGGTTCAATGATATTAACTTCATGCAATCGAGATTACTCAATTAGCAGTTTCGATTTAGCGTTTACAAATTGGTATGGATCAGAAGGATTTATGTTAAAGTATGTCATTGATAAGGACAGTGTAAGAATTCATTACGATTGTGATTTTGAGAACTGCAAGGACACAATTATCTATAATAGAAAATTAAGTAAAAAAGAAACTTATAACTTCTATGAAAAACTAAAAGAATTAAGAACAGATACACTTAAGAAATTCTATATAGGAGAATATCTTCATGGTAGACAAGTTCTTGAAATTAGTGGAGATAGTTTAGAATCAAAAAAAGTCATTTTAATGAGTGGTTATTATCATCCAGTATTAGAAAAATTAACTATAGAAATTGATAAGTTATTACAAAACGAAAAATATCTAATTAATAGAAGATAAAAATACTACGTACAACAATGGCTATAATTCAGTGCTAATACTAGCCCAAGAGGACTTTTTATCTGTGATTTATTTACTATTTTAGCTATTAAAATACACAACTACTCATAGCCGAGACTCTTAGCTACAATGCTCACCGAATGCACGAAAAAAAAGCAAAAGAAATCATAAAAAATTATGTCTTAGAAAATTTTGATGATAGATGGTATCCTGGCCCAACATATCTCGAAGAATACTCAGATTTTTTTCAATTTTATATCAATTCTAAAAAGATTATGAAAACTGGAGATTGGCATCATGGTTTTGTAGGCTTAGGAATTGGTTATATTAGTAAAAAACATGAAGAAATAGTACAATATGGTTCTGCTCCTGGACCAATTAACTCAAGAGAAAACTTTTTAAAAACAGAATATAAATTAAGTGTAGCCAGAACCAAGTATTCCATACAACGTGGTAACTATTTTTATAATATAGTACTTGAAAATATAACAGATAAAGAAAAGGCATCCAAATACATTGGCACACTTGATGTAGACCCTGAGTACTCATTATTAAATGAAATGAAGGAGCATAAAGTTTTTGAAATCCATTCTATTATAGCTTTTCGTTTATTGAATTTACTTTATTTCAATGTTATTGATCCGTTTTGCAAGATTACCTATGATAAGATCATAATTAAAGACAAAACAATTGAACAATCTGATTATGCTCCATTAAGACCATACTCTTATTTATACGATTTTTATAAAGAAGATATTCTTTTTCAAAAACACATGTTAGATAAAATCAAAAAACGTTATCCTACATTTAGGATTGATGAATGTTATACCTCAAAAATAACTAACATACATGATATCGATAGGTTACATCAATATTTACCAATCGCAGGTTTTAGATATTATGGAGAAGATGATCAAACTGGATTTATTGGATATGTCTTAGAATATTCCGATGATGAAATCCAACAAATGATACTAGACAATAACATAGCTTTCGAATTTGTAAAAGGAGAAGATATAATATTTTTCTTATTCATGAACTCAATTACACCATTTTGCGAAATAGAACTTAATGTATTGAATAATGAAAATGGACAGTAGTTAACAATGTATAACCACTATTACGGCGGATTTGACTACGTCCGAATCCACTCGTAATTGCTAAAGCCAGTTCTTTATGAAAATTTATTACCTTTAATCCCGTAACTGACGGTTATACGAGACCGTTATCCAACATTTGAGAAAAACAAAACCCTACATATTATCATTAATTATTATTCTGACTTTCAGTTGTAGAAAGGAATCTAAAACTGAAATAAAGAAAAGCATTGATTTAGATTTAAAAAAAACAACTGAATTGATTACTCAAGTTCTGATAGATAAAAATGATTCTTATCTATCATCAAGTTGTATTTCCGAAAATCAAAAAGCATTTACAAGTTCAGACTTTTTGTATTATGAAGAAAAAGCTAATAAATATCTTAATATAAAAGATAGCTTACATTTTAAGACGCAAGAAAAATTATTCAATGAATTTAAGATAATAAAAGAACTAACTCTGAATAAAAAAATCATAACAGAAAAGCAACATATTGAATTAGAATCTAAACGTGAATTTTGGAAATGGATTGATATTAATTGCGAAAAAGGATATTGTTCAATTTCTAAACCAATATTCAATGAAAACTATGATTTAGCATACATCGTAATTTTTAGAAGATTATTTGACTTTGATTCAAGTGGAGAAATATTAATTTATGAGTTTAAAAATGGGAAATGGAAAGAAAAAGAACAAATTGAAAGATGGATAAGTTAAAAAACATTAGGTAACACCGTATATAATTTAGTGCTTAAGCCACGCAACAAACCATATACAAAACCGTTGTGAATAATTTGAGAAAAGAATATGAAAATAATTTTACTGACTTTATTAATTGGGGTTTCAAACATCCAAACAAACCAAGAAAAACCTATTAATAAATGGATTCAAGAGATCATTGACGAGATGATTGAAATGAATGACCTTGAAAAATATAGCGAAAAAGAAATCCCATCTGACATAAAATTAAATTTTATTATGGTGGAATCAGTGAAAGATATAAAAATTGAAAATGGAATTATAACTATGCTCGTGAATCACGGAACTGGAAAATTTTGTACGGAATTGAAATTCAAATACGTGGAAAAAGGCAAGAATTTTTATCTGATTTTCGATGAACCCAAAACGAAAACAATACTCGGAACTGAAAGGAAATTTATTAACCCGTGGATTGAAAAAAATAAAATATGTGAATAAAAACTATGCACAACAATGTATAACCGCAATTACGGCGGATTCGACAACGTCCGAATCTACTCGGAATTGCTAAAGTCAGTGCTAAGCCAAAAATTAACGCATATTAATCCGTAATTGACGGTTATACGAAACCGTTGTGCTTAATTATGAAAACAGTAATAAAATCAATCTTTCTGCTAATAATCAACTTCTCGTGTTTTAGCCAAAATACCGGAAAAGAAAAGCTGAATTTAGTATTTTATGATGTTTGTACAAATAAAATAATTAAACCTGAATTTGAAATTGATTCATTTCCTGAATTGAACTATAAAACGGTAACAATTTTTCCAAAACGTGGAGATTTAATTGGACAATATTCAACAATTATAAAAACAAATAGTGATACAATTAGAATTCCTAAAATTCTGTTCTCTTTTAAAAGTGTATTACATTCAAGAAAATGGAATTATCTGAATTGTGAAAAAGTTTGCGATGGAACTGAAACTGATTTTTACTCAAATGGAAATAAAAGACTAGTAGGAGAATTTAAAAATGGAAGACCAATTAAAATAAACGAATTCAGAAAAAACGGAAAATTACTTACACAAACTTTTTACGAAAATTACACTCTGAATTACGTGCGTGTGAATTACTTCGACGAAAGTGGAGAGTTAAACGAATACGAAATTTATAAAAACAAGAAAAGGAAAACGATAATCAGAACGTTTGACAAAAATGGAAATCTGATTAATAAAGAAACTAAAAAGAAATATATTAAACGAAAAAATAACTAAGCACAACAATGTATAACCACTATTACGGCGGATTTGACTACGTCCGAACCCACTCGTAATTGCTAAAGCCAGTTCTTTATCAAAATTATTACCTTTAATACCGTAACTGATGGTTATATGAGACCGTTGTGCATCATTTGAAAAACCAAATTTTGAAATATTTTAAACTGATTTTACTCTTGACTTTTTTAAGTTCGTGTTCAACGAATAAATCAGTTGTTGGTTTATATGGTAAATGCGGAAAAAGTTATTTTGCTTGCACTCAAATTGAACTAAAATCTGATAACACTTTTGAATATTATATTTTTTACGATGTTGGTGGTGGAAGTGTTTTAAAGGGAACTTGGAAAAGAGTTTCTAAGGATACTGTCGTGATAAACACTTTCAAGCAACCTAAATTTCCTAAAACGACATACATTGGAAAAGTAAATCCAAACCTAAAAGGGAAAGTAAAAATTCGAATATCTGATAAAAACGGCTCTTTGGGAGCTTCTAATATTTTTATAAATGACAGAGCACAAATTAAAGCCACAGATGAAAATGGAATTGCTGAATTTCAGGGCAATTCGATAAAAAATATTGAATATAGTTTTTTGAGTCAGAGCGAAAAAATTGAAATTGACAATCCGAATTATAATGAAATTGACGTTTTAATAAAAGATTTGGACTTGAATGCAATACCTGAATTTATAACAAACGAAAAGGTTATTTTTAAATGGAATAAAATAATAATGGACACAAGTTATGTTTATAAAAGGACAAGTCTGAAAAATAAACAATGGAAATAAAAAACGAACACACAACAATGGCTATAAGTAATTGCTTGTTCTCGCTTAATTCTGAAAATTCTCGCAGATTTTCAGTTTGATGTGTACTTACAAAGTTAAGTACTACTCCACGCAACTACCCATAGCCGAAACCGTTATAACAAGATTAATCAACATATGAAAAAGATAATAGTACTATTAATAATATTCAATTCATTAAATCTCACAGCTCAAAAACGTACAGAAATATTCTTTCGTAACTTTGTTGAATGCTTTTATCCTCATAAAAATAAAGAACCTATAGTTCTTTATGATAATTTTAATGGAAAAAAAATAGCAAAACTCCCTCCTTTAAACAAGCTTCATTGTTGGTATAAGTTCGCTATATCCGATTCAAAAAAAGGTTGGCTAAAAATTGAAAATATCATTGTTCTACCTGGTTGTGAAAATCATGAATTAAATAATAATATTGGAAAATTTAAAAATAAGTGGGTATTAGCAAAAGACATGAAGATTTTTCTACCCGATTTAGGGCCAGACTCAGGAATCAAAATGAATTTTTATGAAAACCCAGATAAAAAATCAAAAGTAGTTTTCACTGCTACTGACTATTTATCAACAGAATTAATTGCTGTTTCAGGAACATGGGCTAAGCTAAAATTTATATATAAAGGAAAAGAAATTATTGGTTGGCTTGAAAGAAAGTATCAATGTGCATATCCTTGGACAAATTGCTAAACTTTCTTAATAGAATATACTCCAATTACAAGAAACCAAGATAGTAAGGTCCATACCAATAAGACTCTAAACTGACAGCTAC
The DNA here is from genome assembly GCF_947499065.1 of uncultured Tenacibaculum sp. Taxonomy (GTDB): domain Bacteria; phylum Bacteroidota; class Bacteroidia; order Flavobacteriales; family Flavobacteriaceae; genus Polaribacter. The sequence goes on along the minus strand of NZ_CANMMT010000009.1, from coordinate 78,219 downwards.
ATTATGCTCTATAACATTAGTAATAAGATAGCAGTAAAATAAAAAACTGAAAGCAATTTTATCTAATTTTGCAGTTAGGTAGATAAAAATAAATGATAGAGAATTTTATAAATCAATTAGGAATAACAGAAGAAACATTACAAAACGAACTTCGAGAAATTGCTAGTATAAGCACGCATCAAAAAGGAGAATTCATCATTAAAAACAATCAATACATAAAAGTATTAAAAATTGTATTGAAAGGAAAAGTACGAGTATACCAAGAAAATGAAGACAGAGAAATTCTTATCTACTATTTAAATGCTATGGAAGCCTGTACCCTATCGCTTTCAGCTTGCTTTGAAGATTGTAAAAGTACTGTAAATGCTATTGTAGAAGAAGAATGTACCCTCATAAACATTCCAGTGCGATTTGTAAGAGATTGGAATTTTAAATACAAATCCTGGAACACATTTACTACCAAAACATTTAGAGAAAGCTACAATCACTTAATAAATCAGTATGCCAACTTAGCCTTCCAACCCTTAAAAGATCGTTTGTTCGATTATCTCCTTGCAAAGGCAGATAACAATATTGTAAAAAAATCACACCAAGAGTTAGCCAGAGAATTAGGAACTACACGAGAAGTTATTTCCCGCTTATTAAAGAAGTTAGAAAAAAATAAACAACTCCATTTAGGACAAAAAGAAATTGTTTTACTAAATAATTCCTAAGCTTGTGACAAAAGGCACAGGTATGCCGCCTGCAATCTATTTTTCTTTGTATCGGATATAAAACACAATCGATATGAGAAATTTAAGAGCAAGAATACTTACGGTATTATTAGGAGTAAGCGCCTTAACTTTTGGACAAAACACCCAAGCATTTTCAGCATACAAACCAACTGCACAACATAAAGTAGCCTTAGAAGTATTAAAGGCAAGCAAAGAATGGATTACCAACTTTAACAAAGGAAATGCAAAAGCATGTGTAAATGGTTATACACAAAATGCGGTAATGAATGCCCAACCGTTTGGAGTTAAAAAAGGGAAAAAAGAAATTTCAGAATTTTGGACGCCTTTTATACAATCGGGAGCTACCAATTTAATTTATACCAATGTACAAATAGAAGTAGCTAATAAAACAACAGCATTCTTATCGGCAAACTGGAGTATGAATGTAGGTAGAGGAATTATTTATCAAGAAAAATGGGTGAAAAAAGAAGGAAAATGGTTACTAAGCTACGATAACTTTGAGGTTTTAGAGAAATTTAAAACACCACAAGAAAATAAAACAAATCCAGTAGCAAGTCATATAGCATTAGAAGAAGTAATTAAAGCATCGATACAATGGATTCAAGGATTCAATGCAGGAAAAGGAGCTGTATGCGGTAATGGATATTCAGAAAAAGCAACTATGAATGCAGTACCATTTGCATCATTAAACGCTAAAAAAGACATTCAAGGATTTTGGACACAATTAATAGCCAAAGGTGCTAAGAACTTAATATATAACAATCCAATATTTACAGCTAAAACAGCCAACAGTGCTACCTTATCATCACAATGGAGCATGAATATTGGAGAAGGAAAAATTTACCTAGAAAAGTGGGAAAAGGTAAATGGGGAATGGTTGTTAACTTACGATGAATTTCAAGTATTAAAGCAATACTAATAATTCATCTACAACAACTGTAAACAAAAAATCCCGAGTATCATACTCGGGATTTTTATATAGTATAGGTTTAAACTATTTATCAATTGATCCTAAAACACGTTTCATAAAATTATTCAACGCTTCTTTTTTAGGGGTACCATCTTTTACCATTTTATCAACCTCAATAGCACCGTACATATTCGATATTAACTCACCTATAACGTCTAACTCCTCATCTTTTAAAGAAGGAACTTCAGTTAAAGCTTCTAAAGTTTCAATCGTTTCTAGTACGTAATCTTGGTCGTTTTCTTCAATAAAAGAAGTTAAGTGTTTAATAACTGGTAATTTCATATTATTATTTTGTCATTGCGAAGCAAATAGAATTTGCTGTGGCAATCTGTTAGTTTAAAAAAGATTACTTCACTACGTTCGTAATGACGTTTTATTATGCTACTACTTCGTTTACCAAGTCTTTTAAAACATCAAACTTGTTCGTTTGAACTTGGTTTACAAATTTACCATCTACAAAAGTTGCAAACGTTGGTAAGTTACTTACATCTGCTAACTTTCTACTTTCAGGAAACTTTTCAGCATCAACAATTACAAAAGCAGTGTCTTCATTTTCAGAAGATAACTTTTTAAATTTTGGCTTCATAATACGGCAGTTACCACACCAAGTAGCCGAAAATTGTACTACTACTTTTGAGTTGCTTGAAACGATTTCTGTTAAATTATCTTGACTTAATTCTTGTACCATAGTTTATATTGTTTCCGAAAGGAGCTCGTGCTCGACCCCTTCACTTATCTCACACGAACTTGATTCCTTTCTTTTATTATTATATTAGTTTACAGCTAAATATTCTGCAGTAGCTTTGGCGTTAGGTTGCATTGCTTCTTTACCTTCTTCCCAGTTTGCTGGACAAACCTCACCTTTTTCTTGTACGTGAGTGTAAGCATCGATTAAACGTAAAAACTCGTTTACGTTACGACCAACTGGCATGTGGTTTACACCTTCGTGAAATACAGTTCCTTCTTCGTCAATTAAATAAGTAGCTCTATAAGTAACGTTATCACCTTCAACTTGTACAGTTTGAGTAGCTTCGTCAAATACTTCATTAGTAATATCTAAAATACCTAAGATTGAAGATAAGTTACGGTTGCTATCTGCTAATAAAGGATAAGTAACACCTTCAATTCCTCCGTTATCTTTAGATTGGTTTAACCAAGCAAAGTGTACTTCAGGAGTATCACAAGAAGCTCCAATTACCATAGTGTTTCTTTTCTCAAACTCACCTAAAGCTGCTTGGAAAGCGTGTAATTCAGTAGGACAAACAAAAGTAAAATCTTTTGGGTACCAGAATAATAATACTTTCTTCTTGTTGTTTGCTGCTTCTTCTAAAACATTTAACTTAAAAGTATCTCCCATTTCGTTCATTGCATCAACGCTTAAATTTGGGAATTTCTTACCAACTAATGTAGCCATTTTATATTATTTTAATGATTAAAAATTTTTTTACAGCGGCAAAGATATTTTATTCTTCAAGCTTTAAAAGCTTAAAAACAACTTTATTTTTTTATTCCACTATAGGTTTTTTCGATGTGGTAAAAAACAGTCAAAAACAGCCTCCAAAAAACCACAATTTTGCACTTCGCTACATAAACAAAATCAATTACTTAGGGCGTTAACCATAAAAACAAACAATCACAACAATAACATTAACTTATAATTAAATAAAAAATATAGATAAAAATTATTCAATGATTTATCGTAAATTTGAGTGCAACAACTTACAAAACAATATATTATGGAAGATAAACACGCACACGGGGTTTCTGGAGACATTACAAAATGTCCATTTATGGGAGGAACTCAAAAAGAAACTGCTGGAGGAGGAACTCGAAATAGAGATTGGTGGCCCAACGAATTAAAGTTAAATATTTTAAGGCAAAATGCTGCAAAATCGAACCCTATGGATCCCGATTTTGATTACGCTGCTGCCTTTAATAGTATAGACTATAATGCACTTAAAAAAGATTTGATCGATTTAATGACTGATTCGCAAGATTGGTGGCCTGCCGACTATGGTCATTATGGTGGATTTATGATTCGTATGGCTTGGCACAGTGCGGGAACTTATCGTGTTGGAGACGGTCGCGGAGGAGCAGGTTCAGGAACACAACGTTTTGCTCCTTTAAATAGTTGGCCAGATAACGGAAACTTAGATAAAGCACGTTTATTATTATGGCCTGTAAAGAAAAAGTATGGAAATAAAATTTCTTGGGCAGATTTAATGATTCTTGCAGGGAACTGTGCTTTAGAATCTATGGGCTTTAAAACTTATGGTTTTGCTGGTGGTCGTGAAGATGTATGGGAACCAGAACAAGATATTTACTGGGGAAGTGAAACAGAATGGTTGGGTAATGAAGATCGATATGCAGACGGTAATTTGGAAAGCGATTTAGGAGCTGTACACATGGGACTTATTTATGTAAATCCAGAAGGTCCAAACGGAAGACCTGATCCTGTTGCCTCTGGTGTTGATATTAGAGAAACTTTTGGGCGTATGGCAATGGACGATGAAGAAACGGTTGCTTTGGTAGCAGGTGGTCATACCTTTGGTAAAGCACACGGAGCTGCAAATCCAGATACTTATGTCGGTGCAGAACCAGCAGGAGCTGCTATAGAAGAAATGAGTACAGGTTGGAAAAACAGCTTTGGAACAGGAGTTTTAGATGATGCAATTACTAGTGGTATTGAAGGAGCTTGGACGCCAAATCCTACACAGTGGGATCACGATTATTTTGATGTACTATTGAACTACGATTGGGAATTGACTAAAAGTCCAGCCGGAGCACATCAATGGACACCAACCGCTGCGTCGAATGCTCGAATGGCACCAAAAGCAGGTGATCCTAACGGAAAGCAAGCTCTAATGATGACTACTGCCGACATGGCTTTGAAAATGGATCCTGCTTATTTAGAAATATCAAAGCGTTTCCATAAAGATCACAAAGCTTTTGAAGATGCTTTTGCTAGAGCTTGGTATAAATTAACGCATCGTGATATGGGACCTGTAGCCTTATACTTAGGGCCTGAAGTTCCTACTGAAGAATTAATTTGGCAAGACCCTATTCCTGCTGGAAATACCTTATCTGATGCTGAAGTAGCTACTTTAAAAGCTAGCATTGAAGCTTCTGGATTAACAATTTCACAAATGGTAACTACTGCATGGGCATCTGCTTCTACTTTTAGAGGTTCAGACAAACGTGGTGGTGCCAACGGTGGACGTATTCGATTAACTCCTCAAAAAGATTGGGAAGTAAACAATCCTGCTGAATTGGCTAAAGTTTTAGCGGTTTATGAAGGAATTCAAAAAGACTTTAGTGGAACTGTTTCTATTGCCGATTTAATTGTACTTGGCGGTTCTGTTGGTATTGAATTAGCTGCTAAAAATGGTGGACATACTGTAACTGTACCATTTACTTCAGGAAGAGGTGATGCTTCTCAAGAACAAACAGATGTAGTTTCTTTTGGCTATTTAGAGCCAAGAGCCGATGGTTTTAGAAACTTTATAAAAAGTGATTTAAATGTTGCTGCTGAAGAACTATTAGTTGACAAAGCCAACCTATTAACGTTAACCATTCCTGAAATGACCATATTGGTTGGTGGATTACGTGTTTTAGGTACGAACTATGATGGTTCTGACTTTGGTGTATTTACGGATGCTGTTGGAACATTATCTAACGATTTCTTCACCAACATTCTTGACTTTACCTACACTTGGAAAGCGGCTTCTTCTAGCGACAAAGAATTTATTGGTAGAGATAGAAGAACGGGAGCCATGAAATTTTCAGCTACTAGAGCCGATCTAATCTTTGGTTCTAATACTGAACTAAGAGCCATTGCTGAAGTATATGCTGCCGATGACGCAAAAGAAAAATTTATAATCGATTTTATTGCAGCTTGGACCAAGGTAATGAACCTTGATCGTTTTGATGTAAAATAGAATTTTGTTTGTTAAATAAAAAAAGGTGATCTGAACGATCACCTTTTTTTATTCATTATTGTTTAGCTATTTACTAGCAAACAATTTTACATCGTTTTTAGAAACTGTTTTTTCTCCTAAAATAATTAAACGCTCTACTACGTTTCTCAACTCACGGATATTTCCAGTCCAATCGTATTCTTGTAATAATGTTATTGCCTCTTTAGAAAACTCCTTTTTAGGCATCCCTTGTTCCTTAGAAATCTTATCGGCAAAGAAGTTTACCAATAAAGGAATATCGCCTCTTCTATCATTTAAAGCAGGAACTTTGATTAAGATTACTGCTAAACGGTGATATAAATCTTCACGGAAACGTCCTTCAGCTATTTCCTTTTTTAAATCTTTGTTGGTTGCAGCTACAACTCTAACATTTACTTTAATATCCTTATCCGAACCTACTCTCGAAATTCTATTTTCTTGTAAAGCACGTAATACTTTTGCTTGTGCTGACAAACTCATATCTCCTATCTCATCTAAGAAAATAGTTCCTCCATTAGCTGCCTCAAACTTACCTGCCCTATCTTTATTAGCTCCTGTAAATGATCCTTTTACATGACCAAATAATTCGCTTTCTATTAATTCCGATGGAATTGCAGCACAGTTTACCTCAATCATTGGTGCTTTTGAACGATCTGATTTTTCGTGCAACCAGTGTGCAACTAATTCTTTTCCAGTTCCGTTAGGTCCTGTAATTAAAACACGTGCATCGGTAGCGGCTACTTTTTCAATAATATCTTTAATATGAGTAATTTCATCACTCTCACCAATCATTTCGTAGCTCTTACTCACCTTCTTTTTAAGGCGCTTGTTCTCTACAACTAACTCTGTACGATCTAAAGCATTACGAACTGTATTTAATAACCTATTTAAATCTGGTGGTTTCGATATATAATCAAAAGCACCTAAACGCATAGTATTAACAGCAGTATCTAAATCACCGTGACCAGAAATCATAACCATTGCAGTTTCTGGTTTTAGTTTTTTTGCTTTTTCTAATACCTCAACACCATCCATTTTTGGCATTTTAATATCGCACAATACTAAATCGTAATCTTTATTCTTAATCATTTCAATTCCAGCCAAACCATCTTCAGCCTCCTCTACTTCATAAGCATCATTCTCTTCTGTAATGATTTTTTTTAAAACTCTACGGATTGCCGCTTCGTCTTCTATGATTAATATTTTACTCATCCTCTTTTAAATTTTGTTTTATTATCTCCAGAATTTCTTTTCTATTGTTTTCAAAATATTCTCCATCGTAAGAAATGAAAAGGTATTTATTATTCTTTTTTTCAAATCTAAAGAGTTTTTGATTTTTAATTATTTTATAATTATTAAAATCTTCCCAAAGATATGATTCCTTAGTCTCCATACTTGATAAAATGCCTCTGTCAGTTACATATAAAAATGTACCCATCTCTCTAGAAAATACACCAATTATAAACTGTATAATTTGAGGAGCAAAAACTACTAGTACAAAATTATCATTAAAATCCTCTCTCAAATTCACAAAACTTGACCATTCTACTAGTTTTGATAGAAGAAAAAATAACAATAAAAGAAAAACTAAATCCAGATATTTTCTATGAAAACGTTCCAACTCACCTATTTCAACTAACTGTTTTCGTCTTAAAAGATACCTTATAGAATCACTTAAAATAAAAAATGAATATAAAAAGCTTAAGAAAGTTGAGACTTCAAAATCATATTTATATCCTATTAACATATATAATAAAATTGATATGGCAAAAACTATACCTAATGTTTTTTTAAATGAAAAATTTAATATCATAGCTGTTTTATTTCTTCATAATTACTCCTTTGTAATATAGAATATTTCTTTCAGGAAATAGCATTCAAATACTATACTCTCTAAATAATTGATTTATTTTAAATCGGTTAACTCATTTAAATTAATTTTAAAATAAGTAGCATGTTTCTCTCCTAACCTTAGCACTTTAAAATAAGCTACTTTATTTAAAATATAGTAATTTTCTATTTCTCTTGCATTTAGTGAAAAACCAAAATATTTATTATTCTCAATATTATAGTACTCAAATTCATCATCCCCATAATAATGATTTAATGAAATCAATTCATTCTTATTTAAAAACATTGGGTTATTAGAAAGTTCAAAAACTTTACACGAATCTATGTTTAGTATAATTGTATGCCATGTTTCATAACCGTTAACAACAAAAAACAAATTACCTTCAATAGCATAAGATTTAAAAAATTCAAAATCCCTATCATTTGTTAATGATTTAAAGTTTTTAATTACTTCCTTTCTATCTAACCCTATTATTTCTATAGAATCTTTAGAATGAACTTTAATTAAGTTTGGGTATTCTTTTGCTATTTCCCTGATATCTTTTATTGATTGCTCCTTATAGTTATTATAATAATCTTCAGAAAACTTAAATCCTTTGTCTATCTTTTTCGAAAACTCAGACTTATTAATAAAAACAATTTTACTAAACTCTTTTTTATTTATCTGTAAAAAAATAGAATCTCTTTCCTGACCAAAACAATAGTTAAAACTATATAAAACTAGAAAACTAATAATTAAAAACTTAACCTTCATATTATTCCTTTATAATATGAACATCTCTTTGCGGAAATGGTATAGAAATATTATGTTCTCTAAACAACTGATCTATTTTAAATCGAATTTCACTTTGCGGAATTAATGCTTGAAAACTATCATTTAAAGTAAAAATCAACTTAAACTCTAATGCACTGTCTCCAAAGTTTTCAAATACAACTAATGGCGCTGGATATTCAAACACTTTTGGATGTTCGTTAGCAGCTTTTAATAACAGTTCTTTTACCAATTGAACATCACTTCCATAAGCCACACCTACCGATACACTTTCACGAGTAGTAGTTCCATTTTGAGTCCAATTATATAAACTATTCGATAAATATTTATGATTGGGTATTACCAGTACTTTGTTATCTATGGTAACTGCTCTGGTGGTTCTTAGTTTTATTTCCTCTACTCTACCTACTTTTCCATCAATTTCAATAATATCACCTACATGAACACTTTGATCAACAATAATGAAAATACCAGAAATGATGTCTTGGAATAAGGTTTGTAATGCCAAACCAACACCAATCAATAATGCTGCTGATGCTGCAAATATGGCTGTTACATTAACTCCTGAGGTGTTTAAAGTAGTTAGAAAAATAATTATATAAAGTAACCAACTTGCAAAAGAAAAAACAGTATCAAACTTATTTTTATCCTCCGTTTGTAATCTTTTTTTTACAAATCTTTTAAAATACTTTAGTAAGAACGATGCTAAAATTAATACAACTATAAGTACTAGAATCGATTTTACGCTTATACCTATTTCTTTATTAAATTGAAAAGTGTAGTTCAGTATTTTATTTAGTTCTTTCACAAAAATATATTTGTAGTAAATATATAATTTTAGTTAAAAAAAGCAGCTATCTTTTTCTGATAACTGCTTTTTACTATTTTGTTTTTTATCCGTTGTATTTAATCCATTTCCATAAATCTTTATAGCTCGGTTTCTTACCATACATTAAAATACCTACTCTATAAATCTTAGCTGCTACCCATACAATTAAGACAAACGTAACGACTAACAACAACATCGAAATTGCGATTTCCCACCAAGCAACTCCAAATGGAATACGCATTAACATTACTATTGGCGATGTAAATGGTATATATGAGAACACCACAGAAACTGGTCCATGAGGATCGTTTATTACAGTTGCAAAACCAACATATACTCCTAATATTAATGGCAACATAATTGGCATCATAAACTGTTGCGTGTCTGTTTCATTATCAACAGCAGCTCCTACAGCAGCAAATAATGAACTGTATAACATATAACCTCCTAAGAAATAGAAAATAAATAATAAGAACATTTTTAATAATGGTAACCTAAATATTTCCTGAATAATCATTTCACTTTTACTTCCAGCTGCTTGTTGCATAGCCTCCATTTGTTCTGGCGATACTTTTGCTGTTTGCATTTCCATCATATCTATTCCAAAAAATGAAGATGCTACTAAACTTACTATAAAGAATAAAATACCCCAAATAAAGAATTGTAACAATCCTGCCGAAGCATTACCTATAATTTTACCTAGCATTAACTGGAAAGGTTTTACTGAAGAAACAATTACTTCTATAATTCTACTTGTTTTCTCTTCAATAACACTACGCATTACAGATGTTCCATAAATCATTACAAACATCATTAATAAATATCCTGCTATAGCTCCTACTCCTATTTTTAATCCATTGATTAATTTAGACGACTTCTCTCCTGAGAAATTAAACATCTTAATATCTGATGAAATTTTGGATGCTTTAATATGTTCTAAATCTATTCCAAACTTATTTAACTTTTCGTTTCTAAGTTTCTTTTCTATTTTATTCTCTAAGCTTGCCATGATAGTCATACTAGGCGAATCTTTTGAGAAAAACTCAATTGAGTTTGCTAATATTTCTAAACTATCTTTTTTAGGAATGTATAAAGCTCCGTAATAATCTCCTTCTTCAACTTTCTTTTTAGAATCTTCGAGACCTAAAGCTGTAAAGTCTTCATATTTTACAGTTTTTGAATCTTTAAATACATCTTTTGCAAACAATCCTGACTCATCTACAAAAACGATTTTTTTAACTTTCTCATCGTTTTTCTTCATTAAGAAAAACACCAATGCTCCCATACCAATCATTAGTAAAGGACTTAAGAAAGTCATTACTATGAATGATTTATTTCTAACCTTAGCAATAAACTCGCGTTCTATAATTAACTTTAATCTACTCATAGCTTAACTGTTTTTATTTACTGCCTCAATAAAGATATCGTTGGCACTTGGTATTAATTCTACAAAATGTTGTACTTGTCCTTGTGTTGTTAAATACGATAATAAATCGTTTGCTGTATTTCCTTCTGTTAGTTTTACATTTAACTTCAAACCATCGTTTAATAATCTGAAATCTGCAGGTAATACTTTAAAGTTCTCTTTTAATTTCGCTTCTACCTCTTTTCCGTTTGAAGTATTTAAACCAACTTGAAAAGTATTAGTTCTAAATTCTTTCTTTATATCATCTAATTTACCATCTAATATTTTGTTAGACTTGTTAATTAGAGCAATATAATCACACATTTCCTCAACACTTTCCATTCTGTGTGTTGAAAAAATAATCGTAGCTCCTTCGTCTCTTAATTGTAAAATTTCTTTTGCTATTAATTGTGCATTGATAGGATCGAACCCTGAGAAAGGCTCATCAAAAATTAATAATTTAGGTTGGTGTAAAACAGTTACTATAAACTGTACTTTTTGAGCCATTCCTTTAGATAACTCTTCTATTTTTTTACCCCACCAAGCTCCTATATCAAACTTATCAAACCAATACTTTAAGCGTTTTTTAGCTTCCGATTTACTCAATCCTTTAAGCTGCGCTAAGTACAAAGCTTGCTCTCCAACTTTCATACTTTTGTACAAACCTCTTTCTTCTGGTAGGTATCCAATGTGCTCTATGTGGTTTGGAGCTAATTTTTCACCATCTAAAATAACGCCACCACTATCGGGCATTGTTATTTGATTAATAATTCTAATCAAAGATGTTTTTCCTGCACCATTAGGTCCTAAAAGACCAAAAACACTTCCTTTAGGAATGTGCATAGATACATTGTTTAATGCAGTATACTCCCCATAGCGTTTTACTACATTATTAATTTCTAATAAATTATCCATAGATTTTAAAGTTGATTAATTGCTTACTGTTTGTCAAAGAACAGCTAATGACAAACTTACATATTTTATATAGATTAGTATATTCCTTTTCCATTTTGTTACACAGAACAATTCTTTTTTATTGTAAAGAACTTTAATTAGTTAATTTCCTAATTATCCACTCCAAAGGTCCTTGTTCTTTTTTTTGTGTCCACAAATAAGCAAACACCATACATAAAAAACTAAACAATAAAGCATAGGTAAAGGAGAACGTAATTGAATAACTCCCCATATTTTCTGGATTTAAAACAGCAACTATTCCCATTCCTATAACAACATGTGCTACGTAAAATGTCAGGGCTAATTGACCTGTACTTTTTAATACCTGAATAATAAAATGTTCTTTGTATTTATTTGAAATTAAAATACATATTGAGATTATTCCTATAGCAAAGCTACTTCCAGCAATCATATAAAACGGCAAAGGAGGCATAGGACTCGTTCCTAAAACCTGACTTAACTCATTCAAGGTTTCAGTATTACCTTCAGAAAATATATAAAGTAGAATTTTAGAAACAATCACCGTAATTACAAAAACACACATACTTACAATCATAGATTTCTTAACAAATTTTTCATCTGCTAAATTCTGTTTCCCAAACCAAAGACCAATTAACATAAAAGATACCCAAGGAATAACTGGATGAAAACCATTGTAAAATAGATTCCTCGTAAATCCGGATAGTGTCCAAAAATTATGATATTCAAATGTTTTATAATCCCAGCCAATATCGTAATCAAAGAATAGCATAAGAACTGGATACAAAAGTATAATCGCTCCAGCAACAAATAATACTTTTGATTTATCTACTGTTAAGAATAATACGGTTAGAAGCATGTAAACTCCATAGAAATGTAGAATATCGGCAATCCAAATAGGCAAATACGCCACACCTATTATAAATAGAAAAATAGCTCTTTTTATAATTTTGTTTCTAACATTATGAAGCTTTTGTTGATCTCTATTTTGAATACTTGAGTTAGACATAAATGCCAGTCCCACTCCTGCTAACACCACAAAAGTAGCAGCAGCCTTTCCTTCAAACAAACTTGTAAAGTATTTTAATGTCTGATTTCCATTATTTCCAAACGCAACTTTAAAATTAACTATAATCATTCCTATTACAGCCAATGCTCTAGCTACATCAATACCAATTATACGTTTCATCATATACAATTTAAAACTACTAATTAGTAAGTCCTTAGTGCCTTTCGTTACGTTATCTGTATGTTAATTTTACTATGCACGCATAACTTTTTTACAAAATACTATGCATGCATAATAAATTTTTATATCTTTGACAACGATGGATAAAAGTAAATCAATAGATCACCAATTAAGAGCTACTTGGCAAGCTGTTGCAAAATTGTATAACGAACAAGCTGCAAAGCACGATAGTACAATGGCCACTGCTTTTGTTTTATTGAACATAGATTTTGAAAATGGTACACCTTCTACAGCATTAGGACCTCTAATGGGAATGGAACCTACAAGTCTTTCTCGTTTATTAAAAACGATGGAAGATAAAGGAGTTATATGTAGAGAAAAAAACCCAAATGATGGTAGAAGTGTTATTATTAAGTTAACCGATTATGGTAAAGAAATGCGAGAAGTTTCTAAAGGCCATGTATATCAATTTAACAATAAAGTAAGAGAATATATTACTGAAGAAGAATTAGAAAACTTCTTTAAAGTAACAACTACAATAAACAAACTTATTACAGACAAGTTAATATACGATGATGATATTGACAAAAAAGCTGTATAAAACAAACCAACAAACAAATGACAAGAAGAATTAAAAAAGTAGCAATTATCGGTTCTGGTATTATGGGAAGTGGTATTGCATGTCATTTTGCCAACATTGGCGTTGAAGTCTTATTATTAGACATTGTTCCTAGAGAACTTAACGACAAAGAAAAAGCAAAAGGATTAACGTTAGAAGACAAAGCTGTTCGTAATCGTTTGGTTAATGATGCTTTAGCTGCTTCGTTAAAATCGAAGCCATCTCCTATTTACAAAAAAGAGTTTGCTAGTAGAATTACTACTGGTAACTTAGAAGATGATATCGCTAAAGTTGCTGATGTAGATTGGATTATGGAAGTTGTTGTAGAGCGATTAGATATTAAAAAAATCGTTTTTGAAAAATTAGAAAAGTACCGTAAACCTGGTACTATTATTTCATCAAATACTTCGGGTATTCCTATCAAATTTATGAATGAAGGAAGAAGTGAAGATTTCCAAAAGCACTTTGCTGTAACTCACTTTTTTAACCCTCCTCGTTATTTAAAATTATTTGAAGTTGTTCCTGGACCTAACTGTAAGCAAGAAGTTACTGACTTCTTAATGGATTACGGTTCTAAATTCTTAGGAAAAACTTCTGTATTAGCTAAAGATACTCCTGCTTTTATTGGTAATAGAATTGGTATTTTCGGAATCCAATCGTTATTCCACCAAGTAAAAGAATTAGGATTAACTATTGAAGAAGTAGATAAATTAACAGGACCAGTTATTGGACGTCCTAAGTCTGCTACTTTCCGTACTGTTGATGTTGTTGGTTTAGATACTTTAGTACACGTTGCTAATGGTATTTACGACAACTGTCCTAACGACGAAGCGCACGAATTATTCAAGTTACCAGATTTCATCAATACAATGATGGAAAATAAATGGTTAGGAAGTAAAACTAAGCAAGGTTTCTACAAGAAAACTGTTAACGCAGAAGGAAAGAAAGAAATCTTATCGTTAGATTTAGATACGATGGAATATCGTGCTAAAAAACGTGCGAAGTTTGCTACGTTAGAATTAACAAAAACTATAGATAAACCAATTGATCGTTTTAAAGTATTAGTTGGTGGAAAAGATAAAGCGGGTGAATTTTACCGTAAGAACTTTGCAGCAATGTTTGCATACGTTCAAAATAGAATTCCAGAAATCTCTGACGATTTATATAAAATTGACGATGCCATGAAAGCTGGTTTCGGATGGGAAAATGGACCTTTCGAAATTTGGGATGCTGTAGGTGTAGAAAAAGGTATCGAATTAATGAAAGCTGAAGGAAAAGAGCCAGCTGCTTGGGTTACTGAAATGCTTGCAAAAGGATCTAAATCTTTCTATACAGTTAAAGAAGGAGCTACTTATTACTATGATGTAACTGCAAAAGCTCAAACTAAAAAACCAGGTCAAGATTCATTCATCATCTTAGATAATATTCGTAAAACAAATGAGGTATTTAAAAACTCAGGAGTTGTTATTGAAGATTTAGGAGATGGTATCTTAAACTGTGAATTCCAATCTAAAATGAACACTATTGGTGGAGATGTTTTAGCGGGATTAAACAAAGCAGTTGATTTAGCTGAAAAAGACTTCCAAGGATTAGTAATTGGTAACCAAGGAGCAAACTTCTCTGTTGGTGCTAATATTGGAATGATTTTTATGATGGCTGTAGAGCAAGAATATGACGAATTAAATATGGCTATCAAGTATTTCCAAGATACTATGATGCGTATGCGTTATTCTGCAATTCCTACAGTTGCTGCTCCTCATGGTATGGCTTTAGGTGGTGGATGTGAATTATCATTACACGCTGATAAAGTTGTTGCTGCTGCTGAAACTTATATGGGGTTAGTAGAATTTGGAGTTGGAGTTATCCCTGGTGGAGGTGGTTCTAAGGAAATGGCATTACGTGCCTCTGACACTTTCCGTAAAGGAGATGTACAATTAAATGTATTACAAGAGTATTTCTTAACTATTGGTATGGCTAAAGTAGGAACTTCAGCATATGAAGCTTTCGATTTAGGTTTATTAGAAAAAGGTAAAGATGTAGTTGTTGTAAATAGAGATCGTCAAATTGCAGAAGCTAAGAAACATGCATTGTTACTAGCTGAGGCTGGATATACACAACCTGCTGCTCGTAAAGATGATGTATTAGTACTTGGAAAGCAAGCATTAGGTGCATTTTTAGTAGCTACAGATTCTATGCAAGCAAGTAGATTTATATCAGAGCACGATCAAAAGATTGCAAACAAATTAGCCTATGTAATGGCTGGTGGAGATTTATCAGAACCAACAAAAGTTTCTGAACAGTATTTATTAAACCTTGAACGTGAAGCATTCTTAAGCTTAGCGACAGAACGTAAAACGTTAGAGCGTATTCAACACATGTTAAAAACTGGTAAACCATTAAGAAACTAAAAGATGAAAACAGCATATATAGTAAAAGGATATAGAACCGCCGTAGGTAAATCTAAAAAAGGTGCGTTCAGATTTAAAAGAGCTGATGAGTTAGCTGCTGAAACAATCGATTATATGATGAAGCAGTTACCTGAGTTCGATAAAAAACGAATTGACGATGTTATCGTTGGTAACGCAATGCCAGAAGGTTCTCAAGGATTAAACATGGCTCGTTTAATTTCTTTAATGGGATTAAAAACTGAAGATGTTCCTGGAGTAACTGTAAACCGTTTCTGTTCTTCTGGACTAGAAACTATAGGTATGGCAGTAGCAAAGATTCAATCTGGAATGGCAGATTGTATTATTGCTGGAGGAGCTGAAAGTATGAGTTCTGTACCTATGACAGGGTTTAAACCAGAATTAAACTACGATATCGTAGCTGATGGTCATGCTGATTATTACTGGGGAATGGGAAATACAGCCGAAGAGGTTGCTCAGAAATATAACATTTCTCGTAAAGATCAAGATGAGTTTGCTTTAAACTCTCACTTAAAAGCGTTAAAAGCTCAAGAAGAAAATCGTTTCCAAGACCAAATAGTTCCTATTGAAGTTGAAGAAACTTATGTAGATGCTAATGGTAAAAGAGCTACAAGAAAATTTACAGTAACAAAAGATGAAGGTCCACGTAAAGGATCAAACATAGCTGGATTAGAGCGCTTAAAACCAGTATTTGCTGCTGGTGGTAGTGTTACAGCGGGTAACTCTTCACAAACAAGTGATGGTGCTGCTTTTGTTATGGTTATGAGCGAAGATATGGTTAAGGAATTAAACCTAAAACCAATAGCACGTATGGTAAGTTATGCTGCTGCTGGTGTTCCACCAAGAATTATGGGAATTGGACCAGTTGCTGCTATTCCAAAGGCGTTAAAACAAGCTGGATTAAAACAAGAAGATATTAGCTTAATAGAATTGAACGAAGCATTTGCTTCTCAATCATTAGCAGTAATTCGCGAATTAGGATTAGATGCAGACATCATTAATGTAAATGGTGGAGCAATCGCTTTAGGACACCCATTAGGTTGTACTGGAGCTAAATTATCAGTTCAATTATTTGATGAAATGCGTAAGCGTAACATGCAAGGAAAGTACGGTATGGTAACTATGTGTGTAGGTACTGGACAAGGTGCTGCTGGTATTTTCGAATTTTTAAACTAGGAATAAGATATAAGTAATGAGTATTGAGGTTTTTCTCTACTCCTAAAAAATAAATTTAAAATCAAAAAAGTAGTTAGTAACTCAATACTCACTACTGATTACTAAAATCTAAAAATATTATGTCAGAATTAAAGAAAGATATTTTACGTGGTGGTCAATTCCTTGTAAAGGAAACAAACTGTGAAGATGTATTCACTCCAGAAGATTTTTCTGAAGAGCAAAATATGATGAAAGAAGCGGTTAAAGAATTTAACGACCGTGAAATCATTCCTCATAAAGAACGTTTTGAAAAGAAAGATTATGCCTTAACTGAAGAAACTATGCGTAAAGCTGGTGAATTAGGTTTCTTAGGTGTTTCTGTTCCTGAAGCTTACGGTGGATTAGGAATGGGATTTGTTTCTACTATGTTAACTTGTGATTATATTTCAAGTGGAACTGGTTCTTTTAGTACTGCTTTTGGTGCACACACAGGTATTGGAACAATGCCAATTACTTTATATGGTACAGAAGAGCAAAAGCAAAAATTTGTTCCTGCTTTAGCAATGGGTGAGCGTTTTGGAGCTTACTGTTTAACTGAGCCAGGAGCTGGGTCGGATGCTAATTCTGGTAAAACTACTGCCGAATTAACTGAAGACGGTAAACATTATAAAATTAACGGACAAAAAATGTGGATTTCCAATGCAGGTTTTGCTGAAATCTTTATCGTTTTTGCTCGTATAGAAGATGATAAAAACATTACTGGTTTTATCTTAGAATATGATAAAAACAATCCTAACGGAGTTACTTTAGGTGAGGAAGAGCATAAATTAGGTATCCGTGCTTCTTCTACTCGTCAGGTATTCTTTAACGATACATTAGTACCAGTAGAAAATATGTTATCAGTTCGTGGTGGTGGATTCAAAATCGCTATGAACGCATTAAACGTTGGACGTATTAAATTAGCAGCTGCTTGTTTAGATTCTCAAAGAAGAATTATTGATCATGCTGTAAACTACGCTAACGAACGTAAACAATTTAAAACTCCTATCTCTGAATTTGGAGCTATTAAAATGAAATTAGCTGAAATGGCTACCAATGCTTATGTTGGAGAGTCTGCATCGTATAGAGCTGCTAAAAACATTGAAGATAGAATCGCTATCCGTGAGTCGGAAGGAAACACACATCAAGAAGCAGAATTAAAAGGTGTTGAGGAATACGCTATTGAATGTTCAATTTTAAAAGTAGCTGTTTCTGAAGACGTTCAAAACTGTTCTGATGAAGGAATCCAAGTTTACGGAGGTATGGGATTCTCTGAAGAAACTCCAATGGAATCTGCTTGGAGAGATGCTCGTATTGCTCGTATTTATGAAGGAACTAACGAAATTAACAGATTATTATCTGTAGGAATGTTAGTTAAGAAAGCCATGAAGGGACATGTAGATTTATTAAATCCTGCTATGGCTGTTGGTGAAGAGTTAATGGGTATTCCATCTTTTGACACACCAGATTATTCTGAGTTGTTTGCAGAAGAGAAAGAAATTATAGCAAAATTAAAGAAGGTATTTTTAATGGTTGCTGGTGCTGCTATCCAAAAATTTGGAACTGAATTAGAACAACACCAACAATTATTAACTGCTGCATCTAATATCTTAATTGAAATTTACATGGCAGAGTCTGGTATTTTGAGAACTGAGAAAAACGCAAAACGTTTTGGTGAAGAAGCTCAAAAAGAACAGATTGCAATGGCAAAATTATACTTATACAATGCTGTAGAAATTATTACTAAAAACGGAAGAGAAGGAATTATTTCTTTTGCTGAAGGTGATGAGCAACGTATGATGTTAATGGGATTAAAGCGTTTTACAAAGTATGCGAACTATCCTAACGTTGTTGAGTTACGTAATACAATTGCAGAAAAGTTAAAAGCAGAAAATAAATATTGCTTCTAAAAAGAATAAAATAGTTTATCTCATTATGTAATTATTATCTGGTAAACTATTATTAAAAAGCTTCTATAACTTTATAGGTTTTAGAATTTAGTTGTTTGTTTAAAGATCGTTAAATTAGTTTTTAGCGGTCTTTTTTATTTATATTTATTTTTCAAGACTCTTAATTCATAAAATGTACTTTATAAAACAATTTAATAGCCTTACCAAACTCATAGCTTTTATAGCTTTATCCATAGTTTTTTCTTGTAAGAAAAATCATCATGATTTATCCCCTGTAAGTTATGCTCAATTTGCAACATTTGTAGAACAAACTGGTTATAAAACTGATGCTGAAAAATACGGATGGTCTATAGTACAAGTAAATGTTTATGATTTTAAAAAAGTTGATGGCGCCAACTGGAAAAAACCTGATGGTATAAACACCATAAATTCTAAAGACTTACCTGTAACTCAAGTAAGTTATAACGATGCCATAGCCTACTGTAAATGGTCTGGTACTCGATTGCCTAATTATGATGAATACTGGGAATTAATTAAAACGGATAAAAGAGTGGTTGTTTCTGAAAACGAACTCCCTATATCTCCTGTAAACAAAGTTAATATTTTAGGAAATGTATGGGATATAACCGAAACTAAAAGAGGTGATTTAGTTAGACTTGCTGGTGGCTCTCTATTTTGCTCAAAAACAACTTGTCATGGAACAGTAAAACAAAGAGAATTGTTTGTAGATAAAGAAACAGGGAACATTCATATAGGGTTTTCTGTTATTAAATAAACGGAGTCTTTTATCTTTGTAAATAAAATCCCTGACTTTTGAAAGAGCTATTCAATTTCCTTTTTTATTCTGGTTTTAGTTTATGTGTTTTATTAATTGTTTTAATTTTAAAACGTATACATCAGCATTTTTCTAACAAGATTCTAATTGGAATATTTTTTTGCTTATTAATTTTATTTCTAACCTACTCGTCATATTATTTAGAATATACAAACCTCTCTTTTTTTATAACACCAATTGGAACTATAGTTCCATTAGCATTAGGTCCCCTCCTATTTAACTATATAAAATCTATATACAATTCTGCAATTGATACCAAAAAGACTATTAAAAATTTGATTCCTTTTTTTATTGGCTTTTTATTATTTAGTATTCCAAGGTATTTTATACCAAACCTCAGCAGTAATTATCAAAACAATATTATTCTACTAAGTTTTATCATTCCTTTTTTGGGTTATGGGTATTTTATATATTATTTATTCCTAAGCTTTAAACTTTTAAAAACTAATAGAAAAAAGGTTAAAGAAAACTATTCTTACATAAAAAACATCGATTTAAAATGGCTGTCTATTTGGTTATATGGACTGATTATTTTTGTTCTTATTGATGGAATCTCGGGTGGATTGTTACTTGTTTATTCATCTTTAAAATTTGTATTAGCTTTTAATCTCCTATTCTTAACTGCCTTAATATGGTATATTGGATATTATGGTTTGAATCAAACACAAGTCTTTTTATTGCAAAGAGAATTTAATAAAGAAGAGAAAATTCTTGAGGTACCAGCAGAAGAAAAAGAAAAAAGCAAAGTTTCTAATTCTCCAGAATTAAAAGAAAAATTAGAAAAGCTTTTCGATACAGACCAAGTTTTTAAGAAACAAAATCTTTCTTTGAGAGAAACTGCTTCACTATTGGAAACTACCGACAAAAAACTTTCCTATTACATAAATACCGAACTGAATACTACTTTTTATGAATATGTAAATTCTTATCGAATTCAGCATTTCAAGAAAAGTATTAGCAATGGTACTTCAAAAAACTTAACCTTATTGGCTATTGCATTTGATTCTGGCTTTAACTCTAAAGCTACTTTTAATAGAGTTTTTAAACAGCAAGAAGGAATAACTCCTTTACAATTCAAAAAAAGTTTAGAAAAAAAGTCTCATAGCATCTAATGAGTCGATTTGTGTATTGTTTATCAGTTGTTTTGCTCAAAATTTAAATGAGTAAACAATTATTATGAACACAACAATTGACACTAACACGTATCGAAAAACGAACCTTAAAAAAGCCAAAAAATATACTCTTTGGTTGTTAGGAATTTCTTGGGGAATCGGATTCTTATTTTTAAATATCCTTGATTTTTCTAATCTTATTTTTAGAACATTATTTTCATTGGTATATGGTTTTTTACCGGCAATAGTTGCCATCATAATTAATAAAAAAGATGGCGGTAATTGGAAATCTCTACAATTTTTTAAGCCTTCATTAAAAGGAAGCTTATTAGCTATACTAATCCCCTTAACCTATGTAACTATAGGATTTTATTGTCAATTAGAGTTAGGATATCGATTAACTCCTGATTGGTCTATTCTTGGAGGTACAACAGAAATAATTTTATTAATTGGATTAGGTTATTTAGCCACCAGTATTTTAGTAATGGGTGAAGAGATTGGATGGAGAGGTTACCTACAAGAAAAGTTATTTAACGCTTTTGGCGAAATAAAAGGGGTTGTTATTCTAGGACTTATTTGGGCTTTTTGGCATTTACCAGTTGCTTTAAAAGGATACAATTTCCCAAATCATCCTTATTTAGAGGCTTTTGTCACCTATCCTTTAGTATGTATTGCTTTCTCTTTAATTATAGCTTACTTAGGCTATAATAGATATTCAATCTTTATTGCAATTTTAGCACACGGAGCTAACAATCATTTTAATGCTATTGCTATTTCTGTTACTGAATTAAAAGATGAATTTTCTTTTGCAATGCTTAGCAACTTTATATGTGTTGACTTAATATTAATATTTGGGTACTTATATTGGAAAAAACTCAAAAAGGCAAAACAACAAGCTATGGAAAAAGTTTAGTGGGAAAATAACTATGGAAAAAAGAAGGCTAATAGAAAAGATCATCAAATAAAATTTGGTGGTCTTTTTAATATAAAATAACTTTAAACACCCTTTGAAACCTAAATAAAACTCTGATGATAAACATAAATAATGCTTTTGAAAGCATCCAAAATTACTTTTCTCCCAAAATAATTTCTGAAGTAAACGATCAATTTGTTAAACTTGCTAAAATTAAAGGAGAAGATATTCCTTGGCACAATCATGAAAATGAAGATGAGTTATTTTACATTATAGAAGGTTCTTTATTAATGGAAATTGAAAACGAACCAAGTTTTACGATGAATAAAGGGGATTTATATGTAGTTCCTAAAGGTGTTAATCATCGTGTTTCTTCAGAAAAAGAATGTTTTATTATGCTTATTGAAAGTAAAACAACACTACACACAGGTACAGTGAAATCTTCAATTACAAAGTCTCTTGATGATCAGAAATACTAAAAATAAAAATTTTAGAGAGTGAATGTATTCTACACAACGATTGTTCAGAAATAGGAATGTTATATTCTAAATTAGACTTTCCTTGGTATTTTTTATAAATAACTTTTCCATCTTTGAGTATTGCAATTGCTCTTCCTGAAATTCCATATTTTTTAGTAACCTCATTTATATAATTATCTAAGGCTATTTCTCTTTTTTGGGCTAGATGATTGCTTTGACTATAAACTGTGAATATTACCAATAAGCAAAAGCTAAATATCATACTTGTTTTATTCTTTGAAATCGTAATTTAATCATAGTAAGATTTTTAATTGATTAAACAGATATACTTTCCTTTCATAAAAACGTTACAACAAAATAGCTCATTACAGTTTTTAAATTCCTGAGAAAATGTATTTTTGAATTTTACCAAAACAATCTGATGAAATTAAATCCATCTGTAGAACATCATACTATTATAGCCATAGTTTTAACTATTTGGGGCTTTCTGTTTAGCATTTTTGCTAGACCTTTTGAGCATGGTTATATGGATTTAAAAATATGGTTAAAAGTAAGTACAGGATTTAGTCTAGCCCTATTTATAAGTTATTTTATAATAAGCATTCTTCAAAAAAAACTATTTAGTAAAGAACAAAAGTGGTCATTATCTTATGAAGTTTACATGTACCTTATCATGTATACTTTGTATACTATAATTACATACACATTTTATAGAAGCCCCATAATTAAAGGGATTTACTACTTTCCCGACTTTTTTTTCAAAATAAGCATCAATATTTTTCTAATTATTACGCCGATTATTATTATCGCAAGAAAGTATGTATTAAAACTAATTCCTAAAGAGGGAACAAAAGAAATCATTATTAAAGGAACTAATAAGTTAGATTTTCTAAAAATTAAAGAATCAGAATTAGTTTGTGTTTCAAACTCTCAGAATTATGTAGAAATTTTTTATCTAGAAAATGAAGAATTAAAAACGAAATTAATTAGAAGTACATTGAAAAAAATTCAAACAGATTTTGACTTCTTAATTCAAATTCATCGTTCTCATTTAATCAATCCAACACACTTTAAATCTTGGAAAGACGCCAATGCTATTTTTGTAACACAAATAGAACTACCTGTTTCAAAAAGCTATAAAAACAATCTTTTGAGTCTATAAAATTCGTACCTAAAAAGTACATTTTCGTACCACACGCCTTTATTTTAACCAAAAAAAACAGGTTTTATACCTTATCTAATTTTTATATCTAAATACACATTTTTTGATTCTATTTTGGGAATATCAAAACTTAAAATTCAATCAAAATGAAGAGATTATTGTGGCTTATTTTTATATGCCTTTGTTTATTTATTGGTATTACAAGACCCTTAAAATATTTTTTAGCTGATGGTCCTATAGACTTACTAGCAATGAAACCTCAAGAAGTACTAGATAGTATAATTTATAAAATTTCATTTTTTGTTCATATTACTTTTGGAGGAATTGCTTTACTGATTGGATGGATACAATTTTCTGAAAAAATTAGAAAAAAATATATAAAGCTTCATAGAATAATTGGTAAAATTTATGTGGGCTCAATTTTCATTGCTGGACCTGTTGGATTTTATATTGGCTTTTTTGCCAGAGGTGGATTACCTACAGAAATAGGATTCACATTTGGTGCTCTTATATGGATAGTTGCTACCTACATGGGGTATAAAACTATAAGAAAAGGAAATATTGAAGCTCATAAAGAATATATGACCTATAGCTATGCAGGAACATTTGCTGCTGTTACTTTACGATTCTGGTTACCATTGTTAATTTCAACTACTAGAAACTTTGACCTTTCTTATGGAATTTCTGTATGGTTAAGTTGGATACCTAATATTTTTGTTGCTTATTTGATTGTCCATAAAAAAGATACTGTGCTTTATTACTACAAAAAATATAAAATTAAAACCATTTTAAAAGGAAGCGCTGCAATTGCTGTTGTTATGGTAATACTATCATACACTAGTATCCAAACTTGGTTTTATAAAAAACCTTCTTTTAAAGGAATTGCTTTAGAAAAGAAAACTATTAATCAAGACTCGTATTTTACTACAGAAAAATTCAATGAAATAGATAACTATTTAAAAGAAGAATCTGAAACAACGAGTATGATGGTGCTCGAAAACGGTAAGGTAGTATATGAATACGGAGATGTTTCTGAAATTAGTGATATTAAAGACTCTAGAAACGGTATTGTAAGCTTACTTTTTGGAAAATATGTAGAGAATAACACAATCAATTTACAAGAAACCATTGAAGCTAATAATGTTTCTGAATATAACGGATTATTACCTATGGAAAAGCAAGCAAGTATTGAAAACTTACTTACCTCTTCATCGGGAGTTATATATCCTAAAAATCAAAGATACTTTTATACTTTTCCTAGAGTTAGAAAAAGAGGTATGGTAAAACCTGGTGATTATTTTATGGTAAACAATTGGGACTACAACGTTACTAGCTATATTCTTGAAAATAAATCTAAAAACCACTTTCACAGAGAAGTTGAAAACCAATTAGCAATTCCTTTAGGTTTTGAAGATTGGAATATTGAAAATCAATACCAAACAAGAGATTTAAAAAAATCGATGTTTACGTCTTATCAAATTCATATTTCTACACGTGATATGGCCAAAATTGGACAGCTTTTACTTCAAGAAGGGAAATGGAATGAGAAACAGATAGTTCCTAAAAATTGGGTTAATAAAATTACGTCAACATTTATTTCAAGAGATTCAGTAACTAATAGGGTTGGGAGAGATATTTCAAGTCCAATGCAACAATCTTATGGATATTCTTGGTGGCTTTTTGAGCGCTTTTATGATAATCCAGATTTTGAAAATGCTTATACTTCTTGGGATGAATCAGGTCAATTTATTACGGTTATACCTAAAAGGAACGTAGTGATAGCACATAAAACGAAACTAGATTACCTAACACACACTAAACTTTCAGAGAGAACTAAAACCCCTTCTTGGCGTTATTGGTGGATTATAAGAAAACTCATGTTAAATAGAAAATTGATTGCTGAGCTCTCTCCAGAAAAATCTGCTGATGAAATTATCGAATTTATTAAAAGTGAATACAACACAGACTCTGAATATGCTATTTCTGAACGTTTAATAAATGAATATGGACAGTCATTAGCTGACAAAGGAAACTATATAGATGCTATAAAGTTTTTTGAACTCAATTTAAAATTATATCCAAACCATGGATATTATACGCATCGAATTTATAATTACTATGGTAATAGTTTGGTAAAGTTAAAGAGGAATGAAGAAGCTCTGAAAGCTTTTGAAGAATCATTGAAATTAAATTCAGATAATCCAGAAGCAAAAAAAATGATTGAACAATTAAAACCATAAAAAAAGCTTCCCAAATTGGGAAGCTTTTTATTTTATATAAAACCGAACTTTATTCTAAAGCTCCTAAATAACGCTCAGCATCTAAAGCCGCCATACATCCTGTACCTGCTGCTGTAACCGCTTGACGGTATTCTTTATCTTGTACATCTCCTGCTGCAAATACTCCTGGTAAATTTGTTTTAGTTGATTTACCTTTAGTAATTAAGTATCCAGTCTCATCCATGTCTAATACATCTTTAAATAATTCTGTATTAGGTTTATGTCCAATTGCAATGAATACTCCTGTTACTGGAATATCAACTTTATCACCAGTTTGGTTGTTTACTGCACGTACACCTTCAACAACATTATCTCCTAATACCTCATCAATTTCAGTATTATACATTACAGTAATATTTTCCGTTTTATTTACACGGTGCTGCATTGCTTTGGAAGCACGCATATAATCTTTACGCACTAACATTGTTACTTTACTACAAATATTAGCTAAATATGTAGCTTCTTCAGCTGCTGTGTCTCCAGCTCCAACAACTACAACATCTTGTCCTTTATAAAAGAAACCGTCACAAGTAGCACAAGCAGAAACTCCCCCACCAATTAAACGTTGTTCGCTTTCTAGTCCTAAATATTTTGCTGTAGCTCCAGTAGAGATAATAACTGTTTCTGCTTCTAAATCAGTAGACTCATCAACTGTTACCTTATGAACTCCTCCTTCTTCTTTAGAAAATTCCACTTTAGTAGCTAATCCAAAACGTACGTCAGTTCCAAAACGCTCTGCTTGATTTTTTAAATCATTCATCATTGCAGTACCATCAGTTCCATTTGGATATCCAGGAAAGTTATCAACTTCAGTAGTTGTAGTTAACTGTCCTCCC
The DNA here is from genome assembly GCF_947499065.1 of uncultured Tenacibaculum sp. Lineage (GTDB taxonomy): Bacteria > Bacteroidota > Bacteroidia > Flavobacteriales > Flavobacteriaceae > Polaribacter. Next base: position 51,815 of record NZ_CANMMT010000009.1, on the reverse strand, counting down.
ATCTGCATTCCTGTGTACATAACTGGTTTCATATCAGCTCTTGCTGCATATATTGCTGCAGTATATCCTGCTGGTCCAGATCCAATGATTAAACATTTTATTTTTTCTGCCATCTTCTAAAAAATTTTATGATTACAAATGTAATTTTTTTTAAAATATATCAAGTTTTTTTAAAATATATTTTCGCTATTAGACGATAGATTACGCCTATCTTACAAAGTTTTATTTTTTTTCACTTTTTTTGTTTGCGAACAAAGAATTTTTTATACATTTGCAACCCGATAATCATTCGGGGCGTAGCGTAGCCCGGTTATCGCGCCGCGTTTGGGACGCGGAGGTCGCAGGTTCGAATCCTGCCGCCCCGACCAAAACCTTGTTAATCTTATGATTTTCAAGGTTTTTTTAGTTTTACTAACCAAGTATTTAAAATCGTATTAGAGGTTTCTAAAACAATTAAGTATTTTTTTTAATGAAACTATATAATATCATAACAAAAGTAACCTATTCGGTTACCTTTTCGATTACCTAAAAATAATTACATTGGTAGTTCGATAATCAGACTTTCTTTTCGATTTGACTTCCCTATATAAGTATTAACTAATAATGAGAAAGTTATGATAATCTTAAACTCCTTTAGTATTCTATTTTGATTAAATAAAACCAAAGTAAAAAACAATTTATATCCTTTTTATACTCACATAACAATAATTTGCCCCCACTTATAACAGGAATCACCTACACCATATTTAACTGAATTTGAATTATGGTTATATGAAAATGAAATGTTTGTTATAGTAAAATGTGAGAATAGAAAAAAAAACTATTTGTTGTAAGGCGTTTTCTTATTTCGTGATTTATTATTTCAGTAAAAATCACCTATATTATTTTATCATTTGTCTAAATGTTAGATTTACTCTTGGGCTGTGGATTCTTTTTGTAGTTGGAATATTGTGAATCCAATGCGATTGTGTTTGATCTTTCATTTCTAATAAATCTCCACTATCAAGCTCAAATATTTGTTTGTATTTGGTTTGTTTGTGTTTTATGGCAAATTTTCTTTTAGCTCCAAAAGATAAAGAGGCTATAGAACCATTAGTTCTTAAATCTCTTTCGTCATCACTATGCCAAGCCATTCCTTCTGCTCCTGAATGATACAGGTTTAATAAAACAGAATTATATTCTTGTTGTGTTTTTTCTTGTACAGTTTTTTTTATTTCAAGCAATAAGGGAGTCCATAATAGTGCAGTTCTACTAATTTTTGAATAGGTGTATTCATATGGTTTATCAGCGTACCACGCTACTTTACGTTTAGTAATTATGTGTTTGCCAAAAATAATGGCTTCGTCATTTTTCCAAGCTACTTGTTCCATTAAGATTTTATAATACGTATCACTTTGTTTTTGATTAAATATTTTAGCCCAGTAATGTACAGTGCCATCATAAGGTAACCAGTTTTTTGTTGAATCTATTTGTTCTTGAAATAATTCCATCTTTTATTTTCTTAAAAAACAATCTAAAGTGTGGTCGTTAATCATTCCAATAGATTGCATATAGGAATATACAATTATTGGTCCAACGAAACTCATTCCTTTCTTTTTTAATTCTTTAGAAATCTGTTCTGCTAAAGAAGACGTAACCGGCAATACTGTTGCATCTTTGTAATGATTAATTATGGGAGTATTATTTATTTTGCTCCAAATATATTTACTAAAAGAACCAAATTCTTTTTGAATTTCAATAAACACTTTTGCATTTTTAATAGCAGAGTTTATTTTTAATTTATTGCGTATAATTCCTTTATCATTTACTAGTCTGTCAATATCTTTTTCAGAATATTTGGCTACTTTTTGAACATCAAAATTATCGAATGCTTTCCTGTAATTTTCTCTTCTTTTTAAAATAGTAATCCACGATAAACCTGCTTGAGCACCTTCCAAAATTAACATTTCGAATAAGGTTCTATCATCATATTTTGGAACTCCCCATTCGTTATCGTGATAATCTTGATAAACAAGATCGTTACTACACCATTTGCACCTTTTTAATTCTGTTGTGCTTTCCATAATTTATATTTATCAGTCATACAATGACCACAGGGTCTAAAATCATTTTCTTTAGCTTCTTTTTCGGTTTTAAAAAACATTCGGTTTTGAATTTTCATACGTTTCCCTGATTTACATTGAAGTGTACCGTATATTTTCAATCGTCTATTTCCTCCAAGAGTAATTTCTTTATTTTTAATTTTGAGAAACAGCTCTTTTTTATTGATGTCTGAGTGTTTAATCATACAGATGTTTTTGCAGCTTCCCAACCTAAAATAGCTTTCTTTCTGATTGGATTCCAACGATAACCGCCTGTTTTACCAGAAGATTGAATAACTCTATGACAAGGAATTAAATAAGCAATAGGATTACTTCCAATTGCTGTGCCTACCGCTCGTTGTGCATTTGGTTTGGCAATTTTTTTTGCAATTTCTCCATAGGTTGCTAATTTCCCTTTCGGAATAGTTAATAGAGCTTCCCAAACTTTTAATTGAAAATCTGTACCTTTTAGATGTAATTTTATTTCATTAAGTTCATCCCAATTATTTAAGAAAACCTTCAATATTTCCTGTTGAATTTTGTCTACCTTTTGTTCGTAATTTGCATTTGGAAAGTTGTTTATTAAAATTTGTAGAGCTTCTTCTTTATTATCCACAAAAGCAATATGACATATGCCTTTTTTAGTAGTGGCAACCAAAATATCACCAAACTGAGTTTCTGCATAACTATAGTTTATATTTAAAGTTTTCCCTCCGTTTTTATATTCTCCTGGTGTCATTCCTTCTATGTTTATAAATAAATCGTGTAAACGACTGGTACCTGAAAGCCCTGTTTCTAATGCAGTATCAAACAATGTATTTCCATCTTTTTTAAGCTTCTTTTTGGCATAATTTAAACTTAAATATTGAATATACTTTTTGGGTGAAACACCTACCCAATCTTTAAATAACCGTTGAAAATGATGAGGACTTAAATGTATATGTTCGGCAATATCATCTAAAGAAGGTTGTTTTTTAAAATGCTCATCTAAATATTCAATAGCTTCTGCTATTTTATTATAATGATATGTGTTTTTATTATCTGACATAGTTACTGTTGATATGCTTCTCGTTCTTTATTTAATTCTTCAATTAACTCATCAATTTCAGTTTTAGTTGTATTGTAATTCGTAATACAAGCTCTAAATGTTGGAATGTTTTTTATGGGATAAACCGATAACCAAGATTTTCCTCTAGCTAAGATATTAGCTAAAATGGTTTTGGTGAAATTCAAATCCGATTCCAATTGTTCATCTGTAAAACATACTACTGGTAATTCGGTATTATTCTTAATAATCCAGTTGTTTTCTATCAGTTTTCTCCTTAGATATTCACCTATATTAGCTTGATGATCGATTGTTTTTTCATAACCATTCCAACCATAAAATAATAAAGATAAATACACTTTTAACCCAATAAACCGTCTTGACCATTGAATAGAATGTGAGAAAGGTTCAATAATTTCCAATTCACTAGCTTCTTTAGGCATATATTCTGTTGTTATTCTAAATGTTTTATTAAGGATTTCTGAGGTAGAAGTCAAAAATATACTTGTCCCCATAGGTACAGACATCCATTTATGTGCATCAAAAGTTATAGAATCTGAAACAGAAATACCATTTAAGTTGTGTTTTAGTTTTGAACTTAAAACCGCAGCTCCACCATAGGCTGCATCAACGTGAAACCATATGTTATGTGTTTTGCAAATTTTAGATATACTTTCTAAATCATCAATTGTTCCCGTCCCAGTTGTTCCTGCTGTACCAATAACCATTAATGGACTATGTGTTGACGTATTAAGATTTATGATTTCTTTCTCTAATAATTGAGTGTCGATTTTTAAATCTTTATTAGTAGGAATAGTTTTCACAAAATCATATCCTAATCCTACAATTTTTGCTGCTTTTTGTACAGAATGGTGTGCTTCTTGAGAACAAAAAATAATTGGTTTTTTATCTAAACCAAACATACCATTTTTAGCAAAATCTGGATACTTATTGTTTAACGCACATAAAACAGCAGTTAAATTTGCTTCGGCTCCACCTGTAGTAAAAACACCATCAGCATTATTTTTATCGAACCCGAATTTTTCAATAAATTCTCTTATTACGTGTGCTTCAACTTCAACAGCAAAAGGAGCATGACTCCAAGCTGCTAATTGAGGATTATATGAAGCAGTTATAAAGTCTGCGATAATTCCAGCAAAATTCGCACGAGGATTGAATAAACCTAAATAGTTTGGATGTGGTGTATGAACCGAATAGTTTTCAAGACCATTAATGATGTGTTCTATAGCATTTTTTGGATTATTCCCTGAAACTAAATTTGGAGTTTCTACTAAATCCCGTATTTCTTTTACATTTAATTCAGGCGTAGTATTGTAATCTTTGGTGTTAGCGTAAAAATGCTCTACTTTATCTAAAACAGTATTTAATATTTCTTTTCGCTGTTTATAGTCAAAATCAAAATTCATTTTCTGTATCGTTTATTATTTTAACAAAATTCTGAAATCTTTAATCATTGAAAAACCCGTTTCTTGCGGTTTTACGGAAACATAATTTATAAAGAGACATTAACTTTTTAGATTAATATAGAGCTTAATTTTTATACTTATTTTAACTCATCAATTTTAAGATATGAGTAAATCATTTTGCCTAATTACTCTTAATTAATAATATAGTTATTTAAAGAATTTTAGCTTACAAAAGGAATTCTTTTTTGTTCTTTTATATTTCTAAGCCACATGTTAGCAAACGATATATGACTGTGCAACATTCTTTTATTACACTCTTTAATGCTTCCATTTTCAAAGGATGATACTACTATCTTAAACCCCATATAATCATTTTTATAACTATAAGGAAAAATTACATTATCCGATTTATTTTCAATGAGTAAAAACATATTTCGGAGTCAGCCATTAAGTCACCATTAAGTTTTCCGTAATGAGCAAAAGAATAGTTACCTATTCGGTTACCTTGAAAAACTAATAAGCTATAAATATATAGGTAGTAATCCTACCTCCTCTATCAAAAACCTTGTTAATCTTATGATTTTCAAGGTTTTTTTAGTTTTACTAACCAAGTATTTAAAATCGTATTAGAGGTTTCTAAAATTATTTTACTAAAACCATTTGGAATTCTTTCTATAGGAATTCTAACTTGTTCTTCTTCCAAAGAAACTGATGTTATATATTCATATTTATCTATTCCCCCATATTTTGCTTTGTTATATTTACTAAAATATAATTTAGCTTTTCCTTTTTTAACTAGACTTTTCCATGTTATAAGAAAACTATCTTTTTCTTTTTTAGCTTCTAAATTAATTACATCTACTGGGTTTGTCAACGATACTCCATCAAGCTCTCTTTTAGTATTAATGGGAATTTCTAAGTTTAAAAAATCTGCTACCGTAGGAAAAATATCCACTATAGCTGGTGTATAATTCTTAAAATAAGAATTTGTCTTTTTAGTATTCGTTACAATCCATGTGCTTCTTTCTCTATGGCTTTGTCCTCCATGATCTTTACCTTCTTTTTTATTTCTTCCATGATCGGTTGTTACAATTAACAACCACTCTTCATTATTCAATTGCTCTCGTTTTTTTATAGCGTTCCATATTTTTCCAACTAACTTATCTTCAAAACTCACAGCAGCTTCAAATCGTTTACTATCGCCATAACGATGTCCTATATCATCAGAAAACTCCAGGTATACCCATGAAATATCTGGTCCTTTTTCTACAATTGTCTTTGCAGCATAATCGGCCACAGTATAGTCGATGAGTTTCATAAAGTTCCTTCGCTTATCATGTGGAAAATTTATAGTGTCATTTTCCAAGCCATCAAAAGCGTAATCTACTTTTATAAAATTTGTAGCTTTTAAACCATCCCCTACCAACTTAGTTCTATTATCCAACCAAGAAGAAAACACTCCTATTGTTCCTTTTGGCCTTTTATCTTTAAAGAGTTTAAAAATAGTTGGGTAATTATAATTAGGTAATTTAATGCTGTTTCCCCATACATTATGTTTATTAGCCCAAGTTCCTGTAAGAAGACTATTATAACCAACAGCTGAAATAGTAGGTGTTTCTGAATAAGTTCCTTTACCTCCTCCAACATAAGCATCGGTATAACTCCCTTGTAAACTAATACTATCTAAATATGGGGTTTTTGATGATTTAAGTTGATCTGTTGAAATCCCATCAACAATAACAAACACCACTTTTTTAACAATAGAGTCTTTATATATTCTATTCGCATTAACTATTGAATGAAATAGAAAAAACACTATTAACAAAACATCTCTTCTCATAATTAAAAATTTAACTGTTTTTCTAATTTGTATTAAACAAATACTTTTTTGAGTGGAGATTTAGCTAGAATACTTGCTAAGATTAATAAATTTAGTAATAGCTTAAGGGAAGTTTTTATCTATTACTTTACGGCACAATATATAAATTTATTTTTGAGAATTCTTAACCTTATAAAATCAAAAACAAAACAGCTAAGAGATTATTAAACTAACACTCATGAAAGTCTTTTTAGTAAATTTGCATTCAATCATTATACTTTATCAATGAAAAAAGAGTGCTGCAATTTAAATGAGGTTATTCAGGAATTTTACAATTTTCTGAAAGCTTATGTTTTAGGTAAGGTCAAAAATAAGCAAGTTGCAGAAGACATTGTACAGGAGGTAATGATCAAATTAGTTGAGACACATCAAAAATCGCCACAAGTAGACAATATTAAAGCTTGGCTATTTCAAGTTAGTAGAAATACAATATTTGATTATTTCAAAAAACACAACATAGAAGCTAATTTTGATAATGATTGGAAAATAGAGAGCAACGACTCAAATGAAAACTCAAAAGTTATTGTTGCTGATTATATTATTCCTATGATTGAGATGTTACCATCAACATATGCAGTCGCTTTGAAAATGAGTGATATTGATAACATTCCTCAAAAAGATATCGCTACAAAATTAGGTTTAGGACTTTCTGCTACTAAAATGCGTATTCAAAGAGCACGAATTAAATTGAAGGAACTTTTTGTAGAATGCTGCGATATTGAATACGATAAAAATGGAGCTTTTGCAGGTTGTGTTATTAAAAAACATTGTGACCCTTTACATCAAGTAACAAAGAATTTAGAGAGTAAATCTTCTTCATAAAGTATAAATCTACACCATATAAAAAAGCCTTGTAACTCAATGATTACAAGGTTTTTTTATTTTTTATTGAAATATTTTTCAAAAACTTGTGTCTTTTCACACGCTACTTCAGACTTCATAATAAAGTTTAATATTTAAAACAATAATTTATGAATACTGAAATCAAAATTTTACACTCGTCATGTTGCGCTAAGGGATCTCCTATAAAAGAGCAACTTGAAGAAATCGCTAAAGAAAACAACCTAAACATTTCTATTGAAGAACTTTCAAAATTAGAAGACACAATGGTATATGGTACAATGATCTTTCCTTCATTAGTAATCAACGGAAAAGTATATGATTACAAAAAATACAATACTAACGATAAACTATTATCTCTATTAAATTAATTTGAGCATGGAAAAACTAACACAGTTTCTTTCTACAATTGCTGATTATCTTGTTTACGATTTGTTTGGTATTACTCAAAATAGTGTATTTGGCAATGCTCTTCACTATTTTTTAATTGGTTTTACAGAAATAGTAATTCTTGTAATTCTTGTTACCTATTTAATGGGAATTATAACGAGCTATTTACCAATGGATAAAATTCGTGTATACCTAGAAAAGAATAAGAAATCTGGCTTAGGAAACATAATGGCTTCATTACTTGGTGCTATTACTCCATTTTGTTCTTGCTCATCTATTCCACTATTTGTAGGAATGATGCAAGCAAGAATTCCTTTAGGCATTGCACTGTCTTTTTTAATAACTTCTCCATTAGTAAATGAAATTGCGATTGCAATATTTTGGGTTACTTATGGATGGAAAGTTACCGTTATATATGTACTTACAGGTATTGTATTAGGTGTAGTTGGTGGAATTTTATTAGAAAAACTCGGAATGGCAAAATATGTAGCCAATTGGGTGAAAGAATTAGGTGAAAGTAAGGCTGAAGCTACAAAAGACACTAGAACTTTTATGCAACGATTACCTGAAATTAATAATGAAGCATTGACTACATTAAAAAAGTTAGTTCCTTATATTTTTCTAGGTTTAGCCATTGGTTCTTTTATTCATGGATATGTTCCTCAATCCTTTTTTGAAACTTATATTTCAAAAACAAACCCTTTTGCAGTTCCTATTGCAGTTTTACTAGCAATTCCTCTATATATAGATGCTGTTGGTGTTTTGCCTATCATAGAATCGTTAATAGAAAAAGGGGTGCCATTAGGTACAGCCATAGCTTTTATGATGGCATCTATAGGACTTTCATTTCCAGAAGCTTTACTACTAAAGAAAGTAATGCAAAAAAAACTAATCATTGCGTTTTTTTCCACCATTGGAATTGGAATGATTATCTCTGGATTTTTCTTTAACCTCATTTTTTAAAATCAACTTATGAAATCAATTGTATCATCAATAAGCGCAATTTTTGTTGCCATAGCTGCTTGTACATGCTGTGTTGGGCCTTTAATGGCTTTGGCTGGAGTATTGGGTGTGAGTGCATCGCAATTAATTTGGCTATCTAGTATAAAAAACTATCTAATTACTTTTAGTTTAATAGCTATTAGCTATAATCTTTACAGAGCCTATTACCCAAAAGCACAGCAAGAGTGTTGTGACATGAATCAATACGAAGCCTTATCTAAATTAAATGAAAACGAGAAAAAAGCAGTGTCCTTCTTTCAATCTAAAAAGTTTTTATGGGCTGTAGCCATCATCACAATTATTATTCTAATTCTACCTTATTTATCTAATTAACTAAATAAACTATTATGAAAATTCAAAACCTATTATTAATAATCGCAGTATCTTTAATATTTTTAGCTTCTTGTCAATCACAAAATAAAACAAATAAAGATGCTAAAGTTAAAGAAATTGCAAAGTCTGGAATTATTACTAAAACCTATACTTTAGAAGGTTTTAAACAATCATGTTGTACAGGTATTGTAAACTATTCTTTAAAAGAAGTGAACGGATACATAAAATCAGAAGCCAATGTTAAAAATCAACAGTTAACTGTTTGGTTTGACAACAAAAAATGTGATGAACAAGCTATCAAAAAAGCAATTAATAAAACCCCTTACAAAATAGTAAACTCACTATAGAGTAATGAATATTTAAAATATGCAATAGACATGAAAATATATGATGTAATAATAATTGGTGGTGGACAAGCTGGATTGTCTGTTGCATATTTTTTAAGACGTACCAATTTAGAATATCTAATTCTGGATAAGAATGATAAATCAGGAGGTTCATGGCTTCAAACATGGGATAACTTAAAGTTATTCTCTCCTACAGAATACAGCTCACTTTCTGGTTGGGCAATGCCAAAAAGCGAAAATGAATACCCTACTAAAGAAGAATTCATAAGCTATTTAAAAAAATACGAATTACGTTATAATTTCCCTATTGAAAGAAACACAATAGTTCATAACGTTACAAAAGAAAATAATCTATTTCAAATAGAAACGAACCAAGGAATCTTCTATTCAAAAAAATTAGTTAGTGCTACTGGTACTGCTCAATTTCCTTTCACACCTTCTTATCCAAATCAAGAAAAGTATACAGGAATTCAACTTCATTCTTTGGAATATAGAAACACTTCAAACTTCAATAATAAAAATGTTTTAATTGTTGGTGGTGGTAATTCGGGCGCTCAAATTTTAGCCGAGGTTTCAAAAGTAGCAAACACAAAATGGGTTACTTTACACCCGCCACATTTTTTACCAGACGATATAGATGGACGTTATTTGTTTAATGAAGCAACCCAAACCTTTTTGAATAAATCAGACAGTACTAAAAAGAAAAAGGCATCACTGTCTAGTATTGTAATGGTTCAAAGTGTAAAAGAAGCCAGAACTAGAAATGTGTTAAATGCTGTAGCTCCATTTGAATCTTTTTATGAGGCAGGAGTCATTTGGAAAGATGGAAGCAAAGAAAAATTTGATATCATTATATGGTGTACTGGATTTAAAGCTAACCTAAATCATTTAACCTCTCTTAATATTATTGAAAACAATCGTATTAAAACCACACATACTAGGTCTATAAAAGAACCCAACCTCTGGTTAATAGGTTATGGTAACTGGACAGGATTTGCTTCTGCTACCATTTATGGAGTAGGAAAAACCGCCAGACAAACTGTAAAAGAAATTCAAGAAACAACATAAACTCAAACTTATTATAAAACTTATTTTTTTACACTAAATGGTAAAATGTCCATAAATACCCTCTTTTTGTACACCTATAAAAATATCCAGCGCTTGTAGTTTTGCAATATAAACACAAGACTTATGGAAAATATTAAATTTGAAGTTATCATAATTGGTGGCGGACCTGCTGGACTCAGTGCAGCATTAGTACTAGGAAGAAGTAGAGTAAATACACTTATTTTAAATACCGAAAAACCTAGAAACTTTGCAACTACGCTTTCTCATACTTTTTTAACACAAGACGGCAAACATCCAACAGAAATTTTTAAAGCTGCCAAAAAAGACATAGACAAATACCCTTCTTTAACATACAAAAAAGAAAAGGCTATTGATGTTAAAAGTTCATCAAATGGTTTTATTGTAGAAACAGAAAATAGCACTTATAATTCCAAAAGAGTAGTTATTGCTTCAGGTTACAGAGATAATGTAGAAGGCTCTGGAATAAAAGGTCTTTCTGATGTTTATGGAAAATCGGTATACCCCTGCCCTTTCTGCGACGGATATGAATTAGCAGATAAGAAATTAGCAGTATTTGGAGGTGCTGAAATTGCTCCTTTCTTTTCAACAGTAGTTACACATTGGTCTAATGATGTAATACTTTTTACTAATGGAGATATGATTCCTGATAAAGAATTTGTTTCTGAATTAGAACGAAAAGGAATACAAGTGTTTCAAGACAAAATAAAAACATTGCATTCAACCGAAGGTAAACTTCAAAAAGTTGAACTAGAAAATGGAAAACTTATAGATAGAGAAGGTGGCTTTTATAGAGATATGAAAGTTGTAGAAAACACCAATTTCGCTCAACAATTCAATATTCCTAGTGAACCTGGACATTTTGGATTAACAAATTATATTGTTGATGAAAATAGAGAATCTAACGTAAAAGGACTTTATATTATTGGAGATGCAAGAACAGGTTGGAGCGGAATAGCACCTTCTGTTGCTGAAGGTTACGAACTAGGAGCTTCAATAACTGTTCAAATTTCACAAGAAAATTGGAATAACAAATAATCATCTATTATAATATCGTATGAAAGATTTTTGGAACGAAAGATACAATGATAATGAATGGGCATATGGTAAAGAACCCAATGCCTATATCAAAGAAAAACTACCATTATTTAATGCAGGAAAAGTGTTATTTCCTGCAGAAGGAGAAGGTAGAAATGCAGTGTATGCAGCTAAACTAGGATGGAACGTTTCTGCTTTTGACTACAGTTTAAAAGGCAAAGAGAAAGCAGACAAGCTGGCACAACTTAATAATGTTTCCATCGATTATAAAGTTCAAACATTTCTTGATGAAAAATATAAGCAAGATGAATTTGATATGATTTGTCTCACTTCTGTTCATTTTGAACCTAAAATTAAAGCTGAAATGCATAAAAGACTCGATAGTTACTTGAAAAAAGGAGGCTATATTATACTAGAAGCATTTAGTAAAGAACATCGAGAAATTAATAAAAAGAACCCAAAAGTTGGAGGACCATCAAGTGAAGAGGAAATGTATTCTCTTGAAGAAATTAAACGTGATTTTTCCAATTATGAAATCATTGAATTAAAAAAGATAAACACCTATCTTCAAGAAGGACTATATCACATAGGAAATAGTGCTGTTATTCGATTTATAGGCAAAAAGAAATAAGTGTTCAATTAAATAATTGTATTTTATAGAAGTTTAAACATTGTAACCGTGAGAAAAAAGGAATTTACAGATTTACCTATTAGAAGTTTTGAAGACAATGCTTTTACACCGAAGCAGGTTTCTAAATTTGAAATTGATAGAATGACTGGAGAGAATAATGGTAACCAAATCATTGTTGAACCTCATCGACACGATTATTATCATATCATGTTTATAAAAAAAGGGATAGGCAAACATTCTATCGATTTCAAAACTTATGATATAAAACCCAATATGATGTTTTTTGTTTCTCCTGGTCAAGTACATTCTATAGAAACAAGTATAGACACAGAAGGTTATGTAATTTCATTTGATTCTGGTTTTTATCATTTAGGAGACAGCTTTCAAAAACTTTTAGACTTTCCTTTCTTTCATTCTATAAGTAACTCTCCTATTATAAATATAGATAAAGAAAACACCAAAATTCAAGCTGCTTGGGATGAACTATATGAAGAATACAATGCTAGCACAAACGATAAAAACAATATTTTAAGAGCTCTTTTTGAAATATTACTTATTAGATCTTCTAGAATATACGATTCTCCTACAGAGTCTGAAAAACCAGCTTATTTAACCTATCAATTAAGAAAGTTAGAAACATTAATAGACAGGCATTTTAAAGAACTTCGATTATTAAATGATTATGCCGATTTAATGCATATTTCTCCAAGACATCTTAATAATTTATGTAAAAAAGGGTTAAATAAAACAGTAATGAACCTTATACATGAGCGTACTTTAACAGAAGCTAAAAGGCTCTTATTATTTACAAACAATTCTATTTCGGAAATTGCATATGAACTTGGGTTTACAGACACCTCTTACTTTATGCGATTTTTTAAAAAACACACATCTTTAACTGCCGATACTTATCGCAACCAAAACAACATAGTATAGTTTTTTAACCCTTTTGTACTTAATTACCTCCTAAAAGTCCATCGTCTGCACTTATAGCTAGTAATAATTTTGCTTATCACTAAAAACAAAATTTGTGAAAAGTAAAATATCAAGTCGAGCTGCTATGGCAGTTGTGATAGCTAATATGATTGGAACAGGTGTTTTTACAAGCTTAGGATTCCAATTAGTTTCAACAAAAAATACATGGAGTATTATACTTCTTTGGTCATTGGGAGCAATTATGGCTATAAGTGGAGCGCTCTCTTATGCTGAATTAGGCACAAAATTAACTCGCTCAGGCGGTGAATACCATTTTTTATCAGTTGTATATAATAAGTTTGCTGGCTACCTCTCTGGATGGGCTTCATTAACTGTTGGTTTTGCTGCCCCTATTGCACTCGCTGCTATGGCAGCTGGTGCATATACAGAAAAATACTTTGGTATAAACGACAAGCTAATTGCTTCTATTCTAATAGTAGTTGTCTCTTTATTTCATATGTTCAATTTAAAAAGAAGTAGTCAATTTCAAAACACTACTACCTTTATAAAAATTCTGGTAATTTTTATATTTATTGCTATTGGGCTTTTCACTCCCTCAGAGACTACTTCATTTGACTGGAGTAATCAATGGCAAAATGAAATCCTACTTCCTTCTTTTGCTGTTTCTTTAGTATACGTTTCCTATTCGTTTTCTGGATGGAACGCTGCTGCTTACATTGTAGATGAAATAAAAAATGTAAACCGTAATCTCCCCATAGCACTTATTGGAGGAACACTTTTGGTAAGTGTTTTTTATATACTTCTTCAAATTGTTTTTCTAAAACAAGCTCCTATGTCTCTACTTGTTGGACAGGTAGAGATTGGGCAAATTGTTGCGGATAATATTTTTGGTAGTATTGGAGGAAAAGTTATAAGTGGTCTCATTGCTTTTATGCTTGTATCTAGTATTAGCGCTATGGTATGGGTTGGGCCTAGAGTAACCAAAGCAATGGCTGAAGATTATCAATTATGGAAATTTTTAAGTAAGACAAATAAAAATGGAATTCCAAATAAAGCAATAATACTTCAAGCTATTATTTCTCTTACAATGGTTTTTACAGGGTCTTTTGATCAAATTCTAACCTACAGTGCTTTCATTTTGCAATTATTCGTTTCATTAACAGTTCTAAGTCTCTTCTTTATTAGAAAAAACAATGATTTATCAGGATATAAAAGTCCTTTATTCCCTTTACCTCAAATTATATTCCTACTAATCAGCTTATGGATTTTAATCTACCTACTAGTAGAACAACCTATAGAATCTCTTATAGGTATTGGAATTTTACTTCTAGGAGCATTGAGCTTTCTTTTCAATAAAGCAATAAAATCTAAAAAAATAAAAACTTAAAAATAAAATGAAAAATATACCTACTACAAACATTCAAAAATTAAATTCAAAAACAAAAGGGGTTACACTTGCTATTTTAGGAGCTATTTTAATGAGCTTCGACCCTATTTATATTCGATTTTCTGGCGTGAGTGGTTTTAACACCATATTCTTATTTGGGTTATTTACAGCTATTTCAATGTCTATTGTTGTCCAAACTTCAGAAAAACGTAGTATTATTCAAGTTATCAAATCTGATGGCTGGCCACTTATAATTTCAAGTTTATTAATGTTAGGAAGTGCCTCTTCATTTGTTTTAAGTATAAAAAACACTTCCATAGCTAATACTTTCATAATTCAAGGAGCAACTCCTGCTGTAGTTTCTTTATTAAGTTGGATTATCTTAAAAGAAAAAACCAATCGTAAAACATGGTTAGCAATATTTTTGGTTGTTTTAGGAGTTATCATTGTTGTTAATGGTTCTTTTGGTACAGGAAACTGGAAAGGAGACTTACTTGCATTGGTTTCTGTATTCTGCGTGGGGCTTATCTTTACTATTCTACGTAAATATCCAAGTGTAAATAGATTAGCTCTCGTTGGTCTAGGTGGATTCTTTATGGCCTTAGTAATGTTCTTTTTTTCCGAACCATCTAATTTCTCTACAAACACTTGGTTAGTTATGGCCGCTATGGGTTTATTAACAGCTCCTTTAGGAAGAGCATTAGGAATGAAATCTGTAAGATTTATCAAAGCTTCAGAAGCATCCTTAACATTAAAACTTCAAAATGTCTTAGCCCCAGTTTTAGCTTTTATATTCTTTAATGAAATTCCTAATCGAGATAGTTTAATTGGTGGTATAATCATTTTGGCAACTATCACTTTATATACCATTAGCTTAATAAGAGAATCAAAAACTCACAAAAAGTAATACTTCTCTTTATTCAACAAACAATTTTTAATTCTAGAACAAATGAATAAACTTTCATTAATCTTTTTATTTATTTTACTCGCATTTTATCAGATAAACTATGGTCAAATTAATCAATCAGAAACAATAATTTCTGGACATATAATTAACAAAGGAAAACACTTACCGTATGTAACAGTAAGCGTAAAAAACACCTCTGTAGGAGATATCACAAATAATTCAGGACATTATCAACTTATAAATGTTCCAAGTGGAAAACAAACTATAGTTGCTCAATCTATGGGTTATAAAACCCAAGAAAAAACAATAGAAATAAAATCGGGAGAAACCTATATTTTAAACTTCGAATTTGAGGAAAGTAAACAAGAATTAGACGAAGTAATCATTGAAGGAAACAATAAAATTTCTAAAAGGATAAAAACTTCAACTATTGTGAATACCTTAGATTCAAAGCTTTTTACTGCAATCCAATCGGTTACTATAAGTGAAAGCTTAAACTGTTCGCCAGGACTTAGAATGGAAACTAATTGTGCTAACAGTGGTTGGCCTCAATTAAGAATGAATGGCTTAGGAGGTGAATATTCACAAATATTAGTAAACAACCGCCCTATTTTTAAAGGTTTTGCTAGTGTTTTTGGCTTAGAAATGATTCCTACTAGTATTTTAGACCGAGTAGACATAAGACGTGGAGGCTCTACAATATATGGAACTGGTGCTGTAGCAGGAACCGTTAACCTTATACTAAAAGACCCTCATTTTAATTCTTTTGAAATTGGTGTAAATACTTCTTTTATAGGAGCTGGTTTAAAAAATACCGGTGGAGTTTCAGAAGAATACTCTACCAATTTTAACGGTTCTTTAGTTACCGATGATTACAAAACCGGAATTACTTTATTTGGGTTTCATAGAGACCGAAAAGCTTTTGATGCTAACAATGATGGCTTTTCAGAAATCCCTATGCTAAACAGTACTACTCTAGGAGCTCGTCTATTTCACAAATTAAACGAACAAGGAAAATTAACTATTGATTTTTTTAACTTAAAAGAAGACCGTCGAGGAGGTGGAGATTTTAACATCCCTGTAAATAAAGCTAATATGGCTGCGGCTGTAACTCATAATATTTCTACCGCTTCAATAAATTATGAACAATATGTTAAAGAGAAAAACTTATTATCAGTTTATCTTTTAGGACAATCTTTAAAAGCTGATGCTTTTAGAGGTTTAAGAACAGCTTATGGAATTTATGAAAATATAAGAGAGCAATCTTATGTATTTGGTACACAGTATAAATTAAATTTTGAAAAAAATAGCGTCTTATTTGGACTAGAAAACAATGGAGCTATACTTACAGATAATCAAATATTACATTCAGAAACAAACCCTAACTTAATAGGAAATAACACAAATATAGTAGTAGCAAACCAAGGAACTAATACAATATCTATATTTTCTCAATACGACTTCAACTGGCACAAGTTTAAGGCATCATTTGGCGCTCGTTTTGACTCTTATAAAGTAAAAGATAGAGAACATAATAGTTTTAATAAATCAGGAAATGTGTTTAGTCCTAGATTTACATTAAAATATGATTTAAAAAAATATTTGCAAGCTAGGCTAAGCTACTCAAAAGGCTATCGCTCCCCTGAATTACGTGATGAAGATTTACACATAGAAATATCAGGTTCTAACAGTATTGTAAATAAGGTAAGAGCAAACTTAGACAAAGAAACGAGTAATAGTTATACAGCTTCTTTAGATTTTAATAAAAAGATAAACAACACCTACCTTAGTTTTCTTTTAGAAGGTTTTTACACCCAAATAAACAATCCTTTTGCTACTAGTTACTCTACTCCTGACAACAATGGTGTTATTACCGCAACTAGGTTTAACTCAAATCAAGAAGCAAAAGTAAAAGGAATAAATATTGAAATGCAAATAGTGCCTTCTGAAGCTATTAGTTTTCAAGCTAGTTTTACAATTCAGAACAGCAAATATGAACAACCTCAAGCATTCAATGAAAAACGTTTTTTCAGAACACCAAATCACTATGGATATTTTATGCTTGATTGGAACTTGTCTCAAAAATGGACCATTTCAACTAATGGTAACTATACAGGAAAAATGTTAGTTCCACACTTTCCAAAACAAGAGCTTAGAACCTCTAAACAATTTTTGGATTTAGGTATAAAATTACGTCGAAATATTACTTTAAAACAAACAACTTTACAAATATACACTGGTGTAAAAAACATATTTAATAGTTATCAAAATGACTTTGATAAGGGGCTTAATCGCTGGCCAAAATATATCTATGGCCCTTCAGCTCCTAGAACTATATACCTAGGTATTAAATTCGGGAATTTACTATAATAGGTTAAAATTGTAAAAAAGTACATAATAAACTTACTTTTTGAAACAAAGAGGATTTTACAAAAAACAAACCTTTGTATCTCAAAACATAAGAACAATATAACATGAAAAAAACAAAGAGTAAATTAACAATCCCCAATCTTCTTTGTCTTGTATTAATAACATTTACTGGTGTAAACTGTAATGCTCAAAAACATGGTAAACATGGACATCACAAACATTTACCAGCTAAAGAACTTGCTAAACATCTAGATGCAAAAGATAGAGATAGCTGGCAAAAGCCTAAAGACGTTTTAGCTCTAATAGGTGACTTAAAAAATAAAAAAGTATTAGATATTGGTGCTGGTACTGGCTATTTTTCTTTTAAAATGGTAGATGCTGGGGCTAATGTAATTGCTTCAGATGTTGATAATGATTTTATAGAAATATTAAACCATAAAAGGAAAGAGAAAAAGGTTTCTTCTAAAGCAATGGAAATTAGAAAAATTCCTTTTAACACACCTGATTTAAAAAAGGAAGAAGTAGACATCGTATTAATTGTAGACACTTATCATCATATAGAAAATAGGGTTGATTATTTTAAAAAGGTGAAGTTTGGAATGCAACCAAATGGCAAACTAATTATAGTTGATTATAAAAAAGATAAATCAATTACCGATGGTCCATCATATGAGATGAGAATTAAAGAATCTGATGTTATTCAAGAATTAAAAAAAGCTGGTTTTGTCGATTTTAAAATCAACAGTAATTTACTTTCTAAACAATACATAATAGAGGCATTTTTAATTCCACAAAAAAAGGTATCTGAAGCTGAGTTTTTAAAAGCATATTTTAATAAAGAATACGCCAAAGATGAATACTTATATGGTAAAAAACCTGACAAATATTTAGCAAAAATATTACCTCAACATAAACCTGGTAAAATATTATTTCCTGGTGAAGGAGAAGGTAGAAATGCAGTTTTTGCTGCCAAACTAGGATGGGATGTTACGGCTTACGATTACAGTACTGAAGCTAAGAAAAAAGCATTAAAATTAGCAAAGGCAAATAATGTAAATATTAATTATACTGTACAAGATATTGTAAATGCTTCATACCCTAAAGAATCTTTTGATGCTATAGCTTTCTTATTTATTCATTTTGCTGGACAAGAGCGCATTGACATAAATAAAAAAATGGATAAGCATCTTAAAAAAGGAGGTCTTTTAATTATTGAAACTTTTAGTACAGACCACCCAAAAATTAGCAAAGAAGGACCACAAGAGATTCCTTATCTGTATGATAAGAAAAGTATCTTAAGAGATTTTCCAAATTATGAAATCATCGAATTAAAAGTTGAAACAGATATTTTATTAGAAGGTAATAAAAGTGAATTTAAAGCCTCTGTATTAAGATTTGTAGGTAGAAAAAAATAGGTTTAATTATTGATAGCCCCTTTTTGAAAGTTCATGTGGTATTTAACTATACCCATGAGCTTTTTTCATTAACAAAACTTCAACAAGTCTCATTTGTAAAAAAGTACATAAAGAACCAACTTTTGTGAACTAATTAACCTCTCCATGCTCTCTAATTTTGTACCAACAATTAGAAAAAAGCAAATATGAAGGTTTATAAGATAATAACAGTACTAATAGTTCTTATTTTATTTTCTGTCACAATAAAGGCACAAGATAAATTTAGTTTAAAAGAAGCTATAAACTATGCAAAAGAGCATAATAGAAATATCATTATTTCTCAAAAAGATATAGAAATAGCATTAAAAAGAAAGTGGGAAACAACAGCTGAAGGACTTCCTCAAATAAATGCAAATGCTACTTATAATTATTGGTTAAAACAACAATTAAGTTTAATTCCAGGAGTAGTAGCACAACAACCAGATAAAGATTTTGTTCCTATTGCCTTTGGCACTAAACACAATGCAAATGGTACCATAACCATTAAACAAAAAGTATTTGATGGTTCTTATTTAGTAGCACTTCAATCGGCTAAAGTGTTCTTAGAAATTTCTAAAAACCAAAAAGAAAAATCACTCACAAAAATTAAAGAACAAGTAACACTAGCCTTTGTTAATGTTTTAGTTGCTAAAAAGGCAACTGCTATTACTAATCAGAACATAAACAATCTGAAAAAAAACTTATACGAAACAAAAGAAATGCTACTAAATGGTTTAGTAGAGGAAGAAAATGTAGAGCAACTTGAAATAACTCTCGGAGAACTTCAAAATAATTTAATAAGTATTGAATATCAAAAAGAAGTAGCCAAAGACTTGCTTAAGGTTTTAATAGGTAAAGATATTAATACTTCTATTCAGTTAACTGACAATTTAGAATACCTACTGTCTGAGTATACCTCTAACACTTTGAATAATTCGGAAATTGGTTTAAACAACAATATTGACTTTCGTATTGCACAAAACAAGGTAAAAGCAAAAGAGCTACAATTGAAACTTGAAAAATCAAAAGCTCTTCCCTCTTTAGATGTATCCTTTCAAACAGCTATTGCTGGATATGGTAATAATTTAAATGCGACACTTCGCACCACAGATATGTTAACCTCTAATTTATTTTTGGTAAACTTAAATATACCCATTTTTAGCTCTTTTAAACGTAGCGCTAGTACTAAAAGAAAAAAAATAGAAGTCTTTCAGGCTAAAACAGCTTTAAAAGAAACACAACAACAACTATCTCTAAAACTTACTCAAGCAAAAAAGGCTTTTGATTTAGCTATTAAAAAGTTAAGTACAACAAAACAAAATTTAGACTTATCTGAACGAATAGCCGATAAAAATCAAACAAAATTCAACAATGGAATTGCTTCAAGTTTTGAATTAAGACAAGCTCAAACACAATTATACGCAACACAACAGGCATACATACAAGCTATCCAAACCCTTATTAGTAAAAAAATAGAATTAGAATCATTAGTAAACAAATAAAATTATGCAACGATACATATATATAACATTGGTAACAGCATTTTTAATATCCTGTGGAGGTGAAAAAAAATCCAATCATAATACACAAAACTTAGCTGAACTTCAAAAGTCAAAAGCTGAACTTTCGAAGCAAAAGTCTGAAATTATCAAACAGCTAAAATTAATAGAGTCTCAAATAAATAAGTTAGACACTTCTAGAAAAATCGATTTGGTTTCAGTAAAAAAGATAACTCCTGAAAATTTCAATCATTATTTAGAAATTCAAGGAAATATAGAAACAAAAAAAAATGTATTAATATATCCTGAAGTAGCTGGATTACTTGAACACGTTTATGTAAAAAAAGGGCAATATGTAAAGAAAGGGCAGCTATTAGCTAGCATAAACGATGGGGGATTTTCACAGCAAATTAGTCAGTTTGAAGTACAAAGAGATTTAGCAAAAACTACATTTGAACGTCAAACCAACTTATGGAAAAAAAAGATTGGATCAGAAATTCAATATTTACAAACCAAAACAAATTATGAGTCGAAAGAAAAAGCCCTACAACAATTAAAAGAGAGGTACTCTAAAACTCAAATTAAAGCCCCTTTTTCTGGTATAATTGACGACATTATAAAAGAGCAAGGTACTATTGTTAGTCCGGGAGCTAGCTCGGAAGTTTTCAGAATTGTCAATCTTCAAAACATGTATATAGAGGCTGATATCCCAGAAAGTTATATTCAAAAAATAACTATTGGAAAACCTGTTGAAATTAATATTCCAACATTAGGAAAAACCATTACTTCTAAAATTCGTCAAGTAAGTAATTATATCCATCCTGAAAGCAGAACATTTTCTATTGAAGTTCCTATTGCAAATAAAAAAGGATTAATCAAACCCAATCTAACTGCACAATTAAAGATTAACGATTACAATAACTCATCTGCCTTATTAATTCCTAAGAATATTATTTCTGAAGACCGTAATAATATACCAAACGTATTTATTGTAAAAAACAAAGCAGGAAAAGAGTTTGTTGAGAAAAGGCAAATTGTTACTGGAAATAGTAAAGAAAACTTAATCGAAGTTATAGAAGGTTTAGAGAATAACGACCAGGTAGTACTTGATGGAGCCAGAAAACTTAAAGCTGGACAAGAAGTGAAAATCTTAAAAAATTAATTCATAAGATGGAAAAAAACAATAAACTATATAAAGAATTTGGGTTATCCTCTTGGGCTATAGAAAACAAAACCACTGTTTGGGTTATTATTGCTCTGATATTAGGTCTAGGCTTGATTGCCTATTCAAGCATGCCCCGTGAAAATTTCCCTGAAATTAAAGAAACTAAAATTTACGTTAGTGCTATTTACCCAGGAAATACAGCTGAAGATATTGAAAAGTTAATTATTGACCCTTTAGAAGAAAAACTTAAAAACGTTAGTAATGTAATAGAAATAAAATCTACAGCGCAAGAAGATTTTGGGATGCTCATTGTAGAGTTTGATGATAAACTTACTATAGAAGGAGCTAAACAAAAAGTAAAAGACGAAGTAGATAGAAAAACAGCTAGTGAAGATTGGCCTACTTTTAACGGAGCTAAGGTAGAACCTAATATTTTTAATATAAATATTGCAGAAGAAGCTTCTATTTTAAACATAAATATTGCTGGAGATTATCCGGTTAATGAATTACAAGATTTTGGAGAATACTTAGAAGATGAAATAGAGAACTTACCTGAAATTAAACAAGTAGATATCAGAGGTGCTGAAGACCAAGAAATAGAAGTCGCCGTAGATATTTACAAAATGATGGCAGCTAAGATTAGCTTCAACAATGTAATTAATAGTATCAAAGGAGGAAACATAACAATCTCAGCTGGAAATTTAATTAATAGCGGACAAAGACGTACTATTAGAATGATAGGAGAAGTAAAATCTCCAAAAGACCTTAATGATTTTGTAGTTAAATCAGATAATGGGTCCGTTTATTTACAAGATATAGCTACAGTTACTTTTAAAGATAAAGACAAAACAACTTTTGCCAGAGAATTCGGTAGCCAAGTAGTAATGCTAGAAGTAAAAAAGCGTTCTGGACAAAACATGGTTGCTGCTGTAGATAAAATCAAAGTTCTGGTAAAAAATGCTCAAGAAAATGTACTTCCTAAAGACATTAAAATAACATTAGCAAATGATCAGTCACAAAAAACAATGACTGAAGTAGATGATTTAGTAAACAATATCATATTTGGTATTATGCTGGTTGTTGGGGTATTAATGTTCTTTTTAGGAATTAGAAATGCGCTATTTGTTGGGTTAGCTATTCCTATGTCTATGTTCTTATCTTTTATAATTATAGACTTATTAGGCTATACCTTAAATACTATGATTTTGTTTGGACTGGTAATGGGACTTGGTATGCTAGTAGATAATGGAATTGTAGTAGTAGAAAACGTATACCGTTTAATGGAAGAAGAAGGAATGTCTCGCTTTAAAGCTGCAAAACAAGGTATTGGAGAAATAGCTTTTCCAATTATTATATCTACAGCAACAACAGTAGCTGCTTTTGTTCCATTAGGTATGTGGCCTGGAGAAATGGGAGAATTTATGATTTACTTCCCTGTAACCCTATCTATTGTTTTAGGTTCGTCTCTTTTTGTTGCCATCTTTATCAATTCAATGTTAGTTTCTCGGTTTATGAAAACTACAGAAAAAAAGATTCCTTTAAAACAACTGGTTAAAACCTCAATTATATTAGTTATTGTAGGTATTCTAATTCTTATTGTAGGTAAAGAAGTAAGAAGTTTAGGTGTAATACTACTTTTTTCTACAGCAATGTTATGGGGATATCGTTTCTTATTCTCTAAAATGATTATATACTTTCAAACTAAAATTTTAACTACGATAGAAACTTGGTATGAACGTATGCTTATTAAAGTATTAAGTAAAAAAATGCCAGCAATTACGCTCTCTGGAACATTCGCTTTATTAATCATAATTTTTATGATGTTTGGAGCATCAGTAGATGAAGGCAAAACTAAAATTGAATTCTTTCCAGATAATATTCCTTTTCAGATTATAACATATATAGAATATCCTCAAGGAACAGATATTACAAAAACAAATACCATTACCAAAAAAATTGAAAACCGTATTTATCAAATAATAAACCAAGATAAATATTTAGACCCTAATGATAAATCTAGAAACCAACTTGTTGAATCTGTAGTTTCTCAGGTAGGTCGAGGTGCAGGAAATCATCAAGTAGACGGTTTTTCAGATACAGAACTTCCTCATAAAGGAAAAATTACCTTAACAATGAGAGAATTTAAATATAGAAATGGGTTAGACTCAAGAAGTTTACGAAAAGAAATTCAAGAAGCCATTGTTGGTGTTTATCCGGGTGTTGCCATTTCTGTTGAAAAAAACATTGATGGTCCTGCAGCGGGTTACCCTATAAACCTTGAACTTTCAGGTAAAAATTACGAAACATTAATTGAAACTGCTGAAACTATGAGGGATTTTATTAACACCAAAAGCATTCCTGGTATAGCTGAATTAAAAATTGATGTTAATAAAGGAAAACCTATAAAAGAGGTTATTATCAATCGTAAAAAAGCAGGAGAATTAGGGATTAATGCCGATAATTTAGGAATGCAGTTAAGGTCTTCAATCTTTGGTACTAAAGCAGGTATTTACAAAAAAGACGGAGATGATTACGATATATATGTTCGTTTCAATAAAGACAACAGATATAATACCTCAGCTTTATTTAATCAGAATATAACATTTAGAGATGAAAACTCTGGAGCAATAAAAGAAGTTCCTGTCTCTGCCATTGCATCACAAATAAATACCTCAGGTTTTAGTGCTATTAAACATAAAAACTCAAAACGAGTTGTTACTATGTACTCATCATTAGCTCCTGGTTTTACAGATGCTGGTCAAGTAGTAACAAAAATAAGAGAAGAAATGGAGTCTATAAACCTTCCAAAAGGTGTTTCTATAGACTACACCGGACAAATTGAAGAAGAAGCGAAAGAAATGGCCTTTTTAATGGGAGCTTTCTTTACTGGGTTGGCACTTATCTTCTTAATTCTCATCTATCAATTTAATTCAGTAACAAAGCCAGGAATTATCATGATTGCCGTTTTCTTAAGCTTTATAGGGGTTTTTGGTGGAATTCTAATTTCTGGAGCTTCGTTTGTAATATTAATGACCATGCTAGGCATAATTTCATTGGCAGGTATTGTCGTAAATAATGGTGTAATTCTCTTAGACTATACGCAGCTTTTGATAGATCGAAAAAAGGAGCAACTTAATATTTCTAATAAGAATACTCTTGACTTAACCGAAACTATTAAAATGATTGTCAAAGGAGGAAAATCAAGATTACGTCCTGTACTATTAACAGCTATTACCACAGTATTAGGACTAATGCCATTAGCTTATGGTATAAACATCAATTTCTTTACACTATTTTCTGAATTTGACGCCAATATTTACATAGGTGGAGATAATGTTGTCTTTTGGGGACCATTAGCTAAAACAGTTATTTATGGATTAATAGTAGCTACATTCCTAACACTTGTTATTGTTCCTGTATTATTTATGTACGTGAATAAAGTTAAAATATGGAAAGCTAATAGAGCTTTATAAACCTTCATCAAATTTATCAAGCCATTCACAAGAATAATCTCAATTAAAAATTATAATTAAATGAAAATTAACTTAAAGCAAGTCAAGTTAACTTTTAGTATCATCTTAATAGGATTCTCAATTAGTATTTCTGCTCAGTCGCCTTCACAAGAAGAGTTTTTACCTATAAATCCTCCAATAGATTTTGAAGTATTTGCTTCTAAAGAAATTTTAAGTATTCAAAATGTCTTTATGAGACCATTAAAAAAAATGGAAAAGTTTAGCGTTTTTAATATGCTTACATATTCACAGTTTTATGAAGATAAAAATGTTGTGTTTGTTGGTTCCACCACACTAAACTATGAAGTGGCTAAAAACCTTAGTATTTCAGGAGGAATAGCTACAAATTCTATTGATGGAATTCATCCAATTTTAGGTATAAATTATGCTTATGTAAGTAAGGAAATGTTACTAATCCTAGCTCCATCTATTGATTTAATAGACGACAAAAGTCTTGAGGCACTTTTTTTATATGAATACAAACCTCGTTTATCGAAAAAAACCAACTTATATACCAGAATTCAATTCTTATATAATCATAACATAAGACAAGATACTCATAACAGAAGCTACCTTAACTTAAGACTTGGGCTAAGTTTTAATAATATTTCTATAGGAATAGGTTCAAACCTAGATGCCTTTGGACCATACAAAATCAAAAAAGAAAACTACGGTTTATTCGCTAAGTTTTTGATTTAAAAACAACATCAACAATAAAACTTAACAAGAAAAATAACATCGAATTATGAAGCAAGAATCTTTAAATCATTTTATAAAAGAATTATCAAAAGTATGGGGACCTCTAACTTCAGACTTAACTAAAAAAAGTAAAGAACTAGTAGAAGAACTAACTCAAAATTGTATTGGGGAGAGTTGGGTAGATCAACTACTAAAAGAACAACTTCCTTTTAAAGAAATATATAGAAGTGAAGAACACGGATTTATATTAATGGGACATGTAGAAAAAAAAGGAGAATTTAGCCCTCCGCATGATCATGGAAGTGGTTGGGTAATTTACTCAACGGTAATTGGTCAATCCAAAATGGGACTTTTTAATCGTGTTTTTCACCCCGATGGCACCATGGATATAGTTCAAAAAGACGACTACATTTTAAAAGCTGGAGAATGTAATGTATATCTACCAGGAGATATTCATGATACTTATACTCTAGAAGACAACACTCTAATGTTGAGACTTACAAGCTGCGATTTTTTACAAGAGTTAAAAGAAGGAAGACTAGTTAGATATACAAACAATCATAAAAAATGGTAGTCTTTATATTAAGGTTATTTCATTATTAAAATATTAGAAAAACTCATTTTTAGTTTGTAAACAACTATAATTAGTTAGATGATAGGGTAATAGTTGTTCTAAAGCTCATGTCGTATTTAACGATACGCATGAGTTTTTTGCTTTTACTGAAAATATATTTTTTTGTGTAAATTCGTAGTTATGAGACTTCCTAATTGTTTCAACTAAACGTACACAATATGAAAACACTCCAACAATGGTTTGATGATTATGCAGTTAGCCATCAAAACGAAACAAACATTACGATCCATTTTATTTGTGTTCCTGCAATATTTTTTAGCATTGTAGGAATATTCATGAGTATTCCTTCTCAATTTTTAAGTAATTTATTGCAATTAAACAATCCTCTTATTGAAAATTGGGCTACCGTAGCTTTGGTACTCGTATTAATTTTTTACTTGAGATTATCTTTTTCAATGTTTCTAAAAATGTTAGTTTTTTCTATTCTATGTATTGTAGGAAATTTCTACTTAGGAAAATACGTTCCGTTACTATATACCTCAATAGCTATATTCGTAATAGCTTGGATTGGTCAGTTTTACGGACATAAAGTTGAAGGAGCTAAACCTTCATTTATTAAAGATTTACAATTTTTATTAATTGGTCCAGCTTGGGTAATAAAAAAAATGTTTAGTTAAAATTAAACAACTATATTTTCCTAGAAAGCCTCTTAGCAATGTTTGTTTTAGCAAAATAGAATATTAAGAGATTTTCTGTAAATTCGTGGCTATGGAATTACTTTTTTTAGGCTTGATAGGCGGTGCTGTAGCCTCATACTTTATTTTTCAAAAATTTTCTTCGGTTAGTAAAAGAAACCTAACAGAAAAACAATCAGTTGTACTATTAGATAAAATTAAGAAAGTATCTAAACTGATTACTGTTGAAGGAGAATTTGCTGAAATTTATCATCATGAAAACACTAAAGAGAAATTCCTTGGTTTATTTACTAGTAAGAAAAAGGCAATTATACTAATTAATGCTAAAGTTCATATTGGTTTTGACTTTAGAAAAATTGTTGTGCAAACAGATACTAAAAAAAAGACATTGGTTTTATCGGAATTCCCTAAACCTGAAGTTTTTTCTATAGAGCCCAACCTTCGGTTTTATGATATTCAAAATGGTTTGTTAAATAAGTTTAGCTCAGAAGATTTAACCGAAGTTAATAAAGAAGCTAAGGAACATATACTTCAAAAAATTCCAGAAAGTAACTTAATGCAAACTGCTAACAAAGAGGCTTTAGATGCTATTACTCTTATGGAAAATCTAGTTGAAACTATTGGATGGAAGTTAGATTACAGTTCTTTAGAATTACCTTCAGAAAATCAAAAACTTATAGAATAAGTATCACATTGACACTAAACAAACTATACAAGTACTTTAAACTCATAATACTATCTTCTCTTTCTCTTTGGATTTACTATTTTATTAGAAATGCCAGTTTTATAAAAGAATATCAAATTATGATGGATAATAGTGACGTTAGTGATGGCTTACTATTTTTTATTTTTATAAGTATTATTAAGTACTTTTCTCTATTATTTGGATTAGTTTCAATTATCTTCATACCTTACAAAATATTTACTTCTAAAAAGGAGTATACTTAAATAGTATTGCTAATATAAAAAGGACAAAAAATGATAACTATTTCTACAGATAAAAACCTACTTCAAATTGATGTAATTCATTCTTTTTTAACCAATTCGTATTGGGGAAAAGGAAGAACTTTGGCTCAAATAGAAAAAACAATTGAAAACTGTCTCTGCTTTGGAGTGTATAAAAATGGAGAACAAATTGGTTTTGCAAGAGTGGCTACGGATTATACTGTTTTTGCTTATCTGATGGATGTTTTCATTTTACCAGAACATCGAGGTAATGGGTATTCAAAAAAATTAATTGCTACTATAACACAAGCAAAAGAGCTAGAATCGTGTGGTACTTGGATGTTAAAAACTAAAGATGCTCATGGTTTATATACACAATATGGTTTTACCGAATTAAAACATCCCGAAACAGTACTCGAACGTATTTTGAAATAAATTATGGATATAGAACAACTAAGAGATTATTGCATTAATAAAAAAGGTGTTACAGAACATTTTCCTTTTGATGAGGTTACTTTAGTATTTAAAGTAATGAATAAAATGTTTGCTTTAGTAGGCTTAGATAGTTGGGAAAAAGGAGACACTAAAATGAATTTAAAATGCGATCCAGAATGGTCGTTAGAACTTAGAGGAGAATACGATAGTGTAAATCCTGGTTGGCATATGAACAAAAAACATTGGAATACTGTTCATTTAAACAACGATGTTTCTGATAAGCTTGCTTTTGAACTCATAGATCATTCCTATGATTTAGTTGTAAAAAGTTTGACAAAAAAATTACGCGAGGAACTTCATAATTCATAATGAGATGAAAAAGAAAGACCTTCGAGACATTTACAAACAAAAAAGGAAAAGTTTATCAAAATCAGAAATAGAAAATTTTGAACAAAACATTTATACTCAACTTTTCGAAATTGACTTTTCTACCTATAAAAACATCCATATTTTTCTTCCTATAGAAAAACAAAAAGAAATTAACACCTACCCTATTATTGCCTTTTTAAGAAGACAAAAAAAAACAATTATTATTAGTAAAAGTGATTTTAAAACCAACACTTTACAACATTATATTTTTGACAATTCAACCACATTAGAAATTAATAAATATGGAATTCCAGAGCCTATCAACGCTATTGAATTCGATGTTAAAAAAATAGACCTCGTATTTGTTCCGTTATTAATTTCTGACGAGCAAAATTTCAGAGTTGGTTATGGTAAAGGGTTTTATGATCGCTTTTTATCAGATTGTAAAAAAGATGTTTTTACTATTGGGCTTAACTTTTTCAAACCAATTGATAAAATTGAAGACCTTAATAAATTCGACTTTCCATTAAATAAAATCATATATCCAAAATAAAAAAACCTGCTATAAAAGCAGGTTTTTTTATATCTATTTCATCTAAAAATTATCCGTTCATAGAAATTAAGAACTCTTCGTTATTTTTAGAGAATTTAATTCTTTCGTTAATAAACGACATCGCTTCTACTGGGTTCATATCTGCTAAGTATTTACGTAATACCCACATACGTTGTACTGTTTTATCATCTAATAATAAATCATCACGACGTGTACTAGACTTAATTAAGTCAATAGCTGGGTAAATTCTACGGTTAGAAATATTACGATCTAACTGTAATTCCATATTACCAGTACCTTTGAATTCTTCAAAGATTACCTCATCCATTTTAGAACCAGTTTCAGTAAGTGCAGTAGCTATAATAGTTAATGAACCTCCGTTTTCAATATTACGAGCCGCTCCGAAGAAACGCTTTGGCTTGTGTAATGCATTAGCATCAATACCTCCCGATAATATCTTTCCAGATGCAGGAGCAACAGTATTATATGCTCTAGCTAAACGAGTTATCGAATCTAATAAGATAACAACATCATGACCACACTCAACTAAACGCTTTGCTTTTTCTAAAACTATATTTGCTACACGTACATGTTTATCAGCTGGTTCATCAAATGTAGAAGCCACTACTTCTCCACGAACATTACGCTTCATGTCTGTAACCTCCTCTGGTCTTTCATCAATTAATAAAACAATTTGATATACTTCTGGATGATTTGCCGCGATAGCATTAGCAACATCCTTTAATAACATTGTTTTACCAGTTTTAGGCTGTGCTACAATCATACCACGTTGCCCTTTTCCTATAGGAGAAAATAAATCGATTATTCTTGTAGATAAAGAACTACCTTTTTCTGCTAAATTAAATTTATCTTCAGAGAATAAAGGTGTTAAGTGTTCAAACGAAACACGATCTCTAACTATATTTGGACTTAATCCGTTTATTTTTGATACTCTAATTAAAGGAAAATACTTCTCTCCTTCTTTTGGTGGACGTACATTTCCAAGAACTGTATCTCCTGTTTTTAATCCAAATAATTTTATTTGAGATTGAGATACATAAATATCATCAGGAGATGATAAGTAATTATAATCTGAAGAGCGTAAGAAACCATATCCATCAGGCATCATTTCTAATACACCTTCACTTTCAATAATTCCATCAAACTCAAAATCAGGGTCTCTATATTTATTCCCACTCTTATGGTGTTGTTTATTAGAGTTCTGGTTTTTATGATGTGGTTTATTGCCTCTATTATTTCTTTGCTGCTGTCTGTTACTATTTGAATGCTGGTGCTGTTTTTTGTCTTCAACAGGTTGCTGTTTAGCTTCAGAAGTTTGCTTTTTTTGCGCAGCTACTGGCTTTTTAGCTTCAGCAGGTCTCTTTTTTGCAACAGTTTCTTTTTTAGTTTCAGTTTTCTTTTCAACAGCTTTTGCAGGAACCTCTACTTTTTCTTTTTTAGTTTTAGCTTCTGTTTTTTCTACAACTTTCTTTTCAACCTGCTTTTTATCAGCAGTTTCAGTTTCAGTCTTAGCTATTCTTTTTCTCTTAGTCTTTTCAGCTTTTGGTTTTGGCTTTGCTTCATTAGCACCGGCCTCAGCTTGTGCGTCTAAAATCCTATAAACTAAATCTAATTTTTTTAACTGGCTTACTTTAGTTAAACCAATAGTTTTAGCTATGGCTTGTAAGTCTGTTAATTTTTTAGTTTTTAATTCCGAAATTTCGAACATTCGTAAAAATAATTAAGTTATATAATTCTTTTATTTATAGAAAAGAATTGAATTTTATTAAGTTTTTTAATGATTGCTATATTATATAGGGGCTATATAATAGTTTAATGCGCGGTTACTTATACGACAAATATATACAAATATTTTAACTTGTAATATTTCTTTTTAAAAAAAGAAATATTACATTTGCTACCCCAATAAAAAACATGATACAAAGAATACAATCTATATATTTATTAGTAGCCGCAATTATTTCTGGCGGTTTAACTTCTGTTTTTAGTTTATGGACTAATGCAAAGAATAATACTCCTATATATATAATGGATTTATTTTCTGGAGCTTCTATATTAGAAAACGTGACTCCTGTATTATTTTTTACTTCAGCCATATTAGCTATTGTAACCTTATTCTTATTTAAGAATCGTCAGTTACAATTTGTATTAGGGCGCTTAAACATATTGATAAACCTTTTTTTATTAGGAATATTGATATATCTATCACAAACATTATCTGGAGAAGCTTTAGTTTCTGAGAAAGGTATTGGGATGTTCTTTCCTGTCATTGTTATTTTGCTGTTAGTTTTAGCAAATAAAGCCATTAAGAAGGATGAAGATCTTGTAAAATCTGTAGATAGATTACGATAAACCTAACATCTTAGTATATTTAGTGCGAAAAAACCGAGATTCTTAATCTCGGTTTTTTATTTTTGTTATATACTCACTCCTTGAGCCTTAGAAGTTTAAACGTTAAAGAAATGTTAAAGAAAATAGGGTTAACCCTAATCAGATAGGGAAAACCCTGAGATACGTTTAGGGGTATTGAGTATTGTACGCACCGCTTATATACTATAGATTTGTAAATGTAACAACGATGGATTACAAGATAAAAGTTCACATAGCTGATGACCACAAAATCTTAATAGATGGAGTTATCGCTTTATTAAATACCGAAGACAATATTGAAATTGAAGGCTATTCCTTAACGGGAAGACAAGTAGTCAATTGGTCGGCTAATAACCATGCAGATGTTTTGGTTTTAGATATTAATATGCCAGAAATGGATGGTATTGAAGTTTTAAAAACGTTTAAACAACGTAATACAAAAATTAAAACGATAATACTTTCAAGTCTAAGCGATCCGAAATTAGTACAGGAAATGGTACTACTAGGCGCTAACGGATTTGTAGACAAGAGCTGTGCTAGCGACCATATTATAGATGCAATTAAGACTGTTTATAATGGTGTTCAATATTTTAGTGATGATGTTAAAAGTAAATTACTAGAATTATATATGTCTGAATCTAAAGCAGAAGAGCAAGAAGCACCTCATAATGATTTGACGGAGAGAGAGCTTGAGGTATTGAAGCAAATAGCTTTAGAAAAAAGTTCAAGTGAAATAGCTGAACATTTAAAAGTAAGTATTAAAACGGTAGAAACGTATCGTAGAAATCTGTACAAAAAATTAAAAGTTAAAAATGTAGTAGGTTTGGCGATGTACGCTGTAAAAAACAACATAGTATAGGTATAGAAACCCTTCAATTATTTTTCTTTAATCCCCCAAATAAAAGAAAATGTCCCCCGCAATCTATACAATACACTTTATGGTGTGCGTCGCTAATAACTATCTACTCAATATAAAATATTAAAACATAGCGGTGTACGTGTTTGCAATAGCACAAATTAGAAAAACCCTTCATTTTGTTTTCTTTATACCCCCTAAAATAGAGCGTCCCCCGACACTATCTATATTTAGTACACCGCTTTTTCTTTTCACCCCCCTTAAATAAAATAACAATTTAAAACATTACATCATGAACAAATTCACTCCATTTATTCTAGCATTAAGTATCATTCTTGGATCTTGTTCTTCTAATGAAAATGAAGGTCTTATCAACAACGCTCAAGAAAATTTATTAAAGTCGTACACCCTAAAAAGAGATGCCAATGGCGCTTATTCTATTGACTTTAACACTACTAACAATACAGAGGTTACTACAGTCAAAAATGTAGACTTGTCAAATGAAATTATATTATCAGAAGCAAATCATAACACAGCAAGTAAACACAGCAATGACTTTGCCATCCAAAACGATCAACTAAAAATTGGTTTTTTAGAATCTAATAAAGGAAAAAGAACCAAAATATCTGTCCAAGATGAAAATATTACCTTTGCAAAGAAAGGAGTCACTGAATTTTTAAATTCCTATAGTATTACAAAAAATAATGATGGTACTTTTCAGTTAAATTTTAAAGTTAATGACAATGTAGCTACTGACTTTGTTTATAATGAAAATATCGAAACTTATGAAATTCATTTATCTAAGGGAGACTCTAAACAAAAAGACTTTTCAAGAACGATTAATGTCTCATCTGAAAATATATTAAAATTAGATTTTGTTAACCATAAATATTCAGGAAAAAGTCAGGAACAATATTTATCAACTGAAAACAAACCTAGAGTCATAATAAACAATGGAGATTTTGTATAATAAATTTATTTTTAAAAAAAACAACTTCCTTTTTTTAATTCTATTTCAATTAGTTTTTATTAATAAAAATTATTCAAATAGCATTAATAATGATAGTATAAAAAATAAAAATTACACAAAAATAAAAACATTATTCAACGATAAAGAATATGTTAAATCTCTTAAGTTAGGACTAAGTTTCTTAAATAAGCATAAAAAAGAAAAAGACGAGTATCAATACTTAATAAACTTAACTTTAGGAGACATTTTTTTCAAGCTAAATAATAATGAGAAAAGTCTTATTTATTATAAAGAAGCATTAAAAATTATTAAGGAGGAAAATATTTTTCTTAATGAAATAAAGTTAAAAAACAAAGTATACAGAAAGGACAATTCATTAGCTGAAGTTTTATTAAAAATAGGTAGTTTATATCATAAACTCAAGAAGAAAGATAGCGCTAACACATATTATAAAAAAGTAATTGAAATTCCATCATTTAACAATGAAGTAAATTCAGTTAAAGCTAGAGTTTTCAATAATCTTTCAGGTTTGTTTCTTGAAAAAAATATGTTTGACTCTGCAAAAGTTTATGTTCAAAAATCTATAACTATACATAAATCTCAAAATCAAAAAATTGATGAAGCTGCTGCTCTTGGAAACTTAGCTAATATTTATTTATTAGAGAAAAACTATTCAGCTGCAAAAGAGACTTATTTTAAAGGACTGGATTTAATTGAAAAAGATAATAGTTCTAAATCAATAAAATTCAAAGAAGATTTATATTACAATCTTGCATTTGCCTTGTACATGCTTAAAGACTATACAGCTTATGATTATCAAGAAAAATCTTATCTAATTAAAGATGACTTGAGAGATCAAGAAATTAGACGAACAATTGAACAAATTTACGCTAGAAGTAAACTAGATATTGAAAAAGAAAAAACTGCTTTTGCAGAAGAACAAAGAAAATTACTTGAAGCTAAAGACAGTAAAACAACTTTGCTCTTTGGAGCTCTAAGCTTATTAATTATAGTAATTTCTGGTGTTGTTGTATATAATTACAAACTAAGACAAAGAAACTTACAATTAAAACTTTCAGAGTCGGACTTATTACAACAGCAAAGTATAGAAAAGTTAAAGTCAGACGCACAAATAAAAATATTAAATGCAACCATAGACGGTAAAGAAACAGAGCGAAAACAAATAGCAGAAACTTTACACGATAATGTGAGTGCATTACTATCATCTGCTAACATGCATTTAAGTGCTACCAAAAAACAATTCAACGGAGATACTCCTCAAGAAATTGAAAAAACTAGACAAATTATTTTAGAAGCCTCTCAAAAGGTAAGAGATTTATCACATAATTTAATCTCTTCAATTCTATTAAAATTTGGTTTAGAATATGCTTTAAAAGATGTTGTCAAAAAATATTCAAATAGTGAATTAGCTTTTGAAGTTAAAGCAAATAACATTAGCAGATATAATCAGGAATTTGAGATTAAAATATTTAATGTTATTCAAGAACTAATAAATAACATTATAAAACATAGTAATGCAAATAACGCAGAAATCATATTAAAAGCAGAGAATAATCAACTAACTATTCTTGTCAAAGATGATGGGGTAGGTTTTGCTACCTCATCTTCTTCTATTAATGATGGTATTGGACTAAATCAAATAGAAGCTCGTATCAAAATGATGAACGGTAAACTTGCCATTGATTCAGAACCTGATAAAGGAACAGAAGTTTTTATACTAGTTCCAATACAACAACAAAAAGAATATGGTAGTTTATCCTCTGTGAGCTAATTCAATTACTTCCATATTCGTAATAACTCCTTTATCTATTTCAAAACGCAACATAGTTCTTACTTTATGAAAACCATGATTCCCAGCAGCTCCTGGGTTTAAATGTAATAACTTAAGTTTTTCATCAAATTGAACTTTTAAAATATGAGAATGCCCACAAATAAAAAGCTTTGGGCGTTCTCTTTTTAACTCTTCTCTAACTCTTAAGTTATACTTATTAGGATATCCACCAATATGAGTAATCCACACAGAAACACCTTCAATAACAAACTTATTATCCAAAGGAAACTCAGCTCTTGCATCTTTATCATCAATATTACCATAAACCGCTCTTAAAGGTTTGTATTTTTTTAGAGTATCAGTAACTTTTAAATCACCAATATCACCAGCATGCCAAACTTCATCTGCTTGTTTTACAAACTTTAAAATTTGATTATCAATAAAACTGTGGGTATCGGAAAGTAATAAGATTTTTTTCATTACAACAAAACTAACAAATCTCTAATATTAGCACATACAAACTTAAAAAAAACACTTGATTATTATATAAAATAACATCAGAGCATTTTATTTTTTTAAGCCATAAAACTAAGTTTATAATTTCATAATTTAGCTTTTTAAAATTTCATTTTATTTGAGGTATTTTATCGAGTTAGCTTATAACGGAAAAAGCTATCATGGTTGGCAGGTACAACCAGACGCAATAACAGTTCAAGAAAAAATAAACAAGGCTATTAGCACAGTACTTAGAGAAGAAATAAGTATTGTTGGCGCTGGTAGAACGGATGCTGGTGTACATGCTTCTCAAATGTATGCACATTTTGACACTGATAAAAAACTAGACGACAATTTTGCCTTCAGGTTAAATTCTATTTTACCAGATGATATTGTTATATTTAATACTAAATTAGTTCACAACGAAGCCCATGCACGTTTTGATGCTAGTAGCAGAAGTTATGAATATAAAATTTGGCTTGGTAGAAATCCTTTTTTATTAGATAGTTCATGGCAATTATACAATCAAAAATTGAATCTTGATTTAATGAATCAAGCAGCTGCTATTTTATATGAGTATGAAGATTTTGAGTGTTTTTCAAAAGTAAAAACAGAAGTTTACACTTTTAATTGCAAAGTAACCAATGCAGAATGGGTTTTAAACGGAAATGAATTAACATTTCATATTAGTGCTAACAGGTTTTTACGTAATATGGTAAGAGCAATTGTTGGAACTTTAATGGATGTAGGACAAGGAAAAATTACAATTGACGATTTTAGAAAAATCATAGAAAGTAAAAATAGAAGCAATGCAGGAACATCTGTTCCAGCAAAAGGATTATTTTTAACAAAAGTAGCATACGATTATATATAGTGAGTACATCAACAGGAAAAGCATTTGACATTAAAATTTTTGTAAGACTAATGAGTTTTGCAAAAAAATACCGCACCCGATTTATTATAGCAGCAACTTCTACAATATTACTTGCTGGTTTTGCTGTATTAAGTCCAGTTATATTAATGACTGCTATTGATGATTTTGTTGCAAACAAAAATCAAACAACCCTACTATATTATACAATAGCAATGTTTGCTGTATTGCTTATTCAAGTATTATTTCAGTTTAGTTTTATTTATTATGCAAATTGGGTAGGACAGCATATTATAAAAGATATTAGAACAAAAACATTTAGAAAAATACTCGATTTTAAAATGGGGTATTTTGATAATTCATCTGTGGGTAAACT
The DNA here is from genome assembly GCF_947499065.1 of uncultured Tenacibaculum sp. Taxonomy (GTDB): domain Bacteria; phylum Bacteroidota; class Bacteroidia; order Flavobacteriales; family Flavobacteriaceae; genus Polaribacter. Next base: position 14,486 of record NZ_CANMMT010000009.1, on the reverse strand, counting down.
AGTTACAAGAGTAGTTTCTGATATTGAAACCATTGCAAACTTCTTTACTCAAGGAGTTTTTATGATTGTTAGTGATATTCTTAAAATGATAGTGGTAATTATCGTTATGGCATTTACCAACTGGAAACTAACTATAATAGCATTGGTAACATTACCTGTTTTAATTTATGCTACCAAACTTTTCCAAATAGCGATAAAATCAACATTCCAAGATGTAAGAAATCAAGTAGCAAACCTAAATGGATTTGTACAGGAAAGAGTTACAGGAATGAAAATTGTTCAGCTTTTTAATCGTGAGAAAATTGAATACCAAAATTTCGTAGAGATTAACAACAAACACAAAAAAGCACATATAAAAACAGTTTGGTACTACTCTATCTTCTTCCCTATTGCTGAAATTTTATCGTCAATTGCTATTGGGTTAATTGTATGGTATGGAGGGTTACAAGTAATAGACAATAGCGCCATATCAGTGGGAGCTATTATTGGGTTTATCAAAATGGCTCAGATGTTATTTAGACCACTTCGTCAAATTGCCGATAAATTTAACCAACTACAAATGGGAATTGTAGCAGGTGAACGTGTTTTTAAAGTAATTGACACAGAAAGCTCAATTAATAAAGATGGAAATATTACAGCAGAATCTTTAGAAGGAAATATTAATTTTAAAGATGTTCGTTTTAGCTACATTAAAGGAGAAGAAATATTAAAAGGTATTAGTTTTAATGTTAAAAAAGGAGATACTGTTGCCATTGTTGGAGCTACCGGAGCAGGAAAATCCACAATTATAAATCTTATCAACCGTTTTTACGAAATTGATAGCGGTACTATTTGTATTGATACTATTCCTGTTCAAGATTACGAGATCAACTCTTTACGTAAAAAAGTAGCAGTGGTTTTACAAGATGTTTTCCTATTTTCAGATACCATCTACAATAATATTACTTTAAAAAATGAGGATATTTCTCTTGAAGAAGTTAAAGAAGCAGCCAAACAAATAGGTATTCATGAATTTATAATGAGCTTACCTAACAATTATCAATACAATGTTAAAGAAAGAGGTGCAATGCTTTCTTCTGGTCAGCGACAATTAATTGCTTTTTTACGTGCTTATGTTAGTAAACCTAGTATTTTAATTTTAGATGAAGCAACTTCTTCTGTAGATACTCATTCTGAACAAATGATTCAATATGCTACAGATAAAATAACTAAAAATAGAACATCTATTGTAATTGCTCACAGGCTTGCAACGATTAAAAAATCGGACACAATTATTGTAATGGATAAAGGTGAAATTGTAGAGCAAGGAAGCCATACAGAACTGCTTAAAAAAGATAATGGTTACTATAAAAATCTTTACGACAAACAATTTAGCACAGAAATTATTTCATAAATAATTTGTTTAAGAGACTCAAAACAATAAATTTGTTACTCAATCAATTTAAACTAAAAATCAATTAATCATGAAAAAAGTAATTTTATCTGTATTTGTTGTTGGAGCTTTATTAGCAACTTCATGTAAAAACGCAAAAGAAGAAACTAAAGCTGCTACAGATGCTGCTGTTGAAGCAACTGAAAAAGCTGCTGAAGCTACTACTGAGGCTGCAACTAAAGTTGTTGAAGAAGCAGAAGCTGCTGTAGAAAAAGCTACTGAAGCTGTTGAGTCTGCTTTAGAAGGGGTAACTATCCCTAGTTTTGACAACGAAAAAGTAGACGCATACGTAAAAAGTTATGCTGCTTACGCAAAAGATTATATCGACGCAAAAGGAGATGTTCTTAAGAATACTGAATTAGCTAAAAAAGGTGTAGAATTAGCTGCTAAAGGAAAAGAAATAGTAAGTTCTTTAGATGCTGAAACTGCTAAGAAATTTAACAGTGTAATGACAGCTATCCAATCTAAAATGGCACCAGCTAAATAATTTTAGATTTTTATAAAAACTAAAAAGCTCGCTTTAGCGAGCTTTTTTTATGCAGTTAAATCTTTTTGTAATTTCTTAAATAATTCTTCTGGAGTTTTATACAATACAAACTCTCCATTATTTATATACGATATTTCACCTGTTTCTTCTGATACTAATAAACAAATTGCATCTGTTTTTTCAGTAACACCTATCGCTGCTCTATGTCTTAATCCAAACCTAGAAGGAATTTTCATACTATCTGAAACCGGTAAAATAACACGAGTAGCAATAATGTAGTTGTCTCTAATAACTGTAGCGCCATCATGTAAAGGGCTATTTTTATAAAAAATACTTTCTAGTATTGCCTCATTTACTAGCGCATTCATTTTATCCCCAGTATTAATTAGAAAATCTAAATTATTCGTTTTTTCAATTACTATTAAAGCTCCTGTTTTAGTTTTCGATAAATTAAAACACGCTTTTAAAATTGTTTCAATATCAATTTCTGAATTGATTTCCGATTGTAAAAATTTTAATTGATTTAAAAACCCACGTTTCGTAGAAAAATTAGTGGTACCTATCATTAATAAAAACTTTCTAATTTCTTGTTGAAATACTATAATCAGCGCAATAACTCCTCCAGAAAGTAAATAACCTAATATTCCACTAAGCATCTCCATATGAAGTGCTTGGGTAATTTTCCAAATCAAAAAAATTAAAGCGATTCCAATAACTATATTAATGGCTACCGTTCCTTTTAATAACTTGTATATATAATATAAAAGTACAGCGACTAAAATAATATCAAGCACATCCAGAAACGAAAAATCAATAAAATCTAAACTCATTTATTTTATAGAAGTTTTAGTAAATGTAATCATTTTATGATAATTGCTCTACTATTTTAACAGCTTCTACCGCTTCTCTTACATCATGAACCCTTAAAATATTAGTGCCATTTAGCAAAGCAATCGTATTAGCTACTGTTGTCGCATTCAAAGCTTCTTGAGGAGTTATATCTAATAATTTATACAACATCGATTTTCTAGAAACCCCAGTTAGAACAGGAACATTCAAATGTTTAAATAAACTTAATTTTTGTAACAACTCGTAATTATGTTCTAGTGTTTTTCCAAAACCAAAACCAACATCAATGATAACATCATTTACTTTTAGCTCACGAAGCTTAAAAATTTGAGCTGCAAAAAATGAAGTTATTTCTCTCACTATATCAGTATAAGTAGGGTTTTGCTGCATATTTTTAGGAGTTCCTTGCATATGCATCATAATATAAGGCACTTGTAATTTCGCTACGGTTTCAAACATTTTAACATCCATTACTCCCCCAGAGATATCATTAATAATTGCTGCTCCAGTATTAATAGTTTCCTCTACTACCCTACTCCTAAATGAATCTACAGAAATTATAATTTCTGGAAACTTTTTTACTAATAATTCAATAACTGGTATAATTCTCTGTAACTCTTCTTCTTCAGAAATATGTTTAGCTCCTGGTCTTGACGAATAAGCTCCTACATCAATAAATGTAGCTCCATCATTTAACATTTTTTCTGTCTGTATAAGTATCTCTTTCTCATTTTTATATTTACCACCATCAAAAAAAGAATCGGGGGTAATATTTAAAATCCCCATTACTTTAGGAGAAGAAAGATCTATTAAACTTCCTTTACAATTAATTGTCATCATAATAAATTTCCAAGTAAAAATAAACGAAAAGCTTGTAATATTTACTATTTTTGGTCGATTACTTTTAAATAAAAAAGATGCAAAACACATCCCAACAATACGATTCAGTAGTTGAAGAATGTAGAAGTTTGTTTATAAAAAAAATGAGTGACTACGGTAGTGCATGGAGAATATTAAGACTGCCATCATTAACCGATCAAATTTTTATCAAAGCTCAACGTATCCGACAACTACAAGAAAACACTGAACGTAAAGTAGATGAAGGTGAAAAATCAGAATTTATTGGAATTATTAATTATTCAATAATGGCTTTAATTCAGCTAGAAAAAGGAGTTGTTGAACAACCTGATATGAATACTGAAGATGCTACTGATTTGTACGACAAACATGTAAAAATTACCAAAGAGTTAATGGAAAATAAAAACCATGACTATGGTGAAGCATGGAGAGATATGAGAATTTCTTCCTTAACAGATTTAATTCTTCAAAAACTTCTTCGTGTAAAACAAATTGAAGATAACCAAGGAAAGACTATAGTTTCAGAGGGAATAGACGCAAATTATCAAGATATGATTAATTATGCTATTTTTGCTTTGATTCACCATTCAGAATTAGACAGTTAACCTAAACCCCTTAAAAAATGATTTTAAAAATTTCAACACATATTTCAAGAGTACTTGTAGGACTTTTATTTATTTATTCAGGATTTGTAAAACTAGTAGACCCTATAGGTTCTCAATATAAATTTCAGGAATATTTTAGTGAAGGAGTATTAAACATGGAGTTTTTAATTCCTTATACTTTACCTTTTTCTATTCTTTTAATTGTAACTGAATTAGTTTTAGGAATAATGCTTTTAGTAGGTTTTAAACCTAAATTTACGGTTTGGAGTTTGTTTAGTCTTAACTTAGTATTCTTATTCTTAACCTGGTATTCATACACTTACAACAAAGTAACTGACTGTGGTTGTTTTGGAGATGCTTTAAAACTTACACCTAAAGAAACATTTTATAAAAATGTCGTATTCATGATTTTTATCGTGATTTTAATTATAGGATTAAGATACATTACACCTTTAATTTCTAAAAAAGTAGGTGCTTTAGCTACATACGCTTCAGTTTTCTTTTCATTAGTGATTGTATATCACGTTTTACAACACTTACCAATTATAGATTTTAGAGCTTACTCAATAGGAACTAATATTGCTGAAGGAATGGCATATAAAGATGGAAGCGATGAAGTTCCTCCTATTCATGATTTTATGATTGAAACTGATGAAGGTGATAAATTAGAAGAAATGCTTGGTAAAGATAAAGCAATGTTAATTATGCTTTACAACTTCGAGAAAACTGAAAAAGAAGGATTACCAGCTATTTCAAAAGTAGCAGCTGATGCAAAAGCTAAAGGATATGAAATTTATGTTTTAACAGCTTCTTATATTGAAGACTTAGCAGCTACACAAAAAGAATTTGGTTTACCATATACTTTTGGTTTTTGTGATGAAACTGCTTTAAAAACTGCAATTAGAGCCAATCCAGGAGTTATTACTGTAGAAAATGGAGTTATTGTAGGAAAGTGGAATTGGACTGATGCTGACGATGTTGTTTTAAAATAACAATTTAAAAATCAGTAACTTTACAATAAATCAAACTATAATAATTATGAAAATCTTAAAATACATACTGCTACTTATAGTGGCAGTAATTGCTATTGGCTTAATTTACGTTAGTACTTATACTGGAAGTTACGACGTAAGTAGAAGCAAAGTAATAAAAGCTCCGATTGCACATGCATTTAATACCGTAAACGATTTAAAAACATGGGAAAAATGGGGGCCATGGCATGATGAAGACAGCACTATTGTAGTAACTTATGGTGATAAAACAGTAGGTGTTGGTGCTTCTGATAGCTGGACAAGTAAAGACGGACCAGGAAAAATGGAAACTGTTGCTTTAGTTGAAAACAAATCTATTGACCAAAAAATATCTTTTATGGATAGTGAACCAGGAGATATTTATTGGAATTTTGAAGAAGTATCTGATGGCACAAAGGTAACATGGGGTATGAAAGCTGAGAAATCTCCTTTTTTCTTTAAAATGATTGCCGCATTCACAGGAGGTTGGGACAATATGTTTGGACCAATGGAAGAAAAAGGATTAGATAATTTAGAAAAGGTTCTTTTGGAAACAATTCCAGCAACTCCAAAGTTTACCATTGGCGAAATTTCTACAAAAGAGGTGCCTGAAAAAATCTTTATCGGGTACCGTCATAAGATTAAAATTGACCATAAAGAAATGACACGTTTATTCATGCAAGATTTACCTAAAGCAGGAATGTATGCAGCTAAAAATGGACTAAAACTTGGTGATTACACTCCTGGGGCTGTATTTAGTAAATACGATGAAAAATCTGGAGAAACTGAATTTTATATCGGATTACTTTTAAACAAAGAATTAGCACCAGCTACAGGAATGGAAGTTGTAAAGTTACCTGCAGGTAATAGCCTAGTAATTTCTAAATTTGGTAATTACGGAGAAGGTGATTACGATGCACATACCAAAATAGACAATTATTTAAAAGAGAATAATCTTACTCAAAAATGGCCTATTTGGGAATTGTACGTTAACGACCCAAGTACTGTAAAACCTACAGAAATACAAACTGATATTTATTATCCAATTGAATAATACAAAAACTATATATTCGTAAAACCTCACAAAATTTGTGAGGTTTTATTATTTTCGCATATATATGAAACAACTATTATTAGTTTTTATTGGTGGCGGAACTGGAAGTGTTTTGAGATACCTTATAGGTAAACTTTTAAACAGTCCTGCAACAGGTATTCCTTATGGCACATTTGCTGCAAATGTTTTAGGAAGCTTATTTATAGGTATCATCCTAGGTTTGGCTGCAAAAAATGAAACCTTAACTCAAAATCACACCTTATTATTAGCCACTGGTTTTTGTGGTGGTTTTACCACTTTTTCAACCTTTGCTTATGAAAATCATATTTTCTTAAAATCGGGAGATTTTACCTCTTTTGCTTTTTATACAATTGCAAGTTTCATTCTTGGTTTTTCAGCTGTTTTTGCTGGAATCTATTTAATTAAATTTATATAAACATATGAGTACCCCTGTTCAGTATACATCGAAAGATGCTTATGTAATTATTACTATTACAAACGGAAAAGCAAATGCTATTTCACATGAAGTTATTGATGCTTTAAACATTGCATTCAATCAAGCAGAACAAGAAAAGAAAGTTGTTATTTTAACAGGTCAACCCGGTATCTTTTCTGCTGGTTATGACTTAAAAAGCATGACAGCTTCTCCTGAATCGGCTTTAGAGTTAGTAACCAAAGGCTCTAAGTTATCACTTAGAATGTTATCTTTTCCTTTTCCAGTTATAATCGCTTGTAGTGGACACGCAATTGCAAAAGGAGCTTTTTTACTTCTTTCTGCTGATTATAGAATAGGTACCGAAGGTGATTTTAAAATTGGATTAAACGAAGTTATGATTGGAATGACAATGCACCATGCTGGTATTGAAATAGCCAAAGCGCGCTTAGCTCCTATCTATTTTGAAAGAAGCATTAGTAATTCTGAAATATACACTCCTGCAAATGCTGTTACAGCTGGTTTTCTGGATAGAATTGTACCTGAAGATCATTTGATGCCTACAGCTATAAAGATTGCTGAAATGTTTTCTAACTTAAACAAAAAAGCACATGCTGAAACAAAATTAAAGGTTAGAAAAAACTATTTAAATTCATTACAACAAGCAATAGAACAAGATAGCATAGAAGGATTAAATCCTCCAATTAAATAAAAAAGCCTGCTAAGCAGGCTTTTTTTATGGTTTTTTATAGGCCATTACTCCAGCCTTTATCTCAGTATCTAAATAATTATCTCTAGGTGTAATAGGACAAGAATATCGATCACTATATGCACAATAAGGATTATATGCCTTATTAAAATCAATAGTTATTGTACCATCCTCATTTTCATCAGTGACTAAAACATCAATAAAACGCCCTCCTTCATAAGAAGTTTTTCCATTAGTATTATCCAAAAATGGTAAAAACAAGTTATCCTTATATTTTGGCTCTGGGTGTTCATCTCGATATATAGCTAATTTAAAATCTTTTCCATTTATTTTAAAAGAAACTACACCATACTTTTTATACACCGCAACCCTATCAGTAGTTGTAGGAAAGTTGAATGTTGGAGCATCAGGTGTCTTAATTAATTTAGCTCTTACGATATACGCTTCTGAAATTGGAAAAAAATCCAACCCTTTAAAGTTCCTTAATCCTTTTTTAGTCAATGGTGATTTAGAAGCATCCTTAAATTCAGTATTCATTTCTATTTGAAAAGGAGACTTCCCTGTAATTTTCCTCTTTTTCTTACTACTACATGACTGAAATACAACCACTAAAATTATTAATATTACTTTTCTCATTAAATCTGTTATGTTTAAAATTAAAGACTTATCACATAAAATCTTAAGACTTCAAAAATACTTTATTCTCAATAATTCACCATAAACAAATGAATAATCATCAAAAAAGCCCAGTATTTATGTTAATTTTCTGTAAATAGACTTGACATAACAAATAAAAATTATTATATTTAACTCAATAGATTACATCTATGATTAACAAAAACTAGGAAATTTTGGTCTAAATTACGTTATAAAGAAAATTTATAAAAAAATAAAATAATTTGATGAATTTATTATAGGTTAAATGAAAGATTAGTATATATTTGTCGCCCAATTTATTTATAGAGAAAATAAATCTTTTTTATTCGGAATCAATTACCAGACTTATTCTAAAAAAAGATAATTTAATTAAAATTAGTAGATATTTTATGAACTCAGAATTAATAAGTAAAGCAGATGAATTTGAAAACAGAAAGTTCAAATTTATCACTACTAGTGATCGAATATTAGCTTCAAGAGAAGCTAAAGCTTTGATATTAGAGATAAACGAGGTATATAAAGAAACTAAGGACACTGCCTTAATGGATGCAATGAAAAGATTAACCGTTGTAAAACAGCGAATTGAAAAGCGTTTAAAAGGTAAACCCTTAACTGCGTAATATTGAACAGAAACAATAAACGACAATTTATAACGTTTATAAAATAGATAGAATAATAATTTTTAATCAACTATTATTCTTTATAATATTTATTCTTGATAAAAGTTCTAGGTCTGCCCTAGAACTTTTTATTTTTTTAATAATATATTTGCTTACAACTCGGGATGTAGCTTAGTCCGGTTAAAGTGCACGGCTGGGGGCCGTGAGATCGAAGGTTCGAATCCTTTCATCCCGACTTCACTGTGTATTAAAAAATTCAATAGAAAAATTCTTTACTTTTACCTCCAACTATTATCTATAAAATACACTGAATAAAAAAACAAACACGAAGGACATAGTCTCAACCACTTACAAATATTGAGTTTTATATTTCACTACAACAAAACAGAATTAAAGCATAGATAATTAAAGAATTTAACTATTTTAATAAATTAAATTTATTATTTAAATATTTTTATTAAAAATACAATAATACACAATTGCATTCGTTTTCAACTTGGTCAACCCCCAAACCCTTCAAAATAAATGAAAAATTTCATTAAATTAACAACGTTGGCTATTTTAGTTTCGTTGCAAAGTTGTGACAATCAAGAAATAGCTAAAGACATAGCATTAAGCGCTAATTCACCAGAAGCTGGTGTTTTACCAAGTGAATTTGATAATCACAACACAGCACACAAATGTGCAACAGTATCTCAATTTGGACCAAACTCTTATTGGTCAAACACACTTATCAATACAAGTGAAACCAACTTTTTAAAACAACAAAACAATAAAGCATCAAGCCTTTTTGGTATAGCTAATGTTCCTCTTTATTTTGCAGCAGGAAGTGGTACTTTCAATGCTTTATCTTACGGACCTCCAGCAAATTATATTATTTGGGGTGAAGAAATGTTAAGAGGAGCTTTAAATTATGGAAGATCTGCTGTAGCATATATTGTAGCACATGAGGTAGCTCATCAAATACAATTTAGACAAGGATATCCTTCAGTAACCGGACCTTCTAATACTGAATTAGAAGCTGATGGTTTTGCCGGGTATTTCTTAAGAAGAAGTTACACTTCTAATTGGTCTGATGTTATTCCTGCATACAATTTTTCTCAATCTATAGCTGGAGCTAGTGGGTCTTCTCACGGTTCTGCTTCGCAAAGACGTTCTGCTGTAAGATTAGGATGGTTATTAGGAAACAATGGTAATTTATCTAATTCAAACCTAGATTATAACTTTTTTTACTACTACAATACTTATGTTATTCCTGGTAAATTAAAATCTAGCAATCTTGAAAAGCCAGAAAAAATTGATGAAGAATTACACAAATTTATGTTAACTAAAATAGAAGAATTAGTTGATATTCATACTGGGAAAATCTCTGAAAAAGAATACGCTAACTTAGGAAATAACTAAAAAATAATATTAAATATGGGTTGACCATTTTATAAAGAGAGGTTTTAAAACCTCTCTTTTTATTTTTTTAAATACAATATAAGATTAGAATAATCTATTATTGCTTTTTTATTTGTCAAAATATCTGCTCCAATTACACCATCAATTTCTTCCAACCCCATACTTTCAAATGCTTTATTAACATGACCCAAACTCATTAAGGTTAAGCCTAATTCATCCATTTCTAATTCTCCTATTCTAAAATTATTTTTTTCTGAAGCTAACATTTGCAACCCTGTTCCTCCAGCACCAGTACCTTCATCACCTGAATTTACAGCTTGCATATGAAACTTTTCTTTATTTTTTTTATCAATAACAGTAGCTCCTGCTCCAGTATCTAAAATAAAATTTCCTTTAACCCCATTAAGTTGTCCATAAATATGTAAATGCCCTGAAGACATTTTTTTTAATTCTAACTTTACATATTCATCTTTAATCAAATAAGACTCTAAACTAAACTTCTGATTCTCTACTGGCTCTTCTTTTTTAGTACTATACTTACAAGCACATAGGAATACAACAACAAACAGTAGATTAATTTTTATTATTTTTTTCATAATGTTATATTATAATTTCTATGCAAGTTTATAGCTAGTTTAAACCTTATTAAGTTAACTAATGTTAATTATGGTTAACTATTATTTTCTTCCATAAGAATAAATATATAGCTCCAGACTTTAGCATAATCTTAAAAAACGATTATTTCAACAAAAAAAAGAGCAAGTAATAGAAAATCACTTACCCTTTTATAAATCAATCTATTTTCTGAAATACTTTTAAAAAAATCTTAGAAATTTAGACTTCTCTTTCCCAAAGCTAAAGGTCATTAATACCTCGTGACTTCCAGAATTAAAATCCCCTAAATTTGTAAAAGTATGATCGTATGCATATCCCATTCTTAATTTCTCAGTAATATCTAAACTAAAAATAGCCGAAAACGAATCGTCATACCTATATGACAGTCCAAACTCAATATTATCGTAAAACAATATATTTGCAGAATATTCTACAGAAACTGGAGCCCCTACAGCCGCTTTCGCTAAAAACGAAGGCTTAAATTTTATATCATCACTCATTTGAAAAACATATCCTCCTGTAAAGAAATAATGTGTTTCCTCTAATGCCTTAGAAACAATACCTTTTCCTCTTTCAAAATGAATTGTTTTTAATAAATTCGGAGCTGACAATCCTAGATAATATCTATCTGTATAATAATAAAGCCCTACTCCAAAATTAGGATTCGTTTCATTTAAATTATTTTGAAAAGCAATATCACCTGAATTAACGATATTTAAAAACGATAATGGCGCTGATAAAAATGTAACTCCAGCTTTTAAACCAAAAGCTAGTTTTGCTGCTTCATTCACTTTTATTGTATAAGAAAAATCCGCATATACATTCTGCTCAGACAAAGGTCCTATTTTATCTGCAATTACAGAAAGCCCCATTCCTACATTTTTACCTAAAGGTGCTTGCGCGTTAAACGTAAATGTTCTTGGCGCATCTTTGATACCAGCCCATTGAGATCTACCCAAAACACTCAAAACCAAACCATCTTTAGACCCTGCATAAGCTGGATTTACAATATTCATATTATACATATACTGTGTATAATGTGGATCCTGTTGACCTTTAACAGAAAAGGCACTAAATATTACTATTATTATTAATATAACTTTTTTCATTTCTTTTCTATTATCTATTAATATAAACCCAACCTGTAAATTGCTTACCACTACCATCATTCAATTCTATAACATAGTAATATGTACCCACTGGAACTGGTTTACTACTATCAAATGTTAAACTAGCATTTGAATAACCATTCCACCATTGCGGATTACTACTTCCGTTGTTATCATATCTGTAAACTTTTCTACCATATCTATTATAAACTCCCATACTAAAGTTTCTATAGTTTGATAAGAATGGAATTACAAAAAGATCATTTACTCCATCTCCGTTTGGTGAAAAACCTTCTGGTATAATTGTACAGTCAGTTAAATCAATATGATCTGGCACTTTATCATTATCACAGTCATTCATAAACTCATCGATAGTTAATATACCATCGTTGTCATCATCTGTATCTAGGTAATCAGGCGTTCCATCTCCATCAGTATCATCATTTGTTGGATCTCCATCGTTATTTATATCTTCATCAGCAGTTAATACTCCATCTCCATCATCGTCTGAATCTTGATAATCTGAAACTCCATCACCGTCACTATCCCCAGTACCTTCAGTATTGTCAGAAACTCCATCTCCATCCGAATCTAAATCTAAATAATCAGGTGTTCCATCTCCATCTGTATCTCCTGACCCTTCTGTTGCATCTGGTATTCCATCTCCATCACTATCAGTATCTAAACTATCAGGTATTCCATCTCCATCACTATCTCCATTACCTTCATCTACATCTGAAATTCCATCACCATCATCATCTGGATCAGTAACATCTGGATCACCATCGCCGTCGGTATCTGTTTGTACAGTTACGGTAATTGTTTCTGTTTCACAAACCTGTGGTGTTACCGCCGTATTACATACTTGCAACTCTATAGTAACCGTTCCTCCTTCTTCTCCTGCTGCTGGTGTATAAGTTACTTCTCCTGTTAATGGATCTATACTTACTGTTCCTGTAGCTGTCCCTCCTGTTTGAGTAATACTTGTATTTACTCCTGGTTCAAAATCATCATTTGTTAAAACATTCACCGAAGCAGCTTGTCCTTCCACTACAGTTAGAGCATCATCTTCTACTTTTACTTCTAATGGATTTGTATCTGTTCCATCTGGGTTTCCATCGTTATCATCATCTGGATCGGTAACATCTGGATCACCATCGCCATCAGTATCTGTTTGTACAGTTACGGTAATTGTTTCTGTTGCACAAACCTGTGGTGTTACTGCTGTATTACATACTTGTAATTCTATAGTAACTGTTCCTCCTTGCTCTCCAGCAGCTGGTGTATAAGTTACTTCTCCTGTTAATGGATCTATACTTACTGTTCCTGTAGCTGTTCCTCCTGTTTGAGTAATGCTTGTATTCGCTCCTGCTTGAAAATCATCATTTGTCAAAATATTTACTGAAGCGGTCTGCCCTTCTCCTACTACTAAAACATCATCTGTTACTTTTACTTCTAATGGATTTGTATCTGTTCCATCTGGGTTTCCATCATTATCGTCATCTGGATCGGTAACATCTGGATCTCCATCGCCATCAGTATCTGTTTGTACTGTTACGGTAATTGTTTCTGTTGCACAAACCTGTGGTGTTACAGCCGTATTACATACTTGCAACTCTATAGTAACCGTTCCTCCTTCTTCTCCTGCTGCTGGTGTATAAGTTACTTCTCCTGTTAATGGATCTACACTTACTGTTCCTGTAGCTGTTCCTCCTGTTTGAGTAATACTTGTATTCGCTCCTGCTTGAAAATCATCATTTATTAAAACATTCACCGAAGCAGTTTGTCCTTCCACTACAGTTAAAGTATCATCTGTTACTTTTACTTCTAATGGATTTGTATCTGTCCCATCTGGATTGCCATCGTTATCATCATCTGGATCAGTAACATCTGGATCTCCATCGCCATCAGTATCTGTTTGTACTGTTACGGTAATTGTTTCTGTTGCACAAACTTGTGGTGTTACAGCCGTATTACATACTTGCAGCTCTATAGTTACCGTTCCTCCTTCTTCTCCTGCTGCTGGTGTATAAGTTACTTCTCCTGTTAATGAATCTATATTTACTGTTCCTGTAGCTGTTCCTCCTGTTTGAGTAATACTTGTATTCGCTCCTGCTTGAAAATCGTCATTTATTAAAACATTTACCGAAGCAGTTTGTCCTTCCACTACAGTTAAAGCATCATCTGTTACTTTTACTTCTAATGGATTTGTATCTGTCCCATCTGGGTTTCCATCATTATCATCATCTGAATCAGTAATATCTGGATCCCCATCGCCATCGGTATCTATTAAAACATTTAAAGTACCTGAAACATAATTAAAAGAATAATTATTATCTACTCCTCCTGACGCCGTAATAGGATACATTCCAACTGGAGATGCAATTGTCGCTGTAGTACTTGCTACCGGAACTGTACCTAAATCCGCAACACTATCTCCTCCTATAAAACCTGAATAAGTAATCGTAAAAACTGGATTAGCAACTCCCACTGCTCGAGATTTATCATCAGCTGTTACCGTTAATACTTTGGCTGTAATATCTGCTGTTAAGCCACTTGGTTGAGTAACTGTATAATTTCCTGCATCCGTTCCTGTTAAGGTATAACTTCCTGTGGTAGCAGTTACTGATATTCCAGTCCCTAC
>NZ_CANMMT010000008.1 GCF_947499065.1 uncultured Tenacibaculum sp. | reverse complement strand
ATCAAACTTATTATCTATAATTAGATACTCCTGTATCATTCAACGAAGCTCTTTCGTATGGTAAAATAGAAAGTACTTCCCGCTCCTAGTCTACTTATTTAACGATAATCTTTAGCTGAATTTAAAAAGTATATTAAGTAAACTATTTGCTATCTTCTTATAAAAGCCCCCTAAACATTAATCAGAGAAGTTTCACACTCTGTATTTATCTTTCTAGTAACAATAATTCTATTCTTATTATAAACTCTGTTACTATATTAATACCATTCGATTAGCTATTAAGCTATAAAGTATTAATACATTTTCCTCCTTATACTATTAATCTATTCTTTATATAAATTTTAAATGTTATCAAATAAAAAAGCCTTCCAAAATTTGGAAGGCTTTTTTAGCTTTTATATGCTATTTATTAGGTTGGTTCTTCACCGTCTAATAATGGCGTAGTTTGTAATACGAAATCTTGTCCGTGTACATATTCACCGTTTTCATCAGTCTTACTGTAGTCATAAGCCCATCTGTGAACTTCTGGAATAGCTCCTGGCCAGTTTCCGTGGATATGTTCTACTGGTGTAGTCCATTCTAATGTATTAGCTTTCCATGGATTTTGTGTTGCTTTTTGTCCTCTATAGATTGAAATAAAGAAGTTAGCTAAGAATATTAATTGAGCTGCTCCTCCAATTATAGCCATTACCGTCATGAATACGTTAATTTCTACTAAATCATCAAACATTGGGAAGTTTGTATTTGTATAATAACGACGTGGTAAACCTGCTAATCCAACAAAGTGCATTGGGAAGAATACTCCATACGCTGTAATAATTGTTAACCAGAAGTGCCAGTATCCTAATGTTTTATTCATCATTCTACCATACATCTTAGGGAACCAGTGATATACACCAGCAAACATTCCTAATAATGCAGATACACCCATTACTAAGTGGAAGTGTGCTACCACAAAGTATGTATCATGAACATTAATATCTAATGCTGAATCTCCTAATACTAATCCTGTTAAACCTCCTGTTACGAAAGTAGAAACTAATCCAATAGAGAATAGCATAGCCGGATTTAACTGTAAGTTACCTTTCCATAATGTAGTTACATAGTTAAATGCTTTTACAGCTGATGGAATTGCAATTAATACTGTTGTAAACGTAAATACCGAACCTAAGAATGGATTCATTCCTGAGATAAACATGTGGTGTCCCCATACAATTGTTGATAAGAATGCAATTGCCATAATTGATCCAATCATTGCGCGGTAACCGAAAATTGGTTTACGTGCATTTGTAGAGATTACTTCAGATGTTAATCCTAATGCTGGTAATAATATAATATATACTTCAGGGTGACCTAAGAACCAGAATAAGTGTTCAAATAATACTGGTGATCCTCCTTGGTAATGTAATACTTCTCCTGAAATAAAGATATCCGATAAATAGAATGATGTTCCAAAGCTTCTATCGAATATTAATAATAAAGCTGCAGATAATAATACTGGAAATGAAATAACACCAATAATTGCTGTAATAAAGAATGCCCACATTGTTAATGGCAATCTTGTCATTTTCATTCCTTTTGTACGCAAGTTTAATATAGTAACAATATAGTTCAATGATCCAATTAACGAAGAAGCAATGAATATTGCCATAGACACTAACCATAATGTCATACCTGTACCTGAACCTGGAATTGCTTGTGGTAACGCAGATAATGGAGGATAAATAGTCCATCCTGCAGATGCTGGTCCTGCTTCAACAAACAATGATATAACCATTACTACTGATGATAAGAAAAATAACCAGTAAGAAACCATGTTTAAGAAACCAGAAGCCATATCACGTGCTCCAATCTGTAATGGAATTAGTAAGTTTGAAAAGGTACCACTTAAACCTGCTGTTAATACAAAGAATACCATTATTGTACCGTGTATTGTTACCAATGCTAAGTACATATCTGGGTTCATAATACCATCTGTTTGATGGTTTCCTAAAAATGCTTCAATTATTGAGAATGAAGTATCTGGCCATGCAATTTGCAAACGAAATAACATAGACATAAAACCTCCAATGATACCCATGAATATACCTGTAACAAGGAACTGCTTCGAAATCATTTTGTGATCTGTACTGAAGATATATTTAGTTACAAATGTTTCTTTGTGATGATGATCTGACATAATCTATCTTTTATATAACTTTTTTGAAAAAATCTTATTTAATAACTTGAGCTAATGTTTTTTGCTCTGATAACCACTTCTTGTATTCAGCTTCTTCAACAACAGTAATTTTCATTTGCATGTTGTAGTGAGATGCTCCACAAATTTTGTTACATAACAATAAGTAGTTGAATTCATAAGGCTCTTCACCTTTAGCTCTTCTAATTTTGTTAATTCCTTCAGTTTTCGCTATTACTTCAGAATTTTGACGCATTTCTTCTGTAGTATACTTCGGTGTAAATGCAAACTGAGTAATCATACCTGGAACACAGTTCATTTGTGCTCTAAAGTGTGGCATGTACGCAGAGTGTAATACATCTTGTGAACGGAATTTAAATAATATTTTCTTTCCTTTCGGTAATACTAATTCAGTAACTTTTTTATCGTCTTGTGATTTAGGGTCTGACATATCAACTCCCATAGAGTTAATTCCTTTAATGAAATTTACATTCCCTAATCCTAACTCATTATCAGCTCCTGCATAACGCGCTTGCCAATCGAATTGTCTTGAGTATACTTCAATTTCAATTGGGTTTTCATCGGCTCCAACATACATAATGTTGTTCCAAGCCCATAATCCATAACCAATTAATAATACAATTGTTACTGCTGGAATAGATGTCCATAAAAGTTCTAATTTATGGCTATCAGCATAAAACAATGCCTTTTTGTCTTTATTTCCTCTATACTTATAAGTGAAGAAGAAAATTAAGAACTGCATTCCAAATTGAACTATTCCAATTAACCAAAATGTAATGTTGAATAAGTTATCATCATGTTCTCCTTCTATAGAAGCAGATTCTGGTAACATTATTACATTCATTGCGATTAAACAGTAAATCATCATTGCATATAAGAAAGCTAAGAATCCTAAAGCTAATTTACCTTGTGTTTCGTTGTCTTTATCTGTAGCAATTACAGAACGGAAATTCATGATACGAGTAATTTGCCAAAAACTTACTCCTATTGCAACTGCTATGAAAATATAAAATAAAGCGAGCATATTATCTAAACTATTTGTTTATTAATTCTAATTATTAATGATGATTACTATCTTCTCCTCTGTGTTCGATATTATAGTAATGGAAAGTTTCACTCTCGTGTAAGAATGGGTTTCCTTTTGCTACTGGATCTGCTTTTGCAAATGCATTGAACGTTGCGAAAATAAACAATCCTACGAAGAATAAGATTGCACTAATTTCTCCAACTCCAAATCCGTATTGAGCTCCTACAGTACCAGGCATAATCATTACGAATAAATCTAAGTAGTGACCTGCTAATATTACTACTCCTCCTAACACTACAAACCAAGGTACACTCTTAAAGTCACTGTTGATTAATAATAATACAGGGAAGATGAAGTTCATTACTACCATTGCTAAGAATGGTACTTTGTATTCGTTAAAACGCAATAAGTAATATGTAGTTTCCTCTGGCATATCTGCATACCAAATTAACATAAACTGTGCAAACCATAAGTAAGTCCAGAATACAGAGAAACCAAACATATATTTAGCTAAATCGTGAATATGGCTATCGTTAACTAATGGTAAATATCCTTTAGAACGTAAGTAAATTGTTACAAAAGCAATTACAGTTAAAGCTGATACTAAGAAAGTAGCTAATACATACCATCCGAATAATGTTGAGAACCAGTGTGGGTCAATTCCCATAATCCAATCCCAAGCCATCATAGACTCTGTAATCATAAAGAAAAATAAGAAGATTACAGATATGTTATAATTTCTCTTGTGTAATTTTAAATCACCATTATCTTGTTGGATAGATCCTTTTCTGATAATAAAACGGTAAGCATTCCATACTAATAAGTAGAAGATACTTCTAATTAACCATCCTGGTGTATTTAAGTACCATTTCTTTCCATCTATAATTGGATCGTAGTTTGGACTTGTAGGATCTACAACACCCTCTCCCATCCATGGAAATAAGTGATTGATGTGCATTGCTGTAGCAATTAAGAACAATAACATAATTGCACTTACATAGTGCATGTTTGCAGTTATTGCTTCCATTACTCTAAATAACACTACAGACCATCCTGCTTGTGCTACTCTTTGAATTGCATAGAAAGCTAATACTAATAATGTTACTCCTAAGAAGAATAATAACGCTACGAAGAAAGCTGCCCAAGGTCTGTTTTGCATTTGGTGAAAAGCGTGTTCTGCATGTGCATCTCCGTGATCTTCACCATGTGCATTAGTTGCATGAGCATCTTTTGATGCAACAACTTCTACATGTGCTTCTTTTACCTCTTTTTTGTGAGTATCTTCTGCATGAACAGCTGTACTATCTGCTGTGTGAGCTTCTTCTGTTGTTTCTTTTGCATGTGTAGCAATGCTATCAGCTTCGTGTGCTTTTGCAGCTGCTTCTTCTGAATGTTTTTCAACTTCAGCATGCGCTTCAGTCTTAGCTTCTTTAGCGTGAGCTTTTTCTTCACCATGTGAATCAGCTGCTCCGTGACCACCTCCATGGTGTGCCTCTTGTTTTGCTAAAATTTCTTTTGCTTCTTCTAATGTTTTAGGTGCCGACATAAAACTAGCGGCAGTACCTAAGGCTCCTAAAACCATAAGAGCAATAGCAAGCATTTTTAATTTTCCTGAAAACTGGTACATATCTTAACTATCTATTATAGACTTATTTTAATTCGCTTCTTAATTTTTCTACGTATTGTACAATTTGCCAACGCTCTTTGTACTTTAACTGTGATGCATGAGATCCCATTAAGTTTTTACCATACATAATTACATGGTAAATGTTTCCTGGTGTTAAATCTCTATCCTTGTAATTTGGAATACCATTGAATTTATCTCTTTGCGATAAAACTCCGTTTCCATCTCCTTTTGTTCCATGACAAGAGGCACAGTAAATTCCGTATAACTCTTTACCTTTTTCTAAGTTAACCTCATTAGTAGGTAAAGGGTTTTTTAATTCAGCTTTTGCTTTTTCGTATCCTTCATTTGTATCAGGAATATCATAAGCTACTATACCATTTCTACTTACAGTACCTGCAACTGGTAATCTATCAACCATTCCTCCTGGTGAATTAGCTCCATTTGCATCATAAGCTACAGATACATACATATCTGGCATATATTGTACTTGTGGTTTACGTTTGTTATTACAAGAAGCTAAGCTTGCAACTACAACTAAAGCGATAATTATTTTTAAGCTCTTCATATCTCTTAATTAATGCTTTTCTACTACGTTAATTTCTACAGCTCCTGTTGTTTCTAACAAAGCTTTTAATTCTTCTTCGTTACCGTGAACAGGGATCTCCATTAAGAAGTGATCATCTGTAGTTCTTGGGTCTGGGTTTTCAGCTTTTTTGAATGGCCAAATTTTACTTCTCATGTAAAATGTAATAACCATTAAGTGAGCTGCAAAGAATACTGTTAATTCGAACATAATTGGAACGAAAGCTGGCATGTTAGTAGCCCAAGAAAAGTTAGGTTTACCTCCAATATCTTGTGGCCAATCTGCAATCATAGTATACCATGTTAACCAAATAGCAACCGATAAACCTGTAATACCATACATAAAAGCAGTGATGGCTAAACGTGTTGGTGCTAATCCCATTGCTTTGTCTAATCCGTGAACTGGAAATGGACAAAATACTTCTTCAATATGATGGTGATCTGCTTTTACTTTCTTAACGGCATCCATTAAGATATCATCATCATTATATAATGCGTGAATTACTTTATTAGTGCTCATTGTTCTCCTCTCTTAATTTTTTATAGTTCTCACCTGTTGATTTCAAGATTGTCTTAATCTCTGCTGTAGGAATTACAGGGAAAGTTCTTGCATATAATAAGAATAATACAAAGAAGAATCCAATAGTTCCAATAAAGATACCTACATCTACAAATGTTGGCTCAAAACGCCACCATGTTGATGGTAATTGACCTTTACTTAATACAATTGCGATAATATCGAAACGCTCAAACCACATTCCTATATTGATGATAATTGAGATAATAAAAGACCAAATAAAACTTCTTCTAATTTTCTTAAACCATAATAACTGTGGAGTAAAGATGTTACAGATTAATAAAGACCAAAATGCCCATCCGTATGCTCCTGCTTCAGCTCCAAAAGATAAGTATGTATAATTTTCGTAAGGTGATCCTGTATACCATGCAATAAAGAACTCTGTTGCATATGCTACTGCTACGATACCTCCTGTTACGATAATTACGATATTCATATACTCTACGTGTAAACGTGTAATATATGCTTCCATATTCGTTACTTTACGCATAATACCTAATAACGTTTGTACCATTGCGAATCCAGAGAAGATTGCCCCTGCTACGAAATATGGAGGGAAGATTGTTGAGTGCCATCCTGGGTTAATAGAAGTTGCGAAGTCCATCGATACAATCGTGTGTACTGAAAGTACTAATGGTGTTGCTAAACCTGCTAATACTAATGACACCTCTTCAAAACGTTGCCAATCTTTAGCTCTACCAGACCATCCGAAAGATAATAATGCATATATCTTCTTTTGGAATGGCTTAACAGCTCTATCACGGATTGTTGCAAAATCAGGTAATAAACCAGTCCACCAGAATACTAATGATACTGATAAATACGTAGAGATTGCGAATACATCCCATAATAAAGGCGAGTTAAAGTTTACCCATAACGAACCAAACTGGTTAGGAATTGGTAATACCCAGTACCCATTCCATGGACGTCCCATGTGAATAATTGGGAATAAACCTGCTTGGAATACGGCAAAGATTGTCATTGCCTCTGCAGAACGGTTAATTGCCATTCTCCATTTTTGACGGAATAATAATAATACCGCTGAGATAAGTGTTCCGGCGTGACCGATACCTACCCACCATACAAAGTTGGTGATATCCCATGCCCAACCGATATTTTTACTTAATCCCCATACACCGATTCCTGTTCCTACGGTGTAAAAGATACATCCAAATCCCCATAACATTGCTGCTAAAGAGATATAGAATGCTACATACCAATGTTTGTTTGCTTTACCTTCAATAGGTTTTGCAATATCTTCAGTAATATCATGGTAACTCTTGTCACCAAGTATTAATGGTTCTCTATAAGATGATTCGTAATGAGACGACATAAATCTATATACTTATTAATTTTATTATTAAGCTTCGTTTGTATTTCTAACTTTCACTTGGTACACTACATTTGGTTTTGTTCCAATATAGTCTAACACGTGGAATGCTCTTTTATCTTCTACTAATGGCGTTACTGGATCTTCTGGATTGTTTACATCTCCAAACACCATAGAACCAGAAGAACATGCTGCAGAACAAGCACAAGCATCGTTAAACTCGTCTTTTCTTACTGCTCTTCCTTCTCTTTTTGCTTTTAAGATAACTGCTTGAGTTGACTGGATACAGAATGAACATTTTTCCATAACTCCTCTTGAACGAACAACTACGTCTGGGTTTAATACCATTTTACCGTACTCGTTATTCATGTTGAAATCAAACTCTTCGTTTTCTGCATAGTTAAACCAGTTAAAACGACGAACTCTATATGGACAGTTATTTGCACAATATCTAGTTCCTACACAACGGTTATACGCCATTTGGTTTTGACCTTGACGACCGTGTGATGTTGCTGCTACCGGACATACTGTTTCACATGGTGCGTGATTACAGTGCTGACACATCATTGGTTGGAAAGCAACTTGTGGGTTCTCTGCTGGATTTTCTAAAGCGTCAAATAAATCTCCTTTACTTAACTCTAATATCTTTTCAGTATATCTTCTTTCTACTTCTTGATTCGCTAAACCTGGATTATCAGCTTTAAACTGCTCTAATGTTGGTCTAGTCTTACCATCTTCATCTTTTTCGTACTGCTTATCTTCAACAGTAGATGAATAATAACGGTCAATACGCAACCAGTGCATATCTCTACCAACTCTCATTTCATCCTTACCTACAACTGGTACATTGTTTTCTGCGTGACATGCTACAACACATGCTCCACATCCTGTACATGAAGTTAAGTCGATAGATAATTTGAAGTGGTGTCCTATACTTCTATCATGATCTTCCCATAAGTCGATAGTACTTCCCTCAACTTCTTGGTGATCATAAGAAACCATATATGGTTTATTCCATGTATGCTTAGGATCTAAGTTTTTATTATTTACTTCTTTTAAAGTAGCTTCTTTTAAAATATCGTGACGTCCTGCAAGTGTACTTTGTACCTGTGTACAAGCAAACTTATGCCATCCTGATGTTTTCTCAATTGAAACATTGTATTGGATGTTATTTCCATTCATATAGAATGGGTATGCGTTAACACCAACTTGCATTTCTTTTTTCAATCCTTGAGTTCTACCGTAACCTAACGCTAATCCAACAGATCCTTTTGCTTGACCTGGTTGAATCATTACTGGAATATTTTTAATAGTTACTCCGTTTACTGTTACTGTAGCATAATTACCATCGATTGCTCCGTTATCTCTTACTGGGTTTTCAAAACCTAACTCTCTTGCATCTGAAATAGACATTGTTAAGTAGTTATCCCAAGTAGCTCTTGTAAGTGGATCTGGTAACTCTTGTAACCAAGGGTTGTTTGCTTGTTTACCATCTCCTAAAGCAGTAGATGTAAATAAGTTTAATTCGAATCCTGAAGCTTTCCCTGCTGATCTTGCTAACTCACCTGCTGCTGCAGTTAAATCTACAACAGTTTCTGTTGGTGCTTCAACTTCTTCAACAACGGTTTCTGCTTTGAAGAATCCATCATGTAATGCTTGATTCCAAGATGCTCCTCCTAAAACGTTAGTATTCCAGTATTCTTTTAAAGTATCGTAATAGTTTACAGTACTACCAGACCATTTTAATAATACATCTTGTAACTGACGTGTATTGAATAATGGTTGAATTGTTGGTTGCATTAAACCATAAGATCCTTCTTCAACAACAACATCTCCCCAAGACTCTAAATAGTGAGGAGCTGGTAATTTATATTCTGTAGCATTAGCTGTAGCATCATTTTGAGTAGTTAATGCAACAGATAATTTTAATTTCTTTAATCCTTCAGAGAAATCAGCAGCGTTTGCTAAACTGAAAACTGGATTCACGTTATAAGTTACTAAACCTTTAACTGCTCCAGATTTCATATCAGCAACTAACTTAGCTACTTTTTTATCATCTCCTTGTCTTTTATAAATAGGCTTGTTTACATCGATAATAGTACTCTTTAATGCTTTATTTATTTCTAAAGCGATTAATTGAGCATTTTTATCATTTAATCCTGTAACAACAACTCCTTTTGAACCTGCTTTCATTAAGGCAGCAGCTAAGTTTTTAATCTCAGCATCAACCTTAGTTGCTTTTGAAGGAAGAGATCCTCCAGTTATAGCATTGTAAAGATTAATTAAAGCATAAACTTGTTCAGAAGGTTTTAATACCACACGCTTATCGGCATTTGCACCTGTAAGCGACATGTTACTTTCAAGTTGTACATGGTAAGACATCTTACCGCTGTTTACTTTTCTACCTTTTACATAACTTCCTTCGAAACCACCATGCCAGTCAGCTAAGAAATCTGCTCCAATTGAAGCAATTACTTCTGCTTTACTAAAGTCATAGTTAGGTAAAGCACGTTTACCATACATTGCTTCAAAAGCATCTGCCGCTCCACTTTCAGAAACAGCATCGTATACTACGTGTGTTACATTTGGATAAGCAGTTATAAAATCAGCAATTACTTTTTCAGTAGAAGGACTCGCTAAAGTACCTGTTAATAACACTACTGGTTCGTTTGCTTCTTTTAATCCGTTTAATTTTGCTACAATTTCTTTATCTGCATCTTCCCAAGAAATATTTGCACCACCTTTACTAGGCTCTTTTAAACGTAATTTCTCATCATATAATGATAATATAGAAGCTACTGTTCTTGCATTTACATCTGCATTTGCTTCTTTATTTGGCATCACTAAAATAGGACGCCCTTCTCTTGTTTTTACTAATACGTTTGCGAAATCAAATCCGTCAGCCATAGTAGTTGCATACCAATCAGCAACACCTACAACGATATCATTTGGTTGTACTACATAAGGAATTGATTTTCTTACTGGACCTTCACAAGCTGCTAAAGAAGCTGCTGCTGTTGTAAATCCAACATATTTCAAGAAATCTCTACGTGAAGTTGATGATGTTTCTAACGTTTCTTTGTCACCTAAAAACTCATCTGTAGGAATATCTTGTACAAACTCATTATTACGTAGCGTTTCAACAATAGAACTATCTTTTAGTTCCTCAACACTTTGCCAGTATTTTTTGTTTGAAGCCATTTATATACGTGTTTTTCTACTTTCTAATTGATTAATAGTGGCACTTACCACACTCTTTTCCTCCTAACTGCGCAATTGTTACTTGCTCTACCCCATACTTTTCTGCTAATTCTTTATGAATCTTAGCATAGTATTCATTTCCTTTCAAGTCAACCTTAGTTGCTTTGTGACAGTCGATACACCAACCCATTGTTAATGGAGAGTATTGATATACTTCTTCCATTTCCTCAACTGGTCCGTGACATTTTTGACATTTTAATCCAGCAACTGTTACGTGTTGTGAGTGATTAAAATATGCAAAATCTGGTAAGTTGTGAACTCTTATCCATTTAACTGGCTTTGTATTTCCAGTGTACTCTAATTTTTCTGCATCCCATCCAGCAGCTTCATAAATCTTAGCAATCTCCTTATCTAAATCAGCCTTAACTAAGGTATGATCTTCCATTACTACTTTTGTATCATCCGCTACTTCTGAAATATTCTTATGACAGTTCATACAAACATTTACAGATGGAATCCCTGAATTCTTACTATGCTTTGCTGCAGAGTGACAATATTGACAATCTATCTTATTGTCTCCAGCGTGTATTTTATGTGAAAAAGCAATTGGTTGAATTGGTTGATAACCTTCATCAACACCTACTTTAAACAATGTTCCGAATAAGAAATAAGCTGTTATTAAAGCTCCGAATATTACAGCTAATACATGTAAGAATGTATTTTGCTTAATACCTTCCCATAATTCAGCAGTTTGCCCTAATAAACCTGGTGTTTTAGGAGCTCCTTTTAACTCGCTAATTGTTTTTAATAAACTACCAATAATTAAGAACGCTACAATAATAGCCGCTGCTAAAATGTAAATCAACCACTTTGGAGCCGCTCCTTTTGCGCTAGCTACCTCTATATCACCACCAGGAACATCAGCTTTCTTAAGCTCACCTACAGTAGTATAGTATAAAATATCATCGATATTTTTATCCGTCAACGAAGGGAATGCCGTCATATTCGACTGCTTATACTCTTCAAAAATCTCAATAGCATCTTTATCTCCTGAAGCTCTTAATGCAGCATTGTCTTTAATCCAAGCTTTTAACCACTCGTTAGACCTTTTTTCTTCAACGCCTCCTAAAGCAGGACCTACAAGCTTCTTGTCTAATTTATGACATGAAGCACATAAAGATTTAAATAATTTTTTCCCTTCTTTCTGACGTGCTTCGTCTACATCTCCTTGCGAAAATGCCGAGAAACTCATGAATAATACTAAAAAGAAAGCTAAACTCTTTGCGAGTGTTTGGGTTAATCTGCTGTGATGTTTCACACTTTTCATACTATAAAATATAAGTTTTGTATCTATTTTGGTACAATTTTTTCTATATACAGTTTCAAAAAACAATACACAGAAAGTTGCACAAAAGTACTACTTCTGTCTAAATTGTGAAATGTTAAGAGATTGCTAATTTATAATTTATATTAATTCTAAATAAATAACATTGACAATCTATTAACCAACAAGTCGTTACTTTTGTAAAAAGATTTAAAGAAATGAAAAAACACAGGTTTTTAATAGCTATTATATTGGTTTTCATTGGTGGTATCGTTTCTGCTAATGCTCAATCTAACACCTCTAACAATAAAGAGATTACCTCTTTAATAAAAAAGAAAAGAGCGTATAATAAACTTAATGGTACTGGTTATAGAATCCAATTATACAATGGACTGGAAAGAACAGCGAAAAGCTTAAGAGGAAGATTCAGAGTTGAGTTCCCAGGAGTTTATACTAAACTTTCTTACACGGAACCAGAATGGAAAATACAAGTTGGAAACTATAAAACACGTTTGCATGCCGACAGAGCATTGAATAAAATACGTGAAAAATTCTCTGGAGCTATTGTAGTTCCATTATAGAATCTAAAATTTAAAGCATAAAAAAAGAGCGTTTTTAAAAACGCTCTTTTTTTATATCTGAACAAAAGCATTAGTATGCTCTTTTATCATTTCCTTCATAAAAATTAATGAAAGCTTGGTTTACTACTCTATGACCTCCATCTGTTGGATAGTCTCCTGTAAAATACCAATCACCTAAATTATCTGGACAAGCTTTGTGTAATCCACTTACTGGCTGAAAAATAACTTCAATATCTGCAGTAATTCCATCTGTTTTTAACATCTGAGCTATTTTAGCAGAAATCTCTTCATCTGTAAAAGGTGCATAAATTTCTTTTACAAAGTTTATCACATCTTTATCTTCACTATTTTCTTGTTGTTTACATTTTTTGTAAACTTCTTCTACTATCGAATATTGACCTGTTTCTTTTAACAATTCTAAAGCTGCTTTGAAAGCAATAAAATCATTAATTTTTGCCATATCAATTCCATAACAATCTGGATAGCGAATTTGTGGTGCTGATGATACTACTACTATTTTCTTTGGATTTAACCTGTCTAATATTTTAATTATACTTTTCTTCAAGGTAGTACCTCTTACAATACTATCGTCAATAATTACTAAATTATCTGTTGGTTTTACTACTCCATAAGTAACATCATACACATGAGCCACTAAGTCATCTCTACTACTATCATCTGTAATAAACGTTCTTAGTTTGGCATCTTTAATTGCTATTTTTTCAAAACGTGGTCTTTTAGATAATATTTCTACCACCTTTTCTTTTGACAACTTACCATTACCAGCTAATATCGCAGCTGTTTTTTGTTGATTCAAAACATCTTCCGCTGCTTCCATCATTCCAAAAAATGAGGTTTCTGCAGTATTAGGAATGTATGAAAATACGCTATTTTCTATATCACTATCAATCGATTTAAGAACCTCAGGAAATACATACTTTCCTAAATTCTTTCTTTCTTCATATATAGAAGCATCACTTCCTCGTGAAAAATAGATACGCTCAAATGAACATGCTTTTTTAACTCGCTGTTCTAAAACTGGCTTCATTGTCGTATTCCCATTCTTCTTAATAATTAATGCATGACCTCTTTCAATCTCTTTTATTGAATTGATATCTACATTAAATACAGTTTGAATCACTGGTCGTTCTGAAGCTACAACTACAACTTCATCATCTTGGTAATAAAACGCTGGTCGAATTGCTGACGGATCTCTTAACACAAATGCATCTCCATGCCCAAGTAGTCCTGCCATGGCATAACCTCCATCCCAATTTTTTGCTGATCTTTTTAAGATTCTTTGGATATCTAAATGCTCTTCTATATATGGTGAAGCATCTTTTTTATTAAATCCAGCTTCTTTTGCTTTGATATACAAATCAGAAACTTCATCTTCTAAAAAGTGACCTATCTTCTCCATTACTGTTACTGTATCAGTAAACTCCTTTGGATGCTGCCCTAAATCAATTAAATCATTTAATAATTGTCTTGAATTGGTCATATTAAAATTACCCGCAACTATTAAACTTTGATGCTTCCAGTTATTTTGACGTAAAAATGGATGTACACTTTCTATTGAGTTCTTCCCAAACGTACCATAACGAACATGCCCTAAAAACAAGTTACCTATATATGGTATATTTTCTTCTTGCCATTTAACATCATCAATCTTATCTGGGTTTTCTTCAAATACTCCGTTGATTCTTTTATTAATTTTCCCGAAGATATTTTGAATTGGTTGCGCCTTATTAGACCTAACTCTACTAATATATCTTGTACCAGGCTCTACGTTAAATTTTATACTTGCAAGCCCAGCTCCATCTTGACCACGATTATGTTGCTTTTCCATTAACAAGTACATCTTGTTTACCCCATAAAATGCAGTACCGTATTTATCTTTATAATACTGTAATGGTTTTAATAAACGAACCATTGCAATTCCGCATTCATGTTTAATAGCGTCACTCATTATATTTAAATATATTTTAGTTGTGTTGTTGTCTTGTGTGTTGTTGTTTTTTGTATAAAAAAATCCGCACCAAAAGGCGCGGATTGTATTTATGATAATTCTATATCAAACTGAGTCAGCTCTTTAAAAGACTGCAAACGTGTTTGCACCTCTTCTTTTGTTAGCTCTTCCATTCTTTGCGTTCCAAACTTCTCTACACAAAATGATGCTAAGTTCGAACCGTAAATAATTGCATTCTTCATGTTTTGGAAAGAGATATCTTCTGTTTTTGCTAAATAACCACAGAAGCCTCCTGCAAATGTATCTCCTGCTCCTGTTGGATCAAATACTTCTGCTAATGGCAATGCTGGTGCAAAGAACATTTTTCCTTCATTGAATAATAAAGCTCCATGCTCTCCTTTCTTTATTACTACATACTTAGGCCCCATTTCATGAATCTTCTTAGCTGCATTTACTAATGAATACTCTCCACTTAACTGACGTGCTTCTTCATCATTAATTGTAATTACATCTACTCTTTTTAATACAGTATGTAAATCTTCTAAAGCTATGTCCATCCAAAAGTTCATAGTATCTAATACTACTAATTTTGGTCTTTCGTTCATTTGATCTAAAACAGATGCTTGAGTTAATGGATGTAAGTTTCCTAACATTACAATTCCTGCATCTTTAAAATCTTCTGGTACTACTGGCTGAAAATGCTCTAATACATTTAACTCTGTTACTAATGTATCACGAGAGTTCATATCGTTATGGTACTTACCACTCCAAAAGAATGTTTTTCCTTCTTTTACAATCTCTACTCCATCAGTATTAATTCCTTTAGAGTTCATCATATCTATATATGATTGAGGAAAATCTCCTCCTACTACAGAAACGACTCCTGTTTTAACTCCAAATTGAGAAGCTGCTAAACCTACAAAAGTTCCAGAACCTCCTAATATTTTATCTGTTTTACCAAAAGGTGTTTCAATAGCATCAAACGCTACAGTACCTACTGCTAATAATTTACTCATTTGTTATTTTTTTACTGTAATTTTGCACTTTTATATAAAGTGGTCGTAAGACGATGCAAAAATAGTTTTAAAAAATGACTATCAAAGAAATACAAGAAGAAATTATTGACGAGTTTTCAATGTTTGAAGACTGGATGGAGCGTTATGAGTATATTATTGACCTAGGAAAATCATTACCTTTAATTGATAGTGCTTATAAATTAGATGAAAATTTGATTAAAGGGTGCCAATCTAAAGTATGGTTGCATTCTCAATTAAACAATGATATTATTGAATTTACAGCTGATAGTGATGCTATTTTAACTAAAGGTATTGTAGCGCTACTATTAAGAGTTTTTTCAAACCAAACTCCTCAAGCTATACTAGATGCTAATACTGATTTCATTGATGAAATTGGATTAAAAGAACACTTAAGCCCAACTCGTGCTAATGGTTTAGTTTCTATGGTTAAGCAAATAAAAATGTATGCAATTGCACAACAAAGTAAATTAGCGAATTAAAAATAATAAGATGACAGATACTCAATTAGAAGAATTAGGAGATAAGATAGTACGAGTATTGAAAACAATATTCGATCCTGAAATACCTGTAGACATATATGAATTAGGGTTAATTTATGACGTATTCGTTTCTGAAGAAAACGATGCTAAAATTTTAATGACCTTAACTTCACCTAACTGCCCTGTAGCCGAAAGCTTACCTGTAGAGATTGAGGAAAAAGTTAAAACTTTGAAAGAAATTAACAACTGTGAAGTTGAAATTACTTTCGACCCTACTTGGACTCAAGATATGATGAGCGATGAAGCTAAGTTAGAATTAGGAATGCTATAAAATATGGCTGAAGAAATTATAAATAGAGTTGCCAATAGCAAACTTATAACCATTGATCTTGAAGATTTTTATCCTCAAGGAAAGCGTGTTGTTTTTGATATTAAAGATTGGTTATACGAAGGCTTAATTCTTCGTGAAAAGGACTTTAGAGAACAGGTAAAAAATCATGATTGGTCACAATACCAAGACTCATATGTTGCTTTAACTTGTTCTTCTGATGCTATTATTCCTTCTTGGGCTCATTTATTACTAACAGCGCAACTATCTGAATATACCAGTAAAGTTGTTGTTGGTAATTTAGAACTGTTAGAAACTGTAATTTATCAGGAAATCATCAATTCATTAGATATTTCGGAATATGAAGACAAACCTATAATTATTAAAGGGTGTGCTAATAAACCTATTCCTCCTTCAGCTTATACTTTATTAATAGAAAAAATTCAGCCAATTGCTAAAACTCTTATGTTTGGTGAGGCTTGTTCAACTGTTCCTTTGTATAAGAAAAATAGATAACATCTTTTCATTCATTTAAAATGAAGCAGATAAAAAATTAAATCCCCAAAGAATTTAAACTCTTTGGGGATTTCTTTTAAACACTCATTAAAATTACTACTCACTCTTTATTTTTCATAGATATAAATATCATCAATAGCAGTCATACCTCCAGCGTGTTTTACAGTAATAGTATAATCTCCTGCTGGTACTTCTTTAGCTATAGTTGCATTTAATATTTCCCAAGACGATGTTGTTGTTGATTTTTTTACATCTAAAGAAATCACTTCTGCTCCTGAAGCTGATTTTAATTCAACTTTAATACTTGTTGCATCTCCCCAAGGCTCCATAACCTGACTACTAAATTGTACTCCTAGTTTATTTGCTCCAAACGTTTTTGATAACTTAAATGTCTTTGTAGCTTCTGTAGCAAAATAACCACCTATTTCTCCCATATTAATTCCCATAAAACTGGTGTCATTTCCACTATACATCAAACTATTATATGCTGGAAAATCTCCTCTTTTCCCTCTACAGTATTTATCAATCTTTTCAACTGCATTCTTAGCATTAGCAAAACCTTCTACATTTTTCTCAAATGTAAAACCGTATAAAACTTTTGAATCATCAACTTTAATTGTTACCGTATCTTCAACAGCTATATCTTTTTCATTTGTAACTACAATTTTAAATACATATTCTCCCGCTTGTAAATTAGATATTTTAGTATCTTCTTTATTACTATCAGCAATTGTCACTCCCTTTCCGCTTACTTTTGTCCAAACAATTGATTTAATTTTTTCCCCTTTCGGGTTTGTTATTGTGCTATTTAAGTCAAATGTATTCGTTGGTAAATTAATTGTTGCATCTGTTCCTGCATTTACTTTTATTTCACTAGCACTGCTAGTCGTTTTATCTGTATAGATTTTAATATTATCAAGTCCAATTCCTTTTGGAGCATGAAATACTATTAATTCATATTCACCAACTACTATTTTACTTGGAATCTTGGTAGCATATTTCGACCAAGTATATCCTTTTTCAGACGGTGTTAAGTTGATCGATTCTTTTGTTTTCTTGGAACGTAAAAAAATATTAATTGCTGGAAAAATATAACTTGTATTTACATCTTGCCCATAATAATCATAAGAAATTGACAATTCATTTACATCAAAATCTTTTTTAAAATTCAAGGTTTTTTTTGTTGAATACAAGGCAACACATGAAGCTTCTCCATCTGTATTACTCCAACCTCCTCCAGATTTTATTGCATTATTAAATAACCTTCCCATAAAATAAGTATCGTTTCCTTTAAAGTTTATTGGTGCTTTGGTTGGAAAATCTTCTTTTTTACCTCTTGCTAGATTACACTTATAAGTAGTTTCAGAAATATTTCGAATTAGTGTTTCCTTATCTGATGGTTTATTTTCTAAAACACCTACAAAACCTTCATTGTCATCTTCAAAATCGAAATCAAATAAAATAGTTGAACTTTTTGTTGGTGGTGTTGTAGGCACAACTGTAATTGTTTTTACTGAAGGAATACTTCCTACCACAGTTAAATTATCTACTCCTTGTTGTTCTATTGTAGTTTCACTACACGATGTTAAAAAAGCCGTTGTTAATGCTACTATTGATAGTATTCTTTTCATTTTTAAATATATTAAGGGTATTCTAATGCTTAATCGCATCTATTATTTGACTGTGAAACGAAACATGAATAAAAAACCCTACTTTTTATTTTGAATTCTATTTCTGAGAAACACCAATTCTTAGAAAAACCATTCACAAAACCCCATGAAGACTATTAATTATCTTTGAAGAAATATTTTACAAAAAGAATTTATTTTTTAGTAGGGTATTTTAGTAGTTAATCGTTATACGTCAAACAAAAAGTATTTTATGAAGGATGTAAATTCTGTTTGTGCTCCCGTAACCTATAAAAAGTTATACGATTCATACGCTGATGGATTATATGGTTTTATGATATATAAATGTGGGGATAGTGCAAAAGCTCAAGATTTTGTTCAAGAAGCTTTTGTTAAGCTATGGACTAACTGTTCTAAGGTTATTTTTGAAAAAGCAAAGTCCTATTTATTTACTGTTGCTAATAATTTATTTCTTGATGATTATGCACATCAAAAGGTAGTTTTAGCCCACAAAAAGCTAAATGTAAAAAGTACTACCAATGAAACTCCTGAATACTTGTTAGAAGAACAAGAATTTTTAAAAAAACTTCAAAAAGCAATTAGCGATTTGCCTGATAAACAACGTGAGGTTTTTTTAATGAATAGAATTGACAAGAAAAAATATAGAGAAATAGCCGAAGAACTAGAAATATCAGTAAAAGCTGTAGAAAAAAGAATGACTTTGGCATTAAAAACATTACGAACTCAAATAAAAGGCATATAATATGGATCCAATAGAAAAATCAGATACTTTATTAGCAAAATGGCTTTCTGGAGAAATGTCTCAAAAAGAACTAGCTGCCTTTGAAAAAACAGAAGATTTTCATTTATTTAAAAGAATTTCAGAAGAATCACAAAATTTTGAAAGACCCGTTTTAAACAAAGAAGATGTGTACTTAAAAATATTAGAGGATATTGAACGTAAAAAAGCTGCAAATAAAACAACTGTTCGACGTTTATTTCCTAAAAAAATTCTTGCTGTTGCTGCCTCTTTAGCCTTACTTATTAGTTTCTTTTATTTCAATTTTCAAAATGTAGAATCCTCAACTGGATATGGAGAACAATTGGAAATTAATTTACCAGATAATTCAACGGTAATATTAAACGCTCAATCTACTATTGCTTACAATAAAAAAGATTGGAAAACTAATAGATTATTAAAATTAGAAGGAGAAGCTTTTTTTAAGGTTCAAAAAGGCAGCACTTTTACAATTAAAACTAATGAAGGTAACATTACTGTTTTAGGTACACAATTTAACGTTTTAGAAGATACAGACTTCTTAAAAGTTGAATGTTATGAAGGTAAGGTTAAAGTAGAATCGGAAGGAGAAGTTATATTCTTAACTAAAGGTAAAACATTTACAAAATTAAAAAGTGACATAAAAACAGGTGATAAAAAAGTAACAGAAAATCCTAATTGGATAAATGGCGAAAGCAGTTTTACTAGTGTACCTTTGAAAATTGTTTTAAAATCACTTGAAAATCAATACAACATAAAATTTAAAGGAAATACAGTTAAAACAAATGATAAATTATTTACAGGTAGCTTTATTCATTCAGATTTAAATTTGGCTTTAGATGCTGTTTTCATACCTATGAATATTGACTATACCATTTCAAACAAAAACAACTTAATTGAATTGACTGAAAAATAGTTTTATATGAAGAAACTGATATGTTTCGTATTACTGAGTTTATCCTTATCTGTATTTGCTCAAAACAAAACGACTCGATTGAGACATTTAAAAGATGTTTTAATCGAGTTAAGTGATTTATACAGTGTTAAATTTTCTTTTTCAGATGAAATTGTTAACAACCAAAAGATTCCTTTTAAATCTGAAAAAGACAAAGACATAAGTTCTATCATTAAAGATTTAGAAAAATATTCTAAACTTAATTTTAAAAAAATATCTAAAAACAGATATGCTATTTCAAGACTTAAGAATAGAATAAACATTTGTGGAAATCTCTTTTCTAAACATAATAAAGAGCCTTTAATAGGCGCTACTATTACATTAAAAAATAAAAACATAGGTACTCAAACCGATATAGATGGTTATTTTGAACTAAGAAATTTACATATTACTGATACCGTTAATGTTTCTTATGTCGGATTTAAATCAAAAAAAAGAGCTGCTAGTAGTTTCTCAACAACAGGCTGCTCCTCATTATTTTTAGAAGAAGAAAATGCAGTATTAAACGAAATAGTTATTACAAATTATTTAACTAATGGCTTATCTAAAACCATTGACGGTGCGTTAGTTTTTAAACCTAAAAACCAAGATATTATTCCTGGACTAACAGAACCTGATGTTTTTTATACAGTTCAACAATTACCAGGAATAGTAAACGTTGATGAAACTGCAACTGGAATGCACATTCGCGGTGGTACTCCTGATCAGAACCTAATACTATTCAATCAAATAAAACTATTTACAGCTTCGCATTTCTTTGGAGCCATATCTGCCTTGAATCCTGAAACTATAGATAAGGTTGAAGTATACAGAGGTACTTCTAAAGCCAAATATGGTAATCATATTGGAGGTGTTATTAACGTTGAAACCGGTAACAACATCCCTTCAAAAATTAAAGGTTCTGTAGGAATGAACTTTACACATGCCGATGCAAATGTTAGTTTACCTATTTCTCCCAAATTAAGTATATCAGTTTCTGGAAGACGTTCAATTACGGATGTATTGAATACTCCCACATACAGACAATTATCTCAAAAAGCTTTTCAACATACTATTATATCTAAAGACGAGCGATTAGTACAAGAGATAGATGCTAAAGTTAATACCGATTTTTTCTTTCAAGATTTTAACACCAAGCTAATTTATAAACCTACTAATGATGATAAAATATCATTTAGTCAAATTAGCATTAAAAATTCCTTGGACCACTCATTCTTCTCTCCTGATTTTAACGATAAAAGAAGCGATGATTTATTAATTAAAAACGATGGTTATAATATCGAATGGGACAAGCAATGGAATTCAAAAATCAATAGTAAGACCACCATTAGTTATTCCGATTATAGTTTAAAGTACAGAAATAATAAACAAAAAGACAATACACTATACGCTTTTACTAGTAAAGACAACCATGTTAAAAACCTTGATATTAATACTAGTTTAGATTACAAAATAAACACAAGTTCTAAGTTTAGTCTAGGATATCAGTATGCCTACAATGATGTTCACTTTCTTTTAGGAAAGAAAAACGATCTTATTTTTGTAGAAAAATATTCAAATCAAAGTGATATAAATCAATCACATTCTTTTTTTACTGAATACTTATATAACAAAAACAAAAATATTATAGTTAGTTTAGGAGCAAGAGCCAATCATTTCTCTTTATTAAATAAAACTACTTTTGAACCTAGAGCTTATACACAGATACAAGTTTTACCTAAATTTTGGCTAAATAGTTCTTTTGAGATAAAACAACAAAACATTAGTCGAATAGTTGAATTTTATACTACCGATTTCGGTTTAGAAAACCAACTATGGGCTTTATCTAATCAAAAAGATATTCCTTTATTAGAAAGTCAACAAATTACCATTGGAGCCTTATTTAATAAGAATAATTGGTTAATTGATATAGATGTTTATAAAA
This sequence comes from uncultured Tenacibaculum sp., assembly GCF_947499065.1. GTDB lineage: Bacteria > Bacteroidota > Bacteroidia > Flavobacteriales > Flavobacteriaceae > Polaribacter. The sequence goes on along the minus strand of NZ_CANMMT010000008.1, from coordinate 123,991 downwards.
GAAATATTAAAGGAATTACTTCTTTAACTAGTGGATTTGACTCTTTTACACGAGACATATTAACAGGAGAATCAAAAACACTTGGTTTAGATTTTTTGATAAAAAAGAACTGGAAAAATTACAACACTTGGTTAAGTTACCATACTGGAAAAACTACTTTTCTTATTAACGATTTTAACGAAAATAAAGAGTTTACAGGTAACTTTGATGTTACTCACTCCTTTTATTTTGCCAATAATTTTAAATACAAAGAGTATAATTTCTCATTGGGATATACTTACAGAATTGGAATTCCATTTACCTCAAATAATGGCTTAGCTAACAATTATTTTATTGAAAGGAACGGGATTAACGATAGCAGACTTCCTAATTATTCTAGATTAGATTTTTCGGCTGGTTATGATTTCCATATGAATAAAAAGAAAACCATAAAAGGTAGATTTAACATCTCATTACTAAATATTTTAAACAGGAAAAATATTCTTAAGCGAACTTATGATGTTGTTCAAGAAAACAAAAGTGGTTTTGGCGAAGGAAAATTAATAGAACAAGATACAGAATCTTTAGGCTTTACTCCTAACGTAAGTTTTAGGTTAAGTTTTTAAAAAACATAAACTTGTAATTTATTTATTTCATAAAGTATAAATATATTTGCTGATTTTTTTAATGTTAGTCTAACTAATTAATAGACAATAGTTTTAAAATATAATCGATGCAAAAATTATTTTTAATACTTTTTATAAGTGTTGCTGGTATAATGTATTCGCAACAAAAAAAAGATAGTATTCCTAAAAAATGGACTGTATTAGGTAAATCTACTTTTTTATTCAACCAATCTTCCTTTTCAAATTGGACAGCAGGAGGCAATAATACTATTGCTGGAAATGTTAGTTTAAATTATGATTTTAACTATAAAAATGGAAACTGGAACTGGGATAATAAAATTATTAGTGCCTACGGTATAAGTTACATAAGTGGTTCTGGGCTACAAAAAACCGATGATCGTTTTGAATACAACTCTTTACTTGGTTTAAAAGCTAAAAAATACTGGTTCTTTTCTTTCTTTAGTAATTTTAAAACTCAATATACAAAAGGATACAACTACAAAACTGACCCTAAAGTATTGGTCTCTGATTTTTTTGCTCCTGCTTATTGGAGTTTTGGACCAGGTATGCTTTGGAAAAAATCTGATAATGCTAGAATAAATATAGCTCCAGCAACTTCCCGTTTTACTTTTGTTTCCGATCAATTCTCAGGAAAATATGGTGTAGAAGAAAACAGAAACACTAGTTACAGTTTAGGTTTTAACTTATCAGCTTACTTTAAATATGTTATAATGAAAGATGTTACTATGGAAAATATAATATCTATATATTCTGATTATTTACAAAAACCACAAAACATTGATATTGATTATCAATTAAACCTTTTTGTAAAAATAAACAAGTATCTTTCTACTAATGTTGGGTTTCATGCTATAATAGATGATGACGCTTCAAGTAAAATTCAACTTAAGGAAGTATTTGGTTTAGGGCTAAATTATATTTTTCATAAAAAGTGACTTTTAATAAATAACTTTGTCTAAAGTAAGGGACAGTGTAATTTTTGCACTGAAAAAAGAATTTAATATAAAAACACACCAATGAAAAAACTATTAGCTATTGCTGTATTATTTGGAGCATTAACAGTTAATGCACAAGAGGAAAAAAAAGAAGAACCAAAAGAAGGTTGGAAAAAAAGTGGTAACATCTCTTTTTTATTCAATCAGTCTGCGTTTAACAACTGGTTAGCTGGAGGAACTAATAATATTTCAGGAACTCTAGGTTTAAATTATGATTTTAACTATACAAAAGGTGATTGGACTTGGGATAATAAAATAATTGCTTCGTATGGTTTAACTAAATTAAGAGGTCAGGATTTACAAAAGACAGATGATCGTTTTGAGTTAAACTCTTTAGTAGGTAAGAAAGCTTCAGGATATTGGTACTATTCAGCTTTTTTCAACTTTAAAACACAAATGTCTTCTACATTTGCAAATGGAGTTCAAACTTCACATTTTTTCTCACCTGCTTATTTCCAATTTGGACCAGGTATGTTATGGAAAAAGTCTGACAACTTAAAAGTAAACTTAGCTCCAGCTACTTCTAAATTAGTAGTAGTTAACAGCGACTTAACTGTTGCGGGACCTGCATTTGGTGTTGCTCAAGGTGAATCTACTCGTTATGAATTGGGTGCTGCTGTAAATGCTTACTATAAATTTGTTATAATGGAAAACGTTTCTGTTGAGAACATTTTAAACTTATATAGTAACTATTTAGAAGATTTTCAAAACGTAGATATTGATTATACTGTAAATGTAGTTATGAAGGTAAATAAATATTTATCTGCTAACCTTTCTATGCAAGCTATTTATGATGATAACGCTTTTAGAGGGTTCCAAACAAGAGAAGTTTTTGGTTTAGGTGTTAACTATGGTTTTTAATTAACGTCTACTAACAATAATATAAACAAACCTCAGAGGGAAACCTTTGAGGTTTCTTTTTTCCTTATTTTAGCCAAAAAAATAAAAAAATGACTTTATTAATAGTTTTCGCAACTTTATCTATTCTCTTTTCCTTTTTATGCTCTATTCTAGAAGCAGTATTATTAAGTGTAACTCCTACATTTATCAATCTAAAAAAGAAAGAAGGAAAAGCTTTTGCAACTAAATTAGAAGAAATTAAAAAAGATGTTGACAAACCCCTAATCGCTATTTTAACTCTAAATACCGTTGCACATACTGTTGGTGCTATATTAGTTGGTACACAAGCTGAAGAAGCTTTTGGAGGTGAAGGTAATGGAGTTTTTTGGGTATCTTTTGTTATGACTATTTTAATTTTAGTTGCCTCTGAAATTATTCCTAAAACCATAGGAGCTACTTACTGGAAAGGCTTAGCTAATTTTACAACAAAAGCATTGAGCTTTTTAATTATATTATTTAAATACACCGGAATCATATGGGTACTTCAACTATTCACTAAAATGTTTGGTAAAGGCGGGCATGGTGAAAGTGTTTTAAGTAGAGAAGATTTTTCTGCCATGGCTGATATTGCCGAACAAGAAGGAGTTTTTCAAGAAAGTGAAAGTAAGGTTATTAAAAATATGCTGAATTTTAAAGATGTTCAAGCTAAACATATTATGACTCCTCGTACAGTAATTGTTACTGCTGATGAAAACCAAACTATTCAATCTTTCTTTGAAGACAATAGACTTTTACGTTTTTCAAGAATCCCTGTGTACTCTGAAAACTCTGATAATATTACTGGTTATATTTTAAAAGACCAATTATTACTTGCTATGGTTGAAAATAAAGGAAATGAGCCTTTAAAATCGATTAAAAGAGACATTATCATAGCTAATAGAGAATTATCTATTCCTAACTTATTTGAAAAGCTAATAGAGCAAAGAGAACACTTAGCGCTTGTAGTTGATGAATATGGTACTGTGAGTGGTTTAGTAACTCAAGAAGATGTTATTGAAACTTTATTAGGTTATGAGATAATGGATGAAAGCGATAATGTTGCTGACTTACAAAGTTTAGCTAGAAAAAGTTGGGAACAACGTGCTAAACGTTTAGGAATTATAGAAGATAAAGAAGAATAATATTTATTTTATAAAATAAAAAAGGAGAAGCTAAATGCTTCTCCTTTTTTTATAGTATTACTTTAGCTTTTTTAATCGTTAATTGTCCAAGATAAATAATACATAGATCCTATTAAACCAGAACCTGGCGCAACTATATATTCTTTTCCTGTTAAGTTAGTTCCTCCTAATTTAAATCTTGATTTTAAAGAAGGGACACTATAGTTAATTTGAGCATCTAAAATAGTTCTTGAATCTACAATACCATCTAAGAATCTAGACTCCCAAATAAACTTATCTTGCCAACGTACATTAATGTTAAAACCTAAATTCTTTAATATACTTGGATTTCCAAACTGGAACTTAACTTTATGCTCTGGTGTATTAAACCCAGGCTTAAACTCAACATCTGTACTCTTATCGAAAGTAAATCTAGCCCAGTTATAAGCTAAACCGATATCAAATTTCTTAAAAACTTTAGTTTTTAAACCTAAACCTGCTCCATACGAAGAAACATCCGCGTTAGAATTCGTTTTAATTGAAAAACGAGTTAAATCTCTATTGTTCCAGGCATTTACTAAATCTTGATTAGGAACTCCGTTAGCATCAAAACTTCCATAGTGTGCTACAAAGGCTACTTTTTCAGTTAAAAAGTCTTCATAATCGTTATAATACCCGTTTAAATCTATTTCTAATAAGTTAGTATCAGTTAAATTAAACACTCCACGGTATCCTGCCTCAAAAGATTTTACTTTTTCTGGTTTTACTAAACCATAATTTGCTTGTACTGGTGCTCCACTTGCAACTGAAAGAGCCGAGAAAGATCTACTAATAGCGTCTCTACCTGTTAACACTGATGTTGCAGATGGTGCGTTTGCTCCTCTGTTAGTAACAGTAACAGAGTATCTATCTAAGTTTTCTCCTGCTGTTCCTAAAATATGAGTTGCTCCACTAAAGAAACCAATATACTGATCTTGTGTTGTAGGATTACGGAAACCTGTTTGGAAAGATCCTCTTAACACATGGTCCTTATTTTCTCCTAATCCATAACTTAAAGATACCCTAGGTGAAAAGTTTCCTTTAAAGTTTTCTGACTTATCATAACGTACAGAACCTGTAAACTTTAAACGATTATCTAAAAACTTTTTCTGTAACTGTGTATAAAAACCGAACTCGTCAAATGAAATTCTAGAATTTGAATCTGTAAATATATTTCCTTGAGAGTTTAATTTAAATAATCGGTAACTACCTCCTACTTGTATTTCTCCCCAGTCAATAAGGTCTCTAAAGTTATAGTTCGCATCTGCATGATAAAATGCTGATTTATCAAAAAGTTTTACTCCTGAAGCCACATCAGAAGTTACTTCACTTAATGCTGCATCATATTCTGGTGTTCCAGGCACTAATCTTCCTGTATCTGCTTGATTTCTTGCTGCTAAATGGGCTACTTGTGCATTGTTTGCTGGTACTCCAGGTATATTACCTGTAAAAGCAGCTGCATAAGTTCCAATATACTCTCGATACCACTGATCACTTGATTTCCATCTCTCATTTAAGTTAATAGCTGCAAAACGTGTATCAAAAGAATTTCCTGCATCGTTTTCAGAGTAATAACCTCTAACAAAATAGTTCTTTCCTATTAACTCTAATTTATGCTGTTGTAAAAAGAAGTCTTTTAATGAATATCTATTTACACCTTGGTATATATTATTATCTCCTCTATTGTAATTTGAACTCCATATAATTTCTAAATCTTCATTTCCAAAAGGACGATAGTGTAATGAAGCATTAAATTTTAAGCTATTTGCTTTATAATCTAATAACTCTTTCTCTTTATAACCTGTTCTACTTACATCAACACCTCCCTGAAATAAAGGTGCTAAAGCATTTATAGCTGGATTATTACTTCCTAAAACTAATCTTTCTAAATCTTGAGATACTTCATCTCCATATACGTTTACCCCATCATAATTTGGGTCAGAACCTAAATCTCCAGCTATTCTATAGCCCGACTTAACTACTCCTCCAATACCTGTAGTGTTTTGGGTATCATCTGCATGCCAATCTTCTCCTTCAAAATACGTTACATTAACCTTAGCAGCTAACTTATTAGTAAATGCATACGCCATACGAAGACCAACATCATAAAATTCATTATTTCCTGCTGCATTTTGACTTGTAATACCAGATTTAATATAAGTACTAATCCCATTATACTCAAACGGGTTCTTACTTTTAGCTAATAAGATACCATTAAATGCGTTTGCCCCATAAAGTGCTGATGCTGCTCCTGGTAATATCTCAACGCTTTCTACATCTAATTCAGAAATACCTGCTAAATTTCCTACAGAGAAATTAAAGATTGGTACTGAATTGTCTACTCCATCGATTAACTGTACAAAACGAGTATTTTCAAAAGGAGAGAAACCCCTAGTATTTACAGATTTAAATCCGATACTATTTTCGTTTACATCAACCTCTTTTAAATTAGCTAAACCATCATAAAAAGACAATGCTGTGTTCTTTTTAATATCGTTTAACCCTAAACGTTCAATTGTTACTGGCGATTCTATAATTCTTTCCGGAGCTCTTGACGCTGAAATTACAACTTCATCTAGAGATATACTCTCTTTAAGAATTATATTTAACTCTTGGTTTGCTTCTGTTACTTCAACAATTTCAGTTTTATAACCAATTGCAGAAACCTCTATTGTGAATGGAAAAGTCTCTTGTGCTGTTAAAGAAAAATTACCATCGATATCTGTACTAGTTCTTTGTTTTGATGTTTTTACATTAGCTCCCGGAAACGGCTCTAAGTATTCATCATAAACTTTACCACTTATAGTTTGTGCCATTGACACAAGACTACTTAAGGCAAAAAAAACAATAAGTAATTTTTTGTTCATAAATAAGGGTTTTTAATTGTAGTATTTAAAAATAAAAATTGGAAGAATTTTTATTTATTCTTCCAGAGAAAATGAAATAGGAAAACCATATTTTACTGAAGTCTTTTCCCCATTTTTCTTTGCAGGTATAAACCTAGGTAGTTGAGCGACTACTCTTTTAGCCTCGTCATTTAAAATCTCTCCTCCCTTTGGCCCTAAAGTTTTTACATTAGAAATATTTCCGTTTTTGTCTATTACAAAACGAATCCAAACATCTCCTTGAATTCTCTCTCTAACAGCTTTACCTGGGTAGCGGAAATATTTTTGGATATGTTTAATCATTTCCATATTGAAGCAGTTCATTCTTTCACTCTTTTTAGAGCTTCTGCATGATTCAAATAACGGTATTTTATCAACAGTACTAAATTTAGAAGCTTTTCTCAATTCTTCTGCTGATAAATTATTGGTAATGCTTGCTATGTTATTTTTAAGAGCTAATGATTCTTTTAACTCTGAAGAGCTATTAACATTTGAAACTCCTGAAGTATTTAAATGAGAAGCACTATTAATTGCAGAACGCTTTTTAATATCCTCTCTCTTTTTCAAGTACCTACTTCTGGAAGAGGATACTCTAACCGTAATTTGTCTTGATTTTTTACTTTTTTTTGATTCTTTTATAGTACACTTTGTTATACTATTTACATCAAAAGAATCCTCTGGTGTTTCACAGACTTCTTTTTGGGCTACCAAATTAATAGAAAAAGAAGCTAATATTAAAAATAATAACTTTCTCATACTTATGGGGTATTAGTATTATGGTTATTTAACAATTACAACAAACTTAAAGTCGATAAGCTTGTTTATAACTTTCACTAAGGCTGTTTTTTTAACAGTTTTTTAGGGGGAGGGGGATTGGGAATATAATTCACCTTAGCAAATGCAAATTTTATATTAAAAATTAATATTTACAATTTTTTAACACCTAAAATACTCATTTTTATGATTTTCCTACCTAAATCCTCATAATTTTTAATAAAAACTATATTTTTTTTCTGTTCAATAGCAAAATTCAAGAAATATTTAAGTTTTACTATTAAATACACATACAAAAAGCCCATCAAATTGATGGGCTTTTAATTATATTGTTAAATATTGTTACTCTAAACTGAAAACAATAGGAAATTCATACAAAACATCGATAGATTTATTTTTATGCTTCCCTGGCACAAAATCTGGTAATAAAGACACAATTCTTTCCGCTTCCTTCTTTAAAATTTTGTGAACATTTTCTCCTTCTATTTTTATGTCTTTAACCTCTCCAAAAGAATCTATAATAAAACTAACATTTAAAGTTCCTTCAATTCCTCTCTCTAATGCTTTTTCTGGATATCTAAAATTATCCGTTATATGTTTTTCCATTGCTTGATTAAAACAATCAAATGCATCTAAACTAGAATCTGAGCAATCTTTAAACATTGGAATTTCTTCAACCATGTCAAAAGAAACATTCATTTCTTTTTTCATGACCTCTTTGGCTATTAATGCATGAGACTCCAAATCGTTTTTTGCTTGGACATCATTAATATCATTTGTTTTTAAATCACCTGCTAATAATATAGCTTTACTAAGATATGTGCGTTTTTTAAAATACCTCTTACTTGAAATTATTACATCTTTCTTATTAGGATTTTTGGTTATTTTAATTTCTTTTACCTTACACTTGTTAATTTCATTTACATCAATTATTACTTCATTCTTCGTCTCACAAACTTCCTGAGAGAAAATTTGTGTTACAGTAAAGAACATCAATAATATTGTGAATACATTTTTCATTTTAATCAAATTAGATTAACGTATATAAAATCAAACCTTCTAATCAATAGAAATAATCTATTGATTTAAAATTCTTTCTAGATTTTTATAAGTTAAATGATAAAAAATTGACTAGATAGTTTTAGCTAGTTTTTAATTTGAAAAAAAAATGATCAAGTAAATGGTCAAATATTCTATTCTGGGTAAGTGTGTTATTTCTCATTTTCAGGGGGTTAAAATGGTTAAAAAAACTGATTTATAACTACTTAAAAAATATACATTTTATTTATTAAGGGAATCTAAATATAATAAAAAAGAACTTAAATAACAAAATATTCAAGTTCTTTTTAGTTTAAAAATTTATCATTTTATGTTAAACTTTTAATATTCTTGGTATAAGAAATCGTTATATGGAAAGCGTTGAATATGGATTTTCTTTACCTCTTCATAAACTTTATCTTTAAAGTCTTCTAAGTTACTTTTATTTAACGCTGAAATAAAAATACTTTCTTTTTCTATATCTTTCATCCAAGTTTTTTCCCAATCTGAAAGTGTATAATGAGCTTTTGTTTTTTCTGTTACTAAATCATCTTCATCAATAACTTCATGTGTATAAGCATCTATTTTATTAAAAACCATCACAGTAGGTTTATGAACAGATTCTATCTCATCTAATATTTTATTTACTGATGCGATATGATCTTCAAAATTTGGATGAGAAATATCTACTACATGTAATAATAAATCTGCTTCTCTAACTTCATCTAAGGTAGATTTAAATGATTCTACTAATTGAGTAGGTAATTTTCTAATAAATCCAACAGTGTCTGTCATTAGAAAAGGAATGTTTTTAATCACTACTTTTCTAACTGTTGTATCTAACGTTGCAAATAGCTTGTTTTCTGCAAAAACATCACTCTTACTTACTACGTTCATTAATGTAGACTTTCCTACGTTTGTATAACCAACTAGTGCAACTCGAACCATTTTACCTCTGTTCTTCCTCTGAACAGCCATTTGCTTATCAATAGTAACTAACTTCTTTTTAAGCAATGATATCTTATCACGAATTATACGACGGTCTGTTTCTATTTCAGTTTCACCAGGTCCACGCATACCAATACCTCCTTTTTGTTTATCAAGGTGTGTCCACATCCTTGTTAACCTTGGTAATAAATATTGATATTGTGCTAGTTCTACTTGTGCTTTGGCTGAACTTGTTTGTGCTCTATTTGCAAAAATATCTAGAATTAAATTTGTTCTATCTAATATTTTACAATTTAAAAAATTCTCTATATTTCTTAACTGGGCTGGAGACAATTCATCGTCAAAAATTGCTGTTCCTATATTGTGTGACTCTATATAAGCTCTTACCTCTTCTAACTTTCCTGTTCCTAGAAAAGTTTTTGGGTTAGGCTTATCTAACTTTTGTACAAAACGTTTAACTGCTACTCCTCCTGCTGTTAAAGTTAAAAACTCTAATTCATCTAAATACTCCTCTGACTGTTTTTCGTCTTGATGTTGGGTTATAATACCAATTAAAACCGCTTTTTCAGATATGGCTTCACGTGTTTCTATCATAGGCTGCAAAAGTACAAATTTATCGACTTAGCTCCTCGATATTATTTTTGTTACTTTTTTCTTTAATTCTGGTAAAATATTCTTTTCAAACCATGGATTTTTAGTTAACCAAAATCTATTTCTTGGAGATGGATGTGGCAAAGCAAAATACTTTGGTAAATATTCTTCGTAATGATTTACTGTATCTGTTAATGTTCTTTTAGCTTCTTCTTTTAAATAATATTTCTGTGCATACATCCCAATTAACAATACCAATTCTACCTTTTTCATCTTATTCATCAATAGCTTATGCCATTTGGGGGCACATTCTTTTCTTGGTGGTAAATCTCCTGATTTTCCTTTTCCCGGATAACAAAACCCCATTGGAATAATCCCGAAATTAGTAACGTTATAAAATTGTTCATTGGTAACTCCTAGCCAAGTTCTTAATTGCTTTCCACTAGCATCATCCCAAGGTATACCTGATTTATGAACTTTAGTTCCTGGCGCTTGCCCTATTATAATGATTTTTGAGTCTTTACTTGCAAACACAACTGGTCTTGGCTTAATAAAATTTTCACATATTTTACATTCTTGTATTTCTAATAGTAACTCTTCCATTTTATAAAGTTAACATTAAAGCACAAAAAAACACTCGTCTTACTATAAAACGAGTGTTTCTTTTTCAAAATTTGTTATCGCTTAATGGTTAATTGCGTAACCAGCAGCTTTTCCAAACTCAGCTAACCGAGCTAAAATGTTTTTAAAAAAATTTTGAATCCCCTTAAGTAATCTTTTTTTCATGATTGTATTTATTAATTCCCCTTATGCAAATATAAGGATTTAAAACACTGTATACCAGTTAAATACAAAACCATGTATGAATGGTAAATTATTATGTATAAATGGTATTGAGTGTTTTATAATTTGTTAAACACAATCTATAAAAACAATATTTTTAAAACTTTATGAAGTCATTAAACGCCACATAGTATGGCTGATCCTTAAAAACTGGCAGATCTACACTTTCTGCATTTGCTATACCTACACCTGCAAACCAAACTTTGGCATTTTGCTTTTTAGCATGCTCTTTAAATGTCTCCATCCATAAAACATCATATTCCTCTGGTGATTGAATATTATTAGTAGTTTTCACAATAACAAAGATTGTAGGCTCTCCTTTTTTAAATAAAACAAACTGAGGGTGCCTTTTAAGCTCACTATTAATTGCAACAAATTCAAAGCCTTTTTCTTGCAGTTCTTTCCCCACAATATTCATTCCTAAATTATGAAGTTCTTGCTCTGTAAGTGCTCTCATTACTTTCTTTTGTTTCTTTTATTATAGTTTTTATCTCCTCTTGTCTTAGGCTTTTTATACTTTTTAGCAATTTCTCTTCTATAAGAACCTCCTTGGTTTGTTTTTTTATTTTTCTCTTTCTTTTCATGAAAAGCTGGACCAGGAACATACTCTTGTGATGTTCTATTTTTAGAGATTTCTCTCTCTTCTTTCGGTCGCTCTTCTTCAGTTAATTGTTTCGTTATTTCAACTTGCTCTGGAATCTCTAACTTAGGAATCTCATAATTCATTAATTCTTCGATTCTCTTTTTAGCCTCTTGTTCTTTTTCTGTTGAAAATAATATTGTTTTTCCCTCATGCTCTGCTCGTCCTGTACGACCAATTCTATGCATGTAGTTTTCTGGGAAATGTGGTGTGTTAAAATTTATTACATGTGTAACTTCTTCTAAGTCTAAACCACGTGCAATAACGTCTGTAGCTATTAAAATTCTCTTTTCTCCTTTATTAAACTGCTCAATTGATCGTAAACGATAGTTTTGAGTCTTATTTGAATGGATTACACATGATTGTGAAGGATACTCCTCTTTTACACATTCAAATAATCTATCAGCATTTCGTTTATTAGGCGCAAAAATTAATACTTTACTAAACTCTGATTTATCTAATAATAATTCGTTTAATAAATTAACCTTTGTATAAAAGTTTGGAACATCATAGCATACTTGTTTTATGTTGTCTAATGGCGTACCACTTACTGCTATTGCTATTTTCTTAGGAGCTATAAAGAAATCATCAATTAAAGCCTCTACATCTTCAGTCATTGTTGCTGAAAACATAATATTTTGACGTCTTGGAGGAAGTATATCAAAAATGTTTAGCAATTGAAATCTAAACCCTAAATCTAACATTACATCTACTTCATCAATTACTAGCTTCTGAATTGATTTCAACTTTAACACATTACTCAATGCTAAATCATATAAACGTCCAGGTGTAGCTACTATAATATCTGCTCCTTGCATAACAGCTTCCTTATGGCGATTTAAGTTTACTCCTCCATAAACACCTATTGTTCGCAATGTCATGTATTTTGCTAATTTCTCTATTTCTTCAACTACCTGAACTACTAACTCACGTGTTGGTACTAAAACAAGTACTCTAGGATGCTGCTGTTTAGAGAACTTTAAATCTCTAAGTATTGGCAACATGTAAGCAAATGTTTTACCTGTACCTGTTTGTGCTATACCTACAACATCTTTACCCGATCTTATAATAGGATAAGCTTGTTCTTGTATTGGTGTTGGATTAACAAAACCAAGGTCTTCTATTGAATTGCGTAACGCGTTTGATAAGTCTAAATCCTGAAAAGAAATCATTTATGCAAAATTTGTGCAAAGGTACGGTTTCTATCACCAAGTACAACATCTATATTATTTTGAAAAAAAATAAACTTTATTCATCAAAAACACCCTCATAAAAATACACTTACAATGAAAGCATTTATATTTTCTACTAGATGAAAATAGTTTTTGAATAACTGTTTTTTTCTTTACCCTTAAATATTTTGAATTACATCTCGGACAACTCATGATTATTTTTGTTCCAAAGTATTAATTAATTACCCCCTTAAAATTACCCGTAATGGGTGATTTTAAGAGCAAGTTTCATTAAAAACATAGAATTACAACCTAGATACTTTCCGAATAGCTTCAAATTACTTCTAAAAAGCAAAAAACCAACGCTTAAGCGTTGGTTTTTTATTATATAAGAAAAAATTAATTCTATCCTCCAAAGTCATCAAATCGGATGTTTTCGTCATCAAGACCAAAATCTTCTCCCATTTTTTGTACTGCTTTGTTCATTAATGGTGGTCCACAGAAGTATAATTCTAAATCTTCTGGTGCATCATGTTTAGATAAATATTGGTCTATCACAACTTGGTGAATAAACCCAACGAAACCATCTCCAGCCTCATCATGAATATCTGCCTTAACTTTCCAGTTATCTTGTTCTAAAGGCTCTGATAAAGCTAAGTAGAACTTAAAGTTTGGAAAATCTTTTTCTAATGCTCTAAAGTAGTGAATGTAGAATAATTCTGCTTTAGAACGACCTCCATACCAATATGTTACTTTTCTACCAGTTTTTAAAGTTTTAAATAAGTGATAAATGTGCGAACGCATTGGTGCCATACCAGCTCCTCCACCTACATATAACATTTCTGCTTCAGATTCATTGATAAAGAACTCACCATAAGGTCCTGAAATAGTTACTTTATCTCCTGGTTTTTGGTTGAAAATATAAGATGATGCTACACCTGGATTAACATCCATCCATCCACCTTTAGCGCGGTCGAAAGGAGGTGTTGCAACACGAACATTTAACATGATTTCACGCCCTTCTGCAGGGTAAGAAGCCATAGAATATGCTCTTTCTACTATTTCAGTATTCTTCATTACTAATGGTCTAAGATTAAACTTATCCCAATCAGCCTCAAATTTATTTGGTTCACCTGGATGATCTTGTGGATGTGCTGTAATATCCATATCTGAATATTTAATCTCACACTCCGGAATTTCAATCTGAATATACCCTCCAGCTTTATAGTCCATTTCTTCAGGAATTTCAACTACGAATTCCTTAATAAAAGTTGCTACGTTATAGTTACGTACTACTGTTGCTTCCCATTTCTTAATTCCAAAAATTTCTTCAGGAATAGAAATATCCATGTCTTGTTTTACTTTTACTTGACATGCTAAACGGATACCGTGTTGTAATTCTTTACGTGTAAAGTGAGGAGTTTCTGTTGGTAAAGCTTCACCTCCACCTGAATTTACGTGACACTCACATTGTACACATGATCCACCTCCACCACATGCTGATGGTAAGAAGATTTTTTCGTTTCCTAAGGTAGATAATAAGGTACCTCCTGAAGCTACTTCAATTGTTTTATCACCGTTAATCGTAATCTTTACAGGTCCCGATGGTGCTAATTTTTGTTTTACAAATAATAACAATCCTACTAAAACTAATACAATTGCTAAGAATGCTACTACAGTTACAGCTACTGTTCCTCCAGTACTTACTTCTAAAAACATCATTATTCTGTAATTTTTTTAGTGTTATCAGCTAATTCTTTAGCATCCTCTTTTACCTCTTGCTTCTTCTCTTCTATTTTGATTTCTGCTTTAGGAGCTTCTTCTTTTTTTCCTTCGTCATCTCCTCCTGTTAACATTCCACCAAAACTCATGAATCCGATAGCCATTAAACCAGTGATGATAAAAGTGATTCCTAATCCTCTTAACGCTGGTGGTACAGATGAATATCTAATTTTTTCACGAATCGCAGCAATAGCTAAAATTGCTAAAAACCATCCAATTCCTGATCCAATTCCATAAGTTAATGATAAACCTAATGTTGGAATTTCACGAGATTGCATAAATAAAGATCCTCCTAAAATTGCACAGTTTACTGCAATTAATGGTAAGAAAATACCTAAAGAGTTGTATAAAGCTGGTGCAAATTTCTCTACAATAATTTCTACTAATTGTACCATGGTTGCAATTGTTGCAATAAACATGATAAATGATAAGAAACTTAAATCATAGTCTGCATACTCTGCTCCCAACCAAGATAAAGCTCCTGGCTGTAATAAATATTGATCTAACAACCAGTTAATTGGTACAGTTACTGCTAATACGAATATTACAGCAGCTCCTAAACCTACAGCTGTTGATACTTTTTTAGATACTGCTAAGTAAGAACACATTCCTAAGAACGTAGCAAAAACCATGTTATCTATAAATATCGACTTGAAAAATAATTCTATATGTTCCATTTTCTATATTTTTTAATGAATCCTAACTATGTTAGTCTTCAATTAATGCTTTGTTTCTACTACGTTGTACCCAAATAATAATACCTACAACGATTAATGCCATTGGTGATAATAACATGAATCCGTTATTCTCATATCCAATAGAATATAATCCAGTCTTTTCAATTGGGTCTCCTAATACTTTAAATCCTAATAAAGTACCAGAACCTAACAATTCTCTAAAGAAACCTACTGCAATTAAAATTACAGCATATCCTAAAGCATTTCCAATTCCATCTAAAAATGATCTCCATGGCCCATTTCCTAAAGCAAATGCTTCAAAACGCCCCATGATAATACAGTTGGTAATAATTAATCCTACGAATACAGATAAAGTTTTACTTAATTCATAAGCAAAAGCCTTTAATACCTGATCTACGATAATTACTAAAGCAGCTACTACTACTAACTGTACAATAATTCTAATTTTTGATGGTATAATGTTTCTCATTAAAGAGATTACTACATTTCCTATTCCTAATACAAATAATACAGAAATAGACATTACAATAGATGCCTTTAACTCTGCTGTAATTGCTAATGCAGAACAAATACCTAATACTTGAATTGTAATTGGGTTATTATCTGCTAATGGGTCAGTAATTAACGCTGCGTCTTTCTTTGATAAAAGTCCCATATCTTATAATTTTATTTTATTAGATTCTTTTAATGACTTGAAGAAAGGTAAGTATAATCCTAACTCTGACTTAATCATAGCAGCAACACCGTCTCCAGTAATTGTAGCTCCTGCAATTGCATCTACTTCATTATCATTTTTATCTTCATTCTTCGGGTCGTTATTCGATTTAGAAACAGTAATTCCTTTAAAAACACCATTGCTCATTAAATTTTCACCGATAAAATCGTCCATAAAATAACGTTGCTTAATGTTAGCTCCTAATCCTGGTGTTTCTCCTTTGTGATCGAAGAAAGCTCCTTGAACTACCATATTTGCATCCATTGCAACATATCCCCAAATAGCATCCCAAAGACCTTTACCTCTAATTGGTGCTATATAAAACGTTTTACCGTCTTTTTCACCAACAAATAATGGTAACTTTCTTACATTTCCTGCTTTTGCAGAAGTTTGTTGTTTTTTAACATCAATTAAATACGCTTTATCATCTTCAGTTACTTTGTCTCCTTCAATAACTAATTGTTTTTTGATGTATTTTGAAAACTCATCAGCTACTTTGTCTTTTGAAACAAAGATTGCACTGCTTTCATCGTTTTCATTTACACCCATTGCGTATAAAATATTTTGTTGCTTTTCTATACGTTTATTTCCGTCAATCATTGGTCGAAGCGATGATGCTGTAAACGCTAACAAAGCCCCTACTACTAATACCATACCTATGGCAAAAAGTAGTGTATATCCATTGCTTTCTGTTTTCTTACTCATAATTAGGCAGTTTTAACTTTAGCACGTTTTAATCTTCTCTTAACATTTCCTTGAACCACATAGTGATCAATTGTTGGAGCAAATACGTTCATTAATAAAATAGCTAACATTACTCCTTCTGGATAAGCTGGGTTAAATACACGGATCATGATTGAAATAAATCCAATGAAGAAACCGTAAATCCATTTCCCTTTGTTTGTTTGTGCAGCCGATACTGGATCTGTAGCCATATAAACTGCTCCAAATGCAAAACCACCAATTAATAAATGTTTCCAGAAGTCTAAACTCATTAATCCGTAAAACTTGCTTGTTTCACCAATCCATCCCATTTCTACAACTTGGTTAAAGATGAATCCCATTACTAAGGCTCCAATTACTGAAGATAACATAATTCTCCAGCTACCAATTTTTGTAAAGATTAAGAATAAACCTCCTAATAAAATTAAGAAAGTTGATGTTTCTCCTACTGAACCTGGAATAAATCCAAAGAACATATCTGAAACTGAGAAATTAGTTGTAGCATTTTGAGCTAAACTTCCTAACATTGTTTCTCCTGAAATAGCATCAGCAGTTCCAGCTAATTCTCTTGCTCCAGCTACCCATACTTTATCTCCTGACATCCAAGTTGGATATGCGAAGAATAAAAATGCACGGATTGTTAATGCTGGATTTAAGATATTCATTCCTGTTCCTCCAAATACTTCTTTACCAATTACAACTCCAAATGCAACTGCAACTGCTAACATCCATAATGGTAAATCTATTGGTACAATTAACGGAACTAACATTCCTGTTACTAAGTATCCTTCTTCTATTTCGTGTCCTTTAATGATACAGAACACAAATTCTATTGCTAAACCAACAACATAAGAAACAATTACTAATGGTAATATTTTAGCTGCTCCGACTAATAAATTGTCTAAGTTCCAAAATTCTCCACTGAAGAAAGACATTCCTTCTGTAAATCCATTGATAGCTGCGTGGTGTTGATATCCTGCATTAAACATACCAAATAGTAAACATGGAACTAATGCCATAATTACTATATTCATTGTACGTTTTAAATCATCTGCTGCCTTGATATGAGTTCCTCCGTGAGTTGTCTCATTTGGCAAGTATAAGAAAGTATGGAAACCATTAAATAGCGGAGCCATTTTAGTTCCTTTATACTTTTCTTTTAAATTATGTAAATTTTGTTTTAAGCCCATATCTTATCCTAATTCTTCTCTCATTAAATCTAATCCTTCACGAATTATTTTCTGGTGAGGTTGTTTAGATACACAAATAAATTCTGTTAACGCAAAATCTTCTGGTGCAATTTCGTATGCTCCTAATCCTTCCATTTCGTCAAGATCTTTATACATACAAGCTTTTAATAATTGCAACGGATAGATATCTAATGGAAACACTTCTTCGTAAGACCCTGTTACTACAAAGGCTCTATGCTCTCCATTAGTATTTGTATTTAAATCGTATTTTTTCTTTGGGTTTAACCAAGAAAAAGTTAATGCTCTAGAAGTAGAAACCTTATCAAAAACAGGCTTATTCCAACCAAAGAATTCATAGTCATCTCCTTCTGGAATTGCAGTTACCTGATTATCATAGTATCCTAAGAAACCGCTTTCATCAACTTGCAATCCACTTAATATGTTTCCTGAAACTACACGTGCATTATCTGCATCTAAATTTCCTTTAACTACATCAGCTATTTGTGCTCCAGCTAAAACACTAACGTATTGTGGCTTATTAAACTTAGAACCAGCCAAAGCAACGGTACGTTTTGCATTAAATTTACCAGTTAATAATAGTTCACCTATTACTACTAAGTCTTGTGGAGTAACTACCCACACAACTTCTCCTTTATTAATCGGATCGATTTGTGCTATTTGTGTACTTACATTACCTACTGGGTGCGGACCCGATACATTATGCAACTCAACACCTTTCATCTCTTTAAATGGAGACAATGTTGAACCTTTTGCTACTGACACGTGTACTTTACCTTCTGTTAACTTTGTTAACGCAGTTAAAGCCGCCTGTAATTCAGCTTCCTTACCTTTTAATGCATAATCATAATCTGCTGCTAAAGGTGCACTTGCGTAGGCTGATACAAAAATTGCTTTTGGTGCTTGATTTGGATTTGCAACAACATCATAAGGACGTTGCTTTACAAATGGCCAGCAACCTGAAGCAAACAAGTGATTCTTCACTTCTTCTTCAGACATTGCATCAACATCTTTTTTACCAAAATCTTTGTATTCCTGCTGTGCATCAGCAGTGATTTTAATTGCTAAAACTTTTCTTCGTGCTCCACGAACGATTTCTGTAATTTTACCACTAACTGGACTAGCAAATAAAATACGCTCATCACTTTTTGCATGAAAAAGTGCTTGACCTGCTTTTACTTCTGTGCCTTCTTTAGCTAAAATTTTAGGAATAACGCCGTGAAAATCATCTGGCTTTACTGCAAATGTACTACCCAATGGAAGTTCGGTAGTAACTTGTTCTGCCTCGCCAACTAGCTTGATGTCCAAGCCTTTCTTAATACGGATGTCTTTTGACATAGGAACTGATTAATTTGATTTTCTTAAAAAACATGCAAATTTACTGATTTTGACTTTTTTTAAGTAGGCATTTGGTTTTTTATCTCCTAAACACCCCTCTATTTATATCAATTCTAAATTAGAATAATTCATCTAATACCTATAACTACGTGAAACAAATTCTAATTTGGAACACTTGGCATTTCCATTTTATATTTAGTTCCATTTAAGGCTTTTAAGAACGGCACTAAATCTTCTATCTCTCCATTTGTTAAATTCAAAGGCCCCATCAAAGAATCTGTTATTGGGTATAAAGAATCTTTTTTCTTTTCTTCTAAAGAAGGGTTAATCATTTGCATCCCACTATTGTAAACATTAACAATCCCTGTTAGATCATCAAAAAACCATTATGCATCCATGGTCTAGTATTTAACAAATCTCTTAAAGATGGTGTTAAAAAACGACCGACATCTTCGGCTTTTTTAACCACGCAATATAATAAACTAAAAAAACCGCCTTCACAATTAAGACGGTTTAAATATTTACTCTATAATTTTAGATATTAATCTAATGATTTCGGATCAATAATCAACCTAAAAGCTTGAGTAGGAGAACATTTAACTACTTTTGCTGCTAAAGGACAAACCAACCCTGGTACAGCAAATGTGGTTTGAGGTATAAGATGTACATTACCTGCAGTGATAGAACCATCCGCTTCCATATGTAAACCCGTTATTTTACCTAAATAACTATTAAAACATTTAGCTTCAGCAAGATATGTTGATGAACCTTTACTCACATCAAAAATCAATATACATTCTTTCCCTTTAGCTTGATCTTCACTACTTATTTCTAAAATCAATTTATCTCCTGATAACGTTTTATTACTTTTATTATATATTAAGTTTTCACCTTTAATTTTAAATTTCCCAAGAACCATCTCTTTGAGTACCTCTGGCTTTTTAATCAACCCATCTCCTTGATTATCTTGACAAGATGTAAAAAAAAGGATAAAAGTAAAAAATGATAAAATTTTCATAGTTTTCATAATTTTCATAATTTCATAATTTAAATCTATACAAATTTAAATATTTGTTTTTATTTATTCTAAATAAAAACAAATATGTTTGGCGTTATTTTTGACATAGAATATTTTTAACAGAAAAAGTAGCATCTTTGTAACTTAACAACATAAAAAGTAACAAATTGTAGCAAAAAAAGTGTTGAAAAAAAATCAAAAAAGTTAAAAATGAAAGTAAAAAACAGTTTTCTATCTATTTTATTGTCATTATTCAGCCTAAATATTCTAGGACAAAACATAAAAACAGTTCAGTTACGTCCAAAAAATAGCAACAATCAATTTTCCGCTATTGTTCCTTTAGGTAGCGTACTTACATTATCATTTGATGATTTAGATGCTGACAGCAAGGAGTATCAATATAAAATACAGCACATGACTCATGATTGGAAACCTAGTAATATTACTACCAATCAATACATTGATGGATTTGATCAAATTGAAATAGTTAACTTTAGTAATTCTTTTAACACACTACAACCTTATACTCATTATTCAGTTGATTTACCAAATCAAAACACTATAATTACTAAAAGTGGTAATTATCTAATTTCTGTATTAGACGAAGACTATGAAGTTGTATTTACTAGACGCTGTGTTTTTTATGAAAATATTACTACGGTTGGCGTGGCTGTATTTAGAAGTAGAGATACCAAATCTAACAATCAAAAACAAACAGTTCAATTTGCCGTAAATCACCCCGATTTACAAATCAACAATCCCAATCAAGAAATAAACGTTACTTTATTTCAAAACCACAACTGGAGCACAGCAATAAATAATATTCAACCTCAATTCATTAAACCTCAACAATTGTTATACAACCATACTCTTACAACTAATTTCTGGGGTGGAAATGAATTTTTGAACTTCGACAGCAAATTCATAAGAACAACTAGTTTAAATATTGCAAAAGTTGAACGTAAAGATATTTACAATAGTTATTTATATACCAACGAGCAAAGAGCTGATAAAATATACACCTATAATCCAGATATTAATGGTCAGTTTATTATTAGAACCATGGATTCCAATCTTCCAAACACGGAAGCTGATTATTCTTTAGTCCATTTTTCACTAGATGCCTTTGAACCTCTAGAAAACAAAAGTATTTATGTTTACGGTGCATACAACAACTATAGACTAACTGATGAAAACAAAATGAAATACAACAGTAGAGATAGAATTTACGAGACTTCTATTTTACTTAAACAAGGTTTTTATAACTATAGTTATGTAACTCTGGACAAGAATAATTTGGTCAATTTGAATGAAATTGACGGCTCTTTCTTTCAAACCGAAAACGAATACACCGTTATCGTATATTATAAACCTTTCGGCGAAACTTACGACCGTGTAATCGGAGTTGGTATGGGGTATTTTAACCAAAATAGGTAATTTGCAAGTGTCTTAAACGACTTAAGACTTAAAAAAACCTTATATTTATACTATGTTTCAGCAAATAACTAGGGGGATAAAAATATCTGTTAAAACAACATTCAATGGCCCGATTTATCATGCAAATCGGTTCCGAAATGCTTTTAGCTATTACATATCTATCGAAAACACTTCGAAAGACACTGTAAAGCTTCTAGGTCGTTTTTGGACTATTTTTGATGCCTTAAGCAATGTTGAATATGTTGAAGGAAGAGGAGTTGTTGGAGAAACTCCTACTTTAAAACCTAACGAGTCTTACAGTTACAAATCTAATTGTTTTTTACTTTCTTCTCTTGGAGCTATGAAAGGGAATTATAAAATGATTAACTTTGAAACTTCAGAAGAATTTCTTGTGACGATACCAACATTTCAACTAACGACGACTCCTACTTTAAACTAATGGGTAAAAAAAATAAAGTAGCAATTATAAAAGACCCTAATTGCTTAAATTGTGGACATCCTTTTATTCAAAATGAAAAATTTTGCCCTGAATGTGGCCAAAAAAACAAAGGAAAAAGAATCACTCTAAGAAGCTTTGTTCGCGAAGTTTTTGCTGGTTTTATTTCTTGGGATGCCAAATTTTGGAAAACTTTAATTCCGCTACTTATTAGACCCGGTAAAGTTTCTAGAGATTATATAGAAGGGAAACGTACCCGATACGTTAACCCTTTTCGTTTTTATATAACTACTTCAATTATTTTCTTTTTAATTTTTGGTTTAGTTTCTAGTTACAATAAATTTCAAGATTTCAGTAAAGGAAATATTAAGAAGGATACTTCTTTAATGGCAGATATCCCAAAAGACATTAATATTGATTCTCTAAGAAATGAAACTAATAAAAGACTAGAAAGAATCCCTCTAGATTCTATCACTAAAAAAACTATTCTAGACGAGGTAAACAAAAAAGCTAACGATTCTATAAATAGTAAAATACCTGGCAAAATTTCTTTTGGTGGGGGTACTAGATTAGACGATTTTATTGTGTACAACCGTAAATATCCTGATGCTAATATTGATGATGCATTAGATAGCTTAAAATACGAAAAAACTTTTCTAAACAGGTTTTTTTACAGTAGAGCTGAAGTAGCAAATAGTTTCGTAGACAAAAAAGAAATGAGAGAGCAATTCTTAAATCAAATGCTTTCTTATGGTTCTATTTCTCTATTTATTTTACTACCTATTTTTACGTTTTTCCTAAAAATATTTTACTTAAGAAGAAGATATACCTATGTAGAGCATTTAATATTTGTATTTCATACCCAAACAGTTTTCTTTCTGTTAATTACACTATACATTATCTTAGATTTCTTTACAAAAACAGCTAATGAAGGTATATTTACCCTTCTTTTCTTACTATATCTATTTATAGCTATGAAAAGTTTTTACAAACAAGGCTATTTCAAAACCTTTGTAAAGTTTTCTTTAATAAATATGGTATACTTATTCTTAGCTACCATAGGGGTAGTTCTTGTAGGAACAGCATCCTTTGCCTTAATCTAAGAAGTTAGTATTTATCTAGAACCAAATAAAACTTTAGCTTTATTTCAACTCTTGATAAATTGATTTTAATGAAGTGTTTTTTAAAGAAATAATCAACTCTAGCTGATTATCGTTATTAACCGTAGCTTTAATTTTTTGTACCTGTTTTAAATATTTATTAGATAACGTATAAATACCTCTGTTTTCTTCTAAATGACTCTTTATATTAAAAGTCATTGAAAACTTATTCTTTTTGTTAAGTCTAGAATCATAAACATTATCACGAGTTGAAGACAACTGCAACTCACCCTCCTCATTATTAACGTAAGTTTTAAAAAGTGGGTTTAACACCAACAACTCTTCTCCTTCTACATTTTGAATTCCTTTACTCTCATACAAATACTTAAAAACGTTACTCCCTCCAATCTTAAGACACACTACAGGAAATAAACTTTTATGAATTGATTTTTTTTCTACCTTATTAAAATCATCATCATATTCATAGGTAATAATGGTATCGTTTTTACTTTGAAAAGAATCTAAACAAAAATTTATTTCTCCATTCCAATAATTGTTGAGTGAATCTAAAGACAGATTTGTTAATTTCTTAAACTTTTCTTTTTTCTTTGTATTCATAAAAGAAAAAAGAAACTCTTTATTTATCCTTCCCGAAAAAGAAGCAATTCCTTCTTTTAATTCTTGAGAATCGTATGCTAAAAAAGGATTATTCCCCTCATTCAACTCTCCTTTTAAAATCAATTTTTCTTGATCTTTTTCAAGTTCAAAAAAACCAAACTCTTTACTTTGAAAAGCAATAACTCCACTACTATTTTTTAGCTTCAAAAGCTTTACATCATTCTCTTTTAAATAGGTTACTCCTTCAAAAACTGTAGTTAAAATCTGATTTAGATTAGTTATTTCATTTAAACTATAAACAACACTAAGTTTGTTTTCCTTCAAAAGAAAAAGAAACTTCTTGTAGATAAAACAATCAATATTGCTTTTATACTCTATCTGCTTCCCTTCTTTCTTTAAAAAACGTACAAGATTAGCTCTGTTTTTTATTTCTAGAGAACTGCTAACCCATAAATCTTTTAAAACAGTTGAATTCGTATAGAAAAACACATTATCAGGAATCTCTATTTGATCAAATAAAGAAATTCTTTTCTCAGAACCTGACTTTGAACTTCCTTCAAAATCAATATATGATAATGGATGAAGCACAACATCTTTTACAACGTTATATTCAGCTTCACGTAAGTTAATTCTTATAATGGCTTCTGCCGAAGTAGGTATTATGTTAGATAAATTTACAGTTGGATTATACCTAAAAAATCCAACTGTAAATATGATACTTAGTATAAGTAAAATAGAAAATCCTATCTTTTTTATCATCTGCTTATTTAGCCATATTATCTATTAATCTAAATAATAGCTTTAATGTATTTTCTTCTTTACCTTTTGTATTCAATCTTAATTCTGATGAAATTTTATTCCCTTTCATTCTCGAAACTGTAAAATTAAGATTCTCAATATGTTCATTAGATAAACTAGCCATTTTATCTTCAGTTTTCCCAAACCATTCTGTAGGCAATTTGTTTATTATTTTGTTTACATCTGCAAATAACACGGTAGAATTATTTCTTATAAGTTTATTATGCTTTTTATTAGCAAAATTAGTTTTACCAGACTCTATGCTTATAGCATTTGCTTTTGAAGTAGTAAAATATAAAACTCCATTTTTAACTACCGCATAAAAACCAAACGGTAATTTCGCTTCTTTTAAGATTAACTCATAAACGTTGTTTGTTTCTTTAACAGCTTTATATTTTTCTCCTAACTTAAATACTTTAGTTAACAATTCTTTTTCTTCAGAACCTATCATAATAGTAAAATCTGGAACTAAAGTTTCTTTTGTCTTTGTTACCTCTTTACGCTTATAATCCTCATCATATTCATACTTTGTATACTCTACTTCTTTTTTTCCAAACTCATTTAATACAAATAGTGCATCACCAGTTACCAATTTCGCAATAGCTTCCTCATCAATAACTAATGATAATACATCACCAACTATTTCAAACTCTTGCTTAAACTTTGGCAAAATAGACCCGTATAAATTATTCATCATTACAGGATACTGTACAAGCATTTCTTCTGTATTAATAGACATACTCCAAAATGCCAATGCTTTTTCATGATCAAAGCTATTTACAAGGGCTGAATTCATTCTTTTGTTATAAATCTTTTTGAAAGATTTTTTCATGTAATCGCTAACCGACATTTCTAATAAAACTCGGATGTTTGCTTTCTCAAAAAACAAATTAGCAGTTACCTCTTCAACTCCGTAAATGTTTTTACCTTTTGAAGGCATTAAGTACGACATTGTTGAACGCATTTTTTTCCCAAACTCTTGAATAAAGCTAGACATAAACATTCCATAGTTACGAACCCACAATGTTGCTGACGCATTCTTTTTCTTCCCTTTTTGGAAATTCTTATTGGTTGCGATTGAATTAGATGGACTACTATTTAAAGTCTTTAATGCCTCTTCTTTAATCCATGACTTAACAATTCTCTTTTTAAAAGAATATCTCGACTCTCCTTCTTTTTTTAATTTATTAAAACGCTCTTTGTGCTCTTTAAAATAACTATACGATTTACTCCCATTAACAACAGCAAGTATATTATCATTCCAAATAGTTAAGCTACTATAGCCTTCTATATAGCTATAACCTTTTTCTCTTTTAATTTTTTTCTGTTGTCTTTCCTTTAAAGTAGCTTCATACTGTGCTTTATCTGTTAACTCAACCAAAATAGTATGATAAGATATACTATCTGTATTCTTGAAAAAGTAATATGAATTTGACTTGATATCAACTCCTAAATCACTTACCGAGTTAACTTTTGCTTTTTTATTTGCTCCTCTTAATGCTCCTTTTCCTAAAAAACTACTATCAATATCCGAAACATCTATCAAACTAAACAGATTATCTGCGTTTGCTGCGATAACAACATCTGCGTTATTAGGTATTTTGGTTTCTAGTTTTTGAGCTTGTAAAACAACAAATGTGTTTACTAATAATAATGCTGTGATTATTTTTCTTATCATAACTTTAGTTCTGTAGTTGAATTTTATTTTTGATTGAGTATTTATTGGTTATTATGTCTTGAGCCTTTACTCGTAACATAACTGCTTTTTTACTTTTTGAAATCTTTGATTGTTTATTGGCACTTGACTGTACTAAATCATCAAAACGATATACACCTGTATACGTAGCTGTTTCGAAAACTTTTCGATCTTTCATTTTGGTTTTTTGAAATTCTCTTCCAATATCAAAATGATGACTGCGAACAAATGTTTTACTCTTTTTATTGTAAGTAAAGTGCTGCTGTTTCTTTATAGCTTGCGCTTGTTTTTTAGAACTAAAAGCTACTAATACATTGTTTATAGCTTCAACATTATCAAAATCACATGAAATAGCGAGTATAAACTCATCCAAATCTAACGTACTATTTACATTATGTACTCCTTTAGTTCTCTTTATTTTCTGAACAACCTCAGCAACTTTTTTTCTGATAGTACTTTTAGAAGGAACCTTATAACCATTAACGCTATCTAATAACATTATTGAGGCTAGTTTGGTTTTATTCTTACTTAAATTTAAGGTAAAGGTAGCACTACCCGACCCGTCTTTATTAAAACTTATTTCTTCAACAAATTCAAAACAACTGGTAAACAAAAAAAGAATCATTGTAGTTACCACGAACAGCTGTTTTTTACACATAACTTTTTTTTGCGAAAGTACTAAAAACTACAATTTTCTAATAATTATTTTAAGCTATATATTTTCGTCAACTACGTAATAATCCATGGTTACATGGTTCTTTTCTTTTTTCACTGAAGTTGTACTAACTGTCTCAACCCTTGAACGTTTCATTTTTAAAGAAATTCCTTTCTCTCCTCTAGTATCATCTTGATGAAATGCTACTATATTATTTTGAGAAATCTCAATATTCTCTTTTAACCAATCGGCAAACCAGTCTTTACGTAATTGTTTCATCTCCTCGTCATACAAAGTAGATGATGACCAGATTTTAGGTTGATTACCTAGTTCTTGAAAATGCTTTTCTTCACCATCCCAAACCAACTCATAGGCATTTAACGTTTTTTCCCAATCAACAAGTACAATAGTAAAAGGTTCAATTCCATTAAAATCGAACTGATTAATAATTTCTACAGGATTATTTACTTTCAATAACTCTTTAACTATAATCCCTCTACTCATTTTATACGAAGCAGCTCTTACATGCTTTGTAAAACCACCATTTAACAGACAAATCAATCTGTTTTTTTCAGACAAACCAATCCAAGTACCACCTGCTAATTCGTCTTTTGGGTACTTTAATTTTACACCATCTTCATTGTATTCTTTAGGTGGTATTGTTCTTCGTTTAGGATCTTCATCTCTATTAGACGTTAATATAAAATCATTATTTCCTAAAGGTAAATAAGTTACCGTGCACATATAGTATCTCTTTTGGTAAATTAAGACGTAAAAACTACTTAGTTATTACTAAAAATAAGTGTTAACTTTGTCCCTCGAATCAATCTAAAGATTGTTTGAAAATGTAAACTACTTAGTCTTTGCAAATTAATAGTATTAGATTTTGTTTTTTGCTTTTTTGAGAAAAATATTTTTAAACATACAAACAACATAATAAAAATGGCAAGAGGATTTTTTAATGTTCCTAAAGCAGTAAATGAACCTGTAAAAGGATACGCTCCTGGCTCTCCTGAAAGAGAAGAATTATTGGCTACTTACAAAGCAATGTACAATAGCAACATTGATGTACCAATGCACATTAACGGTGAAGAAGTTAGAACTGGAAACACTAAAAATATTACGCCTCCACATGATCATAAGCATGTAGTTGGTCAGTACCACACAGCAGATAAATCTCATGTAGACACTGCAATTTCTACAGCTTTAGCTGCTAGAGAAGCTTGGTCTAGTGTTAGCTGGATGGAGCGTGCTTCTATCTTTTTAAAGGCTGCTGAATTATTAGCGGGTCCTTATAGAGCAAAAATGAACGCTGCTACTATGATTGCTCAATCTAAAAACGTACACCAAGCAGAAATTGATGCTGCTTGTGAAATGATTGACTTTTTCCGTTTCAACGTAGAGTACATGACTGATATTTTCAAAGATCAGCCTGCTTCTGCTCCTGGAATTTGGAACAGAGTTGAGTACAGACCATTAGAAGGTTTTGTATATGCAATTACTCCATTTAACTTTACATCTATTGCTGCTAACTTACCTGCAGCTGCTGCTTTAATGGGGAACGTTGTTGTTTGGAAACCATCTGATCACCAAGCATATTCTGCTCAAGTAATTGTTGACTTATTTAAAGAAGCTGGTTTACCTGACGGTGTAATTAACGTTGTATATGGTGACCCAGTAATGATTACTGATACTGTATTAGCTTCTCCTGATTTCTCTGGATTACACTTTACAGGATCTACGCACGTATTCAAAAACTTATGGCAACAAATAGGAAACAACATCCATACCTATAAAACATACCCTAGAATTGTTGGAGAAACTGGAGGTAAAGATTTTATCTGGGCGCACAACTCAGCTAGTCCATTACAAGTTGCTACAGCAATTACTAGAGGAGCATTTGAATTCCAAGGTCAGAAATGTTCTGCAGCTTCTCGTGCATACATTCCTGCTTCTATTTGGGAAGATGTTAAGAAGCATTTAGTTGCTCAAACTAGTGAAATTAAAATGGGTTCTCCAGAAGATCCATCTAATTTTGTAAATGCAGTAATTCACGAAGGTTCTTTCGATAAGATTGCTAAATATATTGATGCTGCTAAAGAAGATGCTGATGCTGATATCATTATTGGTGGTGGTCATGATAAATCTGTAGGATACTTTATTGAGCCAACAGTAATTGTAAGTAAATCTCCAAAGTATGCTACTATGTGTACTGAATTATTCGGTCCTGTGATGACTGTTTACGTATACGAAGATGCTGAATGGGAAGCTTCATTAAAATTAGTTGATGAATCTACTGAGTACGCTTTAACTGGAGCTATTTTCTCTACAGATAGATATATTGTAGAAAAAGCATCTAAAGCTTTAGAAAATGCTGCTGGTAATTTCTATATTAACGATAAGCCAACTGGTGCCGTAGTAGGACAACAACCATTTGGAGGAGCTAGAGCTTCTGGAACTAATGATAAAGCTGGTTCTGCTCAAAACTTATTACGTTGGACTTCTGTTCGTTTAATTAAAGAAACTTTCGTTAGCCCAACTGATTATAAGTACCCTTTCTTAGGATAATACTTAAAATTCTAATCATATTTTAAAAGCCAATCTTTTTAGATTGGCTTTTTATTTTTCATAAAACCAATAGAGAAAAAACTCTTCTTTGATTTTTTCAGATATAAATTTATTTTTGCTCATTATTAAACATTTAACACTATGAAAACTATTGGAAAAATTGCAACATTGTTATTCCTTACCTTAGTAACAATATCTTGTAATTCAAACGATGAAATCCCATCTACCAAAATCAAGAAAGAGGAAATTAGCTCTAAATGGGAAATTGAAAACAGTAATTACAAATCTTTTGAGTTTAATAAAGATGGTAATTATATTATTGTAAAAAGCGCTTCTGCTAACAAAAGTAAATCTCAAAAAAATGAGAAAAATATTCTTTTAGGACAGTATGAAATTGTTGACGACAAAACCATTAATCTTATTGATTTTGGTCAAATCATCATTTCAAGTATTAATGGAACTAAAATGGATTTTACAATTGTAGATAACAAAACCTCTACAAGCATAGAAGTTAGCTCTTCCAAGATTGAAAAAATCAGTTC
Organism: uncultured Tenacibaculum sp.; assembly: GCF_947499065.1. Classification (GTDB taxonomy): domain Bacteria; phylum Bacteroidota; class Bacteroidia; order Flavobacteriales; family Flavobacteriaceae; genus Polaribacter. The sequence continues at coordinate 94,108 of NZ_CANMMT010000008.1, read as the reverse complement.
TTCTACCAATACTGATTTATTCTGTAGAACTTGGAAAATGACAGAAGTTAATGGAGAAGATGTAGTGGGTACAAAATATGAACTTACCGTTATTTTCTCTCAAGCTGGTACTTATTTTGTTGAATTAGTAAACCCAACACAATCTAACCAAGGTGGATTAGCCGAATGGAAATGGCAAAATGCAGAAGAAAACTCTTTATGTTATTCTTGGGAAGGTGAACCTAATTGTACAGGAGATAATTCTGTTACTATTGTAGAATTAACAGAAAACAAACTAGTATTTACTGAAGACAACAAAACATACAAGCTACAACCTATAGCTAATAGTGTTCCTAAAAGCACTAATACACCAACTAAAACCATCAATTTAGAAAAAGGAATATTTAGTAAATTTTAATCCTTTTTTAAATATAACCAAAAAGCAATCTCATTTGAGGTTGCTTTTTTAAGCTATATAAAACACCTAAAATTTTGCTTGTTTTGAGGCATTAGGAAAATAGCAGAAATTATGCTCTACAAACAAGCTAAGAAAACTGAACTCTAAAATGAATTTTAATAAAAAGGATAGAATTGAAATATTTGAAAATGCAATCAGTTGGATTGTAGTTTTAGCAATGTTTATTTATGGTGGCGCAAAACTATTCCAATTTGACGGCGCTACAGAAATTGACAAAGCCGTCAATGAAATGACTGGAATGGAATTGATGTGGGCCTTTTATGGTTACTCAAAATCATTTGCTATCACATTAGGAGTTTTTGAAATTATTGGTGGAATTTTAATTCTTATTAAAAAAACTCGAATAATTGGTTGTTTATTTACTTCAACCATACTTGTAAATGTTATCTTTCAAGATATATACTTTGGAGTTCATTTAGGAGCTTTGAAAGCCGCAATTCTATATCAGTTAATGATTCTGATTATTTTATGGTTAAATAAAGAAAAGTTAATAAATAGCATAAAAATGTTATTGAAAACTGAAAAAACAGAGCGAAAAAAAGCTAAATTCTTTCTAAAAACCCTAATAGCTTTTGGAATATTTTTTGTGTTAAGAATTCTGGAATATTTTATCACTATCAAATGGTAAACAACAAAATTAACACTCTGTACACAAACAAGTTATAATGTTAATTTAATGATAAAATCAAAAAATAAATGGATCTATTTATTAATTGGAATAGCAATCTTGATATGGAGTCTAATTAGATTTAATAAATATGATCTAGAGTATTCTGAATTAGTGAATTTAAAAATTCAACTTAAGAGAGGCATTCAAAACATAACTGGACAAAGAAATAAAGCTGATTATATATTTTACGCTAAGAAATACAATGCTAGATTTCAAATCTTAAATGGTGCTATTAGCAGCAAGAATCGTAAATACATTTCAAACTTAAAAGAAGGACAATTTATAGAAATAAAAATTAGTAAATCTAATCTAAACAAACTGGATTTAAATAATGATATTAATATATATAGTATTAAATTAAAAAACCATTCATTGCTAAAAACTAAAGACTATAACTCTAATAGAAAAAAGTACTCAAATCGAATAAAAGTATTGTTCATGTTCATTGGCTTATTAGGCATATTAAAAGGATTAAACATTTCAGATAAATTGAGGTTAGTAGTTTTTTACATAGGTATTGCATTATTTATAATATTTAGAATTTTTAATATTGGATACTAAAAACATCTAAAGTTCTTACTTAGCCAAGTACATAAACAAAACAAACAGCTTGACTTTTTTATTGTAAATAATAAAATAGTTGCGAATAAAATGGAATAAATAAACTATAATTAGCACAGTATCTAAACAAGTTTACGTCATTAAAAAAATAAAGACCACATCACAATAACATATAAAATTAATGCATATTGAAACCTACATAAAACAGCCTTATCCATTTTACTATGAGGAATTAAAAAAAGTATTATTCTTACTTTGCTTTATCGCAATCGCTAGCTTTCTTTTTACGTATTTATTTGACCCCTTTGTTGTAAATATTGAAGAACATAAAATAGATTACTTATGGATTATAACATTGCATTCCGTTACACCAATACCAGTTGCTTTCATCTATTTTTTCTTACTCAAGAAGTCGGTAAAAAACACCGAAAATTGGACTTTAGGCAAAGAGTTTCTACATTTAGCAATCGTTTTATTTCTTATTGGTATTGCAAGTTTCTTAATTCGAGATTTTATTTACACAAATCCTGATAACTGGTCTTTTAGATATTTGTGGGAAGAAATAAGAAATACCTTTTTAGTTGGTATTTTATTGCTGCTAATTATTCTACCGTTAAACCTACAACGTTTAATTAACAAACGCTCGAATGATTTAAAAAAACTTCCCATTAATCAACAATACAGCAATATTACTGATGAAATCGTTCAAATTACTACCCCAATAAAAGAAGAAAATTTTGAATTAAATATTCGAACATTTCTTTATGCAAAAGTGGATGGCAATTATCTAGAAATATATTATGACCATTCAACTGATTATGAAAAAAAAATGAAACGTCTAACTCTTAAAGAGTTTTTGAACCAATTAAATTCTTATCCATTCATTTTTAAAACTCATCGTTCATATGTTGTAAATCTTAACACTATTGAATCTGTTTCTGGAAATGCCCAAGGATATATACTTCATTTAAAAAACTATTCCAATAGAACAATCCCTGTTTCTCGTTCAAAAATTGAAGAGTTTAATCAAGCTTATATAAACCTAAAAAATGATTAGGCTTGCATTTCATCACTATCAATTGCCATTCATCACTTAGCTAAAAAACAAGCTGATTTTGTTTTTATTATTGCCCCAAAAACAAAATTAATGGATACTACAAACAGAAGATACGATTTAGATTGGTTAAGAGTTATTGCTATTTTGGCCGTTTATTTTCACCATATAGGAATGCCGTTTAATGGAGACGGCTTTCATATTATGAATGCTGAATCTAGCAAACTAATGGATAATATTATGGTTTATTTTGAGCAATTTAGACTTCCCTTACTTTTTTTGATATCAGGTACAGGAACTGTTCTTGCATTCTCAAAACGAACTTGGAAACAATTCATTAAAGAGCGTACAGGTAGACTTCTAATTCCACTTTTTTTTGGCGTAATTTTTATCGTACCTCCACAAACGTATTATCAATATATTAATGAATTTAATTCTTATTGGCAGATTTACACACAAGGACGTTTTGAAACAAACCATCTCTGGTTTATAGAAAACCTTTACGTAATTTCTGTAATTGTAATACCTCTAATACTTTTTCTTAGGTCTCAAAAATCTATGGTTCTTAGGAATTGGCTTAAGAAAATATCCTCATACAAAATTGGACTTTTATTAGGAGTCTTCCCTTTAATGTTAGGAACAATAATACTTAAAAGGTACTATCCAACAGGTTCATCATCTCTAACAAATTTTTCAGAAACATTTTATTATACCTATTTTTTTATTATCGGTATTTTGTTTGCGTCTTCACAAATCTTTTGGGACAACTTAAAAAAATTTAGACATTTTCACATAATCATTCTTTTAATCTCCTCACTTTTATTCTATAGCTACTATTTCATTCCGAATAATCTTGTAGAACCTTATTTAAGCATTTCCGTTCGCTGGGATATTTGGTATGGGCTGTGTTGTATATTAGGTTGGAGTTTTGTTATGACCATACTGGGGTACGGACAGGTTTACTTTAACAAACCAAGTGTATACCTTAAACAAATGAATGAAGCTATTTATCCATTTTATATTTTACACCAAACTGTTATTGTCATTTTTGCTTACTATATAGTTAAGCTTGATTTAAATATCCTTTCCAAACTTCTTATCCTTTTAGTTAGTTCGTTTATAACAATAGTGCTTATCTATCGCCTTTTCATTTACCCATTTAATGCTATAAGATTACTTTTCGGAATGAAAAAAACATATAAAAAAATCGGGAAAAGCCAGTTATAAATTGAAAAGTTAGCATCGAAAATCCGCTACTACGCCAATACAATACCGTTAACATAACAACCAAAATCTATAACCAAATTCTTTTTTTTAGCTATATTCGAATACTAAAAAAATTTAATTGCTAATTTAGTTATTGAAACACGTAACAAAATCACACACAGATACGTTAGCAGCAATATCCAAAGACCAATAACTGAATACAAATGATAAAATCACTACTCTAATAACTCTTCTTTTAATGTCAACCAACGTTTTATCTCAAACTCCTAAAAAACAGGGATCCGTTTCTATAAATGGAAAAAGCCTCTATTACGAAATTTACGGAAAAGGAAAGCCTTTATTCCTATTACATGGTTACACACAATCATCTAAATCATGGAAACCTTATGTGAAAAATTATGAAAAAGAATACGAAGTATATTTAATTGATTTAACAGGACATGGGAAATCAGAGCCGTTTAAAGAGGATTTATCTATAAAATCTGTTGCTCAAGACCTTAATTCCTTAATTCAATATTTGCAATTAAAAAAAATCAAAGCTATTGGATTTAGTTTTGGTGGAGATGTGCTTTATCAATTAGCTTTAATCAATCCTTCTTTAATAAAATCTATGATAACTATAGGTGCAGTTGGAACATGGACAATCAATGACTTTCCTGAATATTTAAAAGCTTTTACTTTTGAAAATCGAAACAATTTTCCTTGGCTTAAGACTTCACATGAAGGAGATGAACACATAAAAGAAATAATGAATCAGTTTAAAAATTATACTGTTGAGATAACTAATGAAGAATTGCAAAGTATAAAACCTGAGACATTAATCATGATAGGTGATGATGATGAAGGTATGGATTTAGAAGAGGTAGTTCGTGTTAAGAAAAACCTACCTAAATCTGACCTTTGGATATTACCAAATGTATCTCATGGTGCTCATGAAGGTGAAACCAAAGATGAATTCATAATAAAATCAAAAGTTTTTTTATCTAAAAAATAAAGCTGTATACAACATCTGAAATTCTGTATAGCCAGATATATTAGGTAAATAACAGGAACAATATTACGCATATAAACAAGTTGTAAAATATTAAAAACGAATCTTTGAAAAAACTAATAATATTCATAGCATCATTATTTTCAGCCAATGCAAGTTCGCAAACTGAGTTTGACTTGGACAAAGTTTTGAAAAAGAAAAGACGAGACATGGTTGTGATGGAAATTGACTCATACCTAAATAAAAAATCAGAATACGGAGAAAAAATTGAGAAACTGAATTCTTCACAAAAGAGTTTTCTTTATGTTGAAAATTTAGAACGAGAAATAAATAATGGCGGATTCAACCAATACTATTTTAATTCAAGCGGAGATTTTAGCCAAGAAACAGTAAATGCTTTATTAGAAATCGGAGCGAAAAAAACCTCAAAAATTGTACAAAAAGCGAACTCTGAATTTAAAAATGGAATTGTACCAAAAGACAGAACTGAAAGACAAAACGAACTAGAATTGATTCAACAAAAAGCTAAGAAAAGCTGGAATAAATGCGATTCGGAATTTTATAAATATCAAGATAATTTGACCGAATTATTAATTGCATTTGTGGTTAACAATAAAATGGATTTTGAAAAATAACGTTTTACATCAATATATAACCACAAAACACCCAAAACCTCCTCATAGCTAAACACATTAGGTAACAACAGGAACAATATTACACATATAAACAAGTTAACAAACATTTGATGAACGATACTAAATACAAAGGAATTTTACATATAGAGATTAATAAGCTTGCTGGAATTAATCCAAGGTTTCATCGGATTTCTAGTATGCTATTAGACCATATAATTATGACTATCGTTATAGTTCCACCAATGATTCTTTTAACTATTTTAGACATAAACGGAATATTAGAAATTAGCAATGGAACTTCTTCTGTAATTTTCTTTTTTATGATGTTTATTTATATCAATAAAGACTTTTTTAACGCAAAAAGTCCTGCAAAGCGAATTTTGGGATATCAAGTTATCAATCGAAAAACAGAGAAACCTGCATCTGAATTACAATGCTTCATAAGGAATTTGACAATTGCTGTTGCTTGGCCATTAGAAGTTATTATTGGACTAATTAATCCCGAAAGAAGAATTGGAGATTTTTTAGCAAATACGAAAGTTGTGGTTTGTGAAAAGGAAAAATTAAAAACAATTTGGACCGACCTTAAAAGCAAAACGTTGAAATTAAACTTAATCGGAATTTTAATTATTGGAGTGATTTACTTTTATGGATTGAGTTTAATAATATAATGCCAAACATGAATTAAAAAACGTCTTAAATCAACATATAACTACAAATACGAAAAACAAAATGGGAATATTTGATTTTATATTTGGAAAAACCATTAAAATAGAAGACGAATTCTTTGGAAGAATGGTATTCTCTGAATTCAAAAAAAATCCTGAAAAGAATTATTTTGAATGTAGAAGACATTTCAAACCGACTAACGAAATAATAGAAATCGGAATTGAGGGATACGTAACTGGACCGACTGTAATCCAAAAGAACTTTTTCCGAAAAATAGAATCCGATTATAATGAAATCACCTCTTCAATAAAGCCAATGATTGAAAACGAATTTCGGAATTGGAAAGAAGATTTTAAAATAACTGATTTTAATAAGGAGTTTAAAGCTGTCTACTTGTACTTATCTCGTTGTGAAAAGGAACCAAAAATTTGGGAAATAGCTTTTGAAAGAGAGCATGACCCAAACCACACTTTTACACTAACAATGAACAACTTGATTTCGACTGAAATATTAATAGATGGATAAAAAAGTACTAGTAATAACAATATATAACCACAAAACACCCTAAAACTCCGCTTAACTAAACACACTAAGTAAATACACACATAAATTGTAATTCATAATAATGAAAGATGACAAAAAAATTGACGAAAATATAATTGGATTTTTTGCGAGTTTTGACATTGGCGATAATGACAAAGAGTTAGTCAAGAATTACTTATGGGGCAACAACGGACTGAAAAATAAACTCGCTCATTTGAAATGGAATAATTATGGACATGGATTGGAAATAATTTTATTTAAGGTTTACGTAAAACCAACCCCCTATTTGAGAAAAAACTTGAGAGAAATAGAAAATTATAAACCAAAAGAAAAATCAATTGCAGTACCTATAATTCTTGACAGAGATAATTTCTTTAAATTATCCGAAACCGACCAACAACTATTTTTTGCGGAAACGATAGTTGAAAAACTTGGTTTTCTAAAATCAAAAGTAAAACGGAATAAATTGAACTTTAACATTTCACTACTAATAACTGATGTAAAAACATCACTGAATTACAAAGAATTAGAAAAAAAAAACAGCAACTAACAATGTCTATAATTCATTGTGGCAAAGAATTATAGAAAAGTTTAATTTATAACTGAATTTAGGCTGAATAATCCTTCGAATGACTCCATAGCTAAATCATAGCTCAAACATCAACAAAACACCCAAAAAAACAACCTCAACAAAGCTTACCTTTTTTATTGGGCTATCCGTATCTACAGCCAAATTCTTTTTTTTAACTATATTCGAATACTTAAAAAAATTTAATTGCTATTTTATTACCCCAAAGCTATATATAGCTGGACATATTTAGGTAAAGAACAATACTCAGCATACAAACAAGTTGTGCAATATTTGACAAATGACCCGAAACGAATTCAAAAAACATATCGAAAAAACACTTTCTGAACTAAAACTTTATGCTGAATTACATTCGGGAAAAGAATTTCCAAACGACTTTGAATTTGAATGGCATTTAGCTGAAAAAACAAAAGCAACGGGAAAAGATAATGTGACTGAATTGATTGCTGAAAAAGTTTATCTCGGCGAAAACAAAATTTATCCTTGTGTTGACTTAATTGTCGAAAAAGTAACAGATGAAAATCGGATTTTAATAAGTGGGCGAATTGCTGGTTATGAACCGAGAGAATTTGGAAAAGGTTGGAGTAATCGACCTGGACCTTTTATTTATGGAATTGGAAGTGAAATATCAACTTATAAAGTGAACTGTAATTCCAAAGAGTTTAAAAATATGCTTTATGAAAAAGGATTGTTGCATTATAAAACTGAATAAAACACTACTTATATCAATAACCACAAAATACCCAAAGCTCTGCATAACCAGACATCTAAAATAAATAGTATTCCATATTTAAACCAGTAGTAAACAAACTAAAAAAGAAATCCATATGGCAGAAATTACGATTAAAAATCATACAGAAATACAGAAAACTGAATTCCAAATTGCAAAAGTCCAATATCGGATTTTAGCTTTTACAATTGATTTTTACATTTTTACTATTATCGGGTTTACCCTTGGTTTTTTCTTTGGTTCACCACTAGAAAATGAAGCTGGATATAACATGAGTGGTTTACCTGCCTTAGGGTTCATGTTAATTGGACTTTTTTTATGGCCAATTAGTGAAGGAATTTGGGGACAAACCATTGGGAAAAGAATTTTAAACTTTAAAGTAGTTACGAATGAATTTAAACCTATTGGGATAGGACAAGCATTCGGTCGATTTTTTCTCGGATTTATTGATTATTTCTTTATAATTGGAGTAATAATAGCATCAATTAATAAAGAAAATAAACGTATTGGGGACTTAGCTGCAAATACAATAGTTGTTCGAATAAAAAAGCATAAACACAACAAGATGCAGACAAAAAACTAACTTAAAAAAGTACTCGATAAAGAATATTAAAATGACTGAACAAGAAGCAAAAGAACTTTTAAAACACCATAGTTTTACCCATGATAATTATTCTCATCCTAAAAGCGAAAATGGATTTTTAGGAATGTTAAGACCTTTCAACGGTGAATTAATTGAATCTAATTTTCATGAATTAATGTCTATTTTAAAAGTTTTAAAAAACAGCTTTTATAAAGAAAATATTGAACGTGAATTAATTTCAAGCTTTTGGGGAATTTGTCATTTAAGTAAAGCCTGGGGTGTTGAGGAAGATGGAATGCTAAGACAAAACAATCTTATAACCAAAAAACAAGTAGAACTCTTGGCTGATTGGATAGACTGTATATCCTATGCTGTAATGAATCTTTTAGAAGGAGCAGACGAAGAAGCATTTGAGAGCTACAAACATTATTTAGAAAAGCAAACGAACGCATAACATTCACAAGCAACTACTCATTCTCGCCTACTTCTAAAAATAGAGCCAAATCCTTTTTTTTAGTTATATTCGAGTGCTTAAAAAGTTTAATTGCTATTTTACTAACCCAAAGTTCTGCATAGCAGGCACATTAGGTAAACAACAGGAACAATACTCCTCATATAAATAAATTGCCTCCAATTAAAATGAAAAAACTTTTAGAAGATATTGAAAAGATAGAATTCACTACAGGTAAGAACTTCAGTTACGACTTGGATAGAGAATTCAAACTTATTGCTTCTAATTTTTTCTCATATCAAAAAGAAATTCAAAAAGCACTACTTCTCATTATTGGAAAGATAGTAAAACGGATTTGTGAATACGGACGAACCAATTTCGCCTATATGAAAATAGAAAATGAATTTGAGATAGAATTACTCATCGATTATCAAATTGAGTCAAAACTTAAAGTTCAAATAAATTAAAAAACTAACAACCGTTTTCAAGTATATAAAAGCACATAAAGCTAACATAACCAATCATAAAAAAATGAACAGAATATTATTATTGTTAATTCTATACTCTTTTTTTTCATGCTCTAAATCAAAAACAGAGAATTTTTTAAACTTTAGTTTAGAAATACCTAAAAATTGGACTGTTCATCAATTAAAAGGAACTGATTCATATGTAAGATTAATCACAACCGAAAAAAACGATTCAATCTATATGGATTATGGAATGTATTCAAATAGTTTAAAATATTATCCACCAATTATCGCTCCTCTGAAAAAGAAAAAAATGATTCTTAGTTTTGGCTTAAAAGAATCTGAAGTAATTTTTTTGGATAAAGATTCAATAACTAAAAAGGATAGAGGATTTTATAAAGACAGAATAGAACTTTATGAAACTATAAATGAAAAAAAAGCAAAAATTGTTTTTCCAAAAAAAGGAAAAAAAGGCTTAGGCGGGGTTTATTTTGAAAACTTTAAAAACAATAACAAACTTACTATTTATGGAAACAATCTGAATAACGAGAAAAGTTTGAAATTAATCGAAGTTATAAAGACTATAAAATTAAAAAAAAATTAGATAAAAAAATTGCAACTAACCACACACAAAACCATTAAACGCTAGACATAGACAGCTAATGAAACTATTTAAAATATTTACAAAAGAAAAAGAAGAACCCATAAAATGTAATGGCTGCGAAACCGAAAATAACGGAACCTCCTTATGTTTTGGTTCTGAGTTCCCAGATTATTACTACGCTATTCCTCCCAATGAAATTAAAGAACGTGTGGAATTGGATAAGAGCTTGTGTGTTATTGACAAAACCCATTTCTTTCATAGAGGTCGAGTAACTATTCCAATAATAGATTTTAAAGAAGATCTTTATTTTGATATTTGGACTTCTATAAGTCAAGAAAATTTTGAAATCAGAATGGATTGTTGGAATAGTGAAAACAGGAAAGATTTCGGACCATATTTTGGGTGGATTCAAAATCAAATCCCAACCTACGAAAATACGATTAACATAAAGTCAATTGCTATTGAACAAGATGCTGGAGTTATCCCTGAAATTGAAATTACAGAAGAGAATCATCAATTAGCTATTGACCAAAAGAATGGAATAACATATCAAAAGGCTATGGAAATTGTTAAGCTTGTTCTTGAGTCAAACGACAAATAAAAACACCTAAAGCTCTGCTCAACTAGACATATTAAACAAGCTAGCTTTCATACACCAACTAAAAACTACAATGAATATTATTTTAAAAATTTGGATTTGGATAACTTTCATTAGGAATAAAGAAACATTACCAACAGAATCTAGAATTGATAACCCAAAAATGGAATACGAAACAATGTCCGGAGCATTTATTTGGGAAGATGAAGGGTTGTGGCATTGTCGAAACTATCATTTACAAAACGCATTTAAATACGTTCTTAACCATAGAATGAATTTAATTGTAGGACCTGATAATAATGTCGGAGTTATGCGTTCAAAAAAATTCGACAAATCGATTTTTAAAATGGCGAAAAAGCTCTTTCCTAACTGGATTGGATTTAATAACTCTAGATGCTCTTATAATTCTGAACTTACTGAAAGAATACTTAGAATTAAAAAGGTTGAGAAATGGAAACTTGATAAACTACTTAATGAATGAAAATAAAAGTACAAAAGCTTCCAATGTATAAATACAATCGCAACAGATTCAACTATCTCTAAATCCATCAGAATTACTAATATCAATTCTAAAACGCAAAACGATAACTTTTAACCCCTAATAGATACGTACAACATTAAAAAATGAAAACGAAAAACATATTTTTATTCTTATTAGCATTAATTTATTCAACTTCTATTATTCGTGCCCAAAGCACGGAAAAGAGTTCAAAAATTAAGAAAACTATTCAGGCATCATACAGCACAAAAAGGAATGCAGAAATGCCACGAGATTCTGCATTTAAAAATGAACATCTCGAAAGATATTACGTATATGATGATAATGAAAAGATAATTGAATACGGTCAATATGATGGCGAAGGTAACATTTATGAAGTTACCAAAATTCAAAAAGACAAAAGTGGAAATCCATTAAAAGGGACAATCTACAATTCAAAAGGAAACTTAAAGAAATATTATACTACAACAATTGATAATAACGGAAACGTTACAGAGTTTAAATATTACAACAACAAAAATGAATTAGTTTATTTACAAAAAAACGAATACGACATAAACGGAAATATAATATCAAGAATTGGAAGTAACCCTAAATCAGATAAAGTCTTTAAAACAGAATTAAAATACAACTCTAAAAATGAGGTGATTAAAAAAATAAAATATAATTCAGATGGAACCGTAAAAGACACTCGAACTTATAAGTATGATTCAAATGGAAATGAAGTAGAATCTGAATTATTTAAATCTAATGGGAATTATACAAAATTTATTTCTACATATGATCAGCGAAACAATATCTTAACACAATATTGGTATGATAAAGATGGAACACAAAAACATTGGAATAATTGGGAATACAATTATGACAAACAAGGAAATTGGATAACTAAAAAAAGGTATTCGAATGGAGAATTAGGTTTTGTATGGGAAAGAAAAATCGAATATTAAAAATAACGATATACAATACCATTCTAATTGCTATTTTAAATTCTATAAAAACACCTAAAGCTCAGCTCAACCAGACATATTAGGTAAATAACAGGAACAATATTCCACATACAAACAAGCTACCTACAATTAAAATGAGAACAAAAAAAGCAAAAAGATACGATAAGCAATTTGAACGGGAGATTGAAAAATCAATAGTTCGCTTCTCTGAGTATCTAATGTCAAACTCAAAATGGGTTCGTTTGATTGAAAGACTCGTTGACAATTCGAATTGGATTGAAAAAATTGAATTTAAGAAAGTACAAAATGAAAAGATAGGCGAACTTTATCTTGAAGAAGGCACAACGTACGGATTTGATTATTGGCAAAATGGATTTGAGGGAATCAATTCGCTTGGAGGTTGGTTGACTTTTAAAGAAATTGAATATTTGATTTTTCTAAAAGCGGTAACAAATGAACCTTCAAATGAACAATACTTAATAAGAATTCAAGAGTTAATAGAAAGTGTAGGACAGTTTGCTCTTGATACCAATGAAGAGAGAATAAAATTGATTTGTTATCGATAATAAAAAAACAAAAATGAATAAACTACTAACTATAAAGCCATGGATTATATTTCTGTCTATAATCGCTCTATCAATCTTTTCTGAAACAATAATCGGACCTACATTAATGATAATCTGGTTATGCCTATTCACCTACTGGACTTTAAAAGTTGGAGAGAAATTGTACAACAAACTAAATGATAAATCCATATTGAATCTAAAAAGATTTAAAATTCAGATTGGTTTTGTGGTTGTATATCTATTAATTATTTTCTCAACAATAGGTGGGTATCTAATAAATATTAAAAACATGACTCAATATGGTTGGAAAGTCTGGTTAATTATTCCTTTGCATCTGATTTTAATGTATACAATGATTCACACAATTTACTTTTTATCAAGATGCATTACTACATTGAGAAATAAAAAAGAAGGGTATGGCTGGTATATGTTAGGGTTTTGGTTTTTTCCTATTGGAATATGGATAATTCAACCCAAAATAATAGAACTCCTAAATGAAAAGCCAACATAAAACAATGTACAAGTGAAAAAGCATAACTTTAACCTCATAACTGACGATTATAATTACTCCTCAACACACCTAAACCTATGTTTAGCCAGACATATTAGGTAAATAACAGGAATAATATTACACATATAAATAAGTTGGATACCATTAAAACATAACGAAATTGAGTTACGGAAAATTTTTAGACGAATCTGGAGACTTGAATGAATGGAGAAGAAAAAACAATCTTCCTGAACAACATTACGAGAAAACTTTTGCGGACTTAAGAGACATTTGGATAAAAGACAAAAGATATTCTGAACTGATTGCATTCATACATGAGAATTGGGACTCTGGACAATGGAACGAATTTTTTGAACCACTGGAAAAGCATTTAATCGAAAATAAACTGGAAAAGGAATTCATCAAGTTTTGGAAAGGAATATTAAGACATCGTTTTTCAAATTTGTGGGGTTGGCACAAAGAGTTTGGCAGAATAACCGAATACTGGGATGGAAGTAAAAAAACTTTTGAATGTCAAAAACTAACTTTAGAAGGCTTATACAGATTCAAACAAGGACTTGTCGAACTTGGAGCTAAACAAGAAATTGAGAAAACTAACAAGTTGATAGAAACAGTTGATAAATTAGAAAAACAAAAACCAAAAAAGACAACCGATAAAAGAAAGATTGACGAAAATCTGTTTTGGGAATTAATCAAACTTAATCGTGAAAAGTCAGAAGATAAGTTTGATTTTATAGAAAAATTATCAAATCAATTGGAGGAGTTCAAACCAATCGAAATAAAACGATTTCAAAAGACTTTTTTAAGCAAGTACAACGAATTAAATCGTTGGGAAATTTGGGCTTTGGCTTATATAATAAGACGTGGTTGTGGAGGTGATGCGTTTAATTACTTCAAGGCATGGGTTATCTCGAAAGGACCAGAAACATTTGAGGATGTTAAAAACTTAAACGTTTCAGAGTTAAAAAAACACTTTGATGAAGACCCACAATTCGAAGAAATGTTTTCGCTTGGCGAAAACGTTTATGAAAATAAAACTAGTGAATTAATGACTCCTATAAGAGTTAAAAAACAAAAAATAACTGGAAAGCAATGGAAAGAAGAAAACTTGGAGAAGGACTTTCCAGAAATTTGGAAAATATTTGAGTATAAAACAACTGCCCCAAACAATAATTATACGTAATGCAGGCAAACATGAACCTCCAAAGAACAATACATCTATTCCGTCAAATTTAGTGCTAAATCCGAAAGGGTTGTTTTTTTAGTTTGACTTTATCTACAGAATAACACACACCCCATAAAAACAATACAAAACCATCAGTGAACGCTGCTGAAAGACTGGTTGAATTAAAAATTTCAATCGAAAACAAACTCAGATGAAAATATTGAAAAATATAGTTAAAATTGTATTTGGAATCGGAATAATTTATATTCTAACTGTGACTTTTTTTGTCCTAAAACCTAATATTAACGACTATCTAAACAGAACTGAATTTAATAGTACTAAATGGAGAAACTGGAAAGAAACTGAGTCTTCCTTTGGAGTTAGATGGAATATGATACATGACTTAACGGAAAACAACAATCTTCAAGGAAAATCAAAAATTGAAATAAAAACCTTGCTTGGTAATCCATCTAATGAATCAGAAACAGAGTTTATTTACTATTTAGGGTTAACTGGGCATGGAATCAATACAGGTTCTTTAATTTTAAAATTTGAAAAAGAAAAAGTTGTTGAAATAAAAACATGGCAAGGATAAAATCACACATAGCAATGTATAACAGCAACTTACAGTTATACCCAATCATTGATGATAATTAAAAAACAAAAACAACCTCAACCAAGGTTGTTTTTTAGTTTGACTTTATCCACAGAATAACACACATCCCATAAAAACAATACAAAACCATCAGCGAGCTTCGCTGATACTCTTGAAATCTTGCAGAACCATCAGCGAGCTTCGCTGACACTTTCGAAACCCTGCAAAACCACCAACGAGCTTCGCTGACACTCTCGAAACTCTGCAGAACCACCAGCGGACTTCGCTGAAAGAAAAAAACTACATTTTTAACTTAAAAACATAAAGAATTAGGGAAAAACCTTACTTAAAGTAGGGTTTTCCGTAAAACTAGCTTCTTTTTTTAAACTACATTCGAAGGCTTAAAAAATTAACGAATATTTTTGAGTTGTATAAAAACACCTAAAGTTCTTTATAACTAGATACATTAAGTAAACAACTGAAAAAACTTACACAAAGAAGTTACCAAACATTTGAGAAAATATATGAGAGTAAAACATAAAGACGGTGAAAAAAATAATTCAAATCCATCAATGACTTTATCTCATTGGCAAAAAGAATACTATCCAAATAAAAAGTATTTGAATTACGAGTTTTATGACGTAGAAGAAATATATGATCTTTATTCCATTGACCAATCAAACGGCAACCTAACTTATATAATGAGTGATTTTGCTCACACAATATTTCCAAAAGTTCGTAAAAACCCAAGTGAGTTTGTATATAAAGAACACGACCCAAAGTATCTGGATAAATACTTAATGCCGAAAAGAATGGATTCAGAAAATAATATGGATATAAATTCAACAATTAATGGATTAATCGAGAAGGCAGAAAAATACAGAAAAATAAGTGATGAAGGAGATTTTATGACTGGTGAAGTTAACTCATCTCAAAATATAGCACTGTACATCGATTGGTTTCTTGAATCAAGAGAATTATTTAGTGAACATTTTGATGAAACAGAATTAGCTTATCAAAATTTTTGCAAATTTGATACCAGTGGAAATGGGTTTACTCTTTCTTCAAAATTTTCTGAAACTTATGCATTATTTAAGATTTTAATAAAAAAAATAAAGAATAGAAAAGTTAAAGACATAGTTATAAAAGAAAAAAAGATTATGAAGAATAAAATATTTATAGTTCATGGACATAATAATGAGCTGAAATTAGAGGTTGCTAGATTTGTTGAGACTGACTATAAAAAGGAAGCTGTTATCCTACATGAACAACCAAGTAAAGGCAGAGAAATTTTAGGCAAATTTGAAGACGAAGCAGTTGTAGATTTAGCAATTGCTATTTGGAGTAAAGATGATTTAGGTCAACTAAATAAAGACGGTGAAAAGTTAAAACCGAGAGCAAGACAAAATGTAATTTTTGAAACGGGGTATTTTATTGGAAAATTAGGTAGAGATAAAGTTATTGTGATTTTAGAAGACGGAATTGAAACTCCATCGGATTATTCAGGTATAATGTATATAAGTTCTTCAGATTGGAAATACAAACTTGGGAAAGAAATCACTGAAATCTATAAATAACGAAATACTAGCAGAATTTTGAAATCAAGAAAAAAAGTTTGGTAACGATGTATATAATTCATTGCTAACTGATTTTCCTGTTAAAAAAATCATCGGATAACTTCTAACAGGTATCATTTACTTGCTGACTTTTCGCTAAATACAACCGCAACAAATCATACACGAACATGTTAACTACAATTAAACCAAAGAAGAATGTATAGAGGATTCAATATTGAAATACCAGAAGACCTACCAGAAAAATTTTACAAAGATGGATTTAACATTTATAATGATTCAAAAGCCAAAGCTAAAAAGACTTTGGATGAATTCATGTTGAATAACCAGTCTCTTAGTGGCACAAAAATCCTTGAAAATTGGTTTCCTAAAATTGATGCACATATATTTCTTTCTCATTCCCACATCGACAAAAAAAAAGCCATTATCCTAGCGGGTATACTTTTCAATAAGTTCGGAATAAAAACATTTATTGACTCTTGTATTTGGGGTTATTCAGCAAATTTATTACGAAACATCGATGATAATTATTGCCTAAATACAGAAGATGAATCATATAACTACACTAAAAGAAATTATTCAAACAGTCATGTTAATTTAATGCTTTCAACCGCGCTAAACCGAATGATTGACAACTCTGAATGTATCTTCTTTCTTAATACCCCAAATTCAATTTCTTCTAATGAAGTAATTAGCCGAACCAAATCTCCGTGGATTTTTTCTGAAATAGCGACTACCCAAATTATAAGAAAGAAGACACCTGAACGATTAAAACCAAAAACAAGGATGTTTTCCAAAGGTATCCAGACAAATGAAAGTGCCACAAACTTATTGACAGTAGAATATGACCTTGAACTATCACATCTAGCTAATTTTAACTTAAATGATCTTAAGAAATGGAAAAAACTAACATCAAAAAAACCACATGATGCACTTGACAATCTGTATAAAATGAAACCAATTAACAAAGCATTTATTATTTAAGTATGGACCAAAAAAAAATAAAACATCTCGAGTTCGTCCAGAATATCATAACTAGAATGAACAGTAATTCATTCTTAATTAAAGGATGGACAATAACTTTAGTTTCTGCACTTTTTGCTTTAGCAGCAAAAGATTCAAATAGCTTATATGTCCTACTGACATACATACCAACTCCAATTTTTTGGATTTTAGATGGATTTTACATTTCTCAGGAAAGACAATACAGGGATTTGTATACAAAAATTGCACAAACAAAAGAAACTGATATAGATTTTTCACTTGATGCCTCAGATTTTAATAAGGATAGAAATACATGGGGTAGTGGTATTCTGTCTAAAACGTTAATACCATTTTATGGAATAGTAATTTTAATTACAATCGTTGTAATGTTCGTAATAAAGTGAAATGACAAAGAGAGTGTTTTTAGTTTTTATCATGATGATATAAAGCCTTTTTAGAATCAACGTAGTTCGATAACACTGGAAAACGAAACCTAATATAAATTTAAAATAATAGATTTTGGAATTAAAAATACCAAGTAAAAAAGCATTAGAAATTTTCGAAAAAAGGAAACAGGAAATCTCTCAATATGGTTTTGAGCCTTTAATTTGGAAATCTAAAGTTGAAAACGATTGTAGAGAAATTTTTGGTGGTGTTGATTTCAGATGTTTAGATATTGGAAAAATTAAATTTATAACGTCTGTTACTTCTGCTAAGGAATCTACTATGGCAAAAGGAAAAATACAAGCTACAAAACTAATGGAGTCCTTTATTGAGCAAATTGAAGAATATTCTCAAATAGCAGAATTAAAGTCCAAAAAAAGTGAAAAGTATTACGAATCTGAATATAATAAATTAACAAAGGAAACATCACGAATAATAACTCAAGCGAATGAATTAATTATTGACCAAAATAACCTTTTAGATGAATTAAGAGAACAAGATACTGAAATAGAAAGATTGAAAAACGAAACTGTTCAACTATCTAATATTTCGCTTTCAAAATTGTTAAAATTAATTGGCAATTTACCTTTAGTTCAAAGTGTCGGACTTATTACAACTTTTATTGGAATAATTGGGTTTGCAATTTATTGTGGTACTCTAATAGAGAAAAGTACAAATCAATCCAATCAATTAGAAAATAAAACTCAAATTCAAAAATTTCTTACCAAGGAAGAAAAATTAATTGATAGTTTAAATGTTTTGAATAAAAAAGTTAATGCTCAATCTGGAACAATTATGCAATTAAAAAAACAGTTATTAAAAGAAAGTAAAACTATTAAGAATAAAAAATAAGAATAATCGTTCCCAACACATAGGTAAGCTATTCTATTATCTGAAAAATGAAAATTTATTTTTTAGTATTGCTTTTTATACTAACCATCAAAAGAACAAAAAACACTCTTTTTCAAGAGTGTTTTTTTATATTTCTATACTAACTCAATCTTCATATTCAAATACAACCATTTAGTAGGTACATTGTCCGACTTTCCATTAACAATCAAATCATAATCAATTCCCCAATCAAACAAATTTACTTGCCCATCTAATACCAAGGTTGTTGCTACTTGCTCGTTTGGCTTTCTAACCCCCGTAACAAACAACTTCACATATTTTTCAACACCTTTAATAGACATCTTACCGTTTACCTGATACCAGTCTACTCCCATTGTATATACATTGGTAGATTTAAATGTAATTTTCTCGTTATTAATCCCAACAAACAAACCAGGTGTTTTAATTTTCGGGGTTAACTCTTCTGCCCTACACACATTAAACGAATTTGGATCCACCTCAAACGAAATCACCATATCTTCCAAAGGGTTTCCCATATCCAATCGCACAGGATAATCTACCTTTAAATCGTTTACCTTACCAGCAAAAGGCGTACTGCAATGCCCATGCGTCACAAAAAAATTAATCGTTGGACTTACCGCTTTTGCAGTTTCAGTCTTCTTATCGGTCAATGTACTTTTAGTATAACCACTTATCACAAAAACCGTAATTAATACCGCTACTAAAACAATACTCTTTTTAATTAAATTCATAATAATCCGTTTTATATAGTTACGAATATAGACACAGCCTCCCCTATTTATTGTAAATGAAATGTAAAAACGACTCCGTAAAGTCTACAACACGCTAAAAACAAGGCATAAAACCTTAAAAAACCGCAGAAAAACAGGAAAACGAGAGCCTTTGGCGAGTCGGTTAACAGATGAATTTCCTTATTCTACTGAAAATAACATCCTACTCACAGAAATATAAAGCGACTATATAAAATCGACTATATTGTTGGATAATAAATCTTTAGATTTGTAAGAACATTAAAAAAACTACAGCACAAAACATTGTAGATGTCTCAAAAAAACGATTTAAAAGAAATAGCAAAGCTCTTTTTTAAACTAGGAAGCATTGCTTTTGGAGGTCCAGCTGCTCATATTGCCATGATGGAAGATGAAGTTGTTAAAAAGCGTAAATGGATGACCCAAGAACACTTTTTAGATCTTATGGGCGCAACCAATTTAATTCCGGGACCTAACTCTACAGAAATGACCATGCATTGTGGACATGAAAAAGCGGGATGGAAAGGATTAATAGTGGCAGGTTTTTGCTTTATTTTTCCTGCAGTAGTCATCACTTCAATCTTTGCTTGGTTGTATCAAGAATACGGACAGCTACCTAAAGTAGAACCCTTTATCTATGGTATAAAACCAGCAGTAATAGCCATTATAGTAATGGCTGCTTATAGGCTAGGAAAAAAAGCAATTAAAAACACCCAACTAGCCATCATAGGAGCAATAGCATTAGGCGCTTGCTTATTGGGAATTAATGAAATAGTTACGTTGCTAGGCTGTGGATTGCTGGGCTTAGCCATCTATTTTGTAAAACAAAATGCTACAAACCTACCAAGCATTATGCCTTTGTTGCTGTATCAAGCTAGCGACACATTGAATCTAAGTAACCTTAAAATATTCCTTACTTTTTTAAAAATAGGCGCAATTTTATATGGTAGTGGTTATGTATTGTTTGCTTTTTTAGATGCTGAATTAGTCGCCAATGGTTGGTTAACCAGACAAGCCTTAATAGATGCCGTAGCGGTGGGACAAATAACACCAGGGCCCGTTTTATCTACAGCTACTTTTATAGGATGGCAAATGAATGGGCTATGGGGAGCAGTTGTGGCAACACTTGGAATCTTTTTACCATCATTTTTGTTTGTATGGCTATTAAATCCATTAATGCCCAAAATGAGGAAGTCTAAAACCATTCGTGCGGTTTTAGATGCAGTAAACGTGGCGGCAGTTGCTTTAATTATTGCGGTATGTATAGAAATGGCAAAAGACACTTTGGTCGATTGGCGTACAATTGTTATAGCCTTGCTAAGTTTAATTACAGTTTTTGGATTTAAAAAGCTAAACAGTGCATTTATAGTACTAGGGGGTTCATTCCTAGGCTACTTACTAACTTTTTTCTAAAAACGCCTTATTACATACGTGTAAATTAAATACCAAACGTTGTTTCATTTAAACTACCTTTGCAAAAAAGAATCAATGCAGTTTTCAGACTTACAGCTTAATAAATCTATTGTAAAAGCACTTACAGAAGAAAGATACCACAAACCAACCTTGGTACAGGAAAAAGCGATTCCAATAATCTTAGAAAAGAAAGATGTTATTGTTGCAGCGCAAACTGGTACGGGAAAAACTGCGGCTTTTGCATTGCCTATTATTCATCATTTAGCGAAAGAACCAGATGCTGAAAAAAGAGCGAAGAAAATTAAAGCATTAATTGTAAGTCCTACCCGTGAATTGGCCATACAAATTGAAGAAAACTTTAAAACATACAGCAAATACACCAACTTAAGAACCACGGCTATTTATGGAGGTGTTTCAATTAAACCTCAAAAAGAGTTGTTAGCAAAAGGAGTCGATATTTTAATTGCTACTCCGGGTCGTTTTATCGATTTGCACAAACAAGGCGATATTGATTTACGTGTATTAAAAACCTTTGTATTAGATGAGGCTGATTTAATGTTAGACATGGGGTTTATTCACGATGTGAAGAAGATTGAAGAACTATGTCCACGTAAAAAACAAACCTTATTATTTTCGGCAACCATGCCAGAGAAAGTTACACAGCTTGCTTCCTCAATGTTATACAAGCCAGAAACGGTTTCGGTTACGCCATCAGAAAGTACTTCAAACAACATTGGTCAGTTATTATACTATACGCCAAAAAAGAACAAAGTAGATTTATGTTTGCACCTGCTTCGTAATACTATCAACGGTCGTATTATTATTTTCAGACGTACAAAGTTTGGAGTAGATAAACTTGAAAAAACTCTTTTAAAGAACGGATACAAAGCAACAAGTGTTCATGGTGATAAATCGCAAGCACTTCGTAACGAAGCCATCGAAAACTTTAAAAACAACAAAGTAAATATCTTAATTGCTACAGATGTTGCGGCACGTGGTATTGACATTAGCAAAATAGATGCTGTGATTAATGTCGACCTACCTAACATTCCAGAAACCTATGTACATAGAATTGGTAGAACAGGTAGAGCTGGAAAATCGGGAATTGCCTTTTCTTTATGTAGCGCAGATGAAACTTCGTACATCAAAGCCATTCAAGAATTCATAGGTCGATCTATAAAAATTGTTGAAGATCATCCTTTTGCTTTACAAAAACCAAAAAAGAAAAAGCAGCCGAATACCATTAGTAAACACAAGAAAGGACGTAAATCTGAAGCGTCTAAGAAACGAAAAAAGCGTTGGTACTAAACCTCTTATAGATTACAATAACTTACGGATAACAAAAAATTATCATTAAAAATGTGTTCGTTTTAAATATTAATCGTAATATTGCAATATAATAATTAAACGAATGGGACTTACCAAATCAGAAATATTCACTGCCGAACAAAATGAGCTTGCTAAAATAGCCAAAGCATTAGGGCATCCAGCTCGTATTGCTATTTTACAGCATTTGTTTAAAATGAATTCTTGTGTTTGTGGCGATTTGGTAGAAGTAATCGGTTTAGCCCAACCTACAATATCACAACATTTAAAAGAATTAAAAAACTTAAACCTTATCAAAGGGAATATAGAAGGAACTAGTGTATGCTACTGTATAAATCAGGAGCACTGGAAAAAAGTAAAATCCTTACTGAATAACTTTTTAGACTTTAATAGCAATTTAGACAGTTGCTGCTAAAAAAATTTACATCTATTCATCGTAATATTACAATTAAAAAATAACAGATATGAAATTATCAGAAATTAAAAACCATCTAGCAAACCTAAACACCATCGCTTTTCAATTACCAAATGGCGAATTAGTACCGAATCACTTTCATGTTACTGAAGTAGGTAAAATAACAAAGAACTTTATTGATTGTGGAGGTACTATTAGAAACGAAGAAGTGGTTAACTTCCAACTATGGAACGCCAATGACTACGATCATAGATTGCATCCAGAAAAATTGGTTCATATTATTGAATTATCAGAAAAAGCTTTAAACATTCCAGATTTAGAGATTGAAGTTGAATACCAAGGAGCTACTATTGGAAAATACGGATTGGATTTCGATGGAACTAATTTCTTATTAACGACCAAACAAACCGATTGTTTAGCTAAAGACAACTGCGGAATTCCTGAAGAAAAGCCAAAGATGAAATTATCAGAATTACAAAGTCAATCGGCATGCGCTCCTAACTCTGGATGCTGCTAATAGAAAAGAATATGGAAGCAACAAAAACAACCGTATTTTCTCAAATAGAGGAAACAATTGTCAATTTATCTGAAACTATTTCAGACAACAGAAAAGAAGTGCTACAACCGTTAATCGATTATATCCAACAAGGTGTAAACAACAACGAGCTGATTAATTTAAACTTCATTTGTACACACAATTCTAGAAGAAGTCATTTATCGCAAATATGGGCACAAACCATGGCTTACTATCTAAACATTCCAAATGTTTATTGCTATTCGGGCGGAACAGAAGCAACGGCTATGAATAAGAATGTGGTAACAACATTGGAGCAGCAAGGATTTAAAATTCAAAGTTTATCAGAAACAGCAAATCCAGTTTATGCGGTAAAGTTTTCAGAAAACACGCAGCCAGTAATTGGTTTTTCTAAAAAGTACGATCATGAGTTTAATCCAGTAAATGAATTCTGTGCCATCATGACTTGTTCTCAAGCAGATGAAGGATGTCCTTTTATTGCAGGAGCAAACAAAAGAGTTCCTGTTACTTATGAAGATCCTAAAGCCTTTGATAATACACCTTTAGAAAAAGAAAAATATGCTGAAAGAAGTTTAGAAATAGCTTCGGAGATGCTATATATTTTTAAATCTATTAAATAGCCCTGAGCTATTTAATAGATTTATATTTTGTTAGGTATA
Organism: uncultured Tenacibaculum sp.; assembly: GCF_947499065.1. Taxonomy (GTDB): domain Bacteria; phylum Bacteroidota; class Bacteroidia; order Flavobacteriales; family Flavobacteriaceae; genus Polaribacter. The sequence goes on along the minus strand of NZ_CANMMT010000008.1, from coordinate 70,021 downwards.
GCGTTACTACTATCCTTTGTATTTCATAGGTAAGTGTACTACTTTTTTAGTTTCAAAGAAATCTTCTTCAAAGTAGTCAGGCAAATTGTAAATAGTTGCCGAAGTATATTTTTTTAACTCTTCAGTTAAGTCGCCTCCTTTTAAATAAAGGATTCCATTCTTTAAATCGTGCTCTTGCTTTTTAGCAATCTTTCCTTTGGTCCAACCAACAAAAGTTTCCATTTGAGCCACTGCTCTACTTACAATAAAATCGTAAGTATCTTTTACTTCCTCCACTCTACCGTGCGTAGTTTTTACGTTTTCCAGCCCTAAACCTTCAACAACTTCATTAACTACTTTGATCTTTTTTCCGATAGAATCTACTAAGTGAAACTGAGTTTCTGGAAATAAAATAGCTAAAGGTACCCCTGGAAAACCTCCTCCAGTACCAACATCCATTACCTTTGAACCCGGTTTAAACTGCATCACCTTAGCAATTCCTAACGAATGCAACACGTGACGTAAGTACAATTCATCAATATCTTTACGAGAAACCACGTTGATTTTCAAGTTCCAATCTTCATATAACTCTTGAAGTTTCGAAAACTGTTCTAGTTGCGTTTCTGTTAAATTGCTAAAATATTTTTTTATAAGCTCCATTAAGTGAATTTTTCGCTGCAAAAATAAAAAACTAATTCTTAATAGTCATTTATCTCATAAAAGATATATTTCTTGTTAAAAAGTTCTCTTTGAGCAATAACCATCTAGTAAAAACGTTTATTTTTGCGGTTCAAACAAACAACAAATGAAGACAATAAACTTCTCAAGAATAGATAACGCAAAGTTTTTTAGGACACTAAACAAGCGTGTGAATTCATACTTCAAAGAAAATAATATTAAACGTACCGGAAACTGGAAATTATATTCGAAAGCAATTATAATGTTCGCCATTTTCTTAATTCCATTTATTTTAATCTTAACTGTAGATATGTCGCAGTGGATTAAGTTAGCCCTTACCGTTCTTATGGGAGTTGGTATGGCTGGTGTTGGAATGAATGTAATGCACGATGCAAACCATGACTCTTTTTCAAACAAAAAGTGGTTAAACAAATTAATGGGAAGCAGTATTTACATTTTAGCTGGTAACGTATACAATTGGAAAGTACAGCACAATGTTTTACACCATACGTATACAAACATTCAAGATCATGATGAAGATATTGATGCTGGTAGAATTATTCGTTTTTCAAAGCACGCACAGTGGTTATGGATTCATAAATTCCAAAAGTATTATTCAATTTTCCTTTATGGATTATTAACAATTAACTGGGCAATTACTACCGACATTAAGCAAATGCACAATTACTTAAAAAGAAAATTATCTTATGGAGAATTCCCAAATCCAGCTACTGAATGGACTAAATTGGTAATTTCTAAGATTGTATACTATTCATTATGGATTGTATTACCAATTGCTGTATTAAACATTGTTTGGTGGAAAGTATTAATAGGATTTTTTGTAATGCATTATACAGCAGGAATCATTTTAAGTGTTGTATTCCAATTAGCACACGTAGTTCCAAAAACAGAAATGCCATTACCAGATGAGAATGGAAATATGAAAAACACTTGGGCAATTCACCAGTTATACACTACGGCTAATTTTGCACCAAAAAACTGGTTAATTAACTTTTACACTGGAGGATTAAATCACCAAGTAGAGCACCATATTTTTCCACACATTTCTCATATTCACTATGATAAATTAGCAAAAATTGTAAAGGAAACCGCTTTAGAGTTTAACCTTCCTTATAACGAGTATAAAACTACGCGAAGAGCTATTATAGAACACTTTAAGCACTTAGCTGAGTTAGGAAAAAAACCACAACTGGCGTAAATAACAACACACTATACAACACACCAATGTCACAACAATTATCAGACAGAATTAACAGTTTACCTGTTTCACAAACTTTAGCCATGGCAGCTAAAGCAAGAGAGTTAAAAGCCGAAGGTAGAGACATTATTAGTTTAAGCTTAGGAGAACCAGATTTTAACACTCCAGACTTTATTAAAGACGCAGCAATTGAAGCTATTAATCAAGATTACAATTCATACACTCCTGTTGATGGATATGTTGAATTAAAAGAAGCTATTTGCGAAAAGTTTAAGAGAGATAATAATTTAACCTATGCTCCAAATCAGATTGTAGTATCTACAGGAGCAAAGCAATCTATTGCCAATGTTGCTCAGGTATTATTAAATCCTGGTGATGAGATTTTATTACCAGCTCCATACTGGGTAAGTTATTCTGCTATTGCTACTTTATGTGAAGCTAAATTTGTTGAAATCCCTTCATCTATTGATAGTGATTTTAAAATTACACCAGCGCAATTAGAAGCTGCTATTACTCCTAAAACTAAAATGATTTTCTTTAACTCGCCAAATAACCCTAGTGGATCTATTTATAGCGAAGAAGAATACAGAGCATTAGCTAAGGTTTTAGAAAAACACCCTCAGATATATATCTTATCTGATGAAATTTATGAGCACATTAACTACGGTACAAAACCATTTAGTTTTGCTGCTATAGAAAACATGTACGATAGAACTATTACCGTAAACGGATTGGCAAAAGCATTTGCTATGACAGGATGGAGAATTGGTTTTATTGGAGCTCCTCAGTGGATTGCTAAGGCTTGTACTAAAATGCAAGGGCAAATTACTTCAGGAACTAACTGTATAGCTCAGAGAGCTGCAATTACAGCTGTTTTAGCAGAACCAAGCAAAGTACAATACATGGTTGATGAATTTAAAACACGTAGAGATATGGTTTTAGATTTATTAGGTGAAATTGAAGGATTTAAATTAAATGTACCAGAAGGTGCTTTTTATATTTTCCCAGACATTTCTGCTTTCTTTGGAAAAACTATTAGAGGAAAGCAAATTAACAATGCTAACGACTTTTCTATGTTATTATTAGAAGAAGCTAATGTTGCCTCTGTAACGGGGGAAGCTTTTGGTGCACCAAATTGCATTCGTTTATCTTATGCCGCTTCTGAATTACAGTTACGTGAAGCTATTAAAAGAATTAAAGAAGTTTTAAGCTAAGAATTAAAACATCCTATTTATTCATATACAATCTCACTACAGCAATGTGGTGAGATTTTTTTATTAAAAAACAATTACTACTAAAGCTAATACAAACATTGATACTTTTAAAATAGCTCCTGTTTCACTTGACAATTTTGTTCCTCGAGACTTTAATCGGCTTTTTACTCCATATAAAGACTGAGCCTTCATTGTACAGATGTTTTGTTGAATTTCTCTTTTGTATGCGGACGTTAAAATTCCTCTTTCTAAAACTAAATTATTTACTGATGATTTCATGGTTGTTGATTTAAATTGATTACACAAATATGACGGTCAATAAAATCATTTGTTACACCAGTTTAAAATTCATTAACATTTAAAAATCGTAAAAATGAAGGGTGAATTTTAATCAAAACTCAGTAAATATGGTTTACGGAAATCGATACTATTCTCGAAAAAAAGCGCGTAAAAAAAATTAAATTTTAACCTTTTTTAACAAAAAACAGTGACTAAAAAGGAACCTTAATTAGCTTTTTTCTTTTCTTTTTTTTCAACTTTTTTAAATAAAGTACTTTCTTATCGTAATCAATAAAAGCTTTTCCAGCTTCTAAAATATCGGCACCAATAATTCCATCAACCTTTTCAGCATCATGTTGCGTTAAAGCTGTATTTACATGGGTTAAATCAAATAATACCAAATTACATTGATTGGTTTGCCATTTCCCTATTTTTAAAGAATTATTATCAGACTTTTGTGTCTCCATATCAGTAGCACCGGCACCTGCAGCTTTCACTTCGCTTTCTTCAGAAATTAGTTTAAAATGCTCAATCAGGTCTAATCCAACACAAGAATTAGAAGCTCCTGTATCTAAAATAAATTTACCCTTTACACCATTAATCTCAGCATTTAACTCAAGGTGATTGGTTACAATCTTCTTAAGTTTTACTTTGATATATTTCTTTTTTCTTAATACTTTTTTCAAACTTGCCATTTCTCGTACTTTTGTCGCCACAAAGATACAACAATACAAATCACCTTTAGACTATTCAAAAGTCCTTTAACAAGTTATGATTACAGACACGCATACCCATTTATACTCAGAGCAATTTGATGAAGACAGAAACGAAATGATGCAACGTGCTAAAGACGCTGGTATTTCTCGATTCTTTATTCCTGCAATTGACAGCAGCTATACTGAAAGAATGTTAGACTTAGAAAAAAACTATCCTAACGATGTGTTTTTAATGATGGGACTACACCCTACATCTGTTAAAGAAAACTACAAAGAAGAGTTAGCCCATGTAAAAGAATGGTTAGACAAAAGAGACTTTTATGCTATTGGAGAAATAGGAATTGACTTGTATTGGGACAAATCTTTTTTAAAACAACAGCAAGAAGCATTTAGAACACAAATACAATGGGCGAAAGAAAAAAAGCTTCCTATTGTAATTCACTGTCGCGATGCTTTTGATGAAATATTTGAAGTATTAGAAACTGAAAAAGGTGATGATTTATTTGGAATTTTTCACTGTTTTACTGGTACTTTAGAACAGGCACAAAAAGCTATTTCATACAATATGAAACTAGGAATTGGAGGTGTAGCTACATTTAAAAATGGAAAAATTGATAAGTTTTTAAACGAAATTGAAATCAAGCATATTGTTTTAGAAACCGATTCTCCATATTTGGCTCCTACTCCTTACCGAGGAAAACGCAATGAAAGTAGTTACATAACAAATGTTATTGATAAACTAGTTGATATTTACGGGTTAACTTTCGATGAAATTTCCGAAATTACAACTCAAAATTCTAAAGAAGTTTTTAGTGTCTAACTTACAAACCGCATATTATAAAACACCAATAGGTACAGCAAAAATTGTTGGAGATGAAAACGGAATCCAATCTATTTCTGTATTGGACGACGACACTATAAAAACCTCAACTGAGACTCCAATTCATTTAAAAGATTGCGTAGCTCAATTGGACGAGTATTTCTCTGGAAACAGAAAAGAGTTTAATTTAAAACTGAATCCTCAGGGAACAGAATTTCAACAATCGGTTTGGGAAGAATTGTTAAACATCCCATTTGGAAAAAGTAGAACCTATTTAGAACAAACAAAACAAATTGGCGATCCAAAAGCGATTAGAGCAGTAGCTTCAGCCAATGGAAAAAATCCTATTTGGATTGTGATTCCTTGTCACAGAGTTATAGGTTCCGACGGTTCTTTAACTGGATATGCTGGTGGTGTTTGGCGAAAAAAATGGTTGTTAGAACATGAAAGCGGTAGCAAACAACAGACACTTTTTTAGTTTAAGTTTCTTTTCTCTATAAAAAACTTTTTCAATAAAAAGCTGCATTCTTCTTCTAAAACTCCAGAAACAACATTGGTTTTAGGATGAATTTTGGTATTCAATACACTAAAACCTAATTTAGGTTCACTAGCACCGTATACAATTTTCCCTATCTGTGTCCAATAACTTGCTCCTGCGCACATCTGACAAGGTTCTAGGGTTACATATAAAACACAATCTTTTAAGTACTTTCCTCCTAAGAAATCGGCAGCAGCCGTAAAAGCTTGCATTTCTGCATGTGCAGTAACATCATTCAACATCTCTGTTAAGTTATGTGCTCTAGCTATTATTTGATCTTTAAATACAATTACTGCTCCCACTGGAACCTCACCTTTATCAAAAGCTTTTTCAGCCTCTTGCAAGGCCTTTTTCATAAAGTAAGTGTCGTCAAATGGGTTCATAAGTATAATTTGAATGGATGTTTAAACAAATGTAGATAAAATTTGATTGCAGAGACTCTGCTTAAAATACTTATTTTTACCAAAAATTTCAAGTTTGATATCAATTAACACTTCTGAGAATACAAAAGTTTATTTCGCATCCGATCAACATTTAGGAGCCCCTACAGCTGAGGCTAGCTTTCCACGTGAGCAAAGGTTTGTGCGTTGGTTAAATGAAGTTAAAAAAGATGCTGAGGCTATTTTTTTATTAGGTGATTTATTTGACTTCTGGTTCGAGTACAAAACCGTTGTTCCTAAAGGTTTTGTTCGTGTTATGGGTAAACTTGCTGAAATTAAAGACAGTGGAATTCCTATTTATTTCTTTGTTGGAAATCATGATTTATGGATGACTGATTATTTTGAGAAAGAATTAGACATTCCTGTATACCACGAACCACAAGAATTTACCATTAACGGCAAACTATTATTAATTGGTCATGGAGATGGTTTAGGTCCAGGTGATAAAGGTTACAAGCGAATGAAAAAGATTTTTACTTTTAAACCTTTTCAGTGGATGTTTAGATGGCTACACCCAGATTTAGGTGTACGCTTAGGTCATTACATGTCGGTTAAAAACAAATTGATTTCAGGTGATGATGACGCTAAATTTTTAGGAGAAGACAATGAATGGTTAGTTCAATACTGCAAACGTAAATTAGAAACTAAACATTACGATTATTTTGTTTTTGGTCACCGTCATCTTCCTTTAGAAATTAAACTACAAGAAAACAGTGAGTATATAAACACTGGCGATTGGGTAAAGTATTTTACCTATGGAGTTTTCGAAAATCAAAAACTATCTTTAAAAGAGTATAAATAAAAAGTTATATAGTTAATTATAACAACAATACTCAAAAAAGAAAGCCGCCTAAAATTTTAGGCGACTTCTTAATGAAAACATAGTTCTGTTTATTAAAATAAAACTTGTTCTAAATTTATAGTTACTGCTCCAGTACCTGCATCTGTTGATTTTGTTATTTTAATAAAATCAGCAACAGTAGTGTACCCAAAGAACCCTCCAGGAGTAGCCCCGACCAAATTACCTGTATAATTTGTTTCTGTAGTTCCATTTAATACATTAACATAACACTCAATAGAATTGTTATTAACTGTCCAAGGTAAAATTGCAAAGAAATATTCTCCATCAGCAACATTATCAGGCAAAACAGCTACCTCAGTAGTAGAAGTTGTGCTTGTAGAAAGATTTATTCCTGTTACAGCTGGAGTTTTAGTAATTGTACCACAATCTAAATCACTATCATCATTCCAAGTAAAAGTAAATACAACTGTATTCTCTCCTTTGATTATCTTTAATTCATTTAAATCTTCAGATATCCCTGGTTTTACACTATCTATGCTAGCATTTATGATTTTTAAATCTACTAATTTCAATGTTCTAACATGAACATCTGGGTCTGACATATCAACAGTAATCGTTACATTTTGACTTCCTTGAATAGCATCAATAGACATTTCTTCTCCATCTAATGTATATATCAACCTCGATAAACTAGTTACTGGACTGGTAAAAGAAATTATCGCATCATAACTTGTTTCAGAAGTCATTATACGTTTAATTTTCGCTTCTGTTTTTGCTGTAATATTCGTTACTTGCTTAACGACTATTGCATCATCATCATTAACTGCACAAGAACTCAATAAAAGCATTGCACAAATTAATAAAGAACTTATTTTATATATATATTTCATTTTAATTAGCTTATAATTTGATTACTGTGTAGGTTACTTTACTACCATCTGTTTCTTTTTTAATCTTATACCAAATATCTGGCTCTCCATTTGCTGGTGCAGTAGCAGTGGTTTCCAAACTTGTTAAAAGAACTTCACTTTTACCTCCTGAGAAATTAAGTGATAAAGTACACGGAATATTATATGGTGTTGCAATATCAAAATTATCCAACCCTAAAAAATAATCTCCATCAGCTAACGCTTGTGTAATTGTAACCTTTTCTGGTTGTGAATACCAACTATTAGCAATTACGGTGGAAGTAATTTTAGCTTCTGACCTTAAATACAAGTCTAAATCTTCAGAACCTGCCCAGTCTAATACAATATCCATATTACCTACTGGTCCCTCTATTACAAGAGGTAAAGTATCGTAAACATTAATACTTCTTCCACCACTCTTTTCATTTAATGTTATAAAGTGCTTAATTAAAGTTTTAGAAACGTTAAGGTTTTTTATTGAAACACTGTATATTTCCTCTGCATCTGCAACAGTATCATCCGAAAATGTAAAAGTTACACTCGCTGATGTTTCTCCTGCAGCGATTCTTACTTCATTATGTGACACTTCATTTATACCTGATGTAGATTCTGTAGAACCATCTGATGATGTAATATCAAAAACAACCACTCCATCTACTGGTAATGGTTTAGATAAACTTATTTGATAAGTAGCTGTACCTCCATTTTCCAGTACATTCGTTTTTAAATTCGTATCACTAAAACCGATAACAACTTGTTCGGTAGCCGTAGCAATTCCCTCTACAGGATCGGTTGTTTCACTTTCACAAGAAACAAACCCTAGTGAAAGCAACAATATATATATAGATAATTTTATTTTTTTCATTTCTTCTGTAAATTATATTACTTAATAACAAAGTTTAAACGGGCAAATACGAATCTACCTCCAATTCCAAACTGTTGCGCTCTACGTGACCAATCGAAACGTCCACTACTTCGGTTGTTTCCTCCATCTCCTAAAGCTTGTGCTGCTCTATCTGGATACACGTCTAAGATATTGTTTGCCCCTACAGTAAATGTTAATTCTTCCGTAGCTTTAAACCCTACTGATAAATCTGTTACAACTTTTCCTCCAAACACTTGTTGTCTACTAACATTAGTTGTTGCTTCAGTTACTTCACCAAAGTATACGTTTCTTAAAAACACATTAAATCTCTCAGTACTTAAAGTATTTGATAAGTTTACCTTAGTTCTTGGCACTGCCTCCTCTAAGTACACTCTACTATCTTCTGGGAAATAAGTATCTATTAATCCTGCATTCGCTATTTGTTCTGAACTATGAATATCATCTACTTGCTTTGTTTTTGAGAACGTTGCTGATAAGTCTGACTTTAAATTCATTTTATCATTTAAAGCTGTTTTGTGTGTAATAACAATATCAATTCCTTTTGATTCTGTATCAATTGCATTGGCAAAAAATGATGCTGCAGTTGCATTTGCTTCTCTAAGCAACTTACCAAATTCAGAATCAGAATCATCATTTGGATTAGCGTTACTATCATTAGTTCTGAATTGACCAGTATAAACTACTCTATCTTCAATTCCTACCCAATAACCATCTACAGTAATTTTTAAGTTTGCCGATGGAATTTTAGCTGTAAAACCTAAACTTATACTTGCAGATTCTTCTTGCTTTAACTTAGGAATCCCTAATAATTGTGCTACCCTACTATCATTTGAGAAAGTCCCTACTTCTTCAGGATTTCCATTTTGACCAAATAAGGTTGATGTAGTACTAAAGTTTAACTGGTGTAACGATGGTGCTCTAAACCCTGTATTAAAAGCCGATCTAATATTTAAATTTTCATTTAACTTATAACGACCAGAAACTTTATAATTAAATGTTGAACCAAAATCGCTATAGTTTTCAAAACGTCCAGCTAAGCCTACTAATAACTTATCGGTTAAATCTGCCTCTAAATCTGCATAAGCAGCAAAACTACTACGGTCTCTTGACAATTCATTCTTTGCATTAAATCCTGGAAAAACTTGTGCTCCTCCCGGCCTTGTATTTCCATAGACATCAACTGAAGCTGTTGTAGTTGCTGTTACTGGTAATCCATTTGCATCATACTGTGTATAAGATTCTTCTTCTCCCGCTACGATTTCGTATAATTCCTTTCTAAACTCTGCTCCAAAAGCAGCGTTTAATCCATTAAAAATATCTTTGTAATTATTCGAAAAATCTAAGTTGGTTGTGTTTTGAGTAAAAGCAAAACCTCCTGCATCAAAACGAGTTGGTGAATTATTTAACATTGAAGCATTTGAAGTATTTGAAATCTCAAATAAGAAAGAGTTTCTACCCCAAGTATTACTTAAATCTACATCCCATTCTTTGATTTTACCCTTAATTCCAACAGCAAATGACATGTCACTTATTTTTGAATTAATCTCTGGTAAAAACCCATTGATATAAAAGGGCGTATATGTCCTTGATTGGTTTGGTAAACGATAGAAACCTGCTGAGTTTCCTATTCTTGAACTAATACCTGCAAAAGAGTATAACTCAGTACCTTCTTCATCTATAGGTAAAGACATATTAGCAAAAAAACGACCTCCTCTAAGCGCCGATTGACCTACACGCATTGTAAAGTCTGTTCTATCTAAACCACGAACAGCTAATTCTGCATCGGTAGTATTAATCCCTACAATACCTGTAACATTTCCAGCACTATCTCTAGTAAATTCAGATAAAATACCTTTAACTGAATTAGCCCCTGCATTAACCCCAAAAATCTCTGTTAAAGAAGTAGCATTGTTAATTGCACTCTTAGTAGCCAAATCAAAATGTGTTACTCCTTGCGCAGCAAATTTGATATCTGCTAAAGACAAATTAGAAATATCTAACCCTGAGTTATTCGCTACCCACTCTACAGAATTATATGCATTAAAAATAGAACCTTCATACTCTTTCATACGGTTGTATGGGTTTCTAAAATCAAAATCTCCAGTAAAGTTTATAAAACCTCCTTTATCTCCTAGTTTAATTCCATAGTTTGCAGATACATTAACACTTTCTCCGTCAATTCCTCCAGTTTGCTTGTCAGAATTTTTTGAAATATGCGCTCCAGAAGTAACAGCTAAACTTAACTCATTTGTCTTGTTGTTAAGTACAATATTAATTACTCCTGCAATTGCATCAGAACCATATTGTGCTGCAGCACCGTCTCTTAAAACTTCAATTCTTTTAATTGCAGCTGCTGGAATAGCATTTAAATCAGTACCTACACTTCCTCTACCAAATGTTCCATTTACATTTACTAAAGAAGAAGTATGCCTTCTTTTCCCATTAATTAATACCAATACTTGATCTGGTCCTAATCCTCTTAAAGAAGCTGGATCAATGTGATCTGTACCGTCAGAAATTGTTTGTGTATTTGACGAAAAAGAAGGAGCTACATAGTTCAAGATTTGGTTCAAGTTAACTTGTGGTGATGTTGCTGTTAATTCAGCTACATCGATAATGTCTACTGGTACGGGGGTATCTATCGCTGTTCTTGACTTGTTTCTTGATCCTACTAAAACTACTTCGTCTAAGTTTTCACTCTCTTCTTTTACTTCAATGGTAACATATTGAGTCGAGCTAATTTGTTTTTCTACTGTTTTAAAACCTATAGAAGAGATTACTAGTGTTGTCGGAATTTTCTTTACATTAATAGAAAATTCTCCTTTGTCATCGGTTGTTACACCGTTAGTGGTTCCTTTTTCTAAGACATTAAAAAAGGGCAATGGCTCTTTGTTTTCATCAACGACCAAGCCTTTCACAGTTTGTGCTGTCATAGAAATTGTTACAAAAAATAAACTAAAAATTAGAATTTTTTTGAATAGTGAGTTTTTTTTCATGAACTGTTATTTAAATTTAATTAGTTCAACAAATATTTAAATTAAATACACGAAAAACAATGTTTTAGTGCGTTTTATTTAAAAAAATAACAAATTACATGTTTTATCTTTATAAAATTAACTTTCATTAACAGCTAAACACATAAAACCCCTGTTTTTATTACATAATCCTTTTTTTTGGTTTAACCTTACTTTAACAGCTCTTATTTTCTTATTATTGTAGCTTTGTTTCACAAAAATTCAAAATACATATTTCAATTCATATGGATATAGATGTTAGAGCTATTAATGAAAAAATAGAAAGAGAGAGTGCTTTTGTAGATTTACTAACTACAGAAATGAATAAAGTTATCGTAGGTCAGAAATATATGATTGAACGATTACTTATTGGACTTTTAGGTAACGGACATATCTTATTAGAAGGTGTTCCTGGATTAGCGAAGACACTTGCAATAAACACATTATCAAAAGCTGTTCAAGCAAGTTTTAGCCGTGTACAATTTACACCTGACTTATTACCTGCAGATGTTGTTGGTACCATGATATACAATGTAAAAGAAAACGATTTTTCTATTAAAAAAGGTCCAATTTTTGCCAATTTTGTTTTAGCTGATGAGATTAACCGTGCTCCCGCTAAGGTACAATCTGCGTTACTTGAAGCAATGCAAGAAAGACAAATTACTATTGGAGATGAAACTTTTAAATTAGAAGAACCATTTTTAGTAATGGCAACTCAAAACCCAGTAGAACAAGAAGGAACTTATCCTCTTCCTGAAGCACAAGTTGACCGTTTTATGTTGAAAACTGTAATTGACTATCCTAAATTACAAGACGAACAAATAATTATGCGTCAAAACTTAAATGGAAGCTTTGGAAAAGTTAACCCTGTTGTTTCTGTTGAACAAATTATAAAAGCGCGTCAAGTTGTTAACGAAGTATACATGGATGAAAAAATTGAGAAGTACATTCTTGATATCATTTTTGCTACTCGTTATCCTGAAAGATATAACTTAGAACAACTACAACCTTTAATTAGTTTTGGTTCTTCTCCTCGTGGAAGTATTGCACTAGCTAAAGCAGCTAAATGTTATGCTTTTATTAAACGTAGAGGTTATGTTATTCCAGAAGATGTTAGAGCTGTTGTAAACGATGTTTTACGTCATAGAATTGGAATTACATACGAAGCAGAAGCTGAAAACGTTACATCTATAGATATTATAAATTCAATTATAAATGAGGTTCAGGTGCCTTAACTAAAAACACCTACACACACATAACAAAACCATAACTATTTTACTCAACTAAGCAAAAGTTTTACCCCCTTAAACAAAAAGCTATATGAGATTTAAATTAACGACGTACAAAACGTTGAACGGAACAAAAAAAATTTTAGAATTAAGAAGAAAAAAAAGTACAGAAGCTATCATTTATAAGGATGACTCTCCTTCTTTTTATGTAGATTGTTTTGATTTACAAACAGAATCTAACGTAATAATGAACAGCTTAGTACTATGCCAACAAAGAAAATTAGATGAAGTAATTAGAGAAATTGGTCAAAAGAACAATGTAAATTTATCTATACAAAAAGCACCTTTGTTTTCGATAAAACAAGATGCTGAGTATACAGAAATGGATTTACCACCTTTACCAGAAGCTTGGTTAAATTAAATGAATACAAAAGAATTACTAAAAAAAGTTCGGAAAATAGAAATTAAGACACGTCGCTTGTCTAATCATATTTTTGGAGGAGAATACCACTCGACCTTTAAAGGTCGTGGTATGACCTTCTCTGAAGTACGTCAATACCAATACGGAGATGATATTAGAGCTATTGACTGGAATGTAACTGCACGTTATAACGAACCTTATATAAAAGTTTTTGAAGAAGAACGTGAACTAACCATGATGCTGGTAGTTGATATTTCTGGTTCTGAATTTTTTGGTACTACTAATCAATTTAAAAAAGACACAATAACAGAAATTGCTGCAACTCTCGCATTTTCTGCTATCCAAAACAATGATAAAGTTGGTTTAATTTTATTTTCTGACCAAGTAGAACTATTCATTCCTCCTAAAAAAGGGAAAAGTCATGTTTTAAGAATTATTCGAGAGTTAATCGAATTCAATCCAAAAAGTAAACAAACTAATATTAGCGAAGCATTAAAATTCTTATCTAATATTATGAAAAAGAAAGCTATTGTTTTTATGCTTTCTGATTTTATGGATGATGATTACGAACGCACATTAAAAATTGTTGGAAACAAACACGATGTTACAGGTATCCGTGTATATGATAAATCTGATGAAGAAATTCCTAATTTAGGTATGGTACCAATGGTAGATGCAGAAACAGGAAAAATGCAATTAGTAAACACTAGTTCAGCATCAGTAAGAAATCAATACAAAGCTAACGCATTGCGCTTATCTGATTATTTCGAAACTACTTTTACAAAAAGTGGTGCAGGAACTATCAGTACACGTGTAGATGAAAGCTATGTAAAAAAGTTATTAGGTTATTTTAAACGAAAAGGTTAATTGTCTACTATAACAAAGACAGTATAAAATGAGAAAAAAATTATTCTACATCTTCTTATTAATATCCTCTATTGGATTTTCACAATCTAACAAAGTTCAGGTTGAAGTTGATACTACTAATATTAGAATTGGTGAACAATTTCAATATAAAATCTCTGTTGATGATACCGAAAATGTAATTATCCCTAAATTAAACAACCTTAAAGGATTAGAAGTTGTCGATACCTTAAAAATAGATACGATTAAAAACAAACTAGTTCAAAAATATATTTTAACTGGTTTTGATAGCGGCTCATTTTACATACCACAACAACAAATCTTTATAAAAAACCAAGCTTATTTAACAGATAGCTTACTTATCAATGTAGCTACTGTAGCCATTGATACTACAAAAATTAAAAAATTCCCAATAAAAGGAATCAAAGGAGAACCTTATCAATTTGATGACTTTAAAAATTATATTTATTGGACTATAGCCATATTAGTACTTATTGGCTTAATAATCTACTACTTCGTTTTCAGAAAGAAAAAAGAAGAACAAGAAACAGTTGTTGTTCCACTATTACCTCCTTATGAAGAAGCAATTCAAAAGCTTCAAGAATTAGACAACAAATTATTATGGCAAAACAACCATATTAAAAAATATTACAGTGAATTAACAGGAATTGTTAGATCATACATTGAAAGAGAATTAAACATTCCTGCACTAGAAAGTACAACAGATGAATTAATTGACACCTTAAAAGATTTTGACGAAACAAAGTCTATTGAGACAACTAAAGAAACAATTCAAAAGTTAAAAGAATTATTACAAGAATCGGATTTAGTAAAATTTGCGAAATCAAAACCTTTATCACACGAAATTGAACAAGATCGTAAAGATGCTAAAAATGTAATAGATAATTTAAAACCTAAAAAAGAAGAAGTAGAAGATGAAGTGGAATAATTTTGAATTTCATAGCCCTGAATTTTTATGGTTATTAATTTTAATTCCTCTACTTGCCTTTTGGAATTATTATTCAAGAAAAAAAGACAGCGCTCATTTAACAATTTCTAGTATTAAAGGATTTAAGATACAAGGCTCTATATTACCTAAACTTAAGCCTTTATTATACCTCTTAAGGCTTTTAGCTTTAACCTGCTTAATTGTTGCTTTGGCTAGACCAAGAAATGTAGCCGTTAGTAAAAAAACAAAGACAAACCGAGGTATCGATATTGTTATGGCTATTGATGTATCTGCCAGCATGCTTGCTAAAGACCTAAAACCAAACCGTTTAGACGCTCTTAAACGTGTTGCTACCGATTTTGTTAATAGAAGACCTAATGACCGTATAGGTATTGTAGTTTATGCAGGTGAAAGCTTTACTCAAACTCCAATTACTAGTGACAAATCAATTGTAAAGAGAACCATTTCAGATATTAGATGGGGACAACTTGAAGGTGGTACAGCAATTGGAATGGGACTTGGTTCAGCTGTAAACAGATTAAAAGAAAGCAAAGCCAAAAGTAAAGTTATTATTCTTCTAACAGATGGTGTAAACAATGCTGGTTTTGTTGACCCTAAAACAGCTACAGAATTAGCAAAAGGAAACAATATCAAGGTTTATACTATTGGAATAGGAACTAACGGAATGGCACCTTTCCCTTGGGCAAAAGACCCAAGAACTGGAAAAATTTCATTCAGAAACCAACAAGTAGAAATTGACGAATCTTTACTAAAACACATAGCTAAAGAAACTGAAGGGAAATATTTTAGAGCAACTAACAACTCTAAATTAAAAGCTATTTATGATGAAATAGATAAGCTTGAAAAAACAAAAATAGAAGAGTTTAAATACTATAATTATACTGAAAAATACAGATTCCTTGTATTCTTAGCTGGTATCTTTTTATTATTAGAATTCGTATTAAAAAACACATTATTTAAAAGTTTTATATAAACAATGTATCGTATAGAAGAACCAATATATTTTTCCTTTTTTGCAATTATTCCTGTAATAATTGTTGTTTTTCTGTTGGTTTTATGGTGGAAAAAAAGAACTCAAAAAAAATTCACAAACAAAGAACTATTAAATAAAATAGCTCCAAACGCCTCTACATTCAAATCTGTTTTAAAATTGGTGTTTTTTATCATTGGAATTTCTTTTTTAATTATATCCTTAGTAAACCCTAAAATGGGAACTAAATTAAAAACCGTAAAAAGAGAAGGTGTCGATGTTGTTTTTGCTCTTGACGTATCAAAAAGTATGTTAGCAGAAGACATAGCTCCTAATAGATTAGAAAAATCGAAACAGATTATTTCTAAAATCATAAACAAATTAGGAAGCGATAGAGTTGGTATCATTATTTATGCAGGAAACGCTTATCCTCTGTTACCTATTACTACAGATCATGCAGCAGCTAAAATGTTTCTACAAAACGCAAATCCTGATATGGTTTCAAGTCAAGGAACTGCTATTAATGAAGCTTTAACTTTAGCCAAAACATATTATAATAACGACGAGCAAACCAATCGCTTTTTAATTATTATTTCAGATGGTGAAGACCATCAAGAAGAAACAAAGCAAATTGCTCAAAATATAGCTAACGAAGGTGTAAAAGTATATACCATAGGTGTTGGTACCGAAAAAGGAGGTCAAATTCCTATCAAATTAAATGGCGCACTTATTGGTTATAAAAAAGATAGAAAAGGAGAAACTGTAATTACTAAAAGAAAACCAGATGTTTTACAAGGTATTGCAGAAGCTTCAAATGGAGAATATATTGATGGAAACAAAACAGAAAACCCTGTTAAAACTATCGAGAATATTATAGCAAATGCTCAAAAGAGCGAGTTTGAAACTAAGCAATTTTCTGATTATAAAGATCAATTCCAATGGTTTTTAGGAATAGGGTTATTATTTTTAATTATTGATTTATTTTTCTTCGAAAGAAAAACGAAGTGGGTAAAGAAAGTAGACTTATTTAACGAAGAATCTAAAAAATAAATGAAGATGAAAAGTTTACATTATGTTTTATTTTTAATGCTGTTTTTTGCCGCTGTTATTACTAGTAACGCACAACAAGATACTTTAAAACTGCAGCGAGAAGCAAGAGCTTTATTACGTGAAGGAAATAAATTATACAACAAACAAAAATTTGATGATGCAGCAATTGCTTACCGTAAAGCCCTAGGTAAAAATAGTAAATATGAAAAAGCAAGCTACAACTACGGAAACACTTTGTATCAAGCTAAAAAATTCAAAGAGGCTGTTGCTCAATTTGAAGTAACCACCAAAACATCAAAAGATAAATTTGCTCAGGCAGAAGCATACCACAATATTGGAAATGCAATGATGGAGCAAAAACAATATCAACAAGCTGTTGATGCGTTTAAAAATGCCTTAAGAAGAAATCCTGGTGACGATGAAACTCGTTATAATTTGGCTGTTGCACAAAAGAATTTAAAAAAGCAGCAACAAAACCAAAAGAACAACAAGGATAAGAACAAAGACAAAAAAGATCAGAATAAGAAAGATCAAAAAAATAAAGACGACAAAGACAAACAAAAAGATAAAAATAAAGACAAAAAAGGCGACGACAAGGATAAAGATAAAAAGGACGAGAACAAGGATCAAAAAAATAAAGATCAAAACAAACAGCCTAATAAAAACGATAAGAAAGACCAAAAACAAAAGCCTCAACCTCAACAAGGAAAAATGTCTCCTGAACAAATGAAGCAATTGTTGGAAAGTTTAAACAACGAGGAGAAAAAGACGCAAAAGAAAATGAACGTTAAAAAGTCAAAAGGAAGAAAGGTAAAACAAGAAAAAGATTGGTAATTTACCAACATTTAAAATCTTAATTATTTTTGCATTTTTTAAAACTGAATATGAAGTTGAAACTATACATATCGTTAATAATCTGCTTTATCACACTTAGTGTTAATGCACAAGATTCTGTATTAAAAGCATCTGTTAGTAAAAATAAACTAGGTGTTAATCAACGATTACGTGTTGAATTTACTATTAACAAACAAGGAGCGGACAATTTTGAAGCACCTAACTTTAAAAACTTTAAAGTTGTTGGCGGACCGAGTCAAGCAGTTAGTCAATCATTGATTAATGGAAAACTATCTTTTTCTAAATCATATTCTTACATCCTTCAACCTAAAAGAAAAGGTGAATTCAACTTACCGCCTGCTAGTATAGAAATTGATGGAAAAACAATAAAATCTAATTCAGTTAAGATTATTGTTTTAGATGCTGTTGAACTTCCCAAAAACCCTAATGACCCTAACTACATAGCGCAACAAAACATTCATTTAGTTGCCGAGTTATCTAAATCAAACCCTTATGTAGGAGAAGGGATATATGTCGAGTATCGTTTATATTTTAGTGAAAATGTAGGTATTTACGACAACGCTATTACAGAAGCACCTCAATATAATGGTTTTTGGAATCAAGAAATCAAACGAAATGGTACTCCAGTTAAAATAGGTAAATACAATGGAGAGCGCTATCGTTATGCTGTATTACACAAAGCCTTATTAATCCCAACAAAAGACGGTAAACTGACTATAGACCCTATGAAAATGGATATTATAGTTGCTGTTCCAACTGGCCGAGCTGATTTTTTTGGAAATGTTATTACAAAACAGGTAAGAAAAGAATTTTCTTCTCCCAAAAAAGTAGTTAGAGCTAAAGCATTGCCTCTTGAAAATAAACCAGTAGACTTTACAGGTGCAGTAGGAGAATTTTCTTTTGATGTTTCTCTAAACAAACTTACCTTAAAAGCTAACGAGTCTGCTAAAATAAAAGTAACAGTAAATGGAAAAGGGAATTTAAAATTATTTGAACTTCCTAAAATAGAAACACCTAAAGAACTAGAAGTATACCAACCTGAAAGAAAAGAAAATGTTAGTATAACTTCATCTGGATTAAAAGGATCTGTTACAGATAACTACACTGTAGTTCCTGAATTTAAAGGAAAGTATAAAATTCCAAAAACAAGCTTTTCTTATTTCAACCCAAAAGAAAAAGTTTATCAAACTATAACTACGGAAGATTTATATGTTGATGTTTTAGAAGGTAAAGAATTACCAACATCTACTGACAACAAAATAGTTGCAAAACAAAACATAAAAATTACAGGAAACGATTTTAGATATATTCAATCGTCTACGAACCTAGAAACCATAGACAACTCAGATTTTTTCAGGTCAACTGTATTTTACATTTTATTATTATTACCTATTATTCTAATTCCTGTAGGAATTTACATTTACAAGAAAAAAGAAGAACGTGATGGTGATGTAATTGGCAATAAGCTGAGAAAAGCTGATAAACTTGCTAAAAAATATTTATCGGAAGCTCAAAAACAACTAGGGAATAAAGAGGCTTTTTATGAAGCACTAGAAAGAGCTTTACATAATTATTTAAAAGCTAAGTTAGGTGTAGAAACTTCAGACATAAGCAGTGATAAAATAACCGATTTATTAAACAGTAAACAAATTGATGCTTCTACTATAAAAAGCTTTATAGATGTTTTAAACGATTGCGATTTTGCTCGTTATACTCCAATTACAAACGTGCAAATGAAAGAAGAATACGAGAAAGCAAAACAAGTAATTACACAATTAGACAAACAGTTATAATGAAAAGAGTTATTGTAATATTATTGTTTTTTTCAGCGCATTTTGTGCTAGCCCAAACTGTAAATGACACATTTGCTAAAGCAAATACGTTATATAAAGAAAAAAAATACTCAGAAGCCATTAAGTTGTATAATGAGATTGAAAGCTCTGGTAAAGTTTCTTCTGAATTATACTTTAATCTAGGAAATGCTTATTATAAATTAAATCAAGTAGCTCCTTCTATTTATAATTATGAAAAGGCCCTTATACTAGACCCTTTAAATGAAGACGCTCAAAACAATTTAATTATAGCAAAACGATTAACATTAGATAGAATAGAAGAATTACCGAAATCTATTTTTCAAAAAATCAATAATAATTTCCTACAAAAATTATCTTATGATACTTGGGCAGTTATTACAGTACTACTGTCTTTTGTAGCATCTTTTTTATTCCTAATGTTCTATTTTTCATATACGCCAAGTAAAAAAAGACTCTTTTTTACAACTAGTATTTTGTCTTTTATTCTTTTAATAACAACGTTAGCAATAACTTTTACACAATACAATCAGTCAAAGAATAATATTGAAGCAATTGTTTTTAATGAAGAAGTAGAAATAAAAAATGCTCCTACTGATGATTCGGATGCTATATTTACTTTACATGAAGGAACAAAAATTAAAGTATTAGATGCTGTGGAGGATTGGAATAAAATCAAATTAGCCGATGGAAAAATAGGCTGGGTAAAGAGCAACGTAATCAAAGTGTTATAAATTTTCATTTATTTAACATTTTATTAGCTCATATCTTTTATATTTGCTTTTCGTCAAAAAATCGACAATGACCAAAAACTTCTTCGTATACCTACTCACTATAATACTACTAGCCTCAGTAGCTATTCCTTCGTATTATAGCATTACAGAAGAAATTTGCGAGTCATCATTAACTATTGACATTGAAGAAGATGCTGAAAACAATGAGAATTCTGAAAAAAATGAAATAAAAATCATCGACTTTTCTAGCGAATTTTCATCTTCTTATGCACTTCCTTGTAGAGATGAAAAAAATACTTACATCTCAAATAAGTATAATTCTATATCGAGAAGTCTAGAATCTCCACCTCCAGAATTTTCATAAATATTACTTATTACTAACATCTACCAGATGTTTTTTAACATACCTTACTCATAATCAAGGCCTACATTAACAAACCTTGAAAGTGATGTTAATGTCCTTTTTAAAAGCAATACACATTTCAAAACGAACAATTTAACTGTAAGTTTTTTAAGTAATTACTCAAAAAAGGAAGTAATAAAATATTTTTCAAAAAGTGCATTTATCACAGCACTTAAATTTCATTTATATATAATTTAAATTAAAAGTAACCCTAGGTTAAAATCACGTCTATGTTTAAAACAATTAAAAGCGATTTACCCGCTAGTATCGTAGTATTTTTTGTTGCATTACCTTTATGTTTAGGTATTGCACTAGCCAGTGGTGCTCCACTATTCTCTGGTTTAATAGCAGGAATTGTTGGTGGTATCGTTGTAGGAGCCATTAGTGGCTCAAAAATAGGAGTAAGTGGACCAGCTGCTGGTTTAGCTGCCATAGTATTAACTTCTATTGCTTCTTTAGGAGGCTTTGAAAACTTTTTAGTAGCAGTTGTATTAGGAGGTATTATTCAATTAATTCTTGGTGTATTAAAAGCAGGAGTTATTGGTTATTATTTCCCTTCATCTGTAATTAAAGGAATGTTAACAGGTATTGGAATCATTATCATTATGAAGCAAATTCCTTTCTTCTTTGGTTACGATAAATCAG
Organism: uncultured Tenacibaculum sp.; assembly: GCF_947499065.1. Taxonomy (GTDB): domain Bacteria; phylum Bacteroidota; class Bacteroidia; order Flavobacteriales; family Flavobacteriaceae; genus Polaribacter. The sequence goes on along the minus strand of NZ_CANMMT010000008.1, from coordinate 48,576 downwards.
CTACAAGTTTTTCTTTAGATGCCATAAGTATGGGGTCTACAATTATTGGTGTTATTGGATTAGGAATCTTAATCCTTTGGCAACAAGTATTATCTAAAAAAGGTAAAATATTCGAATTAGTTCAAGGACCATTAGTAGCTGTAGTTGTTGGTATTATTTTCTTTGCTTTAACTCAAGGTAATGAATCATTAGCAATTAACGCTAAGCAATTAGTAAGTGTTCCTGTTCCAGAAAGTATTGATTCATTCTTAAGTCAATTTACTTTTCCAAACTTTGCAGTAATTGGAAGTAAAGATGTTTGGATTGTTGCTTTTACAATTGCTGTAGTAGCAAGTTTAGAAACATTATTATGTGTTGAAGCAACTGATAAATTAGATCCAGACAAAAATGTAACTCCTACAAATAGAGAATTATTAGCACAAGGAGTAGGTAATATTATGTCAGGTTTAATCGGAGGTTTACCTGTAACGCAAGTAATTGTAAGAAGTTCTGCAAATATTCAATCAGGAGGTAAAAGTAAAATGTCTGCAATTGTACATGGTATTTTATTATTAATCTCTGTAATTTTAATTCCTACTTTATTAAATAAAATTCCATTATCAGTTCTTGCTGCGGTATTATTAATTGTTGGATTTAAATTAGCAAAGCCAGCTACATTTATCAACATGTATAAGTTAGGATGGAAACAATTTATTCCTTTTATGGCTACAGTATTACCAATGGTTGTTACTGGTGACTTATTATTAGGTATAGGTTTAGGTCTTGCAGTTGGAATTGTTGTTATCTTATTTAAGAGTTACCAAAACTCTCACTTCTTACATATTGAAGACAAGAGTAACGGTGTTCATAAAATAAAAATGTCTTTAGCTGAAGAAGTTACTTTCTTCAATAAAGGTGCTATTTTAAAAGAATTAGACAGTCTTTCTGAAAATTCTTACTTAGAATTAGATGTAAGAAAAACAAGATTCTTAGACCATGATATTGTTGAAATCCTTGAAGATTTTGCCTTTAAAGCAAAAGAGAGAAACATTGACATTAAGTTAATTTCTGAAAGAGGTGTTGTAGAAAACCCTGCTAGTTTTATTGAGTTTTTTAAATTAAGACCAAAAGCTTCATAAAATGGCAATCTCTAAACATAAAATTGTCGTGCTATCTGATTTAAAGGATAGCACGGCAACATCATTGAAAACAGCAATTAGCTTGGCAAAAAAAACAGATGCTAGCATCCATTTTTTCCACGTAAAAAAGCCAACTGATGTTGTAGTTACTGATAATCAATTATCAGCAAAAAGAGCCATTAACTCCCAATTCACTCAAACTAACAAAGAAATTAGTGAATTAGTTTCTGAATTTTCTCAAAAGTATGATATCAATATTGCCTCTTCATTTACTTTTGGAAATATTAAAAATGAAATTGACCTTTTTTTAGAAGATACCAATCCAAATATTATTGTAATCGGAAAGCGTAGAAGTAAAAGCATAAGTGCTTTAGGCGATAAGATTAGCAAGCACGTATTAAAGAAAAAAGGCAAAACAATTATTATAGCCTCAGCTGAGAGTGAACTTCAACCAGAAAATGAAATCTCATTAGGCTTATATAATGAAATAGAGCAACAGCACAATAATAAATTTATTAATGAAATTATTGAAAATGCTAATAAACCATTAAAAAACTTTCAAGTAGTTAATTCAAATGATGCCAATTTATTATTGGTAGATAGAGAAACGGTCAACCCAAAATCTACAAAATCATTTGACAAGCTACTTAATAAAATGAATGTTTCATTAGTAGTTGCTAATTAAAAAATATTAAATCTAGGTTACTTAAATCAATAAACCAGTCCTAAACGTGAGTAGGTATCTATTACAGTTTTTTTAGTATATTTATTCCTACTCAACTAAAAATATATGAAACAACTATTTTCAAATCTTAAAGGTGATCTCTTTGGAGGGATTACAGCCGGAATTGTGGCATTACCACTAGCTTTAGCTTTTGGTGTTTCATCTGGTTTAGGACCTAGTGCTGGTTTATACGGTGCTATTTTTATTGCTTTTTTTGCAGCACTTTTTGGAGGAACAGACACTCAAATTTCTGGACCTACTGCACCAATGACTGCTGTAAGTATGGTTGTTATTGCTGGAATATTAGCTGCAAATGACGGAGATGTTAGTAGAGCGCTACCAACAATTTTAACTGTTTTTTTATTAGCTGGTTTAATGCAAATTGGACTGGGAGTTTTAGGTCTTGGTAAATATATTCGATATATACCTTACCCAGTAGTTTCCGGTTTTATGACAGCAATTGGAGTTATAATCTTAGTCACACAAATTTCACCTTCAGTAGGTTATTATGCTAAAGAAGACATAGAATTTGTTGAGCAGTTTAAACCACAAGCTGAAGAAGTAATTTTAGATAATATTTTAAAAGAAGAAGCTGGGGAAGGCATTTTAGTTCTTGAAGATTTTAAAGAAACTATTAAAAGAGCTGAAAAAATAACTCAAGCAGATATATTAAAAGAAAGTAAAACTTTAGCAGGTAAAGAAGCTTCCGGTGTTTTAGGTACTTTTAAAGTACTACCAAGAGCTTTACAAAACATTAACTTCTTAGAATTAATATTAGCTTTAGGAACCATATTCATTATTTACGGTTTTAAACGCATTACAACAGCCGTTCCTAGTACTTTAGTTGCTTTAGTTGTTATGACTGGTATTGCATTAGGTTTTGGTTTAAACTACAGGCCTATTGAGGAAATCCCAAGCGGATTCCCAATGCCAAACATGGAAATCTTTACAAACTTTACCTTATCCAGTATTACACCTTATGTATTTACTGCCTTAACTTTGGCTTTATTAGGAGCCATAGATTCTTTATTAACATCAGTTGTAGCTGATAATATGACTAAAACAAAGCATAAACCTAATAAAGAATTAATAGGACAAGGTATTGGTAATACTATTGCTTCAATTTTTGGAGGTATTCCTGGAGCTGGAGCTACTATTCGTACAGTAGTAAATATAAACTCTGGTGGTAAAACTAAATTGTCTGGTATGATAGCTGGTATAATGCTATTAGTTATTTTACTAGGACTAGGCCCAATAGCTTCAAAAATACCTGCAGCAGTTTTAGCAGGGATTTTAATCACAGTTGGTATTGGTGTTATGGATTATAAAGGACTAAAAGCTATACCTAACTTACCACGAGATGCTAAATTTGGACCTTTAAAACTAAGTTCGGAAGTAATAATTATGCTAGTGGTATTAGTACTTTCTACTTTCTGGAATTTAGTATATGCAGTAGGTATTGGTTTAGTTATAGCTTCTTTAATGTTTATGAAGAAAATAGGTGATTTAACAGCTGAGCGCTCAGATGTAAAATCACTGAAAAAAGAAGAGGCTTGGAAAGATGAAAAAGATTTCCCTGAGGAATTGAAAGAACATTTGTTTGTAAAACACATCAAAGGACCTCTGTTTTTTGGCTCTACTAGTGATTTTCAAGCGTTAACTAAACAAATTCCTAAAACTGCAACCTCTGTAATTATGCGTTTAGACAGAATGCAATATATGGATCAATCTGGGCTATATGCCATGGAAGATACGATTCAAGATTTAAAATCAAACGGAACACATGTACAGGTACTTTTTGTTGGTTTATTAAAACAACCTCGCTACATGATGGAACGAATTGATATTATCCCAGATTTAATATCAGAAGATCATATTTTTGAGTCTTTTGACGATTGTATGGTTTGGGTAAAACAAAACATAAAAATTAATAATTAAAAAAATAAAATACTTTTATGAGAAATGTAGCTATTACAAAAGACGTGCAAGCAGAATTAACAGCTGATTCTGTATTACAAGACTTATTAGACGGAAACAACCGTTATACTAGCAATAACTTAACAGCATCTAACGTAACTGACTTAGTTGAACAAACAACTGGTGGTCAATTTCCAAAAGCTGTAATATTATCTTGTATCGATTCAAGAGTACCAGTAGAAATGGTTTTTGACCAAACTATTGGTGATGTTTTCGTAGCTCGTGTAGCTGGTAACTTCGAAAACGTGGATATTTTAGGAAGTATGGAATACTCTTGTGCTGTAGCAGGAAGTAAATTAGTTTTTGTATTAGGTCATGAAAGTTGTGGTGCTGTAAAAGCTGCTTGTGATGGAGTAGAATTAGGAAATATTACTGCAATGTTAGATAATATTGTTCCTGCTGCAAAATTAGCTTCAGAACAAGTAGAAGGAGAAGCAAATTCAACAAATAGTGCTTTTGTAGCTAAGACTGTTGAAAACAATGTAAAATTAACTATGGATCGTATCCGTCAAAGAAGTAAAATTTTACAAGAAATGGAAGATAATGGTGAAATTAAAATAGTAGGTGGAGTTTACTCTTTAACTACTGGAAAAGTTGAAATGATTTAATTCATTATCATTTGTTATAATATAAAAAAGGGAGTTTAAAAAACTCCCTTTTTTTATGCTAATTTGCTCTCTGCTGTTCTTCACTATTTCCAAAACCACGATTTCTAGTCTTTATTTTTTTATTTCCAAAACTATAGGATAATGAAAAACGTAAATATCTACTACTATAATTCTGGTCATAAATTGTTTTAACTCCATTTACTTCAGAAGTTAAATTATTTAAACTAGCACTGTCAAAAATATCATTGACAAAAATAGCTGCTTGTAACTGCTTTTTTAAGAATGTTTTTTTAACTCCTAAGCTCAATCCGTACATCGTTCCTAATTCGTAAATATTTGAACTAGATTTTGGTTGATAAAAGAAATCTGCTTGTACACTTGTATTTTCTGATAATGTAAAAGTATTGTTCGTTGAGAATCTAAATTGAATACCATTCTTAACAGGTGCTGATAAATCTTCAAATACATTAGCATTAACACCTGAAATATGTGCATAATTTTGACTCTTCCACCAACTTGTAAAACGAACATTATACATTTCTGAAAGTTGCCAATAAGTCCCATTATAATAGTTCCTTCTTATAACTGCTTGAATATTATTTTCAGGTTCGGCAGAAAATAATGTACCAAAACCATCAGATGTATAACTAAAATATAAAGAAGTTATAAACTTACCTTTGTAATTATGAGTAAAAGTAAATCTGTCAATAAACGCAGGTTGAATAAATGGATTTCCTTCTGAGTATACATTACTATTCACATAGCTTCTAAAAGGGTTTAAATCTCTATAATTTGGGCGGTTGATACCTCTTCCATAATTAAATGAAAATGTATTGTTATCATTTTTATTATAGGATACAAACACTGAAGGAAATAACTTAGTATAACTATTCTTATTTACTTGATTTAAAGTTTCAGAAAAACCTCTGGTTTCAGTATTTTCTATTCTAAGACCAGCTTGCAAATTCCATTTATCACTAATTTTTCTTGAAGCATTTACATAAAAACCCTGCACATTTTCTTTGTATTCAAACTCATTAGATAAATTGGTATCTAATATAGGTACATTAGTTACTGTACTAAAATTATCTAATTTATTCTTTGTATTAATGAAACTAAACTTAAAACCATAAGACAAATCCAATTTATCAATAGGATGAGACATATCTGCTTTTATACTATAGTTATCTATTGCTTGATTGGTAATATTTTTAACTGATTGATTTACCCTTACAAATTGTCCAGAAGGAGAAAAAGTATTCACTAATGCATCCGCTTCTAGTTTATTTTCATAATTAAAATAATCAAAATCTACAGTTAGTTTTCTCCCCATAGTATCAAGTTTAGCAATTATATGAGCATTATATATATTGTTGTTTATACTTCTGCGTCTAGGCTCAGTTTTTACCAATAAACTATCTAATTGGTTAGATTCATTATAAAACTCAGTTGTTCCAGGGGCATCAGAAAAAGGTCTATTAAAACTTCCTAGATATTGCCCTCCTATTTCAATATTATCTGACAATAAATAGTTTATAGACAACCTAGCTGAATTATTTTTTCTAGTATCTTTTGAATCAATGCCAACCTTCCATGTACTTTTTGGAAAAAAAGTAGCACTTCTTTCTAAGTTTCTTAAACTTCCTCTTGTAGTATTAATCGAAGCATTTAGTTGAATTTTATTTTTATTGTATGAGAAATTATTTCGCAATGTTCCATAACCATAAGTATTTACATTATAAGAAAATGAAGTTGTGTTTTTCCAAGAATTCCTTCTTCCTTTCTTGTATACTATATTAATTATTCCACCTCCTCCAGATGCTTCATATTGGGCTGGCGGATTGGTTATAATTTCTATTTTCTTGATATCATCTGCTGAGATTGAATTTAGAAAAGACACTAATTCCTCACCAGAAAGTTGAATCAAACGTCCATCAACCATTACTCTGGTTGCCTCTCCTCCAACCATACTTATTTGATTGTTTTGAATTGTAATAGCGGGAGCTAATTTTAACGCATCTAAAGCATCGCCTCCACTTGCAGATACACTATTTTCTACATTAAAAATTAGTCTATCTGTTTTTTGTTCTATTAATCTTTTCTTCGATGTAATTACAACTTCATTTAACCTACTGCTTTCTTCCTTTAATATTAAAGTTCCTAAATCTATATCTGTATTTAAACTTACTTGTTTCTTTATTTCTATGAAACCTATAAAACTTATTCTTAAATTATAGGTTCCTTTTGGAGCGGATAATGAAAACTCACCATTATCTATAGTTGTAGTTCCTTTAATAATTTTTCCTTCTAAACTTTGTAAAATAACGTTAGCAAAAACAATCGGCTCATTACCTTCTGTTACTTTACCTGTAATCTTTATCTGTCCTATTAAACTTATAGCTTGAAATAATAATGCTAAAATGAAAATGCTTTTAACTCTCATGAATGTATTTTTTATTTGAGAGCAAAATTGTAGCTATTTAAAATTGCTTGCGACCGAATGCATAAAGTCGAACTATTTTTTCATGAATAAATTGGTTTGACTATCTCACACAAACGTTCGACTTTATCATAAACACCTGACTACAAGTGTTTTTTCCGATATTGAGTTGGTGTTAATCCTGTTTGTTTTTTAAACTCTGTATTGAAAGAAGATTTAGAGTTAAAACCTACTTCATATAAAATTTCTAATACGGTTAGTTTCTTATTTTCCGGATTTTCAAGAATTTCTTTGGCTCTGTTAATTCGATATCCATTTACAAATTCAAAAAAATGCTGTCCTATATTATGATTTATTAATATTGATAAATCTCTGTAAGGAATATTCATTTGATTTGCCAAATTATGAATGGTAAGAGATGAATTTAAATAAGGTCTTTCTTCTTCCATAAACTTTTTTACTACGGACACTTCTTCTAAAACTTCTTCTTTTGTATCCTTAGTTTTTTCTTCTAAAAAGTTTTTAACTAATTGATGTTTGGTGTCAATTCCTCTAAACAATTCAGGTTGATATAAACTTTTCAAAACAATCCAACATAAATATCCAAGTAGGACTAATGTTGTTATAATTCGCATAACATCCAATATTTCTTCATCTGAACCAAATAATTTATAAATACTTTTAATTAGTGAAAGAGAAATTAAAATAACACTAATACTAGCCAATTGAAATAACCATTTATAATTATAATTTGTAATAGATGAATAGTTTTCTAACAATAGCTCCTTATATTTTTTTAATTCAACGAATATGAAAACCAAATAAACTATTGAAACCAAAAGTCCATATATTAAAGATATTTTTGTTTCAATATTAGAGTAGTAATTATTATAAAACTCAATTTGCTGTTCTTTAGAAGCCAAGTAGAAATTAGGAAAATAAATAAGTAATTCAATAGCAAATGGAATAAGATGTAACAGATGCTTGGGCTGAAGTTTAAAATATGAATAAATACAGGATACTACATATAAATATAAAAGCGGACTAGCTAGAAATCCGATTTGATCTCGAAGCATGTCTAAAGTAACTGGTACTTGTACATAATTAGCATAAAAAAAAACACTAATATGAATAGAAAAAACAATAAAGTAAATAGCCATTAACTGATTACTTGTTTTGTTTTTAGTTTTTACAGTGAGTAAAAATGCCGAAAGCAATAGTGCTATAAATATTAATATAAGCGTTATAAAACCTCGAATTGAAGCACTATCCATATACAATTTTTAATTTGTTTCTTTTATTTCTTCTTCCTCTTCAACCTCATCATCCTTTATAATAGATGGGAAAATAGTTGGAGCAATTTTTTTGACTGGTTTATATAAAATAGATTCATTAAGATTTTCTTCAGAAACAAATGGAATGGTGTCATTCATTTTTCCAAAAAATATGAAAATAACACTTAATATCAATCCTATTTTTAAAGCGCCAAAAGCTCCTCCTAATATTTTATTTAAAATTCCTAAAGAGGCAAAATCTGCTATTTTGGTTAAGGCCTTACCTAATAAAGATATTACAATTATAATTACAATAAAAGTTCCTGCAAATGCTGCTAAAGAAATATATTTTTCATCCCAAGTAACACTATTCTTTAACCAATCTCCAATAAAGTATGAAAAATGAATTGCTCCATAAACCCCAGCTACTAAAGCTACTAAAGAAGCCACTTCAACAAATAACCCTTTCATAAGTCCGCGGACAAATCCAAAAAGAAGTAAAGCTGTTATAATAATATCAAAAGTATTCATAGGCAATAATTAAAGGTATTCTAAAGAGTTTATAAAGTAATTATGTGCATCAATTCTATGTTCAAATATACACAACTCATTTGTATCTTTGCATTTTCTTAAAAAAATCAAATGACGAAAGAAGTTAACTTAAAAGAAAAATGGGATTTTGTTGTAAAGCAATTATCACAACAATTTGCTGATGGAGATGAACTGAACTTAGATGGTATCATCTATTTAATTGGTGTACAAGAGTTAGGTCAAGGACATCGAAAATTTAAAAAAGACGAAAAAGTAAACTTAATGCATATTGCTATCTGTAAACTTTTAGAACCTTATGGTTATTATGAATTCGATTTTTTTGATAATGATGGTTGGCCTCACTATAAAACACTAACAGAATTACCTAATTTAAAACCAGGTGAACAATCTGTATTGATTAAAGAAGCAATTATAAATTATTTTGAAGCTTTAGATTTCTTTGAATAAAATTAAGTAACGCTTAATTTTCTTATCATCTTTGATAATAATTTTGGAAAAAAACGCTTGGTATATACTCCAAGCTTTTCCTTAGCTCCTGCTATATAAACCTCCTCTTTCTTTTTTCTAATTGCTTTTATCATCAATTCAGCAAATCTATCCGGGTTTATACCATTGGCTGTTGCTGCATCCATTGAATTTTGAGGACTTCCATTTCCTGTTAATGCATTTTTAGATACATTAGTAGTTACAAAACCTGGGCAAACTAAAGTAACCGCTATGTTATCTTTATGATGTTCAGCACGTAAACTATCAAAAAAACCATGCAATGCGTGTTTTGTTGCTGCATAAGATGAGCGTAATGGAGTTCCTATTTTCCCTACAATACTTGTTGTTACAACAAAATGCCCCTCGTTTCTTTCTGTAAAATGAGGAAGTAATGCCTTGGTTAAAGCTACAGTTCCTAAATAATTAATATCCATCAAACGTTTATCAACAGATATATTGGTATCTTTTATTAAAGAACGTTGGCTAATTCCTCCATTATTAACTAAAACATCAATTTTATTAAAAAATTTAATAGCTTCATTTACTTTAGAAGTCAAACTGTTATAATCTTCTAAATCTATTGGCAAAACCTTAACGTTTTTTGAATTTTTGCAAAGTATTTTTGTCTCCTCTAAAGCATTTGTATTTCTCGATGATAAAATTAAATTTGCATCGTAATTAGATAACGCAATCGCTAATGATTTACCAATACCAGATGAGGCGCCCGTTATCCAAAAAACTTTATTTTTAATATGCATATAATATTTACTTTAAAGAAAAACTCCCCTAAAATAAACAACAAAAAATAAAAATGGTACACTTCTTGGAAAGAAGTTTCTAAATGACTAGTTTTAAAACCTTAATAACAACCCTTTAAATTATAATGATGAAAAAATTACTGGCTCTATTAATACTTACTACTTCAATAGTTAACGCTCAGTATACTGTTAAAGGAACAATGACTCCAACAGAAAAAACCAATTGGGTTATTCTGTATAAAATAGAAGGAGCAAAACAAAAATTTGTAACCAATACAACAATTCAATTTGATACTGTTGTGGTTAGTGGAAACAAGCAATCAATAGGTAAATTTAAATTCGACTTACCAAGCACGGCTAAACCAGGTGCTTATAGAGCAACTTATAGAAACAGAGGTGCTGGGTTTGTAGACTTTTTCTTTAATAAAGAAAATGTAGAATTTATTTTTAATCCAAAATATCCAGATGAATCAGTTGTTTTTACTTCATCTAGAGAAAATAAATTATATAACGAATATTTACAAGCATATGCTGCTGTTCAAAAAAAGATTGACGAGAATCAAGTAGCTTATATTAAAGAAGAAAATAAAGAGGCTAAAAAAGCATATAAAAAACAAGTTAAACAACTTGAAGATGTGCAAGAAACTTATGAAAATAAGTCTGAAGGAATGTTAGTTCATCATTTCATTAAAGCTTCTCAAAGATATAATCCTTCTAGTCCTGTTGACAATATGGAAGATTATTTAACAACTGTTGGAGACAACTTCTTTAGATATATCGATTTTAAAAGTGAAGCTTTATTTAACTCTTCTTTCTTAGTTGACAGAATTAACGATTATGTTTTTTACTTAAACAATTCAGAAGATAAAGAATTACAACAAAAATTATTAAGAGGCGCGATTAATAAAGTTATTGGTGAGCTACCAAAAGGAAAATTAAAAAAATCTGTATTAGAATTTTTAATTACTTCTTTATCTGACAAACGTGATGGTGAGTCGGTAGATTGGTTATTTGCTGAGCACTATGATAATTTACCAGATAATCAAAAAGATGCTGAGTTCAAGAAAAAAATATTAGATGTATTACGTGCTACTGTAGGTAGAACTGCTCCAGATTTTTCTTGGGAAGAAGATGGTAAAGAAATGAAATTATCTACTTTAAATGATAGTGATAAGTATTTATTAGTATTTTGGAGTACAGCTTGTCCTCACTGTGTTAGAGACGTTCCTAACTTATACAGTTTTATGAACAATCACAAAAACACTTCTGTAATTTCTTTTTCAATTGAAAATTCAGACAATAATTTTAAAGACTGGAATGAGTTTAAAAAACAATTACCTAATTGGCATAATGCAGCAGGTACTCACCCAGAATATAAATGGGATAATGAAACTGTAAGAGCATATAACTTATTAGGAACTCCTAGTTACTTTGTTTTAGATAGTAATAAGAAAATTATTGCTACACCAGAGGAACTAGAAGATGTAAAAAAATATTTTGAAAGTCATTAAAAAATGATTTCAACAAACAAAACACCCATCAAATTTTGATGGGTGTTTTGTTTTAAAAATGTAAGAAAGCATTTTCCAAGTGTTCTATTTTAAACTCTTCTTTTTCTTTAATTAATGCTATAACATCAAATCGTAATTCTACATCTAATTCTTTTTCATTTATATAGTTATCGGCTGCAGCTACTAATAACTTAACCTTTTTAGGATTTATAAAATCTTGAGGATTTCCAAAATAACTCGTTGATCTTGTTTTTACCTCAACAACTATTAATACTTCAGCTTTTTTAGCAATAATATCAATTTCAGCTTTTTGAAATCGATAATTTTTTTCAAGAATTACATATCCTTTCTCTTGCAAATATTCAATAGCTAATTCTTCACCTTTTTTTCCAAGTTCATTATGTTTTGCCATTCTGTTAAGTTACAACTTATTTGGATGGATTTGAAAACTTTGGATTTTCTAACAAATTAGTATCTGTTAATGTTTTTAAAAATGCTATTAAATCTTGTTTATCCTGTTCTGTTAATTCCAAGCCTTTTTTACTAATACTTGCTAATGTTAAGTTTAAAGTAAGTGAATTCACCACTTCATCATTATAATGGTCTATAACTTCTTCTAATGTTTTAAACCTTCCGTCATGCATATAAGGTGCTGTTACCTCGATATTCCTTAAAGAAGGTACTTTAAATTTTGCTCTATCAAAAGAACTTTGAGTTACTTTCTCCCTTCCAATATCTTTAAAATTAATTTCTAAATCTAAGCCATTATTCATGTACTCATTGTTTTCAAAGTTAGCACCATTATGACATTGTGCACAATTAGCTCCAGAATTGTTTGGATTATTTCCATCGTAACCTTTAAAAAATAATATTCGACCTCTTTCTTCACTTGTTGTTAATGTCGCTTCTTTTCTTAAATAGCGATCATATTTACTTTGATTCGAAATAATTGAGTTCATAAACTGTTCTAATGCTAAAGAAATAGTTTCTGCAGATATTCCTCCACTAGGAAAAACCTTATTAAATAACAATTTATAGTCACTTTTCTGTTTAAGCTTTTCTATAACATTTTCTAATGTTTCATCCATTTCTAATTCATCTTCGATAGGCATTAAAGCTTGATCTCTTAATAAATGAGCTCTACCATCCCAAAAGAAACCATTCGTATTCCATGCCATATTAAAAATAGCCATAGCTTGTCTTTTTCCTGGTAACTTTTTCACTCCAACAGAAAACCTTCTTTTATCTGAAAATGCATTCTTTTGCTCATGACAAGAAGCGCAGGAAATCGAATTGTCTTTACTTAAACTTTTCTCATAAAAAAGCTTCCTACCTAAGAAAACTCCTTGCTCCGTTAGTTGATTATCTTCAGGAATGTTTGGTTGTGAAAAGCCAGTAAAATCTAATTTATAAGGCAATAAAGTATATTCATCTACTTCTGCTCCATTTGAACATGAATAGAAAAAAACTAAAATAAAGGGTAGTAAAATATATAACTCGCTCTTTTTCATTCTTCATTTGTTAACCTAACAAAGTTCCTGAAAAAGCAAAAAAACGGTTTTGATTTAAATCAAAATGAAACGAAGTTTATTTATTTTGTAAAAGCAACTGAAGAACTACTTTTATCAATATTTAACTTAACAGTTCTTCCCATTATCAAAGCTCTATTGTCTGGTTCATGACCAGCAGGAAAATTAAACAGAACAGGAATGTCTTTAGGAATCACATCTAAAATCAACCGTTCTATAGAACTCCCCCAAGGAGTTGTATTTCTTTTAATTTTAGTCATATCTCCAACAATAACTCCTTTCAATTTATTAAAATAGCCTGCTCGTTTTAAACTTTGTAACATTCTATCAATAGCATATTTATATTCACCAATTTCTTCAATGAAAAGAATTTTTCCTTCTGTTGACATTTGACTATCTGAACCAAGCATAGAGGCTAAAATAGCAATATTTCCTCCTATTATTCCACCTGACACTTCTCCTATTCTATTATATTTCGATGACTGAATAGTATAGTTTAAAGTTTCTCCAAACAAAGCTTTTCTCAGCGTTTCAATAGTTTCTGGAATATCTTCTATTTCATCTTGCATACTTGTTCCCATCATACCATGAATTGTTTCAACTCTCAAATTATGAATATGATTATGAAAAGCGGTAATATCAGAATAGCCTATTATCCATTTTGGATTTTCTTTAAATTTAGTAAAATCCAATTTATCTAGAATTCTAACAGAACCATACCCACCTCGAGCTGACCAAATTGCTTTTATATTAGGATTATCTAATGCATCTTGAACATCCTGACAACGTTCTTCATCTGTACCAGCAAAATGATTATTTTGATTAAACATATGCTTACCATAAACCACTTTTAACCCCCAACTTTCAGCTAATTCCTTAGCTTTATCAATAATGTGTTTTCTGTTTTTCAAAATACCCGCAGGGGCTACTATTGCAATCGTATCTCCTTTTTGTAAATACGGTGGTTTTACTAACTTCATATGTTTAGTTTGTGAAAAAACTGATGAAATCATCAGCATAAAAAACAACAAGAATATTCTTTTTCTCATAATCATGTCTTTTTTTCTTGACTCTAAAGTATAAAATCTATCAAATGTACCTATTTTATAACAGTATAAAAAATTGCTTTTTTGTACTTTTGCGCTTTAATTTTAGTAAAAAAACATGAGTACACCTAAAAGATATACAATTACAGCAGCATTACCTTATACAAACGGACCTATTCATATTGGTCATTTAGCAGGTGTTTATGTTCCTGGAGATATTTATGCACGTTATTTACGTCAAAGAGGTAAAGATGTAGCCTACATCTGTGGTTCAGATGAGCACGGAGTAGCTATTCCAATGCGAGCAAAAAAAGAAGGTGTTACTCCTCAAGATATTATTGATAAATATCACGGAATTATTAAAAAGTCGTTTGAAGACTTTGGTATTTCGTTTGATAATTATTCTCGTACCTCAGCTGAAATTCATCATAAAACAGCTTCTGAATTCTTTACCAAGTTATACAACGATGGAGAATTTATTGAAGAAGTAACAGAACAATTATACGATGCAGAAGCAAATCAATATTTAGCAGATCGTTTTGTAATTGGTACTTGTCCAAAATGTGGAAATGAAGAAAGTTACGGAGATCAATGTGAAAAATGTGGTACAAGTCATAATGCTACCGACTTAATTAACCCAAAGTCAGCAATTACAGGAAATGTTCCTACATTAAAAGAAACAAAACACTGGTTTTTACCTTTAGATAAACATGAAGCATTTTTACGCGAATGGATTTTAGAAGGTCATAAAAATGACTGGAAACCTAACGTTTTAGGACAATGTAAATCGTGGATTGACGATGGTTTACGTCCTCGTGCAGTAACACGTGATTTAGATTGGGGAATTCCAGTACCAGTTGAAGGAGCTGATGGAAAAGTATTATATGTATGGTTTGATGCTCCTATTGGATACATCTCTGCTACTAAAGAATGGGCAGCAAGAGAAGGTAAAAACTGGGAAGATTATTGGAAAAAAGACGACACTAAACTAGTACACTTTATAGGAAAAGATAATATTGTATTTCACTGTCTTATTTTCCCTTCTATGCTAAAGGCTCATGGAGATTATATCTTACCTGAAAATGTACCTGCTAACGAGTTTTTAAATTTAGAAGGAAACAAGTTATCAACTTCTAAGAACTGGGCAGTTTGGTTACATGAATATTTAGAAGAATTCCCAGGTCAGCAAGACGTGTTACGTTATACTTTAACAGCTAATGCACCTGAAAGTAAGGACAATGATTTTACTTGGAAAGATTTTCAAGCAAAAAACAACAATGAGTTAGCAGCCATTTTTGGTAACTTTATTAACCGTGTGGTAGTATTAACTAACAAATACTACAATGGTATTGTACCTACTCCTAATGATTTTTCTGAAGTTGATGAAGATACCTTAGCAGCTCTAAAAGAATTCCCTAATATTATTGCTAAGTCTATTGAACGTTATCGTTTCAGAGAGGCTTCACAAGAATTAATGAACTTAGCTCGTTTAGGAAATAAATATTTAGCTGACGAAGAACCTTGGAATTTAATTAAAACAGATGAAGAGCGTGTTAAAACAATTATGTATGTTGCCTTACAAATAGCAACAGCTTTATCGGTATTATCAGAACCTTTCGTGCCTTTTACTTCAAAAAAGTTAAAATCAATATTAAAAACTGATGAAAACTTACAATGGAATGAAGTTTCTGAAAAAGAAGTTTTATTACCAGAAGGGCATCAAATACAAGAAGGAAAAGCTGAATTATTATTCCCTAAAATAGAAGATAAAACTATTGAAGAGCAACTAGCAAAATTAGAAGCTACTAAAAAGGCAAATGAAGCAGCAAATAAAGTAATAGAACCACAAAAAGACACTATAGAGTTTGATGATTTCACAAAATTAGATATTCGTGTAGGTACTATTTTAGAAGCTGAAAAAGTAGCCAAAACTAAAAAATTATTAAAACTTACGGTAGATGTAGGTATTGATAAAAGAACTATTGTTTCTGGTATTGCAGAAAGCTTTAAACCAGAAGATATTATTGGCCAACAAGTATCTGTATTATGTAATTTAGCACCAAGAAAATTACGTGGAGTAGTAAGCCAAGGAATGATTTTGATGACAGATACTCCTGACGGTAAACTTGCTTTTGTACAACCTTCTGACAAGGTTAATAACGGAGAGTTTATCGCTTAAACAAAAACAACATTTTAGTATATTCGTAACCTCACTTTTTAGTGAGGTTTTTTTTATTATAAATAAATTGATATGAAAAAAATTATTTTCATTTTGATGATTATGAACTTAACTCATGTTAGTTCTCAAAAACAAATTGGAAGTTTTAAGCCTGAAATAGAAAACTCATCAAAACACATTCAAAAATCATTTTCAATATTTAATAAATACACTGATAATATTTCAACCTTCTTATTTAAAAAGAAAAGCATTTATGCTTATTTATTAAATAAAGATTTTCAAAATAGAAAAAAGTTAGTTTTAAAAGGTATAAAACCTAAATACAACGTAATTATTGGAAAATTATATAATCAAGAAAATAATTACACGCTTATTCTTTCTAACAATGAAAGAAGTAAATTTATTTTAGCTAAATTCTTATTTGACAAAAACAAAACTATCATAACTGAAAGTAATTTTGAATTAAAAAATCTTCGATTTCTTCAAAGTGTTAATAAAGGAAATAAAGTTCATTTACTTTTTCTGAATGAAAAAAACTCAGCCATAGTTTCTAGGAACTATTATAGTAATGGTGCTACTACCTCAACCAAATTTAACTTTCAAAATGAAAAGTTTTTAATTACTGACACTAAAGAAATTTCTTTAAAAAAACTCCTGGTTGATTACACTAAACCTAACCATAGACAGATTGGAAATATAGTTTATGAGCTTACTAAAATTAATGAAATTCCATATAAAAATGAGATAGTTTATAAAAGCTTTTCTACAACAACTAAAAGAAATCAAACTTCACCTACTTCAATAGATCTTGCTTCAAGATTAAGCAAGCTTTATGTTAACAATAACAATGTAATAATTACGCTAGATAAAAATAGATTTTACACTCAAATATTAACATTAAATATAGATAAAGGCACTTATTCATTTCAAAAAATAAAAAAACCTTTATTCAATGTAAAAAAAATGTATAAAAGGTCTAACTCTTTTATTCACAACAATCTATTATTTCAAGTAGCAGCATCCAAAAACATATTAACATTTACTATTTACGATATAAAAAGAGAACAATTATTAAAAGAAATTACAGCTAAATCAAACAATTCTATCAATTTTAAAAATACTCCTATCTTTCAAGAAGGTGGTGCATTTGAAGATCATCGCGATTTAGAAAAGACAAATAAATTTTTAAGAAAGATTTCTCAAAGCAACATAGGCATTGGAGTAATGAAAAATACAAATGGTTATGAAATAGTCATTGGAAGTTCTAAATTAGCTAGTAAGGGAACTAATACAATTTCTACGATTTTAGGAATGGTATTAATGGCTGGAGCTCCTAATTTTATTGATACTAATAACTTTTCTCAAGTAAATTTTAATTCTTACACTAGTTATTTAACTACAAAATCAGTTCGTATTCATTGTCTTTTTGATAAAAATTTTAATCATTTGTCAGGCACTATTAAGGAAAACTTATATGACAAAATTACTAGCTTTATAAAACCAATACTCTCTAACGAGAAAGATGGTATATATGAAAACGAACAAAAAAAGATAGAAGTTCCAATAGCTTTTGATGTTTTTAAAACCAACAACTCAACTATCCTTGGATCTTATTTACCTTTAACAAAAAAGTATACTTACTATAAATTCAATTAATTTATGCAACTTATATCCTATATTACTTCTCGTGTACAAATCTCACAAAAATCAATTCAAAATACTATCGAATTGTTAAACGAAGATTGTACTGTCCCTTTTATTGCTCGTTATCGAAAAGAGAAAACAGGTAATTTAGATGAAGTTGAAATCGGACAAATAGTTCAATTAAAAGAACAATTTGAAGCTATTGAAAAAAGGAAAACAGCTATTTTAAAGGCTATTGAAGATCAAAATCTTTTAACTCAAGAACTAAAAGATAAAATAGATAAAATAGAAGACCTTACTTCTTTAGAAGATTTATATCTTCCATATAAAAAGAAACGTAAAACAAAAGCAGAAACCGCTCGAAAAAATGGCTTAGAACCTTTGGCTAAAATGATTATGAGTCAAAGAGTAAACGACTTAGAATATACAGCTTCAAAATATATTAACAAAGAAGTAGATTCTGAAGAAAAAGCTCTAGAAGGTGCGCGTCATATTATTGCTGAATGGGTTAACGAACGTACAGACATTAGAAATAATATTAGATATCAATTAGAGCGTTTTGCTACCATTATTACAAAAGTTGTTAAAACTAAAAAAGACGAAGAAGCAGCTCAAAAATTTAAGGACTATTTCGATTGGGAGGAAAATTTAAGTCGTATTCCTTCACATCGCTTATTGGCAATTTTAAGGGCTGAAAAAGAGGGCTTCATTCGAGTAAAAATTGAGATAGATAATGAACGAGCTCTTCAAAAAATGGAAGACCGTATCATTCGTTCACATAATGAATGTGCTGATCAAATCGAGTTAGCCATAGCAGATGCTTACAAACGTTTACTTTTACCTTCTCTAAGTACAGAGTCCCTTAATTTGGCAAAAGAAAAAGCAGACGAAAGTGCTATAAAAGTATTTGCTAAAAATCTACAACAACTTTTATTAGGTGCTCCATTAGGAGAAAAACGTATACTAGCAATTGATCCTGGCTTTAGAACCGGTTGTAAAATAGTTTGTTTAGATGCTCAAGGTAATTTATTACATAATGAAACTATTTTCCCTCATGCTCCTCAACGTCAAGCAACAGAGGCTATAAAAAAAATTAGCTCATTAACAGACGCATATAAAATTGAAGCAATTGCTATTGGTAATGGAACAGCATCTAGAGAAACAGAACAACTTGTAAAACGAATTCATTTTAAAAACTCTATAGAAGTTTTTGTTGTCAGCGAAGCTGGGGCATCCATTTATTCAGCTTCAAAAATTGCTCGTGATGAATTTCCTAACTACGACGTAACTGTGAGAGGAGCAATTTCAATTGGTCGTAGATTAGCTGATCCTTTAGCGGAATTGGTAAAAATCGATGCAAAGTCTATCGGTGTAGGACAATATCAACACGATGTAGAACAATCAAGTTTAAAAAAATCGTTAGATACTGTTGTAGAACATTGTGTAAATAAAGTAGGTGTAAATATAAATACAGCAAGCGCCTCTTTATTAAGCTATGTATCTGGAATAGGGCCTAAATTAGCGGAAAACATTGTAAATTATAGAAACGAACATGGAGCTTTTGCAAATAGAACTGCTATAAAAAAAGTACCACGATTAGGAGGAAAAGCTTTTGAACAATCTGCTGGTTTTTTACGTATTAAAAATAGTAGCAATCCATTAGATGATTCTGCTGTTCACCCTGAACGATATACTTTAGTAAAACAAATGGCTAAAGATTCTGGTAATAATGTAATTGATATAATAGGTAACACGTCTGTTTTAAAACAATTAAAATTACAGCAATATGTTACAGAATCCTACGGACTTCCTACTTTACAAGATATTATAAAGGAGTTAGAAAAACCAGGTTTAGACCCAAGAGAAAAGGCTAAAACTTTTAGCTTTAATGAACACATAAAAACTATTGACGATATTAAAGTAGGTATGAAACTACCTGGAATTGTAAATAATATTACCAATTTTGGATGTTTTGTAGATATCGGCATTAAGGAAAGTGGATTGGTGCATGTATCTAACCTTGCCAATACTTTTGTAAAAGATGTGAATGAACATGTAAGTTTACATCAACATGTAGAAGTAAAAGTATTAGAAGTTGATATTGTTAGAAAACGAATTCAATTAAGTATGGCTTTTTAATATTTAAAACCTTAATATAAAAAAACAATTTTTTTACAAAAAAGAAAGATGTTATTTACATAACATCTTTCTAACTCTTTATCCCTAGAAATTCGAAACATCCTAAATATAAAGCGCCTTCGGGGGGCTGGGTATTGTTTTCTTTGCAATTTCCCTTTATTTATTGAATAGTAATTAGTAAAATTAGAATACACTTACCTCCTTTAACATCACTATCATATTAACCATTTTTTAGGTAATGGAGGTAATTCTAATTTTTTAAACTCGACCTTTTTCTTAATTGAAAAAAAAGGAGCTTTTTGTATTGATATATTTACCTTATTCATTCTGCCTATTTCTTTTATTACCTCTTTAAGTTTTTGTTGACGACATAACACCATACTATTCATAATCACATTAGATTCAGTACACAAATCAAAACAGTCAACATAAAAACGAGGCGAACCATCTTTGTAAATTATAGCTTCTGTTGCTTTATAATCTTTTAACTCTAAAATTTCTTTTGTTCCTCTAATTGTTTTGTAGGTTGTCAACTTAAACTCCATAATCATATTTTAAATAAAAGTAGGGCTAATTAAACATATCTTTATCATGCAATTACATAGAACGAGAACAAACATTAACACAATAAGTATATTCATAGCCCTTACTTAGTATTATCTATCAAAACATTTTTTATAAAATCATCAAACCCTATTCCGTAATACTATACTATATTTAATAGAAAGAGCCTAAGTCCCCCAACTCAGTGAATAGGGCTGATGATAAAATTTTGTGATCACCATCAACTCCCTACCAATAATTTATAGCCTAACCTTACATAACGTATCCCTAGATATCCCTTAATTATCTAAACATAATAACAAACTACTATCATTGGTAGGTGATTTAACATTGATGGCCTCCACTCTATCATTGTTTTTTTATTCCTAACTTTATGAACTTTAAATTAGCTTCTTGATTAATAGACTTTCTAAAAAGAATTACTTAATTCTGTTTAATAGAGTACTATTTCAACTAATTTATTTAGAGCTATATATTCGCTAACTCCTACACAAAGAAACATCTATACCTAATAAAAACCTTGCGTAAATCAACTAACGTATACATCTATGTAACCAACGGTAGGTAATGTGTAATAAACGGTAAATTGAAGGAGATATCTGAAGGGCTTTTTTGAAGTCATTTGAAGAATGTATTAGTTTTTATTAAAAAACAACTAGTAATGGATAATTAAAGTCAAGTAATAAATGGTTAAAAATTAGCTCTTCTTGTTTTAAAAAATTATATTTAACCTCCCAAACTACTTAAGTATAATAACTTTCTATTGTTAAAATAAATTAACATCACCTATTATTTTATAGGTGTAATAGTATTATATATGATTAAGTGGGGGCTTAAGAGGTTTAAAACAATAAGTTTATTATGGCTTATTATTATTTCTATACATTGTTTATCTCAAAATAAAATAAACGAAATTTCAATTGCCGATAGTGGCATCTCTTCTTCTCAAAATAAAATTCTATTTATCGATAGTTATGGTTTTATCTGGCATAATAGCCTAAATGGTATTACTAGAGAAATGGGAAACCAAAAAGAATTTTATAAGCTAAAAACAAAAAACGGTAATATAATCGAAGAAGTCTATGATTTTATTGAAACTAAAAATGGGTTCTTCTGGGCTTTAACCGAATTTGGAGCTTTCAAAATTGATCCTACCAAAGGAGTCATTCAACGTTTAAATCCTATAGAAAAAATTGGAGAAAAAAGAGATAGTTGGTTTAATTCTGCTTATGAAGATGCTAAAGGGAATATTTGGCTAGGCACCTGTACTAGTGTATTCTATTGTATTAAACCTAACAATGAAATAGAAAAATACAACTTCAACATCCCATTACCTAAAGAAAAATTATATCTGTTAGCTAAATCAAAAATTATAAAAATATCCAATCATCAAATTGTTTTCTTAACCTACAATGGTATTTATCAAGGTTCATTAAACAAAAGCAAAAAACTAAGATTTTATCCATTTCTTGATTCGTTTTTAAAAAACTATGAAAAAAACAGTATAAATTATAATTATTATTATCTCAGCTTTTCTGAAAAGCTACCTTTCAAAAAAAGTTATTATGGTAAATTTAAATTAGGACAAAAAGAAGGTGAATATTTCTACAATAAAGATTTAAAAGCATTTATATTTCAATTGCCTTTTTTCAATTATAAGTTAAAATATATATCAAAAAACACATATAAGTTAATAGCAACTGATACCAAAAAAATATACTTAGGAACTATTGAGTTTCGCAATGGAATACCAATTTTAAAAAATAATACTTTAAATTCTATTAACGTATCTGTAAAAGAGGTAAAATTTTTTCAAAACAATACTATTATAGGTATAAGTCCTGAAAAAATTTATTGCTACCAGCTTTATAACAATTCATTTAATCGATTTTTAAGTAATAAAAACAAACTTATTAGTACAAGAGGAATTATTGAAGATGATAGCTTAAACACCTACGTTGCTGCTCATTATGGTTTATACAAAAAAACTAGAACTGATAGTGTTTTCAATAAATTTAAATTAAAGGGCACTAAAAAAAACAACTCCTTTTATGATGGAATGATATATGATATGGAATTCATCAATAATAAAAATAAAGTTATCTTGTATGGTTTTGCAAATTGTCTTTTTGATCTTAATCTAAAGAGTAAAACTTATATTGTTCATCATATATTTAATGAATTAAAATTAAAATCTCCTCCTACAATTTTAGACATTCTAAGTATTGCTAATGATGAGTTATGTTTAGCTACTAGCAATGGACTTTTTAAATATAATTTAAAAACAAAAAAACTAATATATATTGGCAACTTATCTCCTTCAATATCTTTAAATAAGGAAATTAACTATTTATTTTTAGACAAAAAAAACAATAATTTATGGATTGGAGGTCTTCAAGGCTTATACAAAAAAAACTTAAAGACCAATAAAGCTGTTACTTATCTAAAAAACGATAATTCAAACTTAGACATGTCGAAATCTATAAAAGTCATCACAAAGGATTCTTATGGAAACATTTGGGCTGGTTCTCGTAACGGTCTTTATAAAATCTCAGTAAAATCGAATTATCAAGACATCGAATTAAAAAATTTAGGCTTAAAAAGTAATAATATCGTAGGCTTAATTCCAAATGGTGATTTTTTATGGATTAGTACTTTTAATGGGCTCATACAACTCAATTTAAAAAATTCATTAACTAATCATTATTATGAAAAAGATGGAATGCCCCATAATGAATTTAATGCTAAGTCCTTTTATAAGGCTAAAAACGGAACCTTATATTTTGGAGGTTTAAATGGTATTGTAAACTTTAATCCTGATGAACTAATATTTAATCCTCAAAAATCATCCATTTACTGTTCCTATATACAGAAATTCAATCCAGAAGAAGGGAAAGTTACTAGAACACGAATGGGACTTTCAAACAAGCCTAAAAAAATAAGGCTTTCTTATAATCATAATAGTATAGAGATGGGATTTGCTTTGAAAAACAGTGTTATAAACAACGCAAATGATAACCTTTTCTTTTACAAGCTCAGTTATTATGATAATAATGAATGGATAAAAATGGAAAATACTAGTTCATTACGATTAAGAGATTTACCTTCTGGAAATCATACGCTAGAAATAAAAGGTTATGATAATGAAGGAAAACAATCTAATCATTTAAAATATAACATTTTTGTTTCCCAAATTTTTTATAAAACAACCTGGTTTTATTTTTTGAGTGCCTTATTAATCCTATCAAGTTTATATCTTTTTTATCAACATAAAAAGAATAGGATTCATGAAAAATATTTAGCACAACTACAAATTGTTAAACAAGAATCTAAGGCATTGAGAGCGCAAATGAATCCTCATTTTATATCAAATGCTTTAAACGGAATTCAAAGTGTATTAATTTTTGATGGTGTTAAAGTAGCTACTCATTATATTCAAATTTTTTCAAAACTTTTTCGAACAACACTAGATATGACTGGCTCTGAGTGGACTTTTTTAAAAGATGAAATATCTTATTTAAAAAACTATATCGAACTAGAAGAAATGCGTTTCGAAAAAAAGCTAAATACTATTTTCAATATCTCTCCTGAAATAAATATCAACTACCATAAAATACCCTGTATGTTAATTCAACCTATAATTGAAAATGCTATTATACATGGACTATCTAATAAAGAAGAAGACTGGAAATTAACTATAGACTTCTCAATAATAAGCGATTATATACAAATTAGAGTAATTGACAATGGCATAGGTAGAACTGCTGCCAAAAATTATAGAAGAAAAAAAAGACGTTCTTGGAGTACCGAAATTTTAAAGGATAGAATTTCTGGCTACAATAGCGTACACAATAAAAAAATGCAATTAAAAATCATTGACTTACATGAAAATGGTAATCCTTCAGGAACTGAAGTTGTTTTAAATATACCTATACAAGATAACATCATATAAAAAACAAACTATGGAAAAAATAAATGCTATTATTATAGACGATGAAATAAAAAATATAAGACTCTTAAAATATTATTTAAACGAGTTTTGTGGAGATATTAATGTAATCGCTGAAGCTACTTCTTTTGAAGAAGGAATAAAAGCCTTGCAAAATAATAATACAGATATTCTGTTTTTAGATATACAACTAAAAGACAAAACTGGATTTGACTTATTAGATTGTATGTTACCGCAAAATGTTAAAGTAATATTTGTTACTTCCCATGAAAAATATGCTTTAAAAGCTTTTAAGTACAACGCTGTTGATTATATTTTAAAACCAATTGTTACAGAAGAACTAATCTTAGCTGTAAATAGAGTTAAAAAAGATATTCAAGAGAAAATATTTACATCCGAAACTCAAATTAATAGTCTAAACAAAACAATTAACGATTCTTTAAAACAAGACTTTATTGCCATACCATCTAATGATCGAATTGAATTAATTAAATTTAAGGATATAATATTTTTAGAATCTCAAGGGCGTTATACTATTTTTCACTGTACTAATAATACACAAATAATAGCTTCTCGAAATCTTGGTGATTACGATGATATTTTAGACAATTTGCCTTTTTTCAGAACTCATAAAAGTTATATCATAAATATAAATCACACTTCAAAAATTATAAAAAATGATGGTTTTTATTGCAAAATGAATAATAACAAAAACATCCCTGTAGCAAGAAGAAGACAAGAAATATTAAATAGAGTTTTAGGTATTTAAAATAAAAAAAGGCATTATAAAAATGCCTTTTTCTCTTTTTCATAAAACAACTTTCCCACTATTTGCTACCTAGCATTAGTAATTCATTACAAATTACTTCAGTAACATAGCGCTTAACCCCTTCTTTATCTTCAAAAGATCTAGAAGTTAATTTTCCTTCAATCATTACTTCACTTCCTTTTTGTAAGTATTGTTCTATAATTTCAGCTATCTTATTCCATGCAACTATATAGTGCCATTCAGTATCTGTAACTTTTTCTCCTTCTGAGTTTTTATACGTTTCATTTGTAGCTAATGAAAACTTAGCTATTTTTTTACCATTATCTAAATTGATAATTTCTGGGTCATTTCCTAAATTTCCAATCAACTGTACTCTGTTTTTTAGTGCATTCATAATTATTATTTTTTCATTAAACAGTTAAGACTCTGTTATTCAATCGAATTAACACTGCAAATATCTAGCACAATCCAAATCATAATCGGTAAGTAATCGTTTGTTTTCGTTTGTAAATGAATGTAGTCGTTTAATATTTACTATATTTGAGGAAAAACATAGCTAAAAATGAAGTTCCAATTAGAAACAAATCGCCTGATATTGAGAAAGTTTGAAGGAAAAGACACAGCGCATATTTTTGAATTAGACTCAAACGCAGAAGTACATAAATATCTTGGCAATAATCCAATTACTACTTATAAACAAGCTGAAGACATTATTGATTTTTTCGAAAAACAATACAGTGAAAATGGTATTGGTAGGTTTGCTGCCTTTGAAAAAGAATCAGGAGATTTTATAGGATGGTCGGGATTAAAACTAAATAAAGGCCTAGAAGAAGAGCTAAATGGCTTTACTAACTTTATTGATATAGGTTATAGATTATTACCAAAATTCTGGGGAAAAGGATATGCAACAGAATCAGCAATAACATGTTTAAAATTTGGTTTCGAACAAATGAAATATGATATTATTTACGGAGCTGCTGAAACAGATAATATTGGGTCCAACAAAATTCTACAAAAAATAGGATTGAAATATGTAAACGATTTTAAATTCGAAGGTAACGATGCTAAATGGTATGAATTGAAAAAAACAGATTATGGATGCTAAAAAATGTTTAGAATGTGGTGAAAAAGTTATAGGTAGAGTTGATAAAAAATTCTGCACAGATTATTGTCGAAACGCCTATAACAATAAAATTAATAAGGAAAGTAAAAACCTTGTTAGAAATACTAATAATAGGCTTCGTAAAAATTATAAAATACTATGTGGACTTAACACTTCAGGAAAAACAAAAGTTAGCAGACGTAAATTATTCGATAGAGGTTTTGACTTTAAGTTTATTACTTCTATTTATATTACAAAAACAGGAAACACCTATTTTTATGTATATGATCAAGGATATTTAGAATTGGAAAACGAAATGTATTTACTAGTTAGACAAGATTAGCTATTCCACGTATTACCCCTTAGTTTCATCGCAGCTTTTAACACGTCCTTTTGGCTTATCAGCCCAACTAATCTTCCATTTTCAGTAATTGGAAAACGTCTTCTCTTCGATTCTAAAAATTTATTAGCAGCATCAAAAATATTCATATCTCCATCAATAGTTTCAACTTGTGTAATCATAGCTTTTGAAACTGTATTATTTTTATCAATAGGTAAATTATGATATCTACTTTCGGATATTTGTTTTATACAATCTCCTTCAGAAATTATTCCAACTAATTCATTTTTATCATTCACAACAGGACCTCCAGAAATTTTATTTTTGATTAGAGAATCGATAACATCTTCAATAGATTGATCTTCTTTAAACGTAATAAGATTTTTAGACATATAATCAGAAACCAAAATTGGCACCGACTCTTTTTCTTGTTGATTTGTTCGCTTGCCTTGAAAGTTAATAATTCCCATAATAGTAAGATTTAGCTACTAAATATACTGATTTTTAATTAATTAACTATTTTACAGATAAAGAGTAAATTTACTTACTTTTATATGCATTAAAATTTTACTATGAAATCATCAAATAATTTTATCGCTGTACTAATCGTAATTTTTACAGTTTATTGGAGTTTTAACGATGTAATCCCCTCTGTTCCTTCAAGTAGTAAAGAATTGAAATCTGAGGATTTTTCGTTAAATAATGCTTTATATCATTTAAAAAACATATCTAAAAAAACTCATCATACTGGTTCGCCTGAGCACAAAGTGGTTCAAGATTATATCGTAAATGAGTTAAAAAAACTGAATTTAACTCCTGAAATTCAATACCAAACAGCTATTAATAAAAAATGGAGAGCTAGTACAACTACTGAAAATATTATAGCAAAGATTAAAGGTTCTGGTAGTGGGAAATCTGTATTATTACTTACTCATTACGATTCTAATCCACACTCTTCGTTAGGTGCTAGTGATGCTGGTTCTGGTGTTGTAACTATACTAGAAGGAGTAAGAGCATTTTTAGCTAAAAATAAACAACCTAAAAATGATATTATTATTCTTTTTTCTGATGCCGAAGAATTAGGTTTATTAGGAGCACAAGCTTTTGTAGAAAATCATCCTTTAGCTAAGAATATCGGAATAGTATTAAATTTTGAAGCACGAGGTAGTGGAGGATCTAGCTATATGCTAATGGAAACAAATGGTAAGAATAAAAAATTACTTACTGAATTTTTAAATTCAAATCCAAACTATCCTGCAGCAAACTCATTAATGTATAGCATCTATAAAAAGTTGCCTAACGATACTGATTTAACTGTATTTAGAGAAAAAGGAAATATCAATGGATTCAATTTTGCTTTTATTGATGATCATTTCGATTATCATACTGCTCAGGATTCTTATGAAAGGTTAAATAGAGAAACTTTAATGCATCAGGCAGAATATTTTACTACATCTCTAAATTATTTTGCTAATTCTGACTTAACAAACTTAAACAGTGACGAAGATTATATTTATGTAAACTTTCCAATAATTAAAATGTTGACTTACCCTTTCTCTTGGGGCGGTACCTTATTAATTATAAGTTTCATCATATTTTGTATGCTACTCTTTTTAGGTTTTTCAAAGAATAAACTTACTATTAGAGGCACTTTTATTGGTTTTATACCTTACATAGCTTCATTGGTTATTTGTGCTGGTGTATCTTACGGTTTATGGCAGTTAATTTTAATAATACACCCGCAATATACCGATATGCTTCATGGTTTTACTTATAACGGGTATCAATACATCATTGCTTTTATATTTTTAAATATTTGGATTGTATTTAAAATTTACAGCCGTTTTAAAGAACATAAAACTACAGATTTATTTATTGCTCCAATAGCTCTTAGTTTTATTTTAAACTATTTCATTTACCAATACTTACCAGGAGCTGGTTTCTTTATTATTCCTGTTTATGCTTCTCTTTTAATTTTAGCTATTCTAATTTTAATGAAACTAAAAGCAAATTCTAAAGCCACTTTATTTGCCATAATATCAGTTCCAACTGTATATATTATAGCTCCTATGATTCAATTGTTTCCTGTTGCTTTAGGACTTAAAATTTTATTTGTTTCAGCTATTTTTATTGTTTTAGTTTTTGGTTTTACCTTACCTGTTTTTCATCAACAAAAAAGAAAGAACAGATGGCAAACTATTACTGGTATTATTTCTATAATATTCTTTGTTCTTGCAACTTTTAACAGTGGTTTTTCAATTGATAAAAAAAGACCTAATAGTATTGTTTATATTCAAAATTCTGATGATAAAATGGCTTATTGGGGTACTTACAACAAAACATTAGATAATTACACAAAACAAATTTTTAATTCTGATTATCAAGAAGGGAGTATTCCTTCAGTCGAAGGTAAAAGCAAGTATAATACTCGTTTTAACTATCATAAAAAGGCAGAAAATAAAAACTTAAGCACTTCCAATATTAAAATCAATTTAGATACCATTATTAATAATGAAAGGAAGTTAAACTTAACAATTACACCTACGCGCAACATCAATAAATATGAGTTTTACAACAACACTCCTATCCAATTAAAGGACTTGAAAGTAAACGGTGCTTTTTATGATTCTGGAAAAGCTTTTAAAGCTCACAAAGGAATATTATTAATTTATCAAATAGCAAACTCTGATAAGGATGTAACTGTATCATTCACTTTAAATAAAGATGAAAAACCTAACATTGTTTTAAATGAAGTTTCGTATGATTTATTAACACATCCTAAGTTTAATTTAAAACCTCGAAGTGAAATAATGATGCCGATGCCTTTTGTAACCAATGATGCCATTATAACGTCTAAAAAAATACAATTATAAAATAAAAAAGCGCAACCTCTTGGGTTGCGCTTTTTTATTTATTTAATGCTAATACTTCTTAGTCTATTTGAGAAACACGTAAAGTATTTACCATACCTTTTGCTTTTACAGGCATTGATGATAAGTTGATCATAAAATCTCCTCCTTTTACAAAACCTTTTTCTTTGGCTATTTCATTAATATCTTCAACAGTATCATCTGTACTTAAATCTCTATCGTAATAGAAAGCTCTAACTCCCCATAAAAGATTTAATTTTCCTAAAATTCTTTTCTCTGATGAAAACGCTAATACATGTGATTTTGGTCTCCATGCTGAAATTTGAAAAGCGGTATAACCACTATTAGTTAATGTAGAAATAGCTGCCGCGTTAATATCATCAGCCATTAAAGCTGCGTGATGACAAATAGATTTTGTTATAAATCTGTTTGTACGAATATGAGGTGGTTCTTGTGGAACTTTAATTAATTCAGAGAACTCAACACTACTAATAATTTCAGTCATTTTTTTAATAACTTTAATAGGGTGTTTTCCAACTGATGTTTCACCAGAAAGCATTACTGCATCTGCTCCATCCATAATTGAATTCGCAACATCATTTACCTCTGCTCTTGTAGGTACTGCATTATCAATCATAGTTTCCATCATTTGAGTAGCAATAATAACTGGGATTCTTGCTTCTTTAGCTCTACGAACTAAACTCTTTTGAATTAAAGGAACATCTTGCATTGGTACTTCAACACCTAAATCACCACGAGCTACCATTAATCCGTCACAATAAGGAATTAACGCATCTATATTTTCTACTGCTTCTGGTTTTTCAATCTTAGCAATAACTGGTACTCTATATCTTGACTTTTGTTTAATTAAGTCACGTAAAATTCTTAAATCTTCTGGAGTTCTTACAAAAGATAAAGCAACCCAATCAACTTCTTGTTGTAAAGCAAAAACAACGTCTTTTTTATCTTTTTCAGTCAATGCTGGTAAAGAAATGTTTGTATTTGGAAGGTTTACTCCTTTTTTAGATTTTAATGGACCTCCTACTATTACTTTAGCAACTACTTCTTTCTCTTTGTCTGTAGAAACTACTTCAAAT
This sequence comes from uncultured Tenacibaculum sp., assembly GCF_947499065.1. Classification (GTDB taxonomy): domain Bacteria; phylum Bacteroidota; class Bacteroidia; order Flavobacteriales; family Flavobacteriaceae; genus Polaribacter. Next base: position 17,900 of record NZ_CANMMT010000008.1, on the reverse strand, counting down.
AATAGTTTACCATCATCTACCAAAATCTGTTCTCCAGCTTTTACATCTTTAGGAAAACGTTGGTAAGTCATAAAAGCTTTTTCCTTAGTACCTTCACATTCTTCTGTAGTAAAAGTAAAGGTGTCTCCAGCTTTTAATTCGACTCCTTCTTGCATTACCCCCACTCTAAGCTTAGGACCTTGTAAATCGGCTAAAATTGCTACATTGTAACCTCTTTCTTCATTAATTTCTCTAATTTGCTGAATACGCTCTTTTACATCATCATAATCTGCGTGAGAAAAATTAATTCTAAAAACATTTACTCCAGATGCAGCCATTTCAGCTAAAACTTCTTTGGTACTTGTTGCTGGTCCTAATGTTGCTACAATTTTTGTTTTCTTATTGTGTGGCATAATTTAAAATATTAAAAAATCTTTCGATTTTAACGATTCAACCTCTACTTCATAAGAGGTTATAACTTGAGGTATTTGATTTATTTTTTCTATTGTTTTGACAATATATTCATAATCAAAATCTCCTTCTATCTTGAGAAAATAATCAACTTTCTTTTTCTCTGAAACGAGATGCATTATAGAATCACTTTCATTAAAAAGACTCGTTGATATAGTTTTTTGTGTCGATTTATATTTATTGGAAATTAAAAACCAATCATACTCTAATTCTACGTTGGTATATTCATATACGGCGTAAGAAGATTGGTTGTTTTTTCGAGTAAAATCTAAATCATAACTGGCTCTGCAAAACTTAATTTGCAGGTATTGATTTAACAAATAGGCTAACCTGTACTCACTCAATACAGTATGAATACCTATTAATGCATAATCATTATCCGAAAAATCATCAATATTTAGTGCATAGGTAGCCATTAAAACAACTATTTGTTTTTTGCTAAATTAATGAATGTATCTAAAATATAATGTGAAATTTACGAAAACGTTTTCGGCTAAATGTTAAGAGTTTGTCATCTGACTTTGCATAGCGTAATACACTCTTTTTGCTGCAATTTCCTCTGCTTTTTTCTTAGAAGTAGCTCTACCTTTGGCTACAATAGTACCGTCAATACTTACTCTAACACTAAAATGCCTCTTGTTTTGGTTCCCAGAATCTTCGTATGATTCGAATTTATATTTCTTCTTTTTCTTCTGACACCACTCTATCACAAAACCTTTGTAACTAGAAATTTTACCTTCTAATCTTTCAATATCTACATAAGGTAATATTACTTGCTCATAAATAAATTGATGACAATAATTATAACCTCTATCTAGGTATACAGCACCTATTAGAGCTTCAAATATATTACCATAAATATTATTGCTAATATGATCTTGTGAAATATTGCTTTTTACAAAACGTATTAACTCCAAATCCTTTCCCAAAGCGTTTAAGTGTTCTCTACTTACTACTTTAGAACGCATTTGAGTTAAATATCCTTCGTCACCTTTAGGCACCTTCTTATATAAATAAGATGCTATTACCGAACCTAAAATTGCATCACCTAAAAATTCTAATCGCTCATAGTTAATAGGGTTTCCTTTGCTATCAACTAACTTAAGAGACCTATGTGTAAAGGCTTTCTTATAATGCGATAATTTTATAGGCTTAAAATTAAGCAGTTCTTTTAATTCGTAGTAAAAGTTTTCATCTTCTTTAGTCTGGGGTCTTACTATTCTACGAAGAAAATTCATATAGGGTTAATCTAGTTTTCTAAAAGCGACACAAGCATTATGTCCACCAAAACCAAATGTGTTACTCACTGCGACTTTGATTTCTCTCTCTTGTGGCTTATTCAGTGTTAAATTTAAATCTGGATTAATATTTTCATCAACATTCTTATGATTTATTGTTGGAGGTACAATACCGTGCTCCATTGCTAAGATTGCTGCAATAGATTCAATAGCACCAGCTGCTCCTAATAAATGTCCAGTCATAGACTTTGTAGAGTTGATGTTTATATTCTTAGCATGATCTCCAAAAACTTCAGAAATCGCTTTCAACTCAGCTACATCTCCAAGAGGGGTAGAAGTACCGTGAGTATTAATATGGTCTACGTCTTCTGGTTTTATACCAGCATTTTCAAGACAGTTTTTCATTACTGCAATTACACCAACTCCTTCTGGGTGAGGTGCAGTCATGTGGTGAGCATCTGATGACATTCCACCTCCAATAACTTCTGCATAAATTTTAGCTCCACGAGCTTTGGCATGTTCGTATTCTTCTAATACAATTGCTCCTGCTCCTTCTCCTAAAACAAATCCATCACGTTCGCTATCAAATGGTCTTGATGCTGTTTCTGGACTTTCATTTCTAGTTGATAAAGCATGCATTGCATTAAACCCTCCCATACCTGCAACTGTAACAGCAGCTTCACTACCTCCAGTTACGATAACATCACAATGACCTAGTCTAATGTAATTAAGTGCATCTATCATCGCATTTGCAGATGATGCACAAGCAGATACCGTAGTATAATTAGGCCCCATAAATCCATTTTTAATAGAAATATTTCCTGGAGCAATATCTGCAATCATTTTTGGGATAAAGAATGGATTGAACTTTGGTGTTCCATCTCCTTTAGCAAAGTTTAATACTTCGTTTTGAAATGTTTCCAATCCTCCAATTCCTGCTCCCCAGATAACACCAACTCTTAATTTGTTGACCTCATCTAAATTTATCTTAGCATCAGCAATAGCTTCGTCTGAAGCTACCATTGCATACTGAGTAAATCTATCCATTCTACGTGATTCTTTCCTATGTATGAAATCATTCACGTTGAAGTTTTTCAACTCACATGCGAAACGAGTTTTGAACTTGGCAGCATCAAAATACGTTATAGGTGCTGCTCCGCTAACTCCGTTAACTAAGCTATTCCAATATTCTTCTTTATTGTTTCCTATTGGCGTTAATGCGCCAAGTCCAGTTACTACAACTCGCTTTAATTGCATATAAATCTTATTTTTTTGCGTCTTCTATATAGCTTACCGCTTGACCTACAGTACCAATGTTTTCTGCTTGATCATCTGGAATTTGAATATCAAATTCTTTTTCGAATTCCATGATTAACTCAACAGTATCTAATGAATCTGCTCCTAAATCGTTTGTGAAGCTTGCTTCGTTAGTTACTTCGTTATCGTCTACTCCTAACTTGTCTACGATAATTGCTTTTACTCTTGATGCAATGTCTGACATAATTTGTTTGTTTTAAAATTTAAAATCGAGGCAAAAATACAAATCTTAGTTATTAATTCTAACTTTTGCTCAAAAATGTGATGCCTAAAATAAAAAAAATACTTGAATATTTCGCTACACACACCACCGTTGTTAATAATTATTCTTTTTTTTGCAGTAACAAAACAACTAATTTTTAACATGAAACGTATCGTAATTTTTGCTTCTGGCTCTGGATCCAATGCCGAAAATATAATTAAACACTTCAATTCTTCTCAAATTGCCACTGTTACTCACGTGCTGTCTAACAATGAGCATGCCAAAGTTTTTGACCGTTGTGAACGACTCAATATCGAGGCTTCTCTCTTTGATAGAGAGAGTTTTACAAAAGATGACACCGTACTAAACTTTTTACAAGTTGAAGCTGACATTATTGTACTTGCTGGTTTCTTATGGCGCATTCCTGCTAAAATTGTTGAAGCATTTCCTAATAAAATTATAAACATTCATCCTGCTTTATTGCCTAAATATGGAGGAAAAGGTATGTACGGAATGAATGTTCACAAGGCAGTTAAGGAGAATAACGAATCGGAATCTGGTATTACAATTCATTATGTTAATGAGAATTATGATGAAGGTGCTATTATTTTTCAAGCAAAAACAATCATAGACAAAAACGATTCACCTGAGCAAATAGCTGAAAAAATTCATACCTTAGAATATGAACATTTTCCTAAAATAATTGAAGAAGTAATTACAAAGAATGTCTAAAAAGAAAAAATACTATGTTGTTTGGCAAGGTAAAGAGAAAGGTATTTTTACCTCTTGGAATACTTGTAAAAAACAAATAACGGGGTATGAAGGTGCCCAATACAAGGCCTTTATTGATAAAAAAGAAGCTGAAATTGCGTTTACCAAGAGTTATAACGACTATAAAGGAAAAGACACCAAGAAAGTTGTTCTATCTGCTGCCGAAAAAGCTAAATATGGTAATCCTAATTTAGAAAGTATCTCTGTAGATGCCGCTTGTGCTGGTAATCCTGGAAAAATGGAATATAGAGGTGTTTTAACTCACAATAAAAAAGAAATCTTTAAAATGGGGCCTTTTATTAATGGAACCAATAATATTGGTGAGTTTTTGGCTTTAGTTCATGGAATTGCTTTATTAAAAAGTAAAAACATGCATGAACTACCTATTTATTCAGATTCGAAAATAGCTATGGGATGGGTTCGAAAAAAACAATGTAGAACTAATATTGTTTTTGATGAGAAGAATAAAGATATTTTAGACTTAATAAAACGTGCCGAAAAGTGGCTAAAAGAAAATTCTTTTAAAAACCCTTTATTAAAATGGGAAACTAAAGCTTGGGGAGAAATTCCTGCTGATTTTGGAAGAAAATAAAAAACCGAGTAGAAAATCTACTCGGTTTTTTTTATTCTGTTTAATCTCCCAAAGACTACTTGATAGCCATTTTAGTTTCTTCTTTCCATGTTTGCACACTTGCTATAACATTGTTGTTATAATCAATTTCTTTCAGTCCATCTTCTTTCCACATAAACCACTTACCTACTTTTTTTCCTGCTTCGTAATGTGCAATAACGGTTTTATTTCCTTTCTCATCGAAAGAAGTCCATGTCCCTGTTAACTTTTTGTTTTTGAAGAAACCTTGCTCCTTTACTTTACCATCCTTATAAAAATAAGTTGCTTTTACTAAATCTCCTGATTTTTCAAATTTTGGTTCTGTATCTTGAGCTTGTAATAATGATACTGATAAAACACAAGCGGCTATTATTAATTTCTTCATATCTAAACTTTTAAGGATTAACACTTACATTACAAATATATAAAAATATTTACATAATTGAAACATTTTCGTAACATTAATTTAACATTAAGTTTTAATCGTGTTTTTTTACAAAGAAATCACCTTTAAAATTCGTATATTTATGAGGTATAAATCATTAAAGAAATTATTATGGCAGTAATGAAAGTTATTGAAATTTTAGCTAATTCTGACAAAAGTTGGGAAGATGCTACCAGGAAAGCCGTAAAACAAGCTTCTAAATCAGTTAAAGGAATTAAATCAGCATTTGTACAATCGCAAAGCGTAGTTGTAAACGATGATGAAGTAACTGAGTTTAGAGTTAACTTAAAAGTTACTTTTGAAGTAAAGTAACACTATATTAACTAACTACTATTTAAACGATATTGTGTACAGTATCGTTTTTTTATGCCCACAACTCTTAAAAACTCATACTAATTTCTCTATATTTTTTGTATATGTTTGTGTAAATAAACTTTGTTGTCATTAAAAAACATCTATTAACTAACCTAAAAAACAATTTAACAATGACCTATCCTCAATTATTTTTCGTTGCCTTAGTAGCGTTAATCCATATTTATATAGTTATTTTAGAAATGGTTTTATGGACCAAACCAAAAGGAATTAAAACCTTTGGTTTAAAATCGAAAGAATATGCAGAAGAAACTAAAATATTAGCTGCCAATCAGGGGTTATATAATGGTTTTTTAGCTGCTGGTTTGATTTGGTCTATTTTATCTGTAAAAACTGATGTAGCTCTTTTCTTCTTAGGCTGTGTTTTTGTTGCTGGAATTTATGGTGCCTATTCAACAAAAAAACCTAGAATATTCTTTGTTCAATCTATACCTTCTTTAATTGGTATATTGTTATTGATACTGTAACTTTGCTTCACTTTTTAAAAAACTAACGCTACTTACATTTTATTAATTTTTTAAAAACTTAAACATGAAAGAGTATTTAGATAAGTTTCAAAGCTTATTAATTGATTACACACCTAAGGTACTAACTGCTTTAGCAATTTTAATTGTAGGATTATTTGCCATTAAATTTGTTGTAGGAACCTTTAAAAAAATAATGAACAAACGTAACGTAGATGTTACACTACAGAAGTTTTTGGGCGATTTATTAAGCTGGTCTTTAAAAGCTTTATTATTTGTTACTGTTATTTCTAACTTAGGAGTTGCAACAACATCTTTTGCTGCTATTATTGGTGCTGCTGGTCTTGCTGTTGGTTTGGCTTTACAAGGATCATTATCAAATTTTGCCGGAGGAGCTTTAATTATGATTTTTAAACCTTTTAAAATTGGTGATTTAATCGAAGCGCAAGGTGTAACTGGTGTAGTAAAAGAAATTCAAGTGTTTACTACTCACATAAACACTCCAGGAAACAAATTAGCTATTATTCCTAATGGTGCTTTATCTAACGGTAACATTATTAATTATACAGCTGAAGGTAAATTAAGAGTTGATTTAACTTTTGGTGTATCGTATGATGCCGACATTAAACAAACAAAGGAAATTTTAATGGATGTTTTAACATCTAACCCTAAAGTATTAAAAAACCCTGCTCCTAGTGTTAATGTTTCTGAATTAGCAGATAGTTCTGTAAACTTTGCTGTGAGACCATGGACGGAAACTCCTAACTATTGGGATGTTTACTTCGAAACTACTGAAAACGTAAAATTAGCTTTAGACAAAGCTGGTATCGAAATTCCTTATCCACACTCTGTGGAAATTCAAAAAGAAGGTTAAACCTTCTTTTTTTCTGGAATTACAATAAAATCTTTTAAATAAAAAGGTTCAAAATAAGCGACATCTTCGATGTCGTTTTTTTTGTACTTCTCATAACTTAATGCAGCCATTTCTTTTGATGAAGGAAACTTTCCATCTACAAATACAGCATTTTCATGTGTAATAACTTCTTTACACTTTCCTGCTCCATCACCTAAGAAATACACTTTCCCTTTCGATAACTCTTCCTTAAATGAGTTTTCATCAATTATTTGAGCTTGTATTTCTCTCTCTTGTTCATAGTTTGAATTATATATTGCAGAATATACTTCCATCCTACGCGCATCAATCATTGGTACTATTAGCCCTTCTTCAACATTTATACTACGGGCTAACGACTTTAATGTTTCTAGCGATATCAATGGCTTGTCTATTGAAAAACAAAGCCCTTTTGCTGCTGAAACCCCTATACGAAGTCCTGTATAAGAACCAGGACCTTTACTTACTGCTATAGCATCTAACTTACTAGTGGTTAATGCTAGTTCTTCTAAAACCTCTTGTATAAAAGGATGTAATTTTTCCGCATGTGAATAACTTCCTTCGTTTAATTCTCTAATAGCTAAAACCTTTCCGTTTTCTGCAATACTTACTGAACAGTTTTTAGTAGCCGTTTCTATATTTAAAATTAATGCCAAACTAATAATACTTTTTTGCAAAGATACATTATAAAGAAAAACCTCGTTAATTTTTACTTAACGAGGTTTTTCTTTTTATATAAACTTTATATCTAATCTACTATCGACTCTCCAAAGTAGAACTTTAATACTTTTGTTTTAAACACATAATCGTATTTAGCTCTAATCATAGCTCCTTCTGCATTAACTAAACGATTACGAACTTGATCAAAATCAAACTGAGTCATTGAACCATAATCATAACTTACTTGTGCATTTTTAAAAGCTTCTTTTTGGGCATCTAAAGATACTTTTGCTGCTTCAAATGTTTTTGCTGCTGCTTTCGCATCTAAAAACGATTGCTCTATTGTTTGACGCAACTGTAATTTTTGATTCTCTAAAGCTAACTCTGAGTTTTCTTTACTGATAATAGATTTCGAAACTCTATTTTTTGTTTGAAAACGATTAAATATTGGAATGTTTAATGACAAACCAACACTATAACCTAAGTTGTCATTTATTTGTTTAAATAAATACTCATTAGAAAAAATATTGGTATTGAAAAAGTGCTGATATGAACTTCCTGCACTTGCATCAAATGATAAACTAGGTAAATAAGCTCCTTTAGCTAAATCGATAGAAAGGTCTGCATTCTTAACATTTAATTCTGCTTTAGCTATCTCAGGTCTATTTTTAACTGCTTTTTCGAAAACTACATTCGAATTATCATACAATAATGCACCAGAGGGAGAATTTAAATCTATTGTTTGAACATCAAAACCTTCATATGGTAATTGTAACAATTGCGATAATCTTAATAAAGCTAAATTTAATGTATTCTCTTGAGTAACTACATTTTGAGCATCTGTTGCTGCTGTAGATTGAACATTTAACAAATCACCTTTAGGCACTGCACCAGCCTCAAACTGAGCTTTGGCTCTATCAATTTGTTTTTTACTTATTTCAGCCTGAATTTTAGCTACGTTTAAATTTTCTTTAGCAAATAACACGTTCAGATAAGTATTTACAACATTTAAAGAAATATCATTTTCAATAACTTCTAAATCTAATTTACTTCCTTCTACTCCTAATTTCGCTTGTTTGTAAGTATTTAAATTTCTAAATCCATTAAACAAAGTTGTTGAAGTTCTTAAACTTCCACTTAACCTGAAGTTATCGGCAGAAATCCTTGATCCATTTTGACCAATTGAAGAACCAAAATTTACAGAACCATTTGAAGATGCATTTAAATCTGGCAGAAAATTCCCCTTAGCAATAGCTACATCTTTTTCAGCAAGTTGTACACTTAGCTTATTTTGTTTGATTGTAATGTTGTTTTTCAACGCATGGTCTACACACTCTTTAAGCGTCCATTGTTTTTGAGAAAAACCTGTTAATGAGACTAATAGAGCTCCTAGTAATACAATTTTTGTTTTCAAGACGAATATTTTTTTGTTCATTATAGTTAGTCAATTGGTATTCCAAAAAGAAATAAAATATAATCTTCTGAATTCCAGAGTACTAGTTGTTTTTCAATTTCATTTAACTGTTTGATTCCGAACATTATTTGATTCAAAATCGAACATTTTTTTAAAACTGTTTTTATATGACGACTAAAAATAGAATATGTTACAAAAAAAAACTCTTATTAGACTGTTAATTTTTTGAAGCCTTTTTATGGCGATAAATAAAATAGAATAATAATCCCACTAATATATAGGGAAATACCATTAAATAAGTTATTCCATTATTAACTCCTTCTGCCATTGTTTCATTACCTCCTTCTACTACCGCTTTACACATTGCACACTGTGCAGATGCATTTCCTGAAACTATTAATAGTAGAATTAAAACTATTTTTTTAAACATAATATGGCGATATCATTATATATACTATTACTCCTGTTACTGCCACATATAACCATAATGGAAATGTGATTTTTGCTATTTTCTTATGCTCTGGAAATTTTCCTAAACGCGCTCTCATAAATGTAACTAACACAAAAGGAATAATTATTACCGACAATACAATATGTGTTAATAAAATAAACAAGTATATATATTTTATTAGCCCTTCTCCTCCAAATTTTGTCGAATCTGAAGTCATATGATATGCTACATACATCACTAAAAACAATGCCGAACAGATAATTGCAGTTGTATTTAATTGCTCATGAAGTTTTTTATTTCCTTTTTTTATAGCTACTACCGATGCTACTAATAACACAGCTGTTAATGCATTTATACTTGCATATATAGGTGGTAAAAAAGTTAAGGGTTCAACATTTGGTATTTTAATCCCAAACAATGCCGCTACTGCTACTGGAATTACTATAGATACAATTGTTATAAACCTTTTATATTTTTTTTCTTCTGCACTCATATTACTCCTTTAACAATAATTTTATATCTTCTTTTAATTCTTTTATTTGATTATCAAAACCATGTTCTTCTAACGCTCTATAATAACCTATTGGATTACCTTGATCGTCATAACGTGAACGGATATATCCATCTTTATCTACCAAAGCAAATAACCCCGAATGCTCAAATCCACCATGAGATACTTCACCTTTTCCAACGAATAATTTAAATCCATCATTTGATAAATTATACACAACTTCTTCTGGCTTACCTGTTAACATATGCCAGTTTTTATGGTTTATACCATTTCTTTTAGCATATGCTTTTAACTGCTTTGGTGTATCTATCTCTGGCGTTATTGAAAACGATGCAATACCAAAATTTGGATTCCCCATAAATTCGTTTTGAACCTCCACTAACCTTGCATTCATTATTGGACAAATTGTTGGACAAGTAGCAAAGAAAAACTCTACCACATATACTTTACCTTCATAATCTTTATTAGATATGGTTTCTCCGTGTTGATTTGTGAATTCAAAATCTGGAACCTTAGTATATTTATATAAGTCTGCTTTCTTAAAATGTTTAACAATTTTGGGTACTGAATAAATACCAAATAATAAGATAATGAATGAAATTCCTATGTATGAATAATTTTGTTTTTTCATAGTATTAGCTTTTATATTTGTCTATCAGCATTGTTCTTTTTTAATGCTAAGCGATATTCTGCTAACACCACTTTAACATCATCTTTCATTTTATTATTTAACTCAGCTACCGATTTCATATTATAGCCAAACAACTTTCCATTTGCACTATCTTCATCATCAGCCCTTCCTCTTAAGTGCATTTCTTTATCTATAATAAAAGCCTTTGATGTGTGTAATACATTATCTAATGATTGATTGGTTTTAAAACTATCAAACAACACTTTTATCTCTGCTTCATTAGCAAATACAAAATTCCACTTAATCATGTTTGTAAATGCTCCAATGTCTTTTTGAAGTTTTACAACTTTATCTTCCATTCCTTTCGGCGCAATTACTATTAATTGAAAATCTTTAAACCCATAAAATGGTTTGTAAATCTTTTCATTTAAATTAAATAACTCTCCTTTTGCTTCGTCAATATTAGTTCCCAAAAAAGTAACAATTGATATTTTTCTATCAAATGTGTGTTTTTTATTAATTGACGAAATATCTATGACGTTTTCAGTTAGTACTGGTAGTTTTGCAAAATTATTAATTCCAAGTGATAGGAATATATAAAATAATAAGGGCACTATAAATAATGCAAATAGAACTATGTGTTTTTTAGTTACCTTCATTTGATTTCAAATTAAAGACAAAAAAAGGTGGTTAAAACCACCTTTTTTTTCAATTTTATATAATTACCATTTTACTAATGGCGCTAATGTTTCATATAAATAATCTCCTTCTATCAATACAATAAATAATAAGTAAGATATTAAGAAAACTCCTGTCCAAACAATTGATCTTCTAAACCATGTTTTTTCACCTTCTAAGTGCATAAAAGCCCATGCAATATAGTATGCTTTTGCAATTGTTAAGATAATGAAAATCCAGTTTAACCAACTAGTTCCCCATCCATGTAAATGTAACGATGCAGGCTTTATAATACCTAACACAACCTCTACAGTTGTTATAATTGTTAAGATTGCTAAAACAATCCAAATTCTTTTTTTATTCGATTCGTGTGCGTGACCCATTTTACTATCGTTTTTTTATTATACTAAGTAGAAGAAGGTAAATACAAATACCCAAACTAAATCTACAAAGTGCCAATATAAACCTACTTTTTCAACCATTTCATAATGTCCTCTACGCTCGTAGGTTCCTAATACAACATTAAAGAATATGATTATATTAATTAAAATCCCTGAGAATACGTGGAATCCGTGGAATCCTGTAATAAAGAAGAAGAAATCTGCAAATATTGGATTACCATACTCATTTACTTTTAAGTTAGCCCCTTCAACAACTTGAGTTGCTAAAGCTAATTGTGCTAAACTTTCTTCTCTAGATAAAATTATCTTTTGTTTAGTTTCTGGATTTAATTTTTCAGTTCTAATTCTTAAAGTAGGATCAGCTTTAAAAGCCTCTTGTACTTGTGCTACCGAATACTGAGAAATTGCTGGTTCTTGATCAAACCATAATCCATTTTTACGGGTATGGTGAATTCTGTCGTCTTTTCTTTCAGTGTGTATAAAATCGGCTAACGCTATCTGATGTCCATCTTTTACGAACTGTATAATGTGGTTATCAGAAGTTTTAACTGCTCCGTACGAACCGTTAATAAAGTTTTTCCACTCCCATGCTTGTGATCCAACGAAAATAATACCAAAAACAATCGTTGCGAACATATACCAAGCTACTTTCTTTTGTTTCATTTGATGACCTGCATCTACCGCTAATACCATTGTTACCGACGATACAATTAAAATAAATGTCATTAATGCTACATAATACATAGGTGCGTGTACACCATGTAACCCTGGAAAGTGGGTAAATACCTCATCGGCTATTGGCCAAGAGTCAATAAACTTAAAACGTGTTAAACCGTACGCTGCTAAAAAACCTGAAAATGTTAATGCATCAGATACGATGAAAAACCACATCATCATTTTACCATAACTAGCGCCAAATGGTTTTGCACCACCTCCGCCCCAGGTCTCTTTGTTGTCAGAATTTACAGCAATATTTGCTCCCATAAATCTCTTTTTGTTAATTTTTGTTAAAACAGTGCGCCAAAATTACGCATTTTTCATCATCTTATGAAATAGAAAAAGAAAAATAGATAAATCCATAATACATCTACAAAATGCCAGAAGATTGCACCTAACTCAAACCCAAGCATATCCGCCGATGAATATTTCTTTTTAAAATGATTATAAATTACTACTAATAACACAATTACACCCGCTAATAAATGTAGTACATGTAAAAATGTTATCCCTATTATAAAAGATGTAGACACTGTACTTTCTGGTCCAGTAAAATACAATCCTACAGCTTTTAATTCGTTAAATCCAACATATTGTTGCCATACAAAACCTAATCCTAGCACTAAAGTTGCTAATAATAGCATGAATGACACCTGAATTTTATCCTTTTTTAAAAATTTTTGCGATAGTATTAATGTAATACTACTCATTACTATTAATACTGTACTTACATAAAATGCTTGTGGTAATTCGAAAGTAACCCAATCTTCACGATTCATACTTATTACATACGCACTTGTAAGTCCTGCAAAAAACATTACCATACTAATCATTGAAATCCATAACATTGGTTTCGCTGATTTTCTTTTACCTGCTCTTAACTCTTCTTGTAAAGTTTGTTCACTCATTAATGTAAAAATTTATCTACCACATATATAATGGGTACTATTGTAATATAAAAAACACTTGCTAACATTAATTTTCGTGCATCAGTGTTTTTTTCTGTTTTGTATAATTGAAATGCATAATACAACATTAACATTCCTAATAATAATATGATAACAGCAGTTACTGGATATATATAAAAGTTTCCTGTTACCTTTAATACTGGTGCAATAGACATTAATATCATTACACAAGTATAGAATATAATTTGTACAATAGCTCCTTTGTCTTTTTTGTCCATAGGTAGCATATGCAGCCCTGCTTTATTGTACTCTTCATATTGTAACCAACCTATTGCCCAAAAATGTGGAAATTGCCAGAAAAATTGGATCATGAATAAAAAACCTGCTTCTATTCCAAAATTTCCTGTTGCTGCTACCCAACCTAACATAAAAGGAATTGCTCCTGGGATTGCTCCTACAAAAACTGCTAAAGGAGTTACTGCTTTTAATGGTGTATAGGCACTTGTATATAAGAATATCGAAATTGCTCCAAATAATGCACATTTAGGATTAATGGCATATAATATGGCTATTCCAGCTATTGTAAATATTGTTGCTATGATTAATGCTGTTGTTACAGACATTCTACCTGCAGGTAATGGTCTGTTTTTAGTACGTTGCATTACTGCGTCAATATCTTTTTCTATTACTTGATTAAATGCATTTGATGCGCCTACCATAAAGTACCCACCAATAGCTAATAATAGTATTGTTGTATAATTTATATTTTCTGCTCCTAAAAGATATCCTGTAATAGATGTGAATACCACACTAACCGATAAGCCAACTTTTGTTAATTGCTTAAAATCGTTAAAGACTGATTTTAAAGAGGTTTTTGTATTTACAGATGAAACGGTGCTCACTTCTTATTTTAAAATTTCTGCAAAGATATTTCTTTCTTATGTAATCGCAATAAAATTTATTGGTAATTAAATTTAAAAAAAATAAAAAATTGCTTTGTAATTCAAAAAATGGTGTTATATTTGCACCCGCATTCGGAGCAATGCACAAGTTCTTTAAAATAATTTTTGACTACGCGAAAGTAGCTCAGGGGTAGAGCATCACCTTGCCAAGGTGAGGGTCGCGGGTTCAAATCCCGTCTTTCGCTCAATCCTTTTAAGAGATTATGCTGAAGTGGTGGAATTGGTAGACACGTTGGACTTAAAATCCAATGAGCCGTAATGCTCGTGCGGGTTCAAGTCCCGCCTTCAGTACTAAGCCTCGCTTTCATTAGCGAGGCTTAATTTTAAAAGTAGTCAAAATAAATATATTATACCATGCTGAAGTGGTGGAATTGGTAGACACGTTGGACTTAAAATCCAATGGGCCGTAATGCCCGTGCGGGTTCAAGTCCCGCCTTCAGTACTAAACCTTAACATTTATTTGTTAAGGTTTTTTTATTTTATAAAAGTTTTGTTTAATAAGTCAGCTTTTCCATATACTTTCCCCTTCTCTGTTACTCATTTCATGTGAAAGAATAAATCCAAACCTTATCTTGTTGCATTCTAACTATTTAATTTACTATGAAGAATTATCTTTTACAACAACATGGGAACGAGACTATCATATCCAAGCAATAGAGCTAGGACTATATAAAACAACAAAACCACAACATTACTGCTGTGGCTTTATTTATTTTTAAAATTTAATTTCTATTTACTTACTCATACTCGGCACGGAAAACATTTCTGCGCAATCGGGTGATATCTTTTTCTTATTATAAATTTTTACTTGGATTTTGTCTAGTATCAAATACTCTAACTATATAAACACTATTCTTACCAACTCTGTAAGTAATTTTACAGTGGTTATTGATTAACTTTCTGTACTCATGCTTAAGATGTAAAAATTATTCATCAATCTGACCATATTCAGTCACATCAATAGAAGTACTCTCTAAAATTTCTGTAGATTTTCTAAGGTTAGTAGATATTTCTAAAGCTTTTTCAACTCCATACAATTCCAAGTTGAATTTAGTAACCTTTTTTAAGTCCTTTGTAGCTCTGGTAGTCCAAACTACTGGTTTAATTACTTCACCCAACTCTCAATCATTTTTTGAACATCTGATTGACTATGTAATCTTCCTGCTTTAATATCTTCTTCTCCTTCAGCTATCATCTTATCTAATTGACGTTGCTGTTTGTAGGATTTAATAAGCTGATATAGATTTTTTAAAGAACTATCATCTTCATTCTTAATCATATCCAGCATCTCTTGTCTTAATTCTAATGTGCTCATATCTATATCATTTTATTACCATATTGTACAATATAACAAAAGTAATGCTAAAATCAATAAAATGGTAAATAATTCCCTAATTAGTAAATGATTCAATATTTCATTACCCCAACGGAACGGAAAACATTTCCGCGCTATCGAGTTTATTCAAAATTAAACCCAACAGATAAGCCATCTATTTTCACCTCATAATTTGGAATAATTTTTATTACACATTCTGGTTCATACCAATCAGAGTTAATTATTTTGTTAATTTCATCATTCATTTCTATTATTTGAAATTTGTCATAAGGTTTATGTCCATAATAAAACTTAAACTTGCCTTTAGAATGACCTTTTATTTTTACTATTAATCTAGTAATTAAATCTTCTGAATCAACTTTCAAGGTATCCACTACTTCAGATTTGATTGAACTGTAGTATTTAACCTTATCTTTTTCTTTATAACTACTTTGGCATGATAATATTAAAAGTACAGTAATTATAATTAAATAAAACCTTTTATTCATAATGAAATTTATATTTCTACAATTGAATTGTCCCATTTTTTATTTCTCCATAAATTTTCTTTGAAATTCCTTTTCTTTTAACAAAATTAGAATTCACATCTTTTTTATTAGAGCTCACTAATTTATTATTATATCTTCCCCATTCGTTAATTTTTGCATAATTATTTTGGCTAAATCTTATATACTGGCATTTGGATTTATCTTTCCTACTTTAATACCAATTGTATTATTATGAATATTCGATCTCGCGGATTTGTAATCCGTGAAAAAATTTAAAATAGTATACTAATTATAACTAAAGTAACTCCTCTCTTAGAACTATATATCAATTACACTTTCTAAATCTGCATAATTTCTGGCTGAACTAAAAATATATTCTTCTGGATTCGTTACAATTTTATCAGTTACTGGATTGTTATGAATATATTTTAATTTTTGTTTTATAAAACTATTCGAATAAACAACCTCGGCATGATAACCATCTTGCCAAACTTTGTATTCTTGTTTACGTTTTAAATGACTACAAGCTTCTTTAAAATAAGACAACATCCATTCTCTTCTACTCTCTGCTTCTTCTTTTATAGTTGTTATAATCTTTTTTGAGGTGTATTTTTTAAAGTCTCGAATAATATCAGGTAAAACCTTAACTTCTGTTGCTCTACATAGCAAATGTATATGGCTATGCATTAAACAATATCCATATAGCTCTAATCCTTTATTCTTCATACAATATTTTAAAGCATCTGTAATAACATATTTCTGAGAAAGCCTTGTAAACACATCTACTCATCCTACAACTGTAATTGTAATAAAATAACACTGATTATCTAAAGCTTTGTATTTTGTTGACATGCTCATTATATTTCTTTTTAAATCTACAAAAAAGCATTAAAAACGTCTTTATATATTATTAAACCGTTTTATATTATCTTACAAGCTAGTAGTTGGTACGGAAATATTTTCAGCTCCATTGCTGTTAAAAACCATAACTTTTTAATATTCTTACTTACTCTTTGTTTGCACAGATTGCAAATCTGCGCTATCATATCCAAGCAATAGAGTTAGGACTATGTAAAACAACAACATTACTACTGTGGCTTTATTTATTTTTAATAATTTAATTTCTATTTACTTACTCATACTCGGCACAGATTACAAATCTGTGCTAGCACTTTTGTGTACTTTTATATCCGCGCCATCGGGTTACTCATACTCGGCACGGAAAACATTTCCGCGCTATCGGGAATTTCATTTCGTGCGCGAGCAGGGTCTCATATTTCATGATTGGCTATTTTTTTTCGAGCTTTATCTAATAGTTTTCTATAATTATCATCAAAAGCCTCTACAATTTGTTTTTCTAATAACGCTTCTAAATCCCATAATAGTCTTTGCTCTGCTACTTGACAATTAAAATTATAATCTCTTTTGTTAAAATCAACTAACCAATCAAACAACACTAAAAGTTCATTGTTTGAAAACTCAATAGTAGTTTTATTTTTTTCTTTATTTATTTCCATAATTTATAAGCTTCCTCTAGTTAATACTTTTTTCAACTGTTCTTCTCCTAATTTCCAACCACTTATAAATGTCCCATCTAATTTAGTCATAACATTTAAGGCCGAATTTGGATTGACATAGTGAATTACCTTTTCCCCCGCTACCGCTAGTCTCTGACTAGTGGTAAACACGATTAATCTTTACTTAATTAAACTCTGATATAAAACCTGTAGAATCTATATTTAAAATTGTATAGTCTCCTGCAAAGTTTCTGGCACTAGAATATTTCCATTCCTCTGGCTTTACTACAAAGCCATTTTCTACTGGATTATTATGAATGTAATCAATTTTTTGTTTAATAACCTTATTACTCCAAAGCTCTATTGGTTTATTATGTTGTTGCCAAAGCTGATATTTAGTTATTGTCGCATTCTTTCTACCTGCTCTTTTAAACATCCATAACAACCATTCTTTTCTACTCTCTT
>NZ_CANMMT010000007.1 GCF_947499065.1 uncultured Tenacibaculum sp. | reverse complement strand
TTTGTAGTCCGTACGGGAATCGAACCCGTGTTACCAGGATGAAAACCTGGCGTCCTAACCCCTAGACGAACGGACCAAAACAATCGTTTTGATTGCGGGTGCAAATATACAATAACTTTTTATATTTGCAATAATTTTGTTTTTAATTTTCCAATTATAAATATAATTAAACTCTTTATAAATGTCAATTAACTTTGTAGTCCGTACGGGAATCGAACCCGTGTTACCAGGATGAAAACCTGGCGTCCTAACCCCTAGACGAACGGACCAGAACAATCATTTTGCGATTGCGGGTGCAAATATAGAAACAGTTTTTTATTTACCAAAAGCTTTTTTCACTTTTTTTTACTTTTTAAGTGATTTTTTTCACTTGTTAAAAATAGCTCTTAGAGCTTAACTATATAAATAACTGATTTTCATAAAAATAAAAAAACTTATCAAATTTTAAAAGAAAAGGAAGTTATTTTAATTTTTATCCTGAGAGTTGTAAGCTAATATTATATTGAAACTAAGAGGCAAAAAAAAGCCCTGCTTTTTAGCAGGGCTTTTTTTTAATATGCTTTGGCAAAAAGAACTCTTTTAGTCGATTCTTTTCCTGAAAAAACACATTTTCCAGCTTCTTCTTTTGCATCGTTAGGAATACACCTAATTGTTGCTTTAGTTAATTCTTTAATTTTATCTTCTGTTTCAATAGTACCATCCCAGTGAGCAGACACAAAACCTCCTTTATTTTCTATTACATCTTTAAACTCTTCAAATGTATCTACTTCTGTAATATGACTATCTCTATAATCTAAAGCTTTTTTAAATAAGCTCTCTTGTATCTCGTTTAATAAACTTTCTACAACATCTACTACTTCTTCCCTAGCAACTGTTTGCTTTTCGAAAGTATCACGTCTAGCTACTTCAACTGTTCCATTTTCTAAATCACGTTTACCCATAGCTATTCTTACTGGAACACCTTTTAATTCGTATTCAGCAAATTTTGCTCCAGGTCTAAAAGTATCTCTATTATCAAATTTAACAGAAATCCCTTTCTTTCTTAATTCTTTAACAATTACATCAACTTTTTCTGAAATTGCTTCTAATTGCTCTTCTCCTTTATATATAGGTACAATTACTACTTGAATTGGAGCTAATTTAGGAGGTAATACTAAACCTGCATCATCAGAGTGCGTCATAATCAATCCTCCAATTAAACGAGTTGAAACTCCCCAAGAAGTAGCCCAAACATGCTCTTGCTTTCCTTCTTTAGAGGTATACTTTACATCAAATGCTTTTGCAAAGTTTTGCCCTAAAAAGTGAGATGTACCAGCTTGTAATGCTTTACCATCTTGCATTAACGCTTCTATAGTTAAGGTATTATCTGCTCCTGCGAAACGCTCACTTTCAGATTTTGCTCCTTTAACTACTGGCATTGCCATAAAATTCTCTGCAAATGTTGCATATACTTCTTGCATTTGCTCAGATTCTGAAACAGCTTCTGCTTTAGTTGCATGAGCTGTATGACCTTCTTGCCATAAGAACTCTGCAGTACGTAAAAATAAACGTGTACGCATTTCCCAACGAACTACATTTGCCCATTGATTAATTAATAAAGGTAAATCTCTATATGACTGTATCCATCCTTTATATGTATTCCAAATAATAGCTTCAGAAGTAGGACGAACTACTAGCTCTTCTTCTAATTTAGCTTCAGGATCTACACGTAACTTCCCTTCATTATCAGGATCATTTTGTAAACGATAGTGAGTAACTACTGCACACTCTTTTGCAAAACCTTCTGCATTTTTCTCTTCAGCTTCAAACAAACTTTTAGGCACGAACAAGGGGAAATATGCATTTTCATGACCAGTTTCCTTAAACATTCTGTCTAATTCTGCCTGCATTTTTTCCCAAATTGCAAAACCATAAGGCTTTATTACCATACATCCTCTTACTGCTGAATTTTCAGCTAAATCAGCTTTTACAATTAATTCGTTATACCATTTAGAGTAATCTTCTGCTCTTTTTGTTAAATGTTTGCTCATAATTAAAAGTTTGGCACAAAAATTGTTATTTTTTATGCGTAAAATTGTATTTGCAAAACTACATTAAAAAGGCTACAAGCCCAACAAAGAAATTGTTTTTTGCATTTCAGTTTTTTATTAAGCTAGTTCTAATCTAAAAACATAAGACATGAAGTTACATTACTACCACACCAAGCTTCCTTTATATATTATATCATTTTTAATGATTACTACAATTGTTTCTTGCGGAACAGTCCAAACGGTTGCCGGTAGTGATGATGGCATTTATGCTGATGATCAAGAAATAGAAACTGAACGCAGAGTTGTTGTTACTGACAAAAAAGATTACAAAGAATACAACGATAACTATTTTACACAAGAAGTTGAGCGTTTAGATGCATTAAACGGAACAGATATTTTTACAGATATTGAAAGTTACAAATCTGATGATTCTGATTTCAATCCTGAAGAGGATATTATTAATGAAGAAGAGCAAGAAACTAATATTACTTATAATTCTAACTCTCCTTGGGGATACAACACAAATAGTAGCGATGTTGTAATTAACATTAATACCTCACCAAGATGGGGCTATTATAATGCTTGGGGTTGGGATCCTTTCTTTGATTACGGATACTATGGTCCTTGGTGGAGAACTCGTTATTGGGGATTTAATTCTTATTGGCATCCATATAACACTGGTGTTTATGTTGGAATAGGAGGTTTTTACAATTCTTTTTATTGCCCTCCTTTTTACAGAAATCACTTTTACGGACCATATTACAATAATAGATATTATAGACCTTACAGAGGAGCAAACCCATATAGAGGGTACAGAACTGCTTCTGCTTACAGAAGAGGATATACTACTGGACGAAGAGGTACTTCAGTATCAAGAAGATCATCAAATGCTTACTCAAGAAATAACAGAAGCTATTCTACTCGTCGCAACACCAGAAGTACTAGATCTGCAAGAAGCACAAGAAGTAATACTCGTGGATACAACTCAACAAACAGAAGATCTACACGTAGCTATAATTCTAGAGGAAGATCTACAAGAAGTACAAGAGGATATAACACACGTGGCACTTCAAGAAGTTCAAACAGATACACTAGAGGTAATAGAACTTCAAGTAATACCAGAAGTACTCGTGGTAGCAGTTATAATACAAGAAGTAATAGTAGAAGTTATAAAACAGGCGGATACAAATCTTCCAAAGCAACAACAAATAGATCTACAAGAAGTTCTAGAAGTTATTCTGCTCCAACAAGAAGTAGAAGCTCAAGAAGCTATTCAACTCCATCGAGAAGTACTCGTAGTTACTCTACACCATCAAGAAGTAGCTCTTCTAGCAGAAGTTATTCTAGTGGTAGAAGTAGCTCAAGAAGTAGCAGACGTAGATAAATTTAACCAACCCTACCTAAATAAGTTTTTAAACTAATTGACAAAGACATGAAACGAATTTTAACTTTTGCGATAATTATCGCTAGTACTTATACTGCCTATTCTCAATCTTTAGGATACAATGATATGGGGATACTTTTTTCAAAAGATGATAGTTTTGGAACAGCTCGTTTTGAAGCTATGAGTGGCGCTTTTGGAGCACTTGGTGCAGATGTTTCTGCTATAAGTATCAATCCAGCAGGAGGAGCTGTTGCTCAAAAAAGTATTTTTTCTGCTACTCTTAACAATCGAAACACTGAATATTTAGCTTCATATTATGGAACTAACACAAATACTAGTGACAATTATTTAAATATTTCTCAAGCAGGTGCTATTTTATCTTTTGATTCTGCACATAGTTCTGATTGGAATCGTTTTTCTTTAAATATTAACTATAGACTTAAAAGCGATTTTGAAAACTCTTTTTCTTCTAGAGGTAATAGTGGGCAAGCTTTATTTAATGAACACCCAGATGATACATCTAATCAGTTTAACAATGGACAAGAACAACGATTTACCAACACTACTACAGGAGAAAGTTCTATTTTAGAAATGGGATTCTCAGCTGTACATCAAAACAAATTATTTGCAGGAGCAAGTATAAAATTTCATCGTTTTAGATTCGGTCAAGTAACAAGATTAAGAGAAACAAACCAAGATACTAATGGCAATACTTTAAACGCTTTAAATATTCAAGATAGTTTTTTTGAAGGAAATGGAATTTCATTAAGTGCTGGTTTTATATATAAAGTAAATCAAGCTTTTCGTTTTGGTTTAGCTTATGAAACACCTACTTGGTATCCAGAAGTATTTGAAGAAAGTAATTTAAATGTTTTTGACCCTAACAATGCTAGATATGATGATTGGTTAGGTTACACAGATATTTCTGCTTCAAATCAAGCTACAGATGTTAATAGTGGTGAACAATTTAGTTCTAATGTATTTAAACTAAGAACTCCTAGTAGATTAACTGCAAGTGCTGCAATAGTTTTTGGAAAAAAAGGATTGATTAGTGCAGATTACACATATAGAGATTATAGCGGAACAAAATATCAAGAAAATGACCCAGCTTTTATAACTGCAAATCAAAACTTTGTTAATGATTTTAAAAACGCACACTCTTTAAATATTGGTACTGAATGGCGCTTCGATAGAATGAGCATTAGAGGTGGTTATCATTTTGAAGAGAGCCCTTTTAAAAACGCATTAAGTAAAGATCATACAAAAGGATATTCTTTAGGTTTAGGTTATAATTTTGGCGATTTTAAATTTGACTTAGCATATCGTAAATCAGAAAACAATAGTCCTTATAACATATATAATTCATCAAACGTTAATGTAAACCCTATTGAATTGAATAACAACACTACACGAATTTCTGGAACTATTACTTTTAGTTTATAGTTTAAAAAAAATAAAGAACAAAAAAGTCCTGCTTAAGCAGGACTTTTTATATATACATATATCAGTTTTTTACCGTAATTTTGCACTTCATTTTACAACTTATGAGTTCAATTAAAATAAATATACAAGAAACAAATAACGAAACAATACTAAAGTTTATTAGTAATACCATTCTAGTAAATGGAGGTAGTTATGAGTTTAATAATATAGACGAAGCTAAAAACTCACCTTTAGCGCAAAAACTTTTTTACCTTCCTTTTGTAAAAAAGGTATTAGTTACAGCAAATTTTATTGCTATTCAAAGATATGATATTGTTCAATGGGATGATGTAGAAGAAGAAGTTCGTGAACAAATAGAAAACTACTTACAAGAAGGAAAATCTGTAGTAACGGAAGAAACTACTAAAAAAGACCCTGTTGAAGTATATGCAGAGGTTACACCAAATCCAGCTGTAATGAAATTTGGAACTAACAAAGCTCTTACACAAACAGATGTTGAATTTCAAAATATTGAAGAGGCAAGTAAATCATCTCCTTTAGCACAACAATTATTCACTTTTCCTTTTGTAAAAGAAATTTTTATTTCTGAAAACTACATATCTATTACTAAATATGATATGATTGAATGGACTGAGGTATACCAAGAAGTACGAACTTTTATTAGAGAATATTTACAAGAAGGAAAAACTATTATCAAAGAACTTCCTAAGAAACAAACAAAACAAAACGTTGAAATTCCAAAAGAAGATTTAACCGATATTGAAGCTAAAATTGTTGATATTTTAAACGAGTATATCAAACCAGCGGTTGCTTCTGATGGTGGAAACATAGCATTTCAATCATATGATGAAAATTCAAAACAAGTAAGTGTTATTTTGCAAGGTGCTTGTAGCGGATGCCCATCATCTACAGTTACTTTGAAAAACGGTATAGAAACAATGCTTAAAGAAATGCTTCCAAACCAAATTAGCGAAGTAGTAGCTATTAACGGATAATCTTATTGTAAAAAAAATCAAATGTCAAAAAGCATCAAACCATATAAAGATTCTGAATTAGGAAAGAAAGAACAAGTAGCTAAAATGTTTGACAATATTTCTGAAGATTATGACGGATTAAACCGAGTTATTTCTTTAGGAATTGATGTAAGCTGGCGAAAAAAAGTTGTAAAGCTAGTTGGTGAAAACAACCCTCAACAAATATTAGATATAGCAACTGGCACAGGTGATTTAGCCTTAATGATGTCTGCGTTAAAACCACAAAGAATCGTTGGTTTAGACATTTCTGCTGGAATGTTAGAGGTTGGAAAACAAAAAGTAGCAAAAGCTAACTTGTCTGAAAAAATAGAAATGATTGTTGGCGATAGTGAAAACATCCCTTTTGAAGACAATACCTTTGATGCTATTACTGTTTCTTTTGGTGTAAGAAATTTTGAAAACTTAGATAAAGGATTAAAAGAAATACTTCGAGTACTAAAACCTGGTGGTAAATTTGTTGTTTTAGAAACATCAAATCCTACTAAGTTTCCTTTTAAACAAGGGTATAAGTTCTACACTAATTTTATTTTACCAGTTATAGGAAAAATCTTTTCTAAAGATAAAGTTGCTTACTCATATTTATCTGAAAGTGCTAATTCTTTTCCTTTTGGAGAAGCTTTCAACAATATTTTACAAAAAAATGGGTTTAAGAATGCAAAGAATTTACCTGTAACTTTTGGAGTTGCATCAATTTATACCGCTTTAAAATAGTATGCTAAAAAAACTTTTACTTTTCGGAATCCTTGGAATCATTTCAATTTCTTCTCAAGCTCAACAAGAAAAAGTACTGAATTTACCAAGTTTTGATAAACCTCTATTTCATTATGGATTTTATTTAGGCTTAAATAGTAACGGATATAAAGTTGCATATAAACCTAGTGGGTTTAACAATGCTGAAGTAGAAGTAAGTTCTTCTGTTGGATTTAATGTAGGATTAATTGCTGATTTAAGATTACACAACAATGTAAACTTACGATTTGAACCTGGTTTAATGTCTAACACCAAAACATTAACTTTTAAGCATATTGCTGGAGCTGATAATGTAAGGACAAGAGAAGTTGGAGCCACTTATTTACACTTACCTTTAATTTTAAAATTAAGTACCAATAGACTTAACAATATAAGACCTTATGTATTAGGAGGAATTTCTTATGACTATAATTTTTCTAGTAATGAAAATAATAGTGATGATAATTTTGCTGGTGAATTTAGAACAACCACTAGTAACTTTATGTATGAAATAGGTATTGGGGTTGATTTTTATCTTAGCTACTTCAAATTCTCTCCTTCTATAAGAGGAGTCTTTGCTGTAAACAATGAACTTAAATACGATAACAGAAATCCTAGTCAATGGACAGACCCAATTGACTTTTTGGGAACAAGAGGAGTTTTCTTACATCTCTCTTTTGAATAATAAAACAATAAAAAAAAACAGCTAATTAATTAGCTGTTTTTTTATGGCTATAATTTAAAAAATTATATTTCCTTTTCTCTTCTACCTTATAAGACACTTAAAATAAGTTTAGGTCACAATTTTTTTTACCTATTTAAAAACTATTTTATAAAAAACGAATGGTTTTTGTTTCCAAAAACCATTCTTTACTTACTTAAAAAGATAGATGCCCCCCGATACCTATCTCTAGTTATTTAGACACTTTAATTTTTATATGGTCACAAAATAAGCACAAAAAAAAATGACCATTTCTCAATGGCCATTTAATTAGTAAAGAATAAATCTTCACCTATAAGATAGAAGTCCCCCGAAATCTATCATTTCTTAAAATTATCTTTCTTTAATATAATATATTTGCCAAATATATAAAAAAAAAGTTAATACGTTATTTTTTTATAATTATTTTACTGTTTACCACATCTTTGATAGGTAAAACAATTTTACCATCTACTGTTGTTACTGTAAAGCATATATTATCTATCGCTGTAACTACTCCTTCTACATCTCCTATCACTACTTTTTCACCGATTCCTATATTCTTTCTTGAATAGTAACCAAAAAGCAATCTAGAAACTGCATCTCTTGCACCTAAACCAAAAGCTATTGTAAAAGCTAAAAGAACTGAACCTATTAACAGAGTTAAGTTACTTTTTATAACAGAAGTATCTACTCCTGCTTGATCTAACGCTGTTATTGATAAAAATACAACTATTAAGTAAAACGCTATATTCCCAACTAAATTGCCTCCAGAAATTTCTAGTGATTTAAACATTGATTGAATAGCCTTCTTTACAACAGTACCTAAATACGCACCAGCAACAAAAATTCCAAGAGCTGTTAATAGTTTAGGTAAATACGCAAAAAAGTTTTGTATTCCTTCAGAAACTACATTAAGTCCAAAAATATTAGAACCTGCCATAACAAATGTTAATATTAAAAACCATTTTAATACGGCTAAAATCACATTGGTTAATACTATATTAATAGTACTATTTCCAAAAATCTCAGTTTTTCTTAATTTTTTAGACCATTCATCTATTTTAGTTTTTGCTAAAGCTTTTCTAACTATGTATAAAAATACTTTAATAATTATCCAGGCAACAATTACAAAGCCGATAAATCCTACCACTGTAGGTAATGAGTCTACAGCATTCTGGAAAATATCTTTAAAAGGTTTTAAAATATCTACTTGCAAGGCGTTCATAATGATAGTGTGTTATGGTTGTATATATTTAGTTTTGGTTATTTTCTTCTTCAGATTCTTTTTTAGGCGTACCTCCTCCTAATAAATCAGCTATTGTATTCGGGTATTTTACCACAAATAAATCAGCCATATCTATTGAAAGCTTAATCATTGCCACATCGTTAAGCACTTTTTCTTTAAGTACCTCTGGCAACTCTTCACTATGTAATATTTTCTTAAATGGATTATCCATAATTATTACAATTTGTTATACGCTTTTACTACTTTTTCTTTGGCTCTTTTTAAACGCATTTTTACGGCGCTATCTCCCAACTCTAATAATACTGAGATTTCTTTAATAGACATATCATCTTGATATTTCATTAATAAAATCATTTTCTCCGAAGGAGATATCATTTCGAGTGCTTTAGCTAATTTATCAGATTTTAACTCAAATAAATCAGCATCATCTATTTCATCTTCGTTAGTTTCTTCTTTAATTTGGTCTGTTACTACTGTTACTCTTTCCTTTTTCTTTTCTTTATTTCTTTGCACGTAATTTACACAGAAATTATAAGTAAAAGAATATAGCCATGTAGAAAACTTAGATCTTCCTTTGAAAGTTCTTAGTTTTACAAATAGGCGTATAAAAACATCGTGGGTTAAGTCTTGAGCTTCTTCTTTGCTCTTAGAAAAACCATAGCACTTGTTATATACAACAGCAGCATAGCGGTCGTATAAAACAGCGAATAAATGGGTATCATTTTTCTCCACTATTTTAGCAACCAACTCTTCATCACTAAATTTTGTAGCATCAAGACTTTTCAAGGGCTAAGTTTGATTTCCTTATGGTTATAATTAGACTTGTTATTTAGACACTTTATTTTAGAAGAAGTCACTTTTATTTTTCTCTTCAAAGTTCGAAATTAACAATTCTTTAACAAATTGAAAAATTTTATAAAAAAATTCTCTCTTTTTGTAACATTAATATAACATCTTACGTATAAGAATATGTAAGCCAATAGATAATTAAAAATATTTCGTAATTACATGAGACAACTTAAGATTACAAAACAGGTTACCAATAGAGAAACCGCATCTTTAGATAAATATTTACAGGAAATAGGAAAGGTAGACTTAATTACTGCCGATGAAGAAGTTGAATTAGCACAAAGAATAAAAGCTGGTGACCAAAGAGCCTTAGAAAAACTAACTAAAGCTAACTTACGTTTTGTAGTTTCTGTAGCGAAACAATATCAAAACCAAGGATTAACTTTACCTGATTTAATTAATGAAGGTAATTTAGGTTTAATTAAAGCTGCTAAACGTTTCGATGAAACTCGTGGTTTTAAATTTATCTCTTATGCAGTTTGGTGGATTCGTCAATCTATACTACAAGCTTTAGCTGAGCAATCTCGTATTGTACGTTTACCTTTAAACAAAATTGGTTCTATTAATAAAATCAATAAAATGTATGCTTTCTTAGAGCAAGAAAATGAAAGACCTCCAAGTCCTGAAGAGATTGCTAAGAAATTAGACATGACTGTTAACGATGTAAAAGAGTCTATGAAAAACTCTGGACGTCACGTATCTATGGATGCTCCATTAATTGAAGGTGAAGATTCTAACTTATATGATGTATTAAACTCAGGTGAATCTCCAAATCCAGATAGAACTTTATTACACGAATCTTTACGCATTGAAATTAACCGTGCCTTAGAAACATTAACTCCTCGTGAAGCTGATGTTGTTAAATTATACTTTGGTTTAGGTGAACACCAACCAATGACTTTGGAAGAAATTGGTGAAACTTTCGATTTAACTCGTGAGCGTGTAAGACAAATTAAAGAAAAAGCCATTCGTAGATTAAAGCATACATCTCGAAGCAAAATCTTAATGACTTACTTAGGTTAAAAACTAACAGCTATAGTTATATAACTATATGTTTTATATAATAAAAAACTCTCGATTACTCGAGAGTTTTCTTTTTTATTCACTTTATAGTTTTAACTATATTTGCCACTCACAACAACACAACAAAATACAATGGAAAAACTAGTAGCTCCTTCAATTTTAGCAGCTGATTTTGGAAATCTACAACGAGATGTAGAAATGGTTAACAACAGTAAAGCCGATTGGTTTCATATTGATATTATGGACGGCGTATTTGTTCCTAACATTTCTTTTGGAATGCCTGTTTTAAAAGCAATATCTAAGCACGCAAATAAAACTATTGATGTACATTTAATGATTGTAGATCCAGATAGATATATTAATACTTTTGCAGAATTAGGAGCAGATATTTTAACAGTACACTACGAAGCTTGTACACATTTACACAGAACAATACAAGCAATTAAAGCTGCAGGAATGAAAGCTGGAGTTGCATTAAACCCTCATACTCCAATAGCTGTATTAGAAGATATTATTGAAGATTTAGACTTGGTATGCATTATGAGTGTTAATCCCGGTTTTGGTGGACAATCTTTTATAGAAAATACTTACAAAAAAGTTTCTCAATTAAAACACTTAATAGAGTTTACAAGTTCTAAGTGTAAAATTGAAATTGATGGAGGCGTAAGTGATCAAAATGCCAATAAACTTATTGAAGCTGGTGCTGATGTTTTAGTTGCAGGTAGTTTTGTTTTTAAAAGTGATAATCCTACCGAAACAATCTCAAACTTAAAAGATATTATTAATTAAGTTTAAAATATATAAAGGCAATTTTATTAACTAAAATTGCCTTTAATTTTCTCTACTAAAACCTTAAAAATAGTAGATTTTATCTTTTTTAAGTTGGATCACCACAAAAAGGCTTATTCATACAAACATAACCATCTGGAAGAGGCTCACATGTTAAACACATAATATAAATCCAACCTCCTTTAATAGATTTTTGTTCTGATTTATTTAAAACTGAACCTAAGTTTGATAAGTTTTTTAACATAATAAAGTATTTTATTTTCTCAAAAATAAATTATTAAAAACAAGCCTGACTCAAAAAAACCGTAATATAAGTAAGGATATTCCTTACTTTTAAAATTGTTCTAACAGGTAATAAATCAAATCAGTAGTGGTAACAATCCCAACTAATTTACCTTCATCAACCACCGGTAATGCATGAAACTCTTTTTTAGATAAAATCTCTGCTACTTCTTTAATTGTTGTTGATGAGCTAACCGTTACTAAATTTTTAGCCATTACTTGATCAATAGTAAACATGTTATATACTACTGTATCAACATCTGTTTCATCATCATTTATAGCGTCGGCAAAGCTAATTCTTAGTAAATCTGTATAACTTAACATTCCTTTTATTTCTGAACCAGTTACTACAGGAATATGTCTTATACGTTCTTTTTTAAATAATTCTTCAGCACGTAATAAATCATCTCTACTACTTAACGTAATTACATTTTTACTCATAATAACTGATACTGGCGTTCTTTTTTTCATTTTTATATGATTTTATTATTAATTTCTATATCAAATTTCAGAAATAAATCCCTCAGAAAAACTGATTAAAATCATATCATTTTATTTTATTTCTTTGTAAATTATCCCTTGAAAACAAAGACAAAATTGATACTAGATTTAAAAAAACACTACGGATACATATTTGAAGATGAATTAATTAATGAAATCTCAAATTTAGCTGTTTACAAAGAATTTGAAGCCAATACTATTATTATTGATGTTGATAGTTATATGGTTTCTATTCCCTTAATAATTAGCGGTGCCATTAAGATATTAAGAGAAGATAAAGACGGTGATGAACTTGTGCTATATTATATAGAAAAAGGTGATACTTGTGCTATGACGCTTTCTTGTTGTATGGGAGAAACTAAAAGTAAAATTAAAGCTGTAGCTGAAACAGATATCAAACTATTGATGATACCTAAAAATAAAATGTCTGAATGGCTTAGTAAATACAAAAGCTGGCAGGAATATATTTTACAAAGTTATCATTCACGACTTAATGAATTTATTGAAGCAGTTGATTCTATTGCTTTTTTAAACATGCACGATCGATTATACAAATATCTTAAGGACAAAGCAATGGTTACCAACAATGTAGTTATATCTTCTACACATCAACAAATTGCTAATGACTTACATACTTCTAGAGTTGTTATTTCTCGTTTATTAAAAGCTCTTGAAAAACAAGAAAAAATAGAATTACACCGTAATCAAATAAAAATATTAGAATTATAAGTTGATATACTTATAATTCAACATTATTTTAATTTTCTTATATAACACCGGAAATTTTTTTTGTAAATCTTCCGGTGTTTCAAAAAAATGCTCCATAATTACTGATACAAACTCTAATTTATTTGTAAAGGCGTAATCTCTAAAATAATTAGATTTTTTTATAAGTTCTACATTACTTTTATCATTCATAAAACTTACTATTTCTACAAATACTTTATAGAATATTTTTGCACTTACATCTTTCGATTTGCTTCCATGAAAAGTTAATGCATGTGCAAACTCATGAATTCCTAAGTTTAAATTATCATTTACAATAATTTCTCCTAACAAAAAATCTTCCCATGAAAAAGCTATTGTTTTAAATCGAGGATTGAATTCTCCTTTATGATATTTTTTTGTTGATAGTGAATAAAAACTTTTAGGATAGATTATAATCTTATCGAAAGTTGTGGTTATGTATCTTCTCATACCAAAAGTCAATTTTACATAAGAAGATGCTATCAAAACTTTAATCTCTGGTGTTAACTCTATATCTCCTCTTTCTATAAAATCATACTCTCTAAAAAAATGTACTAACCTATGCTCAAAATATTCTTTTTCCTTTTTATTAAGTCTAGCATAAAAAGACACATTCTCTACTAAAAAAGCTTTCTTTTTCTTCGGAAGTTTTTTCTTTACTAAATAAAAATGTACAAAAATTGGCTTATTAAAAACAGTAACATAAATTCTTTCTACAATATTTATCCCTACCCCTAAGAAACTTAGGAAAACTCCTGTGAATTTTATTATTGAAAAATATTTCATATCATCAAAAATAAACATCTCTTATGTAACAAATGTTACATAATTTAAAATACTTGTTTTATACTTTTATTGCTCACTCAAAAGAGAGTGTACCCCTTTTTCTTTTTCCCTAAAAAAAGCAGTAGAACAACTTCTACTGCTTTTTATTTTGTGACCCAGAGAGGATTCGAACCTCTAACCGTCAGAGCCGAAATCTGATATTCTATCCAGTTGAACTACTGGGCCCATTTAGTTATCCTAAATTTTTACGGACTATAGTTGAAATTATTTTCCCATCAGCTTGTCCAGCTAATTGTTTTGAAACAATCCCCATTACTTTACCCATATCTTTCATTCCTTCAGCTCCGACTTTTTCAATTGTTTCTTTTACAACTTTCTCTATCTCTTCTTCCGAAAGTGCTTCAGGTAAAAACTGCTCTAATATTGCTGCTTCAGCTAATTCTGGTTCAGCTAAATCTTCTCTACCTTGCTCTGAAAAAACAGCAGCACTATCTTTTCGTTGTTTTACTTGTTTTTGTATAATTTTTAATTCTTCAGCTTCTGAAAGATCACCAGCGCCAGATTCGGTTTTAGCTAACATAAAAGCTGACTTTAATGCTCTTAAAGCTGTTAAAGCTACTGTATCTTTAGATTTCATAGCTTCTTTCATTTTATCCATTACTTGCTTTTGCAAACTCATAGTTATTATTTTTAGTATTAAAAAATTCCCGAAAAAATCGGGAATTTAAAAATATATTTTATTATTTAATTAATCTACGTTATCGTGTAAAAATGAATTATTGGTACGTGATAAATCATTATTATCAGTATTTAAAGCTGTATCTGACTTACTGATATCTGAACCAGAATCAATATCTACACCTAACCTTTTGTATGCTGGCTGTTTTTCAATATCATCGATATTCTTACTTACCTGATCGTTGAACTTATAGTTGAAGCCTTTCATCTTCTCACGTCTCTCCTGAGCTCTCTTTTGTAATTCAGAAATTGTTAAACTTAAGGGAGAAACCTCTTCACTAGTTGTCTCTATTTCGTTAACTTTTTCCTGAACTTTACTCGTAACTTCAAATTGTAACTCCTCTTCTACTTCTTCTTTTATAATAGGAGTTGAGCTTTTTCCTATAGTTGGCTGTACATCAAAATCATCTAAAACATAACGCTTCTCTATTTGATGTGTTTGTGGTTTCACATTCTCAGCAACTACATCAATGTTTTCGATTTCTTTTGTAGTTTCAACTAAGCGAGTGTTAGGCGTAACTTCTTCATACGAATTTAAAGGCAAATCGAATAATAGATCTTGTTGAATTGGTTGTTGTTTTACCTCTTTCTTCTCAACTTTTTGCTCTGTTATATTCGTAATGATAAAATCATCTTCAGAAACTGATTCCAAAGCAATTTCATCATACACTACATCGATATTTTTAATTACATCAGTTGTAGGAATTAAGTTAAACTTTGGTGTTTTTTCTTCCTCCTCCTCTAAAACATGTACTACCTTTTCATTTTTAGGCTTAACAGTTAAAGGTTCGTCTATACTAGGAGCTGTTTCTATTTTCTTTTCTCCAAAACTATAAGTTGCTTTTTGCTCATCTTCTAAAGTATGAACAATTTTCTTTACCTCAGTATTTGTTATTGTTCCTTGCTGATCTGCCGTAAAACCAGTAGCCACAATAGTAACAGCTATACCATCTTCTAAGGTTTCATCTTCTCCAATACCCATAATGATATTAGCATCATAACCTGCCTCAGTTTGTATATAGTCATTAATTTCTCCTATCTCATCTAAAGTTACTTCATTTGCTCCTGAAACTATTAACAACAATACATTCTTAGCACCAGTAATTTTATTGTCGTTTAATAATGGTGAATCTAAAGCTTTTACTATTGCATTTTTAGCACGATTAGCTCCTGCTTCTTTTGCTGATCCCATAATAGCAGTACCACTGTTTGACAATACCGTTTTAGCATCATGTAAATCGATATTTTGTTTATAGTGATGTGTAATTACTTCCGCAATACCTTTTGCTGCCGTAGCTAAAACTTCATCAGCTTTTGAAAAACCTGCTTTGAAACCTAAATTACCATAAACCTCACGTAATTTATTGTTATTAATTACAATTAATGAATCTACATTATCACGTAATTCATCAATTCCTTTCTGAGCTTGTTTTGAGCGCATTCTTCCTTCAAACTGAAATGGCATTGTAACGATTCCTACCGTTAAAATATCCATATCTTTTGCTATTTTAGCAATAATAGGAGCTGCTCCAGTTCCAGTACCACCTCCCATACCAGCAGTTATAAAAACCATCTTAGTATGTGTACTTAACATTTGCTGAATTTCTTGTATACTCTCAGCTGCTGCTTGTGCTCCAACCTCTGGATTTGCCCCTGCTCCTAACCCTGAAGTTAAGTGAGCTCCTAACTGAACTTTGTTAGGTATTGGACTATTTTCTAGTGCTTGTGCATCAGTATTACAAATTACGAAATCTACTCCGTGAATTTGTTTACTATACATGTGGTTTACTGCATTACTTCCTCCCCCACCAACACCAATTACTTTAATGGCATTCGATTGTGTTTTCGGCATGTCGAATGAAATGTTATTGAATTCTGTGCTCATAATAACTTTTCTTTTATTAATTCATATTCATTTTACGCTCCTCTTTAGGGGATAAATAGGAGTAATTTTTATTATTTATTTTAATTTGTCTATTCTGCGTTATCTAAAAATTCTTTGAATCTTTCAGTAAATTTTTCAAAAAACGACTTAGACTTTTCTTTTGTTCTTTGCTCTACCTCTTGTTGTAAAACCTCTTTCTCTTCAATGGCCTCTGGCTCTATTTCTTCAATTGGTTCTTCAACAATTTCTTCTACTTCACAAGACTCTTCTTTATGTAATCCTTCCATTAACAAACCAACGGCTGTTGCATATGATGGACTTGACAATACTTCATCTGAATCTCCTGCTAAATGCTCATTTGGATAACCAATACGAACATCCATTCCTGTAATATATTCAACTAATTGTCGTAAATGTTTTAACTGAGAACCACCTCCTGTTAAAACTATTCCTGCAATTA
Source organism: uncultured Tenacibaculum sp. (assembly GCF_947499065.1). Taxonomy (GTDB): domain Bacteria; phylum Bacteroidota; class Bacteroidia; order Flavobacteriales; family Flavobacteriaceae; genus Polaribacter. The sequence goes on along the minus strand of NZ_CANMMT010000007.1, from coordinate 162,051 downwards.
GCTTTCCTTTTTGAGTTTCGTGCCCATAATTCTTTATTTCTAAATATACATGCTCTATAATTTCTTGTACTCTTGCATGTATTATTTTAGATAAATTTTTAAGGGTTATCTCTTTTGGTTCTCTTCCTCTTAAACCTGGAATTGAAACAATTTCTGTTTCTTTATTTTCTCCTGGCCAAGCTGAACCAAACTTTATTTTTAGTAACTCAGCTTGTTTTTCAATAATTGAACAACCTTCTTTTATATCTTCGGTTATAACATTACCTCCAAAAGGAATTACTGCCGTATGACGAATAATCCCATCTTTAAATATTGCTAAGTCTGTTGTTCCACCACCTATATCAATTAAAGCTACTCCAGCTTCTTTTTCTTCTTGACTTAACACTGCTGATGCTGATGCTAACGGCTCTAATGTTATGTCTGACAAATTCAACCCAGCGCTTTTTACACAACGACCAATATTTCTAATTGAAGAAACTTGCCCTACTACAACGTGAAAATTTGCTTCTAGTCTACCTCCATACATTCCGATAGGCTCCTTGATTTCTGGTTGACTATCTACTTTGAACTCCTGAGGTAATACATGAATTATTTCTTCTCCTGGAAGCATTACTAATTTATGTACTTGCTCAACCAAGTTTTCAATATCTCCTTGATCAATTACTTCATCCGATTTTTCACGAGTTATGTAATCACTATGGTGCAAACTTCTAATATGCTGACCTGCAATACCTACTACAACATTTTCTATCTGTTGACCAGAAACACTTTGTGCTTCATCAACAGCTTGTTGTATTGATTGAATTGTTTGTGTTATATTATTAACCACACCTCGTTTTACACCTAAACTTTTGGCTTTACCTATACCTAAAACCTCTAATTTACCATACTCGTTTTTACGACCAATCATGGCAACAATTTTGGTAGTACCAATATCTAGACCAACTGCAATTTTATTGTTTTCCATCTTGATTTTGTTTTGTGCACACAACTTGGTTGTGGTATTTTACATTTATTGTCTTATACTTTTTTATCGTTTTATCAACTAAGGCTTTGTTATAAAAAGCCATTAATTTTTTAAACTTTATATCTACATCTTCTAACTTTCCAAAAAGAATCTTATAATCACCACTACGCACAGTAAATACATATTCCTTTTGAGCGTTTTTTTGAATTGCAATGATTTCTTTTGAAAAAAAATCGTTACTTTCAATCGCCTTTATTAACGCTATTAGTTCTTTGATATCCTCAGGCTCCCCTATCCCTGAAACTAACGGTACTCTAGCCGAAAAATTGGTTGACATTGGTATTTTAACACCAAACTTATCAACATAAAAGGACTTACCCTTATCAACAATTCGAGCTATTGGTTTTCGCTGTTTTATTACAGTTTTCAACACCCCATCAACTGTTAAAAAAACGGTTGCTTTTTCAACATACGGGTTCGCCAAAACATTAGTTTCTAGAAAATGTAAATCTACCACTCTTTTCGGTTGGTTTTTAACAAATTCTTTATTTTGTATTAACAATTTATCAACTATACTGTGCGTCAAAAAGTTATTGTCTCCCGCTTCAAATTCAACCACTGTATTTTTCACCTTTTTACTACCATTTTTACCTGTAGTAAACCCATACAAAAAGCCAAAAAACATCAGCAAGAGGAAAAAAGATAAATATGTTATTACTTTTTTCATATTTGATTTGTGTATTTTTTCTCTAAACTTCCCTTCACTTCATCAACCAATAATCCGATATCTCCAGCACCTAACATTGCTATAATTTTTGACTCAGATTTCAATATTTCGTCACTCAGTTTTTCTTTAGAAACAAGCTTTTTATTTTTTAAACTCATTTTATTTAATAACCATGACGATGTTACTCCTTCAATTGGTAGTTCTCTGGCAGGATATATATCTAACAACAAAACTTCATCAAATTTAGATAGCGCTTCTGCAAAATCATCTGCAAAATCTTTTGTTCTACTGAATAAATGTGGTTGAAAAACTGCCAATACTTTATCTTTTGGATACATTTCTCTTACCGAATGCTCCACTGCTTTTATTTCTGTTGGATGGTGTGCATAGTCATCTATTAAAACTAAATCTTCAGTTTTAATTTTATACGAAAACCTTCGTTGCACCCCTTTAAATGTCTTTAACTGTTCTTTTATCTTTTCTAAAGACACCCCATAAACATCTGCCATTGCTAAAGCCGCTAAAGCATTCATCATATTATGCTTTCCTGGCAAATGAAATTCAATATTTTTTATTTCTGATGTTGGTGTTTGCACATCAAAAACATATTTTCCTTCTGCTACCTTAACATTATGTGCTTTATAATCTGCCTCTTCATTTACTCCATACGTAAGTCCTTTCAAAGGAATTCCCTTAGCTACTATTAAAGTATCCGATACTTTGTTTGAAAAATCTCTAAACGATTGTTGTAATGCTTCATTCTCTCCATAAATATCTAAATGATCTGCATCCATTGAGGTAACACAAGCTATATTGGGAGACAATTTTAAAAACGATCTATCAAATTCATCTGCTTCTACCACTGAAACTTTATCCTCTCCTAAAATAAGATTTGAGCTATAATTCTCTGCTATTCCTCCTAAAAAAGAAGTTGCCTTTTCTGGCTGCATAATATGTCCCAAAATAGAAGATGTAGTTGTTTTTCCATGAGTTCCAGCCACTCCTAAACAAAAGGTATTTCTTGTAATTTCTCCTAAAACTTCTGCTCTTTTTAAAATTACAAACCCATTATTTTTAAAATAACTTAATTCCTCATGATCTTTTGGAATTGCCGGCGTATAAACAACCAATGTTTTTTCTTTCTCTAAAAAAGAAAGAGGTATATTTTTAATTGAATCTTCAAAATGAATTTCAACACCAATCTCTTCTAATTTCTTAGTTATTGGACTCGGTGTTTTATCATAACCACATACTTTTTTCCCGTTCATAGAAAAATAACGCGCAATAGCACTCATTCCTATTCCTCCTACACCTATAAAATAAACGTTATGTATCGTTTTTAAATTCACTAAATAATTAATTTTTCTATTTCGTTAACTATATCACTTGTTGCATTTGGCAATGCTAACTCATTTATATTTTCACTTAAGCTTTGTTGTTTTCCTTCATCTTTTAGTAAAGTTTCTAACACTATTGGAAATGTATCTAACTCTTTTTCCTTTACTAAAATTGCACCATGCTTGTCTGCTATCGATTTTGCATTTTTAGTTTGATGATCTTCTGCTACATTAGGAGAAGGAATAAATATTGTTGGCTTCCCTACAATACATAATTCTGAAACTGAACTTGCTCCTGCTCTTGAAACAATAAAGTCTGTCGCTGCATAAGCCAAATCCATTCTATTCAAAAATTGATGTACTTGCACATTCTCTAGCTTATTATATTTTTGATATTCTTCAAAATACAACTTACCACATTGCCAAATCAATTGTACTTTTTGCTCTTTAAAGAATTCTAAATTAGCCTCTATTAACTGATTTATTTTTCTTGCTCCTAAACTTCCTCCTAGTACTAAGATTGTTTTCTTTTTTAAATCTAACTCAAAAAACTCCTTACCCTCTTCATCCTTTGTGTGTATAAATAGTAAATCTTGACGTACTGGATTCCCTGTTTTTATTATTTTTTCTTCAGGAAAAAAACGTTCTAAATTCTCATATGCCACACATATTTTCCCTGCTTTTTTGCTTAACAACTTATTCGTTATTCCTGGGTACGAATTTTGTTCTTGTATCAGTGTTGGAATTCCTTTCTTGTTAGCCACCATTAATGTTGGCCCACTTGCAAACCCCCCTGTACCTATGGCAACATCAGGTTTAAACCTCCTAATAATTCTATAAGCTTTCCACAAACTACTTAGCAACTTAAATGGAAACAATAAATTTTTAGCTGTTAATTTTCTTTGAATTCCAGATATCCACAATCCTTCTATATCATATCCTGCTTGCGGTACTTTTTCCATCTCCATTTTATCTCTTGCTCCCACAAATAAAATATTAGCCTCTGGATAACGAACTTTTATTTCATTCGCTATAGCTATTGCTGGATATATATGACCTCCAGTTCCTCCTCCGCTTATTATGATGTTAATCGATTGTTTCATGTAAAATATCTAAAGGATTATCATCTAAAATTGTTTCTTCTGTTTCATTCTTTGAAGCACTCACACTCAAAATCATTCCCAAAGCAAAACATGTCATCCAAATTGAGGTTCCCCCACTACTTATTAACGGAAGTGTTTGACCTGTTACTGGTAAAATATTTACAGCTACCGCCATATTTATCATTGCTTGAAAAACTATTGGGACACCTACTCCTATTACCATTAGTGTTGCAAAAATTGTTGTTGCCTTCTTTGCTGTTATCAAAATTCTAAACAGCAATAAAAAGTATATAAACACGACAATTACAGCACCAACCAAACCATACTCTTCTACAATTATAGCGTAAATAAAATCTGATGATGACTGTGGTAAAAAATTCTTCTGAACGCTTTTTCCCGGACCTCTTCCAACCACACCTCCTGTAGCTATGGCAATTTTCGCCTTTTCAACTTGATAGTCTTCTTTACCATCAGATTTTGAAAAATTTTCTATCCTGCTTTGCCAAGTATTAACACGGTTTGGCATTGCATCTGGAAATGCCTTTGCTACCAGTATAAAAAATAACAAAGCAAAAAGCCCCATACTTAGTATGTAGCCTATAAACTTTAATGGATACCCTCCAATATAACTCAACAACAAAATCATTGTAAAAACTATTGCTGTTGTTGAGAAGTTTGCTGGCAATACAAGCACTAAAACTATACCTACAGGCAACCAAAGCTTTATTAAACTTTCTTTAAATACTATTACTTTTTCTTTATTTTTAGCCAAATACCTTGCCACATACACCATTAAAACTAAACCTGCCAAGGTAGAGGTCTGAAAACCAATACCCACAAACGGAATTCGAATCCATCTACTTGCGTTGGCCCCTCCAATAACTGTTCCTTGTGCTAAAGTTACTATCAGAAGCAACACCACTACAGGAAGCATTAAAATAGAACCTCCGCTAAAATATCTATACGGCACTTTATGAACGCCATAAATTATTGCAAAACCGGTTATTAATAAAACAATATGCTTTACCAAGTGCCCGAAAGTAGAGCCATTACCTACTACATACACTAAGTTTGTACTTGCACTATAAATTGGCATAAATGAAAATATAGCCAACATAGCAACAATTGCCCATATAGCTCTATCCCCTTTAATATGTTGAAAGATGGTTTTCATCAATCAGTTTTAATTTTTATAAATTTTTAACTGCCTCCTTAAACTTATTCCCTCGATCTTCGTAACTATCAAACAAATCAAAACTAGCGCATGCTGGCGACAACAAAACTGCATCTCCCTTTTTTGCTATTTTATGAGAGACCTTAACTGCTTCTTCAGCACCTGCTGTTTCTACCATTACCTCTACAACATTTTGAAATGTTTCAATAATCTTTTGATTATCCAACCCTAAACATACAATTGCTTTTACCTTTTCCCTAACCAAAGGCATTAAGTCTGTGTAATCATTTCCTTTATCTACACCTCCTACTATCCAAACTGTTGGAGCTTCCATACATTCTAATGCATAATAAACAGCATTTACGTTTGTAGCTTTACTATCGTTTATATACTGAACTCCATTAATTTTTTGCACATTTTCTAAACGATGCTCTACTCCTTCAAAATCAGATAAACTCTCTGCTATTGTATTTTTTCTAACCTGTAATAATCGAGCTGCCATTGATGCTGCCATTGCATTCTTAGTATTATGTTTTCCTTTTAATGCTAATTCAGAAACATTCATTAGTATTTCTTCTGTATTTAATTTCATTATTATCTTATCTTGTCTTAAAAAGGCACCAAACTCTAATTCTTTTTCAACTGAAAAAGGAACTAATTTTGCCTTTACTGTATTATTTTTCAACCAATTTTGTATCGCTTTATCATCTGCATCATAAATCAAAAAATCTTTTTCTGTTTGATTTTTTGTAATGCGAAACTTTGACGCTATGTATTTTTCAAAATCATAATCATATCTATCCAAATGATCTGGCGATATGTTTGTTATAATTGCTATATATGAATTAAACTCTTCAATTCCATCTAACTGAAAGCTACTCAATTCTAACACATACTCCTTGTAATCTTGCTCTACTATTTGCTGTGCAAAACTATCACCTATATTTCCACCTACTCCAACATTTAATCCTCCTTGTTTTAACAAGTGATGCACCAACATTGTTGTAGTTGTTTTACCGTTGGACCCCGTTATTCCTACTATAGTTGCATTTGTATATTTAGATGCAAACTCTATTTCAGAAATAACCTTTACACCTGCTACAATCAACTTTTGCACTAAGGCAACTTTTTCTGGTATACCAGGGCTTTTCATTACCAAATCGGCATTCAATATTTTACTTTCCGTATGCTGATTTTCTTCAAAATCTATAGCATTATGTAAAAGAACTTTTTTATACCTCTCTGCTATGCTTCCTTTATCTGAAACAAAAACATCAAAGCCTTTTTGCTTTCCTAAAATAGCTGTTCCTACACCGCTTTCTCCTCCTCCTAAAACAACCAACCTTTCCATTACTATCTCAGTTTTAGAGTTACTATTGTAAACACTGCTAATAAAATTCCTACAATCCAAAAACGTGTAACAATTTTACTTTCATGATAATTTGACTTCTGATAATGGTGATGCAAAGGCGACATTTTAAAAACACGCCTTCCTTCTCCAAACTTCTTTTTTGTATACTTAAACCAAGAAACCTGAATCATTACCGATAAATTTTCAACTACAAAAACTCCTGCTAATATTGGCAACAATAATTCTTTTCGAATTGCAATTGCTATTACCGCTATAATCCCTCCAATAGTTAAACTTCCTGTATCTCCCATAAATACCTGAGCTGGATACGTGTTATACCATAAAAAACCTATTAAAGCCCCTGCAAAAGCAAGTATAAACACTGCCATTTCTCCAGATTTAGGGATATACATTACATCTAAATAATCTGCAAAAATTATATTACCTGATACCCAAGCAAAAATTGCCAAAGTAACCACCATAATTGCAGATGTTCCTGCTGCTAAACCATCAATCCCGTCTGTTAAGTTAGCTCCATTTGAAATTCCAGTTACGATAAATACAACAACAAATATGAATACAATCCACCCATATTTTCTATAATCATCTCCTAGAAAACTTAGTGCTTTTGCATAATCCAACTCATTGTCTTTTAAAAATGGCACCGTAGTTTTAGTTGACTTATGCGCCTCTCCAAAAACCTTCTTCTTACCATCAACCTGAACTATTTGCTCCGAAGCTGGCAACTGCTCTTTTATTGTTACATCTTGGTGAAAATAAAGCATTGAACCTACAATAAGTCCAAGCCCAACTTGACCTAGCACTTTAAACTTACCTTTCAATCCAGCCTTATCTTTCTTAAACACCTTTATATAATCATCTGCAAAACCTATTAACCCCATCCAAACCGTTGTGATTAATAAAATGATGATATAAATATTTTCCAACCTTGCCAATAACAAGACCGGTATTAATGTTGCAAAAATGATAATAACACCTCCCATTGTTGGTGTACCTGCTTTTTGTACCTGCCCTTCTAAACCTAAATCTCTAACCGTTTCACCTACCTGTTGTCTTCTTAAATAATTGATGATTTTTTTTCCAAAAATCGTAGATATTAATAAAGACAAAATAAATGCTGTTGCTGAACGGAACGTAATGAATTGGAACACGCTCGCCCCCGTTAGGTTAAATTCGCTTTCTAAATATTGAAATATATAATACAGCATTTACTTTAGTTTTTTAGTTGATTAAAACAATTAGTCACTTCTTCTAAATCATCAAAATGGTGTTTAATTCCATTTATTTCTTGATAATTTTCATGCCCTTTTCCTGCAATCAATATTATATCTCCAGCTTCTGCTAACTTACATGCTGTTTTTATCGCTTGTCTTCTATCTAAAATTGACAATGTTTTTTTATAGTTTTCTGCCGACACTCCTTTTTCCATTTCATCAATAATCACCTGAGCATCTTCTGTTCTAGGATTATCTGATGTAAAAATTGCTTGATCGCTTAATTGTGATGCTATAAGTGCCATTTTCGGACGCTTGGTTTTATCTCTATCTCCCCCGCAACCTACTACTGTAATTACTTTTTCGTTTCCTGTTCGAATATCATTTATCGTTTGCAATACATTCTTCAAAGCATCTGGCGTATGCGCATAATCAACTATAGCCGTTACTTTATCTTCAGAAACTGTATACTCAAAACGCCCTCTTACACTCTCCAGTTCACTTACTACCCTTAAAGTTTCAAGCTTTTCTAAACCTAATAAATCTGCCACACCAAAAATTGCTGCTAGATTATAGGCATTAAATTCACCTATTAACCTTGTCCAGATTTCAACTCCATTTATCGATAATAATGTTCCCGAAAAGCGCTTTTCTAAAACCTTTACTTTATAATCTCCCAATGTTTTTAAAGCATATGATTTCTTACTTGCTTTTGTATTCTGAAGCATTATTTGACCGTTTTTATCATCAATATTCACCAAAGCGAATGCTGATTTAGGCAACGAGTCAAAAAATGATTTTTTCACATCTCTATATTCTGCAAAAGTCTCATGATAATCTAAATGGTCGTGAGATAGATTTGTAAAAACACCTCCTACAAAACTCAACCCTTCAGTTCTCTTTTGATGCACTCCATGCGAGCTAACCTCCATAAAACAATACTCAACTCCTTCTTCAACCATTAATGACAGATATTTGTTAATCATTAATGAATTTGGAGTTGTATGTGTTGCCTCGTACTCAACTTCATCAACCATTACTTTCACAGTTGAAAGCAACCCCACTTTATAACCTGCTTTTTTAAACAGCTTATATAACAATGTTGCAATAGTTGTTTTACCGTTAGTACCTGTAACCCCCACCAACTTCAAATTATCACTCGGATTACCATAAAAATTAGCTGACATTACTGCCAAAGCAACGCTAGAATCTACCACTTCTATATACGTAACATCTTCAATCATATTAGCTGGAAGCTTTTCACAAATAATCGTATTTGCTCCCAATCCTAATGCTTTATCTATAAACTGATGCCCATCTACCATCACTCCTTTTTGAGCAACAAAAACATCATTTTTTTCAATTTGCCTACTATCAAATTGAATATCCTTCACCATCACATCTGTATTTCCATGCACTGCATTTACAGATACTTTATATAATATGTCTTTTAATCTCTTCAACTACGATAGTTTTAAATAAACTGTTCTTCCTTTTGACACTTTTATTCCTTTTTGTATCGACTGCTCTTTTACTTTACCCATTCCAGAAAACTTAACTTTAAGCCCCATATTTTCAAGTAACGCTATAGCATCCATACCACTCATACCTACAACCTTAGGCATGATTGTTTTATATTTTCTTAATTTCTGATAATACACCTGATATTCCTTATCAAGATTCAAGTTTGACATTTGATCAGACACTCTTTGATTATTAACAGGTGTTGTTGTATATATTTTTTGAGCAATCTCCTTAAAAACTGGAGCAGCCACTGTAGCTCCATAATATCCTTTTTCCTTTTTTGGACTATGCACAACCACTATACATGAATACTTAGGATTCTTTGCTGGGAAAAAACCTGCAAAAGACGCTACATATTTCTTATTTGAATAATGTCCATATACCGTTTTACCGTTTTTATCTTTGTGCTTAGGAATCCATTTTTTTGCAGTCCCTGTTTTTCCTGCCATTGAAAAATTAGAAGAATAGACATTTTTTGCAGTCCCTTTTTTCACCACATTCTCCATCACTTTTCTAACCTTATTCAAAGTTGTTTGCGACGCTATCCTTTCCTTTACAACCTCAGTTTCAAATCTTTCTTCTACTTTCCCCCCAACTCTTAGTTCTTTTACAAAAAACGGCTTCACCATTTTACCATCATTTGCTACCGCATTATAGAAAGCTAGTGTTTGCAAAGGCGTTAAAGACACACCATAACCCCAAGCCATCCACTCTAATGATATTGGACTCCATCTTTTTTCCGACGGATTTGGAATATATGGTTTACCTTCTCCTAAGATTTTAACTCCCGTCATTTGATCTAACCCAAACGACTTAATTTTATTGATAAATTTCTTCGGATTTCTATCATAATGCTTTTGAATTGTTTTTACAATTCCAACATTTGATGACACTTCAAATACACGCGCCAAGGAAACCTTTCCAAAACCTCCTTTTCTACTATCTTCTACCTTTCTATTATTTATAAAAATCTTTCCTTTTTCACAATCCACAACATTAGATGTATCCGCTAACTTATCTTCAAGAACCGCCATTAAACTTGCCAACTTAAATGTTGAACCTGGCTCATGACTCTCCCACACCGCATAGTTTCTTTTTTCATAATACCTACCTTTCGATGTTCTTCCTAAGTTAGAAATTGCTTTTATCTCACCTGTTTCAACCTCCATAACCACTGCACATCCATGATCTGCCTCAAAATATTCTAACTGTTTAAGCAATGCATGATGTGTTATATCTTGAATATTTACATCTATTGTAGTAATTACATCACTTCCATCTATAGGCTCCTTTTCATTTACATCATTTACTGGCTTCCATTGTCCTTTTGCAATTTTCTTTTTTAATCGCCAACCATTCTCACCTTGCATATAATCCGCAAAAGCCCCTTCAATACCAGCACCTCCTCTATGATTATCGTAACCTATTGTTCTTTCCGCAATTTTACCTATAGGATGTACACGTACCGTTTTTTGTTCAGCGATAAAACCACCTCTATAAACACCCAACTTAAAAATCGGAAAGCTTTTCATTTTCGTATAATCATTATACCCCACATCTCTTGCTATTAACAAATAACGATTTTTTCTTTTCTTAGCTTCTCGTAATTTTTTCTGATAATAATCCGCCGATTTACCCAACAACCCTGACAACGATTCTGCAAGAGCTCGAATATTTTTCTCAAACACTTCTGAATCTACCGTAACCACATCCATCCGAATAGTATATTTCGACATTGAAGTTGCCAAAAGATTCCCATCCGCCGCATACACATTACCTCTGTTTGCAAAAATCGTATCGTTTTTTTCTGTCTTTTCTAGCGCTAATTTTTTATACTTAGCACCCTCAACATATTGAAGATTAAAGATTCTAAACAGGATAACAATAAAAAAAAGCGTCATTAAAATCGCAACCACATAGAGCTTATTTAATATACCTTTCTTTACTACCATTTTTATCCTATTCTACTTTAGTTGTTACTTTTATTTTTTGAGGAGGCGTCTTTGCTGGAGACAACCCATTTACTTTTACTTTATCACGAATACTACTTTCCAATTTCATCCGCATCAGCCTAGTATTTGTATCAATATCTTCTGCTCGCAACTCTCTTTTTTGCTCATTCAACTCAGCTATTCGAACCACCTTAGCATCTACACTATGCGAACTAGATATAATTATCAATAATAGAATTACCACAAATATTAACATTCGCCAATTACCGAAAGAACTCTCATCCGTCAAGAACCGCCCTTTCAACACATCATAAACACCTTCTTTAACTTTCGACATTATTTTAATGTTGCAATTCTTAATTTAGCACTTCTTGCTCTATTATTCTCTTTTATCTCTTCTTGAGTAGGCACTATCATTTTACCTACTTTTTTCAACGGCACATTAATATTACCATAAAAATCCTTCTCTGGCTCTCCACTAAACAACCCCGTCCTTACAAAACGCTTCACCAACCTATCCTCTAAAGAATGATATGAAATAACACTCAACCTACCTTCTTCATTTAGTAAACCTGGAATCTGCTCCAAAAACTCCTTCAACACATCCAACTCCTGATTTACTTCAATCCTAACCGCTTGGAATATCTGAGCCAAAATCTTATGCTCCTTTGCTTTTGGCAAAAAAGCTCGCAACACCTCTCTCAACTGAAAACTAGTCTCTATCCTCTCTTCTTCTCTAGCCTCTACAATTGTTTTAGCCAACACTCTAGCATTCCTCAACTCTCCATATAAAAAAAGCACATCTGCTAATTTATCTTCCTCGTATTTATTAATGATTTTTTTCGCAGACAATTCAGATTTCTGATCCATCCTCATATCCAAATCTGCATCAAATCGTGTAGAAAACCCTCTTTCCGCTTCATCAAACTGATGAGACGAAACACCTAAATCCGCCAAAACACCATCTACTTTTCTCACACCATAAAAACGCAGAAACCTAGAAATAAATCGGAAATTCTCTCCAATTAAAACAAAACGCTCATCATCTATTTTATTTCGTTGCGCATCTGGATCTTGATCAAAAGCAAACAACCTTCCATTATCACCCAATCTACTCAATATCTCCCTAGAGTGACCTCCACCTCCAAACGTCACATCAACATACACTCCATCTTCCTTTATATCAAGGGCATCAACACTTTCTTTCAACAAAACCGGATTATGATAATTCATCTACATCTATATTTCCCATCACCTCTTCTGCCAAATCAGCAAAATCAACAACAGCTTCATCAATAACTTTTTCGTACTTATCCTTATCCCAAATTTCAATAATATTAACCGCAGACGAAAGCACTACCTGCTTCTCTATTCCCGCAAATTGACATAAATCTTTCGGAATTAAAACCCTACCAGAAGCATCCATCTCTACAACCTTAACACCTGCAGTAAACCTTCTAATAAAATCATTATTCTTCTTTACAAAACGATTTAATTTATTAATCTTTTGCATCACCATGTTCCATTCTTGCATCGGATACAACTCCAAACAAGACTGAAAAACAGACCTCTTAACCACAAAACCCTCTTGCAACACAGAAGACAACTGCTTCTTGAAAGCTGATGAAACCATCAACCTTCCCTTAGCATCTACCTTACATTCATATGTCCCAATTAGATTTATCACGCCCAGAAACCATAGTTTGCACCAAAAATAAAAAATAATTACCACTTTTTACCACTTTTTACCACTTTGTTGATAAGTTTTACCTTTTTTGTTAAAAAACTGATTATTAGAGTATTTAGTTTTATAATTGATACTGAAATAATAAAAATGAGAATATCCCAAAAAAGAACTACATTTGCGGTTGAGTCAAATCTTAGATACAATGACTGAATTTTTAAAGAAAGAAGGTAAATTTACATACGCAGAAGCGGGAGAAGGAAGCCCTATCATTATACTACACGGTTTAATGGGAGCGTTGAGTAATTTTGACTCAACGTTTAACTACCTTTCTCAAAAAGGATATAAAATATTCATCCCTGAATTACCTTTATACACTTTACCTCTACTCAAAACCAATGTAAAAAATCTTGCTAAATTTTTACATGATTTTATAGAATACAAAAACCTTAAAGATGTAACTCTTTTAGGAAACTCTTTAGGTGGACATATTGCTTTATACTACACAAAACACTATAGTTCTGATATCAAATCATTAGTTCTAACTGGTAGTTCTGGTTTATATGAAAACTCTATGGGAAGTAACTATCCTAGAAGAGGCGACAAGGAATTTGTTCGAAAAAAAATAGAAGAAGTTTTTTACGACCCAGCTATAGCTACCGACGATTTATTTGATCAAGTTTATGAAGTAATCAACGATAGAAACACCCTTGTTAGAACATTAGCCATTGCTAAAAGTGCTGTGAGACACAATATGGCTAAAGACTTACCTAACATGGAACAGCCAACTTGTTTAATTTGGGGAAAACAGGACTCTGTTACCCCTCCTGAGGTTGCTGAAGACTTCCATAAACTTTTACCAAATTCAGATTTATTTTGGATTGATAAGTGTGGACACGCCGCTATGATGGAGACTCCTGATGAATTTAATAAAATATTAGAAGCTTGGCTTTCTAATCAAAATATATAATAGCTTTTAATAGGCTAAATCTATATTTATGAAAATAAAATCTGCTGAATTTGTAATGAGTAACAGTAATGTTACTAAAGCTCCAAAAGACAGAATACCGGAATATGCTTTTATCGGTAGATCTAACGTTGGTAAATCTTCGTTAATTAATATGTTAATGGAGCGAAAAGATTTAGCAAAAATTTCTGGAAAACCAGGAAAAACACAGCTAATAAATCATTTTAAAATTAATAACGAATGGTTTTTAGTGGATTTACCTGGTTATGGATATGCTCAAGTTTCTAAAAAGAAAAGAACTATTTTTCAATATTTTATTGAAAATTACTTCAAAGAAAGAGAGCAATTAGTTTGCACTTTTGTTCTAGTTGACAGCCGACATGACCCTCAAAAAATAGATTTAGAGTTCATGGAGTTTTTAGGAAAAAATCGTATTCCTTTCTGTATCGTGTTTACCAAAGCTGATAAACTAGGAAGCTCTAAATTAAACAAGCAAATAACTACCTACAAAAAGAAATTACTTCAATTTTGGGAAGAACTTCCAATGTCTTTTGTTACTTCCTCTTCAACTGGATTTGGTAGAGATGAATTCCTTAATTTTATTGACGGAGTTAATCAAGATGTAGCTGAAAACTTTAAATAAAACCATTTTTTTATTTATTGATTATAATTTCTAAAAATGTATTCTACCAAAAATAATCTGCAAGTTTTACACGAGGATAATCATATTATTATAGTAAATAAACGTGCTGGAGATATTGTTCAAGGTGATAAAACTGGAGACAAACCTTTGTCTGATGTTGTTAAAGAATACATTAAAATAAAATATAATAAACCTGGAGCTGTTTTTTTAGGTACTGTTCATAGACTTGACAGACCTACTTCTGGCATTGTTATATATGCTAGAACATCAAAAGCATTAGAACGCTTAAACAAAATGCTTAGAGAAAAAACAATACAGAAAACATATTGGGCTGTTGTTAAAAATCAACCTAAAAAACCAACAAACACTCTAATTAATTTCTTAAAGAAAAACCCTAAAAACAACAAATCAACCGCTTACTCTAAAGAAATTGACGGAAGTAAAAAAGCCATTTTACATTATCAAGTTTTAAAAAAACTAGACAATTATTCTTTATTAGAAATTGATTTGGAAACTGGTCGTCACCATCAAATTCGAGTACAATTATCTAACATTGGTTCCACTATAAAAGGAGACTTAAAGTACGGAGCCAAAAGAAGTAATAAAGACGGAAGCATTCATCTTCACGCAAGAAAAATTAAATTCACTCACCCCGTAAGCAAAGAATTAATTAAAGTAATTGCTCCAACTCCATCAGACCCTATTTGGGATGCTTGTTTGTAATTTGTATCTTTAGGGAAATTTCAACCATGAAAGCCCTTAAATTTTTATCAATTTTAATACTCCCTATCACCGTATACATTTCTTTTACAAATAACGGTTGGCTAACTGTATTACCTTTGATTACCTTTTTTGGGTTTGTACCATTATTAGAACTTCTATTTAAACCAGACAAAGAAAACTTCGAAAAAGAGCAAGAAAAAGCTGAGAAAGAAAACAAATTATATACCTACATTTTATATTTAACCATTCCTATACAATTAATCTTTTTAGTTTGGTTCTTTTATATAATTCAAGAACCAGAATTGACTACACTAGATTACATTGGTAAAATTTCTGCTATGGGTCTTATGTGTGGAGTTATTGGCTTAAATGTTGGACACGAATTAGGTCACAGAAATAATAGATTTGATGAATTTTTAGGTGAGATTTTGTTATTAACTTCATTAAACACTCACTTTTTACCTTATCATAATGCAGGACATCATTTAAATGTTGCCACCCCTAAAGATGCTGCTACTGCAAGAAAAAATGAAATTTTATATTCTTTTTGGATTCGCTCACATTTCCAAAGTTATTATCAAGCTTGGGAAGCAGAAAACAAACGAATGAAAAATTTAAACAGAAATTGGTTTCATCATCAAAACAGAATGCTTGTTTATACATTTTGTAACTTCATTTTAATCTTTAGCATTTTCTTTTTTTTCAATCTTAATGTGCTTTTAACTTTTTTAGCTGCTGCTGTTTTTGGTATTTTATTATTAGAAACTGTCAACTATATTGAACATTACGGATTATTGAGAAAGAAAAATGAAAAGGGTAGATATGAACGTGTAAAAAGAACACACTCATGGAATTCTGACCATGTAATTGGAAAAATTATGTTATTTAATTTATCTCGTCATTCAGACCATCATTATAACGGAAGCAAGCATTATCAAATATTAAAATCATTACCCGAAAGTCCTCAAATGCCTACAGGATACCCTGGCATGATGTTAGTGGCACTCTTTCCTCCTTTATGGTTTAAATTAATGAACAAAAAACTACAAGAAATTTAACTTTATGAATATTAAAGACCTCGTTCTGTCACAAAAAAAATATTTTTCTCAACAGCACACTAAGGATATCTCTTTTAGAAAAGATGCTTTAAAAAGGCTTCAAAAAGAAATTATTAAAAGAGAAGACGACATTATAAAAGCTCTTCATGATGATTTTAAAAAATCTGAATACGAAGCAGTAATGACCGAAACCTCTATAGTACTCGCTGAATTAAAAATGGCTATTAAAAATATTCATTCTTGGAGCAAACCTAAAAGAGTTTTACCTTCTTTATTGAATTTTCCATCATCAGCAAAAATTTACAAAGAACCTTATGGAACTGTTTTAATCATTGCACCCTGGAACTACCCATATCAACTAGCTTTTGCTCCTTTACTGGGTGCTATCTCTGCTGGAAATACCGTAGTTTTAAAACCTTCAGAACTCACTCCTCATGTAAGTAGAATTACCAAAGAAATAGTAGAAGCTGTTTTTGACAAAAAACATGTAGCTGTAATTGAAGGCGGTGTGGATGTTGCTCAAGAATTGTTAGCCCAACGATGGGACTATATTTTCTTTACAGGAAGTGTACCCGTAGGAAGAATAGTAGCAAAAGCTGCTGCTGAACACATTACCCCTGTTACTTTAGAACTTGGAGGAAAAAGCCCATGTATTGTTGACGAAACTGCTAATATAAAGTTAGCAGCTAAACGATTGGTTTGGGGTAAATTTATAAATGGTGGACAAACTTGTATTGCCCCAGATTATTTACTAATTCACGAATCGGTTAAAGATAAATTTACTACTCACTTCAAAGAAGAGTTGATAAAAGCTTATGGCGAAAATCCTCAGAAATCTGATGACTACCCAAGAATTGTAAACACCAGAAATTTTGACCGTTTAGCTCTAATGCTCGATAATGAAAACTTTATTATTGGTGGACAAACCGACAGAGAAGATAGATATATAGCTCCAACCATTATTGACGAACCGAGCTTAGATAGTGAGGTGATGAAAGGTGAAATTTTCGGACCTATTTTTCCATTAATCTCTTATGAAAGCGAAGAAGATATAGCCAAAATTTTAGCTAATTACGACAAACCTTTAGCCTTATACGTGTTTACAACTCGTACTCGTTTTGCAAAAAAAATAATAGCAACTTATTCTTTTGGAGGTGGTACTATAAACGATACAACTGTCCATTTTGCAAATCACAGATTACCTTTTGGTGGTGTAGGTGAAAGTGGAATTGGAGGATACCATGGAAAACAAACTTTTGACACTTTTTCTCACAACAAAGGAGTTGTTACAAGAGGAAATTGGTTAGACATACCTACTAGATATGCACCTTACAAAGGAAAGTTAAAACAGCTAAAATCATTAATGAAGTTTGGGTAGAATGACAGAAAAAACAGTATCTGAAGCTATTAGTTATAGACGCTCTGTAAGAGTATATGACTCTGAAAAAACCATCGACAGTGCTATCGTAAAAAAATGCCTACAACAAGCTAGCTTAGCACCAACAAGTAGTAACATGCAATTGTGGGAGTTTTATCATATTACCTCTAAAGAAACAATTGCTAAAATTGCTCCTTTATGTTTTAATCAAAATGCTGCAAGAACTGCACAACAATTGGTTGTTTTTGTGGTTCGCAAGGATTTATGGCGAAAACGAGCCAAAGCAAACTTATCTTTTATGGATAAAACTTTTGGCAAAAACAATCCAAAATCTGAACAAAGCAGTAGAGAAAAAGTAGCTCGCAACTATTATGGTAAAATAATACCTTTCGCTTACGCTGACTTTATGGGGATTTTAGGTTTTTTTAAATATTTAATGATTTTAATTACTGGATTGTTCCGACCAATATATCGAGAAGTCCGCAATAGCGACATTCGTATTGTAGCTCATAAAACTTGTGGGTTAGCCGCACAAACCTTTATGCTTTCTATGGCGGCCGAAAATTACGACACCTGTCCTATGGAAGGCTCAGACACTTGGAGAGTTAAAAAATTATTAAACATACCAAGTAGTGCAGAAATCAATATGATTGTTTCATGTGGTATTCGAAAACCTGAAGGGGTTTATGGCGAACGTTTTAGAATTCCTTTTAACGAAATTTATAAAGAAATATAACATGAAAAAGCTACTATTTTTTCTTGTACTTATTATATCAACTATAATAAGTTGTAAACAAAAGAAAACCTCTAAAAAAACCACTGAATTTTCCATTACCAATAATGGTATCAATAAGATTAACCTACAAGAATGTATTACGATAGACAGCCTACAAGCTGCTTTTCCTTCTTATACTATTACTTCTAAAGTTGGTCAACAAGACGGACCTGATTATCGTTATTTCGAAGTCTCAAAAGATAGTACTATTCTTAATTTCATTATGAATGAACAAAAAACTTGTATTATTAATGAAATTATTGCTCAAACCAATTTAGCAGACATGTATGGAGTAAAAGTTGGAATGACTTATGAAGAAGTAAAGAAATTACGACCTAACATTTCCCATAAAACAGATTTTCATTTTCATACCACTTTATCTGAACCTAACTCAAATTTACAATACGAAATATCTGGAACTTACAATGGTCCAGACAAACAAGATTTTATTTATGAAGAGGTGAAAAAATGGAAAGTAGTACAGTTTATAATTAAACAGCATAACTTGGTGGGTAGCGCAAAACCTGCCAATTAAACTTAATAAGATCACTCAACCCCCTATGTATATTCTTCCTATAATTATTCTCTTAGCTCTAGTTTATACAATTTACAACAAAATAAAATATACCAAATTTCGAAATAATTCAAAAAAAATAAAAGCAACTATATTTGAATATAGAAAAGAAAAAGGGCCTTTTAGAAATGATTTCACCTTATTAAATTACCCATACGTAAAAATTGATTTAGATAACAACGAATACATAATACAGAAATTAAGTTATGCCGACAATTACTCATCCCCCTTTATGATAGGAGAACAAGTTTATGTCTTTTGATATGAAGATAAATTATTATACTGGAATGCTTATGATAGAGGAATCTATAAATACTTCCCTAAAAAATTACTTTCTTGGAATGAAGACTAATTTATTTTCACTCTTTTCAATCTCTGTTTGATTTATTTTCATTTTTACAAACTCTCCGTTTACATACTTTTGAGCCTGATCTTTATAATATGGACTAAATACATTTCCTGATTGACCTGTTGGTACTATAGCTATGCTATTTCCAACATCAGAAAAATCAATTACTCTACGAGTTGATGGTCCTGCTGTAATTTTATAATACCCTGTACTATCCAATTTAAAAATCTGATTATTAATCACCTCATTACCTCCAATAGTTTCAAAAGGACCTACATTAAAAAATTTACGTAAAGCTCCTCCTGCTTTTCCTATTGCATGTTCATACTCTACACTAATTACTCTTTTCCACATCCAGTTATCTACATTCTCTCCCAATTGATTTTGTAAAAACTCAACTGCTTCTGTAAAAGCCTTTGTAATGATTTCTTCTCGAGTTTCAACTTTATCTTTGGTTAATATATTATCCCACCATACAGACTCTTTTCTTTTAGACTGCTGAGCCAATACCTGGTCTTGCAATTGAGTATCTATAAATAACTGAAAGCTACTCCCCAGTTCATCTTTATAAGTTTCTTTTAAAAACGCATATAGGAATCTATTGTAAATAGTAGCCCCAACACTTTCTTTAGGGTAATCACCTTTCCATTTTTTTAAAACTGAATAGGCTTTTTTTGCTGATGGAGACAATGATTCTTTATCTACTCCTTCTAATAAACTCTTAGAGATATCAGCAACAGCTGGTGAAGTTACATCATAAATCATTTCAGCAACATCCTGTTTTGTAAAATCGTTTTTAGCCTCTAACAATTCTACTATTCTTTTAGCTCTATCTTCTGGCTGATAATATCCTGGGTACAATTTACCTCTTACTGAATCTGGTTGATTATTTGCCGAATACACATAATTCCAAGTTGGATTCACTGCTTGTGGATTCTCTTTAAAATCTAAATATTCTTGAATTTCATCTTCACCAGAAGCTCCATTTAAATACATTCTTGACGATAGACGATCTCTTAACTGATATAATTTAGCAGAAGCAAACCAACCTACGTTTCCTTTTGCATCTCCATACATTACATTTAGTCCTGGTGCGTGAATATAAGATGCTCCTTTCTTAAAACCTTCTATTGATTTTGCATGAGACATTAAATAAGATGCCTCCAACACTTGATTAGGCAATTGTGTATAAATCCAATTCATCGCCACTGGTTTATCATCTTTAACATGTTCTATTAAGCCATTCATAACAGGACCATGTTTACTTACTTTTACCTGATAAGTTGTATCTGTCCCTCCTTTTACCTTAATTGTTTTATCTACTAATTTATATTTTTGATAACCTTCAGATGTTTTATATTCATTAGCATTTTCTGGATTATTTTCTTCAACATAAAAATTCAAATCATCATTTGCTAACATGGTTAATCCGTAAGCATATTCTTTATTATGACCTAACAAAGGAAATGGCATTAAAGCCAAATTAAATCCATAAATTTCATAGTCAGGAGTTTTTAAATGACTCTGATACCACACTGATGGCTGTGAAAATGCAATATGAGGGTCGTTTGCAAAAATTACTTTTCCATTCTTTGTTTTCTGTGGAGCTATTACCCATGAATTACTTCCTATAAAAGGAGAAACAGGTAGTTTTTCCATAATTTCCTGAACAGCAACTGATAACTCTGCTTGAATCTTTTCTTTATTATTTGATTTATTAATTGTTAAATTCTCTTGATATGAATTCATCAACTCATTAATATAAGCCTCTCCCAGCTTTTCTTTTACTTCGGTTAACAGAGGATCAGTTTTATGTGCGATTGCAAAACTAAAAGCCATATAACCAAACACATTATACACATCCTTTATGGTATATTTTTCTTTATCTACTCCAACTAAATAATATTCTAAGGGAGTAGTTCCTTCTTCTATAAATTGATTAACTCCTTTTAAATAAGCTTCAGTCATTTTATAAGCTTCAGAGTTCTTATCTAAATTTTGAATTGTTTTATTCGCAGCCTCTTCAATTCCTAAACCTGAAAAAAACTTATCTACTCTTACTAAATCTTTGCCAAAAAGCTCTGCTAATCTTCCTGCTGCAATTCTTCTTATCAATTCCATTTGCCATAATCTATCTTGTGCATGCACATAGCCAAGAGCTGTATAAGCATCTTTTTGATTTTCTGCATTAATATGTGGAACACCAACTTCGTCGTAATACACAGTAACATTATTTGAAATATCAGCTAATTCGAGCTCTCCACTATACTTTGGATGTAATGTTTTGGTAAATAACCACACTCCTACGATTAATAAAACAACTAGAATAACTACAATTTTTAGACCTCTTTTTAATAACTTCATTTAAGACTGATTTTCTTCAAAGATAACAGAAATTTAATTCGTATTTTTGATGTTCTAAAAATTCATTTTTCAGATGAAAAAAATACAAATGGTTGACTTACAAAGTCAATATCAAAACATAAAAGATGTTGTAGATGCATCTATTCAAGAAGTTTTAAATTCATCAGCATATATTAACGGTCCTTACGTTAAAGAATTTCAAGCTGATTTAGAAAAATATCTAGGAGTAAAACATGTAATTCCATGTGCAAATGGTACTGATGCTTTGCAAATTGCCATGATGGGATTAGGTTTAGAGCAAGGAGATGAAGTTATTACAGCTGATTTTACCTTTGCTGCAACTGTAGAAGTTATTGGTTTATTAAAATTAACTCCAGTTCTAGTTGATGTAGAACCAGACACTTTCAACATGGATATTGAAGCTTTAAAAAAAGCTATCACTCCTAAAACTAAAGCAATTGTACCTGTACATTTATTTGGTCAATGTGCTAACATGGAAGCTGTTTTAGCTGTTGCTAAAGAACATAACTTATTTGTTATTGAAGATAATGCACAAGCTATTGGTGCTGATTACACTTTCTCTGACGGAACTAAGAAAAAAGCAGGAACTATGGGGAATGTAGGAACTACTTCTTTCTTCCCTTCTAAAAATTTAGGTTGCTACGGTGACGGTGGAGCAATTTTTACTAATGATGATGAATTAGCACACACCTTAAGAGGAATGGTAAATCATGGAATGTACAAACGTTATTACCATGATGTAGTAGGAGTAAATTCTCGTTTAGATTCTGTACAAGCCGCTGTTTTAAAAGCTAAACTACCTTTACTAGATTCTTATTGCGACGCTCGTAGAGAAGCTGCAATGTATTATACTGAAGCATTTGCTACTAATACCAATATTATTACTCCTGCAATTAGTGTTTTCTCAACTCATGTTTTTCATCAATATACTTTGAGAATTACAAACGGAAAACGAGATGAATTACATCAACATTTGCTAGAGAATAATATTCCAAATGCGATTTATTACCCAGTTCCGTTACATGCTCAAAAAGCATATCAGGATGATCGTTATAATGAAGATGATTTTACAATTACAAATCAGTTAATAGACGAGGTAATTTCCTTACCAATGCACACTGAATTAAGTGAAGAGCAATTATCGTTTATTACTAAAACTGTAAACGAATTTGTAGGGTAACACATACTCGTACTCGCTATGAATCAGAAAATAAAAACACTTAAAATAATACACTTAGCCTTAGTAGCTGGAGTAACGTTTGCGTATTTTTTAATTGGAGATTTTAAAAACATCTTAAATCTTGAAATAGATGACTCTTCATTAATTTATTCATTTATTCCAGCACTGGCTTATGTTTCAAGTAATTTTATTTTTAGAAATATTCTCAATAAAATAAAAGAAGACACTTCTGACGATGAAAAGTTTGCAATCTTTCAAAGTGCTTCCGTTGTTAAATGGGGTATACTGGAAGCTGCTTGTTTTTTAATTTTATTTTTAAAACCAGACTTTCTTTTATTTGGAGTAATTCTTTTATTTTACTTATTACTTCTAGCCCCCAAGGAAGATAAAATATTCAATCTTTTAAAGATTAAAAATCCCACTTTTGAAAAATAGCTTATTATGAAAAAAATATTAGTTACAGGAGGCTTAGGTTTTATAGGTTCACACACTGTAGTTGAATTACAAAATGAAGGTTTTGATGTAGTAATTATTGACGATTTATCCAACTCTAAAATTGAAGTTTTAGATAACATTACTTCTATTACAGGTATAAAACCAGATTTTCATCAATTAGACTTACGAATAAAAGCAGATGTAAAAAAGTTTTTTGACCATAATACCATTGATGGTGTTATTCATTTTGCTGCTTTTAAAGCTGTTGGTGAAAGTGTAAATAAGCCATTAGATTATTATGAAAATAATATTGGGAGCTTAGTTTATTTATTACAAGAAATGCGTGATCGAAATATTGATAATTTTATTTTTAGTTCGTCATGTATGGCTTATGGTACTCCTGAAAAACTTCCTATTACAGAGAGTACTCCTTCTAACAAAGCTGCTTCTACTTATGCTAATACTAAGCAAATTGGAGAAGAAATTTTAGAAGAAAGTTGTAATGCCTATGGTATGAATGCTATTACACTTAGATATTTTAACCCTATAGGAGCACATTCAAGTGCTAAAATTGGGGAACTTCCTAATGGTGTACCTCAAAACTTAATACCTTTTATAACACAAACTGTTGCTGGTATTCGTGAACAATTATCTGTTTTTGGAAACGATTATCCTACTGAGGACGGAACTGCTATTAGAGATTATATTCATGTTGTAGATTTAGCTAAAGCCCATATTATTGCTTTGCAACGTTTATTAAATAAGAAGAATAAGAAAAACTTTGAACTATTTAATATAGGAACTGGTACGGGAAGCTCTGTTATGCAAATAATTAATGCTTTTGAAAAGGCTACCAACAAAAAATTAAACTACAAAATAGTAGATAGAAGACCTGGTGATATCAAAGCTATTTATGCTGATACTACATTTGCTAACGAAGAATTAAACTGGAAAACAGAAAAAACACTTGAAGAAGCTTTACTTTCCGCTTGGAAGTGGCAAGAAAATCAATAAATTTTATTTAGAAAATGAAGCATCAACTTAAAAAATATATGAATAGGTATGCTTCATTTTCTGATAAAGAAGTAGATCTTTTTTTTACTTATTTGGAAGTCAATACTTATAGTAAAAAAGATGTTCTATTAAATGTTAATCAAGTTTGCAAACACCATTATTTTATTATTGAAGGCTTACTGAGAGCCCATTATATTAATGAAAAAGGTAATGATAAAACAATACAATTTGCTATTGAAAATTGGTGGATTACCAATTTAGAAAGCTACGTAAGAGAAACTCCTTCTACTTTTATAATTGATGCTTTAGAAAAGTCAATTATCCTCTCAATAAGTAAAGAAAACTTAGAAAAAGCCTTTGTTCAAATTCCAAAATTAGAACGTCTTTTTAGAAAAATTGCAGAAAATACATTGATTGCTATACAACGTAAAAACGAATATTACTTAAACCTAAGTAGTAAAGAACGATTTATTACGCTACTTGAAAGTATTCCTGATTTCTTGCAAAGGGTTCCCATGTACATGATTGCTTCCTATTTAGATATGACTCCAGAATATTTAAGTGAAATAAGAAAAAGTATTTCTTAAGATATCTTAAGTAGATTCGGTTTTTCGAGTCCTAATTTTGTAATACACTTAAAAATAAAATTATGGAACGAATCTCTTACAACGAAGTACCTAAAGGAATGTTTGACGTATTAATGTCTGTTGAAAACTATATAAACAATGCTCCTATCGATTTACAACTTTTAGAATTAATCCGCTACAGAGCAGCTATTTTAAACGGTTGTTCTTATTGTGTAGACATGCACTCTAAAGAATTAAAACATATTAGAGAAACTGATGTTAGATTGCATGCCGTTAGTATTTGGAACAGTACACCTTATTTTTCTGAAAAAGAGCAATCAATACTCGCTTTTACAGATGCTATAACACACACAAGCTACGACCCTATACCTGAAGAACTCTTTCAAAACTTAACTAAATATTTTACGAAAGAAGAAATAGCTTACTTAACATTGGCAATTGCTCAAATTAACAGCTGGACTCGCTTAATGAAGTCGTTTAAATTTACTCCAGGGAATTACAAAGTAAGTCAAAATGAAAAATAAATATCTGAAGTTATTTTTACGGCTATCCATAGCATTTGGTTTTTTATCGGCTGTTGCTGACCGCTTTGGACTTTACTCTAAAGAAATTTCTACTTGGGGAAATTGGAACTCTTTTGTTGATTTTACTCATTTAATAAATCCTTGGTTTCCAAAAATTATAATTCCTAGCCTAGCTATTATAGCTACAATTTTAGAAATTGCTTTAGCTATTTGCTTATTATTAGGTTATAAAACTCAATTAACAGCTAAACTCAGTGGAGTGTTACTTTTAATTTTTGGTTTAAGTATGACTTTTTCTTTAGGCATAAAACCTCCTTTAGATTATTCTGTTTTTGGTATTTCAGCTGCTGCCTTTGCCTTGAGTAATTTTAATGAGCCTTATTTAGAAATTGACACTCTTATTCCCAATAAAAAATGATGCATAAAAAAAGCCGCTTTATAAGCGGCTTTTTAAATTATTTTAAGCTTCAAAACTAGCTCCACTAGCTGAAACACTTCTATCTATTTTTCTCATTAATCCTTGTAAAACTTTACCTGGACCAACCTCAACAAATTCAGTACCTCCATCAGCAATCATAGCTTGTATACATTGAGTCCATTTTACTGGTGCTGTTAATTGTGCTATTAAATTTTCTTTAATCTCTTCTGGATTAGTAACTGCTTTTGCTGGTACATTTTGATATACAGGGCAAGTTGGCTCATTAAAAGTAGTTTCTTGAATTGCAGCTGCTAATTCCTCACGTGCAGGTTCCATCATTGGTGAATGGAATGCTCCTCCTACTGGTAATACTAATGCTCTTCTTGCTCCTTTTTCTGTTAAAACCTCACATGCTTTTTCTATTGCTTCTACCTCACCAGAAATTACTAACTGACCTGGACAATTGTAATTTGCAGCAACAACTACTCCGTCAATTTCAGCACAAGCATCCTCTACTACTTTGTCTTCTAACCCTAAAACTGCAGCCATAGTTGATGGTTTTATTTCACACGCTTTTTGCATTGCCATAGCCCTTTTAGAAACTAATGTTAATCCATCTTCAAATGACAACACTCCGTTAGCCACTAAAGCAGATAATTCTCCTAAAGAGTGTCCTGCTACCATTTCAGGTTTAAAATCGTCACCTAATACTTTTGCTAAAATTACTGAATGTAAAAATATAGCTGGTTGTGTTACTTTAGTTTGCTTTAACTCTTCTGCAGTTCCTTCAAACATTATATCTGTAATACTAAATCCTAGTATTTCATTTGCTTTTTCAAATAGCTCTTGAGCTAGTGGAGATTTTTCATATAAATCTAATCCCATCCCAGTAAACTGTGCTCCTTGTCCTGGAAAAATATATGCTTTCATCTTTTATTTTCTGTTTTTGTTAATTGAATGGTGTAATTACTATATCAATTTCACCTAATTAGATTGTTGTTTGTTTTATGCTGCAAACATACACATTTTTAAAATCATTATTAATTAGTAACTTCGTTCTATGACTGCACAACAGAAAAACCAAGCTCAGCTAATATATCTTATTTTAGCCGCTTTATTTATTGCTTCATTAGTAACCTCTAACCTTATTTTTCAAAAATTTTTTTATTGGTATCCATTTGATATGGAAATTTTTGGTGCAAAACTTTTTGAAATATCTGTTGGACTACTTCCATATCCTATTACTTTTTTAATTACCGATGTATTATCTGAAATCTATGGTAGAAAAAAAGCTAACCAAGTAGTAATTGCTGGTATTTTTGCCTCTTTATTTTCATTAGTAATTATATATTTAGGTAAATATGCTCCTGCAACGGAATGGTCTCCAGTAAACAACAGTACATTTGATTTAGTTTTTGGAGCAACTCCTTTAGCTGTTTTAGCTTCAATGCTTGCCTACTTATTTGCCCAATTTATTGATATTAGAATTTATCATTTTTGGAAAAACTTTACCAAAGGGAGACATTTATGGCTGCGTAATAACTTTTCTACGTTTGCATCTCAGTTTATAGATACTCTTACTGTACTTTTACTATTATGCTCTTTTGAAATAATTGCTTGGGATAAATTTGGAGGTCTTTTAATTAGTGGTGTTATTTTTAAAATTATGATTGCTGCTATAGATACTCCGGTACTTTATATCTTAGTTTATGCTTTTCGAAAAAAATTCAACTTAAAAGTTGGTGAAGAAATTACCAATATCTAATTTCGGCTCATGAAGAATTCTAATTCTCTTTGGCAAATTGCTATCCAAAAATTTAAGCAAAGTAAAACAGGAATGTTTAGTTTTTGGTTTATTATTCTTTGCGGTTTTACTGCGGTTTTTTGCTATGTTTTAGCACCAGACAATAGTAATTCTGCCAATCAGATGCATTTAGAAATTCATTCAAAACCTCCTGGGTTTTCTCTTCAAATGCTAAGTATTCCTTCTGAAAAGGAAAACGGTCAATCTTGGTTTTCCATCTTTATGAACGGGAAACAAAACTCAAACACTGAAGTCCCTATCAAATCTTACTCTGTACAAAACAACCTTCTAGAAGTTGTAAAATATTCTGATAACTTAACGAAAACATATCCTCTTTCTTTATTCAATAATACTCCTGAAGAATATATTGAACAAAAAACATTTTGGTTTGGTACCGATAAATATGGTCGTGATTTGTTAAGCAGATTATTAATAGGTGCTAGAATTTCTTTCTTCATTGGTTTTATAGCTGTTTTTATTTCTCTTTTAATTGGAATTCCAATTGGTGCTATTGCTGGATATTTTGGTGGAAAAATAGATGATTTTATTATGTGGGTTATCAATATTACTTGGTCTATTCCTACTCTTTTATTGGTAATTGCAATCACATTAGCCTTAGGAAAAGGTTTTTGGCAAGTATTTATCGCAGTAGGTTTAACTATGTGGGTGGAAGTAGCTCGTGTGGTTCGTGGACAAGTAATTACCACTAAACAACAACAATATGTTGAAGCAGCTAAGGCTTTAGGTTTTTCTGACTTTAGAATTATTTTTAAACATATTTTACCTAATATTTTAGCTCCTATTATTGTTATATCTGCAGCTAATTTTGCTGCTGCCATTTTAATTGAAAGCGGTTTAAGTTTTTTAGGTATCGGTGCGCAACCTCCAACTCCTTCTTGGGGTGCTATGATTAAAAATCATTATAACTACATTATTCTTGGTAAGCCTTTTCTAGCTATAATTCCCGGATTAGCAATTATGAGTTTGGTAATGGCTTTTATGCTTATTGGTAATACACTCCGCGATGCTTTAGATGTTAAATCTTAACAGCTGATACTTTAATTTTGTACTTTCGTTTTTCAAAAAAAATTACAAATGAGTTTTAGTGTACAATTTAAAACACGATGGGCAGATTTTGATGCCAACATACACATGCGTCATACCGCATATAATGATTATGCTGCAGAAGTAAGATTGCGTTTTTTTAAAGAGCATAATATTACCATTCAAGATTTTTCTAAGGAAAATACTGGCCCTATTTTATTTGAAGAGAACACCAAGTTTTTACGTGAAATACATATGGGCACTGATATTACTGTTAACTTAAAAGTTATCGGTTTATCTAGTAAAGGTGAGCGTTGGAAAATTCAACATGAAGTTTTTAATGAAGAAGGTAAGCTTTCTGCTATTATTACTGTTTATGGTGCTTGGTTAGACTTAGTAAAAAGAAAATTAACTGAACCACCAGTTAAGTTTCAAACTATTTTTAATGAAGTTGAAAAAACTGAAGATTTTAAAGAAATTGTATTAAAAAGTTAAATGAGTACATCAAGAAAAATAAAACTTATTGTTTCTATAGCTGTTTTCATCATTGCTTATTGGTTAAAACAAAAAGAAACTCCTACTCATACCTCAACAGAAGAGACTACAAAATCGAGTAACACAAGTTTTAATTTTCTACCAACTTCAACAACGGGAGCCATTATTAAGCATAATGGTTATCAATTATCATACAACGAGCAACATGAGCAAGCAGAATGGGTTGCTTATTCTTTAGACAAAAAAGATATTGTTTATAATAACTTTAAGCGTCCATTTTTTATTGATGACCCTAAAGTAAGAACAAAATCCGCTAGTTGGAGAAATTATAAAAACTCTGGATATGACAAAGGCCATCTTTGTCCAGCTGCAGATAAGCGCTATTCTAAAGAAGCACATGACGAAACTTTTTATACTTCTAATGTAAGTCCTCAAAAACACGATTTTAATGCTGGAATTTGGAATAAATTAGAACAAAAAACTCGTTATTGGGCTAAGAAGTATGAGCATTTATATGTGGTTACTGGTGGTATTTTAAAACCTAATTTAAAAACCATAGGTAAAGACAAAGTGAGTGTTCCTAATGAATTTTATAAAATAATTTTAGACTACACTCAACCAGAAATTAAAGCCATTGCTTTTTTATTACCTCATCAAGAAAGTAAATTACCTTTATATAATTTTGTTGTTTCTATTGATGAAATTGAGCGAAAAACTAATATTGATTTTTTCCCTGAATTACCTGATGATATAGAAACAAAATTAGAAGCAAATAGTAATTATAAGGCTTGGAGTTTTAGATAATCCAAGCCTTATTTTTATGATACAAAATAGCTATCTGGCAAACTTCGAGTAAAATCTGCCAAATTTCTCATCGCTATATAATGGTTTTTCTTTTCGGGAATTATATTCACATAATTAAAATTCTGATGTCTCCAAAAAGCTGTTGCTGCTGCTCCATAAACTGTAAATGCTTTCAATGCTTTTTTCTCTTGGTCTAACAGTTTTATTTTACTTTCATATCCTTTTAATAAACTCTTCATTTTTTTGGAGTTCAATTCTTCACCTTCTGCACAGGTACCAATAATCATCATACCAATATCAAACACTCTATAGTAATAACTAGCTTCTTCGAAATCCATAATAGTAGCTTTTTTTCCATCCTTGCTTACAATAATGTTATTAAAAAAGATATCACTATGAATCAGTGCTTTTGGCAAATCGGTATTGATATAACTTTCTATATACTCTTGAATTTCTTTTAACCATTTATAAAAGATAGATTCTGGTGCATATACTTTTACTTCATCAAATCGTTCAATTCCATAACTAACGGTTTCTGATAAATATTCTGGAGCTTCTACTTGGTGTAATGTTGCCAATTCTTTTCCTAGATAAATTAAAATATCTTCTGATAAATCTTCAACAATATCTCCTTCCAAATATGCTTTTAGTATAATTGGTTTATTATTCCAAACTGGCACAAAGCTGTTACTTACTGTTTTAATTATTTTAGATGTTGAAAAATTATTTTTATTCAGATGCACTAATAAATTAGCTAGTTCTGTTGCTTGCTCTAATGATTTTTGTTCGCAAATTGTTAGCACATAATTATTGATAGCTGTTTTTACCAAATAATTAGTATTCTCTGAACCACCACTTAACACATTATACGATTCTACTTCATTAATTCCATAATAGTTTAAAATGGTATGTAAATCTTTATCCTTTAAAACTGTATACTGTGCCATATTATGCTCCTTTAGTTAAATCCCAATTTGTTTCCATTGCATGCATCAACGCTTCTTCTAAATGCTCGTAGTCACATAAATGTACCTTTTCACAACGCTTTTTAGCTATTTCTATACTCTGATGAGTTGCTTGTGCAGGTAGCTCTTTTGTTATTAAGGCTTTCTTTATTATTTCTGGGAACTTAGCAGGATGTGCTGTAGCTAAGCAAATTAATTTTTCCTTTCCTAACTGTTGTTTTAACACATCTGTTGCTTGTAGAGAAACCGCTCCATGAGGGTCTAATAAATAGTTTTCACTTGTATAAATTTCATTTATTAAAGTAAGTGTTTCTACATCGGTTGCACTATTTGATAAAAACCCTTTTCTATAAGTTTCAAAAGTTTCTTCATCAAACTTTAAGTTGCCTGTTTCTTTAAAAGAATCCATCCAATTTTTTATTTTTTCAGCATCCTTATCAATACTAAAATATAAGTACCTCCAAAAGTTAAACGGAATTAAAATATCTATTGCCGATGATGCTGTTTCATGGATTGCTTCTTTTGTAAATTCTCCTTTTGAAAAAATACGATCTAAACAAGCATTTTTGTTATTTGCTGCAACTAAGTACTTAATTGGAAGTCCCATTTTTCTTGCCAAACTTCCTGCACATAAATTTCCAAATCCTCCAGAAGGCACCGACATATTTACTTTTTCTCCTACTTCATCTACCACTTGTAAATAGCCATAAAAATAATGTACCGTTTGCATCATTACTCGTCCCCAGTTAATTGAATTCACACTCGATAAATTCAATTTTTCTTTAAAAGTCTTATTGGCATAAAACTTACTAATAACTGCATCCAAATCATCTCCTCCATCGGGGCAATTTGTCACTCCTACTGGATGTATATTTGCATCTTGTAAAGTAGTCATTTGACGCTCTTGCTCTTCTGTAATCAATCCTTTTGGATATAATACCCAAGCGTCTATGTTTGATTTTCCTGCTGCAAAATACGCTGTAGCTGGACCTGTATCACCTGTAGTGGCTACAATTACTGAAAGATGTTCTTTTCTTCTTTCTAAGAAAAAATTAACCAAGTTTACTAAGAATGCTAAACCTACATCTTTAAATGAAATTGTAGGTCCATAAAACAATTCCATTATAAAGGTATCCTTTCTAGTTTTTAATGGATACAAAGGAATTATTTCTTCTTTTTCAAAAGGCGCATAAGCTGTTTTAAGTATGCCTTTTAATTCTTCTTCTGATACTATTGACCTATCTATAAACAAGGATAATATTTCAAATGCTAAATCTACATAACCTAAACCTTTCCACTCTTTTAATTGATCTAAGGTAATCTCAGGTAATTCTTCTGGCACATACAATCCTCCGTCTACTGCAAAACCATCTAATATTGCTGTTTCAAAATCTACTGGTTCTCCTCCTCCTTTGTTACTAACAAATTTCAACATCTTTTATTCTTTTATATAATTTATATAAACCGCTTTGGTAATCATAATATCTTGTACTGCTACCCCAGTTAAATCTACCACCGTTATCTGTTCATCATTTAAACGTTGTAATGTTGGGTCTTGAATAGCTGTTCCTAATTCTATCACTGAACTTTCAGTTATAGCTCCGTCTTTAACTGCTCTATATATTTCTCCTCTACTTTTACTTTGTGGAATACTGTCTGCAATTACTATAGAAGCTTTTTTTAACAACTCACTTTCTAACTCTTGTTTATGTTCTGTATCTGAACCTACAGCTGTAATATGCGTTCCTTGTTGAATATCTTCTGCCTTTAATAAAGCTATTTCTGAAGGAGTTGTAGTTAATATTAGATTACTGTTTTTAGCTACTTCTGATGGATTTTCGGCTATATTTATATCAAAGTCAATCCCTAGTTCTTCTACAAATTTCGCTACATTTTCCTTGTTACGTCCCCAAAGCCAAACCTTAGTACAAGGTGTATGTTTTTGTAAATACTGCAACTGTAATTTTGCCTGTATTCCTGTTCCTATAATTCCTACTGATTTTATATTCTTAGGTGCAAAATATTTAGCTGCCAAAGCTCCTGCAGCTGCTGTTCGTATATCGGTTAAATAGCCTTCATCTAGCAAAACTCCTTTAGGAACTCCTGTCTTTTGATCAAATAACAGCATTAATCCCTGACTTGATGGTAGTCCTATCTTCGGATTATCATAAAAACCAGAGGCTATTTTAATAACATAATAGTCATCATTTTTTATATATCCGTATTTGATATGTGCATCTCCTTTAGGTTCTTCAAACAATAACTCTCCTACTGGTGGTACTATTGTATTTCCATTACTATATTGTACAAACCCTTCTTCCATAGCAGAAACTACATCTATATCTGCTACTATTTTTTTTATTTCTTCAAGATTAATAACAATCGCCATATGCTTCGTTTATTTCTTTTAGTAATTGTTTATTTATTTTTTTTCCTGTTAATACCAACACCACATTTTTATATTCTTTTGAAATATCTTCTTTTAATAATGCTGCCACTGGTACAGCTGATGTTGGTTCTACAATTATATCATGATGTTTATATAAAAACGCTACTGCTTTTTTTATCTCTTCTTCTGTTACTAGTTTAACCTCTTCTAAATGCTTTTTACAAATATCATAGGTTATTGCATTTGCTTCTATTCCCCCAGCTGCTGCATCGGCGATGGTATTTAATGTACTCGGTTCTACGATATGATTATATTTTATAGAATCATACATTTCAGAAGCATTTTCAGGTTGACAACCTATTACTTTTACTTTTTCATTTTCTGAAAAATAAGAAGCTATCCCCGATATTAATCCTCCGCCTCCAATTGGCACTAGTACTGCACTAACTTCTGGTAATTCTTCTGCTATTTCAACCGCAATGGTTCCTTGTCCTTTGATAATTTCAACATCATTGTATGGATGGATTAAAATTCCTTCAATATCCTTTGCATATTGAGTTGCTTTATTTTCTGTTTCTACACTCGTATCTCCATACAATACTTTGTCCAATTTATATTTAGACAAGCTCTTAAGTTTCTCTGAAGCAACATTTTTAGGTAAAAATAGCTTAGCTTTAAAATCAAATTTCTCTGAGGCTAAACCAAAAGCCGCTGCATGATTCCCTGTTGATGCCGCTACAAAAGTTTTACCAAATTCCTCAGAACTTAAACTCTTTACTTTATTTAAAACTCCTCTTATTTTGAAGGAACTAGTGAGTTGTAAATACTCTTTTTTTAAGTATACATTTACTCCTGAAATTTCACTTAACTTTTCTGAATACTCTAGAGGTGTTTTATAAATATCGTTTTTAATATTTTCATAAACACGCTCTATATCTGTTTTAGAAATCACTTTTCTTAGTATCTATAATTAGTTAGGAAAATTAGCATCTACACTTTCAATAAACTGTTCAATTAACGCAACTACATTGGTATAAAACACTGGATTTGTATTTTTAAAATCGTCAGTAGGTTTATGATAGTCTGGGTGATCTTCTTCACTAAAAGTTATGTTTGGAATTCCTTTTTCATGAAATGGCCCATTATCTGACGAATACATCCAGTAATCTTTTGTTTTATCGTTTGGATCATCGTGACCGTAAGAAACTTTTAACGGACTCGTTTTTGCTATTTTTTCCACCACAGGTTTAAATTGTGGATATGGATACGTTCCTACTACATAAATTTCATTATTAGGATTACGACTTATCATATCAAAGTTGATATCTAACTTTATATTAGCTAGAGGTACTGGTGGATTTTCTACAAAATACTTTGACCCATGTAAGCCTAATTCTTCTGCATCAAAAGCTGAAAATATAATTGAATGCTCTGGTTTGTTTTTAGTAAAATACTTTGCCAGAACTAATAAAGCTGCGGTCCCTGACGCATTATCATCAGCTCCATTAAATATTACACCATCTACAATTCCCATATGATCGTAATGCGCTCCTATGACAATATATTTATCAGGATTTGTTTTTCCTTTTATATATCCTACTATATTGGTTGCTGGTCGTTTCTTTTTGGTTTTTTCATCAACAAAATCAAATGGAGACTTATAACTATCGTTAAATTTTTCTAAGCCTAATGTTTTGAAGTAATTGATTATTAACTCCTGTGCTTTTTGATTTTTTCCTGTACCTCTTCCCGCAAACTCTTCTGATGATAATGTTTTTTGCAAACTCAACAGTTCAGATAAATCATTCGTTAATACTTTATACTTTTTAATTTCATCAGGTTTCATCCAATGAATACTCTCAGCAGGTGCTGCTTGTAGTGTATACCAATAAAAGTCTGTTGGTATATCCATTTCCTTGTAGTAGTCTAAATATTTTTTATGAGAAGGATCTTCTTTAGGGAATTTGTCTCCCCCTTTACTTCCATCAGACCAAGAGTGAACTCCTAATTTGGCACTTGGATGTGCATTTCTTTTAGTTCCTGCTAAAAACATATCTGTTCCACCAGATGCCACCATTCCATTTTTTGGTAAATATGTATTTATCTTTCGTTTTCTAATTTCTTGAGATGCTACTAAATTTACCTCATCATCTATTGATCCACCTACATCTTCCATTGCAATTGTTGTTACTTGTGGATTCTTATCTAGTACATTTTTGATATCTTCTAAGGTATTTCCATAAATAATCCCTTTCATATACAAAGTATCCTTTGTTTTCTGACCTTCTTTAAAATAGAATTCTGCTACACTCTCATCTGAAAGTTTAAGTAATAGTTTTTGTCCAAAAGTTGACCCAAATATTAGTTGAGGAAAAAAATAAAGAAGTCCAATTCCTATTACTAAAACCGTTAATAAACCAATAAATAGTTTTTTCAATTTTCTCATATATTATGTTTTTAAAAATTGGTGTAAAAAAAATCTCCGTACACCAATTAGTTATTACTAATTAAGGTATACGGAGATTTCCGTAAGAAATAAAACTTATCTTCCCAATGTCTTCCTTAAGATAGAAAATAAGCTTGCAATAATTATATTGCTATTAATTCTTCTGATTACAAATTTAAAGAATTTTGGTCAAATTTCAAAAAAACTGAAAATCAACAAAATAACAAACTCATTAGGCTAGCACTTCAAGTACTAAGAGTTCTTTTTCATAATCTTCTATAAAAGTATCTATTTGGCTTTTTTCAATTCCTGGGGTACAAATAATATGTGCTATAGTATCTTCTGATGCTAATTGATATTTTTCACATAAACCTTTCGACGGCTTATCTAAAACTACCGTTAAAGCATCATTGTTTCTCCAAGCATTTACACCAATTTCTTTCAACCTCATTTCAGTATAAGCTGCTAACTTTTGCGATTCCCTTGTACGTTTTATCAATCCTTCTTTACCATGTTTCTTTATAAACGACCATAAAAACAATGGTGTTAATCCATTTCTAGACCCTGTAATTGTAGTATCTAAGGTTCCTACATAGGATACTGAATTTACAATACGGTTTCTGTGTTTCCTCTTTGCCAAAACAATTCCACATGGTATTGGTCCTCCAATAAACTTATGTCCAGAAATAGAAACACTATCAATTCCTTCAGCAAAATCAAACTTTGGTTTTGGGTCTACAAACGGTGCTATACAACCTAAAAATGCTGCATCGCAGTGTATATAGTAATCTTTGATTGCATACTTTTTAATTAACTTTTTCACTCTATCCAAATCATCAACAGCCTCGGTCATTGTAGTTCCTATATTTAAAAAGAAAACTGCGGGTCTGTCTCTATTAAGGATTAAAAGACTTTCTAAATCTTCATAATCCATTTCTCCATTAGACTGACTTCTTACTACAATACTTTTTAAATTCAATAAATGTAAATTCTTTTTTACACTATAATGCGTAGACTCACTATAATACACTATAGGGTTATTAAAGCTCTCTCTTGCTAAATACAAACCATAAAGATTTCCTTCAGTTCCTCCATTTGTAATGTAGCCCCAAGTTTCTTTGGTATTGGTTGATAATATATCAGCAAAAAAAGAAATAACTTCTCTCTCCACATCTTTAGTATCTATTGACAAGGTAGATGGTGATTCTGGATCTCCCACATTATTAATACATAAATTTAAAAAGGGAGCAAATTCTTTATAATCAAAATCTTTTGCTAAAGGATACCCTAAAAACCTCGATGAACTTTCACTAATTCTATTATAAATCTCTTCTATTCTTTCCATTTCTATTATATGTATAAAATTCTCCCCCAAAGTTACATGAAAGAATAAATTACCAAAAACAAGTTTTAAAATAACTAAATTATACTATTTTTACTCTTTAAAAAGAATTTTATTCTTTCACACAAACACTTAACTGATGAAAACAGGAAAAAATACCGTGCACACGCTAGATCATATCGATTTAAAACTGATTAATGAGCTGCAAACCGACAGTAAACAGTCCATAAAACAACTAGCTGCTAAAGTAAACTTGTCAATTACACCTACGCATGAACGTATTAAACGTATGGAGTCTAATAAGGTTATTGATAAATATGTAGCTATTGTTAAGCCTGAAACTTTAGGAAAAAGTTTAATTGTGTATTGTCAAGTTACCTTAGTTAAGCATCAGGAGGTATTTTTTAAAGAATTTGAAAACTATGTTGCTGATATTGATGAGATAGTTGAAGTATCCTACATTGCTGGTGCTTATGATTTTTTATTAAAAATTATTTTAAACGACATGAGTCATTATCAAGATTTTGTAATGAAGAAAATTTCTCAATTAGAAATTATTTCCAACATCCAAAGTTCTTTTATTATCAAGCAAACGAAAAATACGACTAAAATTAGTGTTCATCCATAAAACAAAAAGCCCTGCTCTAATAATAGAGCAGGCACTTTTCTTTAATCCCCTAAAAAAATCAATCTTTTGTTCCGATTGATACTACAAATAAACTCCTAATAAATTACTTTAGTATACTTTAAGCATAGAAAAAACTTATTTTGAAATAATCAAAAATTACTCGCTGTAAAACTCAAGTATTCAACTGAATTTTTCATGGGGTTTATTGACTTTTTTATTGTCTTTTACCTTTTATTTAAAGTATAAAGAGGAGTAACAGTACTATTTTCATCTCTTAATTCAGCTCCTGAATATATTGTTCCTTTTTTTACTACATATAAAGGTTTAGCCCAAAAAGTTATGTCTTTTAAAGGATTTTGTTCATACACCAAAAAAGAGGCTGGTTTTCCTATAGCTATCTTTCCTAATTGATTTTCAAAACCTGTTGCTTCTGAATTTATTAAAGTTGCTGATTTTAACACTTCAAATATAGTCATACCTGCTCTTTCCTTTAACAACCTATACTCTATATGACCTCCTGGTAATTCATCATTCCCATGTACATCACTACCTGCAGCTATCCTAATACCAGCCTTTAATGCATTTTTTGTTAGTAAATTTGCCATATCGTTAATACTTTTTTCTTTCCTATCATTATACACTGCAAATGTAGGTT
Organism: uncultured Tenacibaculum sp.; assembly: GCF_947499065.1. Taxonomy (GTDB): domain Bacteria; phylum Bacteroidota; class Bacteroidia; order Flavobacteriales; family Flavobacteriaceae; genus Polaribacter. The sequence continues at coordinate 123,415 of NZ_CANMMT010000007.1, read as the reverse complement.
CTAGTATTGTTCCTTTTTTCTTCATTATTTCCCATAACTCTTTCTCTCCATACTTTTTAAGTGCGGACTCATTGGTTTCTCCTTCTGGTAATCTTCCAAAGATTTGAGCATGTGATACTACTTGCACTCCAGCTTCTGAAGTTTGTTTTGCATCAGATGGTCTAATTGCCCAATGCGCCCATACTTTTAACCCGGCTTTTTTCGCAGCATCTGCAATTTTTTTTGCTAAGTTTCCGTCAATATCATAGTACAATTTTACCGCTGTAGACCCAATTCCTTTTACACGTTGCATTAAAGATGTTAAATCTGTTTCTTTAGTTACTTTGTGTGCCCAAGCCCCAGTTCCAAGCTCCACTCCAACCGAACTAGCAATCACTCGAGAATCTGAGAAAAAATTAGGTCCTGCTAGAATACTAGAAAAGTTTAAATCTGGTCCTAATATTTGATTCGCTAATAATTGTCTTTTATAATATGCTAAAGCTCTACCATCTCCTCCCATATCTCTAATTCCTAAAATTCCAGATCCTAGAACTTTTCTAAACCCTTTTTTAACACTTTCATATGTTTCTAGACTAGGATCAGTAGCATAATGCACATGAGAATCAATTAATCCTGGCATTATATATTTTCCTTTTAAATCTATTACAATAGCTTCTTTGTTTAACTTTTTAGCATTGCCTTTATAGATATCTGTTATTTGAGTTCCTTTAAAAACAATAGTGCTATTTACTTTTGGTTTTGAACTAGTTCCATCAATTAAATTCACATTTGTTAAAGCATATATTTTAGATTCAACTTCTTCTACTGCTTCTTCAATAGTTATTTTTCCTTTAGAAAAATCGTTTAATAGTATTTTTAACTCTTTAGTAGATGAGTTTTCCTGCATTAAGTTCAATACAATTTTTACTAATTCTGGTGATGGTACATAACTTAAAAACCTATTTATATTTTCCTTAACCTCTACTGGTTTTTCTTTTATTAACTTATCTGATTCTTTTACTAAAGCTATAATTTGCTTTTCTCGTTCTTTGGGTATTTGTCCTAAAAAAGCATGATTAATTCCGAATACAATTAGTATTAATAATATCGTTTTCTTCATTTTTAAAATTATTTTAAAAGTTTACATTAATTTATTAGTTGTAAAATACAACTTTATTAATCTGACGGTGTCTTTTTGTTTTTGTTACATAAAATTATTTAATCTTTAAAAATTTCTGTTAAAGCTCTTTGGAAGTTATTACCAAGAACCATTTGTATATGCTCATCCTTATAACCTCGTTTTAATAAACCTTCAGCAATATCGTATGTTCTGTATGGATGATTAAGCTTTTCTATAGTAAGTAAATATTCTTCGTTGGTATGTGTTTGATACTTTTTTGGAGCATTTTCTAGTCTTTGTTTTCTGAGTTCCTTAGGAATGTAATCTTCAGTATACAACCCTTGATCGCTTCCTATTCCTACGTATTCTATACCAACTAATTGTGCGACATGATCTATATGATTTAAAAAATCATCGATAAAAACTGGTTCTTTTTCACTAATCATAAAACGTAAAATAGGAATACCAATAACTCCGCCCGTTTTTGCCATTGCTTTAATAGCTTCGTCTGTTTTTGCTCTTGCAACTCCTTTTGCTATGCTTCTGCAAGCTCCATGTGTAATTAAAACAGGTTTATTGCTAGCTTCAATTCCTCCTAATGTAGTTATATCACCGCAATGAGACACGTCAACTCCCATTCCAACTTCATTCATACGCCTTACAACCTCTTTACCATATGGAGTAATTCCAGTATCTAAATTTTCAAAAGCTCCACAACCTATCCTGTTTTTGTCATTGTAAGTTAATTGAGAAACTCGCTGCCCTAATCCATAAAAAAGATTAATATCATCTAAAGTTCTAAAATGCTTAGAATCTTGGTTTGTAATTAACATCCCAATTTTGTCTGAAATTCCAATGTTTTTCAGCTTTTCAATAGTATCTATACGTTCAAAGTATTTAGGATTAGAAGCTATGATTCCGTTTTGTGTTGCCATAAATAACAACATTTCTTCATAAGAAGGTAACATATTTCCCCACCCAAATACATTTATTCCACAACTTTTAACGAATTCGTAATCTTCTTGTGTAAAAGAATTAGGTACTTTTTCCCATAATTCTGCTAGTGGTAACCCATTTCGCTTGTGAATCCAATCGCCATAATCGCCAAGCATATCTATACAGGTAGCTTGATTTACTAATTGAATTGCCTTTTTTGAATATCTTTTTAATGCCTTATAATTGGGGTTCTGTTCTTTTTTTTGCGCTGCTTTTGACTTTTCCTCACACATAACCAAGGATGGTAAAACAACTCCAGCTGCAGCAGTATAACCGAGTTTTTTAAGAAATAATCTTCTGGGTGATTTCATATTAGTTATTATTTATGTTTATGCTATTCATTTAAGTTTTGTATCATTTGTGTTAGTACTCTTTTTACTGTATTCAAATCTTCTTCACTAATATTTTTTTCAGATTTTTCTGTGATTGTATTCGCAATTTTCAAAGTTTCTTTTTCAAGTTCTTTTCCTTTTTCAGTAATAAAAATGAGTTTATTTCTCTTATCAAACTCAGAACTTTCTCTAATAATTAATTCTTTCTTTTCTAAATCGACTATTTGCCTAGCAATAGTACTTTTTTCTTTATTGGCTCTTATTGAAAGATCTCTTTGGTTTACTCCATCATTACCCCATAAATAGAACAACAACTTCCATTGTTCTACCGTAATTTCAATATTATTATTATTAAACTCTTCTTGTAGTTTACTTACTAAAAGACGCTCGGTTACACTAATAAACCTTGATGACGAATTATATGTTTGTTTTTTCATTTTCTCAAAATTAGTTGCAATTTACAACTTTTAATCAAAATGAATAATCAGCTTCAACTTAAAACAAGATAAATGAAAACTAGAGGGTAAATAGTATTATACATAACTACAAACCTTTTTTAACAACAATACTATGTAATCTCCTCTATTATTCTCATCTACTTTTTATACTAACCTGATAAAAATCAGCAGAACTATAGTATAAAGAAACATCCTTTTTCTTTATACAAAAGTTAATATAAAAGGTACCAAAAACGGTACTATAATCGTAAGTATTACACCACTAAACACCGCTATAATTGCCCACTCTTTACCTGTTGTTTCAGAAATAATAGGCAAACAAGTATCCATAGAAGTTGCTCCACCAGCTGTGATAGCTCCAAGCTTTCCAAAATACTTTACAAAAAATGCTGCGGCTAAAAGTGTTATGATTTCTCTGGAAATATTAGAAAGTAAGGCTATTACCCCTAAGGTTTCTCCACTTATTTCAGTAATAAAAATGGACGATAAACTATAGTATCCAAATCCAGCACCTACCGCCATTGCTTCTACCATGTTTATATCTTCAATAAAGAAAGAAATAATTGCAGTCCCTAATAAAGAACCTACTATAACACAAAGTGGCACTAATATGATTTTAATTTTTGTTTCTCGTATAACTTTAAAGGCTTTGGTATCTGAACCAATCCCGATTCCTACAAAAAACATTAATGCATATAAGGTATATAGCGTAAAGTCGTTATTGATTAAAAAATCGGGTAAGAATTTATACAATGCTAGCAATAATCCTATTACAAACATTAAAAGAATGGTAAGACTATTTTTCATTTTTAGCGACAAAAAATAATTTATACGTGAAATATGCCAATAGCAAACTTCCAAACATTGCTCCTAAAGTAATAAGGAGCGCTTGTAACCCTATACTTCCCATATTAGACACAATGGTTTTATTCAACCCAACTCCTATTCCCAGTAAGAATAGCAACAAGTAAATTACCATACTGGTTGCTTTTTCTGAAAATCGGATGATTTTTGATTGATTTCTAAACACATATCCTAAAACAATACCTAGTGTCATTACTAATAATACTGGTAGCATATTCTATTAATCTTATTTAAAGTGTTGATATAAATAATTGAATTCTGTGTTGGCTCCTCCACACACAATAACTAAAATGTTATTACTTTCAATTAATAATTCAGGGTGGAAATACGGAACAGATATCGCAGCTCCACAAGCAGGTTCTACCAATACGCTTTTTTCATTTAAAAAATCGAAAGAAGCTTTGAGCGCTGTTGCATCTGATACTTTTACTGGTTTTATTGTAAATTCTTTAGCTAACTCTAAGGCTTTGGTTGTTATTTTTTTAGCTCCTAAACTTGTGGCTATGGTTTTAATTTCTTCTAGCTCTACAATTTTATTTGCCTGATAACTTTCATAAAAAGATGCTGCTCCTATGGTTTCTGTAGTAATAACTTGTGTATTGGTCCATCCGTTTTTTTTCATGCCTTCTAATACTCCGCACAACAATCCACCACCACCTACTGAAACAATAACCGTATCGGGTTGTTCCATTTGTTGGGCACACTCATCTATAATACTAGCGTGTCCTTTCCATAACAACGGATCGTCGAAAGGCGATACATATACCGCATCTTCTTGCGCTGCTGACTTCAAAGCATACTGATGTGCTTCGTCCCAAACATTGCCATGCACCTCAACTTTAGCTTCTAAATCTTTGATTTTATCAATCATAAATTTAGTGGTTGTACTAGGTACTACTACTTTTACACTTACTCCTAACTGTTTTCCAACATAGGCTAATGAATAACCCGCGTTTCCTCCTGAAGAAGACACAAATTTTGTTTTTCCTTCTCCAATATGATGCCTGCATAATTCTTCCATTCCTCTAATTTTAAAAGAATTGGTTGGCTGATAACAATCCATCTTATAAAAGACATTCTTATGCTGCTCATTAAAAAGCTTATGTGATTGATATATTGGAGTTTCTAAATAAAATTTGTGTCTCATTGTTTATTAGTTGTTTCTAACTTTATATTTCTTAATTTCTTCCTCGGTCATATTGTGAATACTACTTGCTGGCGCTGCCTTAAGTGTGTACCAATAGAACTCTGTTGGAATATTAATTTTTGTGTAATAGTCTAAATATTTTTTGTGTGCTTCATCGCTCTTAGGTAAATCAGTAGCAGCAGTAGCTCCACCACCCCACGAATGTACTCCAATTTTAGCTCCTTTTGCTATGGTTCTCTTTTTACCAGCTAAAAAGAAATCTGTTCCACCTGATGCAATCATGCTTTTAGAATTTAATCTAGTGTTTAATCCAAATTTATGTACATATAAACTTGCACGCAAATTAGCTACATCATCAATAGAACCTGGTACACTTAACATTTCTATTGTTTTTACTTCTGGATGTTGGAAAATTAATTCTAAAACAGCCGCTGGTGTACTACTACTTATTGTTCCATTCATATAAGCTACATCTCCTTTTACTTCAAACTTAGCTGTAGACGCTCCTGACTCTAATCCTTTAAAGATTTCGTTTTCATTTAACTTTCCATCTTCATTGCTATCCCAAGCTACAACTTCACCTTGTACTTCTGCTGGTGCATCCTTAATTACTACATAAGCTTTTCCTCCAGAGAATTGTTGTAAAATTTCTTTTGCTTGTTGTTTCAATGCTGCTTCTCCTGGAAAGATGGCTTTTTCAAAGTTAAAATTATTCATTTCTTCTTTACTTACCGATCTACTTCCATCTGTATCCATCATTTGTAAAAACTGTACCATTTCTTCTGGAGCTTCATTCATTTCTATAATGTTGTTCTTGTTTTTATCAACATCCTTAAAAATATCGTCGCTTTCTTTTTGTTGTTCTGTATGATAGCTAGCTACAATCTCTGCAATATCGTCTGTAGCTATTTTACCTTTTTCTTTTTGCATTAACAACAGTACGTCTAAAGCTTCGTATGGATTGATAACTCCATCTCTGTTGGCATCTAAAATTGCCATGTCAGACACTTTATTTTCTGCTCCTTCTTTTACTCTTTTGTAATGCAACGTAATCAACTGTCCATCTATTTTTGTTTTCAGTGTCATTTTATTACTTTTAAAAGATAACACTTTAAATACGCTCTTCTTCCCGTCTGTTGTTATGCTAATTTCTTTTTGGTTTTTAGACGCTTTCCAGTTTCCCTTTTTTTGTTCCGTACCAATTACTCCTGTAAAAACTCCTTTTGCTGTATAAACCTGAAATACTTCAGATGTTTGAAAAGCATCTTGTGGTGTTAATTTAGAACCGTCTACTTCTAAAGTTTTTAATTTCCATTTTCCTAAAATAGTCTTCGAAATGTCTTGGGCTAAAACATTTCCTACTACTAAAAAGGCTACTAATGCCAGTAAGTTTCTTTTCATTTTATTCTTGTTTAAATTTATTTTACTAATCATATTCTTTTCTATTTGTAACATAAAAAAACTCCGTATACCAACCACATTTATGTGATTAAGGTATACGGAGTTTTCCGTAGGTTGTTTACTTTATTCCCCAATTTCTTCCTTAATGTTAGAAATAAAGCAAGCAACTGCATTTACATACAGTTACTTTTTGTATTCAGATAACGAGTTAACAAAGGTAACTTATTTATCTTCTAATCAACTTTAACAAACTATAAAGTCTTCATATTATTTTCAAAATAAAGACACTCTACTCCAAGATGAAACACAGCTATTTTGTAGAGTGCCATATCAAGTCCATTAAATATTATTATCTATTCAATTTTCTTAAAATCCCCCTTTTTCAAACTTCCCCTCTATCAAAGGTTGCTTGAAAACTTGATGCAAAGTTGAGTTGAATTTTTAGAATTCCCAGTAAAAACAAGGGTAAAGTTGTCCTGATTTTAGAATTCTGTACAAAATTACGTAAATCGGGACTCCTTGTATTTTATAGGAGTCATCTGAGTACTGTTTTTAAATGCTGTATAAAACGACGTTCTACTTTTAAATCCAGATTCGTGTGCTATGGCTTCAATGGTAAAATTATTCTCCAAGTTATTTTTCAATAATTTCTTGGCATATTCTACTCGGTAGTTATTAATAAACTGATTAAAATTAGATCCTAAATTCGCATTGATTGTAGCTGATAATTTTCTTGGGTGCACACCAATTTTTTCAGCAACATCAATAATGGTTAAATCGACATGTTTGAAAAGTTCAAACTCTTCAACCGTTGCATGCAGTTTATCAATTATTTCTTTGGTCTCCACATTATTTTCTTGAGGCAATTCTTTTGCTGTTTCTTTTTCAGTACACGATTCTGAAGTATTGATATTGGTTTCTTCTGGAATTAACAATTTTACTTCGTGCTGCATAATTCCTTTAAACGATGCCCAAAAAATAAGACACATATTAATGATAAGGAATGCCGTATCTAATAAACTAATTGCCGACTCTTGAAAAATAACCACTACTATTAACGCTACAAACGACGACATAAAATAAAGGAGTATGGTAAGTGAGAAATATTTAATCCAAATAATCCCTTTATATTCTGTAGTTGAATATTGATTTTTAATTTTCTTGGTGTGAACAGTTATGAGTTTAAAAGTTCTTACCATGATTACAATACTATAAATAATTCCTCCAAAGTAATATATCAATCCGAATATAGATGAATCAAATACTTGAACGATGAAAGACAAATCGAAGAACAATAAACCTGTAAAAAAGAGAAATGCTACAATTCCCGGTATTAATACATTGTATTTTTTCTTCTCAGGTACAATGGAAATGTCTTGCACATACAAATAAAATACGGGAAACAACAACCACAAAAAATCAAACGGTAGGTATTCTAATTTTGGATAATACTTTATAAGATTTAGCTCTATAACTATTTCGTTGATAGCCCCCAAACCAAAAAGAATCATAAAAACACCTAAGAAAAACGAATTTCGCTGTTCCTTTCTATGTAAAGCAATTAGCAGTATTCCAAACGATACGCCTAATATTAATAATACAATATTTATGGTTGATTGTAATGAATATGTTATCTCCATATTAAATAAAACACTGTTCTCCATTAAGTTACAAAACATTTCACAAAAAATCTGCTACACTATACTGAAAATTTCATCAATAAAATGTAGCACATAATAATTGGCTATACCTAATAGAAAATCGTGCCAAAAAATTATAATAAGCTTCAATCGCAACCAATAAAACAGAAAATTGGTAGCTATTTATCCTCTACTCAACATTTGTTTGCAACGCAAGTGTAACATTTTGACCACTTTAATCGTCGTAAGGTGAAAATCCCTATAACTAACCTAAAATTGTAAAAAATGAACAAAGCTACTCTCCTTGTTTTCGCATTTCTTATCTGCTTATCGTGTAAAAAAAATGAGCAAAAAGCATCCTTAAAAAAAGAATCACAAACCGTAAATCCGATTTCAGAAATAGACAGCCTTCTACGTAGCTATGAGAAAAACGGAACTTTTATGGGAAGCATAGCCTTATCTGAAAAAGGTAAAACTATCTATTCAAAAACTATTGGGTTTAGCAACATAGAAGCAAATACTAAAGCCAATGAAAACACCAAATATCGTATTGGTTCTATTTCAAAAACATATACAGCCGCATTGGTATTGAAAGCTGTTGAAGAAGGTAAAATTGCTTTAGATGAAACCATAAACAAATACACCCCTAGCATTAAAAACGCTTCAAAAATTACCATTGCTCATTTATTGCAGCACAGAAGTGGTATACATAACTTTACAAAAGACAAAAGCTTTTTTGAATATAGAACGGAATATAAATCGCCCAAAGAAATGTTAGCCCTGATTGCTACTTACGACAGTGATTTTGAACCCAACTCCAAAGGCGACTATAGCAACTCTAACTACTTTTTATTAGCCTATATTCTTGAAAAGGTGTACAAAAAAACCTACAACGAACTTTTACAAGAAAAAATATGTACGCCTTTAGGTTTAAAAAATACTTATGAGCGAAAAAAAATAGACAGTAGTAAAAACGAAGCTCATTCGTATTCTTTTGCGGAAGGGAAAACAAAGTTTCCTGAAACCGACTTATCTATTACCCTAGGAAGTGCTTCTATAGTTTCTACCGCTAAAGAGGTAAACCAATTTATGACTGCCTTATTTACAGGCAAATTACTTTCTGATAAAAGTATAGCCCTTATGAAAACCGTTGAAGACAATTATGGAATGGGGCTCTTCCGATATAAAATAACCGATAGGCATGGACTTGGACATCGTGGACGTGTAGACGAGTTTAGATCTACCGCTATTTATTTTCCGAAAGAACAAGTAACGCTTACTGCAATTACCAATGGATCTAGCATTGATATTAACGATTTATTTTTAGACATTTTAAAACGTTATTTTAAAGATACTGCTGTTGAGATTTCGGAAACTGAGCTTGAAAAATTTGCAGGGACTTATGTATACGAAAAAGATGCAACGGACAAAGCAGTGTTTGTAAGAGACCACACTACTTTGGTTCATATTATAAAAGGTGAATTTAAATCTCCGCTTGTATACAAAGGCAATAACCGATTTGTTATGGAACAAATGTATGCGGAGTCTATTTCGTTTATATTTTCTGCAGATGGAAGTGAGCTAAGCTTTGTTCAAGGTGATTTTAAGGGCAAATACACCAAAGAGTAAACGCGTTATTTAGCTCATTATTAACAAAGAACAATTAAAAATTATTGTACTATTGTTAAGCCTTGCATACTTAACTATATATCGATGAAGCTTAAAATTGTTCTTTGTTTCCTACTATTTCAAACTGTTTTTTATTCGCTAACTGCCCAAGAGGCTACTCCTAATGTGGTAGGTAAAAAACAAGTGATTTCTTCGAAGGTTTTAAACCAAGATCGAGAAATTTCGATATACCTGCCTGCTGATTATAAAAAAACTGCTTATCCAGTACTGTATATTGTAGACGGACAACGGTATTTTTTAAATGGCGTACTGTACCAGAACACGTTACAGTGGCAAGACAAAACACCATCATTTATTGTGGTGGGTATACATACTCAACAGAGACAACGAAGAAAATTGTTATATCCAGACGCTCAAATGTTTTTACAGTTTTTAACGGATGAATTGATCCCGTTTGTAGAAAAAAATTACAATGCTACTCCCAAACATTTCTACTTTGGCTGGGAAATGGCAGGAGGTTTGGCACTTGAACTCCTTGCACAACCCGAAAACATTTTTACTGCTTACTTTATTGCTAGCCCCACCCATTTTACCGAAAACAGACTAAGCTCTTTGAGAAAAAAGTTAGTTACACAGGGCAATACTACCGAGTTTATCTATGTTTCTTTAAGCCCTGCTGAACATTGGGCAACGGAATCCGTTAATCAGTTTAAAAGCCTGTTAAGTAGCACTGTTTTACCTAAAACCTCTTGGAAATTCGATTCCTTACCAAGCGAAAACCATCACTCTACCCCAACCTTAACCCTGCATAAAGGTTTAAATCTTTACTTTAGCGATTATCCTTACCTACGCTTTAACACTTTAAACGATTTTAACCAATATGGTGGATTGGCTCAACTCAAAGCGCATTATGCCAAAAGAGGCGATAAATACAATACCTCTAAAGAGATTCATAAAAGCACCAAACACTTTTTGTTATTGCAAGCCATGAAAGAAAACAATTATCCTGCTTTTGCTTTGTTTATGAAAGAGTTTGGTAACTACTACCAAACCAAAACTAGGGATTTGTGGTTTAACAGGTACGCTCAGTTTTATTTACAACACCAAAAAACGAATAAGGCTATAGAAGTTTTAAGCGTTGGACTCGGTAAGTTTAAAAAATCGGCAATTCTGTTACGAAGTTTGGGCGATGCCTATATACAACAAGGCAACAAAACGAAAGCCAAGGTATTTTATACAAGGGCTTTTGAAACCGCTATACAAAATGAGGATAAGAATATTGAAGCCTATAGATTGAAATTGGAGGGGATATAGTTTTTGTTTAACAATAAAAACTTTGCAGAACCATCAGCGAACTTCGCTGATACTTTTGAAACTCTGCGAAACCTTCAGCGAGCTTCGCTGATAAAATAAAATTATATAATTATGGAAAGCCCTTACTTATAGTATGGTTTTCCGTAAATCTATGCGCTTTTTTTATTCTACTTTCGGGAACATTAAAATTTAATACCTAAATAAAATTTAATTGAAAAAAAACATTGAATATTTAAAATCAATAGCTTTTCGAACATCTATTTTGAAACATAGTCAAAGTGAATTTGATTTATTACTCTCTAGAAAATTTAGTCCTTTTAAATACATCTGGATGAATGAGAATATAATGTCAGATATTTTTGCTGACTTGTTAAACCCCAACGGTGCTCATGGTCAAAAAGAAGCTTTTTTAAAATCGTTTATATCTAAACTCCCCTTAAAAAATCAAACTCCTTCTAACTTTCCTAAAATAGAACGAGAAGTTAGAACCGATAAAATCAAAAACAATAAAAAAAGAATAGATATTGTAATTTCTTGGGATAATGAATTTGCTATAGGCATTGAAAACAAACCTTGGACTAGTGATAGTGATAATCAATTGAAAGACTACTCAGACCATTTAAAAACTAAATACAAAAATTACCTTTTGATTTATATTTCTGAAAATGATGCAAACGAAAATAGCATGTCTTCTAAAGAAAAAAATCAATTGAAAAATGAATATATATATTTTCATATTAATTACTCTAGCTACATAATTGAATGGTTAGAGGAATGCATTAAATCCTCTCAATCTGAAAAGATTCGCTTTTTCCTAAAAGACTTTAAATCAGAAATACAAAAATATTTTTCTACTATGGATACACAAAACACAAATGAAATTGTTGAATACGCTTTAAGTTCTCCTGAGAATATTGAAAGTGCTTATGAAGCATATAAAGCTTTCCCTAAGATTCTTGAAAAAATTGCTGAAAATTTTTCTATAAATTTCATTGATCGATTAAAAGAGAAGTACGGTCATGAAAATATTAATATACTTAATGAAATTGAAGGAGATAAAATTAACATTCATTTTAGTAAAAGCTCTTGGACTGATGGTAAACGTTGCTCATTAAGAGATCATGATAAAGATAGACTATACTTATCTGCTTTTATTGAAAATGAATCTGAAAAAAGTAACTTTCATGACTTTATAAAAGATAAAATAAATGGAAGGCCTAATAAAACTCAATGGTGGGACTACCCAAGTAGATTTAATAAATGGATGAATTCACCAGAAGAAATAAAAACATTTAATACTTCGGAATCCGTGGAGTTTTTCTTAGGTGAGTTTGAAGTAATTATTAATTTAATAGACGAGTATCAAGAATCTAAGGTATGTGAACCAACTTCTTCTCTCTAGCCTTTGATTATTTATATAAACTATCTAAAACAAACGTTTGACCGTCTTGGTTATTAAATCTTTTTTAGATAGTTTAATTATCCCTTAAAAATAGTTATTAATAATAAACCTTCCTTGAACTTTCTGTTATACATTCATACATTTCAATACGGTTTTACCATATACATTAACAACTATTGCTTTTGAAAGATTCGTTATTATTTTTAAATTTATTACCAAAAGAAAAGTTGTTATATGGAAGAAGAAAAAAAAGAAGACTACAGTAGTGATTGGGCTTATTCAGAAAGTCTTCAAAAAGCAATTCATATATCAAATGCAGATAGTGGATTAAATGATTATAGATGTTTAGGTTGTCATTCTAAAATGCAAGCCGTCATTCAAAAAAAAATTCCAAGCAGATTATCTTTTTTCAGGCATCATGTACCTAAATCTATAAAAGAGAAACCAAAATGTATCAGAGCTAATAAAGAGTATCGAGAGAAAATAGCAAAAGCTATTTTAAATAGGTTGAAATATGTTAATGCTCCAGCTATATATAAGTTTCCTTTAAACTCAGAGCTAGATTTACTCCCTATGAAAATAGAACGAAAAAAAAGAATAGAAGCTTCGTATACAAAAGCAGAACTAACTTTTTACGAAGATGAAAATGGAGTAATTAGATGGGGAAAAAGCCCTAAAGTATTAGAAAAAAACTTGTTAATTAGACCTGATATTACATTCTTTAACAAAGAGGACAAACCTATACTATTCATCGAATTTATAGTTACAAACAAAATTAGTCAGGAAAAATATTTAAAACTATCAAGGATAGGTATTGACACACTTCGAATTAACATTCCAAAAAAATCAGAAGAAGATATAGAAAAAGCGTTAAAATCATCACGAACTTACAAATGGGTATATAATGAAAGAGAAGCCAACACAGAATACATTCCAGTTCCCAGAGGAAATACAAAAGAGTTTTCACAAGTTAATGATAACGAAAGAATCATTTTTGAAGAAGATTTCAAATGCAGACAAGCAGAAATTAATCAGCTCATACGTAGCATTGAAAGAAGTTTATCTTCGGAACAATACAGAAGAATTGAACACGAACTTAACCAACAAATACAAAAGGTTGAGAGAAATTCAGAAAGAGCAAAACAAAGATTGGAAGAATTGGAAGAATCAAATCGAAAAGAAGCACTTGAAAGAAATTCAGAACAAAAGGAATTTGAGGATAGAAAATACAGAGATTTGGAAACAAGATATATTAGAAAAAGAAAAGCACTTGAAAGAGATATTGAAGCAGCAACAATCAACAATGAATTTACAAGAAAAATTGCTGAGAATATCACAAGAGAAGAAAAAGAAATTAAACAAATTGAATACCAACTCTCTGTCTTTGAAACTGAGATTAGACAAAAAGTACAATCAGAGTATACAGAACCTATTGAAAGAGAAAGAAGAGAAATCGAAAATCTTGAGAAAAAAATACGAACCTCCATTAATAGAGAATTGGCTTTTACTAACAGCAATATCCAATCACTTGGAATATTATACGATGATTTACCAAGAAAGACAGGAGCAGATTTTAAGTTTTCTAAAGACATTGAAAAAAAACAAATTGAGAGAATTGGAGAAAGAAGAAATAGAATTGAGAAAGAAATACATGACAAATTTAGAAGAGAAATCTATTCTATTGAATCAAAAATCAAAGGAATTGAAAGAGAAGAAAACAATATTGAAGAATCAGTTAGAGAAGAATTTGATAGAGAACTTAAAACAAATACCGGAAGATTATCCAAAAGAACTAGAATTTTATTGGAAGCGAAAAGAATGGGAAGCTATTTCAAAACGGCTAAACTCGACGAAAATAGATATAGGAGGGCTAAAAAATTTTTTAACAAGGGAACTTGGAAAAAAGAATAAAACACTTGAATGGTTTATGAGTGAATTTGAAGATGATATTAAAAAAGTTAAACTTTAAAATATCTCCCATTCCCACTAGTATCTAACTAATGATAACTAGCAAAGGATATTTTATATATTACTTGAAAAAACCTTTGAATAGTATACTATTCAAAAGCTTTTTAATCCATAGGTTTGTCTTAGAATCTGTATAAAGCAGATATTGCCGTAACAAATTGGTGCTTGTTTCCTGTTTGAATAATTGGGCTATCTACAACATCTGAAATAAATACATTGTAACGGAATGCCATACCTAACATCCATTTTTTATTCAATAAATAGAAAATATTTGAAGACACTCCAACATCTTTAAAACCAGACTCCAGTTTATAACTTGGTAAGTTAGCAGCTAAACTACTTGTTTGAGATATCCCAAAATAGGTATTTAAATAGTTTGAGGTAGCAAAAGAGCTATTTATTGCAACTCTTGAAATTAACTTCTTTTTTCTATGGTTAAACCCTACTTCTACATTGGCCAAACCACCATCGTTTGCTCCAGTAATATCGTGTGTATAGCTCGCTTTAATATCTACTTTTTTAAAGTTATACTTAGCAAACAATCCTGCTCCAACGGCAAAGTCTATTTCGGGTAGCAGCGCTATTTTAGTATTAGACACAGAGTTGTTTCTGTTTATTTTTGAGGCAATCATGGGACCAAAATTCCACTTTCTATTTGCCAACACATTGTATTCTGCATTTAGTCCGTACACTCTTATATATCGACCATTTATCCAGTTAGCAGAAAAACTTATGAAAGGTAATACACGGTAATCTTTCGCTCCTTCGTACTCAGGAAACAAAGCAACACTGGCTCCTAAACTATAAAACACTTTTTTAGTAACTGGGGGTTTTTGTTGCTTTTGAGCTAGTAGGTTATTGGTATAAAGACTGCTTATTCCAATAATAAAAATTAAAAAAAATCTCGTCATAAATAGTTATTGTTATAATTAGGCAACAAAACTATTGGCTCTGACACTTTCAATTCTGAAACTAATTTCAGTATTGAAATTCTTTTTTAAAATGTATGTTTTAGATATTTCTTATCAACTTCCAACAATTGGAAAACGTCTATTCCAACTATTGTCATCAATGTTATCTAACATAAAATCACATAATTGGTTTAAACTAACTTTCATTCCAACAACATTATTTGCATCGACTTTAAGGTCACCTTCAATATCTTTGACCATAGGAGGTCTAATATTTACAAAATTTATCGTTGAATTGTAAAGAATTTCCAATTCACCATCTTTAACATTAATCAATTGTTTTGCCATCATTTTTAGCATCAATCTTATAATTTTTCTTGAAAAAGATAACTTCTCACCAGGATATTTAATTCCTGCACCAGCAATACTAATCAGTTTTTCAACTCCTTCTGCCGGCATGGTTTCAGTTATAAATTTTAATGATTTGTGATATTTAGTTTCATCAACATCCTTTGATTTAACTTTTATTGGAGGACCTATCGTTGAAAGGATAGCAACCGACCCTTCCATAGCTTCTTTAAGCTTTGAATGATCGAAATAATTTCCCTCTATTATTTCAACTCCTGAGTCTAACCATCCTAAATTCTCTATTGAACGAACCAAAATTTTTACTTTATATCCCCTTTTAGTAGCTCGCTCGACAAGTCTTTTCCCAACCATTCCAGTAGCTCCAAAAATTGTTATTTGATTTTTCATTTTATATTTTATTCATTAACGATTCAAAAGTATTACATTTGGTATATAAAAGATAGTAACTTCTTATAATATACAAGTATACTTTTGTATACCATAAGAAATAAAACAAACATTATGAATAAGTTAGACAATACATCAGGAATAAAGAAATGCCCTAAAGAATTTGTTTTAGCTGTTAATGATACGCTAAATGTTTTAAGCGGAAAATGGAAATTATCTATTATAGCTTCAATGCTATGTGGGAATCATAGGTATAAGGATATAAAAACGAATATTGAAAAGATTACTCCAAGAATGCTATCAAAAGAATTAAAAGAATTAGAGTTAAATGGGATTATCACAAGAAATGTCTCTGACTCAACTCCAGTTCGAATAGAATATCAAATGACTGAATCTGGTAAAAAAATCATATCTGTCTTAGATGCTATGGTTAATTGGGGTATAGCACATAGAGAATCTGTTTTAAAAGTAAGCTAGTTTTAATCATAAAGTTCTTTGTAATTATGCTTTTAGAAAAAGCTAGTAGAAAATTCTTTATTAAAAACAGAAAACACAATTAATTAAATCTGTAGTACGAAGCGTATAAGAAAAAGAAAAGCGAACCGAAGTTCGCTTAAGAATAGTTTTAGCATTTATTTGCAGGATATTCAACACCACAGATATAACAATAACCATTAGAATACACTGGTGTTGCACTACAATCTAAAGGTTCTTGAAATCCTCCGCTAATAGATTGTTGAGCTGATTTGTTTAAGGCTGTTCCTAAGTTTGAAATGTTCTTTAACATAATTTGAATTTTAAAATTTCTCAAACCTATGGATAAATAAAAACAGTGAGTCAAATAAAACCGTAATAAAAGTAAGGGTTTACCTTACTTAACAAAAATTAACAACTACTGTAAATAGTGTAATATTAAGAGTAAAGAAAAAAATGGATTATCAAGTAGAACCAAAAAACATGAAAGCAAATAATACAATTGATATAAGAAACAGGCTGATTAAAAGAATCAGATTCGACGTTAATTAAAACTTTGCCTACTTGTACGTTTATATCTACTGTTTTAAGTTTTACAGTAAGTTAAATTCGTACTTTTGCTTTAAAATTATTAAAATAAATTGTTATGAAAGCAAAAATTAAAATTGCTGCTATTGTTATGATAGCAATGAATTTTGGTGTTAAAGCTCAAAATAGTTTTCCATCAATAGGAACAGTAAGCATTTACGAAACAACTGATAATCAAACAATTCCTAAATTATCTTTAGGTAGACGTGCGGGAGAAGCATTAAATTTCTATGTGTCTGATTATGTTGGAATTATTAAGTTCAAACAAGATGAGCCCAACCATATTCATGAAATGAAATTTGACATTGAGTCGCCAACAATAAATGAAATGAATTATGACTTTATGTTTAATAAGATTTCTAAATTTAGAATTAAATCAAACGGAAAAGTAGGTATTGGTACAACATCGCCACAAGATTTATTAAATCTTCATAACTCCAATCAAACTTCTAACATTGGGTTAAAAATAACTAGAGGAAATGAAAATCATGGTTTAAGGTTAGGTGTAAACAATACACATGCTTTTTTATGGACTACTGAAAATCAAAATTTAGCTTTAGCAACATCAAATAAAGAAAGACTTACAATAACTAGTGGTGGTGATGTTGGTATTGGTACTACAAGTCCAAGCGCTAAATTAGATGTTGGAGGAGAACTGAAAACGAATTGGGGTAGACTTGTTTTAAGAGATAATTCTTTAGAAGAATGGTATACAAACGGACCAGCAAGGTTAGCTGTAAATTACTTGGGGTATCAAAAAGGAGATAGTCAGTTTAGAGATTATACTATTTATAACGGTAAGAGAGTAGGAATTCTACATGTAAGTGGTGAACAAGAAAGCGTAGGTATTGGAACAGCAACTACTGGTAGTCATAAACTAGCTGTTGAAGGTTCTATTGGTGCTAGGGAAGTAAAAGTTGAAGCTAATGGCTGGTCAGATTTTGTGTTTGAAAAAGAATATAAATTACCAACACTCCAAGAAGTAGAGAATCATATCAAAACTAAAGGGCATTTAAAAGATATTCCAAGTGCAAATGAAGTAGAAAAAAATGGTTTCTTTTTAGGAGAAATGGATAGTAAACTATTACAGAAAATAGAAGAGCTAACACTATATACGATTGAACAAGAAAAAAGTTTAAAAGCTCAAAATTCTAAAATAAATGAACAACAAAAAAAAATTGAACGATTGGAAATGTTAGTTAACAAATTATTGAAAGGCAAAAAGTAAATAAATTTACTTTTAAATATTATGAATAAAAATCAACACCTAATAAGTGTTGATTTTTTCATGTTGAAAATTTAGAAACCGAATAGAGAATGACCAAAACCTATTAATCTTAAAAGTACTGTAAAATCTGGTTTTACCGAAACATACCCAAGCCTTTCTCCTGGTAGGAAATATTTATTTTTCAGTAAATGTATCAAACATTTATTGGGTAAACGCAGAGGTTATTGATAAGGTAAAACCTACTGATTTAAATGAGTAGTGATTTATTAAATGAGAATACTCTTTTGGTATATACAGTCAGAGACTAACTCTCGTTAGTCTCTGGCAATTATTTAAAACTGTAGTTATATTAAAAAGTTATTCAACTTTATAATAACCTCTAGATGGATGTTTTTTTAACTCACTCATTTCTGATTCTCTATACTTCTTATTATCAGGAACCCAAATGAGTTTACTTTTATTAGAACTATACCAGTCTTTTAATTTTTGCTTGAATTGAGTTCTATTATTAGACTTTTCAGCCATAAAATACCAATAGTTATTATAAGCCTCAGATTCATCAAACTTTTCCCAATCTTTAATTAAATCAATCTTTTTAGGAAAATCTCTAACAATTTCATAAATAACATCTACTGCAATTTCCCCAACCATATAATCTCTTCCTTGGTATAAAATTGTTGCATTTGTCGGAGTAGGATCATCTACTATTTCTAATAATTCTGGAACAATATCTATTTTTCTCTTTACTAACTCCCAATAAATAGAATCACCTGAAAGTTTAAAATAGTCAGGCATCTTATTTATCTTTTGAATTTGAAAAATAAGTTTAGAATTATCTTTTTGCTTTAAACATCCAGTAAAAAAGATTATTAAGAACCCACCTATTAAAAGTTTTATTTTCATAATTATTAACTATCCTATTTAGCTTTGCTTTAAAGATAAGGTTTATTATTTTACCTAGTATTTGGCTAATAGTGACTAGTATTATTTTTAGCTAAACCATATAAAAACAAAAAACCTTAACTCGTAAGAATTAAGGTTTTTCTTTGAAACTCAGTACGGGCGGAGAGACTCGAACTCTCACACCTCACGGCACTAGATCCTAAGTTTAATGTTTAAAAAAACAAAACAAAACTTATACTGATAATCAATACTTTATATTTTTATAAAATTAATTAAATTTGCAATTACATGTACTTTTACATGTACTGACTATAATTATATAATTGCATAATAATTATATACTTCGCTCGAAATTTAATTAATTTTATTAATAAATACAATACCCAACTACCCTATTTAACACATAAGGGTTAACCCTAATTAAGTTAGGGTTATTGGGTATTGTACAAATAAAAAAAACTTTATTTATTTGCATATAATAAAAAATAGAGTGAAAATCTATTTCTAGATTAATTCAATAATATATTGAAATTTTATTTTAGAATATTATGGATATCCATAAAATTAACATTTTTAAAAATATACTTTTACTCGATTTATAATCAGTCCTCTAAATATTTATCATAAATGCACAAGAAATTAAAATTAAATTCATCTTATTTATTTTCACTTTTTATTCAGAAAAATATATTAAATTAGAAAAAAAATTGTAGTACACCCTATTTTTTTATAGTTGTCTAATACATAATTTAATACGCTTATTTTTGTTTTTTAATAACATTATAAAACAAAAAAAAATGAAAAAAGTATTAGTATTATTAGTTGTATTTATTTCTTCAATTGTATTAACAGGATGTACAGATTTATCTGAAGATATTGAACCGCAAAATGTCACTCACAAAGAACTTGAGTCTACAGTAAAAACAGAACCAGGAAATAATGGACAAATAGATGACGACGAAGAAGAAGAAACAGGGAACGAATAAAATAACAATTAAAGGGATAATTATAGGCATAGTAACGTTTTTATTAATTACTATGTCTTTATTCCATATATTTTGGAATGAATTGTCGCACGAACAAAAAAGCCATAAAAAAACATATAAAGCGATAATTAAAAAAAGAGATAGTATTAATTATAACATTATTGAAAAAAACACAAAAAAATTACTATCTCTTTTTCCTGAAAACGATAGTATTAAATCTATTGCTGAAAGCTTAAGTAAAGGTTATAACTCCAATTTTGAAAGTATAAGATCTAATCTAAAGGAATATCATAAAACAAAGAGAGAACTTAATAAAAAACAGGCTTTTCTTGGAAGAAGTAGTTTTAGGTTTTGGTTAGCTTATTTTGGTATATCTGTAGGATTTCTTTTTTTTAGTATTAAATCTTTAAGAAATGATATACAAAAAGGAAGTAATTTTAGATTTCACTTTGTTTCTTTAACTGGAGTGATAGTCTCTTCATTTTGGATCATACACTTTACATTATTGACTCAAAAAGATTTTTTGAAAAATACCTATGTAATTTTTATACTAATATCTGCTTTGTTAATTTCAGTCTTTACTTATTTCCTTGTGAAAAACTACACATATAAAGACGATATTATACTTTCTCAACTTTCATTAATTGAAAGAATTAAAACAATTCATTATCCAAATATTGCTGTTAAAGCTATGTATGCAGAGAAATATGGAAAACCAAGTTATACTGGTCAACATATTGATACTACTATTGATGAGTTTCAAAAGGATATTAATAAAACATTGAAAATTGATTAAATTATGTTAGAGTATTTAAAAAATATTTTCAAAAGAAAACAGTATCTTACTGAAAAACAAAAGCAAGCCTTCAAAAAAGATTCAAAAAAAGAGGTTGCAAAGAAGTTAGATAAAATGAAAGAAGAAAATGATCGTTTAGATGATGAAATTAAACAGATTCAATTAGATATCTTTTTATTAGAAAATGATATAAATTTAAATTAAGAGTTTGTTTTGTCTTTTTTCTTAGACTGAAGTTCCAAAAGTTTATTTTTATCTTCTTTAAGTTTCTCTAGTACTTTTTCTTTAAATTCATTATCCATTAATAACTTATAAGCGGTATTCTCTCTAAATTTTTCTTTTTTATCAAAAATATAAGTAATTATTTCTTCAATACTAAATTGATCTAAAGAATCCTTTGGCTCTAAAAACATCTCTCCTTTTCCTGAAATAAGCCACTTTACATTAAGATTTGGGAATTTTTCAATAAGTAAAATCAACTTATCAAAACCTATATTTTTTGTAATACTGTTTACATAACCATTTGAAACATCAATAGACTTTTCAAAGGATTTTACAGTTAATCCGTGATGTTTTATTACTTCTTTTAGCCTGATTTTTACACTCACAAATAAAAATAATTAGATTTTTACTCTATTTTTTTTGAAATATTAGAGTATTACTCTATATTTGCATTAACGATATAACAAATATAGTAAATAAGTCTACATAATTTGTTAAAAGGTCAAAATATACAGGGTGTCAAATAATAACTTAAAAATAGCAATGAAAGAATTCGGCAAATTAAGTCAAGCCGAAAGAGAATTGTTCTTATCAGTTATTACTCCACAAAATTTTGATTCAAACCAAGAAAATAAAATAAAAACTCGTAAGAGTAACAAAAGTTCATTGCCTTTTGAACTTACGGAAGATTACTTTTTTCAAGAATTAGTGAAAAATCATAATAAGGAAGTAAGAAAAAGGCTAAGTAGAAATAAAAATAAAATCGAGTTGTCAAAAGCTGGATAAAATATAAGAGGTCAAGTCATATACGGGTACAAAAAAACCAAAGGGATGAGTGAAACTTATCTAACAGTAACCCACAACAAAAAACCGAATGACTACAATTTGACCCTGTATAAACGAAGTTGTGGGTTACTTCCTTAAAGTTCATTAACATAAATGGTAGAAGAATTTTTTAGTTGACTATTTATAGTTTACTAAGTTTGGTTAGTTGTTTAAGTGCAGCTCCTGGAGCTGTACTTTTATTTGATTTTAGTTTGTTGCTAAACCTATTACAAATTTTCCCCTTTTTAAAGATCATTTCCTAACAATTTAAATTGCAAAGTAGTTTTTTATAGTTTGATTAGATGCTATCAAAAATAAGTAACAGATACGGGGGACGTTCTGTTACTTTTTTGATAGTTAAACTTCACTAAAATTAGATTCTATCATTTTAATATTTAATAAAATGGGTCAAAAAGAATTAAAAAACTACAGAGTAAAAAAGCACTCTTCAGTAGAAGTTTTCTATTCAGAAACTGAAAGAGTTTTTTTTATTAAACATGATGAAAAACATGTGTTAAACAAACACTTCAAAAGCTTAATTACATGCGAAGAGTATGTTTTTAATCAATTTCAAGTGTATCTAAAAGAGAATACAAAAACAAATCAACCTCCAAACTTTTCATTTAAAGAAATAAAAAATCTATTGGATGCCTTTTTTATAAAAAGAGGGAAAAACTGTAAAACAAGAAATTATGAAGGAATTAACAAAGCATCTTAAAAAAAGAAAGTGGTTAGAAATTTCGACCCTCTACCACTTTCTACCAAAGGGATAAGCTAATGTCAAAACAGTAACTCAACCATGAACAAATATACAAATAATAATGCAAATTTTGCGCAAGAAAACGCAAAAAATTTGTCCGAAATTGGTGTTTATAACCAATTAGTCAGAGACTATTTAAGAGTAAATAAATTAGATAATTTAACCCAGTATGCAATTAAATTATTTAAGGATAACGCACAGAGAAAAAAAGTAACTATAGCCCAATATAATAAGGCTGTTGAAGAGTTTAATAACCAACATGGTTTTTTAATTCTGAAAAAAGGATTAGAAAACCAAACTCCAAACAAATATTACTCTTATATAAACTTTCCTTACTTAGATCGTGAATCCATTAAGGCAACAATGGATAAATATCGTCAGTATGTAAACAAATACAACAAACAAGCTGATGAAGAAAACGAACAAATAAGAAATTACAACAACACAAAAGTAACCCATCACTATAGTTTATCAGAATCACAAAAGAAGCGTAAGAAAGACTTTCAAGTTGAAAACAATTATTTGTTTGTAAAACAGTACAATGAACTTGTTGAAAAAGAAAACACAAAAGAAGCTTTTATTCCTAAAAAGAAAATCCAAAAAATTAAGTTTCAAAGTGAACTAATTTTTCATGTATTAATTGGTTTTTATACTTCTCAGTTAAGAACTCGTAATGCTTATTTAATGGAAATGAATAGACCAACGAGTACGCTTAAAAATTCATTGCCAAAACTAAAGATAGATCACAGGAAATTAGCTACTCACAAAATTGCAGATATACCTAGACTAGATATCTGTAAAAAGACTGCTCAAAACCATGTAAAAAGGCTTAGAGAGGCAAATATTTTGATTAATTATGTTAGAATTAACCAAAATAAGCCAGTTCAAGTAAATATAAATCCTCAGATTTTAGAAATTCTCGACGGAAAAGAACCTAAATCTCAAACCCTTGAAAATAAACGCTTTTCCCCTACTTTTTCGAAAACTTTGCACGATAATAGTGATGCTACTAGAACTAATTTAAAAGAAAAAGAAAGAAAAGACTGTGCAAAAAGCACAGATCTAAATAAATCCGGTTCGATGCTGGAGGGGAACGGAAGCAACAGCGTATGTCCTGCGGACGGCTACGAGAACACCAAAGGGATAAACAAAAAAAATTCACTAGGGCGCGCCGAAATCAAAAATATTCTTCCCAATTTTTTAAAACCAAGTGCGGGAAATAGAAAGACGTCTGGGAAATATGAGATTATAACCCGAAATTTTCTTTCTAGGTTAATGGATGATTACGAATTAGCCCAAAAATTAGCTAATGGAGAGTTTGACGATTATAAAGGATTACCATATAGCTATCTGCAAAAAATTGCCATGTATGCCCATGTAAGTAGGGAGGAATTTAAAAAAATCATACTTCAAGACTTTATAAAATCTTCAGCGAAAATTTGGAAAAACCACACTGTTTATCCTGGAGAATGGAAAAAGACAATTAATGCTTTAAACGAACAATTTCTTGAAAATATAGTCAACAAAGAAACGCTAATTAACAAGCTAAGAGAATATCGTTGGAAATTAAATTTTGCTAGAAAATGGTTTATTAAAAAAGCTCAAATGAAAGCTTTATTCCCTTACAAATACTTTGATAAAAACAGAACTCAAACCAATGAAATAGGATTTTATGGACTTCATAAAGTTTGGTTAAAGAATAAAAAATACAAAGAGCAAAGAGAACAAGAAAAGAAACGATTAGAAGTTGAAGCAAGTGCTAGAAATCGTAAAAACACAGAGGAAAAGCGAAGAATTTCACTACAACAGAAACTTACTAGGGCAATAAACAAGTACGAATCAGGAAAATATACACACGAGCAACTTTATACCTATGTGCAAGATAATTTACCGCATGAATACTTGCTATCACTACCAAACTTAATTAATAAAAACTATCAAAACTTAGCTTAAAATGGAAATAACGAAAAAATGTATTTGTGGAGCTGGTAATAAACTCACATGCCCAAATTGTTCTGAAGTAAAAATGGTAATTCTATTGAAAAATAAATACCATTATTTAAAACTGCCTGCAATAAATGGTGGTCGAAAATCTAATCCAGTTTGGTATAACCATTTAAGTAAAAACCGTAAAGCGTTTAACAAACTTGTAAACGCAATGTATAGACGTTTTCAAAATTCTGAATATGCTGGAAAGGCAAACAAAGTGAACTTTTACAGTAATGCAACAGGAAAATTAATAACAAGCATAACAGTTTAATTATGAAAGTGAAATTTAATTTTAGTGTAGATCAAGTTCTTGCAATAAATGCACTTTTAAACAAGGTTTCTAAATTAAACTTTAATGCGCTTAATACTGACGAAAAGATTGAGTATTCAATTGCAATTTCTTTATCCGATACTTTCGAAAGTAAAAAAAGAACCCTTCAGAAGAATAACAATTTATTTGATATCCATAAAAAAGTGAAAATGACATTGAATTATCATGAAGCTTGGGGATTGAGAAATATATTTATTAATCGAATAGGATTGTTAGAAAATGAATTTCAAAAATTTAATATTCAATCTTCTATTAGTCTAATTGATTCAAATGCTTACCAATTATGAAAAACAATAAAATAATTAAGGTTGAGCTTCACGAATCTTTAACCTCGATGCAATCTCTTTCGTATTCAATTATTAGTTATGGAGTTTTCTATGGACTAAAGCAAGCTGCTTTTTTTTACACGCTATTTGCTTACCTATTTACTAACGTATATGTAAGATTATTAGCTTCAGTATTTTTTGGCTACTTCATTTCTAGGGCTATGTTAAATATTGCGATAAATATCTCAAAAAGTAAAGACTGGGTAATTATCTCAATTGCATTTTTTGACTTTTTAGTTTTATGTGTAATCACAGATATTTTAAACCAGGATAACTGGAAGGTAACAACAAACTTATTAATCTTTTGCGCCTTTGTTACCTACTTAGGTTTTTGGCTGAATCATGTATTTGTTGACAAGGTAAAAGAAAAGCAAAACGAAAAGAGAGAAAAACAAAATTTAGCAAATGCAAAACAGATTTTAGCAGAAGTAAAAGAAGGTATAACAGATTCAAATCAAAAATTAGATAGTGTTAACCAGAAAATAACAGATTCAGAAACCAAGCTAACAGAAGTTAGCAGCTTAATAACAGAAAAAAAGCAAGACTTAGAAAAGATAGAGCAAGAAATAACAGATAGAACCTGCCCTTACTGTAATTCAGTTTTTTCAAATAAAAAAGGTAGAGATAGTCATAAAGGGAGATGTCCCGAAAAACCACAAAAAGAAAAATAAAAACAAACTTCAAAAAAACACTTACATAAAATAATACTATAACTATGAAATTCGGATACGCTAGAGTTAGTACTCCATCTCAAAATTTAGAAATGCAAATAGATGCCTTGGAATTATTTGGAGTTGATTTGAAAAACATTCATACAGATATTGCTTCTGGAGCAAAAGAAGATAGAAAAGGATTAGAAGAAATGTTAATGAAACTAAGAGAAGGAGATTCTGTTATTGTTTGGAAATCATGTAGACTAGCAAGAAATGTAAAACATATGCTTTCTATGATGGAATTATTTGAATCAAATAATATTGAGTTTAAAAGCATTCAAGAACCTTTCTTAGACACAAGTTCTCCTCATGGGAAGTTTATTTTCAATGTATTTACTTCTCTTAACCAAATGGATAGAGAAATTAACAGGGAACGTGTTATGTCTGGATTGGCTTCAGCACGTAAAAGAGGAATTAAAGGTGGTAGACCAAAGGGAATATCTCAAAAGTTAAAAGATGTAGCTCCTGGAGTTGTAAGTATGTGGAAGGATGATACTAAATCAATTAAAGCAATTCAAAAAATGTTTGGTATTTCGCAAGGCTCAGTCTATAAATGCCTAGAATTCGAAGGGATTGATGTAAAAAAATCAGAGCATAAAAACAAAGGAAATCAAAATGCGAAGGGTAAAAGAAAAATCAAAATTAAACGTAAAAATTAAACAGTAGTTAAGTAGACTTTGATAAAAAAGGAAACTACTGTTGATATAAGGTTTTTAATCAGTGTTATAGCGCTTTAGATATATACGAATTGCTATAAAAGATAAGTAGGAAAATAATAAAGGTATAATCCATAAAATTTTCTACGATGAAAACCAAAAGAATTAAAAAGCTAGCACAACAAGTAAAACTAATTATTGATTTATTTAAAGTGATAGTAGAAATTTTAAAAGAATTAAATAGTTAACGCAAAAACAAAAAAGGTGAAAAAATTTAAAGACGAAAACGGAAACAATCATACAATTGATAAAGTAGGTAATCATTTCATAAATGGTAAATGTGTAAATCCTAAAACTACGGATATAGGTAAAAGAATTGGCGATACCTACAAGGATTTAAAACTGTAGATAAAATGAACTATAAAAGAATAGCAGTTCCTGTAGGAGAAGCAACAAAGGGAACTTTAAAATGGAATCCTGCTGTAAGGTTAAACAATGTAACCATTCCTGTTTATCATGATGGTAAACTTGTTTTATTCGATACTCAAAAGGAAGCTTTAGAATATTAAAAGAATTATAAAACTGTAGATAACATGAAATCTAAAGAAAAAAATAAAAAAGAATCAACATTAACTGAATTGATAGTCGGAACAGTCTTTATGGGAGGACTAATTTATTTCAATGATAAATTAGAAAAAGAGAAGCAAAGAAGAGAATTAGAAGCTTTGGAAAGGCTACAAAGAAAGGAAAATGAAAGACTTTTAATTAACCTAGTATTAGGTGTTTCTCTTTGGGGTATCTATTTCTATTTAGTTCATGTAGAACATACAAATATATTCCCTGCTTATTTAGGAGGACTTATAGGAGCATACTATGCAGGAAACTCAATAATTGACTTATTTATAAATAAACCATGGAAAAGCCAAGAATAATATATACAAAATTCATTCTACCTCCATTTAGAGGTATGACTATACCTCCTTTTGGAATCTTCATAAGAAAGGATTTAAAAGGAGATAAAAAGATAATTGAACATGATTTAATTCATTGGAAGCAATATAAAAGAATGGGGTTAATAATGTTTTATTTCAGGTATTTCATTCAGTTATTAATTATTGGATATGATACCATGCCAATGGAAATGGAAGCTAGACAAAATGAAAAGGATTCTGATAAATGGAATTATAGAAGTAAGTATCATAAATAATTGTAATTATGACTAAAGATAAAAAGACATATGTCCTATTAAAGGGGATAGGAAAGTATTATGGACATGTTATAAAAGTAGAGTTGTTAGAAGTAGATTATGAAATAAATTTTGAAGCAAAAGTTAAAACATCTGAAGGTGTACTTTTTTTTAGTGTAGTTACTGGTTTTCAATCAGGTATAGGAAAAGAAACAGGTTTTTCTACTTATCAATTAGATATTGATTCAATAAAAGATAATCAGTTTTCGCACAGAAAATATTTAAATAATCTTAGAGAGATTTAAAAGTAATAGTAGTTCAAAAATATGAGTTGTGAAATTTTACAAGTAATGCTTTTAAGTACCTGGATAATCATCATTATTTACTTAGCTCAAAGAGGAAACCGTAAAAAAGGTTTCTTAGAAGGTAAAAGTTACTATGAAAAAGAAGCTTTCTTTAAATGGTTGTATGAATTAAAATCTTCAGATATATGCCAATATAATAAGGAGGTCCAAAAATTATTAAAGGTTGAATTAAAACATTTCAATCAATGGATTAATTATAAAGAAAGAAGTTTAAAATAATGATAATAGAATTACTCTTATTAAAAGAATTTGAAAGAAGAAACATGAAAAAAACAAAATTCAAAGCTCAGCCTTATTTATCAAAACAGTGTGGGCAAACTGTTTTATCTATGATTACAGGAAATTCAATTGAAGAAGTTTGTAAAGAAATAGGTAAAGAGTATACAACAGGAATTTATGCTGATTTAAAGCCTTATTTAGATAATAATGGATATAAAACAACTATTACTTATGGGGAGGGATTTAATATTAATAAAGTTCCTAATAATAGTATAATTAGATTTAAAAAGCCCGATGAGTCAGGACACTTTGTTTTAAAAAATGAAAATGGAGAAATATATGATCCTGCAGTTGGAATTGTCAAGACTTATTTAAACCATTACACAATTAGCCACTATTTAAAGTTTGAAAAACCAACATAAAAAAACCACTCAAAGGAGTGGTAGTTTTATTATCCAAAATGATTGTCGAATTAGGCGCCGACATAAATCAAAAGTAATAATAAAAGCAGATAGAACAAATTAAAAATTATGGAATCTAAAGAATATCCACCTCTAATGGGTACAAAGAAAGAGTTAGCTAAACACTATTGGAAATTACCTACAAAATTTTTTAGGGATACCATCAATAGAATTATAGCAGAATCAAGAAATATTGATATAGATATAGCAAAATATAAAAGAACAATTACACCTAAAGAATTTAGATTATTTGTAAGTGAAATCGAGGGAGTTTAGGAATATATAATTCTTAGACTCTTTTAAAATAGTTTAATGTTCTGTAAAGTTTTTTAAACTTTCTCAAAGTTACTTAGTCGAAAAAACGCTATAAAATAGCGTTCATATTTGCATTGAAGTTAACCAATCAAGGTTGATTTTTCAATGTAAAGAATGAGTATAGAATCGATAAATAAAGCTTTGCGCCGAAAAGTGATAATAAATTCAAAGTATGATATTTATTTCACTAAAACACCTTGTAAGTCTACCTATTTGGGATATTATACAACCACTGGTGGATTACATCAAATGGTTGAGTGGGCTTTAGAACACAAAGATTTTTCAAAAGAGATATCTAAAGTTTTAAAAGGTCGTAACCTTAAAGAAACGGTTGCTAATATTCATCAATTTATCTACGAACATGTTCAATATAAAGCTGACGATATTGAGCAAAATTTAAAAAGTCCTTCATGTGTCTGGAATACCAGATTAGAGGGGACAGATTGTAAGTCGCAAAGTTTATTTGCAAGTACAATCCTTTTATGCTTAAACATTCCACACTCATTTAGAAAAGTAAAACAACCATCAGAACCACATAGATGGTCGCATGTATATGTGAAAATTTCTTCCGGCAATCAAACACTCATTATCGACCCTACAAAAAGGGTGAACACAGAAGTTCAATATATACAAAAAGAAGATATGGAAGTAAAATTGCCTTACCATGGTTTGCACGCAGCATTGCCAAGTGTTCCAAGCCAACAATCAGAAACGGTTGCAAACTTCAGAAGTTTTTTAGCTGAATTAAATAAATCAGGAGTATCTAAAACCGTAACTCAAAAAATTGAATACGAAGTACGAAGAAGTACAGATAGAGGTATTAACCCTATGATTGATTTGCAAGCTACTCATATAGTAGTAAACAATGTAATGATTCCTTACGGAGTAAATGTTCAAGCGCAAGGGATGGGATTTGTTGCTGAAGGTATTCAAACGCTTTTCGGAAGTGGTTTCTTTTCAAGCTTATTCGGAGGTCAAACTTCAGCAGATGAAGTTATGCGTGATAGTATGGGAAGAATTCAAAGAATGATTAGTCAGGTGTCATCTATGAATTTAGGAGCTGAAGCGTATACCAATAAATTACTTTATAACATTGGTTGGTTAAGAGCTATGCACGTTAGAAACGGTGCGCATGCATCATCTACAAGGATGAAGAAAGGAAATGCAGGAGCTGCAAGGAATTTAGATCAAAAAATAAACGAAATCTTTAGCAAATTAGCTAGTCAAGCAAGTTTTACCAAGCAACAAAAATCCGTAACCTTTCCAGGTTCAAATCCATTATTAGGCGTAAACACTCATAGTAATCCAGGATCTTATTATGTAATTAGAATTACAGGAGGAGCAGGTAATGTAAATCAAGGAGGAGGAAATCAAAACATTGTTACTG
The DNA here is from genome assembly GCF_947499065.1 of uncultured Tenacibaculum sp. Classification (GTDB taxonomy): domain Bacteria; phylum Bacteroidota; class Bacteroidia; order Flavobacteriales; family Flavobacteriaceae; genus Polaribacter. Next base: position 92,768 of record NZ_CANMMT010000007.1, on the reverse strand, counting down.
GAGGTGGTTCTCAAAACTCTAATTCAGGAGGAACTCCAGTTATTCCAACAGGAAACGGAAATGTTCCAAGTCAGAACAATAACCCAAACCCAAACAATAACCCAAATCAAAATAAAGGAATGAGTACTACTACAAAAGTAGTTCTAGGAAGTGCAGCAATTTTGGGAGTAGGTACAGCAGTATATCTAGCAACAAAAGATAAAAGTAACACCAATAAATAAAAAGAGAAATGGAGTTTAAATTAAATCAAGAAAACGCCATTGATTCTGCAATTACAGGAGTTTCTACCATGGGTGGAGCTGTTGCATCAAAGGGATTAATGGGAATCGCCCCAGAGGGGTTAAAAAAGCCAATTGTAAGAGCTGGTCTTTCATTGTTAACACTTGCAATAGCTAGTGGAGTTCAAGGGGATGACACTTTAGCTAAATCTACAAAAGGATTTTTATTAGGAGTTTCAGTAGAACAAGGAGTTGGAGCAGTTGCAAAGGCAATCTCTCCAAGTGTTAAAGACACTCCAACAACCAGAGGAGAAAAATTTGTTGCTGCAATTGCGGGAATGAATGCTCCTGAAGATAACATGTATCAATCAACATTAGATCTGCCAATGTACAATTGGGATACAACAGATGTAATTGATACAGTAGAAAAAACAAAGGAATTAACTTTAAAAATGTAACAATGAAAATATTCAATTTACCAGAACACAAAAACTCAGTGCTTCAATTATTAGGAGCAGCAACTAATTTAAGCGCTCAATTTACAAAAGACTTAAATGCTGGAAATATCAGAGCTGTAAATAACAACTCTATTTTAAGAAAAGAAATTGTTCCTTCTCCTGGGCAGAAACAATTAATAGATGAAGAAACTAAAAAAATTGTTGGGATTTCTGATTTTACAGAAGAAGTTCTTCCACCTTCAGAAGTTTTAATTGTTACTGGAATCAGAATCGGATATGCAACTCATACTGACTCTAAAAAAGCAGCAGTATTATCTTATAACGAAGCTTTTCCACCATCAGTTAGAAACGCTGTGTTAAGAATTCGTCAAGAAGAAGATGTAAAATACACGACTTCTTTATCTGAATTAATTAACGTAAACAAAGATTTTGCAAATCTTGCTGATGAAATCTTCAAATTAAAAGTTCCTTTCACTTTAAGTGGAGGTTCAAATATCAAATTTGAACTTGACTATCCAAAAGGTGCTGAATCTTTAAAAGATAAAAAAGAGTACTTAGAAATCGTTTTTTCTGGGTATAAAGCTACTAGATAAGCAGCAAATTATAATTATAAATTATAAAAGCCCATGCTTTTAAGTATGGGCTTTTTTTAAACTCTTATAAGATGGCAAAATTAAAAATCAAAGTAATAAATATCACAATTAAAGAACGTGGTGATTTTGATTCTAAAGAATTGAAAATTGATAGCGGAAAAGTTGAGAAGTGCGCCTTATTTACAGAAAATTCACCTAGTGAAATTGTAAATATTAAGATTGAGGATGCAAACACCAATGAGGAGCTTCATCCTTTTGTTACTCACAAAGAATTTCAGCCTACAAATGGAAATCATTTTGATAGCAGAAAGGATATTCATTTTGATGGAAATAGAAGGATTAAAATTGTTGCTCAGGCTATAAAACCATTAGCTAAAGAGTTCACTGGTCAAATGGTGTTTTACATAAATCAAGAACAACAATAGATGGAAAGAGGAAAGTTTGTAGAGAGTAAGATTACAAGCGATGATAGTTTGTCACTTGCAAACTTACAAAACATCTACTTTAAAAATGTTGGGGCAACTGATGTAAGAATAGGATTGTTTGTCTTAAAACCTGCCCAAGATAGATATATCAAAACAGGAAATACAACCTTAGATCAAACAAGTTTAGATATTAATTTTCTTGGAGGTTTAGGTAAGCAACAAGATTTATATGTGAGCTATATAAAAATGCCTGATTGTACATGTGACTAATTTAATTACCACCGAATCAAAATGAAAAATACATTAGAAGAAATAGAAGCTTTTTTACAAAGCAACCCAGCCAATTTGGTAGATATTTTCAATTATGATAACCATAATGAAAAGTTCTATAAAAAAATTTCTTATGCTGACTTACAAAGAAAAGGGGTTTCTTTTAAAGATTTAATCTCAGAGTTACATTATACACGTAGTCATAACACTTTAGGAGTACAAAAATTTAAACCTAATGGTTCAACCAATAGGAAGGTTGATTATGTTATCCGTATTAACAATTCAACACAAAACAAAATGCCAGAGGAAGTGGTTCATGAAACAGCGCATGGTGTAATAGAAAGTCAGCCAACTATTGCACCGCCTGTTTCTTCTTCAAATCATTATACACATAATCATAACAGTATGAATACACCAGGAGGAATGAACGCACCAATGGGAATGTCAATGCCTGAAGTTGTAAGATTAAATGTTGTAGAAGCAAAGTATGAATCATTAAAAGAAAGATATGATGATTTAAAAGAAAACTACAATAATCAGAGAAAAAAAATTGATGATTTAGATTCTGAAAACAGAAAACTAAAGGGTGTAATTGAAATTGCAGATAAAGTAAAAGAGGTTGCTTTAAAAGAGGAGCAATTGAATAAAAAGCCACTCATTGACCCTGATGTTTTAAAATCTGCAATTGGTATGCTTGGTCAATATTTACCTAATAACCCAAGTGCTTCAGTAGGTATGGCAGCACCTGATATTACTGAAGGATTATCGGAGAATAAAAAAGCCTTTGTTCATTTAATCAAATCGGATAATATAAGTGATGAATTCTCAAATCAGCTATCATATTTAACCGTAGCAATGATACAAGTAGCACCATTTAAAAAAGAAGTAGAGGAATTAATCAAAAAACATAATATCAAAGATTTAATACAATAATTATGGCAAATTTTAAAGTAGACGTAACAGGAAAGAACGCACTGGATAAAATGAATAGACAGGGAGCTTTGCAAAAAATAGATAAGCATGCTTCAACAGAAGCATTAATCATTTTAGGCGAAATAATGGAAGAGAAACCAGGAGCAAGTGATGTGTTTGTAAGTCAAGTAGATTTATTAAAAACATTCATCTAAAAAACAAGTAGTAATGAAAACAAATCAAGGAATGGGAAACCCTCTAGTAATTGCAGGAGCAACAAACATAGTTAATTCTAAGGAAGGACAAAAGGCAATCGGTCAGGGAGCAAATGCTTTAAAAGTGATATTCCTTGTTCTAGGTGTAGCAGCAGGACTACGATATGTAAATATTCAATATAAAAAGCTACGAGCTAAGAACTTTGCTAGAGAAAATGCAGGGAATCCAAATTTAACAGCAGCAGCTATTATTTATGAATCATTTACTAGGGTTGGTTTTCCTGAGTCTAGCTTTTTAAGTATGCTGATTCCTTCTATTAATATTTCTACTAATGAAGGAGCTTTATATGATATCGCAACTAAAGTTTCCAATGTAAAAGCAGTATCTCATGCCTACTATATATTATTTGACCGAAGTTTATTTACTGATATCCATAAAGGCTTAGATACAGAAGAATTAAAGAAGTTTTGGGGAACTATAAGTTCAACATCCCAAAATCAAAATTCAACAACCCTTTACCCTATAGGAAGTACACTTTACTGTGCTGATAAAAATGGAATAACTGTTAATCAAGCAGAAAAAGAAAACGGTGTTTGGAAAGGTACAGGACACTTTTATGATAAGTTAAAGTTTGGCGAAAAAGTGGGTGATATTATTGCTCATGGTGTTTTTAAGCATCCTGATGGAAGAGAAGAAAACTATTACATAGTTGAATCATATTTTTTTGCGATTCCTTTTACAAAAACTGGAGTTGTATTGCAGCATCAAGTAACAAACGAAAAAAAATAAAATGTTTAGAAAACAAGGAAAAATAATTGATGAAACGGGTATGGGAATACCTGGTGTTCATGTATCAGTTGTAGGAAATCCCTCAATTGGAACTACTACTGATATAGATGGGAATTATGCTTTAAATGTTGGTGGTTCAGCAAAATTGAATTTTTCGCATTTAGGTAAAGGAATTAAAACAATTCCAGTTGCAGAAGTACCTGGTGTTTTAAAATTGGATGCCAATTTTGAAATGTTAGACGAAGTTGAAATAACACTTCCACCAAAAAAGAAAAGTTATTTAGGTTGGAAAATAGCAGGTATTGCAGCAGCAACTTTAGGATTTATAGTCTTATTGTCAGGTAATGATGAAGAAAAAAAGGAAAATAAGAACGTTCAAAAAGTAGTTTTATAATGGCAAATTATGAGATTTTTAAAGCCTCAATTCAAAGTCATGAAGGAGGTTATCAGAATATCCCAACAGATTGGGGAAACTATAATTCTAAAGATGAATTAGTAGGAACAAATTTTGGTATTTCAGCACGTTTTTATGAAAGCGTAATTGGTAGACCTCCAACGCAGCAGGATATGCTTAATATTACTCAACAAGAAGCTCATATTCTTTTTAAAAATGAGTTTTGGGATAAGGTTTTAGGGGATTATATAGACAGTCAAGAAGTAGCTGAAACTATTGCAGATCATGCAATAAACTCTCAGCCTTATAAAATTACAAAAATCGTTCAACGTGTTTTAAATAAAGAGTTTGGTAAAAGCTTAAAAGTAGATGGACTTTTTGGTGCTAAAACTTTAGCTGCGGTTAATTCAGTAGACTATAAAAAGTTATTTATTGAAGTTGGATTAGCAAGAAAAGCATATTACGAAAGTCGTCCTGATTTTAATCATCATGGTAAAAGTTGGCTACGTAGGTTACGCTTATTATCTGAAAAATTCAACATTGTAATTAAAAAAAAAGTAGCCTAATAATTACATCACTCTTCCTACTAGGCATTGGTTATACATTTTATAGAATAAAACAAAAAGACAATGACAACACAAGAGATACTTGATTATTTAGGAATCAAATTAGGCTTTTTAATTGTAGGGGGTGTCTCTGGAATTATAGGTGCAAAAGCAGAAGATAAAAAAGGATTTTTAAACTATCTATTTCGTGCCTTTGGAGGTGCAATGACAACAGCTTACTTAACTCCTGTAGTTGTAGATTATTGTAAATTTTCTGAAAACTCATCCTATGGAGTTGGTTTTTTAATTGGGCTAACTTCTATGAATTTGGTGCAATTAATTTTAAAGTTGAGTTCAGATTTTGAATTTATTAAAAATTTAATTCCAACAAGAAAATGAAAGATTTGATAAAATATATTCTGTTTGTACTTATTGTTTTTATACTAGGGTTTAACTTAAATACTTGTGTTAAACAAGAATCAAGAACAACAGAGAAAACCACAATTACTAAAGAAGTAAAACAAAGAAAGGATAGTATTTCACATGATACAATTATTCATAGAAAAGAATTTGTAGTGTATGATACTATTAAAAAAGTAATACTTGAGTACGTTAAAAAGCCACGTAAAGAAAGTGAAGTTTTGAAAAAAGTTGTAAAAAGTAAAGACACTTTTAATCTTTCTAACGCCAAGGTTTATTCCACCATTTTTTCTGAAGGAAAGGTTTTAAAACACAATCTAAAAGTTATTACAAATGATTCAATAATAACTAAGCTTATAGAACGAGAAATATTTACAGAAAAGACCAAAAACACGCTGTTTTTAAATGTTAGCCCCTTACTAAGTTTTAATAGTTCACTTATTGGAGCTGAAGCAAGTGTTGATTATACCATTAAAAACAAATTTCGGATAGGTGCAGGAGTTGGATATATAGAACCAATAGGCGTGAAAGGAACTGCATATTTTAAAGTAAAAATAGGAATCCCTTTAAATTAAGAAAATGGAAAAAACAAAATTACCTAAGAAAAAACAAGAGCAAAAAGGGTCATTCCCTACTGGAATATTAGCAACAATTGCAATTGCAATTATTGGATACGCTAAATACATAAAGTTTGAAAACTTTATTAATTCAGTAAAATTTAGAATTGTTTTAGTTCAAAAAAATGAACGTGATATCATAACATTTATTAGTCCTTTGAGTGGGCTTAACATTCCTTATAAGATTGAAAACATAGAACTGTTTTTTGATAACCATATTTGGAAAGTTCAAGGTTGTGAATTGCATAAAAAAATCGTTGCAAACTCTCAGATTCCTATTTCGATAAAAGCCTATAGGAACGCTCAGAACAATACGAATCAGACAATAATGGCAGTTACCTATTCCGTTTTTGGTTATACTGTTAAAAGAGGATATCAACCTGAAATTATTAGAAATGAGAATCAACAAAGACCAGGTGTAACTCAACCACAAGTATCAAGACCTAATACCAATACACAAAAAAAGCCTTGTAGCTGTAAAAAACAATATTCATAATGAGTAGAGTAATTAAAATAAGTAAAATAAATAATATTACCCTGGTAACTGTAGTTGAAAATGGAAATTCAAAAACAAGTTACTCATCAATCCGTAGAGTTGTTTCAAAAGAACCAGGTGGTGTAATAATAGAGCCGAATCCAGAAGAGCCTGAATTCAATAACTTTTATATTCCTTTAAATGAGTTAGAAGATACTTTTGAAGCAAAGGATGCTGATGGTTTAATTGCTGAGTTTGCTGCACGAGGTTTTTTTAGTGGAGCTGCTAACTCAAGTACCCCAGGTGCAAGCATAAATCAAAACAATAAGATTGTAGAGATTGAATTACCATCGGTAAATGTTCCTTTAGGTACTTCAAATAAAGATGCTTTAGCAACTCAAATAAATGAGTACTCTATTGACCTTAAAGAAGATGAAATTTTAATAGTTAGAGTTGGTCATTTTATTCAAGGTGGACCAGTAGAAGGGGGAGGAAAATAATAAGTTTTAGAAAAAATCATGAATACATATATATTAAAAACTGGTAAAGGAAAATACGGAGTTAATGGAACACAAGTTAAAGGAACTGATTTAGCAACATTAAGTGAAGATAATGTTAGGTTAATTAATGCTTTAATTCAAGAAAACAATGAGAATCTTCCTGATTTGTCAATACTAAGTAGTATCACTCCACAATCAATAAAAAAATGGAATGAAGAACAATTTACTCCTGCTGAAGTAAAGAAATTAAAAACTCTTATTTCTTGGAGAAATGTTTCACTACCCTTTAAACTTCTAATGAATAAATCAAGCGTTCCTGCTTTAAATACTTCTAGTATTGTGGCTTTAAAAAACTACAATGATGGTTCTGTTTCAGGAAATTATTTATTGGTTTATAAAAAAGTTTCCTCTAGTAATGTAAACTGGAAGTATCTAAAAGATAGTACCAAAATAGGGATTCATTATTATGATGAAGCAAATCAGGTTCCTGATGCTTTTGTTTTAGAAAAAACTACTGAAATCAAAGTAGATGATTATGTAGTTTATAAAGTTACTGGAGCAACTTCAAATGCTCGTTTTTCAACATTTCTACCTAATCAGGAAGGGTTTCATCCTAGAAATGTATATGTATATTCTTTGGAGAATACTCCTTTAATAAAGCCTGATTTTTACAAAGAAGGAACGTTTACTCCAGAGTTAAAAGTTTCAGGGAATTCAGCAACACATTCATTTACAACTCTAAAAGCAGAATATGAAAGGTTTGGTAATACTGTAAACTTTCGAATTTTAATGAGTGGTATTAGTACCCAAGGAAACCCAGCAGGTTCTTTAGATATTGTAGGGATGCCTTTTCCTTGTGATTATAACGATGCAATTTCAATAGGGGCTTTTAGAGGTAGTAATATTTCAAGTGCTGATGTAGCAAGGATTAAAGCTTATGTAGTTGCTAACTCAATACAGTTTAGAAGTGTAGATGTAACAGTAGATACATTTACGAATACAATTTTTACTAATGGAATGATACTAGTTTCGGGATCATATAAAACTAACGTTTATACCTTCTAAAAATGATGAAAAAAGTAATATTAGGAGCTATTGCAGGTATTGGGGTTTATACACTTGTAAAAGTGAATAAAGTCAAAGAATCTGCGGGAAAATTACAGTTGAAAATAAGTGGTTTGAGTGGTTTAGATGTAAGTATAAAACAGATAAATTTTAAATTATCTTTTAGCATACATAATCCAACAAATGAACATATAGGGATTAATACTTATAAGCTGCTTAAACTGCATCAAATTAAGTTCTATAACAAAAGAAATAATGCTTTTTTAGGAACAGCAACAGCTAATCTTTCTAACATTCAAATACCAGGAAAACGAACTGTAGAAATTAAAGACGTGCCTACACAATTACCAGTTAAAAATCTTCTTTCAAATTTAGATTTATTCCAGGGAAATATTGAAGAAAAATTATTGATTAAACTTCAATTTGAATCATTAGGAAAACACTTTGAATTAATAGCTTAAAAAATTTATGTTAGAATCACTTATAAAACAATACAACGAATTAGATAAAACCAAAGTAACTAGAGTTTTCTTAGAATCTTATTTAAAGAAATTATCAGTAGTAAAAAACACTACTGAAGAAGCTCGTTTTATGCATGGTAAAATTAAAAACATATTAAAAGAGTTTCCAGATCAGGAGTTTTTTATTGAGCTATCAAAAAAGGTAAAACATGTAAATGTAAACCAACTCCAAGGAATGGGAATACCTTTATATTCCAAGCCTGTAAAAGATGTTGCCTTGGGAATGAATGGGAAAATCAATGCTGAAGATATTTATCAGATGATTACTGATAAAATGATTGATTTAATAGAGGAAGCAACTGGGCATGGATATGTAAAAAGATGGCAGGAAACAATTAACGAGTTTATGTACCCTGTAAATTTTATTTCCAAAAAACCATATAGAGGGATAAACCATGCTCTTTTAACAACTTTTGGAATGAAAAGTTTTGAGAACCCTTATTTTTTAACCTTTAAGCAAGTAGAAAAACTTAAAGGTAAAATTAAAAAAGGTTCAAAAAGTCATGAGGTAGTTTATTTTACAAAACTATTCATCTTTCAACAAGATGAACATAAGTTAAAAATTGGTACTTATGATGTAAAAAGATTTGTTACTTACATCAAAAAACATCAAAGTAAAATTAAACACTTTCAAAATGGAGGTAGTTTAGATTCTTTTATAAGTCAATCAATTGTACCATTATTAAAATACTATAGAGTATTTAATGGAGCTGATATCGAGGGAATAGATTTTAAATTAGATGAATATAGAAAAGAATTTGCTAAAACGGATAAAGAAAAAATAGCAACTGCTGAAGCAATCGTTAAAGCTTACCCAACTCCAAAACCACCTTTAAAACATGGTGGAGATCGAGCGTATTATACACCGACTAAGGATTTTGTACAAATACCTAAGTTAAACGATTTTGAAACTAAGGAAGATTACTATAGAACTTTGTTTCATGAGTTTATTCATAGTACAGGACACAAAAAGAGATTAGATCGTTTTGTTCCTGGAACAAAGTTTGGCGATGCTGATTATGCAAAGGAAGAATTAGTGGCAGAATTTGGAGCTGTTTTTTTAAGTGCTGAAGCGGGTATTATGTGGCGTAATGATTCAAATCATGCAGAATATATAAAAGGATGGAAAAGAGCTTTAAAGCATCTTAAAAACGATAATAAGTTAATTTTTAGAGCTAGTTCACAGGCACAAAAAGCAACTGATTTTATTTTACAACGTGATGAAGAAGGAGTTCCAAAGTATTTACATGGTTTATTAAAAACAGCATCCAAGAAAACATCAGAAACAACAAAAAATAAAGCAGCTAGAAAAAAAGAAGTTGTAGGAATGAATGCTGCTGAAATTATTGTTGATTTACCTCCAACTAAAGAAGTATTTATTACTTTACCACCAAAAAAGGAAACGTTTGTTGCAACAGAGAGCAACAAAAGTGCAACAAAACTGCAACAAAATGAATTTAAGGAGGGTGCTCCTCAAACCCTTATGAATACTGGGTTTTCTCCAACTGTTGCAACAGAGAGCAACAAAACTGCAACAAACTTGCAACAAAACTCCAACAAAATTGCAACAAAACCGCAACAAAATTTAGAGCCTGCAACAAAAGTGCAACAGCTTGCAACAAATGAGCAACAAAAGAAGAATCCATTTAAAACCTCTTATGAATTATTAAACTCTGAAGAAGCTCCTTCTGAATATTTCATTTTAAAGAATCAAGATTTATCTAAATTCTTAGGAAAAATTGAAAAGAAGAAAAGAGGTTCGTTAGTAATTACTTTAGATTCTGAAGAAGGAGGAGGAAAAACACACACCGCTTATCAATTTGCAAATGCTTTTGCTGAATCAGGATATAAAGGTGTAATATTTAGTTTTGAAGAAGGGGCAAACAATGAGCTTTCAAAATCAAAGCAGCGTAAATACTTTACTGAAGAAACGCAAAAATTGGTTACAGTTGTTGAAGATAATGCAGACTTAACTAAAGAAGAAAACTTTAAATTAATCATTGATAACATTGATTACTTCGATTTAATTATAGTTGATAGTTGGGCTAAAGTTTTGGAGTTAAACAGTAGAGCTAAAATAGATAAGGACTTCCGTAAAAAATTTCATGGAAAAGTCTTTATGATTATCAACCAAAGAACCAAGGATGGTAAAATGAGAGGTGGTTCTAATGTTGCTTATGATGGTGATATCATTTTAAAAGGTGTTGTAGATCGTGACGATTTTAAAAACAATTACATCTATAATCATAAAAATAGATACAACGATTATAATCCTCTTTCTGATTTAAAGTATAGTCCATTTTATCAGCAATTAATAACTGAAGAAAAAGAGATTGTTTTAAATTTATAATTCCTATATTGTATTTAAGTTTAACAAGACGCTGTTAAACTTTCTTTTTCATAGCAATTTTCCCACTCAATCTTAGAGTGGGTTTTTTATTTTTAAAACTGTTGCAAAATTGTTGATGTCTGTTGCAATTTTGTTGCAGGCTCTAAATTTTGTTGCGGTTTTGTTGCAATTTTGTTGGAGTTTTGTTGCAAGTTTGTTGCAGTTTTGTTGCTCTCTGTTGCAACAGTTGGAGAAAACCCAGTATTTATAGGGGTTTGCGGAGTACCCTCCTTAAATTCATTTTGTTGCAAGTTTGTTGGTGTTTTGTTGCAAAGGGATTTAAAAAACTATAGGTTTTAAGACTTTAGAGATTTCAAATTAGCTCTAATTTTAATCTGTTTTTTTATGTTTAGAATTATTCCTTTTTCTGTTTTTTGGCAATTTAATGATTATGTTTCCTATAGAATCTCCACTTAAAACATGTTTATAGTATTTATAAACATAAAGTGCAGAGTCTAGTTTTGTGACCTTACTAGAGTAATACCTATATTCCTTATCACTTTTTACATCATATGATATTCCGTAATTTTTTTCCATCAACTTATATAATCGTCTGTATATTTCTAGTGAATCTGATGGGATAATTATTTCAGAAAATAACTTGTTGTCTTTTTTGTAAGTTTTATAATCAACATTCAAATTAGACTTTGAAAGTTTAACATAAGATTTATATATCTTAACCGAATCGTTAAGTTTAGAGTTTTCAGCTTTAAGTTTTTCTATTGATTTCAATTGACTATTTATAAACTCAAGTAATTCTTCTGTCGAAACTTTTTTGTTATTAATTAAAATATTACAATCTTGAATATATTTTTTAATTATACTGTCCGATTTAGTTTTTTTAGAATTTAAAGCATCCTCTTCTAAAAAAGTTTTTTTAATAAGTTTTTCTCTTTTTAAAACTTGATTTTCAAGATTCTTGTTGTCAAAATATAATAAACTTGAAATTCCTATTGCAATTACCAATCCAATGGAAAGAACAATTACAATAATTTTTAAGAAATTTTTATTGCTTGTCTCCATTTATTTTATTTTCTAGTCTTTTTACTACGTTTTCAATTAATTTTACTCGTTGATTTTGAAGTGATTGTTTTTCTTCTTTACAGGCATTAATTTGTTTTTGCAGTTTTTCATTAAAATCTTGCTTTATCTCAAATTTTTCCATTCGAAATTCTAGACTTGATTGAATCCTCGCAAAAGCATAACCTAAGCCAGCGATAAAAACGAAACCAGAAATAATAGCAAACCATTTTTTTATAGGCTCTTCATACCATTTTGGATTACCGGAGGTTTTCTTCTTTTTCTTTGCCATTTTTATATCATATTTCCTAGAATTTGAAATTTATATTTTTACTTGAGCTTATCTTGTCAAATCCAAACAAATATATTGTTTATCTCTTAAAGATTTTCAGGTAACAGGATATTTTGCTTTCAATCGTTTGAAAATAAAATATTAAATACGTTGTTTTTTACTTACTACAATTATATTAATAAACTTTATTTAGCTTTTAGTAGAGTTGAGTAACTATAGTATTCGATATAATTTTAAGTTTTCGAATGTACAGTAAAAATTAATTTTATTTCTACGGAAACCCGTATAAAAGTAAGGTTATTCCCTATTTTTATTTAAATTAAAATCCTCTTGCATATTCTAACTTATCAACATTTTTAAAACCTATAGCTATAAAAGTTAACTTTGCAATATGTTTGCATTGGTAGATTGTAATAACTTTTATGCGTCTTGTGAAAGGCTCTTTCGTCCAGATTTAAATGGTAAGCCAGTAGTGGTTTTATCTAATAATGATGGGTGTGTAATTGCTCGTTCAAGTGAGGCAAAAAAGTTAGGTATTCCAATGGGAGCTCCTGCATATCAATTCAAACAAGTTTTTAAAGAAAATAATGTAAATGTATTCAGTTCAAACTTTCCGCTGTATGGTGATTTGAGTCAACGAGTAATGAATATTTTACAGTTGTATACGCCAGATATAGAAATCTATTCAATAGACGAAGCTTTTTTAGAGTTTAAAGGATTCGACAAACATTTTTCTATTCGAGAACATTGTTTGGAAATGAAAGCTAAGGTGCAGCAATGGACTAGTATTCCAATATCCATAGGGTTAGCCCCCACAAAAGCGCTTTCTAAAATAGCGACAAGAGTTGCTAAAAAATACCCTACACAAACTAAAGGAGTTCATGTTATTGATACTGAAGAAAAACGTATTAAAGCATTAAAATGGGTTGCTATTGAAGATGTTTGGGGGATAGGTAGAAGGTATGCAAAAAGACTACGTGCATTAAATGTAAATACTGCTTATGATTTTACACAGCTGCATCCGCAATGGGTAAAAAAGAACATGACAATTGTAGGCTTGCGTTTGCATCGTGATTTATGTGGATTACCTACTTTAAAATTAGATGATCCTATTGTTAGTAAAAAGAACATTGCCACAACAAGATCATTTGCAAAAGACCTGGAGTCATTTGATGAAATACGTGAACGAATATCAACCTTTGCAGTAAAAAATGCTGAAAAGTTACGTAAGCAAAACTCTGAATGTAGTTATGTAATTGTGTTTATTGCTACAAATACACATAAGAATCCAGATAAGCAATATTCAAGAAGTGTAGTAATGACTTTACCATATTCCACAAATATTAATAACGATTTAAATGTGTATGCAATTGCTGGTTTGAAGAAGATATTTAGAAAAGGATATCAATACAAAAGAGGTGGAGTTATTGTTGGTAATATTCGTCCTATGGGAACAAAACAATTGACCTTGTTTGATGCTCAAAGAGCTAATATGCAACCTTTAATGAGTGCTATTGATAAATTGAATACAAAATATCGAAAAGATTATATTAAATTAGCTACACAAGATCCAAGTAGAAATTGGAAGATGCGCCAGGAAAGATTGTCTCCTAATTACACTACAAAGATGTCAGATGTTTTAATCGTAAAATAATGTGTTATCATATTTCCAATACCAAGCCTAAAGCCAAGGAACTAGAAGATAGATTTGAAGCTACTTTTGAGTTTCCTGAGGTTTATGAGCCGTATTATCATTTTAATGGTTGGGAAACTAAAAACTTATATATTATTCGACAAGATGATCCAGAAACTATTGATGTTGCTTCATGGGGTTTGCTACCTAGTTACTATGATTTATCAGAAAGAAGTTCCTTTTTAAAAAGAACCAATACTTTGAATGCTACTAAAGAAAGATTGTTTGAAAGTCAGTTATTTAGTCAGTTTATTGAATGGCAACGTTGTTTAATTATCGCCGATGGTTTATTTGAGCCGCATAAGGATCCTGAAATAAAAGGATCTATTCCTTATTATTTTAAAAAACAAGATCACGGGTTATTTGCATTTGCAGGTGTATATAGTGTTATTGATGATGGACATACACCTTTGTATTCAGCAAGTATCATAACAACAGAAGCAAATCCAATGTTTAAAAAAATACATAATTCACCAAATAGTAAAGGAAGTTATCGTATGCCATTAATTTTAGATCCTTCAGATGAATACGAATGGCTGCACTGTAATAACAATACCGATATTGTAAAAACATTACTTCACACATTTACTAAAGAGCCTATTGAAACTTATTCAGTATCTCAAGATATTTTTAAAAGAGTAGATAGTAATAGAAAAGATATTATTGACAGGATAGAGTATTAAATTATAGTTTTTTGGATTTTTACACTCAATTAAACTTTTTATTTTCTTTTATAGTTTGGAGTTCCTTTTTTTCTTGAGAGAATATAAATATTGAAAAAAAGAAAATTGAAATAAATAATAAGTATTTCTGTTACATTTTGTTACACAGAGATTTAAAACCTATAGATAAGACCGATAAAATTAGAATTATTATTCTTCAGAATGAATTTCCCATTTACACAAATCCATTAATTTTACTCTTACTCCCATATCTGAGGGCTTTCTAGGAGGAATGCCAAATATTTCAGAATGCGAATAATTTCCTTCCACTGGTTTATGCAAAACAGTTAAAGGCAAAGGCGTTGATCTTATTCCTAAGATAGGAATCGAAATTACACCATTACGTTGAGGAATCCTAGCACGCTCTAATGTCTGTTCTGGGGTAGAATGTTCTGACCAATCAACAGATAGCCCTCCTTCTCCTTTTGCATCAAAGGCAACAGGACGAATCATTTTATTTAGATTTCCACTCTTGAAGTAAACATTTTGTTTATGAACCCTCATGTAAACTTGATGTTCATCAGGAATATTATCAACTACCTCCATTAATTAATTCTTTAAAGGAAATGGAATCATTTTGAATTTGAAGTCATTCAATAAAAAATCTCCTTCAGAATATTGTTTATTGGGTGTGTCAGAATAAAAGCTTCCTTTATTATTAATAAAATCTAAATTTATAAACAGTCGAAAATCATCTTCATCCCATGCAATATCAATTGTCCCTTTTGGTCCGTGATGCATCATAGGGAAATATAAGTCACCTGAAAAAACACTAAGCAACCATTTATAAAAATCAATAATGAAGCTAGCCCCAGACTCCCAAGATTGCTCTGTGTATCCAATAGCTCCTTCATCATCCCAATCATCTTTTAAATCGAGAATATATTTCCCCTCTAAAAACACACTCTCTAACTCTCTAATAGCATACGGTATTTTTAAAGTTATATTGTTGTTTATAAGTAAAAGACGGTGATTAGCACGTCTCTTTTTAACCGATGGTGAAGCAATCCAAGTAGCTTTATCAGTCGTATCTGACCAACTTAAGTTTTTTGCTGGAGATACTTCTTTTAACATAGATTCCATGTTGAAATACATATCTTCAGAATTCTTCTTTTTTAATCTAGGAATAGTACCTAGTATTTTAGAAACAGGAGCTTTTACAGCTTGTGAATTGTCAGTCATGATTAATTTAAATTAATTTAATATCCCCTGAGAAATTACCTCTAAGCATTTTATCTCTTTCAATAGCTTCCTCTATATCACCTTTTAATTTAATCATATCATCTATACTTAAATGCATATATAATTCCTTTTTAGAATTAGAAGCTAGATATTTAACTCGAAATTTATGTAATATTACACCATATTTTTCATTCTCTTCAAGTTTATCAAATTCTAAAAAACGTATATCTGCATGGAAACTAGAATCAATAAAAGAATTATAATTCTCATTTCTATACTCTCCTACCTTATCAAGAAGTAAAAGGTTTTTATAATTTGAAAGAACTTGAAGTAAATTTCCTTTTAACTTGTTTTTTGCTTTTGTATTTAAACCAACTTTAGAAAGCTCATTATATGACTCCGCAAGGTTTTTGGATATAATTCCAATATCATCATCTTCTACTTTTAATAGGTCTGTAAAACTTAACAATGTTAATAATAAATCATCTCCATCTATTTTCAGAAGATTTCTTAATCCGTATGCTATTTCACGATAGTGTAATCCAATATCTAATTTTTTTAAATAAACAACAAGGCTATTTAATTCATCATCAGATAGTTTACTAATTATCTTAAAACCAGGAAATACTTGTTTTGGTACTAATATTTTTGCCATAAAAAAAAATCTTAAGTAAATATATGTTTATATTTATAAAAAACATATAAAACTTTGTTATTTATTTCATAATATTCATTAGATTTTTGAGGTTTCAAATATATAATAAAAATAAAACTTGATTCTACGTAAAACCTTACTTTAAGTAAGGTTTTACCCTTTGTGAAATTTAGTTAAAATAGCTTTGTTTAACTAATTGTTATTACAATTAACTAATTGCGATATAGTTAAGTGAAAAATAAATTTATTTATAAAAGAATAAAAAAAACTAAAAAATGTTAAAACAATTACAATTTTGTTTTATACAACACAAAAATATTTCTGAATCTCCATTTAACAAGTGAAAATTTTATAAAACCTCATAATTATAATCTTTTGACCAATCTTCTGGTAATTGCCCTCCAATTTCTCTTAGATATCTTCTCGTTACCTGTTGATCTTTATGCCTCATTATTTCCTGTAACTTTAACACAGATTCAAACTCACTAAAACCTTCATTCCTAAAATTATAATATACACTTAACGCGCTTGTATGGCGAAATGAATAAATACCATATTCATCACCAAGATTAAAGTGGTTTTTTACCTTTTTGAATTTTCTTCCAAACCAATCCTCTCTTGATTTTTCTTTTTTAGTTTCCCAATAACCAATTTTATTATCTCTAGTATAAATCAACATATCACTAGTATAATTCTGCATTTCTAATTCTTTGAAATATTTCTGTAATGGTTTAACCAATCTTATATAAGTTCTATCTTCTGTTTTACTTTCAACCTCAATTGTATTATTGATTAAATCGACATTTTTGACTTTAAGTCTAATAATCTCTATAGGCCTTAAAAAAGAATACCACATTACTTTAATAAAATCATATAAATATGGATCGTTTTCTTTAGTGTACTTTAAAATATCATCTAATTGTTTATGATTAAAAGGCTTGTTTTTTTTAGCATTACTCTTAAGGTCGCTAATTTTTAATATAAAATTTTGTTTAATTATATCTTTTTCAACTAATTCACTAAATAAACCTGACAATACTCTTTTATGATTATTTCTACTAACATTACTCAAACGTTTAGACAAATCACCGAGGTAAAAAGAAATATGTTTTTTGGTTAAATAATTTATTGGTTTTTTATCTATTTTTTTTTCTTTTAACCATTTTACAAAGGAATTGTAATAAACTGTATTAACATCTTTTGAAGATTCTTTCCAGCTATTTTTTTTATGCTCAAATGCTATTTTTATTGCTTCAATGGTAGTATAATTTTCAGAAACAACATCATTATTAAATTGAATTTCTTCAAAAGGACTATAACCTTCTTGTAAATACCTTTTTATAGCACGTTGTAAATTTTTTGCAGCCGCATTCCTCCTACCAATTGATGTTTCTTTATTAATTCCACTTTTTTTCATGAACTTTTCCATCAATCCTGTACTCGGATTTCTAAAATAATAATAAACATGCCATGGTTTTTTTGTACTAACAACTTTTTTACCATTTTTTATTTCATGGTATTTATAAATTTTTGGGTCTGAAAACAACGTATCTAAAATTTTTAAACGAGAACTTAAAGATACTTTTTTTTTCTTCTTTACATGTCCTTTTACATGTACTTTAAAATTATTGTTAGGCATAAAAAAAATGCTTAAAGAGTTAATATTCTCTATAAGCATTGATTATTCTAATTAAGTACGGGCGGAGAGACTCGAACTCTCACACCTCACGGCACTAGATCCTAAGTCTAGCGTGTCTACCAATTCCACCACGCCCGCATACTTTGAATTTGTGGGTGCAAATATAAACAATACTTCTAAACTACAAAGAACATGCACAATATTTTTATTATTTTTGATGCTTACTAATTTACAACACATGCAAAACGTTAAAGAATATATTGCTCAACATAAAGATAGATTTATCAATGAGCTAATCGAATTATTAAAAATACCTTCGGTAAGTGCAGACCCTGCCTATAACCAAGATGTATTAAATACAGCTGATGCTGTGAAAGATAGCTTAGAAAAAGCTGGATGTGATAACGTAGAAATATGTGAAACTCCTGGTTACCCTATTGTTTATGGAGAAAAAATTATAGATCCGAACTTACCAACTGTTTTAGTTTACGGACATTACGATGTGCAACCTGCAGACCCTATTGAATTATGGGATTCTCCTGCTTTTGAACCTGTAATTAAAAAAACAGACATTCATCCTGAAGGAGCTATTTTTGCACGTGGTGCTTGCGACGACAAAGGACAAATGTACATGCATGTAAAAGCTTTAGAATACATGACCTCAACTGGAAATTTACCTTGTAACGTAAAGTTTATGATTGAAGGTGAAGAAGAAGTAGGTTCTGAAAGTTTAGCTTGGTTTGTACCTAGAAATAAAGAGAAATTAGCAAACGACGTTATTTTAATTTCTGACACAGGAATGATTGCTAACGATATTCCATCAATCACTACTGGTTTACGTGGTTTAAGTTATGTAGAAGTTGAAGTTACTGGTCCTAACCGTGACTTACATTCTGGTTTATATGGAGGTGCTGTAGCAAACCCAATAAACATTTTAACAAATATGATTGCTTCTTTACACGATGAGAACAACCATATTACTATTCCTGGTTTTTACGATAAAGTAGAAGAGTTATCGAGAGAAGAACGAGACGAAATGGCGAAAGCTCCTTTTTCTTTACAAGAATACAAAGATGCCTTAGATATTGACGATGTACACGGTGAAGCTGGTTACACAACCAACGAACGTAACTCTATTCGTCCTACTTTAGATGTAAACGGAATTTGGGGAGGTTATACTGGTGAAGGTGCCAAAACTGTAATCGCTTCTAAAGCTTATGCTAAAATTTCTATGCGTTTAGTTCCTGGTCAAGATTGGGAAGAAATTACCGAATTGTTTAAGAAACACTTTGAGAGCATTGCTCCAAAATCGGTAAAAGTAGTTGTTACTCCTCACCACGGTGGACAAGGATATGTAACTCCTATAGACAATATTGGTTATCAAGCTGCTAGTAAAGCGTATCAAGAAACCTTTGGTGTAACTCCAATTCCACAACGTAGTGGAGGAAGTATTCCTATTGTAGCTTTATTTGAGCAAGAATTAAAAAGTAAAACCATTTTAATGGGATTCGGATTAAACTCTGATGCGATTCATTCTCCAAACGAACATTTTGGTGTTTGGAATTACTTAAAAGGAATTGAAACCATTCCTTATTTTTATCAATACTTTACAGAGTTATCTAAATAAATTAAAAATCCCACATGCTAACATGTGGGATTTTTCTTTTGATACTATCTCGTAGCTCTTTTATAAGCTTCTTTTGCTAATTCTAAAGCTTTCTCTGCCTCTTTAACTAGCTTTTCCTTTGCTTTCGTAGGGTCTTCGTTATTCACAATGTATTTTAAGTTTTCTACTATTTTTTCAATCTTGTTTTGAAACTTTTTTGAAGTAAATTCTCTATCTACAAAAATTCTAATACCTCCTTCTGAAACTTTACATTTAAATGCTTCATCATCATTTTTTTCAATCATCCAGAAAGTAGAATCGTTTGTATTCGTAAACTTCATTCCTTTAAGATTGTCTTGTAAATATCTCGATACATTATTGGTTAGTTCATCTCTATAAGAGGCTCTAAATTTAAATGTCGAATTGGTTTTCTTTACAGAAATTGAACTTGAACTACTACTATAATCATTCGACGAATTTGTGTAAGTTGTGCTCTGTGTTACACTATGCGTTGTTGATGTTGATGGCGGTGTAGGTGGCGTTGGTGATGTTTGAGCACTTAATGTAAATGCTGTTAAAAAAATTGCTGTGATTGTTACTGTTACTAAAGCTTTCATGTGTATTTATTTTTAAAATTAAACCTTGTTTTTAGTCAATAAAATGACTGTCTCTATAATTTTGTGTTATAGAAATTCTATTATTTTTATATGTAATTGTGTTTATTTTTCTTGAGAAGCTATCTTAAATTCTAGCCCCACTCCTCTTATGCTTTCAATTTTTATATTCGCATCATCTTTAAAGTATTTCCGTAGTCTGCTTATAAAAACATCCATACTTCTCCCTGAGAAAAAATCGTCAGTATTCCATACTGCATTCAGTATTTCGTCTCTTTTTAATAATTGATTTTTATGAGTAAACAAAAATTGAATTAATTCGGCTTCTTTTTCAGTTAGTCTTTGTGTATTATCCTGTAATTTTAATGTTAGCTTTTGTGGATTAAAATCGTAATTCCCAATTTTAAAACTATCAGTTATTACTATATTAGTATTGCTTTGTTGACTCCTTTTTATAATATTTTGTAACCTGAGAATAAGTTCGTCGGCTTCAAAAGGTTTAATGATATAATCGTCTGCACCTAGCTTCAGTCCTTTAATTTTATCCTCCTTTTGGTTACGTGCCGTTAAAAAGATAAATGGAACTTCTGGATACTTTTCTATTATCTTTTCTGCCAGTGAAAAACCATCTAATTTAGGCATCATCACATCAAAAACACAAATATCAAATGTTTCATCCATAGCTATCTGCAATGCCTCTTCTCCATTCTTTGCCCAAGTAACATTGAAATTATGCAATGTTAAATACTGCTTTAAAATATTTCCAAAATCGATATCATCTTCAGCCAATAATACTTTTTTCATTTTACACAGGAATTTTAATTGTTATGGTTGTTCCTTTTTCTAACCCGCTATCTAATTGAATAGCCCCTTGATGTGCTTTTACAATTTGCTTTACATAATACAGTCCTAAGCCTAAACCTTTTACATTATGTATGGTTGTATTGTTTACTCTATAAAATTTATCAAATATTTTTCTGTGATCCTTTTTCGCAATTCCAATACCATTATCTTTTATTATTAATACACCATGGTTATTTTCATTTTTCAGCCTAATATCTATTGTATCTCCTCCATATTTAACAGCATTGTCTAATAAATTTAAAATAGCTGTATTAAAATGAAAAACATCTAAATTCAAGTTTATATCAGGTTCAGAGTATTCAAATGAGATAGTTATTTCCTTCTTTTGAATTTTATAATCATCAATCAAGTTTTTTAAATGATATTGAAGAACGACTTTTTCCTTATGTAGGTTTATTTGTTCAAATCCTAGTGAGTTATTCACCACTTGATCTATTAAATTTTGCAATCGAACACGCTGCCTATTAATAGTATTAACCACCGATTGAAACATTTCTTTATTCTCCGCTATATTTTTCTGTTGCAATGTTTTTGTTGCAATACTTAAAGTTGCTAAAGGCGTCTTTAATTCGTGTGTGATGTTATTTACAAAATCGGTTTTTATATCTGCATTCTTTTTCTGTTTTACCAAGCTATACAATGCATAAGTAAACAACCCAATTACTGCTATTATTGATAGAAAGCTTAGCAAAAGCACCCAAAACATGCGTTTAAAGATTTCACTCTTCCAATTTATAATATCTATATAGCTTCTGGTTTTTATTTTAAAACCAATATTATTTTTTTCACTGCCTTCATTAACTGTTTTACTTACAGTTTCCCAGTCACTTTTATTATAAAAGAAACGTGTTTTTGGATTTAGCTCTTTACCATATAATAAAACCGATTCATTATTTAGTATTGTATCATTTACTTTTCCTAAAAGAATAACCGTTGTTATTTCTTTTTGAAAATCTACAGGAAATAATAATTTCTTTGTTCTTATTTTCTCTTCAAAGTAAGCTACAAACTGTTTATTTATACTATCTCTTTGAAAAGAAAATCTTTCAAGCAATTCTCCCTTTGTAATTTTTCCTTCTTTATAGCTTTGAGCATTTTTTTTAAGTTTTACTAAATATCTGGTATCCCAATCCGGGTTATCATCTGTTTCTATAAATGCTAAATCCTTTTTTACTTCATTAAAAAATAAGTCACGTTGCAACGTAAAAGTGTTTTTTATTAATGAATATTGTATTGTAGATAAGGTTACAATAGCAATTATTGACACAGTTATTAATATGTTTATTCTTCCTTTCATTACCCCAAAAATAGTGTAAACTTCTTGTAAAAACGCATATTAACAGACCGTTAACCTTGTATTAACCGTTAACAGGAATCTTATTAACATAAAAATATTTTATCTCTACATTTGTAGAATATATTTTTTATCTCTACATTTGTAGAGTTAATTCTAAACATGTAGAGATGCAATTATCGAAAACCGAAGAACAAGTAATGCAATTGTTATGGAAACTAGACAAAGCTTTTATGAAAGATTTGTTGGCTGAGTTTCCAGAACCTAAACCAGCAACCACAACAGTGGCTACTTTATTAAAAAGGATGAAGGACAAAGGTTTTATTGATTATAAACTTTTTGGAAAATCGAGGGAATACTATCCTAAGGTTAAAAAGTCAGATTACTTTTCTAAACACGTTAATGGCTTAATTAAAAACTTCTTTAACAATTCTGCTAGTCAATTTGCATCGTTTTTTACAGCTGAAACTGATTTATCGATTACAGAACTTGAAGAATTGAAAAATATTATTGATAGTCAAATTAAAAAACAACAATAATGGTAAGCTATTTAATTAAATCTGGTATTTGCTTAGCACTGCTACTGCTCTTTTATCATTTGGTATTAGAACGCGAAAAAATGCATCATTTTAATCGCTTCTATTTATTAGGTAGCATTCTATTTTCTTTTATAGCTCCTTTATTTGTTATTTATATAGAAGTTCCAATGGAACTAATAGAAACCACAGAAGCTAGCAATCAACCTTTTATTATAGATATTACTGAAACTAATTATAAACCCATAGATTACTTATTCTATTTTTTAACTTTTTCGGTAATAATTTCAAGTTTATTGTTAATACGTTTTCTGAATAATTTATTTTCTATTCTTCTAAAAATTAGAAAAAATCTAAAAATAAAACATAAAAAAGCAATTCTTGTTTTAGTAAATGATGCAATTACACCACACACTTTTTGGAACTATATTTTTATAAACATTGAAGAATATAATTCTCAAAAAATTGAAGAAGAATTATTAACACACGAGTTAACCCACGTTACCCAAAAACACACGTTTGATGTATTACTTATTGAATTTTTAAAAATAGTTTTTTGGTTTAATCCAATCTTCTATTTCTTAAAGAAATCAATTCAATTAAATCACGAATTTTTAGCCGATACAAAGGTTATCAAAAATCATAAAAACATTTCCAGCTATCAATATTTATTATTGAATAAAACTGCTTGGAACAATGAATATTACTTGGCCAGTAATTTGAATTATTTATTAACTAAAAAAAGATTACTTATGATGACTAAACAAAGTTCACGTAGTAAAATCTTGTTAAAAAAACTGGCAGTAATTCCAGTACTAGCAGGATTCGCATTTCTCTTTGCTGAAAGAGTTGAAGCAAAGGTTCCTAACAAAAGTTATTTAGACTCTAAAATCACTAAAGATAGTCCTAATGCTATTCCTTTACAACCAACTTCAACTCAAAAGGATATTAAAGAAAAAATGTACCTTATAAAAAGAGACACCTTAAAAGAAACATCTCGAAAAGAGTATATGTATCATAACATGGTGGTGCGTAAAAAAGATAAAAACGGAAAACTAGTAACGAAAAAA
Organism: uncultured Tenacibaculum sp.; assembly: GCF_947499065.1. Classification (GTDB taxonomy): domain Bacteria; phylum Bacteroidota; class Bacteroidia; order Flavobacteriales; family Flavobacteriaceae; genus Polaribacter. Next base: position 68,774 of record NZ_CANMMT010000007.1, on the reverse strand, counting down.
TTTCATGAGTTAACGGATGAAGAAAAAAGACAGCTTCCTCCTCCTCCACCTTTAACTTTAAAAAAGAAAAAAGTTTCTAAAAGCTTATTCACTAAATTAAAAGACGGTAGTAAGTACGCTATTTGGATTAATGGAAAGCATGTTAAAAACGATGTTTTAAACAAGTATAGCCATACTGATTTTGCCTCTTTCTCTGGAAGTTTTGTACATAATAATGCTCGTAGTAAAAAATTTCCACAGGCCTATCAATATTCATTAAGTACGCACGCATACTTTAATGCTCAAAACAAAAAGGTAATTAAAAACTACAATAAGTGGAAAAAACAAAATAATGGTTTAATACCACCTCCGCCTCCATCGCCAGTTGTAAAAAAGGGAGAAATTTCAAACATTCCTCCACCTCCAGTTCCTCTATCTATAAAGGTAAAGAAAGGTAGTGAGAGTAGCATACCTTCTCCACATTCACCAATTATAAAAAAAGGAGACGTTTCTAATATTCCACCACCACCTCATCCTAAATCTAAAAAAGGTAGTGCTAGTAATATACCGCCGCCACCACCACCTATGTCTGCCTCTGAGTTAACATTTAAATATCCTAACGCAACGTTTTACTTTAATGGTAAAAAAATTAATCACAGAAAAGCAATATCGATAACTAAAAACAATAAAGAGTTAAGTGTTTGGACTAAAGATGTAAATAATAAAAAAGTAATTGAATTTGCTACTAAGAAGCATATGGCTTCTCAAAAAACTGTTAGTATCGATAAAATTAATAAACTAACTAATGAGCAGATTTTAAAATTACCTAAAGGGAATACTAAAAAAATCAGTTATTATTTAGATAACAAACTTATTTCTTTAGAGGCGTATAATAAAATAAATAAAAACAATATTGCAACGATACATGTAAAAAGAGACAAAGAAGGTAACAATTCAATCTACGTTACTAGAAAATAATCAATTTAAAATTATGTTAAAAGCCTCAATATCTGAGGCTTTTTTGTAACATTATTTTAAAACTATCGTTCTTATTGTATAAGCTTATATTCATGATCAAAGATTTTTTCCTCTTATGCTCTGGTGTGGATCAGAATTTAATTAATGATTGCTCCAACGGAGAACAAAACAAGTACGCTGGAATTGGCGCTACAGTTTTTTTTACTGCTCTTATGGCTACCATAGCTTGTAGTTATGCCTTATACACTGTATTTGACAATATATATTCATCAATCTTTTTTGGTTTTCTTTGGGGACTATTAATTTTCAACTTAGATCGTTTCATAGTTTCTACTATAAAAAAGAGAGATTCTAAACGCCAAGAAATTCTACAAGTAATTCCTCGTTTATTATTGGCACTCATTATTGCTATGGTAATATCTAAACCTTTAGAGTTAAAAATATTTGAAAAGGAGATAAATCAAGTTTTATTGACTGAAAAAAATCAAATGACTTTAGACAACAAAACTCAAATAGCACAGCAATTTACTCCTGAGATTAACAAAATAAAAGAAGACATAGAAGCTTTAAAAACTGAAGTTATAGAAAAACAAAAAGAAACTGACGCTTTATATGAAACTTACATAGCAGAAGCTGAAGGAAGAAAAGGCACTAAACTCTTAGGAAAAGGTCCTGTATACAAAGAAAAAAGAGAGAAACACGATGCTTCGTTGGCCGAATTAAACGAATTAAAAAAAGTAAATTCTGAAAAGATTAGCCAAAAAGAAAATACTATTGCCGATTTACTTGAAAAACAGAAATTAAGAGAAACACAAACACAACCTATTATTTCTAGCTTTGATGGTTTAATGGCAAGGATAAATGCTTTAAATAAATTACCTTGGCTACCTTCTTTCTTTATTTTCTTGTTATTTCTTGCCATAGAAACTGCTCCTATATTTTCAAAATTAATAAGTCCAAAAGGAGAATACGATTTTAAGTTAGAAAATCAAGAATCACTTGTAAGAACATGGATACAACAACAAGTTCATCAAAGAGAAGCTATTTTACAAACAGATATTGACCTTAACAATAAAATTTATTCTGATTTAAAAACAGAAGAAGAAATTTATAATTACAAACAGAAAATGGCTCGTAATTTATTAAAATTACAGGCTGATTCTTTTTATAAAAATCAACAAGAAATATTATAATTAATTTGTTATTTAATTTTTAATCCTTTTTTCTACCTTTGTTTACTAGTTAATCAAAAAATAATTGCATGAAAAAAACAGGTTACGCTATCGTAATGATAGCGCTATTGCTATGTACTAACCTCCTCTCTCAGAACACACAACTCTCTTCCTTACTTATCCCTATTGAGTTAAAAGAAAATGCCAATGCTGTAATTAGACATAATGAAATTACAGTAAATGTTTTGGCTATTGATGAAATGGTAGTTAAAGAAAAAAGAACAGTTACCGTTCTTAATAAATATGGAAAAGCATATGTAAATGCCTATAAAAACTATAATGAAGACACTAAGATATCTAAGCTAACAGCGATTATTTATGATAACTTAGGAAATAAGATTAAGAAATACTCTAAAAATGACTTCCAAGATGTTAGTGCCATTGATGGAGGAACTTTATATTCTGATTCAAGAGTAAAGTTTTTAGAATACACACCCACATCTTATCCTTATACCGTAGTTTTTGAATCTGAATACAAAAACTCATCAACAGGTTTTATACCGAGATGGTTTCCTATTCAAAGTTATAATTTGGCTATTGAAAAGAACATTTATCAATTAAATAACCCTAAAAACATTCCTTTTAGGAAAAGAGAAAAAAATTTTGAAGGGTACCCTATTGAAAATACCTCAAGTGAGTTTAATTTAAAATATACGTTAACCAACCAAAAACCTATAAAGTACGAAAGGTATACCGTTAATTTTGACGATTTTTCACCTAACCTTTCCGTTTCATTCAACCAATTTAGTTTAAAGGGTATTACTGGTAAAGCTGAAAACTGGAAAGAATTTGGTAGCTGGATGTACAATAAATTAATAGTAGATAGAAATCAGTTATCACCAGCTACAATAGAAAAAGTAAAAAACTTAGTTAAAGGTGTAGACTCTCCTATTGAAAAAGCAAAAATCATTTATAACTATGTTCAAAACAAAACTAGATATATAAGTGTACAAGTAGATATTGGAGGCTGGGAACCAATTGCTGCAAATAAAGTTGATGAAGTAAGTTATGGAGATTGTAAAGGTTTAACAAACTATACAAAAGCTCTTTTAGATGTTGTAGGCGTTAAATCATACCATACAATTGTGTATGCTCAAAAATATAAAAATATAGATAAAGATTTCACAGCTCTTCAAGGAAATCATATGATATTAAATATCCCCAATGAAGGAAATGATATCTGGCTAGAATGTACGAGTCAAACAAATCCTTTTGGATTTTTAGGAGATTTTACTGATGATAGAGATGTTTTAGTAGTTACTCCTCAAGGTGGAATTATTAAAAGAACTCCTGCCTATATTAACGAAAACAATCTACAAACGATTAAGGCCAATATCAATTTATTAGATAATGGAAACATAAATGCTTCTGTAACAAGAAAATCTTATGGTACTCAGTATAGCGACAAATACAGTATTGAGAATTATCCTCATAAAAAACTAAAAAAGTACTACATTTCTAATGTATGGGATTATAACAACAATTTAGAAATTGAAAGTATAAAACATACAAATGATAAAGACAAAATTGAATTTACAGAAAAAGTAAATATTAAAATTGAAAAATTCGCAACCCTAAGAGATAGCAGTTATTTATTTAAACTTAACGTATTCAATAGAATTACTGGAGTACCAAAAAAATACAGAAAAAGACAAAGACCTTTAAACATAGAAAGAGGGTTTACCGATAAAGATGAATTTATATTTAAGATTCCTAAAGGCTATTCTATTACAAATTTACCCGACAATAAAAGTATTGACAATAAGTTTGGAACCTACAAACTAACATTAGAAAAAATTAATGAAACTTCTTTTAAATACATCAGAGAGTTTTCGCTTAAAAAAGGAGTTCATCCAAAAGAAGATTATAAAGCCTATAGAAAGTTTAGAAAAAAAGTTACTAAACTCGATAATTTAAGAACTGAATTACTAAAAAAATAAAAACACTATGAAAAAAACACTGTTTATCCTAACATTGATGTTATCGCTAACTACGGTAGCACAAAAAATAAAATTTGGGAAAGTCTCCAAAGAAGAATTAGAAGAAAAGTTTTATCCTTTAGATTCTACAGCTAACGCTTCCTATCTGTTAAAAAAAAGAAGGACATATTTTACATATGATCAAAGCAAAGGCTTTATGGTAATTACAGAATACCATGAGAGAATTAAAATATACAATAAAGAAGGTTTTAAATATGCTAATAAAAAAATAAGCTATTATAAACCTAAATCAGGTGAAAAAGAGGAAGTTTCCTCAATTAAAGCATATACTTTTGTAATTGAAAACGGTAAAACTGTAAAATACAAACTACAGAAAAAAGATATTTTTGATGAAAAAATAAATAAATATACAAGTCAAAAAAAGATTACACTACCCAATATAAAAGAAGGAGCAATCATAGATTTAAAATACACTTTAATATCTCCTAGATGGATAATTAAAACTTTAAATTTTCAATACAGCATCCCAGTTAAAGAACTAAGTTGTAAAATAGAAATTCCTGAGTATTTTATATTTAATAAAACATCAAAAGGTTACTACAATATTCCTCTAGTTAAATCATCAAAAAGAGATAAAATCGATTTTGGTTACAATAATATTTTAGATTACACTTCAGAAATTTACTCATTCAACAAAAAAAATGTCCCTAATATAAAAAGCAATGAACCTTTCTCTGGATACATAAATAACTACAGAGGAGGTGTAAAATTTGAACTTTCAGGAACAATATTCCCTAGATCTAAATATAAAAGTTACGCTATTACATGGAATGATGTATGTAAAACAATTTTTAAATCTTCTTATTTTGGTGGTGAATTAGAAAAAAGTAATTACTACAAAAAGGATTTAGAAAAAATCCTTAGCAATTCAAAAAATGAGTTAGAAAAAATTTCAAATATATACCTACATGTAAAATCAAAAGTAAACTGGAATAATTTTACAGGTAAATATACTGACTTAGGAGTTAAAGAAGCTTATAAAGAAGGAGTAGGTAATTCTGCAGAAATAAACCTTATGTTAACATCTATGCTACGTTTTGCTGGTATAAATGCAAATCCAGTTTTAGTCAGCACAAAAAGTAATGGAATACCTTTATATCCTACTCTTAATGGTTTTGACTATGTTATTACTAAAGTAAATTTATCGAACGGAAAATATATTTTATTAGATGCTACTGAAAACTACTCTTATCCAAACATACTTCCTTATAGAACATTAAACTGGTATGGTAGAGAAATTTTCAAAGACGGTTATTCTAGTCAAATTAATCTAGTACCATCTACCCCTACTAAAGAAAATAACATTTTATATGTTAAGATAGACGATACAGGAAGTATCGAAGGGATGTTTCGTAAATCTTTAACGGGACATGCAGCTATGTTTTATCGTCAAAAAAACAATTTAATAAAAGATGAAGATAGAATAACTAGTTTAGAAGAAAAATACAACATAGAAATTGATGAATTTAAAGTCCTAAATAAAAAAAACTTAGGTAAACCTATTTCACAATCTGTAAAATTCACTGGAGATAGTCATATTGAAGAAATTAACAATAAGTTATATTTTACTCCTTTATTCTTTTTAGCTATGACTGAGAATCCTTTTAAGTCTGAAGAAAGAAATTTCCCTGTTGATTATGGAATGCCTTGGCTAGATAATTTTACAACATCAATTACAATACCTGAAGGATATGTTGTTGAATCTTTCCCAAAAGAAACAGCTATAGGACTTCCTGAGAATTTAGGAGTATTTAAATACAAGGTTGTTGTACTTGGAAATAAAATAAAACTTTCATCGCTATTACAAATAAACACTAATATAATAGCTCCTCAACATTATAGTGCTTTAAGATCTTTTTATAAACAACTTATTGAAAAACAAACTGAAAAAATTGTGCTAGTTAAAAAAGCAAAGTCTTAAATTAAAAAAAAACGAACGATTAATTAATCGTTCGTTTTTTTTTATAATAATGATATTATATTAGAACTTTTAACTTCTCCAATAGTGAATGTACTATGAGTACTACCAATATGTTTTAACGCAGTAAGTTTATTCACCATAAACTCACGATATTCATCCATGTCCTTGACATAAATTTTTAAAATATAGTCATAGTCGCCACTTACATGAAAACACTCAGCTACTTCATCTAATTTATTAATTTCTCTTTCAAAAGCAGCAATATACTCCTTCGCATGTTTTTCTAATTTAATATGACAAAAAACTAAGAAAGACTTCCCTACTTTGTTTTTATTAATCAAAGCTACATATTGAGTAATTATCTCACTTCTTTCTAGCTTTTTTATACGTTCATATACTGCCGTTACCGATAATCCTAATTCTAATGAAAGCTGTTTAGTAGTTTGCTTACTATCTTTTTGAAGTAATTCTAAAAGCTTTTTATCAATTTGATCTAATTTCATCTGAAAAATTTACGTTTTTTAAACTTATCAATTTTAAAAAACCATTATAAAAACTAATTATTCAACAAAATAAAGAATAAAAAACTACAAACATCAATTTTAATTGATTATTAATCAAAAAAACAAGTCTTTTATAGTCCTATAAACAACTAAACATTTATACAATGGACTTTAAACCAGCAAACAATATTCAAGATTTACAATATTTTGGAGAATTTGGAGGAGTAAATCCTTCTATTTCTGATTCTTCAACCTATACTTTCATAAAGGCAAAAACAATGTTTGATACTTTTGAAGGAAATACTGATGGTTGCTACTTATATTCACGCCATACTTCTCCTTCTAACTTATATTTAGGTGAAGCTTTAGCAGCAATGGAAGGAACAGAAACTGCAAATGTGGCTGGTTCGGGTATGGGAGCTATAACAGCAACTATTTTACAAATTTGTGGAGCTGGAGATCATATTGTTTCTAGTAGAACTATATATGGTGGTACTTATGCTTTTTTAAAGAACTTTACACCTAGAATGAATATTGAAACATCTTTTGTTGATATTACAAAACTAGATGTAATAGAAGCTGCTATTAACAGCAATACAAAAATGATTTATTGCGAATCAGTAAGTAATCCTTTATTGGAAGTTGCAGATATTAAAGCTTTGGTTGCCTTGGCTAAAAAATACAATTTAAAACTTGTTGTTGATAATACTTTCTCTCCGTTATCTATTTCACCAGCGCAACTTGGAGCGGATATTGTTATTCATAGTTTAACTAAATTTATCAATGGTTCATCTGATACGATGGGAGGAGTTGTTTGCGCTAGTGCTGATTTTATAAACGCTCAAAAAAGTGTTATCGATGGTGCAAGCATGTTATTAGGCTCTTCTATGGATTCTTTGCGTTCGTCGTCAATATTAAAGAACATGAGAACGTTACATATTCGAATGAAACAGCATAGTAAAAATGCAGCTTTTTTAGCTGAAAAATTCGAAGCTCTTGGTATCAAAACAGTATATCCTGGTTTAAAATCACACCCATCTCATGAAGTTTACAAATCAATGATGAATAATGAATATGGATTTGGAGGAATGTTAACTATTGATGCTGGTTCTTTAGACAAAGCCAATGCTTTAATGGAGTTAATGCAAGAAAAAAACTTAGGATATTTAGCAGTAAGTTTAGGGTTTTATAAAACTTTATTTTCAGCTCCAGGAACGTCAACTTCTTCAGAAATCCCAGAAGAAGAACAAGTTGAAATGGGGCTAACTGATGGCTTAATTCGTTTTTCTATTGGATTAGATAATGATATTGAGCGTACTTTTGAAATGATGAAAGACTGCATGTTAGAAATAGGTGTTTTAAAAGAAGAAGCTTTAGCATAAGACTTAACTAAATTCTAAAAAAAATAGCAAACAGAATGGTTTAGAATCTGTTTGCTATTTTTTATTTACCATAAAAACGCTTGGTAAATTCTTTTAAATCATCTTTTGACGGTGGTTTACCAGAGAACGGCACCATATCCCATCTATTATTCTCTTTCATCAATTCAAATCTAAACATAGATGTTTCTGCATTATTGGGATTCAACAAAGGATATCTTAAATCTAAATATTGAATATTTTTAGATGAATCCATAGGCACTAAATTATAATAACCATTACTAAACCAGGTTAAGACTTTAATATCTTTATGATTCACATCTAATAAATCTCGATTTTTAGGAATTGTCAAAATCGTATCTAATTCCGATTTTTTATCAAACAAAGAATAAAATCCAACTTTATAATCGTTTTCAGTTTCAGCAATTCCATACCACAAAACATTATTCATAATAGTAGGCTGAGTGGAAAATCTACTATAAGAAATATCGGCTTTATCAAACGATTTTTTAAATACAGAATCCATATAAATCTTATTTCCAATAGTAAACAACATATAGACTGAACTTATATAAATTCCAGCTTTAACCCAAACTCTTCTTCTTGTTCGTGTTCTATTATAAAACATAGCCACAATTAAACACAATAAAAAAGGAAGCGTATACAAAGGGTCTACAACAGAAATGTTATTAAATGCAACTCTATAATCGGAAAAAGGTAAAAATAACTGAGTACCGTAAGGTGTAAAACTATCTAATAAAGGATGCGTAAAAATGGATAGAAAATATAACCAAATCCAGTTTTTTAAGGTAGTAGTTCCTTCACGTTTTCCTTTATCATATAGTTTAAAAGTTATCCATCCAAATAGAAAAGAACCAAAAATGGCAAATAAAATCGAATGCATAAATCCGCGATGAAAAGCCATTGCATCTATTTCATTTCCATACAACCACCCACCAATAAACACATCTAAATCTGGTATTGTACCACCTATTGCACCGAACAACAATGCTTTATTCCCTATCTTTTTTCCTAGTGCTATTTCTCCACAAGCAGCACCTAAAACAATTTGAGTTAATGAATCCATAGATAACAAATGTACTAAACTGATTCTACTTGTATAATTCTTTACAAAATCGTAACATTACAAACCGAAAAAAACCACACAATGCAAGACGATAAAAACTTATCCGAAATCGATATCGAAGGTCAAAAAATTATAGCTAATAAAGAACTGAGTATTTGGGAAGCGTTAATTCCTGTAATAGCATTAATAGGAATGCTCGCTTACAATGTTTTTGTTTTTGGTGATAATGCTTTAAGTGGAAGTAATCAATTCATTTTAATACTTGGAGGTGCAACAGCTGCTATTGTTGGATTTAGAAACAAAGTTTCATACAAAGTTATGATTGATGAAGTTGCAGAAAACATTAAATCTACAGCTGGTGCTATTTTAATACTACTTATGGTAGGAGCATTAGCAGGAACTTGGCTTATTAGTGGAATAATTCCTTCAATGATTTATTATGGATTACAAATTTTAAATCCTACAATATTCTTAGCCGCTTGTTTAATTATTTGTGCAGTAATTTCAATAGCTACAGGTAGTTCTTGGACAACTGCTGCAACCGTAGGTATTGCCTTAATTGGTATTGGTGAGGCCTTAGGAATTTCATTAGGAATGACTGCTGGTGCTGTTTTATCTGGTGCTTATTTTGGTGATAAGATGTCTCCAATGTCTGATACCACAAATTTAGCTCCTGCAATGGCTGGTACGGATTTATTTACTCATATCAAGTACATGGCTTATACTACTGTACCAACTATTATTGTTACATTAATCTTCTTTATCATTTTAGGGTTTACACAAAATACTACAGGAACTGCAGATACTCAACAAATGTTAAATGACATAAATAAGGCTTTTAATATTAACCCATTTTTATTTTTAGTACCAATAGCAGTTGTTATTTTAATTATGAAAAAAACACCGCCTTTAATTGCTTTATTAGCTGGAACGGTATTAGGAGGTATTTTTGCATTAATTTTTCAACCAGAAGTTGTAAAAGAAGTTGCTGCAACCTATTTAGCAAGTTTAGATGATAAATTAACTACAAGCGAGGTTTTAAAATCCTTAAAATACGATTTCAAAACCATGTATATAGGTGTAATACAAGCAATAACAGTTAAAACTTCAATAGCTACTGAAAATGCTGTTTTGGCTGATTTATTTACTGCTGGAGGTATGGTAAAAATGTTAGGAACCATATGGTTAATTCTTTGTGCCATGATTTTTGGTGGTATTATGGATGCTATTGGTGCCTTAGCTAAAATTAGTAGTTTCTTATTAAATTTATTTGATTCTGTTTTCGGATTATTCGCTAGTACGGTAGCAACCTGTATTGGTTTAAACTTTACCGCTTCAGATCAATACTTAGCTTTAGTAGTACCAGGTAAAATGTATGCAAAAGCTTATCAAGACAAAGGACTAGCTCCAGAAAACTTAAGTAGAACGCTTGAAGATTCTGGAACAGTAACCTCCGTTTTAATTCCATGGAACACGTGTGGAGCGTATCATTCAGGAGTATTGGGAGTTCCTGTTATAGACTACGCTTTTTACGCCATGTTTAACTGGTTAAGTCCGTTTATGACATTATTATTTGCTGCGTTTAGAATAAAGATTAGAGAAATAATCAAAAAATAATACCAAGCCTCACTAATGTGGGGCTTCTTTTTTTATGATACAAAAGGCAAACATTAAAGATGCTCAATTATTAACTAGCATCGCACTAACCTCAAAAGCATACTGGGGCTATAATGAGGAACTTATTAATAGTTGGAAAGACGATTTAACCGTTACTTCAAAAATGATTAAGGAAATGATGGTTTATAAATTTATCTCTAGTCAAAAAACTATTGGGTTTTATATTTTAAATCAACCTCAGAACAATACTATAGAATTGGAATTTCTTTTCATACACCCAGATGTTATTGGTCAAAAAATCGGCAAACAATTACTAACTCATGCTATTGAGAAAGCTAAGAGTTTAAATATTCAAACAATGACATTATTAGCCGATCCTAACGCACAGCCTTTTTATGAAAGTCAAGGTTTTATCTCAACTGGTAGAAAAGAAAGTTCTATTCCTAATCGTTTTTTACCAATAATGAAGTTAAATTTAAAATAACTGACACTAATAAAAGAACCCAAGGACTTCCATGCAATAAAACATCAAACCAATCTTGAAATTGCATTGCATGCTCACCGGAAAACGCATTACCGCCTGCAATCCATTTTAATTTACCAACAATATGCGGAGGTTTAAAAGGCGCCAAACCTAAAGTTAAACTAGCAATTAAAAATAGTTTCCAATTATTCTTTAACTTTTGCTTCATCCTTTTTATATAAACCAGTTCCAAACAACTCCAAAACGTATTACAAAATCTCTATACGGATAATTAGGTGCTGATAAATAATCTTTCTTTAAGAAAAAAGAACTTATGTTATCTGCTTTAAAATAGATACGAGTTCTACGCACTCTTCCATTAAAAAATAAATCTACCGTTGGATAACCAATCTCTGTAGTATTCTGTAAAGTAAACTCGGCCAATAATGGATTATATGCGTTTGCTTTATATTTTGAAAAATAGTTAAAAGTTGCTCCTATTTGTACTAATAAAGGATTTCCTTTAAACCAGTGATCTGAATAATACAATGTATTTCTTGTTACAAATTCAGGGACTCTAAAAACATCGCTTCCACTTGCTACCTTTTGGTACATAACAGTATTGTCTAAGGCAAACTTACCAAACTTAAACTCTTTAGATGCTTTCGCTTTCAAATAATTTACACTTCCTGAAAATTGTTTTGGCAAGTTATTTTCATCAAAATATGTATAATTATCAATATTAGTAATATCTACAGAAGCGTTTCCCCATTTGGACTCTATAACTCCACCCAATGTTCGTGTTCCAATTGATGCAAAATTATTTTCCCAATTATAAGCATCATAATTACTTTGATGTAATAAAAAATTAAAATTAGGCAACTTATTACTAATTCCAAGTTTAGCTTTTATAGTAAATAAGCTGTCCTTTTTATACAAAGCTTCAGCTTTTAAATTATTCCCTGACAATCTACCACTACCAGGTGTTATGTTCGCAGAAGCGTTTATATAAAAGTTTTTTATTTTTCCATTCCAATCTGCACCAAACGAAACAGCATCACCTTTTAGCCTATTTTTAGTCATCCCTACTAAATTATTCTGCAAATTCTCGTAGCCATAACTATAGGTAGTATAATTCGTTTTAACCCTAAACCTACCTAATACATATTTAGAATTAAAATCTAAAAACACTTGGTTATCATAAAGCAAAAAATTTGTTTTATTATTAACCGCCCCAGTGACTCCTGCATTACCAAAAAACGATGTGACTCCTGCTTGAGTAAATCTATAAAACTTTGATTCTCTTGTAAAAGAATGTCCTATTTTTAAGTTTGAAAAATCTTTTTTGCTTAAACTGTCCTTGGAAGATAACAGCTTGTAAGTTTGCTCAAAATATAATCGTTTACCTTCTAAAGTATTTTCAGCATTATCCAAATTAACATCCAACCTCCCTCTATTCGTGCTAAAGTTTGGATCATCATTTAAAAAAGAAGCCAAAGAACTAGCAGTCAATCCTCCACTTTCTTGATTAAAAAAATCTTGATTAACTATTTGACCTCTTATAGCGTATTGATCCTTTGGACTTTCATACCTAAAACTCAATCTAAAATTACCTGAACTTGCCAACGACCTTCTATAAGCCCCCAACGAACGTAATCCTTTATAAGCAATTCCAACATTAAATCGTTTAGACAAATTAGCTGTAAATAAAGCATCTAAAACCTGACCTTGTTCCAAACCTGTTCTGTACATGATTTCAGTAGTAGGCGTTGGAACATGATAATAGTTTACATCTTCTATCTTAAAATAATTAAACTGTTTCGCTCTAAAACCTATATCAGGAAACCTAGAAATATTATCAAAATCATAAGCTAAATTATTAAATGTTTGCCCTTGATTGTGAAACTCTAGCAGTTCAAAATTATCTTTCCTTAAAAAGTTAAACTTATAATATTTTTTTATTGTTAAAGTAGTATCTACAATCGTAGTATCATTTTTTGATGATATAATTTTATAATCTGTATACTTCGTTTTTCCACTAAGTTTTACTTTAATTTCATTATTTGATAACGAATCTACTTCTTGACTACCTCTACCTATTCCTCCCCCAAAACCATCATTTATGGGCCTAACCTGAGAAAAAACTGTTTGAATACTTATCAAACAAAAAAATACTAAAAAATTTTTCTTCATGACTACAAAAGTAAAATAATTAAACGACAAAAATTGTGAATAATTTCTTTGAAAACTGTTAATTTGTAGCATGTTGAAATTAAATTATAGTGGAGTTAGTCTTGAAGCAGGAACAGACGAAGCAGGAAGAGGTTGTTTATCGGGTCCTGTTGTAGCTGCAGCCGTTATTTTACCTGAAAATTTTCAACATGAACTCTTAAATGATTCCAAACAACTTTCAGAAAAGAAACGACAAGAACTTCGTCCTTATATAGAAGAACACGCCTTAGCTTATGCGGTATCTTTTATTCATCATGAAGAAGTAGATGAATTAAATGTATTGCAAGCTTCTATTACTGGTATGCATAGATCGCTTGAGCAACTTTCTACTCAACCTGAATTCATTATAGTTGATGGAAATAAATTTAAACCCTACAAAGAAGTACCACATCAAACTATTGTAAAAGGGGATGCTAAATTTATGAGTATTGCAGCGGCTTCGGTTTTAGCTAAAACATATAGAGATGAATTCATGGAAAAAATTCATCAAGAATACCCACAATACAATTGGAAAAAAAACAAAGGATATCCAACCAAAGAGCATAGAAATGCCATTAGAGAACATGGAGCTACCCCATATCATCGTAAATCATTCAAATTGTTACCCGAACAACTTAAATTAAAACTTTAGTTTTTCTATTTTTGTCTTCCAATTTTTTAGAAGATGATAAAAAGAACACGTGCAGAAATTAACAAATGTATTATTCATAAAGTTGCTAATAAGTACAATAGCGGACAAAATGCTTTATCAGAAAGTTTAGTTCGATTTGATGAAGAAAGTTATGAGTTATTAATGCCTTTTTTATTAAAGAACTTTGGAAATGTTACGCAAAGTTATCGTTTTAGTCATCATGCTGATGTTCGATTAAACGAATTGAATAAATATTCTTCTGATATTTTTGAAGACGATAGTAATGAAGTATTTATAGAAAACTCTAAAAATATTGTAAATCACTTATACGAACAATCTAATTCTGCCAATATTAAAACAGGTGATGTAATTGTTGCCTATTTTGAAGGTATTGAATACAAAGATGTTTTAACAGAAGCTGTTGGTATTTTTAAAATTGAAAGTAAAGTAGATTTTTTCCAGACTTATTTAGATGATGAAAGCTTTGATGTTGTAGTTCAAAAAGGAATTTCTACTAAAAAACTTGATAAAGGTTGTTTAATTTTAAACTCTTCTGATACGGAAGGAACCGTTGTTTTATCAGTCGACAACAATAATTACGATGCTCAATATTGGATTAAGAATTTCTTAAGTGTAAAATATGCTGATGACCGTAATTTACACACTCAAAACTATTTAGAGATGTGTAAAGAGTTTTCTGAAGAGGTTATAAAACCAGAATTTGGAAAACAAGAGCAAAGTAATTTCTTAGCGAATACTGTTGATTATTTTAAAGAACACGAAAGTGTAGATTACCACGGTTTTAAAGATGAAATTTTTGAAGAAGACAAGCATAAAGACATGTTTGAAGACTACAAAAAACATTTTGAAAAACTAAATGATGTATTAATACGTAATAATTTTGATGTATCAGATGCAGTATTAAAAAAGGAAAAAAGTAAATTTAAAACAGAAATAAAACTAGACACTAACATTCAAATTAAAATTGATGTTGATGCTCCTGATGCTTCTTCAGAATATTTAGAACAAGGATATGATGAAGACAAAAAAATGAAATTTTATAAAGTATACTACAATACTGAGAAATAAACATCTTTCTCAACAAAAACAAAAAGGTCAAAACATTTAAGTTTTGACCTTTTTATATTTTGCAACTAACAAAATTCTATTTAGCTGTATTTTGCTTTTTGTTTTCTATTAATTTTTCAACTAAAGCTTCTAATCTCTTAATATTCTTAGCCTGTTCTTTTAATTGTTTCTCTTGCTGAATTGTATATAAAGTTAACTCTTCAATTTTTTGTAATAATTTAGAGTCCATTTCCCCTAAATAGAATCCATTTTTTAGCACTTCAGCTTCACTCGGAATATCTTTTAAATGTCCTTTTTCTTTAATATGTTTTTCTACTTCTTTTAATGTAGGTAATTCATACTCGTTTTCAAATACAAAATCTGACCAACCAGTAGCTTCTACTTTAATTTCCCTTGCCCCTATAGAACCTTCAACAGCTAACCTATGCTTTCCTGTTTCTATTGTTCCTATTCCTACGTTTCCATTTTGTTTTATTCTCATTCTTTCATTTCGTGTACCTGCACCAGTAGAAAAACTAATTCCATCAAAACCATTAATACTTAAACCATCAGCACTAGAACCATTATGGTTATATGCTAAAATTGACAAATTATACTTATTTGACTGACTAAAACCTTCTCTAAAGAAAATACCAGACTCATTTCCTTTTTCAAATGCATCTATTAAAAGGTTTCCTTCTATATGTAATTTTTCAGTTGGTGTTGTTTTTCCTATACCAACATTACCTTTCTCATTAATTCTCACACTCTCCTTTAAGGCTGATGTATTTGTTTCTTTTGTCCAAAAGGTAAGATATCCTGTATTGGTTCCACCAGCTCTTGGCATGCCTATCCTTGAAACTTCAGTGGTACCTTGCTTAGCTACCACTCTTCCTACATCAACATTTTGAGCATCATTTCTTGAGCTTCTTAGTGAAATAATTCCTGGTTTTGTTACTGAATTATATACTTCAAATTTTTCACTAGGATTCGTAGTACCAACTCCAACATTCCCATTTTCCTCTTTAATTTCAGATGTTTGAGCAGTACTATTAATTGCAATGCAAAGCATAGCAATTGTAAAAATTGTCTTTCTCATAATAATTTATAAATTTATTTAATACGTTTTTGGTGAGATTATAGCAATTTATTTTCTCAGCTTTTTCAATTTATTGTAATACAAAGATAAAAAGAATAGGTGTAATAAAATTAAACCTATTCTTTTTCAGTCATTTTTTTCACGTAATCTGTTACAATTACAATTTGGGTAGCCCCTACTTTACCTTCAATATATTTAGCATTTTCGCGATCTAGAGAAATTCTACGTACAGCCGTTCCTTGTTTAGCAACCATGCTAGATCCTTTCACTTTTAAATCTTTAATTAACACTACAGAATCTCCTGCTTGTAAAATAGCGCCATTAGCATCTCTATGAATTATCTTTTCACTCTCATCTAAATGATCTCCACTTTCTTTAGCAAAACGTAAATCATCATCCTCTAAATACAACATATCTAATAAATCCTGTGGCCATCCTTCATTACGAAGTCTAGAAAGCATTCTCCAAGCAACAATTTTTACTGCTCTAAATTCACTCCACATAGAATCATTTAAACAACGCCAATGGTTTGCTTCTGTTTTTTCAACATCATTTATTTGCTCAATACAAGTCGCACACGCTAATAAACTTCCGTCTACACCACCGGTAGATACTGGAGGCACTTCATAAATTGATAAATTATCTTTTGCAGCACATAATTCGCATTGCTTTCCACTTCTTTCTTCTAACTCCTGTAATAAACTCATTTTATACTCTAAATTAAGGTGTGTAAAAGTACATTTTTATTTTATCTTTATCAGATGCATTTAGAAAGTAAAAGACTTATTATTCGCGAAGCTAAAGTAAGCGATGCCCCTTTTTATTTTGAGCTTTTTAATGATCCTGACTGGATTCAATTTATTAGCGATAAAAACTTAAAAACAGTTGAGGAAACTGAAGTCTATTTAAAAGGCATTCTCTTTAAAAATTCAAAACTAGATGGTTTAGGTTTCTTTACCGTAATTTCAAAAAGTACTAACGAACCCATTGGTACTTCTACTGCTTTACAGCGAGAAAAGTTAGAATTTATTGATATTGGCTATGCCTTTTTACCTAAAGCCAGAGGAAAAGGATACGCTACGGAAGCAACTCAACTATTTATGGAGTATGTTAAAAATAAATTTCAGCAAGAAAAAGTATACGCTTTTACAATGCCTCATAATAAAGCTTCACAAAAATTATTGAAACGATTAGGTTTTAAATACGTTGGATTAAAACAAATATTCGATAATTGTGAA
Organism: uncultured Tenacibaculum sp.; assembly: GCF_947499065.1. Classification (GTDB taxonomy): domain Bacteria; phylum Bacteroidota; class Bacteroidia; order Flavobacteriales; family Flavobacteriaceae; genus Polaribacter. The sequence goes on along the minus strand of NZ_CANMMT010000007.1, from coordinate 51,347 downwards.
GACCAAGTATTTGAATATGTTTTTTAAAAATATACTATTTTTTAACTATTAGTTTTTTTTATTTCTTTAAAAAAATACTCATCTTTGCCAAAGATTTTTTCCCCATAAAAAGATAACCTTTCTAAAACCTTACTTAAATGAAAATCAATTTATCAAGAAAAAAATCTATCAAATCTAGCAAAAAGAAGTTAAAAAAATTTCTTGTTCTACCTTTATTCCATAGTGGTTCTATGTTTTGGCTAGAAAGAGTGATTATCAAGAAAAACTTCAACGGCATGTCATATCAAATTACCGATGTACAAAGATTAAAAAACATTTAATCTTATAAATTCAAAAATTCCCCTTTTTTTGTCTTATTAAAAAGTCCCCTTTTTTTATAAAACTACATTCAAGAAATTTTACTCTAAATACAAATCAATTAACCCTTCTGGGGTAGCAACTTCAACAATTTTATTTTCTTTATCTACCTTTTTGATAAACTCATCAATCATAGGGATAAAAATTTCATCACCATTAGCACCTTCGATTTCAAACAAAGGCTGAGCAGAAGAATCGTTAATACTAACAATACTCCCTACCTCTCCATGAGAAACATCTATTACTTTAAAACCAATTACTTCGTGATAATAAAATTTATTACCAGAAAGTTTAGGCAGTAAATCTAATGGTAAATATATATCAGAACGCATAATAGCGTCTGCATCTTGCTCAGAATCTACGTCTTCAAATTTGACGCGAAACATAGTACTCTTACTTAAAGAAGATTTTTCAATAAAAAAAGGAACCAGATTATTGCCTAAATCGACAAAAACTGATTCCAAATTTCTATAAAGATCGGGTTCGTCTGTATCAAGTTTGATTACAACTTCTCCCTTAAAACTATGTTTTTTAACGATTTTGCCAAGATAAAAGCAATCCTTTTTTTGCAGCATCGTCTATACAGTTTTATTCTTCGCTATCAGCACCACCTTCAGTAGCAGCATCTTCACTATCTACAACAGGAGCTTTAGCAGCAATACGAGCTTCGTTTACAGCTTTTTCAGCTTCTAATGCTTTTGCCTTAGCATCAGCTTGAGCTTTTACTAAACCATCAGTTTTTCCAGCTACTTTTCCAGCTTTTTCCTCTAACCAAGCGTTGAATTTAGCTTCAGCTTGCTCTTCAGTTAAAGCACCTTTACGTACTCCACCAGCTAAGTGATTCTTTAATAAAGCACCTTTATAAGATAAAATTGCTCTAGCAGTATCAGTTGGTTGAGCACCATTTTGTAACCACTTTACAGCACCATCAACATCTAAATCAATAGTTGCAGGGTTAGTGTTTGGATTGTAAGTTCCGATTTTTTCTAAGAAACGTCCGTCTCTTTTAGCTCTTGAATCAGCAGCTACTACCCAATAAAATGGTTTTCCTTTTTTACCGTGTCTTTGTAATCTAATTTTTACAGGCATAATTTTAATTTTTAAGGTACGCGACCTTGATTATTAATAAATCTTACCATCTCGTGATAAGTGGGCGCAAAAATATGACTTTTTTTTCATTAAAAAGAAAAAAACAAATATTATTACAACAAAAAAGAGCTTGAAAAACAAGCTCTTAAGAAAAAATAAGTTTCGGAGACATTTTTATAGCACTCTTACGCTAACTGCGTTTAATCCTTTTCTTCCTTCTTTAAGTTCAAACTCTACAGTATCACCTTCTCTAATCTCATCGATTAATCCTGATACATGTACAAAATGTTCTGTGTTTGATCCTGTTTCTGTAATAAATCCAAAACCTTTAGATTCATTGAAGAACTTTACTGTTCCTTCTTTCATTGTAAAAAAATATTATATTAAATAATAAAGATACCTTTATTAATTGATTATCAAACACTTTTTACTGTCTATTTTAAAAACTTAACACCTACATAACATTAAAAATAAGCATCATACAGTATTTCAACATTTTATCAATTATTAAATTCTATCGTTAATAACTTCTACCGGCTACACCATAAATTCTTCGTATTTTTACACACTGTTTTTTTATAAAGAACACTTCATTAAATTAAGCTGATAGATGTATTTAATTTTCGATACGGAAACTACTGGATTACCTAAGAGTTGGAATGCTCCAATAACCGATACCGATAACTGGCCTAGAGCCATACAAATCGCATGGCAATTACATGACGAATTAGGGAATGTAATAGAGCATAACGATTTCCTTATACAACCTGAAGGATTCAACATTCCTTATGATGCAGAGCGTATTCACGGTATTTCTACCGATTTAGCTCTTGAGCAAGGAATTTCTTTAGATGAAGGTTTAAGATTATTTAATGAAGCACTAGGTAAAACAAAATTTGTTGTAGGTCAAAATGTTGGGTTCGATGTTAACATTATGGGATGTGAGTTTCATCGTTTAGGCGTTGAAAACAACTTAACAGAACTTCCTGTTTTAGATACCTGTACCGAACATACAGCACAACTTTGTCAAATTCCTGGTGGACGTGGTGGTAAGTTTAAATTACCAACACTTACCGAGTTACACAATCATTTATTCGGAACTGGATTTGGAGAAGCGCACAACGCAACTGCCGATGTGGAAGCAACTACGCGTTGTTTCTTAGAATTAATACGTTTACGTCAGTATACAGAAGAACAATTAGATGTTCCTGCTGATTATTTCCAACGTTACTCAGAAGCTAACCCAATGCCAATTCAGGTTATTGGTTTAAAACACTTAAACCTTAAAAAGGAAAGTGAAAAAATACGTAAACGTAAAGAAGCTGAAAGTGGCGAAGTAGCTACTGTTTCTACTTCTGAAGGTTTAGCAGCACTTAAAGATGTACAGTTTGCACACTTACACAACCATACTCAATATTCGGTATTACAATCAACTATACAGATTGGAAATATTGTAAAAGCAGCTGGAGAAGATAACATGTCTGCCGTAGCGATGACCGATACTGGTAATATGATGGCAGCTTTCCATTTTGTACAAGCAGTCTTTGGACATAACAAAGCGGTAGAAGCAGCCAATCAAGAAGCTATTGAAAAAGGAGAAGAGCCTACTCAAAAACCATTAAAACCTATTGTAGGTTGTGAGTTTTTTGTCTGTTCAGACCATACAAACAAAAGTCAAAAAGACAACGGATACCAAGTAGTTTTATTAGCTAAAAACAAAAAAGGATATCACAACATTGCAAAGATGTCTTCTATCGCCTTTGTTGATGGATTCTACTATGTACCTCGTATCGACAAAGAAGTTATCAAACAATACAAAGAAGATGTTATTGTTTTAACAGGTAACCTTTATGGTGAAGTACCTAGTAAAATATTAAATGTAGGAGAAACACAAGCTGAAGAAGCTTTACTTTGGTGGAAAGAACAATTTGGAGATGATTTATATATAGAGTTAATGCGTCATGGACAGGAAGATGAAAAAGTAGTTAACAAAACACTTTTGGAGTTTTCTAAAAAACATGATGTAAAAATAGTTGCGTCTAACAACACCTTTTATTTAGGTAGAGAAGACGCCAATGCACACGATATTTTATTATGTGTAAAAGACGGTGAAAAACAAGCAACTCCAAAAGGTAGAGGAAGAGGATATCGTTACGGATTACCAAACGATGAATACTACTTCAAGTCTACGGAAGAAATGAAAACTTTGTTTGCTGATCTTCCTGATGCTATTATCAACATTCAAGAAATTGTAGATAAAGTAGAACCTTTTACCTTAGCCAGAGACGTATTATTACCTGCCTTTGATATTCCTGAAGAATTTACAGATGCTAAAGACAATGAAGATGGAGGAAAACGAGGTGAGAACAACTTTTTACGTCACCTAACTTACGAAGGAGCCAAAAAACGTTATGGTGAAATTACTGAACTCATACGAGAACGTTTAGACTTTGAGTTAGAAGTAATTGAAAAAACAGGATATCCTGGTTACTTCCTTATTGTAGAGGATTTTATTAGAGAAGCTAGAAACATAGGAGTTTCCGTAGGGCCTGGTCGTGGTTCGGCAGCAGGATCGGTGGTAGCTTACTGTTTATGGATTACCAATATTGACCCTATTAAATACGACTTACTTTTTGAGCGTTTCTTAAATCCTGAGCGTGTATCCATGCCCGATATCGATATCGATTTTGATGATGAAGGAAGAAGCCGTGTAATGGATTATGTAATTGATAAGTACGGTGCCAATCAGGTAGCACAAATTATTACGTACGGTACCATGGCTGCAAAGTCTTCTATACGTGATACTGCTCGTGTACTAGACTTACCATTATTTGAAGCCGATAGAATTGCCAAGTTAATCCCGGGAATGAAGCTTAAAAAAATCTTCTCTCTTGACGAGAAAGGATTGAAAGAAAAACTTCGTTCTGAGGAAATTGAAATGGTTAACGAGTTAAAATCTATTGCCAATGGTAATGGATTAGAGGCTGAAACCATTAATAAAGCAAGAATTCTAGAAGGTTCTGTTCGTAATACGGGAATTCATGCCTGTGGGGTAATTATTACTCCAGATGATATTACCAAGTTCGTACCTGTATCGTTGGCTAAAGATTCCGACATGTACGTTACGCAGTTTGACAACTCGGTTGTGGAAAGTGCGGGACTACTAAAAATGGATTTCTTGGGGTTAAAAACATTAACCCTTATTAAAGACACTGTAAAAATTGTAAAAGCACGTCATGGTGTGGAACTCGATCCAGAGAATTTCCCTATTGATGACGAAGAGACATATGCATTATTCCAACGAGGAGAAACGGTAGGGATATTCCAATACGAATCTCCTGGGATGCAAAAATACATGCGAGAACTAAAACCAACAGTTTTTGCAGATTTAATTGCCATGAACGCCCTGTATCGTCCAGGACCGTTAGAATATATTCCTTCGTTTATTCGAAGAAAACATGGTGATGAAGAAATTACTTACGATTTACCAGCACTAGAAGAATACTTAGCTGAAACCTATGGTATTACTGTATATCAGGAGCAAGTAATGCTACTTTCTCAGAAGTTAGCAGACTTTACCAAAGGTGAAGCCGATGTACTTCGTAAGGCAATGGGTAAAAAACAAATTGCAGTACTAGCGAAAATGAAGCCTAAGTTTGTAGAACAAGCAATGGCGAATGGACATGACGAAAAGGCCTTAGAAAAGATTTGGAAAGACTGGGAAGCATTTGCATCCTATGCCTTCAACAAGTCGCACTCTACTTGTTATGCTTGGATTGCTTACCAAACCGCCTACTTAAAAGCACATTATCCTGCCGAATATATGGCTGCGGTATTATCGAATAACATGAACGATATTAAAACCGTATCCTTCTTTATGGAAGAATGTAAACGTATGGGACTTGAAGTATTAGGGCCAGACGTAAATGAATCCTTTTCTAAATTCTCTGTAAACAAAGAAGGCGCTGTTCGTTTTGGAATGGCTGCGATTAAAGGTGTGGGAGCATCTGCCGTAAAAGCTATTATTGATGAACGTACAGAAAACGGAAACTTTACTTCTGTATTCGATGTAGCGAAACGTGTAGATTTACGTGTAGCTAACAAAAAAGCTTTTGAAGGTTTAATTTTAGCAGGTGGATTTGATTCTTTCACTCAAACCCATAGAGCACAGTATTTTGTAGAAGACGAAAAGAGCCAGAAGTTTATAGAAAAAGCCTTGCGTTTTGGTAATAAATATCAAGAGAATTTAAATTCATCGCAAGTGTCTTTATTTGGGGAAGCATCTGATGTAGATTTACCTGAACCTATTATCCCTGAATGTGATACTTGGGGAACCATGGAGCTATTGGCTAGAGAAAAAGAAGTAGTAGGAATGTATATTTCTGCTCACCCGCTTGATGATTTTAAAAACGAAATGAAGTTTTGTAACGCATCACTTTCACACTTTAAAGACATTGCCAGATATGAAGGTATGGGACTCTCTTTTGCAGGAATTGTAACCGATGTTCAGCATCGAGTTTCTAAAGCTGGTAAAGGATGGGCTGCTTTTACTATGGAAGATTATAATGATAGTTTCGAGTTTAGAATTTTTGGTGAAGATTATCTAAAATTCAAACACTTCTTAGTTCCGAATTCTTTCTTATACGTAAAATCAACCATTAAACCTGGTTGGGTAAACAAAGAAGGTGTAAAAGGTGACCCTAGAGTTGGCTTTAATGAATTCTTATTACTGCACGACATTATGGATAAAATGTGTAAAAAGGTAACTATTAAAATGCCTTTGCACGAAGTAAAAGAAGAGAAAATTAAAGACTTACAACATCTATTCGCCATCAACAGAGGTTCGCAAAGTTTGCACTTTACCATTTGGGATGCCGAAGAAAAAATTGAACTGAATTTGCCTAGTAGAACCACGAAGATTAAAATTTCTAGTGAGTTCCTCAAAACACTAGACGAACAGCACATTAATTACAAGTTGAATTAAATGCTTCAAGAGTATCAAAATAGTATAGCCTTATTAACCAACGTGGTTGATAAGGCTTTATATATACAATTGGTACAGCAACTAAATAAAGATTTTGAACTCGTTAGTTTAGATATTGTTTTCAACACCCAAAACAGTCCTGTTGAGTTAAAAAACGATCTTCAAGAAACTGTAAAAGACTTACTCTTGAATAATACCGATGGATATTACAACCTACTCTATCGTATTGATATTTCGGAAACTACTTTAAAAAGCATCAATACCTCAACTATTGAAGACTATTCAGAAGCTGTTACTTTTTTAATTTTAAAAAGGATTTGGCAAAAGGTATATTATAAAAATAAGTTTTCTGGCTAACTACTGAAAGAAAAATATCTTTTTGCTTAGATTTATTTAAATCAGTTGTCTATCGTAAATACTTTGATGCTTCCTCAAATCGTTCTATTAGATGGTTTACCAAATCTTTTTTAAGAATAAAGTAAGGTTGCCATAAGTCTTTTGAGTTTTCTTTTAAACTTGCAGTAACCCTAATCTTACCATTAGATAAATGTGTTCCTTTTTCTTCTAAATCATGCGATGGAATCAATAATATTTTATCCTCTAATTCCAACGTGACAGGGTTAAACGCAGCACCAAGGACATAATAACTATAATGAGGTGTTTGTTTTTTAATAGTTAGTATCAGTTTACTGTTCTCTACTGCATTGAACCTTGATTTAACCTGAATAAAAATTGTTTTAAATGTCCCGCTTTTAGTAACAATTAAATCAATGCCTTCTTTATCTACTACAGGTTTATAAACATTCAATAGTCCTTGCCCGTACAACACCAAAAGTTCCTTGATACGATCTTCTACAATATCTCCTTTCTCGATACTTGTTAAACCTGATAGATCTATCAAATCTTCAGCTTCATCAATTTCATTTTGTGCAGATTGATTTGAGATGCTGTGTATAATAATATTATTTATAGTTGCTTCAATAGTAAGCACATCACCAACTTTAACTTTTTGTTTCTTATACCAATTTGTTAAACCAAATATTCTATTATGTTCTGCGTTGTAGCTTAATTTTTTAAAAGTCTTCTTCCCTTCAAACTGAACATTAATCTTTGTATTTTCATTAGGCATCAATTCCTGAGCTTTAGCTGGAATATACATAAAACCTAATCGTTTTTCGACTTCAATAATTTTACGTTGATATTTAATAGGCTTCATAATGCTTTCTTTTCTTTTATATCAATTTACTTCAAAGCTTTGATTAACAAAACTCACTTAACTTTTTATAATTTCATTCCATACATTTTGTGATCGAGTTCCTTCCATTTAGGTATGTGCTTTGATAACTCTGCCCAAAACTCTTTCGAATGACTCTTTATTTTAGTGTGTACCAACTCATGCACAATTAAATAATCTATTAAAGTAAAAGGTAATTTAATAGCTTCAATATTCATAATAATAATGTTAGATGGAGTACAACTCCCCCAACGTTTTTCAAGGAAACGAAACTTTACCACATTGTAATTCAACCCTGTAATTGCCGCCCATTTTTTTAGTCTAGGCGTTATTTTTTCTGCTGCTTTTTGTTTATAAAATAGCTGTAAAGCTTCCTTAATCAACTCTTGTTTGTTTAGAGATGTAGATACGTATATCTTAAATTTAGAAGCCGTAAAATCAACCTTAATTTTAGTCTGGCTTTCATCTATAATAATTTGCACATAATATTTTCTACCTAAGTACGGTATTCTAGCCCCTGTTACTATCACATTCTCTTCTACAGAAGCTACTAAAGCTTGCTTCTCTAATATCCAACTTGCTTTTTTAAGAATTAATTGTTGCTCATCATGTTCAGATACCGCTTTCCCTTTTAAAATAACACCAGTATCTCTTTGCACTGTAATATAATGCGATTTTAAATTATTCTTTTCTAAAAAAGAGTATTCAATAGTACTATGTCCATAAACAACTTTAGGCATTTATTCTTTATTATTTTTCAAAATATGTATAATTTCTTTAGCCTTTATTTTAGCCTCAGCTCTCTCTAGTGGTGGCCTTAATAAAGAAGTAAGTTTTCTTTCTATGTCATTTAATACACGTCCTTTCGTTTCCCAACCTATAATATTCAATTCTTCTTCAATTGTAGTAAACAAAGTACGTGTTACTTTCGCTGCTTCTCCATTAAATAAGGTTTTCATAGTAGTATACACAGCAGTTTGTTGCGCAGAATGAAATCCTTTTTCTTTACTTTCTTGCTCTTCTCTAATAATACTATTTTGCATAGCTGTATAAGCCTCTAATAATTCTAACTGTAAAATTCTATTGGCTTTTTTCTCTGCTAATAACTCTTCTAAACGTTGTGCTAATGGTTTATAAAAATCAGGATTCCTACCCAAACCAACTTTAATGGTATGCGTTAATTTATTACGCATTACCAACTCTTTAGTAGCTGGTGTAGCATTTTTAATTTCTTCCTCAAATTTTTCTTTATCTATAATAGAAACAGGCTCTTTTAATAAATTAGTTACACCTTCTGCTTTTAAATGCTCATCAATTAGCTTTTGTAGCATTTTACTCTCTTCATTGGTAATCTTTAATTCATTATCATCTTCAAAAGCATTACTAGCCTTTGCTTTTATAAAGTTAAACAACTTAAAATCATCAAAATATTTCATTGCTGCTGTATTAGGCAATACAATATTTACCGATTTATTAAATTTCTTTAAAAGTAACTTAAACGCATCACGCTTGTCTACAGGTTCTATATAACGAACTGCAGCATCTATATACGCATCTCTTTCATAGTTACGATCTATTCGTAAGGGTTTAAAAAAGTCTACTAATTTGGTATGATGTATAGCTAATTGTGGTAGCTCTTCGTTTATATTTTTTAAAATATCGTCGGGTCTAATATCTCCAGAAAATATTTCCAAAGCTTTAATCAACTCAGCAGTAATACCATTATAATCTATAATATATCCTTTACTTTTTCCTTTTCTAGAACGATTTACCCTAGCAATTGCCTGTAATAAATTATGTTCTTTTAAAGGTTTATCTAAATACAAACAGGAAGCAATAGGTGCATCCCATCCTGTAAGTAACATGTCTGATACAATAATAAATGCTGTATTATCGTGTTTTAATTTTCCTGATTTCTCTGTAGTCTTTACATCGCCAAACGGAAGTTTAAAATTATCGGTTACTGTTTTTACATCTGCTGGTGGCACAATCCAAACTGGTTTTTGGTTGTTAGGATGCTTTTTATTCCACTCAATAGTTTCATAGTATTCCTTGGCAATACGATCGGACTTAGGCGAGCCGATACTCATCACTACTTTCGATTCGAAATTGTGAAACCCCTCTTCTTTTAACTGTGTAAACGCTTGTTGATATTTTATAGCCGCTGCTCTTCCTGCACAAACTAACATGGATTTATGCCCATCTAAATGAATTTTGTTTTTATAATGTGCTAAAATATGCTTGCTAATTTCTGCTATACGCTCGCTAGAAAGTTGATATTTTCTTAAGGCTTCTCTTTTTAATACATCTTTCTTTTCTTCTGAAGCCCCTGCAAATTCTTCTTCAAACTTTTTATCTAACTCCTCTTTTTTAACACTTAACAAAGCAATTCCTTCATCATATAATAGCTCTACCGTAGCACCATCTTCTACCGCTTCTTTAATGGTATATACATCTATATACTCACCTCCATAAAATTCTGCTAATGTAGATTTGTCTTCTTTAGATATAGGCGTTCCTGTAAAGGCTACAAATTTTGCATTGGGTAATACCGTACGCATAAACGATGCTAAAAAACCATACTGGCTTCTATGCGCTTCATCTACCAATACATATAGGTTTTCTTTTTTAGATAGCTCTTCTAAAGGAACTTCTATACGTTCTATCGTTACCCATTTGCCTTCTTCTTGTTTTTTAACAATCTTAGTTAGTAGCTTGCCTTTAATGCTTTTTTCTATTCTAATATTACCTTGCTCTTCCAATTCTGTTTCATCGAGTTGCTCAGTAGCTTCTTTATCTACTTCTTGAAACTTTTGTATGGTAGTGGTAATAATACCACCATAATCGTTACGTAATAAGGTATGTAAATGGGCTACAGAATTGGCTTGTTGTACATTAGGAAAACCTACATTAATAAAGGTACTGGTAATTTGACGATCTAAATCTTTTCGATCGGTCATAATAAGTACTGTAGGATTGTTAAAACCGTTTTCTGTTGCTTGTAACTTACGTGTTACATATGCCATGGTTAATGACTTTCCTGATCCTTGGGTGTGCCACACCACACCACCTTCTCCTTTTTGTAAACGAGCAATGGCTTTGTTAGTAGCTCTGTATTGTTGGTAACGTGGTAGCTTTTTTATTGTAGTGCCTTCTTCTATCTCATACAATACAAAGTTTCTTATAATATCTAAAATACGTTCTTTGGTAAATAAGGCTATGAGTAACTCGTCTTGTTTACTTTTAGCAATGTTCGTAATTACAGTATCTTCTTTAGCCGGTTTAAATACCGAGTAAAATTGTTTGGGGGCAGTAATAGCGCCATAACGCCCACCTACTTCCCAAATACCACAACAGATTTGATTGTAGTGAAATAGTTTTTCATTTAAATCTTGGTATTCTTGTAAATCACTATACGCCGAATCCCAAGCATTTTTAGCACTGGGCGATTTGCACTCTATCACTGCAATAGGTAAACCATTTATAAACACTACCAAATCAGGCTTAGAATCTCTGCCCACACGATTTTTAAACGTCATTTGGTTTACCACCAAAAAATCGTTGTTACTTATATTTTCGTAATCTATAAAATGGGCTACTTTATAGGCTTCTTTGCCATTTAGTACTTGTTTTATGGTAATTCCTTTTTGTAATAATTGCCATATCTGTTGATTAATCTCTAACAAAGAGGCTCCACTTACCGCAGTAATACTTTGGTACACCTTATTTATATTGGCTTGGTTTAACCACGGATTAATACGTTGTATAGCTTGTAACAAACGTTCTTGTAGTACTACTTCGCTAGTATTTTCACGTTCGGTTTGTGTACTGGCATTGTAATAGGTATAGCCTAACTCTTGAAAAAGCATAATGGCTGGGAGTTCACTGTATTTATATTCGGGGGCGTTATTCATTTTCTAATTCTTTTATAATAATGGTACCATCAGAAAAAGCTTCATGCGATTTTTCTGATTCATTAATAAATTCAAACTCTTTAAAAGAGTCATATCTATTTTCTTCTAATAATTTTATAACTTTATCAGCTATACCAACAGACCAAAATTTAAATAGTTGTAAACTATCTAAAAATTTAGACACATCAAATTTATCACAAAAAATAGTATTTAATGTTTTTGGAATTTTTGTTAAAACCCAATAGTCTTCTTCATTTATATTTCTTTTCTCAAAAAGTTCATAAGAAAAAACTATTTTCTCGTTTCCTAATAATCTTTCAACATTGGTAAAATCTCCTATAATATAAAACCAAGTAGCATAGTGTAAATTAAAAGGAGTATTATTTCCTTTAACATCAGACAATGGAGCTATTGGATCTACATAATGAAGTACAGAATCTTTTGCCTCACCTACAACAGATAATTTAGAGCAAAATGCTAATTCTTGTACAATATTAAACACTCCATTTAAAATATTTGCTCCTTGATTACATTGTTGTTTTGCTTTAACTAATAAACTTTTTACACTTGTAGTACTTCTCGTTAACGAGCCTTTCGACTCTGCTATACATATATTCTTTGAAGTTACATTACTAGAAGTTTGCGCTACAAAATCAGGCGTACTACTATTTGGTGGAATCGTAATAGTATTCAAACTACAAAATAGTTCAAAATCAGTAATAGCTATATAAGATAAATTCTTTCTCAAATATATATGTACAATGGCTTGCGATAACTCACCTATTCTTGTTGTTCTTGAAAAATCTCTTAAGAAATTTACTCTTTCTTCAATTAATTTTATATTAGAAGAGCGTAATATTGGTGAAACTAATAATTTTAGTTCTAATAATCTAGTAACAAAATCAATCCAATATTGAAAATTGTTTAAATGCCTAGAACAAATAGTTCGTGCCATTGCATCTGATAATTCAAAAATATTGAATCTTAACGTACTATTTTGTGTTATATTACTCGATAATCCAGCTCCTTTTGACAAAAGAGAACTATTATATTCTATTACATTTATCATCATTATTTCTCTTCTTTTTTCATTCTAATCCTTATTTACACTTTAACTCGTATTTTACCCGTAAGCAATTGTTGCATTAGACCTTTTTTAAGTTGGGTATAGTAATCTTTTTTAGTTAGTAATTGTTCTATTTTTGTATCTACAGCACTTAATATTGTAGCTATTTTTTGTTGTTCTTTAAAATTAGGTAAAATTGAATAGAACTTTCTTTGCGTAGTTATGGGAACTTGGTTTCTTGTAGATTGTCCCATAACTTTTTGATATTGCTGTTTAAAATAAAAAGAATCTAAAAAATATAACCAATATCTGTTATATATAGTTTTATTATCTAACCTGTAATAAGTTGCTGTTGTACTAAGTATTACAAAGTCTAATTCGGTTTTTAAAAAAGCAACTGGTCCAACTGTTGCATTATGAGCAAACAATATGTCTCCATTCTTTGCAATACCTTTCTTGAATTTTAGTGCTCTATTTAACGGCAACCTTTTACACTTATTAAAATTAACTTTATTATTAAGAAAACTATTAGCACTAATATAAGGTGTTCCTTCATTTGAAAACTCGTGAGATTTTGGATACAACCCTCCATGATTACCATCTAGATGACTAATTATTCTGTTTTCATTTAATAGTGTTTCAATCTTCACAACCTCCCACTCCTTAGAAACTCTCCCCAACGGAGAATCTTTTAACTCCTCATTTGTATACGGACGGTTTTCTAACACATTGTATTTCCCCGACAGTAACTGCTGCATGAGTCCTTTTTTAAGTTGTTCGGTTGTTTGTATTTGTTGTGCTATATTTTCTAGTTTGGCATCTACCGTACTTAATATGTTGGCTATTTTTTGTTGTTCTAAAAAAGGAGGAAAAGGAACATTAACCGTTTCGACTAATTTTATATTTAAATTTTGAACTGTTGAACCAGAGGCTCTACTACTAAATTGTTTTTTTACTTCTTCAGAACTCAATACATAATACATAAAATCAATAGAAGTATTTTCTTTTTTACTTCTCATTAATAACCAACCATCATGAATACAACCTTTTGTCTTCATAATATATGGTCTTCCAAAGCTCATAGAATTTGAAAGTATAAAATCATTTTCTTTTACAATCAAAGATTTTTTTATCCCTTCTTTTTTAATTTTTTCTTTAGTTTCATATATGTATTTCTGTACGTTTTTAGTATCACCTATTTTAATCCAGTTTATTCCATCTAAAGAATCTGTTAAAAAATCCTTGATTGGTCTTGGAGACCCTCCTCTAGCAATTTTAAAAACTTCATTTAACTTCAGCATTTTCCAATCACTCATATCCCAATTCCTTTAAAAAATTATCCAACTGAACATCTATGTTAGCTTCCTCCTCTTTTAGTTTGGCTAATTGTTGTTGCACTTCGGCTAAATCAATTTCAGGTTCAGGTTCACTAGTATCTATATAACGAGAAATATTTAAGTTATAATCGTTTTCTGCTATTTCTGCTAAGGATACAACCCGCATGTATTTGTCTACATCTTTAGCGGCATCATACTTTTCTACTATATTTTTTATATGAGATGATTCTATGGTATTTTGATTTTTTCCTTCTTTATATTCTTTACTAGCATCTATAATCAGTACTTTTTGAGTCAAAGCTTTCGGCTTCTTTTTATTAAGTACCCAAATAGAGGCAGGTATTCCTGTATTATAAAACAAGGCACTAGGCAAACCTACAATACCTTCTACCAAGTCGGCTTCTAACAAAGCTTTTCTAATTTTAGCCTCAGCCGCCCCTCTAAACAACGTACCATGTGGCAATACTACGCCCATTTTTCCATCGGCTTTTAATACCGATAGCATGTGCTGTAAAAAAGCCAAATCGGCATACCCTCTTGGCGGGACACCATATTGCAAACGCCCATACGGATCGACTACTTTTTTATTGTAGTTTGGTGTTATTTTTTTCTCTTTTCCATTCTTATCTATCTTTACCTCTACATTGGTTTCAAGAGGTGTCCACCACTGCCCCATAGAAAACGGAGGATTGGCAATTACACGATCGTAGGTTAAAAGTTCTTTATTACTGTCAAAATGTTTAGGTGCTACCAAGGTATCTCCCTTGCGAATATCGGCATCGGTAAAATTATGCAATATCATATTTAGCTTCCCAATTGCCCAAGTACTTAAGTTTTTTTCTTGCCCAAATAAAGAAACATTAATATTGTTTCCTACTTTTCCATTAGGTTGTGCTGCTACATAACGGGCAGCTTCTATTAACATACCTCCCGAACCACAAGTAGGATCGTAAATAGTATGCTTTGGTTGTGGTTTTATCAATTGTACAATCAATTGTACGACCCCGCGAGGGGTATAAAATTCTCCTCCCTTTTTACCCGCATCATCCGCAAACTTTTTTATCAAATACTCATACGCATCTCCTAATAAATCATTCGATTCTAAATCGGCATTACGCAAGGAGTATTGGTTAAAATGACGTAACAAACGTTGCAATACATCATCTGACAACATCTCTTTATCACCAAACTTTGTAGCCGTCACAACTCCTTCCAACTCTGTGTTTTCTCGTTCAATCGCAGCAAAGGCCTTATCTAAATCAATACCAATATTTTCTGTTTTGGTTTTTAAATAATCCCAACGCGCTTCAGATGGTAAACTAAAATAGGTTTCCTCTTGCGCTTCTTCTCTTGATATTTTCTCCTCTTGCATAATCGTTTCCACTTCTTCTTCAAAAACATCATTGGCACGCTTTAAAAACAAGAGTCCGAATATATAATTTTTGAAATCCGAAGAATCAATGCTTCCACGTAAAATATTGGCTGAATCCCATAACCAACTTTCTAAGGTATCTAAACTTAGTTTGTTTTGCGACATGTATGTTATCGTAAATTTATTTCTAGTAATTACTACTAGTCTAGTTAGTGTTTAATTTTTTCAAAAAAGAGCTTAAAAATACTATAAAGTTTTAGTATTAAAAACTAGAAAATATAGTTTTATTAAAAAATCTTAAATATCTAACTCTAAAAAAAATTAAAAAACACTAAAACATAAGTTCAAACCCATCAGCGAAGCTCGCTGATGGTTTCGCACAATTTCAGGAGCATCAGCGAAGCTCGGGGAAGCTTTTGCAGAGTTTCGGAAGCCTCAGCGAAGCTCGCTGATGGTTTCGCAAGCTTTTTATTTGATCAGCGAAGTCCGCTGATAATATCATTCAATTTTTATTCATCTTATTGAAAATCAATCTTTTATTTATCAAATATTTAACTTTTCTTTGTCCTAGCTATGACAACATTTATTGCTAGCACTCTCCACTCCTTATTTATTGAATTTAAAAATTTGTTATTATGACGACAGCTTATCTTACGCGCTATCGAAATGGAGAATATCTGCAATACATGAAAGACGTTCTCGTATTAGTAAACCTTCAAGATGTTGCTCTTTTAGAGTTAACCGAGCAACGAGATACCTTAAACTCTTTAACCAATCAAATAGATGAGGCTTTCCTACAAAGTTTAGGCAGTGCTTTAACCCAAGAAATTATTTTGCTCGACGAACGTAGAGACAAAGCCTTTATAGGGATTAAAACCCTGCTTAGTGGCTATACCTATCATTATGACACCACACAACAAGACCACGCTAAAAATATTCTACTTAGTATTGATATTTACGGTAAAGACATTACCCGAAAAAGCTATCAGGAAGAAACCGCTATTATTAATAGTTTAATCAACGATTTAGAAACCCAACCCGAGTTAATTGCCGCTATCAACGCAATAAACATTTCCGATTGGGTAAACGAGTTAAAAACCTCTAACCAAGCCTTTGGTTCTAAATACATTGAACGTGTAGGAGAAACTGCCGCCAATCCCATTACCAATATTACCGAGCTAAGAGCCACTACAAGTACTGCATACAGAACTTTAATTAGCCATATTCAAGCACACGATGTATTGGGTAACAATCCAAGTTATGCAACTCTTTTGGAAGAAATAGATGTTTTAACCAAACAATACAATTTGGTTTTAGATAATAGGAGCAGTAGTTCCCCTAACGGTGCCACGCCTGCGACGGACGGTGAGAGTAATTCTCAGAACAATCAACCCCTATAAGAAGAATGCCCTTCTTAAACAATGATTGTTACGCCATTGTGTTTGGAATGTTTGTAGAGTAACCTGCTCCACATTAAAAAGGTTCTTTATAAAATATTGCTTCGTAATGGCGTTGTCTATTTTACCTAGACTATTAACGTTTCAAAAAAGCAGTAATCTCTGCTACTACTTCTTCTAATTCCTTAGACAACTCAGTACTATTCCAAGGATGTCTTACATTAAACACATGATCTGCTCCTTTTATAACAGCTAGTTCATTTTTTGAATTCCACTCGTTAAGCTCTTTGGCTTCGTTTATTGAAATAGAAGTATCATGATCTCCATGAATAATTAAATGTGGAATTTCTAATTTTTCTTCAGCTGCTTTTATATTTAATCGTGCCTCGTTTTCTTTAAAGTCTGTATAAAACTGATAGTAATGCGGCATTTGCTGTTTGGTTCTTCCATTAACAACATACTTTACTCCTGTTTCTTTCCACTCCTTTAAATTACCAATGGTAGCAGTACGTTTTCCAAAATCGCTAATACTCGCTAAAGTAATGAGTTTTTGAATTCGATTATCTTCTGAAGCTTTTATAATGGAAATACCTCCTCCTCTACTATGACCTATTAAATGAATATTGTTCGTATTGATAAGAGTATTTCCTGAAAAATAAGCTTCAACCCAATCTAACACATCGTGTAAGTCATCCAACTCCTTGGTATAATTATTATTTCCGAAAGCTTCTAAATCAGGAAAATCAATAGGGTTTTCAACGGTTCCTCCATTATGAGAAAAGTTGAATTTGACAAAACAATATCCCGATTTTGCTATCGATTCTGCCATCAAATCCCAAGCTCCCCAATCTTTAAATCCTTTGTAGCCATGGCAAAAAACTACTACGGGTTGCTGCTTCGTTTCTTTTGAAAAAAAAGCATCCATCAAAATTGGTTTCTTATCGGTTCTTTCTAAAACTATATTTTTTACAATTTCCATACAGTCCCAACAAACTAAGCGGTTAACTCTCTAAATAAGCTTTCTAGATTTTTGTTTTCGGTATTCAACCCTAGAATTTTTAATCCGTTTTCTTGAGCAAAATCAAATATTACTGGACGCATATCTTCAGTAGATTCAAAAGATAAAATCCAGTTATTTTCTGTCGTATTTTTAAATGAAGTAATATTCGGTAATCGCTTTATAAACTGTTCTTCCAATTTATAATCAAAGGTTACTCTAATTACTTGTTCATTGCTAGTTTTTAGTTCAGAAATTGGTTTATCAATTACCAATTCACCTTTGTTTATAATCACCACACGATCGCACATTGCCTCTACTTCCTGCATAATGTGTGTAGACAATAAAACCGTTTTGTCTTTTCCTAATTCTTTGATTAATTCGCGAATTTCTACCAACTGATTCGGATCCAATCCTGTAGTTGGCTCATCTAAAATCAACACTTCTGGATTGTGTAAAATAGCTGCTGCCAATCCAACTCTTTGACGGTATCCTTTAGATAATTGTCCTATTTTTTTATGCGCTTCTACTCCCAAACCTACTTGCTCTATTACTTCCGCTACTTTGGTTTTGGCTACTTGATGTATAGATGCTTGAAACTGTAAATACTCGCGTACATACATGTCTAAATACAAGGGATTATGCTCTGGAAGGTACCCTATTTTCTTTTGTGCTTCAATAGGGTTTTGAATCACATCAATATCGCTTACCATTACAGTACCTTCTGTAGGCTGAATAAATCCTGTTAAGATTTTCATGGTAGTTGATTTCCCTGCTCCGTTAGGGCCTAAAAAACCAACAATATCTCCTTTTTTAGCTTCAAGGCTAATTCCGTTAACAGCTTTTTGTGTACCGTATGTTTTAGTTATAGATGTAAGTTGTATTGACATAAATTATTTTCTTACGTAAGAAACGAAACTATAATCGTATTTATTTTTATCGTCTGCTTTAAAATTTTCTCTCGAAACCTCTTCCCAAATCGTAGTATCTATTGTTGGAAAAAAAACATCGGCTTCAAACTCATGGTGTACTAGGGTAATATCTAGTTTATCTACCAAACCTTTTTCTATGGCTTGTTGGTAAATTTGTGCACCTCCAATAATAAAGATATCAGAATCTTCTTTTGCCATGTCTAAAGCTTCTTCTATTGAATTGGCTATAAGACAACCGTCTTTAAAATAGTCGTTATTTCGGGTAATGATAACGGAAGTTCTATTAGGCAAAGGTTTCCCTATGCTTTCAAAAGTATTACGTCCCATTAAAATATGGTGTCCCGACGTTACTTTTTTAAAGCGCTTTAAGTCTGCTGGAAGATGCCATATTAAGTCATTATCTTTTCCTAAAGCATTGTTTTTTGCTATTGCAGCAATAATTGTAATCATAAATATAATTTAATGAGCCTTACATGCTCTTAGCCCATTCCTTAATATAACCGGTTAAATCTCTCTTGGTTGTAACAGCCTCGTCCGTTCTTACATTATCTATTAAAGTCTTTATTGCGACTAAAATTTCCTCATCATTTATTTCTGCTATTTTTTCGTACAGATCGTCCTTTAAAACATCAATATTTGTAGTCATTTTATTACTTTTTTGGTTCCTCTTACAAATTTACTAAAGAAACCTTTTAAAATAAAGTTAAATTACACGGCTACAACTCCTTTAATATGAGGATGTGGATCGTATCCTACTAGCTCAAAATCGTCAAAGGTAAAATCTTCAATATTGCTAATGTCTGGATTTATTTTCATGGTTGGCAACGGTCTTGGATCGCGCGATAATTGCAATTCCAATTGCTCCATATGATTGTTATATATATGAGCATCGCCAAAGGTGTGAATAAACTCCCCTGCTTCATACCCGCATACTTGCGCCATCATCATGGTAAACAAAGCATACGAAGCTATGTTAAACGGTACTCCTAAAAAGATATCGGCACTTCGTTGATATAGTTGACACGATAACTTTCCGTCCGCTACATAAAACTGAAAAAATGCATGACATGGTGGTAATGCTGCCTTTCCGTTGGCTACATTTTCTGAAAACGATTTAGATGTATCTGGCAATACCGAAGGATTCCATGCAGAAACTAACATTCTTCTACTATTCGGATTCTTTTTTAAGGTTTCTATTACCTCTTTTAACTGGTCAATTTCATCACTATTCCAATTACGCCATTGGTGTCCGTAAACTGGTCCTAAATCGCCATTTTCATCAGCCCATTCATTCCAAATACGTACGCCATTCTCCTGCAAATACTTAACATTGGTATCGCCTTTAATAAACCAAAGAAGTTCGTAAATAATCGATTTTAAATGTAACTTCTTAGTTGTTACCATCGGAAAGCCTTCACTTAAATCAAAACGCATTTGGTATCCAAACACACTTTTGGTTCCTGTTCCAGTTCTATCGCCTTTCTCATTTCCGTTTTCTAAAACGTGCTTTACTAAATCTAAGTATTGTTGCATTATTCTCCCTTTAATTTGGGTATAAAAATAAAAAAGCATCGATAAAAAATATCGATGCCTAAAAAATTGTTTTCAGGAAGTTATTAACTATGAACTTTTATTAAGCCCATACACACCTGTTTCCAAAACAGTAACCATAGTCGCAAAATTCAACTCCGTTAGGTAATCTTGAACAACACATGTTGCTACCTTTACAATAGGTTCTTCCACCTCCGTTGATTTGAACTTGTTCTTTTTTCGACAATGCTTTAAAACCGTTTAGATTTTTTAAATTTTTCATAATTTATGATTTAAGATTTCGGGTGATATAAATATATCAAAAAAAGTGTTAAAAAAGAGCGAATTACATAAATTAAAGTCATTTATTTTTAGTCCTAACTCGCACACCTTGAAAACACTAGGGGTATCAAAAATCATCCAATAAAAAAGCTTCAATAATTACTATTGAAGCTTTTTTATATTTTATATATCGTTATTTTCTATCCGATAATCATACCTGCAATAGTTGCCGACATTAACGAAGCTATAGTACCTCCTATTAATGCTTTCATTCCAAATTCTGATAAGGTTTTACGTTGTCCTGGTGCTAACGAACCAATTCCTCCAATTTGGATTCCAATCGAAGCAAAGTTGGCAAATCCACATAACATATACGTTGCCATAATAACTGACTTATTGTATGTTAAATGTGTTGCACTCGCTACATTTTTAAGTTCTGCTAACTGAATGTATCCAACAAATTCACTCGCTGCTAACTTAATTCCTAATAACTGCCCCATTAAAGCCATATCTTCTTTTGCTACACCTATTAACCACATTAATGGTGCAAATACATATCCAAGAATTGCTTCTAATGAAAACTTAGGATATGATGTGTTTTCTGCCATCCAAGTATTTAAATTGGTAATGTCTCCTACCCATCCTAAGATTCCGTTAATCATTGCTATAAATGCAATAAATACTAATAACATTGCTGCTACGTTCATGGCTAAGTTTAAACCTTCAGTAGTTCCATTGGCAATCGCATCTAAAATGTTTGAACCAATTTTTTCTGAAGAAACCTGTACGTCTGTATTTACTTCCTCAGTTTGAGGATATAAGATTTTAGAAATAATAATAGCTCCTGGTGCTGCCATTACTGAAGCTGCTAATAAGTGCTTTGCATATAATAAACGTAAAGCTTCATCATCACCTCCTAAGAAACCAATATAAGCAGCTAATACCGCTCCTGCTACCGTTGCCATTCCTCCTATCATTACTAATAAGATTTCTGACTTATTCATTTTTTCTAAATATGCCTTAATTAATAAAGGTGCTTCTGTTTGTCCTAAGAAAATATTTCCTGCTACCGATAAACTCTCTGCTCCCGATATTTTTAATACTTTAGAAAGTAACCAAGCCAATCCTTTTACTACCTTTTGAATTAACCCTAAGTAGAATAATAAAGAAGTTAATGCCGAAAAGAAAATGATTGTTGGTAATACTTGGAATGCGAAAATGAATCCGAAAGAACTCATATCCGACACTAAGCCGCTAAATAAGAATTCACTACCTGCTCTTGTAAAATCTAATACACTTACAAATAAACTACCTACCCATTCAAATGCTTTTTGAACAAATGGTATTTTTAATACCCCAATAGCAATTATTAATTGAAAAGCCAATCCTAAACCAACTGTTTTCCAATCAATATTCTTTCTGTTTGAACTGAATAAAAAAGCAATTACTAATAAAGCAAGCATTCCAATAGCTCCTCTAAACAAACTATTCATAGAAAATCCTTGACTAGGAATAATAGCGCTTGTTGCTTTTTTTTCTTCAACTACTTTTTCTACAACTGCTACAGTTGATGGTGTTGATGTAAACTTATACAACACATTTTTTTCAGACAATGTTAAAGCATCCTCTGTAAGTTCTACAACGTTATAGTAACGAACCGTATCGTTAGGTTGCTTGTAGTTAAAAATTAATAAGTTATTTTGATGAATATAGTTTCCTCCTGCTTGTAAACTATCTTTTGCTACTAATGAGTACTTAAAATCTCCTTTTGTTAAATGTAAAACATCAGAAGGATTTATTGTAACCACCGAGTTTCCATCGGTAGTAGTTATAGACGAAAAATTCCACTTTTTCTCTATGCTTTGCCCAAAAGTTACTATTGATGCACAAAGCATTATGAAAGTAAATAATTTCTTCATTTTATATATTTAATTTAAGAACGTTTGCTGATTTCATCGCGAATTTTCGCGGCCA
This sequence comes from uncultured Tenacibaculum sp., assembly GCF_947499065.1. GTDB lineage: Bacteria > Bacteroidota > Bacteroidia > Flavobacteriales > Flavobacteriaceae > Polaribacter. The sequence goes on along the minus strand of NZ_CANMMT010000007.1, from coordinate 28,882 downwards.
TTTCATAATCTTCGTTTGCTACAGCTTCGTTAAGTTGCTCGTGTAGTTCCTGTAGTGATAAACTTGCGTACCTGTCTTTACCAGCAGCCGCTTCTTCTTCCTCTAATGAGAACTCTATTTCTTCAGACTCTAAGTCTTCTTCAATAATTAGTTCTTCATCCAACTTTAGATAAATACCTGCTTTATCTAAAATGTTTTCGTAAGTGTAAATTGGTGCGTTAAAACGGACGGCTAATGCTATCGCATCGGATGTTCGTGTGTCAATTACTTCTTCTTCGCCATCTTTTTCACAGACTAAACTAGAATAAAACACACCATCAACCAGTTTATGTATAATAACCTGTTTGACCGCAATAGTAAACCTATCGGCAAATGTTTTAAATAAATCGTGTGTAAGTGGCCTTGGGGGACGAATTTCTTTTTCTAATGCTATCGCAATAGATTGTGCTTCGAATGCTCCTATAATAATAGGTAACGTTCTTGTTCCTTCCATTTCACTTAATACTAACGCATAAGCTCCACTTTGGGTTTGACTGTACGAAATTCCTTTAATAGTCAGCTTAATTAAACTCATTTATCAATTATCGTAATAACAAAAAAGCTGTCTAATTTTAGGCTCTTTGCTTAAAATTTAGACAGCCTTTTAAGAGGGCACAATTTACTAAAAATAATGAGTTCACCTCAAATTTAAGTAAAAAGAAAATTTACCCAATTATTTTATGCTTGTTTGAAAGCTTTTAATTTCTCAATTAATTGTGGAACAACCTCAAAAGCATCACCAACAATACCGTAATCTGCAGCCTTAAAGAAAGGTGCTTCAGGATCGGTGTTGATTACTACTTTTACCTTAGATGCATTAACTCCAGCTAAGTGCTGAATTGCTCCAGAAATACCGATAGCGATGTATAAATTTGAAGCTACTGGCTTACCAGTTTGTCCAACGTGCTCGCTATGAGGACGCCATCCTAAATCTGAAACTGGCTTAGAACATGCAGTTGCAGCTCCTAAAACTCCAGCTAATTCTTCAACCATTCCCCAGTTTTCTGGTCCTTTTAATCCTCTACCTCCAGACACAACAACATCTGCGTCTGCAATTGTAACAGTACCTGATGCTTTGTTAATGCTTTCAGACTTTACTCCTAATTCTGGCAATGAAGCATCAAATGACTCTGCTGAACCGCTTACTGCATTTTCATGCGCTCCGTAAGAATTTTTTGCTACACCAATTACTCTTTTCTCTGTAGTAATCTCAGTATTGTTAAATCCTTTGTTTGAAAAAGCTTTTCTTTTTACAACAAATGGACTTGTGCTGCTTGGTAAAGCAACTACGTTAGATGCTAATCCAGCCTCTAAAGCTACTGCTACTAATGGAGCAAGTGTTAAACCATCAACACTAGAATCGATAATTACAGTACTGGCTGCTTGAGCTTCCGCTACTTGTTTAATGATTGATGCATATGCTTTTGCATTAAAAGAAGCTAAGTCGTTTTTTACTTCCACTACTTTTTCAGCACCGTATGCATATAATTCAGAAGCATCTCCTCCATTGATAGTTACTACCACCATGCTACTCCCTAACTGCTCCGCTACTTTTTTTCCGTATGAAACTACTTCAAAAGCAGTTTTTTTAAATTTTCCTTCCGATGAATCGGCAAAAACTAATACAGACATATTTTATATTTTTTATATTACCAATAAGAAAGAAAGGCTAATTAATGGTTGCTTCTTATTCTTATTAATAATGAGTTTTTAAATTTTACTACTAAATTGCTTTTGCTTCGTTGTGTAATAAGTCGATTAATTCGTCAACATTATCTACTAACTTCACTGCTCCTTTTTCTGCTGGTCTCTCAAACGTTTTCGTAGCTGAACTAGCAGCTGCTCCCGTTGGTTCCACTACAGATAATGGCTTTTTACGCGCCATCATAATTCCACGCATGTTAGGAATACGTAAATCTTTTTCCTCTACAATTCCTTTTTGTCCTGCAACAATCATTGGTAATGTTGAAGAAACTTTTTCTTCTCCACCATCAATTTCTCTATCTAAAGTAGCATTCGTTCCATCTACTTCAATACCAACACATCCGTTAACAAAGTTATAATCTAATAAAGCAGCTAACATTCCTGGTACCATTTGACCATTGTAATCTGCAGATTCTTTTCCTGCTAAAACTAAATCGTATCCTCCGTTTTTAACAACTTCAGCTAATTCTTTAGCTACCATAAAACCATCAGTTGGCTCAGCATTTACTCTAATTGCATTATCTGCTCCAATAGCTAATGCTTTACGTAAAGTAGGCTCTGTTGAAGCACCTCCAACATTAACTACAGTTACGCTTGCCCCCTGTTTTTCCTTAAACCACATTGCACGAGTTAAACTGAACTCATCGTAAGGATTAATTACAAACTGAACTCCATTCGTATCAAACTTTGTATCGTTATCGGTGAAGTTAATTTTTGATGTAGTATCAGGTACGTGACTGATACAAACTAATATTTTCATATATTGCTGTTTTTAAGAAACTTAATTTTGAGTGACGAAGTTACGTCTTTTTTTTAATTTATTATGCACGCATAGTAAATTTTTTACTTCTATTTAATTCTCTAGAAATCACTACAAATGTAGGTAATGATTTGTTTAAGTTAAAAAACTATTTTTTAGTTCTATTTTTACTATTTTTGCACTCTTGATAAACAACTACTTATAAAACGTATGAAAACAGTACAATTTAGAGAAGCTATTTGCGAAGCTATGAGTGAGGAAATGCGCAGAGATGAAAGCATTTACTTAATGGGTGAGGAAGTAGCTGAATATAATGGAGCTTATAAGGCTTCTAAAGGAATGTTAGATGAATTTGGTGATAAGAGAGTAATTGATACTCCAATTGCTGAATTAGGTTTCGGTGGTATTGCAGTTGGTTCAGCAATGAATGGAAATCGTCCAATCGTTGAGTACATGACCTTTAACTTCTCTTTAGTTGGTATCGATCAAATTATTAATAATGCAGCTAAGATTCGTCAAATGAGTGGTGGTCAATTTAATTGTCCTATCGTATTTAGAGGTCCTACTGCTTCTGCTGGTCAATTAGCAGCTACACACTCACAAGCTTTTGAGAGCTGGTATGCTAACTGTCCTGGATTAAAAGTAATTGTACCTTCTAACCCATATGACGCTAAAGGATTATTAAAAGCAGCTATTCGTGATGACGATCCAGTAATTTTTATGGAGTCTGAGCAAATGTATGGTGACAAGATGGAGATTCCAGAAGGAGAATACATCATCCCAATTGGTGTTGCTGACATTAAAAGAGAAGGAACAGATGTAACTGTAGTTTCTTTTGGAAAAATTATTAAAGAAGCTTACAAAGCTGCTGAAGAATTAGCGAAAGATGGTATTTCTGTTGAAATTATCGACTTACGTACAGTTCGTCCAATGGATCATAACGCAATTTTAGAATCTGTTAAGAAAACAAATAGATTAGTAATCTTAGAAGAAGCTTGGCCATTTGGAAGTGTTTCTTCAGAAATTACTTTTAGAATACAAGATGAGGCATTTGATTACTTAGATGCTCCTATCAAAAGAATCACAACAGCTGATACACCAGCACCATATTCTCCAGTATTATTAGAGGAGTGGTTACCTAATGCTAAGGATGTTGTAAAGGCTGTTAAGGACGTTATGTACCTTAACAAATAAGAAAAGAAAAAAAGAAATTGAAAAGAAATTAAAATCCTTTTGACCCATGTCAAAAGGATTTTATAGTAATAAAAAAAATGAGACTAAGACTTACAATACTATTAGTATTCATAACCAGCGTGTTATACTCTCAACTTACATTAAAAGGTAAAATTGTTGATGAATTTGACAATCCGCTACCTTTTGTAAATGTGGTTATGAAAAATACAATCTATGGAACTACCACTGATGACGATGGTAGATTCTTTTTAAAAACAAAAAAGTATAGAGGTACTGTAGAAGTCTCTTTTCTTGGGTTTCAGACACAAACATTTAGTGTAAGTGAAAAAACGAGGTTTTTAAATATTGTACTAAAAGAAGAGAGCAATCAATTAGACGAAGTTGTTGTAGTTACAAGACCTAAGAAAAGGCTGAAAAAGAAAGAAAACCCTGCTTACCGAATTTTACAAGAAATTTGGAAACGAAAAAGAAAGAATGGTTTAGATTTAGTTGACTACTATCAATTTAAAAAGCATAAAGCTATTGAAATAGGTATAAACAACTTAGATACCGCTTTTTTGAAGAGAATATTTAAAAAAGAATACAAACAAGCTATTCAAGAAGTAAAATATGATGATGATGGTGTAAACTATTACATTCCTATATTCTTAAACGAGGAGGTTTCTAAAGTATATGGTAATAATATTACTAAAGAAGTTAGAAATGATATTGAAGCAGAAAAATCTGAAGGATTAGGTGCTCAAGGATTTGTTTTTGATAGAATGTCGAATACTTTTCAGAATATTGATGTATTTAAAAACAACATTACCTTACTACAACGATCTTTTGTAAGCCCATTATCTACAGATGGTTTCGCTACATACGACTATGTACTATATGATAGTATTACTAAAAACGATAAAAAACTTTACAATATTTACTTCTTCCCTATTAGAGAAGGTGACTTAGCTTTTGAAGGAAACTTTTGGGTAGCAGATAAAAACTTCTCTATCAAAAGAATAAAAATGAAAGTTCGTAAAGAAATTAACTTAAATTTTGTTAGAGGTCTTTCATTTGATAAAGAATTCGAAGTTCAAAACGATTCTATTTATCTTCCTACTAAAAATGCATATGATGGCGATTTTACTTTTATCGATAAAAGTGAAACCAATAAAGGTTTAACCATCAAAAAAACTATTACGTTCAAAGATTATGTATTAGATAAACCTTTGGCTGAGAATTTTTACAAAGAGGAAATTATAAAAATTAGACCAGATCAGTTCGAAAAAGACAGTACTTATTGGGCTTCAACCGATTCTCAAGAAACTAAATCGACATATCAACTTATAGAAAAAGTTAAACAGAAAAAACAAATTAAGAACTTAACGGGTGTTATTAACACTGTAGCTAGTGGATATATAAACACTAAAATCGGTGTCCAATTTGGTCCTTTCTGGACTGCTTTTGCTAAAAACGAAATAGAAGGATTTAGAACTCGTATTGGTTTTAGAACTTTTAAAACTAAAGATGATCGATTTAGAATAAATGGTCATGTTGCTTATGGTTTCAAAGACAAAAAAATTAAGTATGGTGCTGAGGCTCGTTATCTTATATCTTACAAACCTAGAATTGCTGGTGGTTTAGCCTACCAAGATGATATTGAGCAATTAGGAAGTGTACTTTTTAACACAACTCAACTTTTAGGAAATAGCTTTGGTACCTCTGCATTATTTACACGTGGTAACAACCGTTTTCTTTCAAAAGTTAAAAAAGTAGCCGCTAATGTTGATTTCCAAATTAAAACCAACCTTCATGTAGGTTTCAATTTAACAAGATCTAATATTGTTTCAGCTGCACCAAGTTTATTTTCTATTAATTATTTAGATGAAAATGGAGCTCTTAGAGATAGAGTTGTAGATGTTTCATCAGATATATATGTTTCATTCACCCCTGGAAGATTTGTATATGGTTATGGTGTAGAAAGACGTTTTGGAAGAAATATTTTCCCAACCTTAATATTAAACTATAAAAAAGGACATAGCGGAATTTTAAATGGAACTCACAACTATCATAAGTTACAGTTTCAATATAACCAACCATTATTACTTGGGAAATTTGGAGTATTAGACGCTACATTTGAAGCTGGTAAAACTTTTGGAACTGTACCACTAAGTTTATTAAACCCAATTCCTGCCAACCAATCTTTCTCATTGGTTAGAAATACATTCAGTTTGTTAAACTTTTATGATTTTGTAACAGACACCTATACAGCTACGCACTTAGAGCATCACTTTAACGGATTCATTTTAAACAGAATTCCTTTAATCAAGAAATTAAAACTAAGAAGTTTAGTTACTTTTAGAGCTGCTTACGGAACCATATCTGATGCAAACAGAGCTATAAACCGATCAGATATCAGTTATAATACACCAGAAAAACTGTATTATGAATATGGATTTGGTATTGAAAATATTGGATATGGAAACCTTCGTTTCTTAAGAGTTGACGCTATTTGGAGGTCTGATTATGCTTTACCTGCAGGCTCTACAATTGCACCAACTCCAAAGTTTGCAATTCGTATTGGAATTAGACCTGGCTTATAATCATTCTTTTAACCATAAAATAACAGCAACTTACCCTTTAAAAATGGTAATTAATTAGTACTTTTGCTGTCCGATTTTAGAAACGAAGAAAAGCAAGATATATGACTGCAAAAGAAAGAAAGACAGTAGATGTTTTAATTGAAATTCCAAAAGGAAGTAGAAATAAATACGAATATGATTTTGATTTAGGGAAAATCCGCTTTGATAGAATGTTATTTTCATCAATGATGTACCCTGGAGATTATGGTTTCATTCCACAAACTTTAGCTTTAGATGGAGATCCGTTAGACGTATTAGTTTTAGGTGCTGAGCCAACTTTTCCTATGTGTGTAATGGAAGTTAAACCTATTGGTGTTTTTCACATGGCTGATGAAAAAGGTCCAGATGAGAAGATAGTTTGTGTACCTGTTTCTGATCCAATTTGGAATAACTATAATGATATTTCAGACTTAAATCCACACCGTCAAAAAGAAATCACTCACTTCTTCCAAGTTTATAAAGACTTAGAAAAAAAGAAAGTTGATATTGGTGATTGGGGTAATGCTGATGAGGCTTATGAAATCTTAGACAAATGTCTTGAGCGCTACGAAAACAGCGAGCATAAAGCTAACGGAAACTTCACTATTTAATAAAAGTTTTCAATAAAATTTATAAAAAACCTCTCAGAAGCATCTGAGAGGTTTTTTGTTTAGTCGCTGATTTTGTTATATTTACAACACTTATAACTAATCAAATTACTAAACATGAAACAAAACATGATCTATTTGCCAATAGCCTTGGCAATTTTAGGGCTTATTTTTATGTACATAAAAATGGTCTGGGTAAAAAAACAAGATGCAGGAAATGACAAGATGAAATCCATTTCCAAAAGTATTAAAGAAGGAGCTCTTGCTTTTTTAGCCGCAGAATATCGACTATTACTTATTTTTGTAATTATTGCCTCCGCGGCACTGTTCGGAATTTCTCAATTAGTCGATACCACAAGTATCATGATTGTTCCCGCTTTTATTATAGGAGCTATATTTTCTGCCTTAGCAGGAAACATTGGAATGCGTATTGCAACCGATGCCAATGCTAGAACTGCTGAAGCTGCCAAAACCAGTTTACCACAAGCCTTAAAAGTATCTTTTGGAGGTGGAACTGTAATGGGACTTGGTGTAGCTGGATTAGCCGTTTTAGGATTAAGTTTATTCTTTTTAATATTTATTGGACAATTCTTAACTACAGAAGGAAACTTTTACAATGAAATGACCATTGTTTTGGAAGCCTTAGCTGGTTTTTCTCTTGGAGCTGAATCTATTGCACTATTTGCCCGTGTTGGTGGAGGTATTTATACCAAAGCTGCCGATGTTGGTGCTGATTTAGTAGGGAAAGTAGAAGCAGGTATTCCTGAAGATGATCCACGTAACCCTGCAACTATTGCAGATAATGTAGGTGATAATGTAGGTGATGTTGCCGGAATGGGTGCCGACTTATTTGGTTCGTATGTTGCTACCGTTTTAGCAGCAATGGTATTAGGTAATTATGTTATTAGAGACATGTCTACCTCAACTCCTTTTACTGATGAATTTAACAATATGGGACCTATATTATTACCATTGGTAATAGCAGGTGTTGGTGTTGTAGCATCTATCATTGGAACTTTCTTAGTTGGAATTAAAGATAACACTGCAAAAGAAGCAGAAGTACAGAAAGCACTAGACACAGGAAACTGGGCTTCAATTTTAATCACCTTAGCTGCGAGTTTCTTTTTAATTAAATGGATGTTACCTGAAACAATGCAAATGAACTTCTTTGGAGAAGGTTTAAGAGACGTTTCGTCAATGAATGTATTCTGGGCTGCTTGTATAGGATTGGCTGTAGGAGCATTAATTTCTATGGTTACTGCTTATTACACAAGTTTAGGTAAAAAACCGGTGTTAGATATTGTACAAAATAGTGCTACGGGTGCTGGAACAAATATTATTGCTGGTTTAGCTGTAGGAATGAAATCTACTTTCTTATCGGTTGTTTTATTTGCAGCTGCTATTTATGGTTCTTATTTCTTTGCTGGATTTTATGGTGTGGCTTTAGCTGCTTCTGCAATGATGGCAACTACTGCAATGCAATTAGCAATTGATGCATTTGGACCTATTGCCGATAATGCTGGTGGGGTTGCTGAAATGAGCGAATTAGAAGATCACGTACGTGAGCGCACTGATATATTAGATTCTGTTGGAAATACCACAGCAGCTGTTGGAAAAGGTTTTGCAATTGCTTCTGCTGCATTAACTGCCTTAGCTTTATTTGCTGCTTATGTAACTTTTACTGGTATTGATGGTATTAACATTTTTAAAGCCGATGTATTAGCTATGCTATTTGTTGGAGGAATGATTCCTGTAATATTCTCTGCATTAGCAATGCAATCAGTGGGAAAAGCTGCTATGGAAATGGTACATGAGGTACGCCGTCAGTTTAGAGAAATCCCAGGTATCATGGAAGGAACTGGAACTCCTGAATATGCTAAATGTGTAGATATTTCTACAAAAGCAGCCTTAAAAGAAATGATTTTACCAGGATTAATTACCATTATTACACCAATTATTATTGGAGTTGTTTTTGGCGCTGAACCATTAGGTGGTTATATGGCTGGAGTTTGTGTATCTGGTGTAATGTGGGCAATCTTCCAAAACAATGCCGGAGGTGCTTGGGACAATGCTAAAAAATCGTTCGAAGCTGGTGTTGAAATTAACGGAGAAATGACATATAAAGGTTCTGATGCACACAAAGCTGCTGTTACTGGAGATACGGTAGGTGATCCTTTTAAAGATACTTCTGGACCTTCTATGAATATTTTAATTAAGCTTACTTGTTTAGTTGGATTGGTAATTGCACCTATTTTAGGTGGACATACTTCAGATTCTCATGCTACTAACGAAGTTAAAAAAGAAATCAAAGTAGAAATGAAATCTACTGATGGTGAAACTGCCGTAGCTGTGGTTACCACATCAAAAACTGAAAATGGTGAAACAATTTCCGAAACAGAAACCATTGAAGGAACCGTAAAAGAAGTAAAACAAAAAGTAGAAGAAACTACTGATAAAAATGCTTCTGTAAAAGTTATCAAAGAAGTAGAAGAAAAAACCGAAAAGAAAGAATAGTTTTTTATACTAAAAAAATAATAAAACCTCACAGTAAATAACTGTGAGGTTTTTTATTTACAATAACTTATTATTTTACTCACATTTCTTCAGCTTTTTCACAATTTCTTTAGTCAAATCCTTACCATACATACACCCAGAACAAGTTCTAGTTAATGGCACTTGTTTTTCTATTTCAATTATTCTTTTCTCAATCTCTATAATTTGAGCTGAGTTAAAACTTGAACGATTACAATAAAAATACTCTATAGCCATTATCCTTGAAGCAGGATTAATGCTGTACAATAAAAATTGACAATTAGAAGCATTTACCACCTTATTAAAGACCTCTCTATTTGGCAGCAACCTACCGGCAAAACCACAATAACCTCCATAAGTTATTCCTATAAAAGGACTCATTATTTTTTCAATCTCTATAGGTATATCCATTTTAGATTTTAGTGATTTAAACGCTTTTTCAATCCCTAGCTTTATTGGCTTAACTTTAAAATTATCATTAATATCAAATAGCTTTGATAATTTTTCTTTGTATAAATTCTTTGTTTTTCGTGACTCACTAGGAATATTTACTAATAATTCATAAGCTATAATCTCATTTTTAAAGTAAAGAATCTTATATTCAAAAGATATATATCCTTTTCCATTGCTTCCAGTTCTTAAGTAATAATCATATCCTAATTTTTCTAATTCATCATCATCTACTTCCAATATTTCAAACAAATTTTTGGTTGAAGTGTTATAAGCGTTAGTTACTTGAGAAATAAATAATGTATCTTTCATTACCCACTCTTTAATAATTTTAGTCTTTTGAGAAAAGGAGTAATTAAAAGTTAATATAAGAATCAGTACTACTATTGTTTTTATTTTTTTCATAACATATTTATATCTTAAACTATTTGTCAATAATAAAGCGTAACAATTCTTTTTTAGTTAAATAAGAGTTTATCTTTTTGTTTTTCTTCCAATATTCATAAATCTCTTTATGGGTTTCATAAGCTTGCTTTCTTAGTTCAGATAGTACTTCTCCATTTTTTTCTGCTATCTCTATCTCTTCTATAATTCTCTTCGATTTAATTGCATCTTTATCCCCATAAAAAAACAACAATCTTTTTTTGCTAAACTCCTCTAATACTTCACTTAAACAGTAAGCAATACTTCCATTTCTTAAATCAAAAATTACTGGTTTGTCAAGTGGCAAACTGTTTAAAAATTTAATAAAATCTTCATTATCTTCTCTACATCCAGAAATTGTTCCCCAAACCCTATATTCAAAAGGATTATCTCCTACCTTTCTTATTGGTAAACCGTAATAAAAATAATCTTGAATATTTTCTAAACCTGAAATCCCTTCATAATCATTTATTGATTTATAGGCTAATTCAAAAAAAGCATCTAATAATTTATACTCTAATTGTGATTTTTCATTTCTACGAATAAGATTACTTGTCAACGAAATAGTATCTTTTGATGCATAAACTTTACTAAACTTATAGTGTATACCATCTAAAATAGAAGCTCTATGTCTTGCTGTTGAATCTAACCGACTTGCTTTTAACTCATTTAAAAACTTATTTAAAACAATACTATCAACATGAAAGCTTCTTTTATAATGAATAATCAGAGTATCCTTAACATTTACTTTATAAGAAACTGAATCAACCCATTCTCTATTACTATATTTATCTTGATATGTATATTGTTTAATTAAACCTTCTTTAACATCAACCGTAAACTTCGTTGAAAAAAGAAATGAAGGCTTAAAAAGTATTTGAACTTCTTTCAATTCATTACTTTGATTACACGAAACTAAACCAATTAACAACAGAAAAACAATGATGAGAAAATATAATTTATTTTTCATTACAACTTTATTTATAGCACATCAAAAATATAAAAACTAAAATCACCCCAATAAAGTTTACTCAACAACAAACCTCAACACATCTCCCGTAGTTTTTTGAGCAAGTATATTAATCCCTTTTTCTGAAAGTTGTAATACACGAGGATAGCCTCCTGTAACCTGACAGTCTCGCATTAGTACAATCAATTTTCCAGAAGGCGTTAATTGTACTGTACCTGGTAACACTCCTGAAGTTAACATGGAATCAAAATTATTGGGAACAATCTCATTAAGTCGATACCCCATACGACTATTATCTGACGAAATGGTAAATAGAGTTTCTTGAAGTAATTTTATTTGTTCAGAAGAGAGCATATTAAATTCTGGACCTTTAAAACACGAAATCTTTTCAGAAGTAAAATGTTTTAATTGTACTTTAACCGTAGCAAAACTTCTTTCCAATTGATTTTTTACAGTTTCTATTTGTAGAACTGCTCCTTTTTTCAACATAAAATCTGGCGTGATTCCTTTGTAAAAGCTTCGGCTATTAAGAAACTGTGCTGTTTTTAACCCTCCCAAGACTCCTATATACGTTCGCACCCCATAGTTTCTTTTTCCAAAAGATAATATTGTTCCTTTTGTAACTCTTTGTACTGAGTTTAGTTTAATAGATGCATCATTTAACTTAGGAGAAAAATCAGCTCCAGTAATACAAATAAAAGTATCTGCTAAAAATTCTAGTTTACAACCTCCGAAAGTAACTTCTATAAGCGCTGCATCTTCGTTATTATGTAATAAGTTATTACTTAATTGTGCCGAATAAACATCCATTACTCCAGAAACTGGCACTCCAATTTTCCGATATCCTTTTCTACCAGTATCTTGTATAGAACTATAAATTCCAGAAGCTAATACTTTAATCATCTAACAACGTTTTTGTTAATTGATATTTTTCCTTCTGCCCTACTATCTTTTCGTATTCTGAGAGTGTTATTGGCACAAACTGAATTTTATCTCCTGACTTTGCAAAACATGGTGTTTCTTTTGTAATATCAAACAATGATATTGGAGTTTGCCCTATAATGTTCCATCCTCCTGCACTCTCCTGCGGATAAATCCCTGTTTGACTTCCTCCTATTGCCACCGACCCTTTGGCTACTTTTAATCTTGGTGTGGCTTTTCTAGGAAAATGCAAACATTTTTCTAAACCTCCTAAATATAAAAAGCCTGGTAAGAAACCTATAAAATACACGTTATACTGAGTAGCACTATGCTTTTGTACAAGCTCTTCTGGTGTTAACTGTAAGTTTCTCGCTAGTTCTTGTAAATCTATTCCAAACTGTGGCTCATAACATACTGGTATTTCCCATAAATAGTTTGACTCTTCTGCAATTGCACTACTGTCTTCATATAATTCTTGTAGTGATGTTATTTCTTGTTTTTTAGGCTCTTCCTTATAAACAAGCATTAACGAATGATAGCCTATAATGCTATCTTCTATAAGTTCTGATTTCTTCGAACTTACAAGCTGCTCAAACCTTGTAATATCTCGAATAATCTCTTCTGATATTACTGCAGTCCATTCTATTAAAATGGTTCGTTCTCCAAAAAATGTATATGTTGGCTTTTTAAACAACGTTGATATTATTTTCTGTAAGCTTTGTATGAATATACTTCACTAATTCTTCCGCACTCTCTGTATCTCCATGCACACAAATAGTATCGGCTAGTATTTTCTTGACTCCTTTAATTGTAGCTACTTTTTTGTCTACAATCATCCTTTGTATATGCAAAAACACTACTTTTTTATCGGTAATCATGGCATTTTCTTGACTTCTCGGCACCAAGGTCAAATCCTCATTATAATTCCTATCTGCAAAAGCTTCATACTGTATTTGCAAATTATTTTTTAAAGCTTCTTCTGCAATCACCGAATTATAGGGAACATATAAAAATAGTTCTGGACAAGTATTTTGAATTGCTTTTATTACCAATTGTGCTACACTTCTACTCTTTGCTATTATATTATACAAAGCGCCATGTGGTTTTATATGATGTAGTTTTTCTCCTTGTAACGCAGCCCTTTCTTTCAGTAAATTAATTTGATTTTCTATACTGTACTGAAGTTCTTTTTCTGAAATATCTAATACCACTCTTCCAAAGTTTTCTCTATCTGGAAATGAAGGATGTGCTCCAATTTTCACTTTGTGCTTTTTAGCTAGACTTATTACATAATCAATAATTTTTACACTACCAGCATGTGCTCCGCATGCAATATTGCAGGAAGATATATAAGGCATCAAAGTTGCTTCGTTTCCAATGCCTTCGCCTACATCACAATTAATATCTATAGATAATTTAGAATACATCAAATACCTTTAAAACACTTTTTAGTCCTAAGAATATACTAATTCCTAAAATTAAAAACCCAATAATATTTTGAGTTTTTGTATTACTATACTTTCCTAGTAATGATTTTTTATTCATAATCCACAATAGAATTCCTGCTATAATTGGCAACAACATTCCATTGGCTATTTGTGCAAACTTGATAATTTCAATTGGTTTTATTCCTATAGAAGAAAACACTACTCCTATCAATAAAATAAACATCCAAACTGCTCTAAACTTTTTAGACTTTAATCCTTCTTTCCATCCTAAACATCCTTTTGCTACATAGGCCGCCGCCAAAGGTGCTGTTATTGCCGATGTAATTCCAGCTGCAAACAATCCTAATGCTAAGAAGTATTTAGAAAAACTTCCGTATAATGGTTCTAATCCTTTAGCTAAATCGGCTGCATTATTTATTTCTGATGAATTGATAGCTGCTGCTGAAATTATAATTGCCATAGAAACCAATCCTCCCAGCACAATAGAAATTATTGTATCTTTTTTTGCAAATGATAAATCTTCCGAAGTTTTCCATTTTTCCTTTACTAAAGAAGCATGTAAAAATAAGTTATATGGCACTACTGTAGTTCCTATTAGCCCTATTATCGTTAACAAACTTTTCTCTGGGAATTTAGGAATCAACATTCCTTTTATAATCTCCAAAAAGTTTGGCTTTGTTACAATTGCTGTTATTAAAAAAGAAACACTCATTAAAATAACCAAAGTAACCAAAGCTCTTTCTAAAAACTTATAATTCCCTATGTATAAAAGAATAAAAGCAATGATTCCAATGATTAAACTCATTACATTTACCGTAAAACCACCAAAAGAAAATAACCAACTACCAAATACGGTTTCTAAACCTAAAATTCCACCACTTATATTTCCAGCTTCGTAAGATGCATTCCCAACAACAATAGCTGACAGTATTAAAACCGTAATAAACTGTTTAAAAAAAGGCGATTTTATTTCTTCTCTAATTACTTCCGATAATCCTTTTTGAGAAATTATCCCCAACCTTGCCGCCATTTCTTGTAATACAATAGTAGCAATAATGGACAATAGCATTGCCCATAATAAATTCATTCCAAAATTAACTCCTGCGAGTGTACACAATGTTACAGTTCCTGGACCAATAAAAGCTGCTGCTACTAAAGTTCCAGGACCTATATTTTGAAATAGTTTTTTAATCATTATCAATAGAGTTTAATGCATAAATAGCAAAACTTCCTAACCAATGACCTCCTTCATAACTATCGCCTACAATATTTGGCAACGAATAGTTTATATGCTGATTAGCTATATTTTTTAAGTGCTTATAATTTGGCATTCCTTTAATAATTCTATTCAATGCCCAAGCTCTTGAAAAGTTTACTCCATCTAAGTGAACTAGCTTCCCATCTTTTCTATCCGACACTTCTCCTACTGGAAATGTAAAATTCTTATCTTTTAATTGTGGAAGAAAATCGGCAAACCATAATCTAAATTCGGCTGGTGACATAATACGTTTCATAATTGCTGCTTCTTGTAAACAAGGCGACAAGAAATCGTAACCACTAGGCTCCCATGATAACGGACAATGTGCATCTTTTAAATAAAAGTCTCTTGCTCGTTTTTTAATTAAATCTTGTAACTTAGAATTTCCTACTGTTTTTGCATAATCCCACGCAAAGGTTAATCCAAAAGCTGTGTTAGTATGTTCTCCTACTCTAATTGGATATTTTAATTTTGGTAAAAAGTCAAAATATTTCTCTACAATTAAGTCTGTTAATGGTTGTAAGTTTTTTTCTAGTTGTCTAGCAGTTGGACTATCCCATGTATGTAGTTCTTCTGCTAACTTTAATAACCAAGCCCACCCATAAGTTCGTTCATAACTTTTATTATGCTTTCCATGAAAATAAGCTACTTCTTTCTCTATGTTTTCTTTTGAAATGTTATTCAGTAGTTTTTGCTCTATTTCTACTGAATTATTAAGGTTTGGAAATTGTTTTAATAAAGAAACTAAACTCCAATGCCCATGTACAGACGAGTGCCAATCGAAACAACCATAAAATGCAGGATGTAATTCTTTTGGTGATTGTAAATCTAACGAATCACCTATTACCTGATTCAATTTATTAGGATACTCTACTTCAATACAATTTATTGGTAATGAAACTAACCGTTTAGCTTGCTCTAAATTTAAAGTTGGTACTGGTTCTTTTTTTATTTCCGCTACTTTCTTTTTCTTTTCTGGCGTATTACATGCTATTATAGAAACAAGTAAAAAAAAGAATACTGTTTTTTTCATTCTGTTTAATTAATTAGATTTTTATAAAAGTAGGAAAAAGAAAACAAAAGTATTTTCGTATTCTTATTTTTGTACGATGTCTAAAAGAACTCAACGTAATTTTAAAATAGAAGATCCTAAAATATTTAAGCAAAAAGTATTTTCATGGATGCAACAATTTGAAACTGCTATTTGGCTAGATTCAAATAATTACGAACAAAAATATTCTTCTTTTGATTGTGCGATTGCTGTTGATGAATTTACTTCTATTAAAACAGATTACCATAATGCCTTTGATAAATTAAAAGAATACCAATCTTATACCAAAGATTATATTTTCGGGTATATCAGTTACGATGTTAAAAACGATACAGAAAAACTGAGTTCTAATAATTTTGATGGACTTCATTTTCCTGATTTGTATTTCTTTCAGCCTCAAAAACTAATTTTCATCAAAGGAAACACCGTTGAATTTCATTATTTACAAATGATTGATGATGAACTAGAAGAAGATTTTGAAGAAATTATCGAGGCTATTCCTATTTATAATAGAATCCAAGAAAATAATTCACCTGAAGAAAGTGATATTAAAATTAAACTTCGAATTCATAAGGACGAATACCACGAAAAAGTTACTAAAGTTTTAGAACACATTCACAGAGGTGACATTTATGAGGCTAACTTTTGTCAAGAATTTTATGCTGAAAATACAATCATAAACCCTTACGAAGTTTACACACATTTAAATGAGATTTCCGAACCTCCTTTTGCTACTTTTTTCAAGCATGAGAATTTACACCTTTTATCTGCTACTCCTGAAAGATATATTAAAAAAGAAGGAACTAAAATTATTTCTCAACCTATAAAAGGAACTGCAAAGCGTTTAATTAGTCAAATAGAAGATGAAAAAATTGCTTTCGACTTAGCTCGTGATGAAAAAGAGCGTTCGGAAAATATTATGATTGTTGACTTAGTTAGAAACGACCTATCTAGAACTGCTATAAAAGGAAGTGTTCAGGTAGAAGAATTATGCAAAGTATATTCTTTTAAGCAAGTACATCAAATGATTTCTACTGTAACTTCAGAAGTAGCAATTACTACACATCCTGTAGATGTAATAAAAGATACATTTCCTATGGGAAGTATGACTGGAGCTCCTAAAATTTCAGCAATGAAAATTATTGAAGAATTAGAGGAAACTAAACGTGGATTATATTCTGGTACAGTAGGTTACTTTACTCCTGATGGAAATTTTGATTTTAATGTAGTAATCAGAAGTATTTTATACAATAGTGACGAAAAATACGTTTCTTATTCAGTAGGTGGTGCCATTACTGCCAAGTCTACTCCAGAAAAAGAATATGAAGAATGTCTTTTAAAAGCTAAAGCCATGAAATATGTTCTATTAAACAACTAATTAAACTTAATTATATTTATCCCTATGAAAAACATTTTTAAAACCTTAATTCTTGCCACCTTATTAATTGGTGGAATTGCTTGTAAATCCAATAAATATTCTTTTGTAAATAATTACCCTGTAAAACAACTTCCTCTGATTGACAGTACAAATTTTAACAATCATGTAGAAGGGAAACTTTTAAATAAAGAAGAGCAGAAACTATTGAAATTGCCTTCAATTTTTGAAGATCAATTAAATGATGAAAAAGCTAAAATTGGAATTTCATATTTACCTAAAATATCAGATAATTTTCAATCAGTTGTTTTCTATTTCTACCCAAACAACAATGAAGTTATTTCAATGTTAGTAAACTACGATAAAGACTTTACTATAATTAATAGTCAAGTTTTGGCTTATGATGAAATTACAGATGGTATCTTAAAAACAACTTCAAAAATTGATAAAAACAGAATTGTGTTAACAGAATATGTTTCTGAAAACCCTTCTACTCTTTATTTTAAAATTTCAGACGAAGGAGATATCACTAGAGAATAAATAACCTCTACGGAAGCTTCAGAAGCAAAATTAAAAACCTCTACTAAATTAAGAGGTAGTTTATTTATATATACTGAATAATGATTATAGATCAAGAAGAAAAATTCACCCAAGTACTTTCAAACATAGAAGGAATAGTAAATGAGCAAAGCTTTTTTAATAAGTTTTTAGAGTTATATCCAGAAGCATGGAAGCAACATAAAATTGCTTTCTCTAAATTTAAAAGAAGTAAACAATTTGGTAAAACTATCCCTTTGCCTAAGCCTGAAGTTTCTTTAAAAAAAGAAATCAGAGTTTGGTTAAAAAAACAATAGATTATGACACATCAAGAATTCAATTTTAATTATCATAAAACAACTTTTTTTGGCCAATACTGGCAGCCTGAAACTGTAAAAGCTGTGGTAATTCTTGTTCATGGAATGGGAGAACACTCTGGTCGTTATCAACATGTGGCTAAAAAACTTACGGATAATAATTTTGGAGTTATTGCTTTTGATCATTTTGGACATGGTAAAACTACTGGCAAACGTGGACACAACCCTAGTTTTGATGCTGTTTTAGAAAGTGTTTCTAAATTAATAGAACAAGCAAAAAACGTTTTTGGAAACAAACCAATGTTTTTATATGGACATTCTATGGGAGGGAATACCGTAATTAATTATACACTTCGTAACGAACATAATTTAGTAGGAACCATAGCAACCAGTCCAATGCTAAAGTTAGCTTTTCAACCACCAGCTTGGAAATTATCTATTGGAAAATTAATGCAGAAAATTGCTCCTTCTATTACTTTACCTAGTGAATTAGAAACTTCTCATATTTCACGTATCCAAGAAGAAGTAGATAAATATGTAAATGATTCTTTAGTACACGATAAAATAAGTCCTAACTTTTCATTATCCTTCTTCGATTCAGCAGATTGGGCTATAGAAAATGCCGCCTCTTTAAAAACTCCTATGTTTTTATTACATGGAACAGACGATAAAATTATTGATTATAAAGGAACCGAAGCATTTGCTAATAATACTGACAACGCAACTTTAAAACTTTATCAAGGAGGTTATCACGAATTACATAATGATTTATGTGCTGAAGAAATGCTTAATGATATTGTTGATTGGTTAAATTCAAAAACGAAGTAAACCAACTTGTCATTGAAAATATTATATTGCGTAAACTTTAATACAAACAGTAACTATGAGAAGACTACTATTACTAGTAATAGTTCTAACTATTATTTCATGTAAACAAGAAAAAAAGAACTACGTTTTGTTTTCTGGTAAAATTGAAAATCCAAACAGTGGTTTATTAGCTATTATAAATAGCGAAAACAAAAAAGTAAAAGATATAGATGTTTCTGAAACCGGAACTTTTTCTGATACTATTTTTGATGCTAATGGATATTTTAGATTTTCTGACGGAAAAGAAAGTTCTACTATTTATTTACAAGATGGGTATAACATTACCTTAAATATGAACGCTAAAGAATTTGATGAAACCATTACTTATAAAGGTGAAGGTAGTAATGAAAATAACTTCTTAGCTCAAAAATACTTAATCAAAGAAAAGCAAGACACTAAAGATTTATTTTCTTCAGAAGAAGCAGACTTTTTAAAGAAATTAGACAATCAAAAAACTGAATTACTAAATTCTTTTACTGATAACTTAGACAAAGACTTTATTGATTTGGAAAAAACAAGCATTAATTATGATCATATTATGACTGCAAAACAATATGAGCGTGCACATGCTTATTTCACCAAGAATAACGATTTTAAAGCATCTAAAGATTTTCCTGACTTAGCAAAGGATTTAAATTATGATAATGAAGAGCATTATAAAACATTCTCTGCTTACAAAAATTTAGTAGGAAGAAATTTTTATGCTAAAGTTGATGAAGTTGTAAAAAAAGATAGTGTTGCTTTTGACAAGGCTGCAGTTGACTTTATTAAAAATGTAAAAAGTAAAGTTATTAAAAACGGATTATTAAAAAGTGTAGCATATGAAGTTTCTTTTGAAAACCCAAATCCAGAAGGAATTTACAATGCTATTATAGAACTTTCTACTGATGAAGATTTCAAAAAAGGATTAACTCAAAAATATGAATTAATCAAAAAACTTGGTCGTGGTTCAGATTCTCCAGCTTTTGAGAACTTTGAAAACTATGCTGGTGGTACATCTTCATTAAAAGACTTTAGAGGTAAATATGTATATATTGATGTTTGGGCTACTTGGTGTGGACCATGTAAAGCAGAAATACCATCATTAAAAAAAGTTGAAAAACAATACCACGATAAAAACATTGAGTTTGTAAGTATTTCAATTGACCCTAAAAAAGACCATGGTCTTTGGGAACAAATGATTAAAGATAAAGAACTTGGGGGGGTTCAATTATTTGCTGATAACGATTGGAACTCTAAGTTTATAAAAGATTACGGTATTAACGGTATTCCTCGTTTTATCTTAATTAACCCTGAGGGAAAAATTGTTAGTGCAAGTGCTCCTAGACCATCAAATAAAGCTTTAATTGATTTATTTGATGAATTAAAAATTTAAAGTAAAAAACACAAAGCCTTTTTAGTTAACTAAAAAGGCTTTTAATTATCTATTCATATTGCTTAGACTAGCTGAACATATTAATAACAACCTCCCTTTTTTAAGAAAAAAAAAGCTTTTAATTGCTATTTCAGGAGGAATAGACAGTGTTGTTTTAACCCACTTATTACATCAGTTAAAGTTTAATATTTCATTAGCTCATTGTAACTTTCAATTACGAGGTAAAGAGAGTGATTTAGATGAAATTTTTATTAACGATTTAGGAAAAGAACTTTCATTAAGTACTCATACAATTCAATTTAAAACAGATGAGTATGCTAAAAAACATAAACTATCAACTCAGCTAGCTGCTAGAAAACTCCGTTATGATTGGTTTAATCAATTAGCTAAAGAACATGATTTCGACTACATTTTAACAGCTCATCATGCTGATGATAATTTAGAAACATTTTTAATCAATTTAACAAGAGGCACTGGTTTAGAAGGCTTAACAGGAATTCCTACTATAAACGGTAATATAGTACGTCCTTTATTGATTTTTTCTAGAGAAGAAATTAAGAATTTTGCCATAACAAATGCAATTCAGTGGCGAGAAGATGCTAGTAATTCCGAAATAAAATACCTTAGAAATAAAATAAGACATCAAATTATTCCTACTTTAAAAGAGGTTAATCCTAGCCTATTAAATTCATTTATTAAAACGAATGAATTTTTAAAGCAATCTCAACAAATTGTAAACGATAAAATAAAAGAAATATCTCCTGAAATCCTTATTAATAAAGGGGATATTATAAAAATAGACATTAAGAAAATTTTATCTTTTTCTAATCCAAAAGCTTATTTATATCAAATTTTAAAGGAGTATAAATTTACTGAATGGGATGATGTTTACAATTTAATTTATGCCCAATCGGGTAAGAAAGTATCAACAAATTTCTATACTTTATTGAAAGACAGAGATTTTTTATTACTTTTACGCACTAATAAAAACAGCTCGTCTGAAAATGAACGAGTTATCATTTATAAAGAAAACACCCAAATAGTAAGTCCCATTAACTTATTATTTAAAAACGTTCAAAAAAAGACAAGAACAGATATAAATACTATTTATGTCGATAAAAATTTATTAAATTACCCCCTCATCCTAAGAAAATGGGAAAAGGGTGATTATTTTTATCCTACAGGAATGATGGGTAAAAAAAAATTAAGTAAATATTTTAAAGACGAAAAGATATCTGTTTTTGACAAAAAAAACATTTGGTTGCTTTGTTCAGGTGATAATGAAATTATTTGGATTATCGGAAAACGACAAGACAGGCGTTTTTTATCTTCTAACAGCACAACACAATTATTAAGAATAACTATATAAAAACAACCCCTTATAAACTAACTCGAATGAAAAAATTCTTTACTCTATTTTTATTGTTCATAGGTTTTACGGTTTACTCTCAATCAGATGACAATCCTATTGTTGTAACTCCTACCGTTGAAAAAATTTCGGACACCGAATACGACTTAATTTTCGAAGTAGAAATTGCTGAAGATTGGCACTTATACTCGCAATACAATCCAGAAGATGCTTCTTTACCAATGACTATTGCTCCTGCTGAAGGACAAACTGGTTATACTCTTAATGGTAAAGCTAAGGAAAGTGAAACTGAAACTGAATTCAGTGAAATTTGGGGAAAAGATGAAATCTTTTTTGTTGATGAAGCTAAATTAATTCAACGAATTACTGTTTCTGATCCAAGTTTAACTCAAATTACACTTAACTTAGACGCTCAAATATGTAAGGAATATTGTTTACCTTTCGATGAAGATTTTACTTTCTCATTAACTGGTGAAGAAGTTGTTCAAACTGTTGCTGAAGTTGATGATAAAAGTCAATCTTTATCTCAAACATTGAACTTAAACTTAAAAAACACAGTTTTATTAAAGAGTTCTACTGAGAAAACTAATGATGAAGAAGGTGATACTTTATTTAACATTTTCTTATTAGGATTTGTAGGTGGTTTATTAGCCTTTTTAACTCCTTGTGTTTTCCCAATGGTACCTTTAACTGTATCGTTTTTCACAAAGCGTTCTGAGAAAAAAGGAAAAGGAATAGGTAGCGCTTTATTATATGGTTTCTTTATTGTTTTAATTTATGGACTTTTAAGTTTACCATTCCACTATTTAGATACTTTAGACCCAGAAATTTTAAATACTATTTCAACTAATATTTGGTTAAATGTGTTTTTCTTTGTGGTACTTATATTCTTCGCAGGATCTTTCTTTGGTTTCTACGAATTAACATTACCAAGCTCTTGGAGTAACAAGGCGGATAGTGCGTCAAACATTGGAGGTATTATTGGTACTTTCTTCATGGCATTAACTTTAGCTATCGTATCATTCTCTTGTACAGGACCTATCTTAGGATCTTTATTAGCAGGATCTTTAGGTACTAATGGAGGTGCAATGCAATTATCTGCTGGTATGATTGGTTTTGGTACTGCATTAGCTTTACCTTTCGCTTTATTTGCAATGTTCCCAGGATGGTTAAATTCTTTACCAAAATCTGGAGGATGGTTAAATACTGTAAAAGTTGTTTTAGGTTTCTTAGAATTAGCATTTGCTTTTAAATTCTTATCTAATGCAGATTTAGTTGGTCACTGGGGAGTATTAAAAAGAGAAGTTTTCATTGGTATATGGGCTTTAATTGCTTTCTTAATGGCTCTTTATTTATTTGGTATCATCGGAAAAAAGTATGGTAAAATTTCTTTCTTTAGAGTTTTACTTGGTTTAACTGCTTTAGCAGCTGCTGTTTACTTAGCTCCAGGTGTTATGGAAAAACCAGCATGGAATCAAGGAAAATTATTAAGTGGATTTGCTCCACCTAAGTTCCATAGTATATATAAAACAGACAATCAATGTCCTCTTAACTTAAATTGTTTCAAAGATTTTGAAGAAGGTATTGCTTATGCTAAGTCTGTAAACAAGCCTGTTTTATTAGACTTTACAGGTTGGGCATGTGTTAACTGTCGTAAGATGGAAGAAAACATTTGGAGTCAACCAGATATCTATTCATTAATTAATGATGATTATGTATTAATTTCATTATACGTAGATGATCATGAAAGAAAATTACCAGAAGATCAACAATTTGATTTTATTAAACCAAATGGTAAAGTAAAAAGAATTAGAACTTATGGTGACAAATGGGCTACTTTACAAGCAGCAAACTTTAAAACTGCTTCACAACCTTTCTATGTGTTAATGAGCCCAAGTTTAGAGGTACTTAATTCTCCTCAACAATATACAGATCACTCAACTTATTATAAATGGTTGAAAACAGGTTTAGACCGTTTTAACAATAACTAATTATAAGTTACTAAATAATAAACAAAAGCCTCTTAATTAAAATTAAGAGGCTTTTTTAATTATATAATATATAATTATATTAATTGGTGTCAATCATAACTTTTAGCAAAGTGATGGAAATACTGAACAAACATCAATATCAATAACACCACAACCTGGGCCATAACCTTCACAAGGTTGATTTATTATTTGTCCTACACCATTACATTTGCATATTGGAAGTTGTTCTTTATCACCTCCTAACACTAATTTTTGTTCAGGCTTTTTTAGAATTTTACCCAAACTTAAAATCTGATTTTTCATATTATAAAATTTATAAAACAATTGAATGACACCCCGAATAACTATCTCTGAAACATAGTTCCAATTGTGGGTAACACATCATTATCTTGTATTAGAATACTAGTGAGTTTAACAAATTTATGCTTCGCAGGTATAATTAGCTATTTGTTCAGATGTTTTTTAACATCTTTGCTAAATTTACAATTGAGGTTATCATTTTTAACGTTTTAATTGTTAAAATGTTGGACGGATTTTACATTGAAAACCGCATCCTGGAAAGTACACCCAAGGACTTATACAATCAACATCTGCAACAGGCTGTTCATAACAACCTCTGCTATTTGGCCCTTCATTATTACCTTCTCCAGGAGCTTCTCCTCCTTTAATAGTTTTTTGCTCTGATTTATTCAAAGTCTTTCCTAAATTTAAAATTGATTTCTTCATAACTTAATTATATTTTTAAAATAATGTACCGTAAATTCTTACCTCAAATCCTGAAGCTCCCCAATGTAAAATACATGGTTCACATCTTGTTTGAGCTGGATCTGCTCCATGAGATATAGCTGCAGCCATAGCACTATTACATCTACTCATAGATGTATAACAACTACTTCCTATGAAGTTAATTCCTCCTCCTGCAATTGATTTTTGTTCTGCTTTATTTAAAGCTTGTCCTAAATTTAAAATTGATTTTTTCATCTCTACATTAATGTTTTTAGATTTAATAAAATTTGTAGGATATAAGAACAGTTTTATAAATACTGTCATTATAATACTAATAAAATTATTTTATGGTCCTTCCGGTGCAACCATACAAACCCATCCACATCCTGGAGCATAAATCCATGGACTTATACAATTTACAGCAGTCGTTCGATATTTATAACATCCCTGCCCATTTGGACCATTATCTTCCTCTCCTTCAAAACCTCCGTTAATTGTTCTTTGCTCAGCTTTCTTTAGAGCTTTTCCTAAATCTAAAATTGATTTTTTCATTTTATATAAATTTAAGATTTTAATTATTTACCAAAACAATTAGCATGCACTAACACTCTTGATTTACACTCAAATGGTAACGCATGGTAATCTTCACAAGTACCACATCCAAATCCTGCTATCCCATAACAAATAGGACCTGGACAACTTGGACCTCCTCCATTAATTGATTTTTGCTCTACTTTATTTAAAGCTTTTCCTAAATTTAAAATTGATTTTTTCATTTTAAGTAATTTAAATTGATTAAATCCTTGATCATTTAAAGACACTCAAGGGTTATGTCTATTCTTCGCGAAAGAATATTTTTACTTGACAATATTTCTAAGTTGATAGAAAAAACGCTCTATCAAACGTAAATCTTCAGTTACAATATTTGCAGTTCCTTTCATTTCCTGTTTGAAAGCTATTTTTTTGTCATAAGTTGTTTTTAAGTCTTGAGGCAAGTTTACATCTATTAAATAGTTTCCTTCTTCATCAGGAATCGGAGATATTGATTTGACAGTTCCATTTAACTCACCAAACTCATCCGATGGGTAATTTAATAGTTTGATTTGAACTTTTTGACCTTTCTTTATTTTTCCTGAATTTGCTGCAGGAGCTTTTATCTTTCCTATAAACGAATTTCCTTCGGTAGGAATTACAATAAAAATTAACTCTCCTGTTTTTACAGTCTGATTTTTATTCCAAAAAGACAAAAAAGATACTTTACCATTGATAGAAGAAGTTAATGCATATTGCTTTTCCCAATCTCTTATTGCTTTTTTTAAGTGTAAGAATGATTGAATAGCTTTATTTTTAAAACGAATATCATTTTGTGTTTTCTTTATAGAAGTACCTTCTATATTTCTATTAGAATTATTGATTAACTCTCTAATTTGTGATATTGAATTTTCTAAACCTTTATAAGCTCTTTCAGATTGTAAATAATCCACTTCTTTTTGCTCTTTTTCTTTAGCTGAAATAACTCCTTGAGAAAATAAGTTTTCACTTCGTTCAAGGTCTTTCTTTTTAAATTGTAGTTCTTTTTTATTAATTTCTTTTTGAGAAATTAAAATTTCTAATCTGCCTTTGGCTTCTATAAGCGACATTCTATTGGCAAAACTTTCAGATTTAAGAGGTGTTAACTTTTCATTTAACTGATATTCAGTATAATCATTTTGGAATTGAGAAAAACTAACCGTTATATCTCCTAATAGTAAAGGAGGTAATTTCTCTATAGGGAAAGAAAAAGCGTTTTTATTTATGTTTATAGTATCTACAATACTTTTTAATAGTAAAACATCTTTGTAAGAAGCGCTGTTTTCTATGACAGCTAGAATCTCATTTTTTGTTACATTTTTTTCTTCACTAGCTAAAAACACTTCAAATTGACCTGCTGATTTAGCATATATTTTTTCAGGAGGAAATGATGTAGTTACCATTACTTCTGAAGTAATTACATCAGGATATTTTACAAACCATGAGATAAATAAAAGCATAAGAATTAATACTAAAAACAAAGTGTTTCCCCAACGAATCATCCAATTGGGTACTTGGCTTAGTATTTCTTGTACTTCTTCACTACGTATTTCTATATCTTCTATTTCTCTTGGCATATTTTATTATTAGGTTTGATTAAATAAGGGAAGTAATTAGTTACTTCCCTTATAAGGATAAAACAATTCATCCTTATTATTTAAGTTTTTTAATTCAACTCATTTCCTTCCATACAAGAAGCATGTACTAATACACACCTACTTGCTCCTGGATATGCGCTCATTTGTCCACAAGGTAAACATCCTGGAACTGGACCAAAACATAATCCATGATTTATATAATAATCGCAAGGAGACCCTCCGTTTACTTTTTTTTGTTCTGCTTTATTTAAAGCTTTTCCTAAATTTAAAATTGATTTTTTCATAATTTAATTTTTATACTCTTTCTAAGAGTGTTAGTTATTTTTCATAAAAGATAGTTTCCCTTAAAATAATATAAAGGATACTAACAGTTGGTAGTGTGAGAATTTCTTCCAACGTACTAAAACCAAAATCAACCTTCTTTTTGTTCTTTTATATTTAGAACTTTTTCAAGGTTTAAAATTCAGTTTTTCATTTTTTATTAATGATTCTTATACTGGATCAACTGGGCCTCCACCTGGATTTCCTCCACCTGGGGTTCCTCCACCTGAGTTTCCTCCACTTCCACCTGTATTACAGTTACAGTTTAATGGTTTCCAAAAAATTTGCTGTAAATAAGGATCGGCACACCATTCAAAACATGGCCCATAAAATTGTTGTCCTCCATTAATAGACTTTTGTTCAGCTTTATTTAAAGCCTTACCAACATTTAAAATTGATTTTTTCATTTTAAAAAAAATTAAATTGATTAAATCCTTGATCATTTAAAGACACTCAAGGGTTGTGTCTATTATCCACGAGAGATTTTTTTTAAATCTTATTAATTAATTTAACAATATTGAGCAATACATTCTCCTATACACACACCGTACACCGTTCGGTCGCCTCCACTATTTGCTATACAGTAACTTTGACAATCAAAACAATTAACTCCTCCGTTTACTTTTTTTTGTTCGTCTTTATTTAATATTTTTCCTAGATTTAAAATTGAATTTTTCATTATTTTATGTTTTAAAAATTGTTTTTTTTATTTAAAATGGACAGGGATCGGTATCAGAAGTACAGAAGTCAAAATTAGACCAGCAATTACACGTACCATCGCTGCACCATTCAATACATCGTGTACCTTCACTTCCTTTAATTCTTTTAAGCTCTTTTTTAGCTAAAGATTTACCTAATTTTAAAATTGAGTTTTTCATTTTACCATGGAAGCTCATTACCACCAGAGCATACATCTCCTGTACAAGTATAAAAAGGATCATTTCCTATAAAAGGATATTGACTAATCCAGAAACCTTGTGTTCTAGTACAACAGAATTGGTATAGAGTAGGTATGAAACCTCCTTTAATTTCCTTTTGCTCTACTTTATCTAAAGCCTTACCTATATTTAAAATTGATTTTTTCATTTTCAAATAGTTTATAAATTGATTAAATCCTTGACTATTTATAGACACTCAAGGCTTATGTCTATTCTTTGTGAAAGAATATTAATTCTAAAATTCAAAACAACCGTTATCCAAATTAACACAAGATGCAGCTCCTGGATAATTACCTATTTGACTACATGACTTACAATATGGATCGTTATCAGCAAAACAAAGGTTTATCCTAGCATAATAATCGCAATTGTTACTACCACCTTTAATTAATTGTTGTTCAGTTTTTTCTAGAATTGCTCCTACTTTTAAAAGTTTCTTTTTCATTTTAAAAAATATGAATTGATTAAATCCTTGAACTTTTCAAGACACTCAAGGAATAATTATAGTTACTATAATGAATTGTACAAACTCATTTGATAATAAATAGCTTATAAAACGTAACTTTTATAAACTGCAAATCTCATCATATCGAGAATCAAAACTCAAACAAATACCAGAACAACAACGAAGTCTAGCTGAGTCACAATCTAAATCTGAATTACATCCAAATTCTCCAAATCCAACTCCTCCATTAATTTTTTTTAAATCAGCTTTGTGTAAAGCTTTTCCTAAGTTTAAAATTGACTTTTTCATTTTTAAATAATTTATAAAATTGATTAAATCCTTGATCTTTTAAAGACACTCAAGGATTGTGTCTATTCTTCGCGAGAGAATATCTTTATAAGGCCTTTATTTACCTAAATCAAGTTGATTTTTAACTAGATGGTAATAACTTCCTTTTAGTTTGATAAGTTCTTCATGTGAACCTTTTTCTATAAT
>NZ_CANMMT010000006.1 GCF_947499065.1 uncultured Tenacibaculum sp. | reverse complement strand
CCTGAGACAATACTCCATGTTCCTCCTACTGGACTTCCTACTAATGTTTTAGTATCGTCCTCACAAATTGCTCCGTTAGCTGTAGTGTTTACAGCAGCTCCTGGATTTGAATTTACTGTAACAACAACAGGTTCTATTTCATAACAACCTGTCACAGACTCTAATTTTATATAATACGTTCCACTTGTAGTAATAGCATTAGGGCTAGCTAATACATTCGTTGCTGTTGCATTTGTCCAATAAGTATATGTTCCTCCAGCTGCCGGTGTACTCCCCGCAGTAATTGCACTAGCTGTTATATCTACAGTAGCTGGACTACAAACCGCTGCTGGATTAGTTATTACCAAATTAGGGACAGCATTTGTGTTACTTGTAGCACTAGTACCTAATCCTTGTCCTTGATCACCTCCTACATCTCCCGCGCCTCCAGAATTTACATAAAGAGGGACTCCATTAGCATCAACTCCACCCGTTATTCTCCCACTTGACAAATTAGTTATATCAACATTTTCATCCCCTTCTACAGCATCAAAACACCCATCATTATCCGAATCTGTATCTAAATAATTAGGAACCCCATCATTATCCGTGTCCAAGAAACATGATAACTGACTAAAAGGTATAGTTTGTCTAGATATAGAAGGGCCTTGATATTCTACTGACAGAGACTCTGCTCCTGTTCTTTCATAGAACAAAACCTCAAACTCATATACTCCTACATTAAGATTTATTTGACCACTTCTTGTTCGAGAACCATGAGGTCCATCATTATCTACTACTTCAGTTCCATCAACAAACAACTTAGACCCATCATCCGAAGTAGTATAAAATGTATAAAGTCCACTTGTATTAATTGTTATAAATGCTTTATAACGCACACTAAATCTCTCATCATCACCAGGTGTATGAGTGCCCCATAAATTATCTACATTAAAATTTGAAATAGTACCCGTTGCTAAAGCACCTGATGTAGGTATATCATCTACAGTATCTGTTGCCGGATAAGAGTCATAAAATTCATAACTAACACTACCTACACAATTGTTCTCTACAGTATCTAAAATTCCATCATTATCATCATCTAAATCACAAAAATCTGCGACCCCATCAGAATCCGTATCAACTATTGTAACCGTTATAGAAACTGAATAACTTTCTACACACAAAGGATCTTGACCTGCACTATCCTGCCCTATCAAATTCCATGTACCTAAAGGACTATTTCCTATATAATTAGATAAGCTACCATCAGGCAAAAAAGTGCCTGTAACTGGAGTTCCTGAGGGAGCACCTACTGCTGAATCATCAAAAATCGTTGTTACTGTACCTATATTAGCTCCTCCTGACCATGTATTTAAAGGAGCTAAAACTTCTGTTCCCCCACTTGGAGCGGAAATACTAAATCTAGTTTCTCCATGAAAAGAATTCCCTCCATTAGGAAATGCACATGAACCATCTGTTTTCGTCCAAGTTATACTTACATTAACATCTTCTATAACAATATTACAGTTCCCAGGAAAGTCTGAAGCTAAGAAAGTAATACCTGGTAATGTAGTAGTTGTTCCATCTATACTAACTGTTGGGCCTGAATAAGACTTAGTTATCGTTTGTGTTTGACCAAAAGTACTATTTACTAACAAAAAAAATAAAAACACAAAAAACAGGGGTCCATTCTTTGAAGTGTCGGGGTAATTTTTCCTCATATTATTATATATATTATCCTTATCCCAAATAAAATTTGGGAATTTTAATCTTTTTTATAAAATGTTTGAGAATTTTTAAATCCCCAAGACTAACAATATCAACACTTTAAAATATTAATACTAATAGTTTGGGGGGACAACTGTAAGTAGTGCAAAGATAATTATAAATACTACTTTTCAAATTTTTAGATACTTTTTTTTACAAAAAGTCACATTATAGAAAAAACAAATAACAAATTAAATTTCAATAAGAAAACAAAATAAAAAGCTCTCTTTTTAAAACCATGTAAGTTAATATTTTTCTAAATATAGGGGTTTTTATTTAAAAAACAAAAAAAAGCCTTAAAAAGGCTTATTTAAAGTTTTAGACTATTTCTAATTTTTTCGATTGCAAAATCTATATCTTGTATCGTTGTCAACTTACTAAACGAAAATCTAACTGATGTTTTTTTTGATTCTTCTTCCGATAAAAAAGCACTCAAAACATGCGAACCTTTACTTGCTCCACTCTGACAAGCACTCCCTCCAGAAACTGCAACTCCAGCCAAATCCAAATTAAACAACAACATCTTTTCATTCACCGGAAAGCGCACATTTAATATTGTATAACTACTCTTTTTCAAATCCGAAGACTCACCATTAAACTCTACTCCTTTAAAATAAGTTTTTAACTCACCTGCCAAATAACTCTTCACCTCTTCTATAGACCTCTTATCACCTTCAAGACCTTCACACGAAATACTCAAAGCCTTCTCCATACCTAAAATAGCATGCACATTCTCCGTACTTGACCTCACTCCTTTTTCCTGATTACCTCCGTGCAACATTGGCTTTAAAGGAACTCCTTTTTTTACATACATAAACCCTACACCTTTAGGGCCGTGAAATTTATGAGCACTTGCTGCAATAAAATCTATCGGTGTTTTTTTTAAATCAATTTTATAATGCCCAATTGCTTGAACCGTATCTGAATGAAAATACGCTTGATATTTTTCACACAACAAAACCACATCATTTACAGGCAGTAAATTCCCTATTTCATTATTAACATACATTAAACTCACCAAAGTTTTTTCCTTAGACCTTTTTAAAATTTCTTCCAATCCACTTAAGGAAATATTCCCCCTTTCATCTACATCAACATAATCCACCTCTATATTATAGCTTTTCTGTAAATACTCAACTGTATGCAACACTGCATGATGCTCTATTTTAGAAGTCACAATTCTAGTCACACCTATATTCAGAACAGCATTATACAAAACTAAGTTATCAGCTTCAGTTCCTCCTGCCGTAAAATAAATTTCATTTGATGAAACATTAAATTCTTTCGCTATATTTTTTCTAGCCGTTTCTACAGCTGCTTTTGCTTTTCTTCCAAACTGATGAGTAGACGATGGATTACCAAAATTCCCCATCATTGATTGCTTTACAACCTCCACAACCTCTGGCAACATTGGGGTTGTTGCCGCATTATCTAAATAAACATTTTTCATTTTGCAAAACTACAATTAATTCACATTTTTATATATGTATACTTCTGTGGCCCCTTGCCCATATTTTTGATACGAAGCATCATAATACCGTACATTATAATTATTCAACAAATACTGTAATTCACTTTTCAAAACACCTTCTCCAACACCGTGAATCAACACCAATTTTGATATTCCTTTTGACACACAATACTCTAACTTTTGTTTTGCTAACTGAATTTGCTTTGACAAAATATCGTATTTATCCATTCCTCTAACCGACTTTACAATCTTCTCAATATGTAAATCAACCTCCATAACTACTTCATTTTTATCTTTAACAAAAGACGATTTCTTGTTTTTTGTTTTCTGATTAATTTTTGCTTTCAATAACGGATTATTTATATCAATATATTTACTCAACTCATTTTGATCCTCTTCAACTTTAACCAATTCAGAAGCTAAAAAACAATACTCCATACCTTCATCATCTTTAATAAAAAAGTTGTCTCCTTCTTTTTTTATTACGAATCCTCTAATATCAGCATCCAAAACCGCCACTTTATTACCTATTTCTAAACACATTCTTAACCTTTACTTAATTCTACAAAAGAGCTTTACAGTGTATTTTTGCACATAATTCTATTTTACAAAAGAACTGTAAATAAATGATAAAGACTAAAAATATTAGTACAAAAACTTTCTTTGAAGAAGCCCGAAAAGAAACTATTATTAATAATGATCGCTTAAATTTAATTGATGACATCGCTCATACTATTATTGATGAGTTTAATGATAGAGAAAAGATTAATTTAAATTTTATTTGTACTCATAATTCAAGAAGAAGTCAACTAGCTCAAGTTTGGAGCTTTTACGCTATAGAATACTTTAATTTAAACAATATTTTTACTTATTCTGGCGGTACAGAAATTACCGCTTTCCATAGAAATACTGTAAAATGCCTTCAAAAAACCGGCTTCAACTTTAACATCATAGATTTTTCACATCAGAACCCTCGTTATTTAATTTCTTTTCAAGGAACAAAAAAATCTATTTTAGGTTTTTCAAAGACATACGACCATTCAAGCAACAGCTTTCCCTATATAGCAATTACAACTTGTGATAGCGCTGATGAAAACTGTCCTTTTATTCCTGATGCCATCTCTAGATTTCACCTTCCTTTCACCGACCCTAAAATTTCTGATAACACAGATTTAATGGAAGAAACTTACTTAAACATAAGTAAACAAATTGCAGGTGAGGTATTTTATATTTTTGAAACTATAAAAAACCATTTATAATTTAGACTTCGGTATTTTTATCATACGGAATACTCTTTAACACATGGTTAATCACATTAATACGAGCTATAGTTTTCCTATTAGCTCGTATCACTTTCCAAGGTGATATTTTTGTATTTGTTTTAGAAAACATCGCTCTCTTATACTCAGTATAATCATCCCACAACTCCTGCGCTCTCATATCTACAGGTGTCATTTTCCATTGTTTTAAAGGATTGTTTTTAATATCTCTAAACCTTTTTGCCTGCTCTTTTTTATTAATTGACATATATATTTTCACCAATCTAATACCTGACTCTAAAATCATTCTTTCAAAATCATTTACTTGATTCATAAAAATTTGATATTGCTCTTGAGTACAAAAACCATTCACAGGCTCCACCACCGCTCTATTATACCAACTACGATCAAAAAACACTATTTCTCCTGCTTTTGGAAACTGCTCTACATAACGTTGAAAATACCATTGAGACTTCTGATCTTCATTAGGTTTTGGCAAGGCAACAATCCTCATATGCCTTGGATTAATTCGTTCTGTAATTCTACGTATTGCCCCTCCTTTTCCAGCAGCATCTCTTCCTTCAAAAAGAACAATGATTCGTTCATTATTATCTATTGCCCACGTTTGCAAACGAATTAATTCTACTTGTAATTTTTTTAATTTTCGCTCATAATCAACGTAACGTAATGCACGTTCCAAATTAAAAGGTTTTGACAACACTGCCTTCAACCCTCTATTCGTATTTAACTTATCTACATCTTTTTGTGTTAACTTTTCCATATTTTAATCTAAATGATTTGCTGAACGATAATAACGCATTACTATATTAGGATCTGGATTTGATACCGTTTTAGACTCCTCTTCTTCTTCATAATTAAACTGAGCCAAAACGTGTCGTATACACTCAACTCTCGCCTTCTTTTTATCATTTGTTTTTACAACTATCCAAGGACTGTATGTTGTATGTGTTTTACTAAACATCTCATTTTTGTAATAAGTATATTTATCCCATAACTCTTGACCTTTTTTATCTACTGGACTAAACTTCCATCTTTTCAAAGGATTATCATTTCGTGCATCAAACCTACGTAATTGTTCATCTTTTGATATAGACAACCAAAACTTTATAATTATAACTCCATCTTCATATAGCATATGTTCAAACTCTGGAACTTGCACTAAAAAAGTTTTATACTGCTCTTTAGTACAAAAACCCATTACTGGTTCTACAACCGCTCTATTATACCAACTACGATCAAAAAAAACAATCTCTCCTGGGTTAGGCAATTCTTTAATATACCTTTGAAAGTACCACTGCCCTTTTTCTACATCTGTTGGCTTATTTAAAGCCACTAGGCGCATAGACCTTGGATTCAAATGCTCCATAAAACGACGGATACTTCCTCCTTTACCTGCTGCATCTCTTCCTTCAAAAATAACAGCTACTCGTTTGTTATTTTTTGCTATCCATTGTTGTAATTTCACCAATTCCACCTGAAGTTCTTTTAACTCTTTCTCATAAGCTAACTTAACTTCTATTTTATCTATAGAAATTTTCTTCTTTTTAATCACTTTCAACAACTCTTCATTTGTTGAAACACTTTCAAAATCAGCAAGTGTAAGTTTCGCCTTTTCCTTCATTAAAAAACTATTATAATTATGAATAATTTAACCCTTGTTTTGCTAAAATAAAACGATATTAGCAGTTATGAAAAAAATTAGCTTCTTTTTATTTACCTTAGCTTCAATTAATTTCTATTCTCAAAGAAAATACTCTAAGGAATTTAGTTTTCTTAATGACAACGACCTATTTATCTCAACATCACAAGACAGGTATTATACTAATGGAATGTTTTTTACCTACAGATATCTTAGTAAAAAGGAAAATAAAAAACTTGTAAAAAAGTCATATGAAATTCAATTAGGACATCACATGTACACCCCTTACAAAGCTACGGTTCAACAACACATGAATCATGACCGTCCATTTGCAGGCTACCTATTTGGTAGTTTTGGTATTAATCGTTTTTATAAAAACGAATCTATTCTAAAAACTTCAATTCAAACAGGAATTATTGGTCCTTCTGCTCTTAGCAAGGACCTTCAAGATTTTATTCATGATATTTATGGCTACAGAAAAGCTATTGGATGGAAATATCAAATTGCCGATGCTTTTGCTTTAAACCTTTCTGGAAGTTATATAAAAAAATTAGTGATTGATAAATCAAGTACATTAGATATTAACTGGATAAATAATGCCAGATTAGGAACGGTTTATACAGACTTTTCTAGTGGTTTGTTATTACGAATTGGCTTAAAACCTTTACAAAAAATCACAAATTCTATCATTTTTAACGCCAACCTTAATAATGACAAAACTGGTTCTAATAACGAAGTTGAATCTTTTCTTTTTATCAAACCAATGTTAACTTACGCTATTTACGATGCTTCTATTCAAGGTAGTTTTCTTAATAACAATAGCCCTATTACATTTGAACTTGAACCTCTTAGGTTTACAAACGAAATAGGAATACGCTTTACCCTTAATCGTTTTAACTTTGGATACTCAGTCCATTTTCACACAAAAAAACTAAAAAGCATTAGAGTTCCGAAGGGTAATTTTTATGGTTCGATACAGTTAAATTATCAGTTTAACTAATCATTTTTAACTATTAAAAAAATAATTTTTAAAATCATCAAATTAAGATATATTTGTAAATCTAATAAACAGAAACTATACTAAATGAAATTTATCGTATCTAGCTCTCAATTATTAAAACAACTACAAGTTTTAGGAGGAGTTATAAATAGCAATAACACATTACCTATTTTAGACAACTTCTTGTTTGAACTAAATGAAAACGAACTTAAAGTATCGTCGTCTGATCTTGAAACTACTATGACTTCTGTTGTTGAAGTTGAAAGTACTGAC
Organism: uncultured Tenacibaculum sp.; assembly: GCF_947499065.1. Lineage (GTDB taxonomy): Bacteria > Bacteroidota > Bacteroidia > Flavobacteriales > Flavobacteriaceae > Polaribacter. The sequence continues at coordinate 234,123 of NZ_CANMMT010000006.1, read as the reverse complement.
ACTGGTGCTATTGCCATTAATGCTCGTTTATTACTAGATACTTTAAAAACATTTCCTGAACAGCCTTTAACTTTTAAAGCTGAAGGAGATAGTACAATTGAGATTATTTCTGAGCAAGGTAAATACGACATGGCTTACTTTAGTGGAGAAGAATTCCCTAAAGCTGTTGAATTACCTTCTCCTAGCAGCACTGAGATTCCTTCTCATATTTTAGCTACTGCGATTTCTAAAACAATATTTGCTGCTGGTAACGATGATTTAAGACCCGTAATGAGTGGTGTCTTTTTTCAATTCAATTCAAAAGAACTAACTTTTGTTGCTACAGATGCTCACAAATTAGTAAAATACACCCGTACTGATGTTACTGCTGATAAATCTGCAGAATTCATCATGCCTAAAAAACCTTTAAACTTATTAAAAGGAATTTTAGGAGGTTCAGAAAACAATGTTGTTATTGAATACAATGAGACTAATGCAAAATTTACTTTTGAAAATGCTGTTTTAGTTTGTAGATTAATTGACGGTAAATACCCTAACTATGAAGCTGTAATTCCTAAAGAAAACCCAAATAAACTTACTGTTGATAGGGCTTCTTTCTTAAATTCAGTTCGTCGTGTTTCTATTTTCTCAAGTAAAACTACACATCAGATTCGATTAAAAATGGCTGGAACTGAGTTAAATATTTCTGCTGAAGATTTAGATTACTCAAATAAAGCTGACGAGCGTTTAAATTGCGATTACCAAGGTGATGATATGCAAATTGGTTTTAACTCTCGTTTTTTAAGTGAAATGTTAAACAACTTAAACTCTAACGATGTTTTAATTGAAATGAGTTTACCAAATAGAGCTGGTATTTTAACTCCAATTGACGGTACTGAAGAAGGAGAATTAGTTACCATGCTAGTTATGCCTGTAATGCTTAACGGATAAGACATTAAAAATCATATAAATAAAAAAGCCACAAATAAATTTGTGGCTTTTTTATTTATCACCTATATCTTTATTATACCATAAAGAAACTAAATAGCACAACTATATTTTCTTCTTTTTCAGAAGCCTTTACGCCTTACGGCTGTTAATTCTTTTATAATAGCTTCCAAACTATTTTTAATAGTTATTTTTTGATAATGCCCCATTCCTACTTCTGCTAATTTTTTTAATTGTTTTTCATTTGCAATTCTTTTACCAAATCCAAAAACAGAAAGCACTATGTTTTCTTTAGCCCCTTGTTTTACTTGATTAAAACTTTTTTCAGTTAATGCAAAGCCCCCATCCGTAGCTAATATAATCCTGTTATTACCATTAGTAATAAATTTTGAACGTCCTATTTCAAAAGCCAAATCTAAACCTTTTGCAGCGTTTGTTTTTCCGTTAGAACTTAGCTTTTCAAGTAAAGCTATTGACTTTGAATCTGTAAAAGAAACATCGGTCATAATAGCCTTAGCATCATTAGAATATATCACTACCGATAATCGATCATTTTTTCTTAAATGCAAGGATAGTTGCTTTACTGAACTTTTAATCAATGGTAATTTTGTGTAATGATTCATGCTACGAGATACATCTAACAACAACACTGTATGATTAAAAGCATATGATTCTATAAATAAATTTTCAATTGTTGGTGTTGGTTGGTTTGGCTGTGGCTCCATATCATACCATCCAAAATCAATTATTTTATGCAGCAAAAATTGCGGCGCTACTTTCATATATTTCGTTTCAGTACTAGAAGTAGCAAAGTTATTGTAGTAAGCAATAGCACTATTTAAATCATAATATACATAATTGTATAACCTACTAATATCTCTTTTTTTGTTTTTATTATTAGACAAACAGCTGCTACAACTTATTCCTTTCATAAATTTTCTTAAAACTTTTCCAAACATATCATAATCATCATGTATTGAATGTACAGTTTCATAAGTATGCGTATTAATACCTTGTAGATTTCTATTTCTGTTGTTTTTTAATTGGTTTAACAGTTTACTTAAACCAACAGTATCTACTAATTTAGTTGACGAAACATCTTGCGTTCTAATTTTTTTCAAGTATAAACGAGCAGTATCTATAGCCATTTGCATTTTCTTGGCACTTATTAACCAAGAATTATTACTTGTAACTGGAAAGTATTTTCTATACACATTATGCACTAAATTTTCAAACTCATAATTTAATTTACGTATTACCCCTTCAGTATTATTAAGCTTAGCTAAATTTAAATAAACACTATTAATTATTTTTTGATTATTAGATACAAGAGGAGCATCTTTAGTTAAATCATATATGTTTTTATGAATTACAGCAAAATTTTCAATATTATTTTTAATCGAATCAAATAATGATATTATTTTAGAGCGGTCAATTATTGGAATATTTTCCTGTAGTAATCTTGCCTCTTTCAATAAAGATTCTTTTTTCTTCAAATCATAAGAAAACATTTTAGCTGGTTTATTAAACCTAGGAACTCTTAATTGATATTTTGACGTTTTTTGAGAAGAAGGTTTATAACTTTTGGCTACTTTCCTATTAAGATTTTGGTTAAAAGCTAAATAGTTAAGTAATTTACGACCATGTCCGCTTTTTTTAGCTATAAAATTCAAGTAGTCTATATGTACATTGAGTGTATTAGCTAATAAAGCCTGATTCGGTTTTTCTTTTTGTTGAGCAAAAGACGAAAAACAACAAAGTAAAATAGTTAATAGTAAGCTAATAATTCTCATGAAAGATAAAAAGAGTAAATGAGTCCAATTTTTTGTTAAAATTACAAAAAACTATCTTTAACCTCACGAATTTCAATTCATTTAGCTTTACATCCCCTAATATTTCAGAAACTCATTAATTTAAACTCTATCGATGTTTTAATTGAAATGAGTTTAACAAGTAGAATAAGTATTTTAACTCCATTTTACAGTACTGAAGAAGGAGAATTAGTTACTATAGTAACTACACCTATAACTCTGAACAGATAAGACATTCAAATCTAAGACATTACAAAGTCACAAATTTACTTTTACAGCTTTTCCTTTTTAACTCCATAAAATCAAACAGTTACATTTATTAACATCTTTCCCTTTCAAAAATGATAAATAATTGTAAATTTACCTCTTTCAAACTTTTCATATTATAATGGGTAGAATAATAGCAATTGCAAATCAAAAAGGTGGAGTGGGTAAAACTACTACTACTGTAAACTTAGCAGCATCATTAGGTGTTTTAGAAAATAAAGTATTGTTAATTGACGCCGATCCCCAGGCGAATGCTACTTCTGGTTTAGGCTTAGATGTTGAAAGTGTTGAATTGGGTACATATCAGGTTTTAGAACATGCTATTCCTGTAAAAGATACTATTTTAAAGACAGATTCTCCTAATGTTGATTTAATCCCTGCACATATTGACTTAGTTGCTATTGAAATTGAATTAGTAGACAAACAAGAAAGAGAATACATGCTTAAAAAAGCATTAGAAGAAGTTAAAGACGATTATGATTACATCTTAATTGACTGTGCTCCTTCTTTAGGTTTAATTACATTAAATTCGCTAGTATCTGCTGATTCTGTAATTATTCCTATTCAATGTGAATATTTTGCATTAGAAGGTTTAGGAAAATTATTAAACACTATTAAAAGTGTTCAAAAAATACACAATCCTGATTTAGATATTGAAGGATTATTATTAACGATGTTTGATTCTCGCTTAAGACTTTCTAATCAAGTAGTTGAAGAGGTTAAAAAACACTTCAGCTCTATGGTATTTGAAACAATAGTACATAGAAATATTCGTTTAAGTGAAGCACCTAGTTATGGTGAAAGTATAATTTCATACGATGCTACGAGTAAAGGTGCGGTAAATTACTTAAATTTGGCGAACGAAATTATAAACAAAAACGCATAATTATTGTAGATGGCAAAAGCAACAAAAAAACAGGCTTTAGGTAGAGGTTTATCAGCCTTATTAAAAGAAACTGCGGAAGTAAATTCGGCAGAAGATAAAAACGCAGATAAACTAGTAGGTACAATTGTTGAATTAGATATTAATTCGATAGATGTAAATCCATATCAACCTAGAACTTATTTTGATGAAGAGGCCTTACAAGAATTAGCAAATTCGATTAAAGAACTTGGTGTAATACAACCCATTACAGTTCGTAAATTATCTAGTGATAAATTTCAATTAGTTTCTGGAGAACGTAGATTTAGAGCTTCTAAATTGATAGGGAACAAAACTGTTCCTGCTTATATCCGTTTAGCTAACGATCAAGAAATGCTAGAAATGGCATTAGTTGAAAATATTCAACGTAAAAATCTTGACCCTATTGAAGTTGCACTTTCATATCAACGATTAATTGATGAAATTCAATTAACTCAAGAAGAATTAAGTACTCGTGTAGGTAAAAAACGTTCTACTGTTACAAACTATTTACGTTTATTAAAGCTTGACCCTATTATCCAAACAGGAATGCGTGATGGTTTTATTTCTATGGGGCATGGTAGAGCACTTATCAATGTTGACAGTAATTCTGATCAGTTAAATATTTACGAAAAAATAGTTCGTGAAAAATTATCTGTTCGTCAAACAGAAGAATTGGTTAAGAACTTAAAAGCTGGAAAAGTTGCTAAAGCTAGTAAAAAGAAGGCTTTACCTAGCTTTGTTACTGACAGTGTGAAAGAAATTAGCGATTATTTTGGTCATAAAATTGATGTTAGTGTAAATAATCGTGGAAAAGGAAAAATATCTATTCCTTTTCATTCTGAAGAAGATTTTAATCGAATTAAAAACCTTTTAAAGTAATTGAACATTCGACTTATCATATTCGTTTTTTTGTGTGTTTCTTTTAGTCAAACTTCATTTGCTCAAAAAGATTCAACAGCTATAAGAGCCAAACAATTACAAATAGGTAGCGATAAATACAATCCTTTATCACCTTCAAAAGCAGCTTTTTATTCAGCTATTTTTCCTGGAGGTGGTCAAATTTATAACAAAAAATATTGGAAAGCCCCTATTGTTTGGGCTGCCATAGGAGCTAGTGTTTACTTTTACGTTGACAATAGTAATGAATACGATCGTTTTAGAACCGCTTTTAAACTTCGTAGCCAAGGACTTCCTGATGAATTTGATGGATTAAATGGAAATCCAAGTATTTCAACAACTGGTTTAGAAAATGCACAAAAAACATTGCGTAAAAACAGAGACCTCTCTCTTTTAACTGGTGTTTTACTATATGTTTTACAAATTGTAGAAGCTAGTGTTAATGCTCATTTATTGCAATTTGACACAGACGATAGTTTATCTATAAATCCTACAATTCAACCAGATCCTATGCTTATTGAAGCCCCAAAAGTTGGTTTAACTTTAAAATATTCTTTTTAAAATGAAAATAGCCTTACTTGGTTATGGTAGAATGGGTAAAGAAATTGAAAAAATTGCTTTACAAAGAGGTCATGAAATAGTAATCAAAACTTCTGGAAAAGAAGATTATAACATTTCCGATGCTGATGTTGCTATTGATTTTAGTATACCTTCTTCTGCATTTAACAATATAACAAACTGTATTAACAATAAAATACCTGTAGTTTCTGGAACAACTGGTTGGTTAGAACACTATAATTCTGTTGTTGAATTGTGTAATGAAAAAAAAGGAGCCTTTATTTACGCTTCAAACTTTAGCTTAGGCGTTAATGTTTTTTTTGAGTTAAACAAACAGCTTTCTAAAATGATGAATACATTAAATCAATATAATGTTTCTATTGAGGAAATTCATCACACTAAAAAATTAGACGCTCCAAGTGGAACTGCGATTACTCTTGCTGAAGGAATTATTGAAAATTCGGACAAAACAGCTTGGGAGTTAGATAAAAAAACATCGGAAAATAATATTTCTATTTCTGCTATTCGAACACCAGAAGTTCCTGGCACACATACAGTAACTTATAACTCAGAAATTGACACTATAGATATAAAACACACCGCTCATAACAGACAAGGCTTTGCCTTAGGTGCTGTTGTAGCTGCTGAATGGTTAATTTCTAAAACTGGAGTTTATACAATGAGAGATGTGTTAAACTTAGGTTAATTAGGTAACAAATAGAGAAAAAAGACACTAATACTATTGAATTTTATTCCTTTTTAAGGGAAACCAAAATATATACATTATGACATTTACTGAATGGTTTATATTCTTCTTAATACTTCAAGTAATTCATTTTTTAGGAACTTGGAAACTTTATGTTAGAGCTGGAAGACAAGCATGGGAAGCTGCTATTCCTGTTTACAATGCTATAATTTTAATGCAAATTATAAACAGACCTAAATGGTGGGTCATTTTGTTATTCTTTCCTATTGTAAATTTGTTAATGTTCCCAATTATATGGGTAGAAACTTGTAGAAGTTTTGGTTTTAATCAACGAAAAGATACTATTCTAGTTATCTTAACTTTAGGATTATATATTTACTATATAAATTATGCTACCGAAGCTAAATATATCGAAAATAGAAGCTTAGAACCTAGGTCTGAATTGGGTGAATGGGTTAGCTCTATTTCTTTTGCGATTATTGCTGCTACTTTAGTGCACACATATTTTATGCAACCATATACAATCCCTACTTCTTCTTTAGAGAAAACACTATTAGTTGGGGATTATTTATTTGTAAGTAAGTTTCACTACGGAGCTCGTGTGCCAAATACTGTTGTTGCCGCACCAATGGCTCATGATACTATACCTGGTTTAGGTGTAAAATCTTATTTATCTAATGATAAAAATGAAGATAGTTTTTTAAACAAACTTTCATTACCATACATGCGTTTACCTGGTTTTCAAAAAATTAAACGCAATGATATTGTTGTATTTAGCTGGCCTTCGGATACGTTAGCTTTAATGTGGGGAGATAGATCTGGAAAGCCGACATACAAACCAATTGACAAAAGAACAAACTATGTAAAAAGAGCTACTGGTATACCAGGAGACACCTTAGAAGTTAGAGATGGTTATGTGTACATTAATGGTAAAAAAACTGTATTACCAGACAGAGCTAAACCACAGTGGTATTTTAAAGTTGATACAGACGGTAAAGAATTACCTATGAGTGTTATAAGAGAATATAACAAAAACGGAGAAGGTAAAATGTCTAATGATCGTGCATTTTATTACTTCAACCTAACTGATGATGAAGCAGCTTCTTTATCTAAAAATCCACTTATAAAAAAGGTTTCTAAAGACATACACCCAAAAGGTTATTACAACAAATCTGTTTTCCCTCACAGCCCAAAATATGCTTGGTCTGGTGACAACTTCGGACCTATTTATATTCCTAAAAAAGGCGCTACAGTCGAATTGAATGAAAATACAATTCCTTTTTACGAACAAATTATTAGAAGATACGAAAACAACGATTTAACAATATTCGGAAATAATATTTATATCAACGGTAAAAAAGCCAAAACATATACTTTTAAACAAGATTATTACTGGATGATGGGAGACAATCGTCAGAACTCATTAGATGCTAGAAATTGGGGATATGTACCAATTGACCACGTTGTTGGTAAACCTGTAATGATTTGGTTAAGTTGGGACCCTAATATTTCTATTCTTGACTTTGGTGCTAAAATAAAATCAATACGTTGGGATAGAATGTTTACAACTGTTGGTGGATCTGGTAAACCTACTTCTTATTTATGGGTTGTAGTTCTTTTAATTGCTGGATATACAGTTTATAGTTTCAGAAAAGGTAAAAAGAATAAGTCTTAATGGCATTATTTATTCCAACATACTTTGCTCCTATTTCACAATACGCAGCAATATATCAATCAGACTCGATTTGTTTTGAAATACACGATAATTATCAAAAACAAACATATCGTAATCGTTGTTATATATACGGCGCTAATGGTAGACTTGCCTTAAACGTACCTGTAAAGCATAAAATAAAAGAGGGAAGAAAAAAAACTAAGGATACTTTAGTTGAAAATGATTTTCCTTGGCAATCTCAACATTTTAAATCCTTACAATCAGCTTATCGATCTTCTCCTTATTTTGAGTTTTTTGAAGATGATTTATCAAGAATATTCACTAAAAAGTACACTTTTTTACAAGATGTAAATATTGATTGTCATTTGTTTATTTCTGATGCTTTACAAATAGAAACTTCTTTTTTAAAAACTGAAAATTATAGTTTAACAGCAGAAACTATTGATTATAGAAGTTTAGCTCTTGCTAAAAAAGGCTTAGAAATTGAACTCGACACTTATGTTCAAATGTTTGATGATAAATATGGTTTTATTCCTAATTTATCAATCCTAGACTTACTTTTTATGGAAGGACCAAATGCTATTAGTTTTTTAGAAAAAATTAATGTAAATTTGGGATAACACACTCTTAAATAATATTTTATGTCTTTTTTCCGAAACTTTGTTTTTAATTTTTATGATAAAGTTTCAGAGAATTCTTTTGAAGAATTTAATAGACTAATGCTCTCCAAAAGTTTTTCCAAAGACCATAAACTTGTAGCTTTAAATCAAACTCCTACAAACTTTTATATTTTAAAATCTGGTGTTGTGAGATCTTTTTTAATTGATGAAAAAGGTAAAGAGTACACTAAAACTATATTTGTACCAATAACTACAACAGGTAATTTAGGTGCTTTAATTACAAATACTCCTTCCAATTTAGTTTATGAATGCTTAACCGATTGTGAAGTTTTAGAATGCAATTATCAATCTTTTTATAATTTATCATTAAAACATCATGACCTTTCTATTTTTCACTATAAAGTCCTAGAACATATTTATATGAGAGAAGAAGCAAAAATACTTGAACTATCTATATTAGACGCTTCTCAAAGATATGAAAAGCTTAAAAAAAGACTTCCAAATATTGATAATTTAATCAATCAATATCACATTGCTTCTTATTTAAATATTACTCCTGTTCAATTAAGTCGTATTAAAAAGAATAGTTATAGATAACGCTTTTATTAACATATGTTAATGCGTAAATTTTAAATCTCTTTTATATTCGTAGCGTAATTAACAAGTTACACACTTGAAAAAAAATTCCCCTAATTAATACTTTTTTTTCAATAATCAGACTTATCCCCTTATATAAGTCTGATTTTTTGCGTCTATTTTTTTTATCTCATTATTTTCATTAAATTTAGCTACTCTCAAAAGGGGCTAACTTGTTAATTTATATATTTTTATGAGAACTGATATTGAACAATTTCTTTATCAATTTACCGGTATACCTAGTAATATCATCTCTATTTTTGAAAATCTAGTCACATATTCCGAATTGGAGCCTTTAGATTTTTTAGTAAAAACTAATGAATATCCTACTGATTTTTTCATTATTAAAACAGGAATAGTTAGATCTTATCTTGAAACCGAAACTGGAAAAGAAGCTACCCGAACTTTCTTTACTTCTGGTCAAACTACTGGTGGAGCCTCAGCAATGATGAGAGAAATACCTTCTGAACTCAACTATCAAGCTTTAACAAAAGTAACTGGTTATAGAGGGAGCTTTCATAAATTTAAGGAACTTACTTTGAAACACCATGAGATGAGTACTTTCTATGTAAAAATCTTAGAAGACGCTTATTTAAAGGCTGAAAATATTATTCTTGACATTTCTATGTACACTGCAAAAGAAAGGTATTTAAAATTGAGAAAAAGAATTCCAGGAATAGATAATTTAATTGCTCAAAAACACATCGCTTCATTTCTTAACATTTCTCCTGTTCAATTAAGTAGAATTAAAAAAGCTTTATAAAAAAACTCTTTTTATAAACATATGTTAATCAACAAAATACTAAAACAACTGTATATTTGCCGTCGAAATATTCCCCTTATTTCTTTTTCCCTTATTAAAGACTTATTCCTTTTGTGAATACAGTCTTTTTTTATTTAATAAACCTAGCTACTAAGTTATTTATTTGACTAGATATAGATAATTTAACTACAATAAATATATAAGCTATTATTATTAAAATACTCTTCAAAATAATATTAACTATTGGGTCTAACGGAAAATCGAAAGCTGAGAACTCAGGAACTGAAAAATCCCAAAAATAAAAACCAAAAAACATTACAATAATTATTAAAATCATTTGAAATGTTTTACCTGTATAAGGGAACATTTTTAACTTATTACTTACAAACCATAGCTTAAAAATATTAAAGAATAAAATGGTTAATAAAGTAGCTAATGCTAAACCTTCTGTTCCCATACCTATATAATTATAGAAGAGTTTATTCAAATAAAACACTAGGAAAGCAGACCCTACTCCTATTGGCATTACAATTCTATAAAATTTTGAGTTGGTTATAATTGCACCATTACTTCCTAAAGACATTAAAAACAATTTACCAATAGATATTAATAAAACAACTAAAATTCCTCCTTCACCATAATTCTTATTTGGCATTATTTTAAACAACTCAGTTACATTACAGTTTACCAAAACAAAAAATAACCCTCCAATAACCAATAAATTTATTGAACTTTTTTTATATAAACTTTCTGTTTCCTTCGTATTATTATCATTTATAGATTTAGATGTAAGAGGTTGTAAAATTTGTCCCATTGCTCTACTTGGAGCTTCTATGAATGTTCCTATAAATAATGCAACACCATAATAAGCTGCGGTAGCAAAACCATCTTTTCCTGGTATCATTATTTTATCAATATCTAAAACAATTGCACCTGCACTTCCTGCCAATACTATATAAAATGTGTAACGTAATACTTCTTTAAAGTTATGAGGTAATGTAAACGTTATTTTAGGTCTATATAAGCTAAACGCATATAACATCATTAAAAATGTTCTTATAATGTACGATATAGCCATATAATACAGAAATTCTTGCTTAGTTATTAGCTCAAAATTTACAGCAAATAGCATAATCATTATAGCTACCCTATTGTAAAGCTCCTTTAAAAGATTTCCAAAAACTGATTGCATTTGAACTTTCGCCCATGAATAGAAAACTTCAAAATAAGCACACGCTACAGCAATTACATATATGTATATAGTGTAACTTTCTACAATTTGATTTCCTTCAACATTACTTTTTGAAATATAATCCATAATTTGATTATGAAAGAAATCCCAAAAAAAACCTACTGGTAATGCAACTAGTAAAGGAAGAAATAGTACCGCCCCCAAAAAACTATCTTTTTCTTTTTTAGTCTTATATCCTGAAAAGAATTTAATGATAGTAAAATGAACTCCTAAGGCTATTATTGGTAACAATAAATTAGATGCTGCAAACACATACATTGCCAATCCATAATATTCATCTTTTAAAAATCTTGAATATAAAACTATAGTATTGATTCCTCCTATTAGAAATCCTAAATAGATTATAATAGTATTCCTAAATGATTGTTTAAATACAATTCCCAATTTATTCTTGAATTAGTTTTTTAATTGATTCATATATCTTTTCTCCAACATTATCACCATATAATTTTTCTTCAAAGCTCTTATCAGCTGTTAAGAAATTTTCATATGCTTTAATAATATTAGTATAATTTGTTCCTGCTAACTTAGCATAATTATAATTAACTAGTTCCACCCACTCCGTTTCTTCTCTAGCTACAATACAATGTTTTTTATTAAAAAAAGCTTCTTTTTGTAATCCACCACTATCAGTAACAACTAAACTACAATTTTTTAATAATTCTAGCATGTCAAAATAACCTACTGGTTCTATGAAAGTAATAGCTGGTGTTAAACCATAAAACTCAAGTTTCTTTTTGGTTCTTGGGTGTAAAGGTAACACCACTTTTTTAGACTCATTTATTTTTTCTAAAGCTTGAAAAACCTCTGTTAGCTTCTCTTTATCATCAGTGTTTTCTTGTCGATGAATTGTAGCTAATACAAATTCATCTTTATTTAGTTTCAAATCGCTTATAATAGTCGATTTTTCATTTGAAAACTCACCATAGAACTCTACTGCATCCTTCATTATATCTCCATGTTGCTCTACAGTTATTGGTAAATTATCAAATCCTTCTTTCTTCAAATTTTCTACCGCTACTGCTGTTGGGCAACTTAACAAATTTGAAATTCTATCTGTAACAATTCTATTTACCTCTTCTGGCATTTGCATATTAAAAGAACGCAATCCTGCTTCAATATGCACCACTTTAATATGCATTTTTTTTGCAGCTAAAGCACCTGCTATAGTCGAATTTGTATCACCATATACTACGACAGCTTCTGGTTTTTCTTCTTCTAAAATTTTTTCAATTCCTTCAAGCATTTGACCAGTCATTGCTCCATGGCTTAATCCATTTATACCTAAATTATATTTAGGTTTAGGAATTTTCATTTCATTAAAAAAAACGGCACTCATATTTTCATCAAAATGCTGTCCTGTATGAACAATCACTTCCTCTACTTCATTATACTTCCTTATAACTCTGCTTAAAACTGCTCCTTTTACAAATTGAGGTCGAGCCCCTAATATAGTTACTATTTTTTTCAAGAATTTACTACTTGTTTTAGTATTACTGATAATTGTTTGGTCAATTCTTTTCTATGATATTTTTCTATACCTAAAGAAGGTACTTTCAAATCATTTTGTTTGTACTTTTTATACAAACTTAAGACCACTTGCTTTATTTTTTCTTTTGATTCAAAATCAACTATAGTTCCCGATTGAGTTTTATTTAAAATTTCAGCTAAATCTCCATCTTCTGGACCAATTGCTAAGATAGGACGTTTTGATTGTAAATATTCGAAAATTTTTCCTGTAATAATACCTTTAGCACTAGGCACTTTATTTACTGCCAGCAATAACACCTGAGATTTTCTTTGATATTGCTGTACCTCTTGATGAGGAACATAACTTATTTTAGTTACATTTTGAAATTTATAGTTTTTTAAACTGTTTTCAACTTCATTCGCAATTTTTCCTATTAGCTTTATTTCTAAATCGTTTTTAAAGTCCAAATGTTCTTCTGATAACTCAGATAATGCTTCCCATAATATTTTAGGATTTCTATCTGCATTCATTAAACCTATATGAGTAATTGAAAAACTTTTATCTAATACTATTTCTTTTCCCTCTACTGCATCAATTTCTGTATCATATCCATTAGTAACTACATGAATATTTTTTGAATATTCTTTATAGTTTTCTTTCATCGTTTTCCCTATTACTAAACTAGCATCGGCTTCTTTCAATACTTCCTTTTCTAATTCAAAATGCTTCTTTTTTGCTTTTTCAGTTAAGGGTAATTGATGAAAATAATCTATATCTGTCCATGGGTCACGAAAATCAGCTACCCATTTTATATTTAAATCTTTTTTTAATTGTAATCCTATTAAATGTAAACTATGTGGTGGTCCTGTAGTAATTACCACATCAATAGTATTATTTTTCAAATAGTTTTTTAAATATTTTACTGAAGGCTTTATCCAAAACTTTCTTGCATCTGGAATAAAATAATTAGCTCTGGTATATTGCATTATTTTTCCAAAAAAGGTTGGATTAGGGTTTAAAAAACCTGCACTTGTTTTCGTACTTTTTTTCTTGAAACATGCAAGTATATCATTAGGCTCCCAAATACTTTTCTTTAATAATTCTATATTATTAGGAACATCTTTTTGTAAAGATGAATCTATAATAGGGTAATTAGCCTCATCTACAGTATATATAACTGGCTCAATATTAAAGTTTCGTAAATATTTCACAAACTTCAACCAACGCTGCACTCCAGAACCTCCTGCTGGCACCCAGTAATATGTTATAATTAGTACTTTCAAATTATAAGTTTGCGTATAAATTTATTAACTCTTTAGATGTTTTATCCCAAGTAAATTCGTTACGAACAAAATTCTTTCCGTTTTCTCCTAATTGATTTCTCAAGGATGGTTTATTATATAATTCTATAATCTTATTTTCAAAATCTTCAACATCTTTTTCTTTATGAACTAAACCTGTATTATATTTTTCTATTAATTTTTTCTGAGCAGTAGCATTACTTACCAATAATGGCTTACCTAAACTCATATATTGAAACAATTTATTTGCATAGGCTACATCATGTTGAATATTTCTATGCAAGGGTGAAATACAAACATCACTTGCTTCTATATAAGATGGAAATAAGGATACATTTTTCCATCCTTCTAAATCAACAAATTCTTTTAATCCTAATTTATTAACTTCTTCTTTTAATAAATAATCAGTAGTGTTTTTACCTACAACTACAAGTTTTACATTAGGTATTTGATTCTTTATATTGTTTATTGCTCTAATTGCTGTCAACAAACCTCTTCTGATATGGGTATCTCCCAAATAAAGTATAACAAAATTATTTTTATATTTATGAATCAAACTTTCATTCAACTCAAATGAATTATAAAAAGATTTCCTAATTGTATTAGGAACTAATGTCACTTTTTCAGCTTTAATTTTTGTTCTTTCAATAAGCTCATCCACAAATTCTTGAGAAACTGTAATTACACTATCTGCCTTTTTTATAAAGCTCTCTTCTTTTTTCTTCCAACTTTTTGGTGAAATAATGTATTTACCAGGAAACTTTTGTAAGTGCGGATAAAATTTCATTACCTCAGGCATGTTATCGTGTAAATCTAAAACTACAGGTAATTTAATTCTTTTATTAGCTTTAAAAGCTGCTTCTGCTATTCTAATATCGTGAATATGGATAGCTTCAATTTTATTTTCTTTTAAAAAATTTAAAATTTTCTTTTTCATTATAAAAGTATATACTGGGACTGTATATACCAATGCAGACATTTTATAATCAAATTTATTAGACTTATACCTTCGAACCTTTATTTGATTAACTATTTCTTTTCTTTCCTCTTCTTCGTAAGTTAAACAGAATAGAAAAACTTCATGTCCATTTTTAATTAATTCAATAGCTTCGTTTTCAACTCGTGGATCTGGAGGGAAAACTTTGTCCAATATCATTCCTATTTTCATACACTCATTATATCTTTAACAAATGTATATTTAAAATATACTCTAAACAAAAAAAGAGAATCAATTGATTCTCTTTTTTCCTTTTCATAGTATTTGATTTATATCCAAAAAGCTAATTAATACTTTTGGAATAAACTTTTTCCTTTGTAAGCTTAAGTATGGTACGAATGTAGTACTGTTTTTGTTCATAAAAAAATGTATATATCCTCATTTTATAAAATGCAAGTAGTATATTTATCATTTTATAAAAAGCTTAAGTAAGCATATTTCAATGAATTTCAGAAGATTTTTCTTAATACATCTTATACTGTTCACTATCAATATTTTTTCTCAAAATAATAATGATAGCATCAACATTAAATTAAAAGAAAAGTTAGAATATTATAAAAACACCAATAGTGATAGTCTTTTATCAATAGCAAAAAAACTAGAACAATCTAAAGATGATTGGTATGTAATAGTAGGTTTGTCAGCAGAGGCATACGCATATTACAGAGAAAAAGATTATATAAAATCAGAAGAAGCTTCTATTAAACTATTAAACAAAGCAAATAGTAATCTATCTATTAAAAATAATAAGGAATATTTTTATGATGGAAAAGCTGCTGCATACAATAGGCTATTTTGGATAAAAAACAATCAAGAAAACTATACAAAAGCCTATGAATATCTTCTCTTGATGGAGAAAACTAATGAATCTAGGCCAAATAAAAACATTAAATACTTAAGATATAAATTAACGATAAAAACTTCAAAAGCCATTATAAAAAAAGCTTTAAAAATGGAAGAAGATGCTAAAAACATTTTACTAGCTGCTTATAATGACATGAATTCTTCAAAATTCGAAAGCATCAATAATGATAATTTCTTCATTCAGCAAAGAGCAAACATTAGTAACAGCTTAGGTAACACTTATATGACTCTTTTCCATAAAGACAGTTCAACAAACTATATTGACTCTGCTGCTTTTTACTATGATAAAGCTTTTTTAATCACTAAATTATTTAAACCTCCTCATAAAGATTCAGATATTATATACAGTTTTAGAAAAACTGAAATCCTTATAGCTAAAAAAAAGTATAAAAAAGCAATTAATGAAATCAATAAATACTCTAGAATAAGTAATGGATACCATTACAAACATAGAGAGTATTTTCAAAAAGCAATTTGCTTTCACAACCTTAACATTACAGATTCTACTATACATTTTGCTAAAAAACTTATAAACGACAACAAAGAGAAGTGTAAACGAAGTAAGTTAATTACAGTTTATGACATCTTATCTAAAGAGTATAATAAGCTGAATAAAATTGACAGTGCTTTTAAATACTCCCAACTAACACTTAAACAATTTAACTTAGCTAAAAGTAACAAAGAGAAAACTTACAATTTACTATATACTAACAACTTTAAACAAGCTCAAGTATTAAACAAGAAAATTAAAGATAAAGAAGCTTCAAAACAAAACAATCTAATTATTACTTTCATTGCTTTAATTTTGATTTTATTGAGTTTAACATTTTTCTTTTTAAGAAAAGAAAAAAAACAAAAGTATGAGCTAATCAATCAATTAAACACTCAACAATCTTCTTCAATTGATGTTGTAGAAAAAAAAGAATACAATATTGATGACGCTTTAGAAAATAAAATCCTAGATAAGATAAACGATATTAATAAAAATTTTGAGTTCTTAGATTCTAACTTTTCTATTTCCAGCATTACTAAAGACTTAAAAACTAACTCTACATATGTATCTTTTGTATTTAATAAACACTACAAAGAGTCTTTTAAACAATATTTTACTAGACGTAAGATAGATTATATAATTAATAAGTTAAGAACTGATAGTCAATATAGAAAATACTCTATTCAAGGTTTAGCTCAAGAAGTTGGATATACAAATGCTTCTGCATTTTCAAGAGCTTTTAAAAAGCAAGTAGGCATTACACCTTCTGCTTTTCTAAAAACTCTTGATTAATTAAATTATATAAATTACTGCTTTTTTTTCTTAAAAGCTACCCAACCTACTGGAACTAACAATAATAATGCATATGAAAATAATGTAATTCCATTTCCTATTGATATAACTGTAGGTTCGTATTTAAATACTACTTCATGCTTTCCTTTTGGAATTTCCATCCCTCTTAGCACATAATTTATTCTATAATAAGGAGCTTGTTTGCCATCTAAATAAGCATTCCACCCATCTTTATAATAGATTTCAGAAAACACTGCAAAACTATTTCCTGTTGTATTTGTTTCATACACCAATTCTGTTACATCATTTTTAACTAGTTTTATTGATGAAACAGAGTCTTTCTGAAATTTTAATGAAGACAACTCCCCATTTAAATATTTTGAGTTTAATACAGCTTCTTTTTTCGTTTTTAAACTATCTAAAGCCTTTATCTCTCTATTTGCTGTATCAACAACTTTTAGTTTTTCAACAAACCAAGCATTTCCATTGGCATCTTTATTTTCTTGAAATTTATCTTCACCAATAATAATATATTTAGCATTTAACATATTCAACACCTCCATATTATTCTTAGCTATTTGGTAATCAAACAGCTCTTGGTATCTCTTCATTTTTGCTGCATGGTACCCTCCTATTGAATTATGAAAATAAGAAGTTCTCCCATCCTGCATTGGATTTACACTAAAGTTAGCTACCCTATAATAATCTTTATCTTTTAAAATTTCCTTATCAGCTTGGTTTGGCGAAAATGGTTTTAATACTCTTCTTGCAGATGTAAAATCTTCTTTATTTACATAATTAATATCTACAGAAACCAAATCAAATACTATTAACCCACCAATAATTATTAAAACTGGAATTTGTTTTAATTTTCCTTTTAAATAAAACCATAATAAACCACCAGTTGCTAAAACTAATAAGAATGACCTTACACTATCATTAAACAACATATCCTTTCTATCAGAAATTAAAGCATCAATCAATGCTGGTAATTGTTGATATTGGTTATCTCTAAGTCCTTCAAAAGCAAACAAACTTGAACCAAATAAGGCAAAAATTACGGTTATACCACCTATTACATAAAAAGCTTTTTTAACAGCTGTTTCTTTTTCTTCCGAAGAAATTTTAGTTGAAAAGAAATCTCTTAAAGCTATAACTCCTAATAACGGTACGCATAACTCTGCTATTACTTGAATAGATGAAACTGCTCTAAACTTATTATATAAAGGCACATAATCGATGAAGAAATTTGTTATTATTGGAAAGTTTTTACCCCAACTTAATACAATAGAGAAAATAGTAGCAGAAACTAACCAATATTTCAATCTTCCCTTTACTAAAAATACTCCTAAAAAGAATAAAAAGAATAAAATTGCCCCTATGTAAGCTGGTGCTTCTACAATAGGCTGTTTTCCCCAATAAGTAAGTACTTGACTTGAATAATCTTTTGCTACACTTTTACCAGCATTTTGCTCTAAAACTTGATAAAAATTAGAGTCCTCACCTAATTTTTCAATAGTTCCACCTCCCATAAAACGAGGAATTAGTAGATTAAATGTTTCTCCTATTCCATAACTATATTCTGTAATATAAGCTTTATCTAATCCTGTAGATTTTTCTTTAGGGCTTCCATCGGCATTTATAGTTAGTTCTGACTTCCCCCTAGTACTAAAGTCTCCATACTGTTTCATTGCTAACAATCTTGTAGAATTAACTCCTAAACCTATAAACATTGCAGCAATCAATACTAATGCTTGTTTAGCAAAAACTGGTAATGTTTTTGTTTTAAATGCTTCAATAAATTCTACAATAGCTAATATTAACAAACAAAAAACAAGGTAATAAGTCATTTGAGGATGATTTGCATACACTTCTAAAGCCATAGCTAAAGAAGTAATTACAAAACCGAGTAAATATCTTTTTTGAAAAACATATAATACTCCTGCGATTACTAACGGCATATATCCTATTGCATGAGCCTTTGCATTATGCCCTGCTCCAAAAATAATAATTAGATATGTAGAAAAACCAAAGGACAAACTACCTAATATAGCTAGTTTCCAATCTACTTTCAACGCATTTAACAGCAAGAAAAATCCTAAGAAGTATAAAAACAAGTAATCAGCAGGTCTTGGTAAAAATCGAATAGCTTTATCAATATATCTTACAAAATCATTTGGATAATAAGCACTAACTTGATAAGCTGGCATTCCACTAAATGCATTTCCTAACCAATAAGGCTCTTCTCCTTTTTCTGCTCTGTAATCAGAAACTTCTTTAGACATTCCTATAAACTGAGTAATATCACTCTGTTTAATTTGTTTCCCACTTAAAACTGGATTAAAATATAACAATGATATAACAGCAAAAGCAGCTATTGCTATTGCAAATGGCAGTATTTTTTTAAAATTCATAGCTAGTCTATTTCTTCAAAGTCAACATACTCTCCTACCGAATTATTGCTTTGTTTATTATTTCTTGGTTTTTTATCTATAATTGTTTTTCCTTCTTCAACATCTGTTTTTTGTTGTTGATTTTGATATTGTTGCTCAGCTCTTTTCTGTACTTTATCAACAGCTTTTTTAATTAAATATGGAGCAAACAACCTCACAACAAACTTAACAGCATAATATGCTACAAGGATTATTAGTAAAGTTCTTAAAAAATTCATAGGTCCAGCCTCATTTATATGTATCATCTATTTCTTGTAAATAAAAAAATCTATCAAAAATAACAATTTGAAGCAAAAGGAAGCGTTAAGACTTTACAAAACTTAAATTATACGGTAATTCGTATTTTTACGTATGTTTGTATAATTTCTATAACTTGAATTCATAACATGATTAAGAAACTTTTTTTGTTTTTTGCTTTTTGCTCACCCTTACTTGTAAATGCACAATACACGACTGTTATAAATTCTAACCGTCCGGGTTTCTCAGAGAGCCCATACAGTGTGGGTTCTGGTGTATATCAATTTGAATCAAGTCTATTTTTTAGAAAAATTAATGCTACACCTACTTTTAGTAATCCGCAAGCTATTGGCTTAAACTTATTATTTAGAACAAGTTTCTTTACCGAAAAACTAGAGTTCAATTTAAACACAAGTTTACAAAACGATAAAAATGCATTCAAAAATGTTTTTGAATCATCTCATAGCCAAACAGGATTTGGTAATTTAACTTTAGGAGCGAAATACTTAGTGTACACTCCTAAATATGATGATAAGAGTAAGGAAATTAGAAGCTGGAAAGCTAGACATTCTTTTGATTGGAAAAGATGGATTCCACATGTAGGAGTATATGCTGGAGTAAATTTTGGTAGCATTTTAAATGATTATCATAAAAAAGGTGGTGTAACACCAAAAGTTGGAGTTTTACTACAAAATGAATTTTCTGATAAACTGAATGTAATAAGTAATTTATATTACGATTATATAGGAAGTGATTTTTCTGAATTCTCATACATTATAACTGGAACTTATAATTTTAATGATTATTGGTCTGGTT
This sequence comes from uncultured Tenacibaculum sp., assembly GCF_947499065.1. Taxonomy (GTDB): domain Bacteria; phylum Bacteroidota; class Bacteroidia; order Flavobacteriales; family Flavobacteriaceae; genus Polaribacter. The sequence goes on along the minus strand of NZ_CANMMT010000006.1, from coordinate 213,683 downwards.
TTGCTGAATTACAAGGTTCTTTTGAAAAGTACCAACGAAAAAGCAATATTGGTTTTGGAGCAGCTTATTTATACAGTGAAAATCTACAACTAAACGCTACTGCTAGGATAATGCGTGAGCAAAGCGAAATTGGTGTTTATACAGGTATTGGTGTTTCTTATAGAATAAACAGACATAAAGATGATTTTGTAGAAGTAGATGAATTTGGTAATAAGATAGTAGAACAAGAAGAAACTAAATATGATGAAAACAAAGGTTTCTTTGGACGCTTATTTAGCAAAGTAAAAAAACTGTTTAAGAAAAAAGACAAGCAAACTATTGTTATTGATGATGGTGAAAAGAAAGAAGAAATAACAATTGAAAAACCAAGAAGACAACGTCAAAAATCATTAGTAGATGTAATTGCTAAGGAAGATAAAAAACAAAAAAAGAAAACTACTAAGGCTGAAAAGAAAGCAGCGAAAAAAGCGAAAAAGAAAGCTGAAAAAGACGCTAAAAACAAAGCTAAGGAAGCAGAAAAAGCAGCTAAAAAGAAAGAAAAAGAACGTTTAAAGCTTGAAAAAGAACTCAAGAAAGAAAAGGAAAAAGAAGCTAAACGTAAAGAAAAAGAACGTTTAAAGCTTGAAAAAGAAATAAAAAAACTAGAAGAAGAATTAAAAAAAGAAGAGGAAAAAGAGAAAGAAAAAGAAAAGAATAAGGATAAATAAAAATGATACATTTGCTGTATGATTGAAATTAAAGAAATAAATACCAAAAAGGAAATGAAACAATTTGTTAAGTTTCCTTTTTCTCTTTATAAGAATAATAAATATTGGGTACCCCCTATTATTAATGACGAAGTTGCTAGTTTTGACAAAGACAAAAACCCTGTTTTTGAACATGCAAATGCACGCTTTTTCATAGCTCTAAAAAATAATCAAATTGTTGGACGTGTTGCAGCTATAATCAACACATATGAAGTTGAAAAACAAAACATAAAAAAAATGCGTTTTGGTTGGTTTGACGTTATAGACGATATTAATGTAAGCAAATCGCTAATTGAAAAAGTTAAAGAGATTGGATATCAAAATGACTTAGATTTTGTTGAAGGCCCAGTAGGTTTTAATAATTTAGATAAAACTGGGGTTCTTGTAGAAGGTTTTGACCATATAGGAACTATGATTACTTGGTATAATCATCCATACTATTCAAAACACTTAGAACAGTTGGGCTTTAAGAAAGAAAAAGAATATTTAGAAAATAAATTTCGTTTTAGCAATGTGGATGCTGCTAAATATAAAAAAGCAAGTAACATTATTAAAAAGAGATACAAATTAAAAGCTCTAAATTTCACTTCAACCAAAGACATTATGCCCTATGTTGATGAAATGTTTGACCTATTTAGCAAAACTTACTCTAAGCTCTCTACTTATGTACCTATTTCTAATGCACAAATAGAACATTTTAAAGAAAAATACATCAGCTTTATCAACCCTGAATATATCAAGTTTGTTTTAGATGAAAACAATAAATTAGTAGCTTTTGCTATTGTAATGCCTTCTTTTTCTAAAGCTTTACAAAAAGCTAATGGAAAACTATTTCCTTTTGGCCTTTTTCATTTACTAAATGCTAGACGTAACTCTAAAGATGTTATTTTTTATTTAATTGGGGTTCACCCTGAATATCAAAACAAAGGTGTTACAGCTATAATTTTTGATCAATATGCAGAAACTTTTGCTAAGAAAAATATTGAAAACTGTATAAGAACTCCTGAATTAGAAGATAATATTGCTATACAACAAATATGGAAAACCTTTAATCCTTCAGTCCACAAAAGAAGAAGAACTTACAAGTTAGATTTATAATGCAGCTATTTTTCAACCCTAATATCACTCCTGAAACCAAAGAAATTACTTTTGAAAAAGAAGAAAGTAGACATATTGTTCGCGTTTTAAGGAAAAAAGAAGGAGATATTTTACATATTACCAATGGTAATGGTTATTTATTTTTTGCTGAAATAGTAATTCCAAACGATAAAAAGTGTTTGGCTACCATTGTAAAAAAAGAAGAAAAAATTAACCATAGAAATTACTATTTACATGTAGCTATTGCACCAACAAAAAACAACGATCGATTAGAATGGTTTTTAGAAAAGGCTACAGAAATAGGTATTGATGAAATTACCCCTATAATTTGTGATAATTCTGAACGAAAAATAGTAAAAACAGAACGATTATCTAAAATAATTCAATCTGCTATGAAGCAATCGCTTCAGTTTACACTCCCAAAACTTAATTTACCTGTAAAATTTTCTGAGTTTATGAAGAATGATTTTTCTGAACAAACCTTTATTGCGCATTGTGAAGAAAACACAGAAAAATTATTTTTAAAAAACATTGTTAAACCAAATTCGAAGTATACTATCCTAATTGGACCTGAAGGTGATTTTTCTACAAAAGAAATTGATAGTTGTTTGAATAAGAACTTTACTCCTATTTCATTAGGAGAAAATAGATTGAGAACAGAAACGGCTGGCTTAAGTGTAGTACAGAATATTGCCTTTATTCATCAATAAGTCATTTTTTGTATATTTAAAGTTCTAAATAAATATACAACTATTGAGTACTGCTGATTTTTTTAATTTTTTCTTACTTATTAGTGCATTACATGGTTTTGCCTTTAGTATAATTCTTTTTTGCTCTAAAAATGGAAGAGAAAAAAGTATGCTATATTTAAATTTATTAATACTAGCTATTTCTTTAAATAACTTCCAGTCTTGGGCTTTAGAAAAGAATTTATTTCAACATAGGTTTGCTTTAGACTATATTCAAATACCCTGGCACTTCTTAGCTATGCCTTTTCTTTACATGTTTTTAGTAAACTATTTGAATTTAGCTGATAAATCATACAAATTATTAAAAATTATCATTCCTATATTTTTAATAATAGTAATAGCTCAGGTAAGCTTTGTCTTTAACTACAGTAACAGTACATTTTCTCATAATGATTTAGATTATTTATATGAACGATATACTTCATTTGAAGAAATTTTCAGCTTAGTTGTATCACTAAGTATTTTCATTTATTCGTTTTATATTTTATATAAAAAGGAAAAGCTTTTTCCAAAAATATTATCCTTTGACAATTTAAAATGGATACACACTTTCTTTAAATTAACTACCGTTGGATACTCTTTATGGATTTTAGCTTTGATTATAAAAGTTAAAATGAACTTTTCTGGTTTTTTATTCTCGTATTATCCTTTAAGAATTTATACAACTATCCTTATATATTGGTTAGGATATCAAGGACTAAGACAAATTAGAATACTAAAAGAACGTAAACATATTAGAGAATCATTATCTATTGAATTGAATGGCGATATTAGTGTTAATACGATTAACTTAAATACAACAGAAGATACTTCTTCTGAAAAACATAAAGAACAATTTTTAAAAATAGATGATTTTATAAAAAAGAGTAAAAAGTATTTACTCCCTAAATATACTTTACAAAATTTATCATTAGATACAGAATTAGGTTCTAGCACACTTTCTCTAATCATTAATAATATTGCTGGAAAATCATTTACTGATTATCTAAATGAAATGAGAGTAGATCAAGCAAAAAGCCTTTTATTAGACTTGGATTATTCTAATTATACAATTACATCTATTGGATTAGAATCTGGTTTTAACTCAAAATCTACTTTTTACACTGTTTTTAAAAAACATACTGGATATACACCTGTTGAATTCAAAAACATTACAGTAGCGGTTAATTAAATTTGTTACTTTTTATAAAAAAGAGGTTCGAAAACATCCAAATTGGATGTTTTCGAACCCTTAAATTTCAAATAGCCCTTATATTTGTAAACGAGAAATTTGAAATCTAAAGTGAAAATTGTGAAGGGGTTTTCTATTTTGAATTTAAATATTCTTTAAAATATTTATTGAGTAATAAACTCAATAATGAAAAAGAAAAGGTTTGTCCTAAAAGCATCAATATGACTATTGGTGCTTTTATTTTTTTGTCATTCCTAAGTATATTATCTCACCAAAATAAAAATTTTACTTTTTATAAAAAAAGGGTTCTAAATCGTCCAGATTGGACGATTTAGAACTCGTCTATTTTAATCCCGTTTTATATTTGGTACTAGAAGTTATGTAATTATTGAAAATAATAAGGGGATTTTTAATTTATAAAATAACTTCTGTAAGGGGAAAAAGAAAACACCAATAGTCATATTGGTGTTTTTTATTGTTGTTTTATTATATTGCTCTTCATTATATAATATACACAATGAAAAAGGTTATAGTTATTCTATTTTTGATAAACTCCTTCATCGTTTTTTCTCAACAAATAGCTGTTTTAAAATATCAAGGAGGTGGCGACTGGTATGCAAATCCAACTGCATTACCTAATCTTATTGAATATTCTAACCTTCACACCAAAACCCTAATTGATAAAAACATACAAACGGTAAGTTTAGATGATGAAACAGTAAATAATTATCCAATTATATTTTTAACTGGACATGGTAATGTTTTTTTCTCCAATGAAGATGCTGAAAATCTTAAAAACTATTTAATCTCAGGAGGTTTTTTACATATTTCAGATAATTATGGATTAAATAAATACATTAGAAGGGAACTTAAAAAAGTATTTCCTTCTTTAAAACTTCAAGAAATACCTAATAACCATCCTATTTATCATCAAACATTTTCTTTTCCCAATGGACTACCTAAAATCCATGAACACGACAAAAAACCACCTCAAGGCTTTGGTCTTTTTTACAAAGGGCGTTTAATTGTATTTTATGATTATGAAAGTGACTTAAGTGATGGATGGGAAGATGCATCTGTTCATAATAATCCTAAAGAAGTACGCGAAAAAGCTTTAAAAATGGGGTCAAACATTATAGAATATGCCTTTAAAAACTAATGATTTTCAAATAGACAGTATTAAAATAAATTTTGATACTGATGCTTTATGGATGTTAAACATCGCATTAGCTATTATCATGTTTGGTATTGCTTTAGATATTAAAATTGCGGATTTTAAAAGATTATTAAAGAATCCTAAAATTGTTTTAGTTGGGGTATTATCTCAGTTTATTTTACTACCCTTTTTAACTTTTATAGCTATTTACCTAATCAAACCATATCCTAGTTTTGCACTTGGTATGATGCTTGTTGCTGCTTGTCCTGGAGGAAATGTTTCAAATTTTTTTAGTAAAATGGCGAAAGGAAACACTGCTTTATCAGTTAGTTTAACTGCCTTTGCTACTTTACTATGCTTAATTATGACCCCTTTAAACTTACAAATATGGGGAAGCTTATACGAACCTACTAATGCTATTTTAAAAAGTGTTTCTTTAAATCCTTTTGAATTATTTAAACTTGTATTATTAATATTAGGAATCCCAATAATTTTAGGAATGTTAGTCAATCATTTTCATTCAGAAATGGCAACAAAAATCAATAAAATACTTCGTCCTTTTTCAGTAGTTTTCTTTCTACTTCTAATTGTAATTGCTCTTTATGATAATGCTGATATATTTAAAAACTATATTCACTTAGTATTATTTTTAGTAATTTTTCATAATGTATTTGCTTTTATTATTGGTTATGTAACTGCAAAATCATTCAAACTTAATCATAAAGACACGAAAACAATTTCTATGGAAACTGGTATTCAAAATAGTGGATTGGGACTTCTTCTAGTATTTAGTTTCTTTGATGGCCTTGGTGGTATGGCACTATTAGCTGCTTTTTGGGGTGTATGGGATATTTTTTCGGGAATGACTTTAGCAACTTATTGGGGTAGAAAAAAACTATAATTAATGAGATACTTAGTTTACTATTTTTTTAAAGTACTAATCAAAACTGGTTTGTTTTTTTATTCTAATAAAATAAAAGTAACTGGAAATAAAAATATTCCTAAAGATGGTGCTATTTTACTAGCTTCTAATCACCCAAACGGTTTAATTGACCCTTTAATTATAGCAACTCATATTAAGAGAAAAACACATTTTTTAGTACAAGCTGGTGTTTTTACAAGTAAATCTGTTTCTAACTTTTTTAATTTATTAGGTATGATGCCTATTTATCGCATTAGAGATGGTATAAAACAGCTTTCTAAAAATGAAGCAATCTTTGATCAATGTCAACAGCTTTTAAAGAACAATAAAGCTTTACTTATTTTTCCTGAAGGAAGTCATAATAGAAAAAGAACTGTCAGACCACTTAGCAAAGGCTTTACCAGAATAATATTTGGTACTCTAAATAATTACCCTGACACAAAAATTTATATTATCCCTGTAGGTATTACTTATCAGAATTCTTCTCAATACCCATCAAAAGTAGCTGTAAATTTTGGTGAACCTATTGTATCTAACGACTTTTACAAAGAAGACAATCTAAATGCCTCTGCTAAAGTTTTAAAAGAAAAAGTGAGTTCACAATTAGAAAACTTAGTAGTTCATATTAAAGATGATGAAAACTATGAATATACTCTAGAAAAACTAAACAATGCTCAAGTTGATTTTACCGAAGTAAAAGAGGTTAACAAAATAATAAAAAGTGGGAATTTACCTCCTCTAAAACAATCTTCTAAAAACACTTTTAACCCTTTATATTATTTAGTGATTTTAAATAGTATTATTCCGTATTATTTATGGAAAAAGATAGGCAAAAAAGTTACTGAAATTGAATTTATCGACACTTTTCGTTTTAGTATTAATACAATTTTGTTTCCTACTTTTTATGCATTACAAGGTTGGATTGTTTATTTATTTTTCAACTGGAAAATAGCACTATCTTATTTTGTTCTTTCTTTATTATTGGTTTTACTATATACTAAAACCCATGTATGCAAAACTGAAACTACTAATTAAAGCTACTTTTGTATTTCAAAATATTTTATAAAAGATATTTGTATCCGTTATAAAAATTACACTACCTTTGTAAAAATATTTTATATGTTTTCAAAATCTTGCGAATATGCCATGAGAGCAATATTATATATTGCCAAACAAAGCTTTAACGGTAATAAAACTGGCGTTAAAGAGATTGCTAAGGCTACAAATTCGCCAGAAGCTTTCACAGCTAAGATTTTGCAAAAACTAACAAAAAACAACATTGTAAACTCTATTAAGGGCCCTTATGGTGGTTTTTTAATCTCTGAAAGTAAAGCTCAAGCTATTAAACTTAGCGAAATTGTAAAAGTTATAGATGGCAATGAAATATATACTGGATGTGGCTTAGGCTTAAGAGAATGCAATGCAAAAAACCCATGCCCTATTCATCATAAATTTATTGATATTAGACGAGATTTAAAAACAATGCTAGAAACAACAACTATATATGATTTAATCAAATCAGAAACTGGTGAAAATAAAATTCTACAATTAAAAAGATAAACTAAAAAAGGCTGTTCCTTTTTTTTAAAAACATAAAGGATAAAAATATCCTTTATAGAATTACATAATTAAAAATAGGAAAGTTTAATTCTTTAAAACAAAAAAGGATAAAAATATCCGCTATAAAATGACTAACTTAAAAAAAATAACAACCATACAAATTGCTTGCGTCTTTATTTGGATTGGCTTTATAGCTTCGATAAGTTTTATGGAAGCATGGTTAAAATTTAAAGCTGAAGGAGTAACCACTGAAATTGGTCTATCTATTGGACGTTTAGTTTTTAAAGCCTTAAACACAGTAGAAATAAGTTTAGCTTTTATAATTCTTGTTTCAATATTAATTAGCAAGAACTTCAACTTGCTAAGAAAACTACTACCTCCCTATTTTATCTTACTAATACAAAGTATTTATCTCTTACCAGTTTTAGATTCAAGAGCTATACAAATTATACAAGGCATTTCAGTAGATAAAAATTACGACCACTTAGTCTATGTTTTATTAGAACTACTAAAAATAATAACACTCATTTTAATAGGTATACAAATAACATATAACAATGAATATAAATCCTAATACGCTAGTTTCAGATATAGTATCTGAAAACTATAAAACAGCAGAAACTTTCAAGCTTTATGGTATTGATTTTTGCTGCAACGGTAACAGAAGTTTACAAGAAGTATCTGAAAAAAAACAGATTGATTTATCAATATTAATTTCAAAAATTAAAAATAACAATGAGAAAAGTATAAATGCTAATCATGAAAATTTTCAAAACTGGGAACTAGACTTCTTGAGTGATTATATATATCAAAATCACCATACTTACATAGAAAGGAAAGGTCCTGAAATATTAGCTTATCTTAATAAGATTAGTTCTGTTCATGGTAAAAATCATCCTGAACTTTATGAAGTAGCCTTACTTTTTAAAGAAGCACTAGATGACTTAACTATTCACATGAAAAAGGAAGAATTAATTCTTTTTCCTTACATAAAAAAAATAGCAAATTCACACAAGAACAATGAACATCTAAGCACTCCTCCCTTTAGCTCCATATCAAACCCTATTGAGGCTATGCACAGCGACCATGATAATGAAGGTGAGCGATTTAGAAAAATTTCAGAATTAACAAATAACTACAAAATTCCTAACGACGCATGCAATACATATAAAATCGCTTTTTCCTTACTAAAAGACTTTGAAGAAGACTTACATAAACATATTCACTTAGAAAACAATATTCTTTTTAAAAGAGCCATAACTCTTGAAAATAAATTAAACAATAAGAACTAATGAAAAAAATTTGGACAATTTTTATACTAGTAGTAGCATCTTCATTTGCTGCTCTTATATGGGTAGGTACTGAGATTTACCAAAAACAACCTCCTATTCCCAAAAAAGTAGTTGTAAAAAATACAAATTCAATAATCTATACTAAAGCAGATATACAAATAGGCCAAAATGTCTGGGAATCTATTGGAGGAATGGAAGTAGGCTCAATTTGGGGGCATGGAAGTTACGTTGCTCCCGATTGGTCTGCTGATTGGATTCACAGAGAAGCTGAGTTTTTATTAAACTATTGGGCTAAAAAAGATTACAATAATGATTTCGAAAAATTAGATGTAGAAAAACAAGGTGCTTTAAAAGCTAGATTAGTTAAAGAAATAAAAACAAATACTTATAATAAAGAAACTGAAAGTATTAGTATTTCAGAAGATCGATTACTTGCTATTAAAAATAATATTACCTACTACATCTCTATTTTTTCTGAAGGTCATGAACAATATGCAATACAAAAAGGAGCATTAACAAACGTTCAAAAACTTGAACAACTTAATGCTTTTTTATTTTGGACTTCTTGGGCGGCAAGTACTAATAGACCAAATAAAGACTACACCTACACATCGAACTGGCCACATGAGCCTTTGATTGACAATACCATAACCGCTGACTCTCAAATTTGGTCTGGTTTTTCTATCATTCTTCTTTTATTATTTATCGGGATTCTTGCTTATTATTATGTAAGAAATCACGAAAAAGGTGAAGCTGTAACAAGCCCTAGTAAAGATCCACTTGTTAATATGCCTTTATTTCAATCGCAAAAAGCAGTTTTAAAATACTTTTTTGTTGTTTCACTTCTAATAGCTTTACAAGTAGTTTTAGGGATAATTACCGTTCATTATACTGTAGAAGGACAGTCTTTTTTTGGATTCGAACTATCAAAATTTTTGCCTTACTCTATTTCTAGAACTTGGCACACACAACTGGCTGTTTTTTGGATTGCCATTACTTGGTTAGCTACTGGTTTATTTTTAGCTCCCATGATTAGTGGTAAAGAAATGAAGTATCAAGTTTTTGGTATTAACTTTTTATTTATTGCTGCTTTAATTATTGTTTTAGGTTCTATGCTTGGTGAATGGCTTGGAGTGCATCAATTTTTAGAATTATCTACCAACTTTTTCTTTGGACATCAAGGATATGAATATATGGATATGGGTAGATTCTGGCAGTTATTCCTTGCTGTTGGTTTAATTTTATGGATGTTCATGGTAGGAAGACATATTGTTTATGGAATTAAGAAAAAGAATGATGATAAACATTTACTAACCATTTTACTTGTAGCAGTTATTGCTATAGGAATGTTTTTCTTTTCTGGTTTAATGTATGGAGAAAATAGTAGCTTACCTGTTATCAATTACTGGAGATGGTGGTTAGTACATTTATGGGTTGAAGGTTTCTTTGAAGTCTTTGCTACTGTTACGATTGCTTACCTATTTTCAAGAATGAAAATAATATCAGTAAAAACAGCTGGAAAAACTTCTATAGCTTCTGCAACTATCTTTTTAGCTGGAGGTATTATTGGTACACTACATCATTTATACTATTCAGGGACTCCAGTACAAGCTATTGCTTTAGGTGCTACTTTTAGTGCGTTAGAAGTAGTTCCTCTTACTTTAATGGGCTTTGAAATTAGAGAAAATTGGAATCTACTAAAAGAAAATGAATGGATTCAACGATACAAATGGCCTATTTTCTTCTTTATAGCTGTTGCTTTTTGGAATATGGTAGGAGCTGGTGTTTTTGGATTTTTAATTAATCCACCAATTGCTCTGTATTATATTCAAGGACTAAATACAACTTCTGTACATGCTCATACTGCTTTATTTGGAGTATATGGTATGCTTGGAATGGGCTTTATTATTACTTGTTTACGTTTATACTCAAAACGTTTATGGAACGAAAAACTTATTAAAAATGCATTTTGGTTACTTAATATCGGATTAGTTCTTATGGTGGTGTTGAGTTTACTTCCTTTAGGTATCATCCAAGCATATACCTCTATAACAAAAGGATATTCTTACGCCAGAGATGCTGAACTTTTATACACTCCAACAGTGCAAACTATTAAATGGATGCGTGTTATTGGTGATGTTGTGTTCTCTGTTGGTATTGGTTATTTCTGCTGGTTTGTAATAAAGGAAACTGTCAATTTAATTAAAAACCGCTCATAATTTTAATTCTTTTGTTGCAAAAAGGAGCTGTTTATAACAACAGCTCCTTTTTAAAAACTAATTTACTATTTAAATATTACTTTAAAGTTTCAGTAAAATAGCTCTTTAACTTTACCACAGCTTGATTAACATACTCCTCTTGATCATACAAATCAAAATGTGTTGCTTCTTTTATTGTAAACAACTCTTTTTGCCCTTTAGCTCTATTTACTGCAACTTCACTAAAATAAGCTGACAAAGCTTTTTCTCCTACTATTGCTAAAAATGGTCTATCAGCCATTAACTCCATTTGTTCACTTGGATTGAAAAAATAACGAGTATCTAAAGACATTGCTGCTCTTAAAGGTGAGTAAGCAGCAAATTGCCCACCTCGTTTTGGATTTCTATAATAATCAGCTGCTCTATCCCAAAACTCTCCCATTCCAGAATTTTTCACAGGAATTCCATCAACCAAAACAACTTCTCCTGTTTCAAAAAACTTCTGCCTTGCTTCGTTCCCCATTTTTATTTGTTGCTGAAACTGAGCTATTTTATCTCCTTTTAAAACATCGCTGTACTGCGTAGCTCCTCCTAATCCGTAATCAATAAAATCAACAAAACCACTTACCGTTGCCACTGATTTTACTCGCTGATCAAAAATTGCTGTTTGAATACTATATCCTGCTCCTGAACAAATTCCCAACTCTCCTACTTTTTCTTTATCCACTCCTGGTATTGTTCTTACAAATGAAATAGCATTTTTGATATCCTCTACTTTCATAGGTGCATTTTCCATAGCTCTTGGGTATCCTCCACTCTCACCATAAGTTCTATGGTCAAAAGCCAAAGTTACAAAGCCTTCTTTTGCTAATTTCTCAGCATAAATCCCTGCTGTTTGTTCTTTTATTCCACTTGCTGGCGTTATACAAACTATGGCAGAAAATTTTCCATTAATATCAAAATCTTTAGGTATAAATAAGTTTGCTGCTATTCTAGTTCCTTCACTTAAAAAACTAACTTTATTTATCCCTTCTACATAATTTACTCTATATGTGCCATCCTCTTTTTTTGTTTGCGCTTTTACATTAAACATCATACTTAAAATTAATACGGTTATTATTCTTTTCTTAAAAACTCTATTCATCATAATTATTTTTTATAATAATTAGTAAATAATTAACTTGCAAGTTGAAATAAAATATGACTATAATCTGAAGCAAATCTATAACTAAAGAGAAGGTCATCAAAATACTATTTTTTTATATTTATCATAATTATTTATTATGGATACTAGACTACTTAAATTTTTCATCGCTGTTTACGAACAAAAGAATCTAACTCGAGCTGCTTCTCAATGTTTTGTTTCTCAACCCAACATTTCTAATGGAATTAAACAACTTGAAGAAGAACTTGGAAAAACTTTATTTGAACGTCATAAAAAAGGGGTTGAATTAAAAACCGAGGCTCATTATTTATATCCTATAGCTAAACGTTTGGTTAGTGAAATAGATAATTTGAGTCACAGTTTTAAGGTTAGAAAATTTGAAAACAAAGTACAAATTGGTATCGCAGAGAGTTTACCTCAAGAACACAAACAACAGTTTTTTAGGACTTCATCTAATATTTGTGATTCCGTAGAATGGATAGTAAATGAAATTGATAGAAAAAATGAACTTAATTTATTAGTCAGAGAATGGAAGCAAGAAGAAGACTTGTTTTTACCTCTTTGGAAAGAAGACTATGTTCTCTGTATCCCTAACGACAATCCTTTAATAAACAAAGAACTTATTAGCTTAAAGGATTTAGAAAAAGAAACATTTATTCACTGCCCTCCCTGTGAAGCTCACAAGCAATGCTTATCAATTTTAAATCACGAAACAAACAAAATGGTTACTGTTGCTAATTGCTCAACCAAAACCGAAACATTAACCATGCTAATGGCTGGATTAGGCGTTACTTTTTTACCTGAATCGTTTGTTGATGGATGGTATGGTTTTGAGGTAAAAAAATACAAAGGACCTCGTTATTTTAGAGAGGTTGGTTTAGCTTATCCAAGAAAAAGCTTAAAAAATCCAGCGATTGCTAAAATCATTGAACATTTTTCTAAAAATCCATTAAAAACAACAAAGTTTAGTGAGTTTGGCCACTATTTCAAAACCTAAGATTGTGTTTAAAACAATCTTCCATAATAGTTTAAATCAACCAATTCTCCCTTGGTTGTTCTATAATCACATCTAAGTACTCCTTCTTGTTCAAACCCGCATCGTAAGGCTAAATTTATACTTCTTGTATTTTCTTTTGAAATTCTACAAAACAACTTTTTAAACTGATGCTTTTTTACTGTATTCTCTAGTATATAATTAAAACTCTGAGTTATAATCCCCTTTCCTTCATAGGACACATCTATAAAAGCTCCTAGTTCGGCTTTAGGAACATCCCAATCTATATTTTTAAAATCTATAAAACCAATCGCTTTACCTAGTTTCTTATCTATTATTAAATACGGATAATAAGTTTTCTCTTCTATTCGTACATCTATTTTTTTACAATACTCTTCTGTATCTTGCAATGTTTGTGTATACTTTACTGTTCCAGCAAAAAAGTCTTCTAACCTATTTTTATTCTTATTAATTAATTCAAAAAAGAGAGCGCTTTCTTTTTCTGTTAATAATTGTACTTTAAAATCGTCCATTATCATACTCATTTATTTTTTTTGTAAAATAACGGCAACTTACAAACATATACATTGATTTAAATCAACGTTTTCTTCACCCTTGACAATGTTTCTGGGCTCATTCTTAAATAAGATGCTATGTATTTATTAGGAATCTCTTGAAACAGCTCTGGTCTTCTTTTTAGAACTCTTTGATATCTTTTTACAGGAGATGAAATTAACAAATCTTTTTCTCGCTCTGCTTGATGCACTATAATCTCCTCCAAAACCCTATACCACAATTCTTGATACTCTTGGCGAGAAAATATAAACTTCAGAAACTCTTCCTTAGACAAATAACTTACTTCTGTTTTCTTTAAAGCCTCTATTTCTAATTGAGAATTTTTACCCGAAAAAAAAGAATCTAACGCTGTTATGATAGATTCTTTATATCCAAAATAAAAAGTATGTTCTTCAAAATCTTCAACAAAGAAAACTCGAACACTTCCCTTTTCTATAAAATAAATATTGGTATCAATGCTATGAGCTCTTTTTAAGAACTCTTCTCGATTTAAAACTTTTCTCTGAGTAGCAATTCCTTCTTTCTTTATATAAGCTCGTAACGTTTTATATGCTTCCATTTTTAATGGATTATTGCATTCTGAATATCTGCTTGTATTTTAGTTCTCATATTACTTCTAACCAAGCCAGAGTTTTTCATTGTTGGATACACTCTGTTAGATAAAAACACATAAACTATTCCCGATTCAGGATCTGCCCAAGTATAAGTTCCTGTAAAACCACTATGACCAAAACTTTTTTCAGAAACACATCCACAAGTTGGCTTTTCTTCAGGTCTTATTTGAGGCTTATCAAAACCTAATCCTCTACGTACTTTTTTATCTGCATAATATCTTTTATTAAACTTCTCTAAAGTTTCTGGTTCTAAGTATTTCTTACCTCCATACTCACCGTTTTGCAAGAACATTTGCATAATTTTCGCTACATCATTTGCATTTGCAAACAAACCTGCATGTCCTCCAACTCCTCCTAACATTGCAGCTCCCATATCATGGACATAACCATGTACTAATTGATTTCTATAATAAGTATCTTTTTCTGTAGGTACTATTTCTGACTTACTAAACTTATTAAGCGGCAAATATGTTGTTCTATTTGCTCCTAATGATTGATAAAACTCTTCATCAACCAATTTATTTAGAGGTGTTTTGTATTTTTTCTCTATAATTTCTTTAAAAATATAATAGCCTAAATCGCTGTACTTGTAGCCAACTCTTTCTCTTTGATCTACCTCAACAATATGCTTATAAATTGTATCTCTATATGCTTTACTTAAATATAAATTTTTAGCAACCTTGATATTGTATTTTTTTGATCTTTTCTTTCTATAATATTTAGATGAATTTTTTCCAGTTTCTTCATCTTTAGTATTCATATAAAAAGGAATCCACGATTGTAATCTTCCATAATGAGAAAGAATTTCTTTCAATAATAAAGTATCCTTATTTGACTCGTGATATCTTGGCAACACATCTCCTAAACTTGAGTACAAACTAATTTTTTTATCCTCCTCTGCCTTCATAATCATTGGCAATGAAGCTAAAATTTTAGTTAATGATGCAAGATCATAAATATCAGTTTTCTTTACTTTCCTTCTCTTTAACCCCGTATGATATCCAAAACTTTTATTATAAAACACCTTACCGTTTCTTGCTATTAAAACCTGACCTCCTGGAGCCATTCTCTTTTGTAAAATAGTATCAATTCTTTTGTTTATGATAGAAAGTTTTTCTGAAGATACTCCTGCTTCTTCTGGAATTGTGTATTCAAAAACATTTAATCCTTTTACAGAAACTCCTTCTCCTTCTTTAAATTCTTCATTAATTGATACTGGTAATTTACCATTCAAATCAAATGCTCCGAATAATGCCTGTGCTGAAAGTTCTTGCGCCAACTTGCTATTTTGATACGAAACTACAACTCCTTCTATGTTTGTAAAAGATTTTAGCTTTAATAAGCTATAAGGACTTGTAAACACATCTAAAATCACCTTTTTAGTTCTCGCTATCTCTTGCAACCAAACTAGTTCTTTATTAGAAAATTTATAGCTTTTCCATGGATGCTTATTTGATTTATGAAAACCTACAATTACCAAATTATATTTTTTTAGTTTCTTCATTAAAACACTCAAGTGCTTGTCTGAAACCACATCTACCTTAGTGTAGTTTTTAAGCATATTAGAAAAATGCTTTCCTTTTGCATCTCCTAAAGAAACATAGGCTATTTTTTTGTCTTTTAAATTCTTTATTGGTAAAATCTCTGCTTCATTCTTTGCTACTGTAATTGAACTCTTTATCAATTTTCTATGTAACACCTCATCTGATATCGAATTTAAATCTTTGTTCAAATTATCTGTAGAAATTGGCTCAAACCTATTCAAACCTACTAGATATTTCGCTTTTAAAATTTTTCTTACTGAAAAATCTAATCTTTCTTCTGTTAAATCACCTTTTTCTAAAGCTTCTTTCAATAACTTTACTGATCCAGGAACATCTTGTGGTATTAATAAAATATCATTCCCTGCTAAAATTGCTGCTAAGTCTATTTCAGCCGAAGTTGAATAGTTAGCCGCTCCTTTCATATTCAACCCATCTGTAATTACCAAACCTTGAAAACCTAGTTTATCTTGTAATAAATTTGTTACTACATTTTTTGATAAGGAAGTTGGTAACTTAGGATTTGGCTCAAAAGCAGGAATACTTAAATGTGCAGTCATTACACTAGCAACTCCTTCTTTAAATATTTTACGATAAGGATATAACTCTATTGAGTCTATTCTTTGTTCATTAAAATTGATTGTTGGTAAAGTATGATGAGAATCTGTTGCCGTATCTCCATGGCCGGGAAAGTGTTTGGCGTTTGCTAAAACCCCAACACTTTGCATTCCTTTGGTAAATGCAATTGCTTTTTCTGTTACATTTTCTTTACGCTCTCCAAACGACCTGTTTCCTATTATTGGATTATTAGGATTTGTATTGATATCAACCACAGGTGCAAAATTCATATGAATCCCCACTCGCTTACAGTGCTCTCCTATTCTCTTACCTGTTTCTTCTAAAAGCTCTTGATTTTTTATAGCCCCTAAAGCCATATTCCAAGGAAAACGATATGTTTTTTTAAGTCGCATATCCAATCCCCATTCTCCATCAAAACCTATCATTAAAGGGACTTTTGATATTTCTTGATATTTATTAGTTAGAGCTACTTGTTTTTCAGGTGTTCCTTGCATAAATATTAAATTACCTACATGATACTTGTTAATCATATTTGTAATAACCTTTTCATGCTTTTTGTCTTTATTAGAATAAGCCTGTACCATAAACAACTGCCCTATTTTTTCATCAATGGACATTGATTTCATGATACTATCTACCCAAATTGTTTGTGATTCCTTATCTTTTGCTAATAACGGATCTACTTGTTGCGCTTCTACTACTTGAACAAAAACAAACGCTAAAAAAACTAGTACTTTCTTCATCATATTTAAAATCTCTTACTACATGAAATCAATTCTTATACCAAAAACCTCTTATGCCAACTTTTATCAGCTGTTACTTCCCAGTTTGTCTCAAAATCCTCTTTGGTATTTACCATATTATTAAAAACTATGGTATCTGAAGTTATTTTTTGTTCCTTAGCAAATTGTTGAAACTCTGGCAACTTTACTATATTAATGTTTTCACCAACTTTAAAAGTTACATTCATTTTATTCATTAAATCTACATTGATTTCTTTTTCCAACTCTTGTACAAAACGAACTGAAGAATCTATAGAACATCCTGATACATTATTAAAACCTTCATCTACAGCTAATACTAAAAATTGATTGTATTTTATAGTAAACGATCCTTTTAAATCATCTCCATGACGTGTCCAATTCTCAATAAAAAGTATTGCTTTTGCACAAATATGTTCTACTTCCTCAATTGTAAACTCTCTATCTGCTTGATAAATCCAAACTCGTGAATCGTTTGGTAAATTATTATATTCCGTGTACATTTTTCCTTTCTTTTATAATTCCTAAATTAAAAAACTATCAAGATTTTATATCTTAAACGAGTGTTAAAGATTACCTTAAATTAAATTTTTGTTGCAGTGCTTGTAGCTTCTCTTCATCTGTCATCTTTTTTTTAGATGGAGACATACGTTCTTTCACCTCTCTCAAAACTTTTTTAGTATATAATGGAAAATCTGCATTTTGAATCCATGCATTATATCCAGGGTTTTCTTTAAAAACCTCTTCTACTGTTCGTCCTTTATATTTACCGAAAGAAAAAATTTCTTGATCTTTATCATTCATTAAAACAAAACCTGCAAAATCTGCTCTTTTTCCATGTGCTGAATATTCACTTAGAGCCTCTACTGTATTTTCTATATCATCATATTTATCTAATTGAGCTAATAAAATTTCATAAGTAGCATTTGTATCTGCTTCTGCTCCGTGTGCTCCTACCAATTCTTTTCCACAGTAAAACTGATATCCTGCACTTAATGTTCTTTGCTCTTTTTTATGAAAAATTACTTGTACATCTATTGCTTTACGATTTTTCATGTCAAAATCAATTCCAGCACGCATTAACTCTTCTGCTAAAAGAGGGATATCAAATCTATTTGAATTAAATCCTGCCAAATCACATCCAGCAATCATCTCATTGATTTTTGGTGCTAACTCTTTAAATGTAGGTTCTGTAACTACTTTTTCATTTGTTATTCCGTGAATATCTGATGATTCTTTCGGTATTTCTATTTCAGGATTCACCAACCATGTTTTACTTTCTTTATTTCCGTTTGGAAACACTTTTAATATTGATATTTCAACAACTCTATCTTTCGCAATATTAACTCCAGTTGTTTCTAAATCGAAAAATACGATTGGTTTTGCTAAGTTTAACTTCATCTTATTTTAAGAGAATTATTCATTATTTAATTGAGCTTTAAACTCGTCTATCTTATCTAAATCTTCTTGAGCTAATGTAGGTTCTTTAAATCCATACTTTTTTAACTCTTCACTAATTGTTTTTGCAACTATATACCTTGCTGTTGGTTTATCATCAGCAGGTACAACATACCATGGTGCATAATATGTTGATGTTCTTTTTAATAAATCTTCATAACATGCTTGATATTTATCCCATAACTTACGTTCTTTCAAATCTCCTGAAGAAAACTTCCAATTCTTCTCAGGAATATTTAAGCGACGTAATAACCTATTTTTCTGTTCTTCTTTTGACACATTTAAGAAGAACTTCAAGATAATTGTTCCGTTTTCTGAAATATGTTTTTCAAACTGATTAATTCGATCCATTCTTGAATGATAAAAATCGTCATTTAAATCATCTAAACTTTTAACTGTTGGGATATTTTCTCCAAAAACATATTCAGGATGTACTCTTGTTACCAACACATTTTCATAATGAGTCCTATTAAAAACTCCTATTTTTCCTTTTGCAGGAAGAGCGATATAGTGCCTCCATAAAAAGTCATGCTTCAACTCTAACTCTGTTGGCACTTTAAAACTATGCACTACAACTCCACGGGCATTTACATCTTTAAACACTTCACGAATCAAACTATCTTTCCCAGCGGTATCCATTCCTTGTAAGCAAATTAACATACTATACTTACCTTCAGCATACATAGTATCTTGTAATTTACTTATTTCTTTTCTTAATTTTTTAAGTTTTTTTTTCGCTTCCCCCTCTACTGTTTTCGTTTCAAAATCGCTTAACACAACCTCTTCTGAAAACTTAAACATGTCTGTATTCATAGATAATGCTTTTTATACGATAAAAGTACAAAAAATATCCCCTTTAATCATTGATTTTTTCTTGGTTATTATCATTTTTAACAATAAGATTCTTAATTGGTTTTTAATAAAATTTGTGAGCTTTATCACACATAAAACAAACAAAAATGAATAAAACTGTAATTATACAAGGAAGTTCAAAAAGCAATGGTAACACAAATACGGTTATCAACTACTTAAATAAAAATAGTAATTTTGACATTATAGACTTAAAAACCAAAAACATTGGAGCATTCGAATATGATTTTAGTAATGCAAATGATGACTTTATTCCTTTAATGGAAAACATTATTGATAAATATGATACAATCATTTTTGCTACCCCTGTTTATTGGTACTCTATGAGCGGTACTTTAAAACATTTTTTTGACAGATTATCTGACCTTCTTCATTATAAAAAAGAACTTGGAAGACAGTTACGCGGCAAAAGCATGGCTATGATTAGTAATTCTGGAGCCAATGATTTAAAAGATGGATTCACTATGCCTTTTATTGAAAGTGCAAATTATCTAGGCATGAACTATATTGGAGATACTCACGCATGGTTTACTGAAGACGGTAAAGAAATTGACACTGATGCTAAAACTAAAATTAATGATTTTCGTCAATTATTTTCATAATTAGTTCCTTTACTTTTATGAAATGAATATTGGAGTTTTAGGTATTGGTGCTATAGGTACAGTAATTTCATTGTCATTAAAAACTGACAATGTTATTTACTACTATAACAGAAGTCCAAAAACAACTCTAAAACTCCAATTTCAAAACTACACCACTCAAAAATCCATCTCTTTAAACACTCCTAGTAACATTCCTCTCGACTGGTTAATTATTTGCTTAAAAGAATATCATTATAAAAACGCTTCCATTTTATTAAAAAAGCTAATTAATAAAAATACTAAAGTTGCCGTTATACGAAATGGCATCAATCTTAAAGACAGTATTCTACAATATACAGATAGTAAAAACATTATTGAATGCATTATTGACTGTCCCACACAAATAGAAAACAGACTTTTTATTCAACTAAAAAAAGGCATTATTACTTTAGATAAAAAAAATACTTCTTTAAACTTCCTTTCTTTATTTCATACTAAAAATCTAAATTTTCAATTTAGCAAAGACTTTAAAACGGATAGTTGGATGAAGCTAATTGAAAGCTCAGCTATCGGCAGTATACTATGCCTTAGCAACAGAACCGCTATCATTTTTAAAGATACCAGTATCTTAAATTTATATACAAAAATCATTGAAGAAGGGATTCAAGTCGCTAATGCAGATGGCGCTCAAATCCCTCCTGATTTTACTCTTCATTTAACAGAAAAAGCACGTACACTTCCATCCAAAAAAGGCAGCTCTATGCTAACCGACAAACTAAACGGCAACCCTATTGAAATTAATGCCAAGAACGGAATTATATCATCGTTGGGTAAAAAACTAGGAATTTATACACCTATCAACAACTTGATAACTTTTTTATTAAAGAACATTAACACATAAAAGCTTACTCAACTGGTATACATAAATCTACAATCCATTTTTTTTGAGGATGCTCTTCTGCATTATTATAATAAATCTCGAACGGATCTTGATCTCCTTTTCTATACCCATGTTCACTCATCCATACAAAACTACTTTCCCATGCTTTTTGAAATTGCTCTCCTACAACCTCTACTCTAGAAACCACACATTTGGTTGCTGGTAAAGTTTTCAAATTCACCTCTCCTCCTGAAGTTACCTTACGATCTAAAACCATACAAGCACTTTGTCTCACTTGGTCTGGCGATGTTATTTTAGGACTATCATGATAAATCGTTACCATCCTTAAATTTGGTTGCCCCATTAAACCTTTAGGAGCCGCCCATTGAATTAAACGATTATACACACTCCCTATCAAATCCATTCCTCCTTTATGACTCAAGTAAGCCAATTGCATTTCTGGAACTACTTTTACTTCTGTTTTTGCATTCATTTTTAACCAATTCAAATTTTCATTTATGTTACAAATGTATTGCTCAAACCTGGTTTCTATTTGTCCATTCTTGCTTTCTGTTTTACATATCTTGCTATATTTATTAGCACTTTCTTTTTTAAATTCCGCAGGACTCATTCCGTAAAAGTTCTTAAACGCTCTCGAAAACGAAGACAAACTTGTAAAACCCACTCTTTCAGAAACTTCTGTTATTGATTTTTCTTTTTGTTTTAATAAAAAAAATGCCGCTTTTTCTATTCTTTTTCTAACAATAAAATCATTTAATGTCTCGTTGGTTACAATTTTAAATAATCTATGAAAATGAAAAGAAGAAAAATGCGCTTCTTTTGCTACTCTTTCTAACACTAGTTTCTTATCTAAATTAGACTCTACATAATCTATTGCCTTTCCTATTCTAGTTATTGTTTTATTTGAAAAATTCACAATTCCTTTCATCTATTTTATAATTCTTATACGATACATACTCTCACCATACAAACAAAAAGTTCTTATTCTAATCTTCATAAATTGATTTCTTTTGAAGTCCATAAAAAACCAAACCTCCCAAAAAATAAAGAATTACATCAATCACATCTGCCGTGTATCTAGAATGGCTTTTGGGCAACACAAATTCAAATAAGACTGAATACATAGCACACATATAAAAAATTACCCAAATAGGAATTTCATAATTCTTATCTCCTCTACTCCATCTAAGTACAAATAAACTAAACGACAATACTATTGGTATAATAAGAAAATCATTTAGGTAAAACCGAATAACTCTTGGTAACTCAACTTTATATTTAGAAGCCAAATAAACAATTGTTCCTAAACACAGTGAAACCACAAAATATATATGAAGTGCTTTTTTCACTCTACCCAGCTGCTACCATTGCAATAAACCAAGCCAACATAGCACCTATAGCACTTACCACCAAAAACACTGAATACAATATCCAACCTACTATCTTATAAAGAAAAAATGGATGTTGTTTTAAACGTTCAGCTAAGTTAGGATTCTCTAATTCATATTTAGCTTTATCTATTCGCTTCTGCCTTTCTCCTTCTTGTTTTATTTCTTGCTTTTTCTTAAAAGAAATTAATTCTCCACAATTTTTACAAAAATCAGAGTTTTCAGTAAACACTCCACATTTAGTACACTTGATGTTTTTTGATACTTTAGGCATCTTCTTTTACAAATGAATATTTATTTTGTTTTCTATATGGACGAATTATCAAGCGAGTTTCTCTATCAAAACGAATATAACTATACACCCAGTTCATAAAAACAATTACCTTATTTCTAAAACCTATTAAAGAGAACAAGTGTACAAACATCCATACAAACCAAGCAAAAACTCCTTGGAACTTCCACTTAGGCAAATCGACTACAGCTTTATTTCTTCCAATAGTTGCCATAGAACCTTTGTCATTATATTTAAAAGGTTTTAGCTTTTTTCCTTTTAACTTAGCTAAGATATTTTTCCCTAACAGCTCACCTTGTTGAATTGCTGGTTGTGCCATCATTGGATGCCCACGTTCATAATCTTTTGTTTGCATGCAAGCAACATCACCTATAGCGTATACATTTTCATAACCAACCACCTTACTATATTCATCAACCTTAAAACGATTCGCTCTCTCTATCAAACAATCTTGTTCTAAACCATCTATAGCATCTCCTTTTACACCAGCTGCCCAAATAACCGTTTCTGCTTTAAAATGATCGCTACCATTAGTAGTTACTGTTTCACCATCATAATCTATCACTCTAAGATTTTTCCAGACATCCACTCCTAGCTTGATTAAAAAATCTTCTGACTTTTGCGATGCCTTACTACTCATTCCACTCAACAACTCATTCGTACCTTGAATAAGATTTATCTTCATTTGACGAATATCTAAATCGGGGTAATCTTTAGGTAAAATTCCTTTCTTCATTTCCGCCAAAGCACCTGCTAATTCAACACCAGTTGGACCACCACCTACAATTACAAAATTCATCAAGGCCCTTCTCTTTTCAAGATCTGTTTCCAGTAAAGCTTCTTCAAAATTTTCTAACACCAAACTACGAATATTTAATGCTTGGGGAACTGACTTCATTTCCATTGCATATTTTTCAATATTCGTATTTCCAAAAAAGTTTGTAGTTGAACCTGTAGCAATAATTAATTCATCGTATTCTAAACTTCCTATTGAAGTCTCTATCACATTCAGTTTTGCATCGACATTAGTTACTTCTGCCAAACGAAAATAAAAATTCTCTACATCGTTAAAACGTTTCCGAAGTGGAAAAGCAATACTATCGGGCTCTAACCCTCCAGTAGCAACTTGATATAGTAATGGTTGAAATGTATGATAGTTATGTTTATCTATTAAAACTACCTGAAGTTCTTGGTCTTCTAATCCTTTAGCAGCAGCCAATCCTGCAAATCCCCCTCCTATAATTACAACTCGAGGAAAACTGGTTTGTGGTATATTCATTTAGATTTATTAAAGTTAAAATCTAAACACAAATTTACTGAATTTTAATGATATTCCCTTTTCAAATCTTGCTTTAGTAACTGCAAGGGTTTATTTGAACTCATCAAGTTTAATATTATTTCTTTACGCAATACATCAATATCTTCATCATAGTATTTCGCCCACTTATATTCTTTAAATAAAGTTTGAATTTGCTTTAAGCGTTTATGAACCAATTCTGAAGTCATTAAAAAAACATTTTCATCTACCTTATTTCCTACTCTTTGGATTTTCACTTGCTTATTTTCAAAGTCAACTTCTAAATAAAAAACCTTATCAACATCATTTAATGGATAAAAATCCTTCCAATTAGCATAACCAACATAATAGTTTTGGTTTCTATAATTTTCAATTCCTTTTATTTTCCACCTACAATTAGCTACTCTACCCCAATGATTAGAATATCGATACACACCATCTTCCGTATAATAATATAAGCTTCCTGATTTACTTTGATAATGTGCAGACTTCCCTTTAAAAAAATCGATTTCCTTTTTCTCAAACTCACAATAAGTATGTTTGAAAAAATTATACTTATAATATTCTTTCAACTACAGCCTATTTTTAAGTTTTGTAAACTCCTGTTCCAAAAACAATAACTTTTCCTCTAATACATCATTAAACTCTGGCAACCTTTTAAAAAAAGCATAACGAATACGCCACAACTCTTTTACATCCGATAATGCATAGGTTTTATCTTCAATATTTTTATGATCTGCCCTTAAAACAATTTCATCATTTGTTACATATAATCTTCTTAAAATAAGCTCGTCATTTACCAACACCAAAGCCAACACACCGTTATTTAACTTCTCTATCACATCCTTAGGAACAAACTCCCCTACAACAACATCTTTAGGAAACAAACCTTTATCATGGTTTGTCATTTCTAAATTCCTAACAGTATACCCCCTAAATACTTTCCCTGTATTAATAGGTAAGTTCAAAACAGGTAAATCACCCACAAATGCTTTTTTATTGTAATACTTAATATAATCACCCACCATCTTTTCAGTAATACATGGAACAGAAGCAAACACTTCTTTATCCATATCATCAGCCTGCAACGTAATATCATCCTTAAACTGCAACAACTTATTTACAGTTAATTCAGAAGTTAGCAAATCATCTACCTTAATACTAAAATGATTAGCAATCTTTATTATCGTATCTATTTTAGGTTCACTCCTACCTTCTTCGTAAGCCCCTAAAGTAGCACGTTTTAGATCAAAAATCTCAGCAAAAACCTGCTGACTCAACCCTTTAACCCCTCTTATTTTCTTTATGTTTTTTCCAAAAAACGACATATTTTGCTAATTTTATTTGCAAATTAAATTATTTTACCTATCTTTACACTAACAATATTAGCTAATACTTTTGATATTTGCTATTTTTTTTAGTTAAAAATCAAAATAAAAAAGAACAACTAACCAAATTTTAACAATTATGATACTATTTACTATATGTATGACCGGACTTGTTTTCAAATCTTTTTTGTAATATTACAAGCGCTAAAAAGAGAAGAAAACAAAATTATAAACTACTAATTTCATTGCTAATGAACAATCACTATTTAAAAACAAAAAACTTTTTACAAGAACTTAATGTAAACATTATTAAGGAAGACGAAACTGAGGGGATTTTTGTTATTGAAAAAGAAAGTTTTGGGATCAAAAACTTAATTATAGGAGTCGCTTACCCAATAGTTATTATTGAACAATTCATCTTTAAAGTTAATCAACCAAACGAAGAAATCTTTAAGAGTTTACTAAAAAAGAACAGAGACATTGTTCATGGTGCCTTTGTTTTAGACGACAGCTATGAGCGTGTAATTTTTAGAGACACTTTACAATTAGAAAATTTAGATTTAAACGAATTAGAAGCTAGTTTAAACTCTTTGAGTTTATTATTAAGCGAATATTCTGAACAAATTATTACATATTCAAAATATTAAAAAAATATTATTATGAACATTTTTAGAAGATTATTTAACATAGGAAAAGCCGAAGCTCACTCTGCCATTGATAAAATGGAAGACCCTATTAAACTAACAGAGCAAGGAATAAGAGACATGAAAAAAGACTTAGATAAAAGTCTTGAAGCATTAGCTCAAGTTAAAGCTATGGCTATTAGAGCCAATAACGATAAAGAACAATACACATCTAAAGCTGAAGACTATCAAAACAAAGCGATGCTTATTTTGAAAAAAGCTCAAAGCGGTGATTTAGACATGGCTGAAGCTGATCGTTTAGCAAAAGAAGCTTTAATTAAAAAAGAAGAAGCTACAAACCATATTACTAGAACTACAGAAGAAGCCGAAAGATTTAACAAATCTGTTGCTCAATTAGAGAAAAATGTTTCTGAAATAAAATCAAACATCAGTAAGTGGGAAAATGAGTTAAAAACTTTAAAAGCCAGAGTTAAGGTTAGTAATGCTACTAAAAACTTAAACAAGCAGATGGCCGAAATCGACAGCTCTAGTACAGTTTCTATGTTAGAGCGTATGAAAGAAAAAGTACAACAAGAAGAAGCTTTAGCAGAAGCTTATGGAGATATCGCTAATGAATCTAAGAGTATAGATGAAGAGCTAGACGCTATTGTAGATACTACAGAAGCTAGTGCTATGAGCGACTTAGACAAATTAAAGAAACAATTAGGAATGGATAATAAAGATTCTGAAAACAGCTAATAGAATAAAACTAAACAATACATGGTTGAATTAACTGATATACTTTTTTCCCCTGTAAACATTTCACTAACCGTATTACTAATTATTTTAGTTTTATACTGGTTGCTAACAATGCTTTCAGGAATTGATTTCGATTTAGACTTTGATGTAGAAGTTGACGTTGATATTGATAGCGACTTTGACATAGATACTGAAACCAGTCTTGATAGTGGTAATATATCTATTGAAGACGTTTCAAATGCAGAAGTAAAACATCAGGACATCATAAAAGACAGAAAAAAGGATTTAAAATGGTGGCAAGTAGCTTTGGTATATTTCAACTTTGTTGGATTGCCATTTATGTTCACATTCACTTTTTGGATTTTTTCTTGGTGGTTTTTAACCGTTTTCATAACTAACTTAACCAACAGTTATAATAACAGTTTCGGTTTTATTATTTTCTTTTTAGCTATTATTCCTTCTTTAATAGTAACAAAAATAGGTACAACTCCTTTTAAGTCTTTCTTTAAAAATTTTAGTAAAAAAGGAGTTAACTCTATTGATTTAATTGGAAGAGTTGGAGTTTTAGAAACAAACATAAAAAACGAACGCGTTGGAAAAGCAAAAATAAAAATAGAATCAAGTCCAATTATTGTTTATGTAAAATCTATTGATGGAAAACCAATAAACATGGATGAGAATATAATAATAATAAACCAAGTAAAAGGAGACAACTTATACCTGGTTCAACACTATGAAAATAATAACTAACTAATAACAATTAAATTTTATGGATACATTAAGTAATGGAGCACAAATTGCCATTATAGCTGTTGTAGGTCTTTTATTTTTATTTATAGTCTTCATTGCAGTTATAGCAATGTTCTATAAAAAAATCCCTCAGGGAGAAGCCTTAGTTAAAACTGGTTTTGGAGGTACTGCAGTAGCATTTGATAAAGGAATGTATGTGATTCCAGTTCTACACAAAGTAGAAGTTATGGATATTTCGGTTAAAAAAATCGAAATTGAACGTTTAGGCGATGATGGTCTTATTTGTAAAGACAATATGCGTGCAGATATTAAAGTCGCTTTCTTTTTACGAGTTAATAAATCTAAAGACGACATTATAGAAGTAGCGCAAACCATTGGTTGTGAAAGAGCTTCTAACATCTCTACTTTAGAAGAACTTTTTGGAGCAAAATTTTCCGAAGCTTTAAAAACTGTAGGTAAAAAATTCGATTTTGTGGATTTATACGAGGCTCGTATGGAGTTTAGAGACGAAATCATGGAGCTTATTAGAAAAGATTTAAATGGATATGTTTTAGATGATTGTGCTATTGATTATTTAGAACAAACTGATGTTCAATATTTAAAAGCTGATAATATTTTAGATTCTGAAGGTATCAAGAAAATTACTGAATTAACAGCTGCACAAAATGTAAAATCTAACTTAATTAAGCGTGATGAAGAAAAAGTTATCCGTAAACAAGATGTAGAAGCTAGAGAAGCTATCTTAGAGCTAGATAAACAATTAGCAGAAAAAGAAGAGCAACAAAAAAGAGAAATTGCTAACATAAAAGCTCGTGAAGAAGCAGAGACTTTAAAAGTAGCTGAAGAAGAACGTTTAAAATCTGAAACTGCTAGAATTGCTACTGAAGAAAAGGTACAGGTTGCAGAAGAAAACATGCAACGTCAAATCATTGTTGCAGAGAAAAACAAAATACGTACTGAAGCTGTTGAAACAGAAAGAGTAGAAAAAGACAGAGCTTTAGAAGCTACAGAACGTGAGCGTATTGTTACACTTGCTCAAATTGAAAAAGAGAAAGTTGTAGAAGTTGAGAAGAAGAACATTCAAGATGTAATTCGCGACAGAGTAATGCTAGAGAAAGGTGTTGTTGAAGAGCAAGAAAACATGAAAGACATCGAAGCTTTTAAAGGTGCCGATCGTGAAAAGCAAGTTGCTATTACTTTAGCTGAGAAGTCCGCTCAAGAGCAATTAATTAAGCGAATTAAGCTAGCAGAAGCAGAAAAAGAAGCTGCTAAGCAAAAAGCAGAAGAAATTAACATCCATGCACAAGCTCAAAAAGAAGCAAGTGAAAAAGAAGCTGAAGCTAGAAAAACATTAGCTGAAGCTAAAGCTAAAGAAGAAGCTACTATTGGTATGTCTGAAGCACAAGTAATGCATGCTAAAGCAGATGCTAACGAACGTCAAGGATTAGTAGAAGCTACAATCATTGAGAAAAAAGCAAAAGCTGAAGCAGCTGGAACTTTAGCAAAAGCAGAAGCCCTTAAAGAAGAAGGAATTGCAGAAGCGGAAGTTATCAAAGAAAAAGCGTTAGCACAAGCTACTGGTGACAAAGAGATTGCTTTAGCTGAAGCAGCTGGAATTGAAGAAAAAGCGGAAGCAATGAAGAAACTTGACGGTGTTGGTAAAGAACACGAAGAATTCAAGCTACGCTTAGAAAAAGAATTAAAAGTAGATTTAGCTCACATTAATGTTCAGAAAGATATTGCAGATGCACAAGCACAAGTTATTGGTGACGCATTGAAAGCTGCTAATATTGATATTGTTGGTGGTGAAACTATGTTCTTCGATCAAATCATTGGGCAAATTACCAAGGCTAAAGGGTTTGATAGACTAGTACAACACAGTGACAACATTCAAGATGTAAAAGATGCTATTTTAGGAAGTGATGATGTAAAAGGTAACCTATTAGACAAAGTAAAAGACTTTGCTACCAAATACGGAATTTCTTCTGAAGACATTAAAAACTTAACAGTGGCCAACCTTTTAATGGACTTAAAAGGAAAAGCAACTAGTTCAGATGATGAAAACCTTTTTAGTAACCTATTCAATTTAGCAAAAGGATTAGGTTTATCTAACCAAAAGTTATCATAAACAACTTTTACAAAGAGTTTATCACATCGATAAACTCTTTGTTTTCTTAGTTATTTTATAACAAGAAAATTATGGTGTCATACATACACCTAATATTTTATTGTTTCTATTTATTTAAAACCACACTTTTAAAAGTACATGGAAAACCAAAACAATGCACAGCAATTAGATGGCGGCACCTATGAAATCATTCAAAGTAGATTGCAAAAACAAAAGCAAGACCTACAAGAAAGATTACATACCCTAAATGAGGATAGAAAACATGTTTTTGGAGCTATAGAAACCAAATTAATTGCTAATGATAGAATTAACACCGAAAACAATTGTATTGCCAGAGATATCGTTTCTTTAGGCAACATCTCTATTTTCGGGTACAATGTTCACTTCGGATTAAGAACAGACATCAAACTATCGGATGTGTTTAGTATTTATGAATTTAAAGACCAACGTTTTCACATTCAATCTTTAGATTTATTAAACGATTCTATTTTTATTGATGACTTTACCAATCTTTATAAATATTATAGAAATACTATTTTCTCAAAATTTGCTGTAATTGGAAATTACCTATACATGGTTTTTCAGTTAAGCGAAAACAAAAACGATATTAAAGCTTTTAAATGGCTTATCAACGAAAATAGTCTTCAATATATTGATAATAGAAGTGAACACGAATATAAATTCCCTACACAACACGAGTTTAAATGGCAGGAAGTAACTCGTGATATGCACCGCTATGGAACCTACTCTCATGTATCTATTTTAGATAAGATTTTTGTAGAAACTATTGGAGGAGATTTAACTATTAAAATTGAAGACAACACAGATGAAGGAAGAGGAATTCTTTCTGAACCTGTTGAACATATAGATCAAACATTAGACGATGGTCAATTCAGATATGGTAATTTAGGAAATCTAATTACCCTAGAAGTGAAACCATTTCAAGAACCATCTCGTTATTTTGTTTACAACCACAAACTTCAGGAAGTTCAAAAAATAGACAGCATTAAAGACACTGCTGTTCAGTTACCAGATGACCATGGTATTATATTTCCCAACGGATATTACCTACAAACTGGAGAATATAAACTTTTTGAAAACGATGCTAAGGAAGTAAAATTCCAAGAAAAAATAGTATCTCCTAATGGAGAAGACTTCTTATATGTATTTTATGCAACCATCCGTGGTTTATACATTTTAATGTCGTACAACATCATAGAACAAGAAGTTAAAACCCCAATAATTTGTAATGGTTTTACTGTATTACAAAATGGAGAACTTTGTTATTTTAAAACAGAAAATGAACAAACAAAACATCATGTAGTTCAAATTTGGCAAACTCCGTATTTGAAAGGAGATTTTATGCCTTCACAACATGAAAATACATTATTATACAAAATAGGTAATAAAGATATTGTTCGCGCCATGGCAGAGTGTCACGAATTAATCAACCTATTAAATAAAGAAGATAATTATACAGGCTTATACAACGATATTGCCAAAATATCAAAAGATATAAACGACACTTATTACTGGTTACCTGAAAAAGAAACTTCACAGTTAAACATTCCTATTGCTCAAATAAATGAAGCTGCAAATGCTGCTATTGAAGAGTTTGAGAAGGTAGTTCAACTAAAAAAACAAGCTGAAAAGGAAACTAAAAACATTAATCAGAAATCTGATGAGTTATTCAGCAAAATAAAAAGTACTTCTTTTAAATCTATTGACGACTTTGTTGTTCTGTTGAATCAATTACGAACCTTACGAGGAGAAGTAATTAGCTTACATGATATTCGATATATAAATGCAAATCTCTTAAAAGAATTAGAAGAGCAAGTTGCCGAACAAAACAACCTTATTTCTAAACGTTGTGTTCAGTTTCTTTTAAACGATAAAGCATTAGAACCTTACCATAAGAGAGTTTCAGAAAAAGAAGAAGCTTTACCAAATATTAAAAAGGTAATAGACGCCAAAGCTCTAGAGAAAGAAGTTAATCAGATTACTTCCGATTTAGAGATGCTAATTGATATTGTTTCAAATTTAGAAATCGAAGACACTTCACAATCTACTAAGATTATTGATAACATCTCATTGATTTTTGCGACATTAAACCAGTTAAAATCTGGAATTAAGAATAGCATCAAAAGCTTAGGAAGCAAAGAAGCTAAGGCCGATTTTAATGCACAGTTAAAGCTAATTGACCAAAGTATCATCAATTACATAGACATTGCTAATACACCTGAAAAATGTGATGAATTCTTAACCAAAACAGCTATTCAACTTGAAGAGCTAGAAGGAAAATTTGCCGATTTTGAAGAGTTTATTACTTTGATTATTGAAAAAAGAGAAGAAGTTCATGCCGCTTTCGATAACAGAAAGAACAGCTTAATTGAAAAAAGAAACAAAAAAACTGTAGCGCTACAAACAGCTTCAGAAAGAATTTTAAAAGGTGTAAGCAAAAAAGCACTTACTTTCAATTCAACTGAAGACATCAACGGGTATTTTGCTGCTGACTTAATGATTAATAAAGTTAGAGACATTATTAGTCAACTAAAAGAATTAGACGATATCGGTAAAGCAGAAGCTATAGAAACGCAATTAAAAGTTGCAAAAGAAGATGCACTTAGAAAACTAAAAGACAAGCAAGAACTTTACGAAGACGGTGAAAATGTAATCAAATTAGGAAAGCACAAATTTGGGGTAAACAAACAATTACTCGACCTTACTATTGTTTACAAAAACGAAGAGTTATACTACCACTTAACTGGAACCGATTTTTACGAAAAAGTTTCAAATGAAATCTTACTTAATTCAAAAAAATATTGGGACCAAGAATTAGTTTCAGAAAACAACACTGTTTATAGATCTTCATTCCTAGCTTTTAAATTATTCAATAAATTTAAAGAAGAAGAATTAATCAACCTTACCGAAGAAGAGCTACTAAATTTAATCAGAAAAGAAAGTAGCAATTCTTATGCTGAAGGCTATATAAAAGGTGTTCATGATGTTGATGCTGCAAAAATATTACACACATTAGTACATAAACATCACGAACTTGGATTACTAACTTTTACTCCAGACGTAAGAGCCTTTGCTCAATATTTCTGGAACTCATTAACCGAAGAACAAAAAACAAACTACAATACTTCAATTAAGGCTTCTGGTGAAGTTTTAGCTGTGTTTCCAAATAGCACTGCTTATGACTTCATTATTGATGACTTAACTGATTATTTAAATAGTTTTTCAGAAAAAACACAGCTTTTTTCAAATGACCAATCTAAAGTTATTGCTAGGTACTTATTCAATGAATTAAAGAGCAACAATACTTTTCACACAAGTCCGGAAGCACTAGTTTTAAAAGAGACATTTATTAAAACTTTAGATAGGCAAAATGCTCTTCATAAATTTAAAGCAAGTACAGAAAAGCTCGAAGAGTACACCGATAAAATTCAATTAGCGAAACAATGGGTAAGTTCCTTCATTATAGAAAAGGCTCCTACTGAAATTAATTATATAAATGAAGTCGTAGTATTATTACTATTTGAAAATCTATCAGCTTTAAACCCTATTAATGTTCATCCAAAACAAGTATTAGAAGGATTAAAAGGTAACCATTCAACAATTAACGAAAATACTATTGAGTTTGACTATCATAACTTCATTGAAGAGCTTACACAATTTAATCAAAATGAAGTACCTAACTTTATAAAATATAGAGAAGCAAAACATCAAGTTACAGAAGAATTAAAAGAAGAATTAAAATTAGAAGAATTCAAACCAAGAGTACTTTCTTCTTTTGTAAGAAATAAACTGATAGACCAAGTTTACTTCCCTCTAATTGGTGACAACCTTGCTAAACAATTAGGAACAGTTGGAGACAATAAACGTACCGATAGAATGGGTATGCTATTATTAATTTCTCCTCCTGGGTATGGTAAAACTACCTTAATGGAATACATATCAAACCGATTAGGATTGGTATTTATGAAAATTAATGGTCCTGCAATTGGTCATGAAGTGACTTCTGTAGACCCAATGTCTGCTAACAACTCAGCATCAAGAGAAGAGTTAAAAAAATTAAACTTAGCTTTTGAAATGGGAGACAATGTAATGTTATATCTAGATGACATCCAACACTGTAATCCAGAGTTTTTACAAAAGTTTATTTCTCTTTCCGACGGAACAAGAAAAATAGAAGGTATTTACAATGGAAAATCTAAAACCTACGATTTAAGAGGGAAAAAGTTTTGTGTTATTATGGCAGGAAACCCTTATACCGAAAGCGGTGACAGATTCCAAATACCAGACATGCTTGCTAACAGAGCAGATATATACAATTTAGGAGATATTATAGGTGATACAGCACATTTATTTAAATTAAGTTTAATAGAAAATTCTTTAACCTCTAACCCTGTTTTACACCAACTAAGTAGTAAGTATTTTGATGATGTTTACACGCTAATTGACAAAGTGGAAAATAATACACAGGAGATTAACTTAAAAGGAAATCACACCAAACAAGAAGTGCAAGATTACATTGCAGTTCTTGAAAAAGTGATTACAATCAGAGATACTATTTTAAAAGTGAATCAAACCTATATTCAATCAGCAGCAATGGAAGACAGTTATAGAACTGAGCCTTCATTCAAACTACAAGGTTCGTATCGTGACATGAACAAATTAGTTGCTAAAATTGTTCCTATCATGAATCAAGATGAATTAGGACGTTTGTTATTATCTCATTACGAAAGTGAATCACAAACCCTAACCTCAGCAGCTGAAGCCAATCTCTTAAAATATAAAGAATTGATTAGCTCTCAATCTAAAGAAGAACAAGAACGTTGGGACGATATTAAGAAGATTTTCCTTAAAAACAACAAACTAAATGGTTTAGGAAACAAAAATGAAATGACACAAATTCTAAGTCAAATGATGGCATTTACAGAAAATTTGGAAGGAATAAAATCTGTTTTACAGAAAGGATTAGAAAATAAAAACTAACTACAACCTACTACTATGGGATTTTTTGATTTATTCAAAAGCAATAAAAAAGAAGAAGAAAAACATTACGACCCAATTAACATCAAAGTAACCGATTTAGAAAACGGTTATCTATTAGATTACGATTTAGAAACTTGGACAGTTACCAAAATGTCTGAATATGATTGGGGAAACAATCATTTCTCAAGAGAATTTGTAATTGAATCTAAAGGAAAGAAACGATTTCTTCATATAGAAGAAGATGATGACCTTATCATTTCTCTTTCAGAAGAATTAAAATACAGAAAACTAGGAGAAACTGTTACCGACTATATTGACACTAATGGAAAACCTCCAAAAAAAATTACACATCAAAATATTACTTATTACTTGGACGAAGAGTCTCCAGGATACTATAGAAATGTAGAAAACGAAAACTGGGAAGAACTTATTTCTTTTTACTACTTAGATGAAGACGAAGAAAAATGTTTAACCATTGAACAATGGGACGAAAATGACTTTGAAGTAAGTATTGGAAAAATACTTAAACCATTTGAAATTAGTAATATTTTACCATCATACAACGAATAAACTATGCGACTTATCAACTATTTATTTCTATTAACCATTAGTTTTTTAATAAGTTCTTGTGGTACTGAAAGAAAACCAAAATTTGTAAAATCTCCTATCGATAATATCATCACTAAATACATTGACAAAAATGATTACAGTGTCATTTTAGCCGATATGGACTACAAAGAAGATACCGATAAATATTTTCATAAGTATCGAATTTTAATTGAAGAAAAACAACCAAACCTATCTATTGAACAGTTAAAAGATAGTTTAGCTGAACCTACCGATATTAAAATTATTGACACAGATTGGAAGGAAGTTTCTCCTATAACTTTTGAAGAGCATCAAAATGATTTAGGGATGACTATTCTAAGTAAGAAAAATGGAAAATTAGATAAAAACTCTGCTCCAGCTGGAGTAAACAATTATGTAGGAAATCCTAAATACGGAGAATGGAGAACCCATAGCGACGGAAGTTCTTTTTGGGCTTTTTATGGACGTTATCGATTATTTTCTGATTTATTCTTCGGACCAAGATACGGTTATGGATATGGCTACCCTAGAAGAGACTGGAATGATTACAACAGAAACTATCGTAATAAAAAATCATATTATGGAGGTTCTAGCAAATACGGAACAAATTCTACAGGAAATAAAAATACTTCTTGGGCAAAAAAGCCACAAACGTTTAAAAGCAAGGTAAATTCAAAAGTTAGCAGAAGTGCTTCTAATATGCGATCAAGAGGCTATACTTCTAGTAAAAGTTATAGCAAAAGAAGCAGAAGCAGTTCTAGATATAGCAGATCATCTTCTCGTTCAAGAAGCGGAGGCTTTGGTAAATAACAACTAACTTAAAAAGATTAAAACACAAATGGAAAACCTAACCGAATATATAGACATCATTAGCCTAGGACACTCTTTAGGCTATGTACTTTCTGCTTTTATTATCTTTTATTTAGGAAAGTTAATTTATAGCTTAATAAATAAGAAAATCAATATTGCACATGAACTTGTTGAAAAAGACAATTTTGCTTTTATTCTATCCTATACAGGTTATTTTGTAGGATTAGTTATAATTCTAGGAGGTGCAATTATTGGAGAAAGCGTTGATTTTTATACAGATTTATTTCACATTGGTACCTATAGCCTTATTGGTATTGTTTTACTTCATATTTCAATTCTAATTAGCAACAAGCTAATTTTACCAAAATTTGATATTAAAAAGGAAATTGTTGAAGATAAAAACGAAGGTACAGGAGTTATAGAAGCTTGTATCTACACTGCAAACGCTTTAATATTACATGGAGCTCTTATTGGAGAATCTGAAAGTTTTCAAGAAGGAATACTCACCTTTATTAGTTACTGGGTTATTGGAAATATTATGCTAATTATTGCTTCAAAAATCTTCACTTTATGGATTCGTTTTGATGTACATGATCATATTGAAAAAGATAATGTTGCTGTTGGAATAAGCTTTGGAGGTGCAATCTTAGCGATAGGAATTGTAATTATGAACGCCTTATTAGACCCTTTTATTGATTGGACCACTACTTTAATCGATGTTAGTTTACAAACCGTTTTAGGAATTATCTTATTACCTATAATGCGTTTCTTAACTGACAAAATTTTACTTCCAGGAAGAACACTAACAGACGAAATAATTAACCAAGAAAAACCAAATATTGGAGCTGGTTTACTAGAAGCATTTGCTTATGTTAGCTCAGCAATATTAATTACATGGAGTATTTAAAAAGTAATTCATTCGTACTTAAATCGGCAATTTTTGCTACTGGTTTTGCTGGAATTGTTGCAGAGTATGTTTTATCTACACTTGCCACCTATTTCATTGGAAACTCTGTTTTTCAATGGACTATGATTGTTTCATTAATGCTATTTTGCATGGGGCTAGGTAGTAGACTTAGCCAGTATTTTACCAAAAACCTAGTTAGAAACTTTTTACTCCTAGAGCTAGCATTATCTTTAATCGTAGCTTTCTCTTCAGTATTAGTATACACATTAGCTGCAGTCTCATCTTATTACGATTTAGTTATTTATCTTTTAAGTATGCTTGTAGGGCTACTCATTGGTCTAGAAATTCCTTTGGTAGTAAGAATAAACAAAGAGTACGAAGATTTAAAAACCAACATCTCATCAATTCTTGAAAAAGATTATTACGGAAGTTTACTTGGCGGTGTATTTTTTGCTTTTATAGGCTTACCTATTTTAGGACTTACTTACACCCCATTTATCCTAGGATTCATCAACTTTTTTGTTGCCTGTATTGTTTTCTATCGCTTTAAGGGAAAAATGGTAAAAAAGCAATTCAAACCTATGCTAGGAAGCATTGGTATTGTTTTGACAATTCTTATTGCCGGAATGAGTTTTACAAACGACATTATTACTTGGGGAGAGCAAAAGAAATACAAGGATAAAGTTGTTTATGCAAATCAAAGTAAATACCAAAAAATTGTTTTAACCGAATGGAAGGACGAACATTGGTTATATCTAAATGGAAACTTACAGTTCTGCTCTATTGATGAAGAAATGTACCATGAACCTTTGGTACATCCTATTATGCAAGCACATCCAAATCCACAAAAAATATTAATTCTTGGAGGTGGAGATGGTTGCGCAGTAAGAGAACTTTTAAAGTACCCTTCTGTTGATAAAATTGACATGGTAGATTTAGATCCCAACATGACTGATTTAGGTAAAAACAACCCAATTCTTATAGATATCAACGAGGGATCAATGAATAGTGAAAAACTAACTATCTACAATAAAGACGCCTATGTTCACCTAGAACAAGACACAAAATCTTTTTACGATGTTATTATTATTGATTTACCAGACCCAAGAAGTGTTGAATTAGGTAGATTATATTCTCATGAATTTTATACTTTATGCAGACGTAAGCTAAGACCTAACGGATTACTTATAACACAATCTGGAAGCCCATATTTTGCCACCAAAGCATTTCAGTGTATAGATTTAACAATGCAATCGGCAGGATTCACAACAATTCCAATGCACAATCAAATAATATCTATGGGAGAATGGGGTTGGATTATAGGAACTAAAAACAAGAACATTTCAAAAGAAACATTTAAAAAACAATTACAAAGCTTACAGTTTGATTCTATTACTACTAAATGGATTAACAACGAAGCAATGTTATTATTAACTTCTTTTGGAAAAAAAGATTTCTTTAATAT
Organism: uncultured Tenacibaculum sp.; assembly: GCF_947499065.1. GTDB lineage: Bacteria > Bacteroidota > Bacteroidia > Flavobacteriales > Flavobacteriaceae > Polaribacter. Next base: position 175,415 of record NZ_CANMMT010000006.1, on the reverse strand, counting down.
CGATGCTAAAAAAATTGAAGTGAATAAGATTCAAAATCCGGTATTGTATCAATATTATTTAAAAGGAAATTGGGATTTATACTAATAAAAAATGAACACTAGCTACAAACATATACAAGCCGAAATATACAATCTTCAGGAATGGATTATAGAAACCAATCCTGAGGTTTTAAAAACCAAATTTGAAAAATTGCTACAACAAAGTAAGTTCACCATTTTAGCTTTTAACGAACATTATTTTGAACAACAAGGCTATACTTGTTTTTGGTTACTTGGAGAAAGTCATTTAGCGATTCATACGTTTCCTGAAAGCAAAAAAACTTACATTGAGCTAAGTAGTTGTAATCAGGAAAAACTAAACACTTTTAAAGTTTTAATGAACGCATGAGTACCAAACAAAAACTAATACTCTTCGTTATAATTGCAGCCATATACAATCTACTAGTATATGGTTTGTATTATTTTGAATCAAACTTCGAAAACACTAACATTCATAATCTTGCCGATGCTTATTGGTATTCTTTAGTTACCTTAACAACTGTTGGTTATGGTGACTTCTACCCTATTACTTTTTGGGGAAGGTTAATTGGAATACTATTCGTACTAGGAAGCCTTGGTATGTTAGGGTACATCGTTACAGAATTAAGCTTAAAAATATCAGAATACTTAAAAAAAAGAGAAATGGGATACTTTGGAACAGATATGAACAACCACTGTATAATTATTGGCTGGAATACTTTTTCAAAACAAGTTGCCGAACAAATAATAAATGCTGGAGAAGATTTAGCCATAGTTGTTAATCAAGAATCAGATCTAAAAACAATTAAACAAATTTACTCAGATAAAAACTGTTTTGTTTTATTAGCTGACTTAAATGATTACAAGGCCTTAGAAAAAATAAACATTACAAATTCAAGAAGAGTTTACATTAGTTTTGAAAACGATACTGACTCGTTAGTTTATACCATTAGCTTAAAAAAGCGATTTGAAAAAGTAAATTGTGTTGTTGCTATAGAAAATATAGAATTAAAATCGTCTTTTAACTATTTAGGAGTACAATTTATTATTCCTAAAAAAGAAATAGTTTCTAAGTTTATAGCAAGCTATATTTTCGAACCCAATGTTGCATTACTTACCGAAGATTTAATATCTACCTCAAACGACAAGAGCAATTTAGATATTTGCGAAACTAAACTAACAGCAAATCACAACTACACAAACACACGTTTTTTAGACACTTATATTGATTTAAAAGAAAAATCAGGAATTACTTTAGTTGCTCTAAGTAGAGATGAACAATTGATTAAAAATCCAGAAAACAACCTAATACTTAAAGAAAATGATGTTTTGGTTTATATTGCTAACGGAGAGAACAAACTCTATTTAAACTAGTTTATGGAGCTCCAATTAAACGATATCTCATCAAATATTCCTCTATTAAAGAAAAAAATAGCTGAAATAAGTTTCAAAAACCAAGTTGATAGTGATGAATTATTAATAGAAATGGTAAAATTTCTAAACCTAATTCATATCACTAATGAAAAACTAAGTCCATCAGTATTAGTTGATTTAGCTTGGCATGAATTTATTCTATTTACCCGATACTATAATGACTTTTGTTTAACTCACTATTCAAGGTTTATACACCACACTCCTAGCGAAAATAGCGAACCAAAAACATTTCAAAAAACAATAGAACTTTATATAAAACACTACAACAAACCACCAGAATCCATTTGGGGTTCATACGCTATAAAAGAATGGGAAGCTAGCAATTGCGGAGCTTGCCACAATTAAAACCCAACTTATGTATTTAGAAGGTATTATTACCATTGACCCATCTCAACTTACAGAGATTAAAAAAGTAAAACCAACTAAAGCTTTTAAAAAGTTTTTTCACCACCTAACTCTAGGCGCTATTTCTGACAAAGAAGAACGCGAAACTTTTACAGCTGTTGCTATTTTACAGCAGTTAAACGCTACTTTTAGAAGTTTAAATATTACTAATATCATTAAAATTGCTCATGATGACATCAATTTTTATCATGATCAAGACGGAAAAGAAAATGATTTAAAATATGCTCTAGACAAATATGAAATTGAAGTAAACGACGCCATGTCTGTTCATTTCAAACAATTAAAACTTGTTTTAGAACACGAAGACAATGATTTCAAATATTTAATAGAAACCGAAATTAACCGAGATCATAAAATAGGTGTTTATCCAATTGTCATAAAAGTTTCTGGATTATTTAAAGAATTTAGCTCAGGAGACATCAATAATAAAATAAGTAAAACTGTTAGTAATCAAGAAAGTTTTGACAAGTTTAAAAACGATAAAAATAAATGGTTTGACTATTTTTTAAACAAAATAAAACTATCCTTAAAAAAACAAATTGAAACTGATGATATACAGACCTATACTAAGAACAAATTTATTTTACCAAAACAAAAAATAAATAATAAAAAAGATATTCAACCTAATACTCAAGGAGGAGGAATATACGGCGGATATCACGGATTTAACGACTTTCTTTTTTATAGTTTAATTTGGTCTGACATTATGCATCATAATGACAATATTACTATCCAAAATTCTTATTATGAAAATGACAAAGGTGAAGATTTAGGATACGCTAAAGAAGTAGAAACTTCAAATGATATTTTTGATAGCGAATCTAATAGCGAAATCGTAAACTCTAGCACTTTTGATGAAGATCCTTTAAGTATTAATGAACCTGAGGTTACAGAATCTACTAGTTGGTTTGATTCAAGCTCATGGGGAAGCGATTCCGACTCTAGCTGGTTTGACACTGATTCTAGTTCATGTTCTAGTTGTTCTTCATGTTCAAGCTGCTCTAGTTGCTCTTCTTGCGGAGGAGATTAATTAAAACTCAAAATTATGATTTTAGTATTTGACACATATTACTTTGAAAATAAAGCAAAAACTGTTTGTTTAGAATTTAACCAATGGACTGACGAGAAAGAATCAAACATATATGAAGAAACTTTAGAAGACATTAATGAATATGTTTCAGGAGAATTCTACAAAAGGGAACTTCCCTGTATCATTAGCCTTCTAAAAAAAATAAACTTAGAAAACTGCGAAGCCATTATTATTGATGGCTTTGTAGTACTAAACGATGAAGATAAAAATGGTTTAGGAGGCTTCCTTTACCAGGAATTAAATAAGTGTATTCCAATTATTGGAGTAGCTAAAAACAACTTCAATCAGGTTACACTTAACAAGAGAGCTGTTTATAGAGGAAACAGTAAAAAACCTCTTTACATTACCGCTAAAGGTATTAATTTAGATGAAGCCTCTCAAAAAATTATGCAAATGAATGGTGATTATCGCATCCCATATCTATTAAAAAGAGTTGATTCAATAGGAAGAGAAAACAATAATTAACTATATGTTTACAGCAACAATAAAAAGTACTTTAGACGAGGATATTTCTATTTTAGTAAAACCAGAAAATCATTCTTGGAACTACCTGTGCGAATGTGGTGATGCTAGCAAATTAACTATCAAAGAAATCCAAAATTGTAATGCTATCTTTATAAGTCATACTCATATTGATCATTTTATCAATTTTGATACCATTATAAGACATCAAATAGGAATTGAGAGAAAAGTTACTATTTGTGGCCCACAATATATAGCTACTCAAATTCAACATAAATTAAAAGCTTATACTTGGAATCTAATAGATAAAGAGGCACTTTCATATGAAGTAAAAGAAATGATTAGTGACAATAAAATTGTAACCTATGAATTATCTCCTCCCCTTTGGGAAATTAAAGAAGTTTCTAAAACAAATTCTAACATTCTTTTTGCTGATAAAAAATTTGAAGTTCAAGGAGTTTTACTCGACCACAAAACTCCTTCTTTAGCTTACAAATTTATAGAATATGACACCGTAAAATTCAACATTTCAAAATCCAATCTAAAAGGAGGAAAATGGGTAAATGAATTAAAAGAAGCTTTTAATAAAAACCTAAGTAATCAAATTATTCAAATTGAAAACATCCAATATGAAGCAAAAGATCTTTTTTACCTTCTTGAATTAAAGAAAGGTAAAACCTTAGGAATTATAATGGATCACGCTCCTTCGGAAATAAACCATAAAAAAATCACAACTCATTTTCTTAATTGTGATACTGTTTTTATAGAATCATATTACAAAAATAAAGATCAGAATTTTGCAGAACTAAATTTTCATAGCTACGCTAAAATGTCCGGTCAAATCATGAGAACTTCTTTAATAAAAGAAGCTATTCCTGTTCATTTCTCGAGAAAATACAGTGCGGAAGAAATTAATGAATTACAACAAGAATTTTATGAGTCATTTATGAATTCCCAAAAACTGTAATCACAATTCTTCTCTTACCTCCATAATTACGATGTTCTCCTAAATAGATTCCTTGCCAAGTTCCTAAGTTTAACCTTCCGTTGGTTATTGGTATTTGTACCTGACAACCTAACATAGAACTCTTAATATGCGCAGGCATATCATCAGCTCCCTCATAATCGTGCTTATAATAAGGCATATTTTCCGGAATCATTGTATTAATATGCGACTCGAAATCTTCTCTAACAGTAGGATCTGCATTTTCGTTAATTGTCAAACTAGCAGAAGTATGCTTTATAAAAGCCTGAAACTGCCCTTTCATAATAGTTTGTATTTCTGGAATAGCACTTTCTAAAATATCAGTAATAATATGATATCCTCTTCTAAATTCTTGTAATTGGATTTCTTTTTGATAAAACTTCATTTTGTAAAAATAAAAAAAGCCGTCTTACAATTAAGACGACCTTATTATTACTTTTAGTATAGTTTTAAAAACTTATAATTCTCATAGCATTTAAACCTGTTATGTCTCTATAATCATAGTTAATTGTCATCGATTTCATTTCTCCTGAATCAACATTAATCATACCGAAGCCTAACCCAAAACGCTTAAGAACAACTTGATTTGATTGTAATAAAAAAATTAATTCTCTTGAATCAGAATTACCTATACTCACATCAAAAGTATACACATCTTTTAATTCCTTACCTGTATTAATGTCAAACTCTATTAGCTTACTATAATAAATTTTTTTAATTGTATCGTAGATAGTTTTTAAACCAAACATTCTTCCATTATTCCCACATATGACCGAATCATAACCTCCTATCGTAATCGTTTTTTTCTCTTTTGTTACTATATTATACACAAACATTTTACTAGGATCTCCTAAATAAAAGGTTTCTCTTTTATGCACAATTAAAAGTTTTTTATCTCGACTAAAAGTTAATCCTTCCAGCCCTTTCTTATTTCCACTAGGAGCATTTGGCAAATCATTAAAACGTTTAATAACAGACAACACATTCCCTTTAATATCAACTTCAACTAAATCTGCAGAATCTGAGTTTAAAATAAACCCAAATAATCTATCATCTAAAGATGTTAAATCCTCTACACTATTATTTAAACTAATAGTAGTTCTTTTTTTAGTGCTTTGTCCCATTTTAACCAACTCTTCTCCTCTAGTACCTTGATATACACTTTGCCTGATTAAAAATTCTTGCTCATTTTTTAGATACGATAAATCATAATAGATTCTCCCGTGTAGTTTTTCATAACCTCCAATCTTTCTAACTAATTCTCCTGTATTTACATCAACTTCATACAAATTAGTATAATTCTCAGGAGTTTTTACATCAGTATTCTTTTGAAAAACATATAATTTATCGATACCTGATGGAGACAAATCTTCATTATTACCACTACAATTTACTAACAAAAGAGCTAGTAAGAAAACTCTTATTTTTTTCATATAAATTATTTTTTCTGCAAAAATAAAAAAAGTCATTGATGTAATATCAATGACTTTTAAAACAAACAACTTAATCAAAATTTATAAAAGTTAGTCCTTAATTTAAAATCTCTAGGATTATCCTTGCTTTTTTCCCTTATTACTAGGGCTCCTCCCCAAACACTTTTATCTTTAAATATTCTTTTCATAATTGCCTTCATATCTTTATAGGCCATTTTTTCTAAAGATTGATCTATGGGCACCCAAGCTACATCACTACATGATGGTGGAGGCTTTATGGTTCCTGAAACATAACTTGCTTGGTAATAGTGCATCAATGTTGGTTTATGATATCCTTCAAAATGAAAAGTAAACAAACCTCTTAATTTAATATCTTTCACTTTTATCCCAACACTTTTTGCCATACTTTTCACAAACTCTTTCATAGCAAAATCTCCAGCAAATTTTCTTCCTTGTATCTCCCAATCATTCCTCCATTTCACTAGCAATACTTCATTGGAACTATTTGTAATTACCAGCTTAATAAATGAATAATTTGGTTCTGTTTTTTTATTCTGCGCAGTTAGACTAAAAGTCATTAAAAAGAATACTGCTACAACTATTTTCTTATACATTCGTTAATTCAGAATTAAGAAAACCGAATTGCAATAAACAATTCGGTTTAAAATAATCAAAAAATAGGATTTTATTCATCTAAATAATCCTCTAAAACTGTAATCCACCCCTTAACTGGATCCAATAATAGTTTTTCTGTATTTGCTGTATACTCTAACTGAATAGTTCCTGTTGCTACTGGATCTATATTTTGCCCATCTTTATATGCCCAAACAGTAACTTTTAAATCATATGTTTGTCCTTCTTTTAAATCGTCTTGAGTTTGTCTTAACAACTCTAAGAATGCATAATCAGCAATATTATTTGAACGGTTCACTGTTACTTTTGGATAAAAGAAATAGAAGTCGTTTTTATACTTATCTAACTGCGGAATATTTTTAGCAAACTTTGTACTAGTTTTTCTTAATTCTTCTCTTCCTGTTTTCTTCCCTGCCATTTCATAAGTAATATTAAACCAAGAACCTGGATGAGAAACCGATAAAGGCTGATCAAAATAAGGTTTAAATGCTACTGTTGAACCTAACTCTTGTTTAGTAATAAAGTTAGCTACTTTTTCTACTGGCTGATTTGATTTTGAACTTCTTAAATAATTAGTTCCTTTAGCAAAAGCAACTTTCCCGTGATAATTTTTATACGAATCGAAACGCATTAATTTCTTTTTCGTCTTAGCCATTTTAAGTGAATTTAAATCACTTATAATCATATCCACTTTTGCTTGCGCTGTTTCAATATCCCAAGTATCTAAATCGGCTTTATTCTTTGCCATTACCTCAATTACTGTTCTTTTTGAATCTAATGGTACTGATTCATCGTAACTATTTATACTTCTATCAGTTTGTTGAGTTTGTGCAATTACCCCTGGAGCCACTTCAAAAACTTCTATATATGATTTTGCTGATGATGACATCCATACAAAAAACATTTTCACTTGTTTTTTTCTAAAATAACTTTCTTTAAAGTTCATTTTTAATTGTGGATTCTCTTGCTTTCTCTCCCAGTAATGTAACTGATTTACAACCTTTCCTTCATCCTCTTTAACAAATTTAAATCCGAAAGCTTTTTTATCTTTTAATCCATGGTACTCTCCACTCATACCAAGTTCATCATTTACACTATTTAAATATCCAAATGTTCCAGATGATGCCCCTGATGATTTTGAACCTCTTTTTGATTTCTTTTTAGAAGTTACTTTTTTTATCAAACTTTTAAATTGTGCGTTCGTTTCTGTTGTACCCCCTAGAAACATCATTGCACTCAATGCACATGTTAATATTACTTGTTTTCTCATTTTAATTTAATTTTTAGTTTAGTTAAAAATTTAGTTTTATTGATTTTACTTGTTTTGTTACTCTTCCGTTATCTCCTCTTTTACCATTTCTCCCTCTACTTGAATGTGAATACATAGGAGCTCCTCCATTTCCTCCATCTCCTCCTTTGTTATTAAGCTCAATATTTAGCTTTGTTACAGATGGATCTTTTATTAGTAAAATATTCCCTCCTGCTCCTCCATAACCACCATTTCCTCCGTTTGGTGAACTTTTACGACCATCATCTCCATTCATTCCTCTTCCTCCTTGATTATTGATGATTAACTTCGTATCAGTAGTTAGCTTGTATCTTGCTACGTGCTTATTTTTGGTAGTGTTGTAGATGTCTATTTTATTCAGTTTAACCCCAGTTTGTTTGTGACTTACTGTTTTTACTTTTATAGTAAGATTATCACCTCTTCCTGCATGCTGTCCATCTTTACCTTGAAAAACAGTTACGTATTTATGACGTTCGTGCCCCCAAAATCCCTGTTGATTAACCTGAATAGAAACATTGTTAGTTGTATTTATATGTTTTTTTGCTTTTAGCTGCGGATGATATTTAGAAGTTATATCCAATGTAACTCTATCATTTGTTAATGATTTTGCATCTTCATCTACTCTTACCTCATCTATAGTGTTACTACACCCTTTATGGCTTAGTTTGAAATCACTCCAAGGAATTTTTCCTCCAAGATTTTTTGTTGATAATTTACTTCCATCTTTAAGTGTTGCAATTACTCCATACTTTATTGCTTCTGAAAAATGAGCTACTTTTTTAGGTGTGTTTACCAACTTAATTTCAATACTCTTAACTTCTTTAGTTTCTAAAGAATTTTTCTTCCTTTCTACTTCTACTAATGCCGCTTTTTGTTCTTTTACTTCAGCTCTTGCTGTAGTTTGGTTTTTAAATACAGATTTCGAATACTCTTCTACTAGTTTATTCAGTTCATTATATTTTTTTGAAAGGCTACCTCCTTTTGTAAACACATACTTTGTAGTTGCTTCTTCTTTCCCATTCCAACTATAATACACCCCTACTCCATTTACAAAGGTTAATCGGTAGGTAGAAAAACTAAAATACGCTGGGTGCCCTGGTACATCTGGTTTGAAATTCTCATCCAAAATTCCAGCCCTCTTTACTAAAACATTTGAAACATTGTTTCCATCTTTTGTAAACGTTATTGGCCATTGTTTTTTTACTTTGACCATTTTGTATTTTTTATACGAAACTTTTTCAACTTTAAAAACAGTATACTTACCCGATTGAAATGCTTCTAATATTTTATTTTGATTTTCTTGAGACTGACATAAGACTGCCAAAAACATGAATATTATTGAAATACTTTTTCTCATTTTAAACCCCGTTTTTGCTTTAGATTATTTTGAGGCAAATAAAATTCAGTTTTAAATATTTTGTCATAAATTACTTCCGAATGAGTGATTTTCTTTTCCGAAAAGAAATATCTACAAACAAAAAAAGGTCTCCACATAACTAATTGTGAAGACCTTACAACATAAAAACTATTTCACTCTTAAGTCAAAAAGCTTTATCAAACTTAAATTTTCTATTTTTTTTATTCTATTCTAAAACTATACTTCTCTTTATAAATGCTCCTTCCTCAGTTTTCAATCGAACTATATATTTTCCTCTTTCTAAATTTGGTAACTTAATCGTATTAAACCCTTTTCCTTTAAATTTAGTTCTCGCTTTGACAATCTCTTTTCCTAAAGAATCAAAAACAAACACTTTGGTTTCTCCTTTTGGAATTCCTGTTACTCTTAAAACTTTTTTACTCCACATAAAAACAATTTTATTTATTTACATTCATGGTTTATACACATATAAATTAACGTGATATTTAACTTATTTCCATTGTATCATTTCCTAATTACTTCTTTTAACTTCCAAAAAGAAAAACCATCTATTACAATTATAGATGGTTGGTTCTCTTATTTAACTTTTATTTAAATTCCTAAGAACAAAAAAGCTCTTCAAAATACTCTTTATAACTCTTACTAATTGGTATTTTAAAATCTGTTTTCAATTTTACTTCTTTCTCTTTTTTAGAGTATATTTCTATTTGATTAACATTAATAATCCACGATCTATGTACTCGAGCAAAATCATTATCTGTACATAATAATTTTTGATAATAACTTAGCTTTTTAGCCACCACATACTTTTTATCATTATTAGTATAAATTATAGAATACATTCTATCTGCCTCTATACATAAAATATCACTTAAGCTTACAATAGCGTAATCTGTTTTATAAGGAATCGCAATTCTTTGAAGTTCTTTTTTATTGCTCTTTAAGACTTCTAAATTAGCATTAGAGGTCCCAACATTTTTCACTACTTTTTTTACAGCCTCTTTTAATCTTTCAATATCAATTGGCTTTAACAAATAATCTATCGCTGCAACTTCAAATGCTTTAATCGCATACATATCATAAGCTGTTATAAAAACGATTTGAAAATTGATTTCTTCAAACTCTTCTAAAAGTTGAAATCCATTTTTTCTTGGCATTTCAATATCTAAAAAGACCAGTTGTGGTTTATTGGTTTTTATTTCTTCAACTGCCTCATCCACATTAGAAGCTTCTGAAACCACTTCAACCTCTTTGCAAAAAGCATTTAATAAATATTTTAAATTCTCTCTTGCATTTAATTCATCATCTACTATTACCGCTTGTATCTTTGTCATCTTAATTTACATAAGGTATTTTTACAACTACTTTTGTTCCTTTTTCTACTTTTTCATAAACAACTCCTATATCTGTTTTATAAAACTCTTTGAGCAATTTTAACCTGTTTTCAATAGCTTTTATTGAAGTATCTTCTGTTTCTGATTTTCTATTTAATATACTTATTTGCTTAGAAGCTTCTATTCCGATTCCATTATCAGTTACCGAACATATAAATATATTTTCCTGATAAAACTCTATTACTATTTTCTTCTTTCCTTCAATCTTATGAAGTAATCCATAACGAATTGCATTTTCCACAAATGGCTGTATTACTGCAGATGGTATTTTTATTTCTTCTATATTTTTTTCTCCTCTTATTTCGTATTCAAAATCTTTTTTAAAACGTAATTTCTCTAACTCTAAATACTTTTTTAGCATTGATAATTCGACACTAAAATCTACAAAACTCTTTTCACTTGTTTTTATACTCTCTCTCATTAACAAAGAGAATTTTGTTAAATACTTATATGCTTCCTCCTTATCTCCTGCTAAAATTAAGCTCTGTATTGAATTGATAGTATTGAATAAAAAATGTGGATTCATTTGAGACTTGAGTGCTTTCAATTGAAGACTTGCCAATTCACTTCTCTTTCGTTCTTCCAACTCTAAATAAGCTTGCTCTAATTTCTCTTTACTTAACAATAATTCTTTTTCGTGCTTTTTATTTAAATTATCTGAATAATTTAAAATCACGTAAGCTGCAACAAATACAGAAAATACTAATACTGGTAAAATTGTATTATCGGGATAATGCTTGTAAATTAAATTTGGAACAAAATATAAGATGAAACAAAGCACAAGAATACTTATGTTTATCCATTTTTTTTCAATCAAAATCAATCCAATTAATGGATATATAAAATAAAAGTTTTCAATTAAACTTAATGGCGTGGTATAATTTGCAAAAACAAAAGTGATTCCTATTATAGAACATATAAACAATACTCTTGCCAGTATATAAAAATGCTTATACTGAAAAAGAAAAATAATAAATATGAGAACATAAGAAATTCCATGCATTATCAAACTCCCTTCCAATTCTCTTTCAAAAATAATATCGAAAATAGTTATAACCACTATCAATATTGACCATGTAAAACAAAAGATATTTAATAACTTTATCTTTTTATTTTCTTTTGCGTCATTAGATGGTAATATACCTATATCGAATATTTTATATATAAAAGATTTCATTTTATTTGTCCCCCACCTTTTAAGGCTGAGTTAAATTTATTTTTTTAGTTTGTTTTTAATAAAAACTTCTTCCTAACCTCAAAAATTAACTTCCTAATAAATTTATAATCCAATTGTATAAGGAAGTCTTACCACTACTCTAGTCCCCTGTTCTAGATTCTCAAAAGACACTCCTATATCTACTTTATAATACTCTTTTAAAAAAGTTAATTTGTCATCTATGGCCTTTGTTGAAAAAGACTCTCTTGTTACTTTATTTTGAATTTTGAGTTCTTTAGCTGCTTTTATTCCTATACCATTATCTGTTATTATACAAATCAGAACATCCTCTTGCTTAAATTCTATAAGTATTTTTTTATCATTCCCCTCTTTATGTAAAAGCCCATGTTTTAATGCATTCTCTATATAAGGCTGAATAATCATAGTTGGTATTTTTATATCCCCTACATTTTCATTCCCTATAATTTTATAAGAAAACTCTTCTTTAAAACGTAATTTTTCTAACTCTAAGTATTTTTTTAATAATTGTAATTCTTCATCAAAATGAACAAAACTTTTCTTGCTCATATTTAAGTTTTCCCTAATTAAAAGAGAGAATTTCGTTAAATAATCGTAGGCTTTATATTTATCACCCTTTAAAACTAAGTTTTGAATTGAATTTAAAGCATTAAATGTAAAGTGCGGATTCATTTGAGATTGTAAACTCTCTAATTTAGACGACACTAATTGTTTCTGCATTCTTTCCCTTTCAAGCACCTCCTCTTGCTTTCTTTTTAACATCTTTAATCGAGCATTAAATCTATACCAGACTACTAAAAACAAAGATGTTATTCCACTTAATATAAACCACCATTCTTTGTAAAATGGTAATTGAATCTCAATATCAATCTTTTTTATATTACTTTCTTTATCACCATTAAAATCAACCGTTTTTAATTCAAACCTATATTTTCCTGCCGACAAATCATTAAACGTAATCTGATCCACACCTTTATACAAAACATCCCATTTATCATTCTTCTTATCTTTTATTAAGCGATATTTATACTGTAAACTTTCCTCTGTCAAAAAACCATTAGCATGAAATTTAAACTGTATTTTATTTTCATTATGCTTTAGACTATAGATATCTTTTATTTCAAGGTGTTCATCATTTACCAAAACATCTGAAAAATAAAAATCTTGCACATCCATCTCTTTAAAAACCTTGTCTTTATCTACTTCAAAAACCCCTTTATTTGAACTAAAAAATACAGATTTATCAAACACAACTATATCTGATATATTATAAGAGTTAACTCCGTCTCTCTTTGTTAAATTTTTAAACGTTCCATTCTTCACATCCAATACCTGAATTCCTCTATTAGTGGAAATCCAGAGTGAATTTTCACTTGCTTTAATTACACTTGTCAAATTAGATATCAATCCGTTTTCTTTTGTATAATTTACATAGGCTTTTCCATTTTTTACTCCTATCAATCCATCTTTAAAAGTAGACATCCATATGGTTCCATCGGCCGTTTCTTCTATATCAAGTGCAAAAATTGGTTTATTTTTATATAAAACTGGAGTGGGATTTAATTCTTCATCATATACCTTTACACCATTAACATATCCTACATATATTTTTTTGCTTAGTTTACTGTAATGAGCCGAATAAGATCTTTTCCCTCCTATCCTAACTCGTTCTTCATTATCCTTTACATGATTAATAGAAGCATATGCAAATGCGGCAAATATTATTTTCCCATCTTTATACAATGAAAAATCTTTTGCGTTCCCATATGATTTGAGCTTCCGATATTTTAATGTATTCACATTTAATATTACTGAATTTGATGCAAAACTTATTAAAGCCTGTTCTTTATCTAATCCAATAATTGAAAACACTTTCTCTTTAGACCCAACATCAATATCTTTTTTCTCACCAGTTACCACATTTAAAAGCGTTAGATACCCATTAGTTGACCCAAACAATACTTTATTTTCCCCAATCTTACTCATCGCGCTTATGTTCTGAGTAACATCCTTACTTTTATATTTTTTTAAATAAATATTAGGTATTATATATATTCCATCTCTCAAAGTAGAGCACCAATAGTTATTATTAGAATCTTTAACAACCTGAGTTATTTGTTTATCCTTAAAATAACTTTTTACATGTTTTATCTCTTTATTTTCATATTTACACACATAAACTCCTATTTCCGTACAAAACCACAACTCATCATTTCTAATAAAAATCCTAATTGTAAAATGTTTTTTTAAATCTTCTGGCAGTTTTACTTTAATCAATTCATTATTTTCCTCTACAACCAACATTCCTTTATGGTTTTTAAATACATCACCATTAAAATCATAGCTATAATGAAACTGTTTATTTTGAAATTTAAAGCTCCTCCAGTTTACACCAGAATATTTAACTGTATTTTTTAAACTTTGAATTCTTTTAAATGTTTTTCCATCTGTTGAGTAGTTCATTTTAGTCTCACTCAAGTAAAACAAAGTATCTCTTTTCTTAAAAACAGAGGCTATAGAATTGTTATTATTTATTAATGCAGTTTCTTTAGTTTTTAAGTTTACATTTAAAATATACCAAAAATTAGAGATAATTAAATACTCTTTAAAAAATTGGAACTCTGCTAATTGGCCATTAGCCTGCTCTTCTATATCAATAAAAAGCTTTAGCTCATCATTTTCTACATAAAAAAATTGACCAGTAATATTGTTACACCAAACCCTTCCTTGACTATCTAATCTTAAACCAAAAACAGACAATGCCCTTTTTTTAGGATGCGAATAGTTTTTAAACTCCTTTCCATCATACCTAAAAAGTCCTTTATCAGCAGCCAACCAGATATAACCTTTTCCATCTTCTAACACATCATAAAACTCAATATCAGGCAATCCGTCTTTTTCTGTTAAATGTTCAAAAACGGGGTGCTGAGAGAACGATATCGCACTAGAAAACAACAAGATAAAGTAGAGGAATAGCGTAATTTTATTTATCATAATTCAAAGCTACATTTTTAAGTAATAGTATAAACTTAAAAATAAAATATTTTAATTTCTAATTAACATTATTGTTTTAAAGGGATTACAATTTTATTTAAACAAACTGCTAATCAATATTTTTTTCTACAGAATAAACGATATTCTTTCCGAATGATTACATATTGTTTCCGAATGGAAATTTTAAACTTCCATAAAAACAAAAAGAGACTGTTCTAAATAGAACAATCTCTTTTAAATAATATATATGTAAGTTAAATCTTACTTCACTTCTTCGAAATCTACATCTTCAACATTATCTCCCTGAGCATTGTTTCCTTCAGGCTGACCTTGTTGAGCTCCTGCATTTCCTCCAGCTTGTTGCTGTGCAGCATACATTTCTTCAGAAGCAACTTTCCAAGCTTCATTAATCTTTTCCATTGCAGCATCAATTTGTGCAAGGTCTTTAGATTCGTGAGCAGCTTTTAACTCTGTCAAAGCAGCTTCAATTGGACCTTTCTTATCATCTGATAATTTATCTCCAAATTCTTTTAATTGCTTTTCAGTTTGGAAAATCATAGAATCTGCTCCATTAATTTTCTCTGCTGTTTCTTTAGCTTTAGCATCTGCATCTGCATTTGCTTCAGCTTCTGCTTTCATTTTTTCGATTTCTTCATCAGATAATCCAGAAGAAGCTTCAATACGAATATCTTGAGACTTTCCTGTTGCTTTATCTGCTGCAGATACATTAATAATTCCGTTTGCATCAATATCGAAAGTTACTTCAATTTGAGGAACTCCTCTTTGAGCTGGTGGAATATCTGTTAATTGGAAACGACCAATTGTTTTGTTATCTGCTGCCATCGCTCTTTCACCTTGTAATACGTGAATATCTACCGATGGTTGATTATCTACTGCTGTAGAGAATACTTGAGATTTCTTAGTTGGAATCGTAGTATTTGCTTCGATTAATTTAGTAAATACGTTCCCCATTGTTTCAATTCCTAATGATAAAGGCGTAACGTCTAATAATAATACATCTTTTACATCACCTGTTAAAACTCCACCTTGAATTGCTGCTCCTAAAGAAACAACCTCGTCTGGATTAACTCCTTTACTTGGTGCTTTTCCGAAGAACTTCTCAACTGCTTCTTGAATTGCTGGAATACGAGTTGAACCTCCTACTAAAATTACTTCATCAATATCAGAAGTACTTAAATCAGCATTTCTTAACGCCGTTTGACATGGTTCAATAGTTCTCTTTACTAAATCATCTATTAAAGCTTCAAACTTAGCTCTAGTCATTGTTCTAACTAAGTGCTTTGGTCCAGAAGCAGTAGCAGTAATATATGGTAAGTTTATCTCAGTAGAAGTTGTACTAGATAATTCAATTTTAGCTTTTTCAGCAGCTTCTTTTAAACGTTGTAAAGCCATTGGGTCTTTACGTAAGTCCATATTTTCTTCTGCCATAAACTCATCAGCCAACCAGTTGATTATTTTCTCATCAACATCATCTCCTCCTAAGTGTGTATCTCCATCAGTAGCTAATACTTCAAATACTCCGTCTCCTAATTCTAAGATAGAAACATCATGTGTACCTCCACCAAAATCAAATACTACAATTTTCTTATCGTCATTTGCTTTATCTAATCCATAAGCTAAAGCTGCTGCAGTTGGCTCGTTTATAATACGACGAACTTTTAATCCTGCAATCTCACCAGCTTCTTTAGTAGCTTGTCTTTGTGCATCATTAAAATATGCCGGAACAGTAATTACAGCTTCTGCTACATCCTGACCTAAGTAGTCTTCAGCAGTTTTTTTCATTTTCTGTAATACCATTGCAGAAATTTCTTGTGGTGTATATAAACGACCATCAATATCTACACGAGGTGTATCGTTATCTCCTTTTACAACTTTGTAAGGAACTCTTCCTGCCTCTTTTTCAGATTCAGAAAATTTATTCCCCATAAAACGCTTGATAGAATAAACAGTTTTTGTTGGATTTGTAACAGCTTGTCTCTTTGCTGGATCTCCTACTTTTCTTTCTCCTCCTTCTACAAAAGCCACAATAGATGGCGTAGTTCTTCTTCCTTCAGCGTTAGGAATTACTACTGGCTCATTTCCTTCCATTACAGAAACACATGAGTTGGTAGTACCTAAATCTATACCTATAATTTTACTCATAATTGTTATTTATCTTTTTTAAATTTTAATTCAATTTTACGAGTAGTTATAGTCAAAGTGTATGCCAATAACTTTTTACTTTTGTTTTGGCAGAAAAAGTTTAAAAAACGTAAACAACAAATGACATAGTGTCACTAATCGGTCATTTTTATGTAGTGATTGTATACTAATTTAATATTACAATAAGTATTTTGTAGTGCTACAGTTGTTTCTTCTACATTTTTAAAAACAACTTTGGTTATTCCTTCTTCTATTTGAGGAGTCAATTCTCCTTGGTGAGTAGAATGCATCAAGTACCAATGCGTTTCTTTTAATCGATGCTCTCCTTTTTGAAGGAATAAATGATAGGTATTTGTTAACTTCTTTATAATTTCTAAGTTTGAAACTCCGCATTCTTCTTCAACTTCTCTAACTGCAGTTTCTTCTATCCCCTCTCCTTTCTCAATACGACCTTTAGGTAAATCCCATTTATTACCTCTATAGATAAATAAGACATCTTCATTATCATTTAAAACCAATCCCCCAGCAGCAATCATTACTTTAAACTTCATTCTAAAGTCTTCCCAATCTTTAGGCAAGTTGGTTGAATATAAATAAACACCTTGTAATTTACCCAACTTCAACTTATAAATAACTTCATCTAAAGTTATGTTTTTGTATATAAAAGCAGGATAATTTTCTTCATTTTTTATTGAAGTTGTAAAAATTATTGGCTTATCATTAACAAAAACTTTATACATTTGCGTTATGGATTTTAACAAAGATACGGCAAAAAAAACAGCTGAACTTCTTTTGCAGATAAAAGCAATAAAATTAAGCCCTAACGAGCCTTTCACCTGGGCTTCAGGCTGGAAATCACCAATTTACTGTGACAACAGAGTTACTTTATCTTACCCACCAGTTAGAAATTTTTTAAAAGAAAAAATAGCAAAACTAGTTGAGGAAAAACATGGTAAACCTGATGTAATTGCAGGAGTAGCTACTGGAGCAATTGCTATTGGTATATTAGTAGCTCAAGAATTAGGTGTTCCTTTTATTTATGTTCGCCCTGAACCAAAAAAACACGGTAGAAAAAATCAAATTGAAGGACATTTGGAAAGTGGTCAAAATGTTGTTGTAATTGAAGATTTAATTAGTACTGGTAAAAGTAGTTTAAATGCTGTTAAAGCTTTAAAAGAAGCGCATGCAAACGTTAAAGGAATGATTGCTATCTTTTCTTACGGTTTTGCTATTGCTACTGAAAATTTCGAAGCTGCAAATGTTGAACTTACAACATTAAGTAATTATGAATATTTATTAGAACAAGCATTAGATAGTAAATATATTACCAGTGAAGAATTAAGACTTTTAGAAGACTGGAGAGTTGGTCCTAGTGAATGGAAACAAGAATCATAAAAAAATAAACACATGAATATTGAAGGAAATAAAGTAACAGTAAAAAAATCTGCAAAAGATATTTTTGATTTTTTTTCTAAACTTGAAAACTTTGAACAATTAATGCCAGAAAACACTCAAAAATTTGAAGTTGATGGTGAAAGTTTTATTTTTGGTTTAAAAGGAATGCCAGAAATAAGATTAGTAATGAAAGAAAAAACTGAGTACTCAAACATTACCTTAGGAGCTGCTAGTAGTAAATTACCTTTTACTTTATCTTCTGATATTAGTGAAATTTCAGAAAGTGAATCTGAAGTTACATTAAAGTTCAATGGAGATTTTAATCCTATGATGGCAATGATGGTAAAAAAACCATTAACTAAATTTATTGAAACGTTAACCGATAATATTTCAAAAATATAAATTAAGCAAATGAAACTTCCTTAAGGTCAAATTCCTTAACAGTTTCATTTTCTAATTCTATTTGGAGTTTCCCTACACTTGAAACTCCAATTATTTTACCCATAAACAAAATGTTCTGCTTATTTCTAAACATAGACGGAACATTTTTTTTGTACAAAACTTTTAAATATTCTTTTTCTAAAAATGAATATTCTTTTCTCTTTAGAATCTCTATTTTTTGTTGAAGACTTAAAATCACTTCATTTAATAATAAGTCTAAATTAAACTCTTTATTTAAAATTATTTTTAAGGATGAAGCATTGGGTAAATCAATAGAAAAAGCATCTTGATTTACATTAATTCCAATTCCAATAATAGATGAGTTAATCCTAGTTCCTTTTAAAAAATTTTCAATTAAAATACCTGATACTTTTTTATTTCCTGACATTATGTCGTTAGGCCATTTTACAGATAACTTTGCTAATTTTAAACGATTTAACACTTCAAAAACACTCAATGCAACACTATAACTTAAACTTTTTTGATTGATAATCAACAAGTCCTCAAACCTACAAAAAACACTAAAAGTCAAGCTTTTACCAGACTCAACTTCCCATTTAGCATTCATCTGACCACGCCCTGAAGTTTGGTTTTTAGCTACTACAACAGTAAAATCTTCAACAGTAGAATTTTCTGCCATTTCCTTCAAAAAAGAATTGGTAGAATCGATGGCATCAAGTTTGATTATTTTCATATAAGTTTTGCAAGTAAAACAAGTATCAATATTACATAAATTACTCGCAAAAAAATAATAACTTTGCTAAAACTTAAATTTTTTTGATGACAAAAGAACAAGCAAGCGCGGACGATTTAATAGCTGTGATTATAAAGGGGATTGATGAAGTAAAAGGTGAAGACATCCAACTACTAGATTTAAGAGAAATAGAGAATACTGTTTGCGATTATTTTATAGTATGTTCTGGTAATTCTAACACACAAATTAATGCCATTTCTGGCTCTATACAAAAATTAGTAAGTAAAGAACTTAAAGATAAACCTTGGCATGTTGAAGGGCAAGGAAATGCTGAATGGGTTCTTATGGATTACGTAAATGTTGTTGTACATATATTTCAAAAGCAAGTACGTGAATACTATGATATTGAAAGTCTTTGGGGAGATGCAAAAATCACTGAAATTAACCCAGCTTAATTGCTAACAAATTTAGACACCTTATTTTATGAGTGAAAAGAAAAAAAATACGCCAAAATTTACTTTTAATTCGTTTTGGCTGTACATACCAATCTTAGTTATTCTTTTAGGAATAAGCTATTTTAATTCTGGAGATTTAGGTTCTAGGAATATTTCTAAAAATGAGTTCACAAAAATATTGAAAGCAAACGATATTGAAAAGATTGTTGTTGAGAATAATAACGTAGCTCAAATATTCTTAAAACCTGAAGCTGAGAAAAAAGAGGATCACAAAAAATTAACTGATTCTCCTTTTTACAGAAAAGGAGCACCTTTATATAGTTACAATTTTGGTGATTTACAGAATTTTGAAAACGAAATTGACAAAGCTAAAAAAGAAAACAATCTTGATTTCGATAAAGCTAACATAGAAAGAACAAGCATGTTTGATACTATTATTAGCTTCTTACCTTTTATTCTATTAATAGCTATCTGGTTATTCTTTATGCGAAGAATGTCTGGAGGAGCTAGCGGTGGTGCTGGTGGTGGACAAATTTTCAATATTGGAAAATCTAAAGCAAAACTTTTTGATCAAGACACAAAAGTAAAAACAACTTTTAAAAATGTTGCTGGTTTAGAAGGAGCTAAAGAAGAGGTTCAAGAAATTGTTGACTTTTTAAAAACCCCTGAAAAATACACAAAATTAGGAGGTAAAATTCCTAAAGGAGCTTTACTTGTAGGACCTCCTGGTACAGGAAAAACATTATTAGCTAAAGCAGTAGCTGGAGAAGCTGGAGTTCCTTTCTTCTCTTTATCTGGTTCTGATTTTGTTGAAATGTTTGTTGGTGTTGGTGCTTCTCGTGTAAGAGATTTATTTAAACAAGCACAACAAAAATCACCTTCAATCATATTTATTGATGAGATTGATGCTATTGGTAGAGCTAGAGGTAAAAATAGTATGACAGGTGGTAATGATGAGCGTGAAAACACATTAAACCAGTTACTAACTGAAATGGATGGTTTTGGCACTGACACAAATGTTATTGTATTGGCAGCTACTAACCGTGCAGATGTTTTAGATAAAGCCTTAATGCGTGCTGGTCGTTTTGACCGTCAGATATACGTAGACTTACCAGATTTACACGAACGAAGAGAAATTTTTGAAGTACATATTAAACCATTAAGATTAGCTGACAATGCTAATTTAGAATTCTTAGCACAACAAACTCCAGGTTTCTCTGGTGCGGATATAGCAAACTTATGTAACGAAGCTGCCTTAATTGCTGCTAGAAACAACAAACCTGCTATTGAACATCAAGATTTCTTAGATGCTGTTGATAGAATTGTTGGTGGTTTAGAAAAGAAAAACAAAGTAATTACTCCTAAAGAGAAAGAAGTTATTGCTTTTCATGAAGCTGGTCATGCTACAGTTAGCTGGATGCTTGAACATGCAGCTCCATTAGTAAAAGTAACTATTGTACCTAGAGGACAATCATTAGGTGCTGCTTGGTATTTACCAGAAGAAAGAAAAATTGTTCAAACAGAACAAATGTTAGATGAAATGTGTGCTACTATGGGAGGTAGAGCCGCAGAAAAATTAATATTTGATAAAATATCTACTGGGGCTTTAAGTGACTTAGAAAAAGTTACAAAACAAGCTCGCGCCATGGTTACCGTTTATGGTTTAAATGAAAAAGTAGGAAACATCACTTATTACGATTCATCAGGAAACGATTCTTTTGTAAAACCATATAGTGACGATACTGCTAAAACAATTGATGAAGAAATTTCAAAAATAATTGAAGGGCAATATCAAAGAGCTATTGATATTTTAGAAGAACATAAAGATAAACTTACTTTACTTGCTGAATTATTACTTGAAAAAGAAGTTATCTTTAAAGCTGATTTAGTAAAAGTATTTGGTGAAAGACCATTTGAAAAAAAAGAAGATAACGAGAAAACAAACACATTAACTGAAGAATAGTTTTATTATTTAATGAGTTTTTTTAAAAAATTATTTAAATCATATACAGAATCATCTAGAGAAAAAAAGATTAACGAACAAGAGGTTAATCTTTCTCTAGATGATTCTTTCGTACACAACTTTATCAATAAAGGAGGGAAATTTTTATACTGTACATCTATTAAAGAAGTTACCAATAACTTAAAACATATTCTACAAGAAAACAACTGGAAAAAAGTTACTTGTAGTGATTTTGATCTATTAAAAATTGTTGAAAATGTAGATGTTAGTACTCAAAAGCATTCTTCTGAATCTATTCCTTTCTTCACTTCTTGTGAACATTTAATAGCCAACAAGGGAGATATCTTATTCTCCTCTAACCAACTAGGAAGCAACAAATTATCATCTCACTCAAAGCATTTTATTGTTTATGCTACTACAAGTCAACTCGTTAAAAATATGGGAGAAGGCTTAACTGGAATTAAAACCCATTTTAGCGGCAATATTCCTACAAATATTAGCTCAACTACAAATTACAAAATAGATATTGAAGATGATAGTTTTTTAAGTTATGGAAATAGTAACTCAAAAAACTTATATTTGCTGCTCTTTGAAGACCTTTAAGATATAAATATGTCCAATCTTATAACAAGAAGTATTTCTGCACTTGTTTATGCTATAATTTTTATTTCTGCTATTCTATTTTCAGCAGAAACATATATAGGATTACTTGCAATTTTTGCTACCATTTGTATTTATGAATTTTCAAAAATCATAAATTTCAAAAATATTATCCCTTATGTATTTTTAATTGCAATTATATTCTTATCAATAAAGCAATCAGCTTTTACATTTACAGAACCATTAATTGCAGTCTCTTTAGTTGGACTAATAGGATTACTTTATTTACTTATTAGCACAAAACCTATTAAATACAACAGTTTTATTCAGAAGTTAGGACTACATATTATATACCTAATACTTCCTTTTTACTTTTTAATAAAACTACCTTTTATAGATAACAACTATGTTCCTAACATGATTATTTACATCATTATAATTATATGGACTAACGATAGTTTCGCCTATTTAGTTGGTAAAAATTTTGGGAAACATAAATTATTTGAATCTGTTTCTCCTAAAAAAACAATTGAAGGTTTTATTGGAGGTTTAGCTTTTTCTATTCTTGTTGGTATTTTAATTGCAAAATTCTCCAATGTTTTCTCAACTATAAATTGGATTGTTATCGCAATTATAGTTTCTATTTTAGGTTCTTTGGGCGATTTAGTTGAATCGAAATTTAAAAGACAAGCAAAAGTAAAAGACAGTGGTACAATTATGCCAGGACATGGTGGACTATTAGATAGGCTCGATAGCTTGTTTTTTCTTGCTCCCTTCGTATATTTGTATGTACATTACATAATGTAATTATACACCTTATTATTCTTCATGATTAACGATCTAGATATAGAGTTTAATAAAGCTTACGAAAAAGCTTCACGTATTCAAGAAAAACTCCCTCCTGATATAATGCTTAAATTGTATGCATATTACAAACAAGCTGTTAAAGGAGACCAATTTTCTTTTAATACAGATGATAACTTGAGAAATGCTTTTAAATTTAATGCTTGGATGCAATTAAAAGGAATGAATGAAGATGATGCAAAAAGAGAATATATCAACTTAGTCAACTCAATTATAAAATAAACAATCCTTATGAAAAAAATTATTTCTTCATTATTAATATGTGCTACTATAGGTAGTTTAGTATCATGTAAATCGGAAGCAAAAAAAGAAACTCCTGCTAAACCAGAGGTTAAAGTAGAAAAAAAGGCAGATTTTGTTTTACAAGATGCAGATAATCTTATCAACTGGACAGCTTACAAAACCACTGGTAAAACTCCTGTTAACGGTCAGTTTAAAAAAGTAACTATTACTTCAAACGGAGAAGGAAACACCGCAAAAGAAGCTATTAACAATGCTGAATTTTCTATTCCAGTTAGCAGTATTTTCACTAAAGATTCTAGTAGAGATTTTAAAATCAAAAAATTCTTTTTTGCTGTAATGGATAAAACTGAATTACTTTCTGGAAAATTAGTTTTAGAAAACGATTCTATTGGGTATTCTGATTTAACTATGAATGGAGTAACTAAAAAGCTTCCTTTTAAGTATTCTATTAACGGAAAAAGCTTTAGTCTAAATGGAGTAATGAAGATTACCGATTGGAAGGCTGAAAAAGCTTTAGCTTCTTTAAACGAAGCTTGTAAAGATTTACATAAAGGTGAAGATGGTGTTTCAAAAACTTGGGACGAAGTTGCCATCAATATCACTTCTACTTTTAAATAAAACTTATTACACATATATATAAAAGCCTAAGAACAAATCTTAGGCTTTTTTTTGATTAATATTTTATTTAATGAATACCTTTCATCATTCGTTTTATAGGCAAAGAAAATATTATAACCAATACTCCTATTAACGAAGCTATAATTCCAAAATTTGCATACACTGACACATAAGTATACAACTGTTTAAACACCTCTGTTTTTTGCATTATAACCTCACTCGACAAACCAGTTACAAACTCTGTAACTTCTCCAAAGACACCTTTTGAAAACACCCCTATTTCACCATTAGAAACAGCTGTTAGTTTAGCTATTTTTCCAGCAAAAAAATGTCCGTAAAAATTAGCAGAGAACCAAACTCCCATTATAAAAGCTACATATTTTAACGGTGATAATTCTGTCATTTTTGATAAACCTATTGGTGACAAAAACAACTCCCCCACTGTATATACAAAAGTTCCTAATACCAAATAAAACATTGGCGTTTTAGCAAACTCATCAACCTGTTGAGCCGATAAACCAAATACAACAAATCCTAAACCTAAAAAAAACAATCCTAAACCAAATTTAACTACCGAATTAGGGTTTCTTTTTATCTTGTTTAAAAAAATCCAAAGCATTGAAAATGGTATTGCCAGTAGTATTATAAAGCCTGAATTTATACTGTTCGTTTGAGCTGCATTCATTAAAACTAAATTAACATTTCTATCAGCAAATAATGTTAACGAACTCCCTGCTTGTTCAAAAATAGCCGAAAATAATGTATACAAAACTGTAAAATAGACTGCCACTAATAACTGTTTACGCTCTGACAAAGTAACCTGTTTTAGAATATAGCTTAAGTATACAATTAAAAAAAGCGAAACTACCCAAACCAAATAATGCTCAAATTGATGAAAACGTACAATTAATGCAAAAATAGGTACTGACAAAAAAGCTCCAATTGTTACTAAATTTCCCGACTTTAGCCCTAAACTTTTTCTATTATACAATGCTTCATTAGGAATTAAACCGTGATCTTCAAAAACTTCTCTTTTAAGCCCATTGTTAAAAACGAACAAACCTATTAACATCCCAATACCAGCTAAAACAAATCCATAATGCCAGCCATATGATTCTGCTAACCATGCGCATAATAATGGAGCTACTGCTCCACCTATATTAACCCCCATATAAAATATTGTAAACCCTGCATCTCGTCTGGTATCTTCTTTCTTATATAGCTTACCTACAAAAGAAGATATATTCGGTTTAAAAAAACCATTTCCTACTATTATTAGCGACAATGAACTATAGAAAAACACTGGATGTTCAAAAGTTAAAAAAAAGTGACCTAAAGCCATTAAAACACCTCCTAATATAATAGCCTTTCTAAACCCTAAAATTTTATCAGCAAGTACACCTCCAATCATTGGAGTTACATACACTAAAGACATATAAGCTGCATAAATCCCGAAAGACATTTCATCTGAAAAAAGTAAATGTTTTGTCATGTAAAGCACCAACAAGGCTCTCATACCATAAAAGGAAAAACGCTCCCATAATTCTGCAAAAAATAAATACAGTAGTCCTCTTGGATGACCAAAAACATCTGTTGTTGACGTATAAGTTTTCATATAAATAAAAGTTTTAGCTAAACTATTTTTTGACTAAAACTTTTTAAAACACTGTAGTAAATTGTTATAAAAAATAAGTTTTGTGAGTTTTTGTAACCCTTAAAAAACCCAGCATTAATAAAGGTTTAACATTTTAACTCACTAAACTAATAGTAATACTATTAAATTTGCAGATATAATAATTATTTATGAAAAATCTACTTTCAAATCTTAAAATTGAAATTCCTTGTGGAATTTATATTAAAGACCCTGAGACATCCGACTTAGGAAAAAGAATTATTGAACATAGTATTGTACTTATTGAAGAAATTGGTTTTGAAAAATTTAACTTTAAAAAACTAGGTCAAAAAATAGGTTCAAACGAAAGTTCTATTTATAGATATTTTGAAAGTAAGCACAAGCTATTAATCTACCTAACTTCCTGGTACTGGGGATGGATACAATATCAATTAGTTATTGAAACTTATAGTATTCAAGATTCAAAAGATAAGCTAAGTAAAGCCATTGAAGTAGTTACTAAAACTACTAAACAGGATAGTAATTTCTCTCACATTAATGAGATTTTATTAAACCGAATTGTAATAGATGAAAATTCTAAATCTTATTCTACAAAAAAAGTAGATTCAGAAAACAAAGAAGGCTTTTTTAGATTATACAAAGAAGTAGTTAGACGGTTAGCTAGCATTATTAGCCAATATACACCTTCATACAAACATCCTTTAACATTAGCTAGTACTATTATTGAAGGAGCTTTACATCAACAATTCATTAGACAACATTTTAAAACATTAACGAATTGTGATGACCAAATAACACCAACATCATTTTTTATTGACTTAACTCTTAACACTCTTGCTAATGAACGATAATAAAACACTAACCCCTTGGAAACGTTTTGTTGGCTTATTAAACCTTGAAAAAAAAGATACATTCCAAATTGGATACTACGCCATATTTGAAGGAATTGTTGCCCTATCTCTTCCTTTAGGAATACAAGCTATTATTAATTTACTTCAAGCTGCTCAAGTATCAGCTTCTTGGATTGTTTTGGTAATATTAGTTACCTGTGGTGTAGCGTTTAGTGGAGTTTTGAAATTGATGCAAATTAGAATCATAGAAACTATTCAACAACGAATATTTACTAGAGCTTCTATTGAGTTAAGTTATCGATTTCCTAAAATAAAAATGAAAGAATTAGAAAACTATTACCCTCCTGAATTGGCTAATAGATTTTTTGATACACTAACTATTCAAAAAGGACTTTCTAAAGTTCTTATTGATGTGCCTTCGGCATTTTTACAAATTATTTTTGCCTTAATATTACTTTCTTTTTATCATCCATTTTTTATTGTATTTGGTATTCTTTTACTGTTATTAATTTATATTGTATTTAAATTCACTGCAGAAAAAGGATTAGAAACTAGTTTAAAAGAATCTAAAAACAAATATAAAGTTGCACACTGGCTACAAGAAATTGCTCGTACTATTATTAGCTTTAAGTTATCAGGTAAAACAACTTTGGCATTACAAAAAAGTGATGATTTAGTAAGTGAATACTTACAGTCAAGAGAAAGTCACTTTAGAGTATTAGTTACTCAGTATATTCAAATGATTAGCTTTAAAGTTATAGTAACAGCTGGACTATTATTAATTGGTGGATTTCTTGTATTGAACCAGCAAATGAATATTGGTCAATTCGTTGCAGCAGAAATCATCATTTTATTGGTTATTAACTCTGTTGAAAAACTTATTGTTGGACTTGAATCTTTTTACGATGTATTAACTTCAATTGAAAAACTAGGTCAAGTAGTAGATAAACCAATTGAATCTCAAAAAGGAACAAATGTTGAGAATTTTGACGAATTTAAAATAGAGATTCAAAATGCAAGCTATGTAACTTCAGCAAAGGAAACACCTATACTTAATGATATCTCTTTTACAATTAATCCAAAAGATAGAGTTTTAGTTCAAGGAAAAAGTAGCTCAGGAAAATCTAGCTTATTGCAAATGATTGCTGGAGTTATTGAACCAACTTCTGGAAATATCTTTATCAATAATTTATCGATAAAAAGCCTTTTATTAAATAGTTATAGATCAAATTTAGGATTATCACTTTCAGAAGAAACTCCGTTTGAAGGTACAATTCGTGAAAACATAACTTTTGGTGATGAAAAAATTACCGATAAAGAAATTTATGAATTATTTGATGCCATTGGCTTGTCTTATTTTCTAAAACATCAACCTAACGGCTTAGATACTTTTATTCAACCAGAAGGTAAGTTAATTGGTTACACAGTAGCTAAAAAATTAATTTTAGCAAGAGCTATAATCAGTAAACCAAAACTGCTAATACTAGAAGACCCTCTTGATCAATTAGAAAAAGAGGAAGCTCAAAAAATAATTGATTACATCACAGACAAATCAAAACCTTGGGGGTTAATTATAGTAAGCAGTAACGATGCTTGGAAAAAGAAATGCAACAAACAAATAACCCTTGTAAAAGGAGTTATTGTAAATTAAAAAGAACATACATATGTTAAACATATCTACGAATAGTATCTCAAACCATATTGATGTAACCAAATTGAAATCTGGTAAAGTTATCTTTACTAAAGTACACCATAGACTTTTTAGAAAGTTTTTACTAGGATTTTTATTTGCTCTAGCAATTATACTGTTTTTACCATGGACACAAAATGTTTCTAGTACTGGTAGAGTAACTACTTTGAAACCTAATCAACGTCCACAAACTTTACAATCTCAAATTCCTGGGCGAATTGAGCAATGGTTTGTTCAAGAAGGTACTTTTGTAAAAAAAGGTGATACAATTTTAAGAATCTCTGAAATAAAAAGCGATTATTTTGACAGCAAACTAACCGAAAGAACTGGGCAACAATTAAATTCTAAAAGTCTTTCTGTAAAAGCATATAACAATAAAGTAAATGCTTTAAAAACACAAATTAGCG
This sequence comes from uncultured Tenacibaculum sp., assembly GCF_947499065.1. Classification (GTDB taxonomy): domain Bacteria; phylum Bacteroidota; class Bacteroidia; order Flavobacteriales; family Flavobacteriaceae; genus Polaribacter. The sequence goes on along the minus strand of NZ_CANMMT010000006.1, from coordinate 146,689 downwards.
CCTTAAAAAGCGAGCGTGTTTTAAAACTACAGCAAGCTAAAAATAAACTAGAGCAATCTCATTTAAAAGTTAAAACTGACAGCATAGATTTAAAAGCTGTAAAAATAAAACTACAAATTGCAAAAACTCAATTTGACAGAACAGTCATGCTTGAAAAAGAGGGTTTAAAAGCTGTAAAGGATGTAGAAGAAAAAAGAGCAAAGCTTCAAGAACAATCAGCTAAATTGGTTTCTCAAGAAAATAAGCTACTTAATTCTAAAAACAACGTATTAAATGCACAAATTGCAATAAATAGTATTCAAGCATCTTATACTGATAAAATTTCAAAGGCTGAAAGTAATTTATACACAGCTGAATCAAATGCTTTAGATGCAGAAGTTCAAGTATCTAAATTAGAAACCAGCTTATCTAATTATAGCAAAAGAAATTCTCTATTATATGTTACTGCACCTCAAGATGGGTACATTAATAAAGCTATAAAATCTGGTATTGGTGAGACTTTTAAAGAAGGCGAAGCTTTAGTTAAAATAATGCCTGCAAATTACGATTTAGCAGTAGAAATGTTCATAGAACCAATAGATTTACCTCTTATTCATATTAACGAAGAAGTACGTGTACAATTCGATGGATGGCCTGCTATTGTTTTTAGTGGATGGCCTAACGCATCTTATGGTACCTATAGTGCTAAAGTAATCGCAATAGAAAATTTTATTAGCGATAATGGTAAATACCGCGTGTTAATTGTTCCTAACAATGATTCTCAACCATGGCCAAAAGCTATTAGAGTAGGTTCTGGAGCTAAAACCATTGCATTACTAGAAAATGTACCTATTTGGTTTGAATTATGGAGACAAATAAACAGTTTCCCTCCAAACTTCTATCAACCAAAAAAAGATAATAATCAAAAAGACAAGAAGAAGAAATAATGAAGTTTAAGAGTTTACTTTTTATATTTTTATTTATAAGTTTTTGCACGTATTCTCAAAACAATACTAGTTTAAATCAATTAAGCTTAGAAGAATATTTAGGATATGTAAAGAAGTTTCACCCTGTAATTAAGCAAGCAAATTTAATTACAAGCACAAATGAAGCTAAATTACTAAAAGCAAGAGGAGCTTTTGATCCTAAAATTGAAGTAGATTTCGAAAAAAAAGAATTTAAAAACACCGAATATTTTGAGAAATTAAACTCAGTTTTTAAAATTCCTACTTGGTATGGAATTGAACTAAAAGGTAGTTATGAAAACAACTCAGGTCAATATTTAAATCCAGAGCTAAATGTTCCTGAAGATGGGTTATATAACGTAGGTATTTCTGTTTCTCTTGCTAAAAATCTTTTTATAAATAAAAGAATGGCTGCTTTAAAACAGGCTAAACTATACGTAAAACAAGGAAAACTAGAACAACAACTTGTTGTAAACGATATTCTTTTCAACTCTATTAGTGCTTATTTAAATTGGGCTAAACACTATCAAAGTTTTGATGTTTTTAAAAACTATAAAAACAATGCTAAATTTAGATTAGATAATGTTATAAAAAGTTACAAAGCTGGAGACAAACCTGCCATTGACACTTTAGAGGCTCGAATAAATTTTGACAGCAGAAAACTAGATTTAGAAAAAGCCAGAATTAAATATGTTAAATCTACTTTAGAGTTATCTAACTATTTATGGATTGGAGACAACACTCCTATGGTATTAAGAGAAAATATAACTCCTACACCTGATACTTTTTCAAAAATTGAAATTCTTTTAAACAATTCTATCATCAATACCTCAACTAGTATCGATGGACATCCTAAATTAAAATTATTAGAGTTAAAGAGGAGAAACCTACAAATTAACAAAAACCTAAAAATCAACAACTTGTTACCTAAAGTAGATTTCCAGTACAACCTTTTAAGTTCAGATATTAATAATTTCGATTCTTTTAAAGTTGCCAACTATAAAAAATCACTTCAAGTAAGCATCCCTTTATTTTTAAGAAAATCTAGAGGTGATTTAAAGTTAGCCAAAATAAAATTGCAAGACATAGACTTTGAAATTGCTTCAACAAAAACAAGCTTACTTAACAAAATTAAGGCTACCGAACAAGAAATAGCCTCTTTAGAAACTCAAAATAATATTCTAAAAAATCTTGTAAACGATTACAATACTATTGTAAAAAGTGAAGAAAGAAAATTTACCCTAGGAGAAAGTTCTGTTTTTTTAATTAATTATAGAGAAGTAAAACTAATTGAAACTCAATTAAAGGCAATTGAAAACAATTATAAATTTGCTAAAACACAAAGTAAATTTTTCAAACTACTTGGAAAATTAAACACGTTATAATTCTCTTTCAAATTCTTTTAAAAGAGCTTTATCAAATAATATATATTCAGGTAATATGCGCAAACGATATTTACTTTCTCCAATAAAAGTAATTAAATCTTTGCGCTCTAACTTATTTTCCTCCTCTAAAGAAAGTATCGCATTAATATTATCTATTATTCGTGTTAAATATGTTTGACTTTTAATTTCTCCTCCTGAATTTACTACTATAGATTGCTTTTCTGGCTCTAAATACTTTCTCTTATAAGCAAAGTTCATAAGGTTTTTATACTGAGTTGTTTTTGAACCAAAATCAATTTTTTCATTAATAATTCCTTTTGATGGAATACTTAACTGCACTAACGACCAATCAAGAAAACTAATTTTCATTTCATTAGGCTTAGGCATACTAGCCAACTGTATTACCCAACTTGTTCCTAAAACTAAAAAAACTGAAACCAAAGATGTTTTAGCAATGATTCGTATTAATTGATTAATAAAATCATCATCCAAATTCACAAATACATCCGATAATTGCGAAACAAACAACAATGTTATTGCTATAATAGAAATAAAAGCTACTAGTTTTAAATCGCGATGCATAAAAGTTCTATAAAAAGAAACCCCCATTAAAAAACATAAAAAGGTAGTAAGTAGGACATCTGGTACTGAAGCTAGTTTTATTCCATAAAACACTTCATTTCCTACTATAGATGACAATAACAAAGTTATACTCGCAACTGCCAAAATTATTACAGCAATAATCTTTACATTCTTTTCATTTCTATAAATAAACTTTGGCGCATCATATACATAATACAAAGCCAACAACCAAAACAAGTTATTTATTGTAGACAAAATATTGACCCCTATCTGATACTTTGTTGTGGTTTCAAATAAAAAGTAATTTGCAACAAAAGCCCAAGTACCTGAAACCACCCAAACTAACATTCCAAAACTAAAATAAAGCAAACCTCTGTCAACCCTTTTTATAGAATTCCCTTCTTCTAAAACTACTCTAAATCGTTTTCTAATATTATAATAAATTGCTAATAGTAACACAGCTCCAATGAACGATATACAAATATGTGATAGGTTATGAAACTGTGTTACTTGATTCATTTATTGAATAATTTTATTGATTAAATTTTGTTTTGCTTTTTCATCATCTCCATACAACCACTGAAGTACATTATCCTCCCATATCTCATCTTTCTCTTCTTCGCTAATAATACTTCTATCGATGGCTAAATCTAATATTTTTCCTGGATATGACGATTGTTTATCACTTTCCATTTCTCCTAATGGATAAGGGTCATCTAACCCTATTAATACTTGCTTCGACCCTTGATTTTTTATTAATAACTCTAAAGAACCTGTATCGTGTACTAAAGTATCAAAAAAGATATTCTTATGCCCTACTGCTTTTCTTGGGTGTTGTTTACCCTCGAACAAATCTGAACGCCCATCAAAACCTTGGATACGACGACCTATATTCATTTGCGCTAATTGTCCTCCATGAGCAAAACATATACGCATATTAGGATATTTTTCATAATATCCATTAAGCGTTAAGAAATGATAAGCATCTGCACATTGTGCTAACATCCAAATTAAATGAAAACGCCAAGAAGTATTTTCTAGTTTAATAAATTTTTCTCCATCATATGGATGAATTTCAATAGCTAAATTATACTTATTAGCTAATTCAAAAATAGGTTCGTTTTCTTCATCAAAAATACAACGCCATGTACCTATAGTATCCATATAATGTGTTGGTAAACACAACAATCTCATACCCAAAACCTCAACACAACGTTCTATTTCCCATAAAGCTCCTCTAACAAAACCTGGGTGTACCACAAATCCACAAGTAAATTTATTTGGATGATCGTGTTGTACTCGCGCATTGAAATCATTCTGAAAACGTAAGGCTTGTTTCATTTCCTCTAAACGCAAACCATTTCCATATAGCTGAGATAAATTCAAAACTACTGCATGATCTATTTTAAAGTGCTCCATCCAAGCCAACTTTTCTTCCAAGAAAAATGAAGAGTCAGTAACTGGTCGTTTCCAGTTTTTTTGAAGCATATATTTTTTGTCCTTGTCTACCCAAAAAATCCCTTTGTCTTTCATAAACTGTGGAATCTCTTCCGGATAAGGTAACAAATGTGAATGTCCGTTTATTCTTAATTTACGTTTCATTTTAGTTGGTTGGTTTTAAGGAAATCATTGTTCCTTGCATTGTTGTGTATAGTATTTCTTCTTTTTCATCAGTAACTTTTGCTTCGCAAAACACTAAGGTTCTTCCGCTTTTCACTACACGTCCTGTAGCAATGATAACATCGGATTTTGCTGGGCGCAGTAAATTAGTTTTAAACTCTACTGATAAAACATCTGAACCTTCTTGCATAGTTGTTAAGGCTGCATACCCACAAGCTACATCCATTATACTTGTTAATACTCCAGCATGAAAAAATCCATGTTGTTGTGTTAAGCCTTCATGCTTTTTACATCGGATTTTGAGCAGTCCTTTTTCAATATGAATAATTTCCGCTCCTAAGGTTTTCATAAAACCTTGTTTTAAAAAACTCTCTTTTGCAGCCTCAATCATTATTTTACTTTGTTTGGAGCTTCCATTACTGTTCCACAATTAGAACAAGTACATTTTTCTTTATCTGAATAATATTTATCAAAAATTATAGGCATATCTGTTTCAATATTATCTAAAGCAAATTCTTCTCTATATAATTGCGACCCACAATTTTCACAGTACCATTCTAAAGCATCCATCATTCCTTCAGCTCTAGGATACTCTATTACCAAACCTACTGTGTTTTCTTTTCTTTGTGGAGAGTGTGGTACTTTTCCTGGTAATAAATAAATATCTCCTTCATTAATTTCTACATCAACCATTTCACCTTTATCATCAATAATTTTCAATACCATATCCCCTTCTACTTGATAGAAAAACTCTGGTGTTTCATTATAGTGATAATCTTTACGGTTGTTAGGACCTCCTACTACCATTACAATATATTCACCATCTTTCCATACTTGTTTATTCCCCACTGGTGGCTTTAACAAATGACGATGCTCATCTATCCACTTTTTAAAATTCAAAGGTTGTACTAACTTACTCATGACTATTTAGATTTTATAATGATTTTGTTCTTCCTCCATCTACAGGGACATTAATCCCGTTAATAAAACTAGCTCGCTCACTTGCTAAGAAAACCACTGCATTTGCAATTTCTTCTGGTTTTGCAAAACGTTTTGCTGGCGATGCATTTTTCATTGTTTCAGCAACTTCTTCAACAGATTTACCTGTCTTTTTAGCCTTGTTATTAATTATCTCATTTAAACGCTCTGTACCTGTAGCACCTGGTAAAACATTGTTTACTGTAATATTAAACTGCCCTAACTCATTTGCTAACGTTTTTGACCAATTTGCTACAGCTCCTCGGATTGTATTCGAAACTCCTAATCCATCTAACGGTTGTTTCACAGAAGTTGATATCACATTAATAATTCTACCATATTCTGCTTCTTTCATAAACGGCACTAAAGCTTGAACCAATACATGATTACATTTTAAATGCTGCGTAAACGCTCTTTCAAATTCGTCTAATTGTGCATTAAATACTGGCCCTCCTGCTGGTCCTCCTGTATTATTTACTAGAATATGAAAATTTAAATCAGAAGCTTCAATTTTTTCTTTTAGCTCTAATGGATTAGAAAAATCCGCTACGATATAATTATGATTCTGGTTTTTATTTGGTAATTCTGCCAATACTGCTTTTAACTTTTCTTCATTACGAGCTATTAACGTTACATTTACTCCTTCTTCTGCCAACTGTATTGCCGATGCTTTTCCTATCCCTTGAGTACTACCGCAAACTAATGCGTTTTTATTATCTATATTTAAATTCATTTCTAATCGTTATTACAAATCATTGTTTTTATTTTAATCGCTTTTTCAAAGTGATCTAACCTATGTTTTTGTATCCACCAGGTTGCTACTTCCATTAACAATTCTGGATTGTCATTTTTATTTTTGAAAAATGCATAAAAAGACACTCCAACATTCTCTCCTTTCTTAGCTATCTTTTCATCGCAAATTCTTACAATTTTTTGCCTTATTTCTTTATTCATATTTAATACAAACATTTTTAGGCTCGGTAAAGAATCGTAAAGCTTCGAATCCTCCTTCTCTTCCAACTCCACTATCTTTTTGCCCTCCAAACGGTGTTCTTAAATCTCGTAACAACCATGTATTCACCCAAACAATACCTGCATGTAATTGCTTACTAAACTGCATGGTTCTATTTAAGTTATTAGTCCATAAAGTTGATGATAATCCGTATTTTACATCATTGGCTAGCGAAAGTGCTTCTTCCTCTGTTTTAAAAGACATTATTGTTACAACAGGTCCAAAAATTTCTTCTTGATTGAGTTTACAATCATTACTTTGAACTTCTATAATTGTTGGCTGTAGATAATATCCTTTCTCACTTCCTTCAACTGTAACTGTTTCTCCTCCAAAAAGTATTTTTCCACCTTCTTCTTCCGCTATTTCTATATAGGATTTCACTTTCTCTAAATGCTGTTTTGACACTAAGGCCCCTACATTAGTATCCTCATCAAATGGATTTCCAACTTTTAACTCAGCTACTTTCTGAACAAAATCTTTTTTAAACTGTTCGTAGATATTTTCTTCTACAAGAATTCTACTTCCGCATAAACAAATTTGCCCTTGATTCGCAAATGATGAACGTACTGTAGTTGCTAACATTTTATCATAATCACAATCTGCAAATATGATATTAGGGTTCTTTCCTCCTAGCTCTAATGAAAGCTTTTTAAACATTGGAGCTGCTACTCGAGCTATATGTGCTCCTGTGGCTGTTCCTCCTGTAAATGATATGGCTTTAATATTTGGATGCTCTACAATTGCTTGACCAGTTGTTCCACCTAATCCATGTACTATGTTTAATACTCCTTTTGGCAAACCTGCTTCGATACATATTTCTCCTAACAAATAAGCAGTCATTGGAGTTACTTCACTTGGTTTGGCTACTACACAGTTTCCTGCTGCAATAGCTGGAGCTATTTTCCAAGTAAATAAATATAACGGTAAATTCCACGGCGATATACAACCAACTACTCCTATTGGTTGACGCAATGTAAAGTTCATTGCCCCTAACCCAACACTTTCATGTGCTTCAGAAGAAAATTGAGTTATTGCATTGGCAAAAAACTGAAAATTAGATGAAGCTCTTGGTATATCTATCGCTGTTGCTAAACTTAAAGGTTTTCCATTATCTTTTGCTTCTGCCTTAGCTAATTCAGGTAATTTTTCTTGAATTAACTGGGCTATTCTAGACAAAATACTGCTTCTTTCTTCTAAAGTAGTGTTTGACCATTCTTTAAAAGCAGATTCTGCTGATTTATAAGCTAATTCTACATCTTCTTTTGTTGAATTTGGTATCTGCCCATAAACCTCTCCAATTGACGGATTATAATTATCTATATATCCTCCATTAATTGGCGACTGAAATTCTCCGTTTATATAATTTTTAATGTTTTGCATTTTAACTAACATTCTTTTTTTCAAGCCATCCCATTGGAATTTCTTGATTACAAAATTCTAAATGAATAACTCTTCTATCCTTTAAAGATGTTGATTTTGAAGACGCATGTAATAATAAAGGCTTCATTAGCATAACTCCTCCTTCAATTACCCGACATACTTTCTCTTCCCCTAAAGCATTTTTATCAAACTTTTCATCTACTCTAATAATTCCTTTTTTATGAGATTTAGCTATCACTCTTAATGCTCCATTAGTTTCATTAGTGTCATCCAAATGTATTCTAAATGTAACCGTATTTTCTAAAATTTCTTTTGGTGGAATCACTCCTAGTTGCCCATTCTTATTTGTCCAATTTGAATATTTTTCTGTTTCAACTTTGTTTTCAACACTTATACTCAAATCCTGATGATGACTTACAAACCAATTTGACTTTGCAGGTTTATTAAAAAATATTGCTTTCGACAAAAAGTAATCTTCACCACAAATTGATTTATATAAGTTTTTAAATTTTTCATTTTTAAAAACTAACTCTTGCACTTTAGGTACTTTGTTAATCAGCTGTCTAATTGCATAACTCTTTTCTGATTCTTCAATCAAACTAATTAAAGCTAATAATTCCTTTTTACTAAAGATTTGTTTAGTAATTGAATATCCTTTATAGGCTAACTCTTCTTTATTTTGAATGAACATCTCCAAAAGATTTATTGTTTTTTATAAGCCACCACTTTAATTTCTATCAACAAATGTGGATGTGGCAATTGATGCACTGCAACTGTTGTTCTAGTTGGTCCGTTATAATCAAAATACTCTGCATATACTTCATTATAACCTCCAAAATCATTCATATTTACCAGAAATGAAGTTACATCTACAATATCAGATAAATCAGCTCCTACTTCCTGTAAAATATCTCTTATATTTTCTATAACAGCTCTTGTTTGTTTTCTTATATCTAAATTTGTAGTCCCAAACTCATCTACCTCTACTCCTTCAAAAGAGTTGTCTGGTCTTCTTGAACTTGTACCTGATACATATATAAAATCTCCTACTTGTTTTACATGTGGAAATTTTCCTCTTGGTATTGCTTTCCCTTTGATTACTTTACTATCCATTTCCTTTATTCTTTTGTTGCCATTTCGAGCAACTTTATTGTTGTTTTATAATTTCTTGTTGTGGCTATTACATCTAACTTCTTCTCAAGAATATTATTAGTCAGTTTTGTTTTCCCAAAACCTGATGGGCAATGCAGATAAACTACATCTTTATCTATTTTATATTGATCTTCTTTTATTCCTTTAACTTCAATTTCTGTTTGGCTAGACATTGTATTTAAAAATGAAAAAGCCACTATTTTTTCATTCTCTATAGAAAAAGGATATGCTTTAATTGCTTTTTCCCATTCGCTTACGGTTCTAACTATTACTGGAACATCATACTCGTACTTTTGATGTATACCTTGTTTAATCTTCTTGCTAATAGTTTCTTTTGTTTCTTCTGACTCTAAAATAATATTACCACTTTGAATGTAGGTTTGAACATTTTTAAAATCGAGGCTGTTTAACAATTCTCGTAATTCTGCCATTGGAATTTTATTTTTTCCCGAGACATTTATTCCACGTAATAAAACAATGTATACCATCTTCTACTTTTCTCTTTGTTTTATCTCTTCTTTTATCTTTTTTACGCTTGAATATTGTAAAAGGAGAATTGTGCTTAACCCAAACACTATTGGCAATAAAGTAATAAAAACTGTTTTATTTTCTTTTGTTAACAAACCATATATAGTAACAGCTAATAACAGTATTAATGCTACGGTCATAGCTTTAGCTACCACCTTTAGTAACTTTATTCTTTTATTAAGTTCTTCTATTGTTTTATTTTCCATGATACAATTATTTTAACCCTGCTACTTTATCTTCTTCTAGAATTTCGTTTGTTTCTTCCTGTACCTTTTTTAATACTACAGCCAACTCTTCTTTTGTCATATCTAAAGAAGTAGTTACTTCATTATCTGCAATAAGATTCAATAGAGCTTTATCCTGAGCTCTTCCTTTTTTCATTGCTTTTGAATATGAAATTTCATCATTAAAAGTGACCATTGAATATTTTGAGAAATACTCTGTAGGAAAATTACTTTCCAAATCCATTTCTATTTTTCGTTTTTGTTTAAACAATGGATTTGCTACATGATCTCGCATTTCATAATAATTATCTATTGCTAAATCTGCAATTGCATCAGTATCTTCCTTTCTTTGCTTTTGATATTTCTTAAATACCTCTTCCCAACTACCATCGCATCTATCTAATATTTCATCAAAAACTGTTACATCCTCGAAAGAAGCATTCATTCCTTGTCCATAAAAAGGTACTATTGCATGAGCTGCATCTCCCATAAGTAAGGTATTACCCTTATAAGACCACGGTGAACACTTAACTGTTCCTAGCGCTCCTGTAGGATTGTTAAAAAACTCATCTTTTATGCTTGGTATCAGCTTTAATGCATCTGGAAACTCTTTTTCAAAAAACTCTGTAATTTTTTCTTCTGTTGTTAAGTTATTAAAATTATATTCTCCTTCGTCATAACTTAAAAACAAGGTTACTGTAAAACTCCCATCTAAGTTTGGCAATGCTATTAACATATACTTCCCTCTAGGCCAAATATGTAAATGATCTTTACTTATTTGATGTTTCCCTAAAGCATCTGCCGGAATCTCTAGCTCCTTATATCCATGTGTTAAATAGTTTTGCGAATAACTAAACAAAAACTTTCTTTCTAAATAATAGCTTTTTCGCAGTATAGAACCAGCACCGTCTGTTCCAAAAACAACGTCTGCATTTACTGAAAACTCTTCTTTGGTTTCGTAATCTTTAAAATGAACTATTGTATTTTCTATATCTACTGAAGTGCATTTTTTATTAAAATGTATCGTTACATTTTCATGATTTTCTGCTTCTGTTAATAGAATTCCATTTAAATCTCCTCTAGAAATTGAATTGATATATTCACCGTTTCTACCAGAATAATTTGAAGCAAATGTATTCCCTTCTATATCGTGTATTAAACGTCCATACATTGGAATACAAATCTCTCTTGCTTTTTCTTCTACTCCTGCTAAACGCAAAGCTTTAAAACCTCTATCTGACAATGCCAAATTAATCGAACGTCCTGCTGATATATCTGTTGTACGTAAATCTGGTCGACTCTCATACATTGCTACTTTATATCCTCTTTGCGCCAAACGCAAGGCCAATAACGAACCACATAAACCAGCTCCTATTACTACTATATTATCTTTTTTATTCATAAAACTGAATTAATTCATTTTTCCGTTTCTCAGATTGATACCTGTATACAAATATGCTTTTAGTGAACATAAAAAATCTGTCCAACCTTGTGTTTGTTGCATTGTTTTCTTTATTCCTTCTAGAGTATTCTCATAACTTTTTTCAGTTATATTAACTTCTGTAGCATCATCATCATTACTGGTAAATTTCATTTCTACCTCAGTTACAATTTGATTACCAGCCCAACTAAAAACAATTTCTTTATTTTCTGTTACGGATAATACACTTACCATACATTCTGCTCCAAAATCTTTCCACTCCCATTTCACTTCAGTTCCTTGAACTAAGTTCGCACTTGCTTCGGAAACAAAATATTTTGAAATCTTTTCTTTATCAACTATAGCCTTAAAAACCTCTTCTACATTTCTTCTTACAACATCTTTTACATGAACTTCTAAACTCATAATAAACTTTTTAAGATTTCTACCATTTTAAATACATCTTCAAAACTATTATACATTGGTACTGGTGCACATCGTATAACATCTGGCTCTCTCCAATCTGTAATTATATTATTCTCTGTTAACTTTTTATGTAAACTTTTATCAGCATTTTGTACCTGTATTGACAACTGACATCCTCTTTCTTTTGGATTTGATGGGGTAATAACCTTAATTCTATCTGTATCTATTTGATTAATCAAGAACTCAAAATATCCTGTCAGCCTTTCCGACTTTTCACGTAAAGCTTCCATTCCAACATCGTTAAACATATCTAAAGATGCTCTAATTGCTGCCATAGATAATATTGGTGGATTTGATAATTGCCACCCTTCTGCTCCGTCCATTACATCAAATGGTTGACGCATATTGAATCGCGTTTCTTTATTATGATTCCACCAACCTGCAAAACGAGGCAACTCTTTATTTTTTGCATGCTTTTCATGCACAAATAACCCCGCTAAACTTCCTGGACCAGAATTTAAATATTTATAAGTACACCAAGCTGCAAAATCTACTCCCGAATTGTGTAATTCTGGTGAAATATTTCCTGCACCATGTGCTAAATCTATTCCTACAAAACAGTTTTTAGCATGACCTATTTCTGCTATACGTTTTAAATCTAAATATTGTCCTGTATAGTAATTTACTCCACCTATTAACAATAATGCTATTTCATCTCCTTGCTCAGAAACAATCTGTTCTAGGTCTTCAATCCTTAACAACTCTTCTCCTTCTCTTGGCTTCCATTCAATTAAACCATCTTCTACATCAACCCCATGAAACTTCAATTGCGATTGAACTGCATACCTGTCAGATGGAAATGCATCACTTTCTATTACTATCTTATATTTCTTTTTTGTTGGTTGATAAAAAGAAACCATTAGCAAGTGAAGGTTTGTAGTTAACGTATTCATCACCACAACTTCCAACGGCTTAGCTCCTACAATTTTAGACATACTATCTGTTAAAAACTCATGATATGGTAACCATGGATTTTTTGCTTCAAAATGTCCTTCCACCCCATATTTTGCCCAATCATCTAATTCTTGTTGAATATACTTTTGAGTTGACTTTGGTTGTAACCCTAAAGAATTTCCCGTAAAATATAACCAGTCGTTTCCATCTTTATCTTTTGGTATATGAAATTGCTCTCTTAAATAAGCTAATTTATCTTTTTTATCCTGCTCTTGCGCGTAATCAAGTGTTGCTTTATACATGTTTCTTTTTTTTCAAAAAACCTTTTCTTAGAAACACTAAAGATAATTCATTTACAAGCAAATTGAAAAACTAAAGTGTTTCATTATTTGAAACGGCGTTTTATAAATTTACACTTTTTTCTTACATTAGCAAAAATGATTTTTTAAAACATGATGGATAACAAGAACTTAAACCAATCTATTATTAAAGCTTTTATTCTTTTAGATGCTTTTACAAATGATAAAAAAGAATGGGGTGTTCGAGAACTAGCCTACAAAACAGGTTATAACAAGAGTACAGTACACAGACTCTTAAGCACATTAGTTTCATTAAATGTTATACATCAAAATGAAAATGAAAAATATCGTTTAGGAAGTAAACTTTTTGAACTTGGTAATCGTGTTTCCTTGTATCAATCTTTAATTACTATTACTAATCAACCTATTAAAAATGTTGCCTTAGAAATTCAAGAAACAGTTTTATTAGGCACACTAAAAGACCACCAAGTTTTTTATATTAATAAAGCCGATAGTTTGCAGGGTTTAAAAATTAGTACTTCTATTGGATCTTATCAACCTATTCATGCCACTGCTTCTGGTAAATTACTACTAGCTTTTTCTTCTTCAGAAAAGCAAGATGATTATTTCAAAAGCAACACTTTAAATTCTTTTACTCAAAATACAATTACCAAAAAAACTGAATTAAAAAACTGTTTACAAACGGTACAAAATCAAAAATACGCATTAGATTTAGAAGAATTTGAACTAGGACTTATTTGTATAGCTATTCCTATTTTTAACAAAAAAGGAAATATTATTGCTAGCCTTAGTGCTTCAGGTCCCTCTAGTCGATTTAGAATCGAAAACGTCCAAAACTATATTGCTATATTACAAAAAGGGGCTTCTATTATCGAAAATTCTTTACAAGATTTTGATTCATTATAAAAAAAAACGCCTTGTAAATATTACAAGGCGCTTTCTTTAAAATTATATCCGTTTTAATAAAGTACTCTAAACCTAAGAGTCCCTTCTACTTTACGAAGTTTTTCAATTACTTCTTCATTGTATTCTTTATCAACATCAGTAATTACATACCCTACTTTAGAATCTGTAGATAAATACTGACCTGTAATATTTAACTCATATTTTGCCAACACTTTGTTTATTTTCGCCATCACTCCTGGCACATTTTTATGAATATGCAAAAAACGATGTGCATTTGTTTGACGAGGCAACCTTATATTAGGAAAATTAACAGCATCTACTGTATTTCCCGAATTGATATAAGCCATTATTTTACCAGGAACAAAATCAGCAATATCTTTTTGAGCCTCTTCAGTACTCCCTCCAACATGTGGTGTTAAAATCACATTATCTAATCCTTTTAATTGAGTATAAAAATCACCGTTTTTTCTTGGTTCTTCCGGATATACATCAACCGCTGCTCCTGCCAATTTACCTGACTTCAATGCTTTTACTAACGCTTCTATATCTACCACAAAACCTCTTGAAAGATTTACTAAATGCGCTCCATCTTTCATATAGCTAATCTCTTCTTCACCTATAAAGTTTTTATTTGCTGCATTATCATCTATATGTAAGGTAACTACATCAGAAATACTCAACAATTCTTTTAAACTATTTATTCTTGTTGCATTTCCTAAGGCTAATTTATCTTCAACATCATAATAGTACACATCCATACCCAAAGCCTCTGCTAAAACTGATAATTGCTTCCCTATGTTTCCATAACCAACAATCCCTAGTTTTTTACCACGCACCTCTCTTGAACCTTGCGCTGTTTTATTCCATTGCCCATTATGTAATTCTGTACTTCGTTTAAACACACTACGCATTAGCATAATAATTTCTCCAATAGCCAACTCAACTACTGAACGTGTATTACTATAGGGTGCATTAAAAACTACAATACCATTTTCCTTACACGCTTCTAAATCTATCTGCTTAGTCCCAATACAAAATGCAGAAACAACCATTAATTTTTCAGCAGCTTCAATTACACGTTTTGTTACTTGTGTTTTTGAACGGATTCCTAAGACATGGACATCCTGTAACTTTTCAATCAATTCATCTTCCGACAAACTTCTTGACACTGTTTCAACTGTAAACCCATCACTCGATAACTTAGCAAAAGCATCTGGATGCACATTTTCTAACAATAAAATCTTTATTCTATTCTTTGGATATGATATATTTCTAGGCAACTTGTTTACGTATAAAAATTCATCTAAATTTGGCGTAACATGGTCAGCATTGGCAACTGTTTTATCTCTTAACACATTTTCTGTATAAGCAAAAAACTTGTCTGCAACCCCTGCTTCTTTTGTTACTGCATCACTATAACCATCTCCAATCATTTGAACTTCTCCATCTAAGTTCAATTTTTGAAGACATTCTATTTTCCCATTATGCTTTGATAAAGAATTTTCCTTATCAAAACCTATAATGTTCTCATTTTCATCAAACTGAAAGGTATTTGCAAAGACCCTCTCTGATGGAATATTATACTCTGCAACTATTGGATCTATAAACTCCTTAAATCCAGCAGATATTACATAAATATCATCAGAAAAGCTCTCGAAAAACTCTTTATTTCTTTCAATAGATGAGGAAACATGCTTTTTTAATTCGCCTATTAATAAGGATAAATCAGATTTTTTAGCATTCAATAACTGAATACGTTTTTCTAAAGATTGAGGAAATGAAATTTCTCCATCAATTCCTTGATTGGTTATTTCTGTAATCTCCTGAATAATTTCTTCCTTCTTTGGATTTCCTACCAAAGTGATTTCTGCTAAAACATCTAATGCTTCTACTCTTGTTAGAGTGCTATCGAAATCGAAAACGAAATTTCGTTTTACTAAGTTCATGTTACAAATTTTTACTCTTTTTTTTGTTGTTGTGTTGTATGTTTTTGACTCCACTAAAGTACAAATGATAGGCAAAAAAAGTATCACAAAATGATAACATTTTCATATTCACCTATTATTCCTTTTAGAAATGAAGTTTATTCTTAAAAAAACTAAAAAACAGAAAGAAAAAGAAACCAAAAAATCGGAATAGCTTCCACAATAAAAGAACTGTAATACTTCGATTGATTTTCCGAAGATTTAAACAATAAAATCAATAAAAGTGAATAAATTACCAAAAACGAAATCCTAAATTCAATACTAGAACTTATAAAAAACTCTAGCACTAAGCAAATGGTTAACAATACATAACCCAACTTCTTTGTATTTTGAACCCCTATCTTTTTAGGAATAGTTTGTAATGAAATGGCATCATATTTTACATCTCTTATATCAAAAGGCAATATCAAAGTCACTACCAATAAAAAACGCTGTACAGAAATCAAAACAACATTATACGAAACCCCTAAATCAGCATCATAAATAGGAAGAATAACTGTTGTTCCCATCCATACTAAAGCAACAATTACAATTTTTAAATACCCTATACTCCTTAAATTCTTTTGAAAACCACTTAGAAAAGGAACTGCATATAACAAAGTTAAAAAGCCAAAAGGCATAATTAACAACAATGTTTTTATTGAAAGTTGCCAGGTATAATAGCATAACAATAAGAAGCAAATCAATGAAAAAATTTGAATAATCTTTAAATGAGTTGTTAAACTTCTATGATGTAATTTTGCTACTCCTGCATATTTCACAAAATTATACCCCGTAATTGTTCCATAAAAGATAAAATAATCTAGTGATTCATTGTATGATGAATTAAAATACAATTGGGTAATTCTAACAAAAGTAAATACTGCTAATGCCACATGAATACTAGAGTTTATATAGAAATCTAATATAATTTTTAAAAGCTTCATTACACAAAAATAACTTTTATGTTTACACCCTTAACATTTGGTTAATAAAATATCGTTTTTAACATAAAATATACATCCAGTAATCGTACAATTTCACTATTTTTGAGCCACTTAAAAAACAACAACACAAATGAACACGAATTCATTTCAATTAAGACATATTGGTCCTCGTAAAAAAGACCATAAACAAATGCTTTCATCTATTGGTGTAGAGAGTTTAGATCAATTAATTTATGAAACTATTCCTGACGATATTCGTTTAAAAAACGAATTGGATTTAGCACCTGCAATGAGTGAATATGAATATTTAAATCACATTAATGAATTAGGCGCTAAAAATAAAGTGTTTAAAAGTTATATTGGTTTAGGATATCATGAAGCTATTGTTCCTAGTGTTATTCAAAGAAACATTTTAGAAAACCCAGGTTGGTATACTGCCTATACTCCTTATCAAGCTGAGATTGCTCAAGGACGTTTAGAAGCTTTATTAAATTACCAAACTATGGTTTGTGATTTAACAGGTATGGAGTTAGCAAATGCTTCTTTATTAGACGAAGGAACTGCTGCTGCTGAAGCCATGGCTTTATTATTTGATGTTCGTGAACGTGCTCAGAAAAAAGCTGGGGTTAATAAGTTCTTTATTTCAAAAGAAATTTTACCGCAAACATTATCTGTATTACAAACACGTGCCATCCCAATTGGAATTGAACTTGTAATTGGAAACCATGAAGAGTTTGATTTTTCAGAAGAATTCTTCGGTGCTATAGTTCAATACCCTGGAAAACATGGACAAGTTTACGACTATACATCTTTTGTTGCTAACTGTAACGACAAAAACATAAAAGTAGCAGTAGCTGCTGATATTTTATCTTTAGTAAAATTAAAAGCTCCAGCTGAGTTTGGTGCAGATGTAGTGGTAGGAACAACACAACGTTTTGGTATTCCATTAGGTTATGGAGGTCCTCACGCTGGTTATTTTGCAACTAAAGAAGCTTATAAAAGAAGTATCCCTGGACGTATAATTGGTGTTACCAAAGATGTTAACGGTGGACGTGCTTTACGTATGGCTTTACAAACTCGTGAGCAACATATTAAACGTGAAAAAGCAACATCTAACATTTGTACCGCACAGGTTTTATTAGCTGTTATGGCAGGTATGTATGCTGTTTATCATGGTAAAGATGGTTTACAATTTATTGCCGATAAAGTTCATTCAGCAACTAATACATTAGCATCTGCTTTAGAACGTTTAGGTTTCAAACAAAAAAACACTTCATATTTCGACACAATTTTAGTTGAAGTAGAAGCTGAAAAATTACGTTCTGTTGCTGAAAAGAATGCTATTAACTTTAACTATGTAGATAACAACCACGTTTCTATTTCTGTAAACGAAACTGTTAGCTTAAAAGAAATTAATGCTATTATTGATTGCTT
This sequence comes from uncultured Tenacibaculum sp., assembly GCF_947499065.1. Lineage (GTDB taxonomy): Bacteria > Bacteroidota > Bacteroidia > Flavobacteriales > Flavobacteriaceae > Polaribacter. The sequence goes on along the minus strand of NZ_CANMMT010000006.1, from coordinate 128,513 downwards.
CGAACAAGCTTTCAATGTTCAGGATATCACCATTTCAGAATTCACTTCATTAGATGTTATTCCTGAAAACGTTCAAAGAAGTACTTCTTTCTTAGACAACGAAATATTCAACACGTATCAATCAGAAACTGAAATGATGCGTTATATTAAAAAATTAGAACGTAAAGATTTAGCTTTAAATCATTCAATGATTTCTTTAGGTTCTTGTACCATGAAGTTAAATGCAGCTTCTGAAATGCTACCTTTGAGTAATCCACAATGGGGTAATATTCACCCTTTTGTACCTGTAGAACAGGCTCAGGGATATCAAGAAGTTTTAACTAACTTAGAAAACCAATTAAATGTAATTACTGGTTTTGCAGGCACTTCATTACAACCAAATTCTGGAGCTCAAGGTGAATTTGCTGGATTAATGGTTATTCGTGCATATCATGAAGCTAATGGAGATACTAACAGAAATATCTGTTTAATTCCTGCTTCTGCACACGGAACCAACCCTGCATCTGCTGTTATGGCTGGTATGAAAGTGGTTGTTACCAAAACTGATGAAAGAGGTAATATTGATGTAGAAGACTTACGTGCTAAAGCTGAAAAACACAAAGATAATCTTGCTGCTTTAATGGTTACTTACCCATCTACTCATGGAGTTTATGAAAAAGCCATTAAAGAAATTACTCAAATTATTCATGACAACGGTGGACAAGTTTATATGGACGGTGCCAATATGAATGCTCAAGTTGGATTAACTAATCCTGCTACTATTGGAGCTGATGTTTGTCACTTAAACTTACATAAAACTTTCGCTATTCCTCATGGTGGTGGTGGACCTGGTGTTGGGCCAATCTGTGTAGCTCCTCAATTAGTTCCATTTTTACCTACAAACCCAGTTATTTCAACAGGAGGAGAAAACCCTATTACAGCTATATCAGCTGCTCCTTGGGGATCTGCCTTAGCTTGTTTAATTTCTTATGGATACATTACAATGCTAGGTGCTGATGGCTTAACTAACTCTACTAAAAATGCTATTTTAAACGCTAACTACATGAAAGAGCGTTTAAGCGGTCACTTTAGTACTTTATATACTGGTGAATTAAATCGTGCTGCTCACGAAATGATTTTAGACTGTCGTGAGTTTAAACAAAATGGAATAGAAGTTGTAGACATCGCTAAGCGTTTAATGGACTATGGTTTCCATGCTCCTACTGTGTCTTTCCCTGTTGCTGGAACTATTATGGTTGAGCCTACAGAAAGTGAAAGTGTTACTGAGTTAGATCGTTTTTGCGATGCTTTAATTGCTATTCGTAAAGAAATAAGTGAAGCTACAAAAGATGATAATAACAACATTTTGAAAAACGCTCCACATACCCAGGAAATGCTAACTGCCGATGAATGGGATTTACCATATTCTCGTAAGCAAGCAGCATTCCCATTAGATTATATTGCTGACAATAAATTCTGGCCTTCAGTTCGTCGTGTTGATGATGCTTTTGGAGATAGAAATTTAATTTGTTCTTGTAATCCTATTGAAGATTATATGGAAGCGGAAGCTTAAAAACATATTTATATTAAAAAAAGACCTCGATTATGTCGAGGTTTTTTTTATCCTTATACTATAAGTATTTTTGCTCCATATTCACACCAAATGACTATTGAAGATTTAATTGGAGATTATAACATTATTGGAAACAACCAAGATTTTGAAGCCAATACATATAAAGGAATTCTTTCTTTGACATTGGATATTAATAAAAGAATTGTAGCTAAATGGATTATCAATAAAAACCAAGAACAACACGGAACTGGCTTTTTTAAAGACAACATTTTAGTTATTAATTTTAATTATCTAGGTTTTGATAAAAACAAATACAAAGGTGTTGTTGTATATAAATGTCTTTCTAAAGATATATTGGATGGCTTTTGGTCTGAAAAACATGGAAACCCTCTCTATTTAGGAGAAGAACGTTGTTTTAGAATAAAAAACTCTAATGAACCTGTAAATTAAAAAGTATGAAATGTCCTTGTAATCCTAATATTGAGTATAAATTATGTTGTGGAAGAATACACAAAGATATTCATATGGCCAACACTGCAGAAGAATTAATGCGTTCGAGATATAGCGCTTTCGCATTAGCCAATATTGATTATTTACAGAAAAGTCATCATAGTAAAAAACGACCATCTAAACGTGAGAAAAAAGAAATTTTAGCATGGACTAAATCAGTTACTTGGGTAAAATTAGATGTTTTAACAAGCACTGAAGGAAAACCATCTGACTCCAATGGTACTGTAGAATTTAAAGCTTTTTTTATTGAAAATGGAAATTTAGAATTTATCCATGAAAACTCTAAATTCTACAAAGAAAATAACCATTGGGTATATTTTGATGCTAATTAGTTGTTATCTTGTAAAAACTAATTCAGTTTCAGTTGACATTTCTTCTGAAAAACCATATCCCTCTACATTAAAGCCTTTAAGTTCTTCCAAATTCTTTATATCATTTTCAATAATATAACGCACCATTAAACCTCTGGCTTTTTTAGCAAATGTCATAATTGTCTTATACTGCCCGTTTTTAAAATCTTTAAAAACTGGAGTAATCATCGGTACTTTTAATGTTTTCTTTGGTAAAGCTTTAAAATACTCTGAACTTGCTAAATTAATCAACAACTCGCCTTCTTCTAATTCTTCATTTAAAGAATTTGCTAATGTATCTCCCCAAAACTTATATAAGTTATCAGCTCTTCCTACCTTTAATTTTGTTCCCATCTCTAAGCGATAAGGTTGAATTAAATCTAATGGCTTTAATAAACCATAAAGTCCTGACAATATTCTTAACTTTTCTTGTAAGCTAGGCACCTTGTCTTCTGATAAAGAATTAACATCTATCCCTCTAAAAACTTCACCTGTAAAAGCGTACACAGCCTGTTTAGCGTTATCTATAGTAAATGGTGGTAACCACTCTTGATTCCTATCATAATTTAAACTAGCCAAATCATCGGAAATTTTCATCAATTCAGATAATTTCTTTCTTGATAATGTTTTTAGCTTCTTGTTTAATTTTGCTGATTGCTCTAAAAACCTTGGTTCAGTATATAAAGTAGTGTTAGCTTTATTTTCAAAATCTAACGACTTAGCTGGAGATATAATAATTTTCATGTAACAGAATGTTTTTGTAAAAATAAAAAGCAATTTTATAAACCTCAATTACTTTCACTAATTTATATTAATAATACTATTGAAAAAGATGATACTTATTAAATAACAAGTCCATCATAAGATAAAAACACATTATCGGGCAATTCTTTTTCTACTTCGGCATGCAAACCTAATAATTCACTAATATGTGTTAAATATGTTTTTTTAGGTTTCACTTCCTCTATAAAATTAAGAGCTTCTTCTAAATTAAAATGAGTTGCATGCAATTCTCTTCTTAACCCCGTAACAATTAAAACATCTAAATCTTTTAATTTTTCTTTCTCTTCCTCAGAAATTGTTTTAATATCGGTTACATAAGCAATATTATTAAATCGATATCCTAAAATTGGTAAGCGACCATGCATTACTTCAATAGGAGTAACTTTTACCCCTTCTAAAAAGAAACTTTCATGATGGGAAATTGTAGTAGTTGACACTTTTGGTGCACTTGGATAACGGTTTTCTGTAGCGAAAATATAATCGTACCTCTTCCTTAACACATTGAATACTCTTTTTGAAGCATACAAAGGAACCTCTCCCATTTGAAAACAATAGGGTCTGATTTCATCTAAACCAGCAATATGATCTGCATGTTCATGGGTAAATAAAATCCCATTAATAGACATAACTTCTTCCCTCATCATCTGTTGACGGAAGTCAGGTCCACAATCAATTACATAATTAACATTATCATCCCATGAAATTAGCACCGAAGACCTTAAACGCCTGTCTCTAGGGTCTTTTGATAAAGCTACCGGGTGCTTACTTGTAAGCATAGGAACTCCAGTTGAAGTTCCTGTACCTAAAAAAGTTACTTTTAATTGCTTTTTTTTCTCCATTATTATCACAAAAATACGACAAATATTGTCTGATAATTCCGATTTTCTGTACATTTGTTTTACGTAACTAAAAATAAAAGAATGGCAATTACGCTAAAAGGAGATCAGAAGATAAGTACAGTCCCAACTACTAGAACTAAAGCTTTAAAAATCAATCTAAATGCTCATATTTATGGAACATTTGCTGAGATTGGAGCGGGTCAAGAAACTGTTCGTAATTTTTTTAGAGCCGGTGGTGCTTCAGGTACTATTGCAAAAGCAATGAGTGCTTATGATAAGGATTTTTCAGATGCTATTTATGGTATTGAGGAAGACAACAGATATGTAACTGAGCCTCGATTAAAGAAAATGTTAAAGCATGAAATGGATTTGATAGAAGATCGTCTTGATCGTCAAAAGCATCCAGATAAATTATTTTTTAGTTATGCTAATACCGTAGCAACTATAAACTTTACTAAAAAGTTTAAAGGTCATGGTTGGGTAGGTATTCGTTTTCAATTAGACCCATTAGAAGATTATAACGAAATTATTTTACACCTTCGTTTTAAAGAAACTGACGCCAGACAGCAACAAGAAACTTTAGGTGTTTTAGGTGTAAACTTAGTTTATGGTGCCTATTACTTAAATGATAATCCAAAAGATTTATTAAAATCTTTTTATGACAACATAGATAGCGACCGTTTAGAAATTGATATGATTAATTTCTCTGGACCTCGTTTTATGTATGTAGATAACCGTTTAATGAGTTTACAATTGGTTAAAAACGGAATGACCAACGCAGTAATGTTTGGTCCTGACGGAAATAACTTACTACCTGCTCAAGTACTTTATAAAAAGAATATTTTAGCTTTACGTGGTAGCTACCGTCCTGTTACTAAAGTAAACATGGATATGTTCGAAAGATCTAAACAATTATTCTTAGCTGAGAAAAAAGTAAACCCTGAGAAAACACAAATAATTTTTGAAATAACATTAAGTAACCTTCGTGCTGAGGGAGAAATTAATGAACGTGATTTCTTAGATAGAGCTGAATTACTTTGTGCTTTAGGTCAGAATGTAATGATTACCAACTACCAAGAATACTTTAAACTGGTAGAATACTTTAGTGAGTTTACTAAAGAAAGAATGGGATTAGCCATGGGGGTTTACAACCTTATTCAAATTTTTGATGAGAAATACTATCGTGATTTAAGTGGTGGTATTTTAGAAGCTTTTGGTAAACTATTCTATCGTGACTTAAAGGTATATATGTACCCTTATAAAGATGAAGAAACTGGTGAATATATTACTAGTGACAATCTTAAAGTTCACCCTAGAATGAAAGAATTATATAAGTTCTTTAAAAACAACGGTAAACTAAAAGACATTCAAGATTTTAATCCTGAAATTTTACATATTTTCTCTAGAAAAGTATTACAAATGATTAAGGATGATGAAGAAGGATGGGAAGAAATGCTTCCTGAAGGAGTTTCAGAAACTATTAAAGAAAAACGTTTATTTGGTTGTTCAAGGAAGCGTAAATAAAAAAATTATAGATTCTTTTTAAACCTTTTATTATCTTTAAAGTCTAACAGCTAAACATAAATTTAGTTGACTGACGAAATTACACTTATAGAGCAGCTACAAGATCAAAAAACAAGAGAAGTAGCTTTTAAACATTTGATATCGCAATATAAAGAGCGATTGTATTGGCATATAAGAAAAATTGTAATTAGTCATGATGATGCAGATGATGTTTTACAGAATACTTTCATTAAAATTTTTAAAAGCATTAATAATTTTAAAGGAAACAGTAAACTATATTCTTGGATGTATAGAATAGCGACCAATGAAGCTATTACTTTTATTAATAAAAAAGCCAAGGAAAGAAATATAGACATCACAGATTATCAGCATCAGTTAGTTTCTAATCTAGACAGTGACAATTGGTTTTCTGGAGATGAAATTCAATTAATTCTTCAGAAAGCCATTGCTACACTTCCTCAAAAACAACAACTTGTTTTTAACATGAAGTATTTTGATGAAATGAAATACGATCAAATTTCTGAAGTTTTAGAAACATCAGTAGGTGCTCTAAAAGCATCATACCATATTGCTGTAAAAAAAATAGAACAGTTTATAAAAAACTACAATTAAACCTTTTACAAAAAATAAGGTCTTAGAAGTGAGATGGATAAAGAGATAAAAAATAAAATAGATTTTATAAACCAAAAAGTTGGTAAGCAAACTGGTTTTTCTACACCTAAAAATTATTTTGATGGTATAGAAGAAGATGTATTGAATTCAATAAAGACAGAAAGCTTCTCAAAAAAGAATAGCTTTGAAGTTCCAAACAATTATTTTGATAAAATTGAAGACGATATATTTGCTAAAATTGACAGTCTAGAACCTAAGGAAACAAAAGTTATTTCTTTACGTAAAAGAGTATTACAATTAGTCCCTATTGCAGCAGCTGCTTCCGTATTACTATTCATAGGTTTAAATTACTTTAGCACTAATGGAAAAGGTGTAATATATACGATAGATGACATTTCTGATGCTGATTTATCAGCTTGGTACGAAAATGGATATGGTGATACTAATGATGACGAATTAGCTTTAGCGTTAAACACTACTGATTTAGAAAGTGACACTTTTAATGACATTAGCGATGATAATTTAGAAGAATATTTGAACGGTATAGACAGTTCGACCTACTTAAACGAATTAGAATAATATGAGAAAATTAATATTAACACTTATAGCTTTGAGCTTCTTTGCTACAACAGCAAACGCTCAGTTTAAAAAAAGCAATGAAAAAATTAGACTTTACAAAGTTTCTTTTCTTACTAAAAAACTAGATTTAACAGCTAGTGAAGCAGAAAAATTTTGGCCTATTTATAATAAATATGACAAGAACATGATAGATCTTCATCGTGAAGAAAGAGTAAGCATTAGGAAAAGAATCAAAGAAAATGGTGGTATTGAAAATCTTTCTGAGAAAGAATCTAAAGAAATTCTAAAAAACATTAGAACGATTAATAGACAACGTTATGAAATCAAAGCTAAGTTTCATAATAAGATTTCAAAAATACTTCCTTATAAAAAGATTTTAGCTTTAGAAATGGCAGAACACGACTTTCATCGTAGCCTATTCAAAAAGTATAAAAGAAAAAGGGGGAGAAAATAAAAAAACCGAGCAATAATGCTCGGTTTTTTTTATTAACTAAATAAATACAAATCAAATTATTTTTTCTTAATTATTAACGTATCTAATTTAAGTTCTTTTTGAAGCCATGCTCTCAATTCTTTTTCTTTTGCATTAACAACCGAATCTTTTATTTTTTTATCCCAAGTAATTGACAACTCTGGAATAGTATCTATTTTAATAAAATCTTTAGAACTTAATATTTTCGCAAAACTGATACCCTTAATATCATTATACCTAATCTTAGCATCTTTAGCTATTGTACTAAACGGCACAGAGTTCTTATCTCTATTTAAAGCATCTTTTTCTATTCGTTGATTTAATCCAGTAATAGTTGATTTTAGCTCCTCTATTTCCTTGTGCAATCCTTTTATTACATTATCCTTTTGATCCAATTCAACAATAGCTCTATCATATGCATCTACTACCCTATCTACACTACGCGCTTTATTTTCATTAATAAGTAATTCATAAGTATCAATTCTTGGGTATGATTTCAATTCATTTCTTAAAAATGTTTTAGTCGCATCGTTAACATCTCCATTGAAAAATAAACTAATCTTTTTCTCTCCTCTATCCAACTTCTCACGTTGTAACCATAAATCTTTATTAGAATCAATTTCTTCTTTTAAAAACTTCTTATAATTTGCATTTATAATACTTTCATTATACACATTGATAAATGTAAAAACTGCTGGTACCATTACTAACACTGCAACAAATGAAGCTAAACGTGCAATTCTTTTTCTTTCTACAGAATTCACATAACGGATCATTGTAAAACGTAACAATTTCAATACTACAAAGGTTGCCAAAGCAATAAAAATAGTATTGATTGTAAACAAATACATTGCTCCTAAAAAGTAATCGTAATTACCTATAGCTAACCCATAACCTGCAGTACATAAAGGTGGCATTAAAGCTGTAGCAATTGCTACTCCAAATATTACCGATGCAATAGTTCCTTTTTTAGTACGTGCTATTATTAAAGCCAACCCTCCAAAAAAGGCTATCAATACATCTCGTATATCTGGTTTTACCCTTCCTAAAAGCTCAGAAGTTTCTTCTTTTAAAGGAAAAATAGCGAAGAATAAGAAAGCCGTTAACAAACTTAACACAATCATTGTTGCTAAATTGATTAACGATTTCTTAAGTGTATCAATATCATTTATAGCAATAGACATCCCTACACCTAAAATTGGTCCCATTAGAGGAGATATTAACATGGCTCCAATAACTACTGCTGTTGAATTTGCATTTAAACCTATCGAAGCTATAAATATTGAGCAAATTAAAATCCATGCAGTTGCTCCTTTTAAAGGAATATCACTTTTTATAGCTTCTATTGTAGCTTCTTGATCAGTATCATGACGAAAATCTAGTAATTCTTTTAAAAATATTATTGAGTTTTCCCACAAGCCTTTCGCATTCTTTTCAACAGCCTGCTTCGATTGCTCCACATTTTCATCCTGCTTCTTCTTTTCTTCCATATAAATTGATTTTTGTTAACTCGGGGAAGATACAAAATTCCCGCATTACTCAATAAAAACAAAACCTCGAAGCTAATTGCTCGAGGTTTTATTTTTACTAAAAGTTTATATCTCTTTTTTAGATTTTCAATTTATTTTTTAAATCTTTTGAAATTCCATCTTTATGTAATAAAACTGATATTGTTTTTAATTTAAAATAAGGAATTGACATGTAAACATATCCGTTATTTCCTTGATTAGTTCCCCAAGAGTTTTTTACTTTAAAATACTTATTTCCTTTTTGATCTTTAACTAAACCAACAATGTGCATTAAATGATCATCAGTTGTATTAAAGTTTTCAAATTCAGCCTGACGTAAACTTGGAGTTATTTTCTTTTCTTTTACAATTTCTGTCAATCCTTTCTTTGCATCAGCACTGCTTTCCGGTATAATTGCTACTCCATTTTTTGATGAAAATGTTTTTTCAGAGACATCACAATCTAATTCAATAGTATATCCTTTTTCCACAGCATCTTCAGTAACTTTTACCAATTCATCTAAAGACACATTATAAAACATTCCGTTTGAGAAATTATCTGGAATATTCAATACAAATTTGTCATACTTCTTTGCATGTTCAAAAGATGTTAAGGTCACATAGTTTGATGGATCTATTTTCACATACTCTGCAAAACTTTTTGGTGTATATGTTTTTCCCTCAAAAGTAAACTCTTTTTTATTCTCTCCTAAATACACATCTAAAACTCCCTCTGTAGCTTTACGCCATCTTGGACTTAACTCTCTTGCAGGGTTTTTAATATAAGCATCTAACATTGCTTTTAAAACCGCTACTAGTTCTGCATGATTATGCCTGTCTTGCCCTATTTCTAACCCTGTAAAAACAGTTTCTGGCACCAATCCGTACTTTGCTACTGAATTGATAACATCATGCCCTAAACCTCCCTCACTAAATTGTGCCTTTCCTTGACGATATAAATAATTATTTGCCTTATCTGAATACGTATTACGCACTGTATACATTTCTGATAAATCAATATCCTTACCTGTTAAACGTATAATTTCTGATTCTAAAAAAGAAGTTGTAGAAAAACTCCAACAAGTACCGGTTCTACCTTGACTCTTTACTTGAGTATTCTCTATATCTTTTATTTCTTTAAATTGATATTTCTGTGCTTTAATTGAACCAATACTAAGAACTGCAAAAGCTCCAGCTACTAAGATTTTTTTCATGAGGTTATTTTTAATTTCTGAGCAATTTACATTTTTTAACTATCATTAAAAATTTCACACTCTTAAAAATCTACAATAACTCCAATTCTTGGCAAAGCTCTACCAGTAGTACTCTCTACTTCTTCTAAAAGATACCTTGAACTATCATTAGGATCTGTAACCCTTCCATTTTGATCTTCTGTTGGCAATAAAAAAGGACGTTGCTTAGAGCTACTAGCATAAACATTCTGTATATCTAAATATAAATTTATAGCTGCCCTTTTTAAATACCACGTCTTATCTACTCTAAAATCTAATTGTGTGTAAGTATCCAAACGTTCTTCATTTAATTTAGTATAATCTAAAACACCTCCATTTCTAACATCATAATTTGATATTAACGACGATGCATTTAAATTATAAGGAGTAAAAGGCTTTCCTCCTACCAATCTAAACTTAGTACCAATCTCCCAGTTTTTCTTCAGTTTTTTTCCCGCTGTAATAGTTATTAGATGTCTATTATCCCAAGTAGACGGTATGTATTGTCCTAACGCATTTTTAAATTCACTTCTTACAAATGTATAAGATGCAATTCCATATAAACCATCATACGATTTTTTTTGAGCTAAAAACTCAAAACCATAAGACCTTCCTTGCGAATTAGAGACTACTTCTTCATTCCCTACAATACCAAAATCATCTCCTAAATTTGCTAAACTTATTTGATTCCTTACCGAAAATGGATAATTATCATAAGACTTATGAAACGCTTCAAAAGTAACTTTAGAACTTGTATTTGGTTTATACGATAAACCTGCTACTAAATGATTTGATTGTATATATTTTAATCCTTTTTTATTTACAAACTCACCTGCATTATTCTTAAACCCCAAAACAGTATAAGATGGCAATTGATAATATCGTCCAATAGATCCATTTACTGACCATTTATCTGTTAACAAATAATTCAAAGAAAGTCTAGGTGAAAACTGGTTAAATACATTTCTCATTTCACTATTATAATCCACACCATCCAATCTAAAACCAAAAGATATTCCTAATTTATTATCTAAATATTCCTTTGAAATCTGACCGAAAACACCATATTTAATAAAATCTATTTCTGAATTAAAAACATCTTCAAAAACTCCTTGACTATTTGCTACTTTCCTATAAGTGTTGTTTAAATATGTCGCTGTTTCAAAATTTGAACCTATGTTTATTTTATAATTGTTTTTAGCATCTAAATTCAACTCATATCTAAACTTTGTTTCTGTTTCTTTTGAGCTATAATTCAATAATAAATTTGGAGCTATCTCTTCATTCATAAAATACTTTACAGCCTTATTTTTAAGTTCATTTCTACTTAAAACCACTAAATGTGTAGCTTCTTCAGCAAAATATTTATAACTAGCTCCAACAGTATAATTCCATTGACTATTTACTGGCACTGTATTTAATATTACTTTATTTCGTTTTATAGTTTCTTCATCTGTTTCTCCATCGTTTACCGTTTCATTTAACTCAAAATCATCTATAGCACCTAATGCTATAATTGACAACTCGCTATTTTTAGTTAATTCAGATTTTACATTTAATTGAAAATCATTATACGTTGGTAAAAAAGGTAGTTTTATCAGTTTGAATAAAAACTGAAGATACGATTGACGCACAGATAACATAAAAGTGGTTTTATCACCAATAGGACCGTCTAATGTAATTCCTGCATCTGAAGTTCCTAAAGTAGCTCTTGTATTCAGCGATTTTTTATTTCCAACTTTCTGAGTAAATTCTATAACCGAACTCAATGTACTACCTCTATTTGCAGGAAAAGCACTAGAATAAAAATCTACTTTTCTAATTAAATCTGCATTCATTACCCCAACAGGTCCTCCTGTAGCTCCTTGTGTTTGAAAGTGATTTATTACCGGTACTTCAATCCCATCTAAATAAAATTTATTTTCTGATGTTGCTCCTCCTCTAATAATGATATCGTTTCTAAATCCTGGATTTGAAGCCACTCCAGGAAAAGATTGAATTACTTTTAAAACATCTCTATTTCCCCCTGGGTTTTTCTCTATTTCTGCAACACCTAATGTTTGTAATGATAGAGGACTCTCTATTGATTTTTTAAATAAGTTTGCCTTAACCTCAACTTCTTTTAATGTTGTTGAATTTTCTTTCAGCACTACTGTTATGTAAGGAGAATTGTCTTTAGTAACTAAATATTCATCTGTAATTAACGATTGGTAACCTACAAATGAAACTTGTAGCTTGTTGTAACCTAAAGGAACGTTAGTTATCCTAAAATTACCTTCATCATCAGAAACAGCACCTACTGAAGTACCATAAACCAATACATTTACATAAGGAATTGTTTCTCTTGTTTTAGAATCAATTATTCTCCCTGAAATTTCTCCTAGATTTTGACCTACGGTTAAAAATGTTTGAAATATCAACCACAATACAAGTATACGTTTCATATATCAGAAATTTAAAGCTATGCTAAAATACAATTTGTTTAACAAATAATCAAAAAAGTTAAACAAATCATTTTAGAACACAAAAAAACCTCAGTAAAAACTGAGGCTTGTGGGGAGAGCAGGATTCGAACCTGCGAAGTCGTAAGACAACGGAGTTACAGTCCGTCCCATTTGGCCGCTCTGGAATCTCCCCAGAGCTTTTCAAATTTATCTAATCTGATAAACTCTAAAAAACTTGTGACCGGGCTGGGGCTCGAACCCAGGACCCTCTCCTTAAAAGGGAGATGCTCTACCAACTGAGCTACCCGGTCATTGTTTTTTTTCGCGTTAGCGGGTGCAAATATAGAAGGTATTTTTAATTCTACAAACTTTTTTTTGACTTTATTTTTAAAAAAATTGTACTTATTTTTTTATCTCTTAATACACAGAAAGTTACCTAAACATCATTTAAATATGCTTTTCTAACTTTTTTAAATAAATTAGATGAATACACAAAATCAACAATCGCTTCATTGTCTGTTTTAAAGATTTCTTTGTGCGAACCTTCCCATGCTTTCACTCCATTTTTAAGAAATACTATCTTATCTCCTATTTCCATAACGGAATTCATGTCGTGGGTATTAATAACAGTTGTTATTTTATACTCATCAGTAATTTCTTGAATTAAATTATCAATAACAATTGATGTTTGTGGATCTAACCCTGAATTAGGTTCATCACAAAACAGGTATCTTGGATTCATTACAATTGCTCTCGCTATTGCTACACGCTTTTGCATTCCTCCTGATAATTCTGCTGGAAATTTTTTATTTGAGTTCTCTAAGTTTACTCTTTTTAAAACAAAGTTTACTCTATCCAACATTTCACTCTCAGGCTGTTTTGTAAACATTTTTAGAGGAAACATCACATTCTCTTCAACTGTTTGAGAATCGAATAAAGCACTTCCTTGAAAAACCATTCCTAGCTCTTTCCTAAAGCTTCGTTTATCTTCTATAGTCATTTCTGTATTTACACGACCATCATAGATTATAGTTCCTTTTTCTGGTGTATGTAAACCTATTAATGATTTTAAAAAAACGGTTTTTCCTGAACCACTTTGCCCTATAATTAAACTTGTTTCTCCTGGTTTAAACGAAGTTGTAATTCCTTTTAAAATCTCAACTCCATTAAATCCTTTATGTAATTTATTTACTTCTATCATTAGGTTAACAACATTTGAGTTAAGAAATAATTAGCGATAACAATTATTACAGTAGTCCAAACTACCGATTGCGTACTTGCTTTACCAACTTCTAAAGAACCTCCTTTTACATAATACCCATGATAAGAAGGAACCGTAGCTATTAAAAACGCAAAAACTAAAGTTTTAATAATTGCATAAGTAAGTAAAAAAGGATTAAACTCCATTTGAACCCCAGTAATATAATCTATTCCAGAAAACAGTCCTGAAAGTACTCCAGCTACCCATCCACCAAAAATCCCTAAGAACATAGCTAATACAATTAAGAACGGGTAGAAGAATAAAGTCGCTATAATTTTAGGCAATACTAAATAGTTTAACGAATTTATCCCCATTACTTCTAAAGCATCTATTTGCTCTGTTACACGCATTGTTCCTATACTTGAAGTGATATAAGACCCTACTTTTCCTGCTAAAATAATTGAACAAAATGTTGGTGCAAATTCTAAGATTACTGAACGTTTAGCCGCAAAACCAATTAGTGATTTTGGTATAAACGGGTTTTCTAAATTCAATGCTGTTTGTAAAGCAATAACTCCTCCAATAAAAAAAGATATGAAAGCTATAATCCCCAACGACTTAAGTCCTAACTCTTCAATTTCCCTAAATAAAGCTTCTCGAAAAACCCTAGCTCTTTGCGGTTTTGTAAAAACTTGTTTTAGCATTAGAAAGTACTTTCCAATATGCTCAATATAATTCATTAAACTATTCTATTTTTCTTTACTGCTAAAGTATTAAAAAACCATTAACTCTTCATGTTATTTATGAGTTTTAGCACTCTTTTTACTTACCTTTGGTTCTAAATTTTTAAAATTAATCATGAAAAAAATAATATGTTTAGCTGCTTTAGCCACAACTTGTTTAATTAGTTGTGTCATAGCCCCTAAAAAAAGCACTCATAAACCTAAACTAGTTATTGGTGTAGTAATTGACCAAATGCGCTATGATTATTTAATTCGTTTTGCTTCTAAATATGGTGAAGATGGATTTAAACGTTTATTAGAAGATGGGTTTTCTCTGGAGAATGCTCATTATAATTATATACCAACCTATACTGCTGTTGGTCATGCTTCAATTTATACAGGAACAACTCCTACGAACCATGCTATAATTAGTAACACTTGGTACGACAAATACACTAAAGAAATGGTGTATTGTGTAGATGATAGTAATTATAATACTGTAGGTTATGATGGTGATGGAGGAAAGAAATCTCCTAATAGAATGCTAACGACTACAATAACTGATCAATTAAAATTAGCACAAAATATGAATGGTAAGACTATTGGAGTTGCTATCAAAGACCGTTCAGCAATTTTACCAGCTGGTCATGCTGCTGACGGTGCTTATTGGTTTTATGGTCGTGATATAGGGAAATGGATTACCTCATCTTATTATATGAACAATCTTCCTAATTGGGTACAAGAGTTTAACAATTCTAAGATAGTAGATGAATACCTGAAACAACCATGGGAAACCTTATATGACATCAACACTTATACTGAAAGTATTGCTGATGATAATAATTTTGAAAAACCTTTTAAAGGAGAAGAAAAACCTATTTTCCCTCATGACATACCTAATTTAAAAAGTGAAAACAAAAACTATAGTATCATAAAAGCAACACCAGCTGGTAATACCTTGACTACCGATTTTGCTAAAGCTGCTATTATTGGAGAAAACTTAGGTAAATCTGAATTTATTGATTTTTTAGCTATCAGCTATTCTTCTACTGATTATGTCGGACATCAATTTGGAGTTGCTTCTAAAGAAGTTGAAGACACTTATTTGAGATTAGATAAAGATTTATCTGATTTATTTCAGTTTTTAGATACTGAAATTGGTGAGGACAATTACACTTTATTTTTAACAGCTGATCACGCTGCTGTTCAAGTTCCAGCTTATCTTAAATCTGTTAAAATCCCTGCTGATTATTTTAGTTATACAGAATTTAAATCTTATGTAAATGATATTACTAAAAAGTATTTTAATTCAGATGCATTAGTTGAGAGTATTTCTAATTTTCAAATCTTCTTAAATAAAAAGAAAATTGAAGAGTTAAAATTAGATGTACATACTGTTGCTCAAAAAATAGCTGACGAAGCAATCAATTATAAAAACATCTATAAATCTGTAACTGCAAAAACATTACAAACTACCACTTTTACCAATGGTATTTTAAATTCATTACAGAACGGTTACAATCAAAAGTTTTCTGGAGATATTCTATTAATTCCAAATCCATCTACACTTAGTGCTTATTATAAAAATGGGGGTACCTCTCATGGTTCTGGATATTCTTATGATACTCATATCCCTATGATTTTCTACGGAAATGGTATTAATCAAGGTTCATCAAAGAAAAAATATGAAATAATTGATATTGCACCTACAATCTCTAATTTATTACAAATTGAATTCCCTAACGGAACCACTGGAAAGATTATAGAAGAAGTATTAGAATAAAAAAAGCGCTCAATGAGCGCTTTTTTCTTTTCAAATAATGTACAGAATATTCTATTTTCTTTTACAATATACTTTACACGTTTTATATTTATATGTATTTGAAATATAACTCTTCATTATAAAAGCTGTAAGTAGTGTAAAAAAAATGTAAATCATATTTTTATATTTTTGGTTTCTAACTATTTAGACACATCAATTTTAAAAAAGTCACATTTTTTATTTTGGATTATTTAATATAACCAAAGCACCAATAACTCCTGGTACCCAACCACAAAGGGTTAATAAAAAAACAATTACTACAGATCCACATCCTTTACCTAAAACAGATAATGGTGGAAAAAAAATTGCTAGTAAAACTCTTAATAAACTCATAGTATTTTTTTGATTAATATACTATAAAGACGAATATTCCTTTATTTTGTTACAGTTTACAGCAATAAAAGGCAATTTTGAAAAGAAAAAAGCATTGATTATAAACGATAATCAATGCTTTTCGATTTTAAAAACAATTCAATTAATGCAATGCAAAAATGAAAACTGTTTAGAAAGTTACTTCTAAACAGTTTATTTTATAAGCTATTTCTTTATAAATCGGATACTCTTTACATCTGTATCCTTTTCAATTACAATTGTATAAATAGCCGATTTTAAACCACTAACATCAATATTATTAGTAGCAATACCTTTCTTAATTCTTTGACCTAATGTATTATAAATAGTATAATTTACTTTTTCATAACCTATTGGCTTCACTAAATTTATTTGGTTTCCAACTGGATTCGGATAAATTGCAAACTCAAGAACACCTCCTCTTGTAGTAATTGCTGAATTTGAACCAGTAACCTGGAAGTTATCAATAGCAATATCTGCTTGCCATGTATTTCCTGTTACACGGTTAAAACGTAATTTAATACCTTTTCCTACATAATCATTTAAGCTTACAGTAGCTGTTAACCAAGAGTTTCCTTTATTTCCTGATTGATTCCAGATTGAAGTCCAATTAGCTCCATCGTCCTCACTAACTTCTAAGTCGATAGTTCCCATATTGGTAGCTCCATACATGTGATATTTGAACGAAATTGAAGCAGAACTTAATCCTGATAAGTCATAACATGGTGAATTTATAATTGCTCTTTTATTTGGATATCCTGTATTTCTACCAGAAGCCTCTACATAAATATAATGTGAACCATTATTTGCAGATGAAGGACCTGTTCCGCTAGATGGTGTACTTCCTGTTCTTCTTGTCCAATTAATATCATCAGCACTAGATTGTGTCCATGAACCAAAAGATGAATCAAAAGATTGTGCATAAGGATAACTATCTATTCCTCCTGTACAACCAGCTGTAACTGCATTTACGTTAACAGTTCTAGTTACTGCTGTTGCTGCATTACCTGCTGCATCAGACACATTATAAGTTAATGTATAAGTTCCTTGTGTATTTGCATCTACAGAACCTGTTACTACAATATTAGCAGTAATATTTCCATCGACATTATCACTTGCTGTTGCTCCAGCATCTGTATACGAATCTCCAACATTTATGTTTTCAACACTATTTCCTAACAAGGTTATTACTGGCGCTACTGTATCTGCTCCAGCACCTGCTATTGTAACTGTATAATCTTCTACCTCTCCATAAGTAAATTCACCACATGGACTAGGTACTGCATTATAACGTAAAATTACTCTCATTCTAGTATCTCCTGTAACTGCTGATGCAGGTACTGTGAAACTTCCTGACACTGGCGTATCTGTTGAAGGAGATTTACTCCAAACCAGCTCTCCAGCATCTGTAAACACTCCATTTTTATTATAATCAATCCAAACTCCATAACCTTCACTATAAGTTGTTCCAGTCCAAGTTGGAGTAATGGTAATTGTTTCTGAAGCTCCTTTAGTTATAGTAGTTGAAATATTTGTAAAGTCTGAATAGAATTGACCTGTTGAAGTATTATTTATTGTATTTAATTTCACATTAGAAATATACTCATCATTTACATTTGTACTTTTAGCTGTACAGTATGTTAATTGAACATCTGTTGTTGTAAAATTAGCTGTTGCACTAAAACTAGATGAAGTACCATCTGTACAAACACTCTTAACTCTAACTTCATAAGCTGTATTTGCATCTAAACCAGATAACGTAGTAGTGGTTCCTGATGCATTATTTGAAGTCCAAGAAGCATCTGATGCTTTTTTATACTCAACAGTATAAGTTGCTCCTGATACTGTATTCCAAGAAACTGTAGCTGCTGAATCTGTAACTCCACTTACACTAACTCCAGTTGGAACTGATGCTGTACATGGTAACGGATTTGAAATAGTAAAGTTTGTATTTGAAATATCGAAGAAGATATGGTTAGTTCCTCTAACCATTATTCTATTTTGATTTCCTACTGAGTTTGGCACCGTAATATCATGAGATCCGTCATTAGGAACTCCACTCGCTAATACTACTGGATAAGTATCTCCACCATCAGTAGACATTAAAATATCAACATTTGCAGCATTTACTCCATTAGCTGTAGTACCTGCTACATTCCAAGTAACAGTTTCAGTTGCTCCTGCTGTTAAAGTAACTGCTGTATTTGGTGAATTTACTACAAAAGGCCCTGCTGTTCCATTTACAGTAACCACCATATCATCACTATTATTTGTTCCTCCTCCTGCTCTGTTATCTCTTACCGTTAACCTAAAGTTTAAACTTCTAGCAACATCTGGAACTGCTTCCCATTGCCAAGAAGTATTTCCTGCTTTTACTGTTTCTAATCTAGGGAAATACCTTGATGCATTTGTTGTTGGAGAATAAGACCTAAAAGCAACTCCTGCTGTAGCTGTTACACTAGGATACTTTGTAGCTGCATTGTTTTCATCCATTTGTTCCCAACAATATGAAAGCACATCAGACGCGTCTGTATCGGTAGCAGATCCTGTTAATACAAATGCAGTTCCTTTTGGAATTGTATAATCACTACCAGCATTTACTGTTGGCACATTATTTCCTGTTGAAGTATTTGTTTGACATGAAGTTGTTTTAATATAATTAGTAATTTGCTGAATATTTATTGCATGAAAATATGGATCACTATTTGGTTGCACATCTGTTGCCCCTGTTATACCTGCATATCCCATTATGGTAGTACCACTTCCTGGTTCCATATGCACATTGGTTCCTTCATTTCTTATTGTAAAAGTATGATTACCTCCAAATTGATGTCCAATTTCATGAGCTACAAAATCTACATCAAAAGGATCTCCTTCTGGAGTAGTACGCGAAGTAAATGCACTACCTTTACTTCCATCTACACAAACACATCCAATACAACCTGCGTTTCCATTATTTGATGCTTTTGCAAATAAATGTCCTATATCATAATTCGCTTCACCAATAACACTAGTTAAAGTTGATTGTACTTGTGAATTAAAACTTCCATTTGAATAAGGGTCTGTTGATGCATTCGTATAAATTACATCTTCATTATTCGCAATAATAATCATAGTTACATTAAAATCTGTTTCATAGATTCCATTAACCCTTGTCATTGTTGTATTCATTGCTGCCAATGCTTGTGCTTTGGTACCACCATGATGCGCTGTATACTCACCTGTTGCAGAAATAGCAATACGATACGTTCTTAAAGTTCCATCATCTGCATTTTTATGCTGAGAAGAACTCCCTGTACTTTTATTTCTGTTGTTTGGATCTACATCACATTTGAATCCATTTACATCTCTAGGCTTATCAGATTTTTTATAGATAGTATATCTTTTTAAATCTGCTGAATAAGGTTCAATAAACACTGTAGGTTTATCAATTCCTAGACGCATACTTTGCAAACCTTTAGCATTTGAAAGACTAAAACGAATCCTATCTGAAGGATTATCAACACCTACACCCATGTAAGACTTAATATCTGGGTACTTTTGAGATAAGGTCGGATGTAACACCGAAGCTTCTGAAACTCGGTACTTTTCTAACTTTCCATCAGCATTTGGAAAAGATATAATTACACTAGATTGTTTACCTGATTTTCTCTGAGGTGCATTTATTAAAGCTTGTTTAAACGCTTCTAAATCTAGTTGATAAATCTCTTTATCGGGCAATCTTTTTTCTAGTGCAGAAACACTAGCTCTTACTTTTCCATTTGCTTGTTTTTTCCATAATTCGCTGTTTTGAGAAAATAAAACAGACGTAGCCAAGGACATGGCTAAAAATAGCTTGTTTTTCATAATCTGGGGGACTTAAAATTTATTTCGTTAAAGATATAAAAAAACTTCACACAAAAAAGTAACAAGCTAAAAAACAGATATTTAAAAACACCATATCTACATCAAGCTCCCGAAAAATATAGCGTTCATCAATAATTTATTTGTTCCAAACCAAAATCCTCTAAAATTTGTATTATCGGTAAATACAATTACTTTTCCAGCTCCCAAACGCTGAGATTTAAAGGGAACTGTATTCTTTAATTCCTTTAAATTTTCTTTTGAAATATATCCACTCAATAATGGGTTATTTGTATACTGAATTGGATTATTATAACTTTTTTTATCAGGTTGAATGAATTGTCTTGTATTTCTAAATAATGCTATCTTATTATTTTTATAACCAAAGTTTATTGGATGTGAACGATCTATTGAAGCTTCAAAAATTGCACCACCTATAACTTGTGCTCCCGACTGTAAAGAACGATTTTCAAATGATACATTTTTCACCGTATCCATTTTAGGTTTATTAAATTTCAATGAAATAAATCCTTTCTTAGACATCCAGTTAACCGCATTTCTATACCCTATTAATATACCTCCTTTACGAACCCAATCCCTTAATTTTCCTTCCAAGTTCTTATCTATTGAATAGCTATTAGGTACTATTATGGTAGTGTATTTACTTAAATTTACTCTTGATACATAAGACATATCTAATTTAGTAAGCTTCATATCAAAACGTTGATCTAACAAATGCCAGATTTCACCTGCATCATAACTTGTTATTCCTCTTCCTACCAACATGGCTACTTTTGGTTCTTTTACAGCTCTAAAATTTCTACTACCTAAATCTATACCATCATTCAAGCCTGTTGAAACACCTGTTATTTCAATATGATTTTTCATTGCAACTTTTTCTAAATAAGCAAACAATTCGGTATTATTTAACTTTTGATTTTGTGCAGGAATGAAAATAGTTCCATAATCGTATGGTTTGTTATTATTTTTAAACTGCTTCATTGCAACTTTAGTTCTCAGTCCCTTTTCTAAAATTTCATTTAAAGCCTTTGGTGCTTCATATTCATTCCAAGCAAATAAATATCCTACTGTGCTTTTATTTTGAATACTTCCTGATTTCTTTTTTAAATCGAGTATCTCATTACCCACTTTAGATAATGAAACATTTTTAGCAAAATCTACTCCAAATGCATGATTAAATGTCCAAGCAGAAACATCATAAAACAGACTATCTTTAAAGGTAGTTCTCACATCAAACATTGCCTTTACCAATCGATTATTTTTCTGATTCATTGGTATTGCATAACTATATCCTTTTTTAAAATGTTTTCCATTAACTTTTAAATCTGATTTTAACTCATGAAGTTTTACTTTATGCTTTTTTAATACCTCAGCTAAATGATAACTTTTGATTGCATCCTTTTCATCTCCAAATACAAATGCCTTATTTTCTGTTGACCTCCTTGATTCCTCATAAAAACCTTGTTGATATTTCAAGATTTTTTCTCGCATATTTTTAGCAGCTTCCAATGTTGATAATGTTGCTGTAAACTGATTTCTAATTGTAAATGGAAAGGTTAATACTCCATTATCACTTTCCTGTGCATGTCCACGTGAACTTCCTTGTTCAAACAAAATCCCTATACTTCCATTGATATCTGGAAATGTTGAACCCTTTCCATAATAAAAATCGTCAAAGCTTTCTTCAGAATAATATGTAGACCCAATTTTATCAAAAGCTTTTGCATGATAAGTTGCAATCTCTTTTGTTAAATCTTGGTTCATTTGAGGAGTTAACGGATTTGTTCTACTTGGAATTCCTGGCTGAAAAAAGAAAGTAGAATTAGTACCCATCTCATGATGATCTGTTAAAATATTAGGCAACCATTTATGAAATGTTTTAATTCTAGCTGTACTCTCTGGCAACTGTACAGGTAACCAATCTCTATTCATATCAAACCAATAGTGATTTGTTCTTCCTCCCGGCCAAACTTCATGATACTCTCTATCATTAGGATCTGGATTTATATTGCTTGCTTTATTGGTATTTGCCCAATAAGCAAAACGTTGTAAACCATCTGGATTTAATGAAGGGTCAAATAAAATTACTGTATTATTCAATAACTCATTTATTTTTGGACCTTGAGCCGCTGCTAAATAATACGCTGCTGCTAATGCTGCATTAGAACCACTTGGCTCATTTCCATGAATTGAAAATCCTTGATATACAATAATTGGTTGGTTAGACAAATTTATCGAAGCATTGTCTGTTATTTCAATATGCTTTTTCCTTATCTCCTCTAAGTTTTGATGATTCTTAGGCGCTGTAATTGTCAGTAACAATAAAGGTCTACCTTCATAAGTTTCTCCTCTATTTTCAATAGTTACTCTATTTGAAGCCTTTGCTAAAGCTTTCATATAAGACACTAATTTATCGTGAGTAATATGCCATTCCCCTACCTCATGACCTATAATAGATTCTGGAGTTGGTATGTTTTTATCATAACTCACATCACTAGGTAAATAATATGACAAATCTACTTTTTGTTGAGCTAGAACTGAAACTGATAGAGATAATACTAAGTATAAAAAAACTTTTTTCATGAATTTGTTGTTTGATAGATTCACAAATATATTAAATCAAAAACGTTATTTTTGATTACTAACTAACTGGTTTCTATGTATACTAAAAAAACTTATCCAATTAAAGGGATGCTAAGATGGACTAGAAGGTATATTTATGTTTTTATCCTACTTAGTCTTATCCCCGTATTTTTATTTGACGTTATGGGATGGAAATGGTTATATGTACCATGGCTTCCTTTAGGTGTTTTGGGTACCGCTGTTTCTTTTATTGTAAGTTTTAAAAACAATGCTTCTTATGACAGATTATGGGAAGCTCGTAAAATTTGGGGAGGCATTGTAAACACTTCAAGATCTTTTACCGTTATGGTAAAAGACTTTATTAAAAACGATCAAATAACTCCTAGTGAATTAAAAACCATACATAGAGAATTAGTTCACAGACATGTTGCATGGTTAACCGCATTACGCTACCAAATGCGCAAAGACAAACCTTGGGAAAACCATATTAAACTTAGTAAATCTAATAGAGAATTTAGAGAAGAAAATGTTTACGTACCTGAAGATAATATTCCAATCAAGGAGGCTATCTCACCTTATATTTCTGAAGCTGAATATAACGAAGTTTTTACTAAAGGAAATCAAGCTTCTCAATTATTAGGAATTCAATCTAGACGAATCAAAGAACTTCACGATGAAGGATTCATAGATAATTTCCGACATATGGAGCTTGAAAAAGTAATCGTTGAATTATATACTTTACAAGGAAAATCAGAACGTATTAAAAACTTTCCATACCCTCGTCAATTTGCTACTTTAAACTTTATGTTTGTTTGGGTATTTATTATTCTTTTACCTTATGGTATGATGCAAGAATTTGAAGCTTTAGGTGACAGAATTACCGAAACCTTAGCTAACCATCAATCCAGAACAGCAATTATGCATAAAGTTCAAGTATTTATTTCTCGTCATTTCGAATGGTTTTCTGTTCCTTTTAGTACACTAATCGCATGGGTATTTTATTCTATGGAAGCTATTGGTGAAAATTCTGAAAATCCTTTTGAGGGAGGTCCGAATGATGTCCCTATTACAAACATGAGTAGAGGTATAGAAATAGATATTCGACAATTAATAGACGATACTGATATTCCAGAACCTTATAAATGGAATAATGATATTGTTTTGTAAAAGCCCCTATAATGACTGTAAAAAATTTATCTACTACCCCATTTGAAAAAATTATTGAATGCTTCTTATTAGCTTTTGAAAACTATTTTGTTCCCATGCCTAAAGGCCAAATATATTATCAGGAAAGATGGAAAGCAGCTAAGGTTGATTTTGAATTTTCTTATGGCATGTTTGATGGAGAAAAGTTAGTTGGATTTATAATTCATGCTATTGATGAAAGAAATGGAACATTAATAGCTTTTAATACTGGTACTGGTGTAATTCCTGAATATCGAGGAAAAAAAATAATTCAATCCATATACAAACACGCTTTCAAAGAATTTAAAACCAACAACATTCAACAAAGTTCTTTAGAAGTTATTACAGAAAATAAAAAAGCCATTCATTTATATAAAAATATTGGGTTCAAAACTTCTAAAACTTACAAATGCTTTAGAGGGCAAATAAAAATAGATAATTCACCTGGATATGAATTAAAAGAAATAGACTTAAAGAATCTAAACTGGAATCAACTTCCAAATCAATCATACTATTCTTGGGATAATCAAAAAGAGTCTATAGTAAGAGGAAACTACCAATTTTTTCAAATAATGTATAATGATATACCTGAATCCTTCTTTATTATCAATGCAGAACAAAATTATCTGGCTCAATTTGATTTATTAAACAATTCAAATATAGGTTGGGAAAGACTTTTCTCTGGTATTAAAAAGTTATCAGAGACTATTAAAATAAACAACGTTGACACAAGGCTATCTTCTAAAGTTATTGCCCTCAAAAATATTGGACTTGAAAACATCATTAATCAATTTGAAATGAATTTAAAAATTGACCAACCACACTCATAAACCTCTAAAAATCAAAACAAAAAGATAATCAAAATAATTTTCGTTTATCAATAATGTCAAATTGATTTTTTAAGAAGTTCTTTTTCAATTAAAATAGTTTTTTTTTATAAAAAAAGCCATTTCAAAAACCAAACAAACACAAAACACCCTATTTTAGAGTGAATTTTATTTTTAACAAACCATAAAAAGATTAAATTTATTTAATTTGTAACAAAATTTAATAAATTATGTCATCAAAAAACATATTAGAAAATTCTAATACTACTACTAAGACATTTGTCTCGCCAGAATACATTCGTAATCGCTTCTCTACGATCATGTCTGATATGTATAAAAACGAAGTACCTCTTTACGGTGAATTACTTGATTTGGTTCATGATATTAATGACAATGTTCTTTCTGAATCTAAAGATATTGAAGAACAATTGGCAAATACAGGAGAAATAACTCGCTTAAACATGGAACGTCATGGTGCCATCCGTTTAGGAAAACCATATGAGTTATTTACCATGAGACGTTTATTTAAAGTTATGGGAATGTTTCCTGTTGGGTACTATGATTTAGCTCCAGCTGGTGTTCCTGTTCACTCAACAGCCTTTAGAGCTATTGAAAATACAGCTCTTAATCAAGCACCTTTTAGAGTTTTTACATCTTTATTACGTTTAGATTTAATTGATGACGAGCAACTTCGTAAGAATGTGGAGACTATTTTAGAAAAACGTCAAATTTTTACAGAAAAGGCATTAGAATTAATTGACAAATCTGAAAAAGAAGGTGGATTAAATGAAGAAGATGCTGAAACTTTTGTTCAAGAAGCATTAGAAACTTTTAGATGGCATGATACTGCTACGGTAGATTATGAAATGTACGAAGCATTATTAAATCAACACAGGTTAATTGCTGATGTAGTTGCGTTTAAAGGACCTCACATCAACCACTTAACACCTAGATCATTAGATATCGACAAAGTACAAACAAGCATGGAAGCTCGTAATATCCCTCCAAAAGACAATATTGAAGGACCACCTGCTAGAAAATGTCCAATTTTATTACGTCAAACAAGTTTCAAAGCATTAACTGAAAAAGTAACTTTTAAAGGGAATGTTGGAAATGAAAAAATGGGAGAGCACAAAGCTCGTTTTGGTGAAATTGAACAACGTGGTGTAGCTGTTACTCAAAAAGGATTAGATTTATATAATGAGTTATTAGGTAAAACACGTAAAGCTATTGGTGGTTCTCCAACTGCAGAAAATGCTAATGAATACAACCAACTATTATTAGAAAACTTTAAAGTTTTTCCTGACACTTATAAAGAATTACAAGCTAAAGAATTAGCCTACTTCCATTATTTCACCACTGATAAAGTAAAAGATATATCTGAAGGCAAAACATATACAAAAGCAGACGTGAATCAATTACTAAAAGATGGTTATTTAACCATTGAACCTATGGTTTACGAAGACTTTTTACCTGTAAGTGCTGCTGGAATTTTTGCTTCAAACTTAGGTACTGATGATGCAAAACGTGAATACGAAGGAACATCAAATCAATCATTATTTGAAAACGATTTAGGTGAACCGGTATACAAGTTAATGAAGTGGTATGAAGACATGCAAGATGAAACTATTCAGAAATGTTTAGCACAAATAAACGCTTAAATAAGATTTAATATCATTTCTATATTTTCAACTATATTTTTTTTCATAAAAGAGATTGTCTATTTTACAACTTAAACTAAGTTTGTTTTATCAAAACACAATAAAGTTATTCTTTTGAAAAATCAATTTGATTATATAGACCAACAAATACTTCTAAAGCTACGAAAAGATGCGCGTAAAGCATATTCTCAAATAGCTGAAGAACTCAATGTTTCTAACTCTTTAATTCATCAACGTATAAAGAAGTTAACTTCTGAAGGCGTTATTCAAAATGCTGAATTTATTCTAGACGAAAAGAAACTAGGATATAAAACTAAATCCTATACTGGAATTCGTTTACGTGAAGCGCGTTTTGCTAAAGATGTAATGAAAGAGTTAGAAAAAATTGATGAAATTGTAGAATGTAATTTCGTCTCTGGTAATTATGCGATTTTTATTTTAATATATGCTAAAGACAATGAACACCTGCAAAAAATATTATATGACAAAGTTCATTTAATAAACGGAGTTGCAGGTACCGATACTTTTATTTGTTTTGACACTTGTTTTAAAAGAAATATTCCAATTGAATAGTTTATGAAAAAAAACGCAGCTGTTTTATGGACCGGTGGAAAAGATTGCGCTTTAGCCTTTTTTAAAGCTCAACAAGAAGAATATTCTATTACTCATTTAGTAACTTTTGCTCCAGAGAATCCTGATTTTAAAGCTCATAATTTATCTCTGATTAAACAACAAGTAACATCGGTTGGAATTCCGCATATAATACTTACTGTAAAACCTCCAATGCAAGATAGCTATGAAGACGCTATAAGTTTATTAAAAACTAAATATCATATAGAGACTTTAATTACTGGCGACATTGATGAAATTGAAAACCATGATAATTGGATTGAAAAGTGCAGTCAAAAATCAGAAATGAAAGTTTACAACCCACTATGGAAAAAAAATAGAACTGAATTACTTTCTACCTTATTAGATCATAAATTCGAAGTTATTTTTTCTTTGGTCAAAAAACCTTTTTTTAATCAAAAATGGATAGGAAAAGTAATAGATTCAACAATTATTGAAGAATTAAAGAAATTAAATATTGATATTTGTGGTGAAAACGGAGAATACCATACAATGGTAATCAATGCTCCTTTTTTCAAAAGTCAAATAAATATAGGTTCATATACGGTTACTGAAAATGAACATTATAGTTATTTACACAAATAAATAACAACATCATAAGGTGTTTAACCATGATACAGAATACACAGCTACAAAATTTAGAAAAAAAACTAGAAGGAGAGTTATTTTTCGACGATTTACATAAAAACATATATGCTACAGATGCATCAGTGTATCGTAAAATTCCATTAGGGGTTGCATACCCTAAAAGCAAAAAAGATATACAACAATTAATTGATTTTGCTACTAAAAGCAATATCACATTAATACCACGTACAGCAGGTACATCTCTAGCTGGACAATGTGTTGGTGATGGAATTGTAGTTGATGTTTCAAAATACTTTACCAATGTATTGGCTTTTGATGAACAGAATAAAACCATTACTGTTGAACCTGGTATAATTAGAGACGATTTAAATCGTTTTCTAAAACCTTTTGGATTATTTTTTGGACCAAACACCTCAACTTCAAACCGATGTATGATTGGTGGTATGGTTGGAAACAATTCTTCTGGAAGTACTTCAATTAGATATGGTGTTACTCGCGATAAAGTAATAGCAATTGAAGGTTTATTAAGCGACGGTAGTGAAGTTACTTTTTCTGAAATAACTTCCGATGAATTCAAACAAAAACGTTTTGAAAAATCATTAGAAGGAAGCATTTATAAGGCTATATACAACGAATTAATTTCTAAGGAGAATCAACAAGAAATAAAAAAAGAATTTCCAAAGGAAAGTATTCACCGAAGAAATACAGGATATGCTGTTGACGAATTTTTAACTTCTGATTTATTTGGAGGAAATGAACCTACTTTAAACCCTGCTAAATTCTTATCAGGAAGTGAAGGGACATTAGTTTTCTCTACAGCTATAACAATTCAATTGGACGACCTCCCACCTACTAAAAGTATTATGGTATGTCCACATTTTACAAGTGTAAATGAGAGTTTAAAAGCAACAGTTACTGCCATGAATCACAAATTGTACGCTTGTGAATTGATGGATAAAGTAATTTTAGACTGTACCAAAAACAATAGAGAGCAAGCAAAAAATCGTTTTTTCTTACTAGGTGATCCTGAAGCTGTTTTAATGTTAGAAATTTCAGCTAATACTATTGAAGAAGCAGAAATACTAGCCGATAAACTTATTGAAGATTTAAAAGCTGGTAATTTTGGTTATCACTATCCTAAAGTATATGGAGACGATATAGCGAAAGTTCATTATCTACGTAAGGCCGGTTTAGGATTACTAGGAAATATTGTAGGAGATATGAAAGCAGTTGCCTGTATTGAAGATACAGCAGTTGCCTTAGAAGATTTACCAGAATACATTGAGGAGTTTACTCAAATTATGGATAAATATGAGCAGGATGCTGTTTATTACGCTCATGCTGGTGCTGGTGAATTACACTTACGCCCTATTTTAAATTTAAAGAAACAGGAAGATGTAGTTTTATTTAGAAAAATAACTACTGAAACTGCCGAACTAGTAAAAAAGTATAAAGGATCGTTTAGTGGTGAACATGGAGATGGAATTGTTCGTGCTGAATTTATACCGCTAATGATTGGTGATAAAAACTATCAATTATTACGTAGAGTTAAGAAAGCTTTTGACCCAAATAATGTATTCAACAAAGGAAAGATTACCGATGCCTTTCCTATGGATAAAAGTTTACGATATGAAGTAGATAGAAAAGAGCCAGAAATTAAAACTATTCAAGATTTTTCTGACAGTGAAGGAATTTTAAAGCTAGCTGAAAAATGTAATGGTTCTGGGGATTGTAGAAAATCTCCTGAAGCTGGAGGAACCTTATGCCCTAGTTATAGAGCTACTAGAAATGAAAAAGAAACTACACGAGCTAGAGCCAATACGCTACGTGAAGTTTTAACTAACAACACCGCTAAAAACAAATTCGATTCTAAAGAATTAAAACAAGTTTTAGATCTTTGTTTAAGCTGTAAGGCTTGTGCAACAGAATGTCCTAGTAATGTTGACATAGCTTCTATGAAAGCAGAGTTTTTATATCAATACCAAGAAACTAATGGATATTCTTTCCGTAGTAAACTATTTGCTAATAATGCTAAGTATAATAAGCTAGGTAGTAAGTTTCCAACCATTACAAACTTTTTTACAAATACAACTATAGCTAAAAAAGTAATGGGAGTTGCAACAGAACGTTCAGTGCCTAAATTGGCTAAACAACCTTTAGAAGCTTGGTTAAATAAGCATCAAATAAAAACATCAAACAAAGTAGTATACTTATTTAATGATGAATTTACCAACTATTATGATGCTGAAATAGGAAAAGACGCAGTTTTAGTTTTAGAAAAACTAGGTTACGAAATTAAATACATTCAACATGAGGAAAGCGGTAGAAGCTATATCTCTAAAGGTTTTTTAAAGGAAGCTAAAAGTATTGCAAATAAAAACATTACTGCTTTCAAAGAATTAATTACTGAAGAAACTCCTTTAATTGGTATTGAACCTTCTGCTATTTTAACTTTTAGAGATGAATATATTCGATTAGCCGATGATAAAGATGCTGCTAAAAGTATTTCTAAAAACACATTTACTTTTGAAGAATTTTTAGCTTCTGAATTGAAAAAAGGAAATATTGATACTTCAATTTTTACTAATGATGAAAAAGAGCTCAAAATTCATGGTCATTGCCATCAAAAAGCATTATCAAGTACACATGCCTCTTTTTCTATTTTAAACATACCAAAAAACTATAAAGTAACCATTATGAATACAGGTTGTTGTGGTATGGCTGGTTCTTTTGGTTATGAGAAAGAACATTATAAAGTTAGTATGCAAGTAGGAGAAGATACTTTATTTCCTAAAGTAAGAAATTGTTCTTCTGAAACAGAAATTGTAGCTGCAGGTACTAGTTGTCGTCATCAAATTTACGACGGAACAAAACGAATTGCAAAACATCCTATTACCATATTAAAAGAAGCCTTATCTTAGGCAAATGCAAAACAAAAGTAAAATTACTTCTATGCTTTCCCTGATTATTGCAGGGGAAGCTATTTTTTTATTACCCTTTATTTTAATGCGTGTTTTTAAACCCATCATTAGAGAAGCCTTTCTTATTTCAGATGCAGAAATTGGAGAAGCTCAAGCTCTATATGGGATAACTGCTGTTATCTCTTATTTCTTTGGTGGTTTTGTTGCTGATAAATGGGAAGCTCGTAAATTATTATCTCTGTCATTAATCTTAACTGCTTTTGGTGGTTTTATAATGATTATGACTCCATCAGTTTTCACTCTAAAAATACTATATGCATTTTGGGGAATATCAACTATTTTTCTTTTTTGGGCTGCTTTAATAAAAGCAACAAGACAATGGGGCACCAAAAACAACCAAGGTTTATCTTTTGGTTTACTAGATGGTGGTAGAGGTTTTTTTGCTGCGACGATAGCCTTATCTGGCGCTGGAATCTTAAGTTTCTTCTTTCCCGAAAATGGAATAATAACTTTTGAGAATAAAGTAATTACTCTTCAGTATATAATTGGAACCATTACACTTATTGTTTTTTTAGTAGCGTTTTTTGTTTGGAAAACTTTACCTAAAAATCAACAAAAAGCAACTAGTTCTAAAGAATTTCAATTTAACATTAAAGAGGCTTTGTCTTTAATGACCAAATCTAAAGTTGTCTACCATTCTCTTATTATTTTTTGCGCTTATTGTGCTTATAAACTAACCGGTGTTTATGGTACGTATGCAAGAGATGTTTGGGGATATTCTTTAGAAAAAGCAACTTATTTTGCCGTTTTTATTCAATACTTAAGACCTATAGCTGCTATAGCTATTGGATGGATAGCTGATAAGTTTGTACCTTCTAAACTAATACTTCCTTGTTTTACTATTTTAATTATTATTTCAACCTTTTTAGGTTTAGGCACATTTAAAGAACAATCCTTATTTATTTCTTTTTCGTTTTTTGTTTTTATGGCTTTAAGTACCTATGCGCTTAGAGGTTTATACTTTGCTATAATAGAAGAAACCAAAACTCCTATTCAATTTACTGGAACTCTTGTAGGAATTATTTCCGTAGTTGGTTTTACTCCAGATATTTTCATGTCGTTATTTATTGGTTACATGCTCGGTAAAAATCCATCTATAATTGAATACCAAAATTTATTCAGTTACTTCGCAATTATTCCTGCTATTGGCTTGTTAGCTAGTATATTTTTCAGAAAAACAATTTATAAAAGAAATTAACAGTTCAAAAAGCTGTTTTTAATTTAAGGAATCACGTTTTATATTTTCTTTCATTTTAAATTTCTTAATCTCTTCTATATTTTCTTTTACTTCGATATGGTGATTCACCATCGCTTTTTGATACAAGATAGAAGAAGTGCTTAATAATCTACCAGTAGCTGGTTGTACAATTCCTCTTTCACCTATATTATAACCTTGCTTTCTTAGCGCTTCTTTAATCCTCTCATTACTCTTGTTAATCTGCTCAACTATGTTTATCAATTCCTCTTTATTCCTTTTAAGCTTACCTCCAAGTACATTTTCTAAATCTTTGAAAGTAAAATAATGAGGTAAATATATATTAGTAATATCTTCCTTATTATTTATTACCTCTCTAATATAATTAGGAGTGTGCTCTATAGCTACTCCAACTTTTAAAACGGCAACAAGCTCTGGTGAAGAATTTAACTGTTCAACTTTAATATTATTTTTCTTTGCAAAATGTCTTACATAATTTGACTTGGCGTTTATAAAATTCACAAATTTTACAGTAGCTGAATCCTTTATCGCTTCAATTTTCTTTAAATATTCTTTGAAACTATAAGCGCTTAAAAGTCCTGAATTTTCAAATGCTCCTCCATCTAAAAAATACCCTTTTTGTTTAATTTTTGCTGCTGGACTTACAAAAGGAAACCTATTACTGGTTGATACAGTTGTATAAAAAGGTAACTCCCTTCCTTCTTCAGAATTAAGAATATTTATAGCTCCAGGAAATATCACTTCATAATTTTTATTATCTAATTTGAGGTCTTCATTAACCTTTAACGAAAGTGCATTTCCATACTTATTACTTGTACTAATAGTATTAATTATTAGAGGTGGATAATAACCTTTACCATAAGCTTTTTCATACAAATCATAAAAAGTAAAAGAATCATCAGCATCCCCTTCAAATTCGTCTAAAGCTAAAACATGTTGACGCATTCCAAAATGAGAACGATCTTTTCCTTTAAACTTTTTAGGTATAAACTCTCTTATTAAATCACCAGTTGCTAAATATAAAACATCAAGTGAAAGTCCATTAAAATTGGCTAATCGATTAATTGCTTTCTCTTTATTTTTATTAAAAGCTATTATATATGTATAATTTGCTATCCCTACTGAACCTCCTGACACTCCTGATAAACATCTTGTATTACTTAGGAACTCTTTATTAGTACTATCTAATTTATTCAATAAAAGCATAGTCCATAAATTAGACTTCAAACCTCCACCATAAGAAGACACAAAATAATGTTCTTTTTTTTCCTTTATATCACTTACAAAAGCGCTAATTCCAATGCCTTTAATAGAATCTTGCTTAATAGTTTGCAACTCATGTAAATCATTTCCTTTATATGATGTATACCCACCTATTAAAGTTAAAACTAACAACGCAAATGGAATATGATATATCCATAATCTCCATCTTAACCTACCTCCTTCTTTATCAAAATTTTCATTTCTTACACTCCTTTCCTCTCCAACTCCATTTCCTAGAGTTCTTCTATACATTTGTGTATAGTATTTGAAATGTTTTATATAGATAATGATTGCTCCATAAAAAAACAGATATAGCATTAAAAAAAGTGGAATTGGATTAAAATTATGGATAAGTTTCCAATTAAAATTTAACACCAAAATTCCTGAAACACAAATAATTCCAAAAACAGCTATAAAAAAAAGATACCATGAATTATTACTAAAAATAGATAAAAAATTAATAAAGTTGCCTTTATAGCCCCCATAATATTTCGCTCTTTTTTCTTCAAAATATTCTTGAGGTCTTTCCAACAAAAAAGCAGTCCATTTATTGGTAAAAATATATTTTAGATATGACCTTCCCACTGTTAACAAAACATAAGTTAAAGCTGCTAAAACTGTAACAACTACTGTAAGAAAAACCAATTGCTTATTCCATGCTGAAGCGGTAAAAGCAACAATAACCAACATTAAAATATCTAACATTAGTAAATAAGGAAAAAGACCTATGATTCTAGTAAACTTTTTTACACTTTCAACTCCCGATTGTTCTTCGCTTTCTTTATCAAAATATTTATCAGTGTTTAATTTTAGTTTTGATAAATACCAAACAAACCAGAATAAAAATGCTGCAATTAAAAAAGTAACCGAAATTGCAAGTCGTAAAGAATAAGCTTCATCTACTGCAGTTAATATCATATAAATAAAAGCTACATAAAACAACACTCCTAAGCACCTTCTAAAGATCTGCATCTTAAATTCTTCTTTGTCATCCGAATCATTTACATTCTTAACTACAGAAACGCCTTTTCTTTTAACAAAATAAATAATCCCTATATAAGATTTAATGGTAAACTTACTACTCATTATATATTCATAAAGATTCGTATCTGAATACTTTGAACCTTTAAAATAAATTGGATAATGTGCTGTAGGAATGGAAACAAAATACACTAACAACAACGTGATAACTAAATTAAATCGACTTTCAAAAAGTCTAATCATAATATCACCTCCTTGATCTACAAAACCAATAAGTATACTAACAATAAAAATAAAGACTAAACTAATTCTTGCGTGTTTAATAAATCTCCATATTATTTTTTTATAGTCGATAATAACACTAAACAAAAAAGTAACAAAGCTTAATGCATATAATAATACTTTTACTCTCTGTACATATATTACACTTTCAATTTCATATAACAAATACAAAACATTCTCTATAACATCAGTTGTATATGCCAAGATGAAAAGAGCTATAATTAGCTGTAAAATATATGGTGTAACAATTTTACATAAAATCCTATACAGCATTAAAAGCAACAATGCAGCCCAAATAAAATCTACACAAAAAAACAGATAATAACTCCAATTTTGAATACTACTTTTATATTCTTCAAACAAAGGGATTTCTGTATCAAATTGCACATTACTATACAGAACATGCATTTCTTCTTGAAGCATTGCATTATGAAAATAATGATTCAACAAAACCATAATAGCTGTTAAACCAAACAATACTAAACCGTGAGTTTTAAGTGGAATTTTATTTACAATTTTATCAAAAAAACTAAGCATATCTTTTTACTTTCTATAAAGTTATAAAACAATCAATCTATAAAAACTACCTATAAATAGGTATTTTTAATTTAGAGTAAAAAGGGAAAAAATTTTTGATCTAAAATATAGAACTAAAGTAATAAAAATATAACTTGATTATTTTATTATCTCAACTTTTTCTTAGTTACACCAACTTAAAAAACACAATTATTATTAGACGTTAATTCCTCGACAAATACCTCACCTTTAAACTTCAGAAAACATCAAAACAACTTTTTAAATTGATTATCAGTACTTTATTACGTATATTTAAACGTTCTATAAATTTTAAATATACTATTATGACAAGTACTAAAATAATAATTAACAATGCTTTGTTAATTTTTGCAGGCATTGTAGTGTTCTTCTTTTTAATGAAAATTTTAGGCTTAGAAAATGTCTCTGAACTACGAGTTTTAAACTTTGGATTTGTTCTCTGGGGAATAAACAGAGCCATCAAAACAAACATTCTTAGAAACAAAGAATCTTTATATTTTAATAATTTTTCTATAGGTATAGCAACATCTGCAGTTGCAGTAGCACTTACCATTATAGGTTTAATTATTTATGTAGATTTTATTGACCCTAGTTTACTAATTATACTAGAAAAAACTTCTTTCTGGGGACAAAATTTAAGTTTAGGTTTAGTAGTTTTTGCTTTAGCAATTGAAGGAATAGCTTCTTCTGTAATTTGTTCGTTTATTCTAATGCAATACTATAAGAATTATAAAGTTGATGTAACTATTGCCTAATTTATTTTTATAATTAAACAACACCTAATAAAAAACTCGAAGCTAAATTTAACTTCGAGTTTTTATATTTATACTAATTATTACCTTAAGGCTTTATTGTTTCTTCTTGAGCTAACAAACCAAAAAACTTATCTAAATTAGGTAAAATAATAATTTTTGTTCTTCTGTTTTTTGCTCTATTTTTTCTTGTATTATTATCTACTAATGGTAATGATGATCCTCTACCTGAAGCGATTAACCTACTCGATTCTATTCCATATTTTTTCTCTAAAACACGAACAATAGATGTTGCTCTTTTCACACTTAAATCCCAGTTATCTTGTAATACTTCATTATGAATTTGTTGTGAATCTGTATGTCCTTCAATCATAACATCCATGCTTGGTTCAGATTTTATAATTTCAGATAATTTTTTAAGTACTTTATAAGCCTTACTACTTATTCTATAGCTTCCTGATCTGAATAACATTTTATCTGAAATAGAGATCATTACTACGGTTTTATCAATATTTACATTTACGTCTTCAGAATTTTCTAAAGAATTTTTGCTTATTGATTTTTTCAATTTATAAGACACCGCAACATTCATAGAATCCTTTAGTGTTTTAGCATTTGCTAATTCAGTTGGATCAACATTCTTTAATGTTTTACGCATCTTTTCTTTCATCGAATTAGAGATTACAGTCCCTTGAACCATATCTAATTTTATATCATTCTCTTTTTGTAAATCAGAATTTAAATTATTTAACGAGTTTAATTTCTTGTTATAATTATCAATTCTCTTTTCTATTTTTGAGAACTTTGCTTCTAGTTGCTCTTTTTCAAAAGCTGTTTTTTGAAGAGCTCCTCTGGTGTCTTTATACTTATTTTCTAACTCTACATATTTCTTCTTAGAAACACAAGATGTTGCCATTACAGCAACCATTAAAAAAAGGGAAAAATTTTTCATTTTTGATTTGTATTAGGTTATTTACCTAATAAACTTACTTTTTACTTCTTTAGTATAAAACCCAATACTAAATATTAAAAAACCTCTGCCATCATGCAACGAGCGCTACCTCCCCCACAAGTTTCTATAGTTTCTAACGATGAATGAATTACCTCATTATGCTTTTCAATTTTCTGTAACTGCTCTTTTGTTAAAGATTTATATGCTGAACTACTCATTATTAAAAAGCGCTTATCATTTTCACCTCTAACTTGTAGCATATTTCCTGCAAATTGAGTTACTTGTTCTTCTGATATAGCTATTACCTCTTTACCATCTAACTTTAAATGCTTCAACACATTTTTCTTTTCTTTTTTATCATCAATTGCATCTAAGCAAATTATAGCAAAAGTTTCCCCAACACACATCATAACATTGGTATGATAAATAGCTTCTCTTCTTTCTTTAACTGTTTGATTGGCTATAAAAACTACTGGAGTATATTCAAAATCTTCACAAAATTCAATAAACAACTCTTCATCTGCTCTTGGAGATAAAGCACAATAGGCTTTTCTATTTTGCCTATCTAAAATCATACTACCTGTGCCTTCAAGAAATATTCCTTCTTCCTCCGCTTCCGAATAATCTATTACGTTTTTAATTTCAAATCCGTTTTCTTCCAGTATATCTAAAACATCTTCTCGTTTTTCTAAACGACGGTTCTTAGCAAACATAGGATAAATAGCAACATCCCCATTTTCATGAAAAGAAATCCAATTATTAGGAAACAAAGCATCTGGCGTATCGGGTTCTTTAGTATCCTGAACTACAATTACTTTTATTCCTTTTTCTCTTAATTTATCTACAAAAGCATCAAACTCTGCTTCTGCTTTTGCATTAATAGATGCTGGTAGCATTCCCGCTAACTCTTGTTGATAATAATTGTTAACAGCTGTTTGCTCGTTCATTCTAAAACTTGCTGGACGAACCATTAAAATAGTATTAGTTGTTTGCTTCATTCTTATGAAATTTTATGGATACTCAACCCCTAACTTTTTTACTTAATTTCTGTCAAAGATAGACACAAAAGAGCTAGTTAATTTAAGGTTTTTTAAAAAATTCATGTTAGAATTCTTCGCAAATCATCCCCTTCATTATTTTTTTAAGTGAAAAAAGAATTATACAGCTTTAACCTAGATATTCAAAACAGATAAAAAATCTAACAAAATTAAATAAACAGAAAAATAATCTATTTATTAAAATTAAAACTGACTCATATTATTATACATATTACTTTTGCCCGCTAAATTTTTCAGATTATGACAAACAACAACAAACTACCTATAGAAAGTCAACAAAAACTAGATAATTTACATAACGAATTAACTACTGCTCGCGACACCTTTTTAGGATACCCTGTATCTAAAGATTTTGATTATTCTGAATTAAATAAGTTTTTCAAATACCCTATTAATAATCTTGGTGATCCTTTTGAACAGGGAACTTATCGTGTACAAACACATGAAATGGAACGTGAAGTAATTGCTTTCTTTGCCAAATTATTTAGAGCAAATCCAAAAGATTTTTGGGGATATGTTACCAATGGTGGTTCTGAAAGTAATTTATATGGCTTATATCTTGCTCGTGAGTTATTTCCTAAAGCCATTGTTTATTATTCTGAATCTACTCACTATAGTGTTCGTAAAAACATTCATTTATTAAACATACCAAGTATCGTGATTAAATCACAAGAAAATGGAGAAATTGATTATGAAGATTTTGAAAATACTGTTCGTATGAATCGTCATAAACCAGTTATTGTTTTAGCTACTTTTGGAACTACAATGAAAGAAGCTAAAGATGATGTTTCTAGAATTAAAAATATATTAGGCAATTTAGCTATTCAAGACAACTACATACATTGTGATGCAGCATTAGCTGGATCTTTCGGACCGTTTATGCAACCTCGATTACCTTTTGATTTTATTGATGGTGCTGATAGTATTTCTATAAGTGGTCATAAATTTATTGGTTCTCCAATTCCAACTGGAGTATTATTAGCAAAAAGGTCTAATAGGGACCGAATAGCTAAAGGTATTTCTTATATTGGTTCATCAGATACAACTATTACTGGATCACGAAACGGACACTCTCCCTTATTTCTATGGTACGCTTTAAAAAAGCTTGGTGTAAAAGGATTGCAAGAACGTTATCAACATAGTTTGGAAGTTGCAAAATACTGCGAAAATGAACTGAAAAAGATTGGTATCAATGCCTGGAGAAATCCAAACGCCATAACAGTTGTACTTCCTAAAACATCAAAAAGAGTGAAAGATAAATGGCAACTAGCTACTGAAGGAGATATTTCTCATGTTATATGTATGCCTAATGTGACGAAAGCGCAAATAGATGAATTTATTTACGACATTAAAAACTGTAAAGAACCTATAATTGAAGATGAGTTTTCTTACGACTTTTCTTTAAGCTAAATAGCATAATTATAAAACCAAAAACGCTAAGGAAAATTCTTAGCGTTTTTTTATACATTCTATAATATCAAACTTCTTATTTTGTTTCAAGATAGTTACCTTTTCAAAAAGCTTACTTAAATGGGTACTATAATTTAAATGTGAATTTGCTACTAACACAAACCTTCCATTGTTTTTTAAACAACTATGTACTCCTCTAAAAAGATTTAAAGCTACTTCTATATTATTTTCATACTCAAAATGAAAAGGAGGGTTAGACGCCACTAAATCAAACGATTCCGTTTCTAAAGCATTTAATGTATCAGAACAAATAAAATGTGCTTTTTTACCTTTTAAATTTAGCTTTGATGATTCTATTGCCAAGTTAAAATCGTCCATTAATGTTACTTCAACATCAGGATTTTGTTTAGCCACTTCATAAGCTATAATTCCATTACCTGAAGCAACATCTAACACCTTTGATTCATTAACTTTTAAATTTAAATTCTCTAAAAAAAACTGTGTTCCAATATCAATACTTTTTGAAGAAAACACTCCATAATATTGTTTTAACACATCTTCTCGCCAATCAATTTCATTAATCAATTCTTTGTACTCAATGTTTCTTTTAGGATTCTTTAAAATCAACAATCGAGCTTTTTTCCATGCTTTAGTTTGCTCAATAGAATCAAAATATTTCTCTGCTATTTTTAAAATAGAAGCAGAAAAATACTTGGTCATAAATCCACATACCACCTCAACATTTTCTTTTGAAGCTTTGTGAATTTGTTGTAAGAACAACTCAAACAACTCTATAGATTTTGGGACTTTTACAATTGCTAAATCAACTTTTTCTAAAGAATCTAAAGGTATTTTATAAGTTCCCTTTTTAGATAATTTATTAAGCTTTAAATTCTGTTCGATTGCTTTTTGTTGACTAGCATAAGTCCAAACCGTCGTTAGATTTTTATCACTCAACACACAATTCCAAATCCCAAATCGATCATTAAATAAATGAA
Source organism: uncultured Tenacibaculum sp. (assembly GCF_947499065.1). Classification (GTDB taxonomy): domain Bacteria; phylum Bacteroidota; class Bacteroidia; order Flavobacteriales; family Flavobacteriaceae; genus Polaribacter. The sequence goes on along the minus strand of NZ_CANMMT010000006.1, from coordinate 88,227 downwards.
CACTTTCATATTCTTTTTCAGTAATATAATCTAACACTAAAAGCTCAGCATTACTCCAAGCTCTTAACGATTTATCAAATGTTTTTGGGTAACGTATTAATTCATACTTTACTGAATTAATCTCTACTATTGACTCCAATAAATTTCTTTTTTAATTATCCTTTTTAAGAAAAATATATTTTATCTAACGAAGTAATATCTCCTGCTTTATTTCTTCTAAAAATATGTTTTGCTTCTACTTCCACAATTGTTTCTTTCCCCATAGCGGCTACTACTTCTTTTACTGCATCTATTGTTTTTGAATGATAATTTTTAACTCTAATATTTTTATCCCCTACAACCAACGCCCCTACTAAATCTTCATCTTGTGTTGCCACACCTACAGGGCAAGTATCTAAATTACATTCTCTAGCTTGTATACACCCTAAACTTAGCATAAAACTACGAGCCATACCAATAACATCAGCTCCTAAACTCTTGTACTTTACAATATCAAAAGCATCAATTGCTTTACCACTAGCAATAATTTTTATCTCTTCTTTTAACTTATATTTTTTCAGCATTTGATTCACATACGCTAATCCTTCCAATAAGGGGGTACCAACATAATTAGAAAACTCTAAAGGCGCTGATCCTGTTCCTCCTTCTCCTCCATCAACTGCAATAAAATCAGGATAATTGTTAGCTTCAGCAAATGCTTTAATCATTTCTTCAATTTCCTGATTATCTCCTACACAAAACTTAATACCAACTGGTTTTCCTTCAGCTAAGTCTCTTACTCTTTGAATAAACGTAATCATTTCTTCAAAATTAGAAAATGCATCATGATTTGGTGGAGAATCTACACGAGTAAATGGTTCAACGGAACGAATCTTTGCTATTTCTTCAGTATTCTTTTTGGCTGGCAAAATTCCTCCATGACCTGGTTTTGCACCTTGAGAAAATTTAATCTCAATCATTTTTACCTCTGGTCTAACAGCATTCTTTTTAAAAACCTCATCATCAAAAACACGTTTTCCATCTACACTCTTTCCTGCTCCAAAGTACCCTGTTCCAACTTGAAAAATTAAATCTCCACCCTGTAAATGATACGGAGAAATTCCTCCTTCACCAGTGTTATGAGCAAAGTTTCCCATTTTAGCCCCTTGATTTAATGCCATAATTGCATTTTTACTCAGAGAACCAAAGGACATTGCTGAAATATTTATAATCGAAGCACTATATTTTTGAGTACACTTATTAGAACCAATAACTACTCTATCTCCTTTAACATGATGATGGTTTTTTGGAAATAATGAGTGCTTTACAAACTCATACCCTTTCTCATATACATTGTGTTGTGTTCCAAACGGTACTGTTTCGATTTCTTTTTTTGCTCGTTGATATACAATACTTCTCTTTTCACGATTAATAGGTGTTCCATTCAAATCATCTTCTATGAAATATTGTTGAATTTTTTCACGTTCTTCTTCAAACACCCAACGCAAACGTGCTACTACAGGAAATGCTCTCATTAAAGAGTGTTTTTTTTGAATAAAAGCATCATATATAGCTAGCAGGGTAATTGCCGAAGCTATAGTAAGTAATATGTAATTTCCCATATCGGGCATAAAGTATACCAATACCCCACATAATACATTTACTACTATAACCACAGTTAAAATAGTATCTCTCATTTTTGTTAGTTTTGTAGCTAAAATACAAGAATTTTGACATAAAAAAAGCTCTAACAGTTGTTAGAGCTCTTGTATATCTTATATACTTGAAATTATTTTTTGAATTTCGCGTATTTGTTTTTGAACTTGTCAATACGTCCTGCAGTATCAACTAACTTAGACTTACCTGTATAGAAAGGGTGAGAAGTTCTTGAAATTTCTAATTTGATTAATGGATACTCAACTCCGTCAACTTCTAAAGTTTCTTTAGTGTTAGCTGTTGAACGAGTTAAAAATACATCTCCATTCGACATATCTTTAAAAGCTACCATTCTATAATTTTCTGGATGTATTCCTTTTTGCATCTTAAATGACTTTTAAATATTGTTTTAATTATTTATCAAACACTGTAAAATTGGTAAGGTTTTACACTAAAAAATATTTTTAGCTGTTTGAGGCTGCAAATTTAACCATATTTTTTAATTTTCAAACAAATAAATTGTTTTAATTTGTAGTGAAAACGAATAAATTAGAAATCAAACTATAAAATATGCGTATTTATACATACTTTGCTTTAGCTTTATCAGTAATAACAATGACTTCTTGTAGCGATACTGGATACAAATTTAAGCTAAATACCTCTAAAAAAACTACTTTAGGTAAAAAGGCAGCAATAAAATTTGAACAAATCAAAGGAGCAAAAATCGATTCTGTTCATTTATTCGTTAATAAAAAACGTGTTAATAAAAATGAAACTAGTGTAGCCATTAACACTAACGATTTTGGTGTTGGAAAGCACGCTGTAACTGCATTGGCTTTTTACCCTGGGAAATCTAAAAAAGTAAGTAGTTCTATTGAGGTTTTTGCTAATAAAACTTACACTAGATATGGCTATAAACTAATAAACACATATCCACACGATAAAACTGCATATACACAAGGGTTAGAATACAAAGATGGTTTTTTATATGAAACTACAGGACGTAGAGGTAAGTCAACCTTAAGAAAAACGGATATAAAAACAGGTAAAGTTTTACAAAAAACAGATTTAAATAAAAAGTATTTTGGAGAAGGAATGACAATTTTCAATAATAAAATTTATTGGTTAACATGGCAAGCTGCTAAAGGATTTATCTACAATTTTGACAGTTTTAAACAAGAGGCGGAATTTAAATACCAAAATAGCACACAAGGTTGGGGGTTAACAAATAATAGTAAAGAGCTAATTAAATCTGATGGAACTAATAAAATTTGGTTTTTAGACCCTGTAAATCAAGAAGAAAAACGTTTTATCCAAGCATATACTAACAAAGGTAAAGTTGATAAATTAAATGAATTAGAATGGGTTAATGGAAAAATTTATGCTAATAGATGGATTACTGAAAAACCTATAAAATCTATAATTACAATCATAAATCCAGAAACTGGTGTTGTAGAAGGTGTCATAAACTTAAATGGTTTAAGAGAACAGATACTAACTGAACAGAAATTAGATAATGATGATGTTTTAAATGGTATTGCTTACGACAAAGAAAATAATCGTTTGTTTGTTACAGGAAAACATTGGGGTAAATTATTTGAAATTGAGTTAATTAAAAAATAAAATCTTTACCTTTAGTTTTTTGAAAAAATCCTGATCACATTTTACATATGAGATATACCCTTCAAATTTTATCTATCATTATTTTAATTGTAGTTAGTTCATGTAGAAAAGATTTTGAAACTGTTCCTAACTTTGGTAAACTTCAATTTTCTAAAGACACCGTTTATCTTGACACAATTTTCACCAACATAGGTTCTGCAACCTATAATTTAAAAGTTTATAACAGAAGTAACAAAGCTATTAGCATTCCTGAAATTAAACTAGAAAATGGCGTTTCTTCTAATTATCGTTTAAATGTTGATGGAACTGCAGGAAAAAACTTTAGTGATATTGATATTTTAGCAAATGACAGTATCTATATATTCGTAGAAACTACTATAAATTTTAGTACAGTTTCTGACCCTTTATATACTGATAAAATATTATTTGATAATGGAAGTAATCAACAAGATGTTGATTTAGTTACTCTAGTTCAGGATGCAAACTTTATATTCCCTTCTAAAAATAGCATGGGAATAGAAACCCTAACTATTGATGGGAAAGATTCAAAAATACAAGGTCGTTTTCTAAAAGATTCAGAATTGACTTTTACTGATGAAAAACCTTATGTTATTTATGGTTATGCTGCAGTTCCTGCTGATAAAACACTTACAATTGACGCTGGAGCTAAAATTCACTTCCATAAAAACTCTGGGTTAATTATTGATAAAAAAGGAAGTTTAAAAGTTAATGGTACTCTAAACAAAAAAGTTTCTTTTGAAGGAGATAGACTAGAACATGCTTTTAGTAATATTCCAGGACAGTGGGGAACCATATGGATGCGAGCAGGTAGTAAAGAAAATGAAATCAATCATGCTTTAATCAAAAATGGTGTTGTTGGTATACTTGTAGACAGTATTGGTTCAAACACCTCTCCTACTTTATCTATTAAAAACTCTGAGATTTATAACAATTCTAATTATGGTATTTTAGGTAGAGAGACCAACATACTTGGTGAAAACCTTGTAATTGGTTCTTCTGGACAATCATCTTTAGCTTGTACATTTGGTGGAACTTATAACTTTACACATTCTACTTTTGCTAATTATTGGAAAAATAGCTTACGCCAGTTACCTACTGTATTAATTAACAATCACATTACAATTAACGATAGTAGCAACAACGAAGTTACATTAACTAGAGACTTAGCAGCTGCTAATTTTACGAATTGTATTATTAGTGGTAATAATAATATTGAACTAATACTAGACAGAATAAATGGAACTACTTTCAATTATAATTTTGAAAATTCAATGATTGATTTTAATGATTTCAATAATTCTTTCACCAACAATAATGAGTTAAATTTTAACGACACTAGTCATTATCAAAATAATATTTTAAATGGAAATCCTTTCTTTAGAAATACTTCCATGAATGATTTTATTATTGGCGAAAAAAGTGATGCTATTAACAAAGCAAAAGCCTCTTCTATTTCTGAAGATATTTTAGGAGTTAACAGAGCTACAAATCCTGATATAGGAGCTTACCAACATATTACTTTTTAAAAAGTAATATGTTGTCCTATTTTTTGTTTAAAATCATTTTGCTCATCTACAAACAAAGCTAAAGAAACTGCTCTTTTAGGAATACCATAAAAACTATTAAACTTAATTTTTTCTTTAAAATGTATTACTACATTATGCCCTCCAGAATTTCCTAAAGGTGAAAAGTATTTGATTGAACTTCTTTCTGGAATATCTTTAGTACTCATCTCTATTTCTTTTATCTGATTAAAAGGAATAACTGCATTGGCAATAATACCAAATCTTAGTACTAACTGTTCTTTTTCTGTATCAATATAAATAGGTCTTTTAGCTAAAGAACGTAAAACTGCTATTACTTGTAATGCTGTATATACACTTAAAACTCCTAATACAAAAGAACCTTTTACATTTCCTTGTTCCATCATAGCGTGAGTTACAAACATTTCAACCACCACTACCAATAAAAAACCTAATATGACACTTACAGCTGTACTATTTTTATGATAACTATATTCATTTTCTTGAAGTTGTTTTTTTCTCCAATTAAACAAACTATAGTACACTACTGAAATTTCAGCGGCAAAAATATTTCCTAAACCATAAGGTAAAATCTCATTACATGCCAACTGCATTGAATCGAAAAAATCAAGAGAGTTATTATTAGTGTTTTTTACTTTTTTTATAACCTTCCTTGCTTTCACAATGACAAACACTATTAAAAAAACCTCTACTAAGGGCAATAAAATCATTCTTATTTTCCCAATTATCTCTTGATTTTCTTTGGGTAAAATTATACTTACTATAGCCAACCCTAAAAAAGCAACAGTAATAGTTGTTTTATTTGATATTTCTTTCTTCCTTATTAAAAAGAAATAAACTAGAGGTATTGTAATTAAAAAGTCAACAATAACAAAAGGTGAAATTCTTGGCATAAAAAAAGATGATTTTATCACAGCTATTAGTGATAAAATCATCAATAAAGGTATTCCAAAAATTATTAAATTATTCTGAATATTAAGTTTAGTAAACATGCCTAGCTCTTTTAAGTTAATTTTTACTTATTAGTAGCTTATTCATGTCTTTTGTTACTCTTTATTTTAATTATTTTTTCTTGTATACTTTTCCATTTTTCATAACAAAAACAACATTCTCCATTGTATTAATATTCTTTGTAGGGTCTTCATTTACAGCAACGATATCAGCCAAAAAACCTTTTTTTAATTGCCCTATTTCATTCTCCATTTTTAAAATTTTGGCATTAGTAATTGTTGCTGACTGAATAGCTTCCATTGCTGGCATTCCTGCCTCTACCATGTAACCAAACTCTTTTGCATTATTTCCATGCTTAAAAACACCTGCATCGGTACCAAAAGCAATACCTACTCCTTTCTTATAAGCTTTTGCAAAAGTTCCTTGTATTTGTGGTCCTACTGCTAATGCTTTAGGCACAACTATTGCTGGGTAGAAATCTTTTACCTTAGCTTTTTCCTCTACTTCTTTACCTGCTGTGATAGTAGGAACTAAATAAGCATTATGTTTTTTCATTAACTCCATAGTTTTATCACTCATATAAGTACCGTGCTCAATAGTTTTAACTCCTCCTATAATTGCTCTTTGCATTCCTTCATCTCCATGTGCATGGGCAGCTACATGCATTCCGTAATCTTTTGCCATATCACAGATAGCTTTTATTTCTTCTACTGTAAATTGTGGATTATCACCACTTTTAGCTACACTAAGAACCCCTCCTGTAGCTGTAATCTTAATACAATCGGCACCATTTTTATAACGTTGACGCACTGCTTTTTTTGCATCCTCAACACTATTTACCACTCCTTCTTTTGGCCCTGGATTTCCAATTAATCTCCTACTACTTCCATTGGTAGGATCTGCATGCCCTCCTGTAGTTGCTAACGCTTTCCCTGCTGTAAATACTCTTGGCCCTGGTATTTTACCGGCATTAATTGCTTTTCTTATAGCTATATTTACTCCAGTTCCTCCCAAATCGCGAACAGTAGTAAAACCTTTTAATAATGTTGTTTTAGCAAAACCAACTGAATTAAAGGCAATATCTGCTTCATTTTTAATATATCTATTCAATCTTGTTTTTGGGCTGTGCTCACTTTCTATATGTACATGCATATCTATTAATCCCGGAAGTACAACTTTATCTTTTAAATCAATTGTCTTTGAAGTTTTATCACGTGGTAAAATATATCCGTCAAAAACATCTATTATTTTATTTCCGTTTACAACCAAAGTTTGCTTTTCTTTTATAATTCCTTTTTCTGTATCAATAATTTTTCCACATAAAATGTATGTATTTTGTGCTTTCACAGATGCTACAATACAAATTAGTAAAATGAATAAACTGATTTTTTTCATGATAAAATATTAAGATTCGACAATAAATGTAACGTTTTTTTATGTAGCTTGCCTTTTAATTTTTCTATTTACTGAATGAAACATATTATAATTACTGGAACTAGTAGAGGAATTGGCTTTGAACTAGCTCAACAATTTGCTAACAAAGGACATAAAGTATTAGCCCTATCAAGAAACACTACCCCATTAGATACTATAAACCACCAAAACATAACTACCCTTTCTGTTGATTTATCAAAGTCTGACGACATAAAAAAGGCTATAGATTTTGTAAAGTCTAACTGGAAAAAAGTAGATATCTTAATCAATAATGCAGGTAAATTAATCAATAAACCTTTTAGCGAGTTAACTACTTCCGATTTTGAAGAAGTATACAAAGTAAATGTTTTTGCTGTTGCTGAATTAACAAAAAATGTTCTTCCGTTTATGGAGAAAGGAAGCCATGTGGTTACCGTAAGTTCTATGGGAGGAATTCAAGGAAGTATGAAGTTCCCTGGACTTGCCGCATACAGTTCCGCAAAAGGTGCTGTAATAACTTTATCTGAATTATTAGCTGAAGAATATAAAGAAGAACAAATTGCTTTTAATGTCTTAGCCTTAGGAGCAGTTCAAACAGAAATGTTAGAAGAGGCTTTTCCTGGATATATAGCTCCATTATCTGCAAAAGAAATGGCTAATTATATCTTTGATTTTTCTTTAACCGGTAATAAATTTTATAACGGTAAAGTATTACAAGTTTCTAGTTCTACTCCATAAAAAAGACATTTATCTTTGCATAACACCCTTATAAAATATATTCCAGAAAAAGCAGTTCCGTTAGTTATCTATCTAATTAACGAACATAAAATTAATCTCAAGATTGTTAATCAACGACAAACTAAGCATGGTGATTTTAGGACTTTCCCTAATGGACAAACTCAAATAACTGTAAACAACAACCTAAACAAATATCAGTTTTTGTTAACCTTAGTTCATGAAATTGCGCATCATGTTGTTCATAAAAAATTTGGCAGAGTTCAAGCTCATGGTAAAGAATGGAAGATGATTTTTCAACATTTAATGCTTCCTTTTTTACAACCTGAGATTTACCCTAAAGAAATGCTTCCTTTTTTAGCTAATTACTTTAAAAATCCAAAAGCAAGTACTGATACTGACCCTCAATTATCATTAGCTTTACGAGGAGGAAGAGCCGAAACTGGTAAGAGTTTTATTTTTGAAATACCTTTCGATAGTATCTTTCAATTTAAAAATACATTATATAAAAGAGGAAATAAGCGGAGAACTCGATATGAATGCTTAAATTTAACAAACAAACGAGTATATTTATTTAATCAGAATGCAGAAGTACTAATTATAAAAAAATAGCTTTAAACATGAATAACAATTATTACGCAGTAGTCATGGCTGGCGGTATTGGCTCACGATTTTGGCCAGTAAGCACACAAGAGTATCCTAAACAATTTCATGATATGTTAGGTACTGGTGAATCTTTAATTCAACGTACTTACAATAGAATAAATCAATTAATCCCTTCAGAAAATATATTAATTGCAACCAATGAACGTTACGAAGCTTTAGTACTTGAACAACTTCCTAAAACTTCTAAAAAACAATTATTGTTAGAACCTGCAATGCGAAATACAGCTCCTTGTATTTTATATGCTGCTTTAAAAATTTACAATCAAAATCCAGATGCTCTTATGTTGGTTGCTCCTTCTGATCACTGGATTGAAAACGAAACTGAGTTTTTAAATAATATTGAAACATCATTTGAAGCTTCTGCAAAAAGTGACATTTTAATGACTTTAGGTATTCAACCAGATTCTCCAAATACTGGTTATGGATACATTAATTTTGAAGAGAGTTCTAACACTATAAAAAAAGTAAAAAACTTTACTGAGAAACCAAATTTAGAAAAAGCTAAGGAATTTTTAGCTAGTGGTGATTATCTATGGAACGCTGGAATTTTTGTTTGGTCTGCAAAAAGTATTTTAAATGCTTTTAAAGAACACCTTCCTAACATGGTTACTACTTTAGATGACGGTAACAATGTATATAACACAGATTTTGAAGATGATTTCATTAAAAGTAATTATGAGAAATGTGAAAACATTTCAATTGATTTTGGTGTAATGGAAAGAGCTAAAAACGTTCATGTATTACCTGTTGATTTTGGATGGAATGATTTAGGTACTTGGGGATCTCTTTATAACAAACTAGGAAAAGACTCACAACAAAATGCTATTGTAGGCTCAAAAACTATTTTTAGAGATGCTAATGGAAATATGGTTAGAACTCAAAATGGTAAAAAAGTGGTTATTCAAGGACTAAACGATTTTATCATAGTAGAAAAAGATGATGTTATTTTAATTTGCCCCCGAAAAGACGAACAAGATATTAAACAAATTAGCGCAGAAGTTAAAAGCAAACTTTAAGCAAAATAAAAACGAAGCTATTAAAGCTTCGTTTTTATTTCATTAAGAATAAACTCATTAAACTCTTCATTTCTTGGTATAAATTCACTTTTTATTGAAATATAAGATACGTCTTCTAGCTTATTTTCTAATCGCATATAATCCTTTTCTGTAGTTAAAAGAATTTTATCATTAGAGTTTGCTCCTTTAAACTCTTTTTCTATTTTTAAAATATCATTCTCTGTAAATTCATAATGATCTGGATATTTCAAATGTTTATATTTTATTCCTTCTGCTGAAAGATAACTTAATAAAGAAGCAGGATTTGCTATCCCAGTTACTAACAAAACTTCTTTACTTTTTAAATCAGAAATTGTAAGTTCTATTCCTTTCCCTTTTAATTCTTCATCATAAGAAATACTTGTAAAAAACAGTTGTTGATTCTCTCTTAACTTAATTCTTTGTTTAATTTTATTTTGTTCTTCTTTTGACAAATTTTCAGGACATTTTGTTACTACAATTGCTTGTGCTCTTTTACTACCTCTCCTACTTTCTCTCAAATTTCCTGTTGGCAATATAAAGTCATCAACAAATAAATCACTATACTTGGTTAATAACACATAAGTACTTGCCTTTACTTTTCTATGTTGGTAAGCATCATCCAGTAAAACTATTTCTGGCGGAGTATCTTTTTTTAGTAATTGTTGAATTCCGTTGGTTCTATCTGCGTCTACAGCTACAATAATTTCTTTTCCAAACTTTTTAAAAAACTGTAATGGTTCATCACCAACATCAACTGCTGTATGATTAGTTTTTAAAATTTGAAAGCCTTTAGTTTTTCTTTTATAACCTCTACTTAAAGTAGCTATCTTAAAATCGTTTTTTAACAACCTTATTAAATATTCAATCTGAGGAGATTTCCCAGTTCCTCCAACACTTAAGTTCCCTACTGCTATAACAGGTATGTTAAATGAGGTAGATTTTAAAATTCCAATATCAAAAAACCAATTACGTATTGAGGTAATTATATCGTATAAAATTGCAAACGGAAATAATAAAAATCGAAGTAACTTCATTGTATCAAAAGTAATAAAAATCTTAACTTTGATTCAAGATATTTTATATTATGCAAATAAAAGACATTACAAACTACATTGAAGAATTAGCTCCTTTGGCTTATGCCGAGGATTTTGATAATGTAGGTTTATTAATAGGTGACTATTCCACTGAAGTTACAGGTCTATTAGTTACTTTAGATACTTTAGAAGAAACTGTAGATGAAGCAATTGCTAAAAATTGCAATTTAATTGTAAGTTTTCATCCAATTGTTTTTAGCGGATTGAAAAAAATTAACGGCAATAATTATGTAGAAAGAGTAGTTTTAAAAGCCATTCAAAATAATATTGCTATATATGCTACTCACACTGCTTTAGATAATGTAAACAACGGAGTTTCTGCTAAAATGTGTGAAGTTTTAGGTTTAGAAAATTGTAAAACTTTAATTCCTAAAAAAGGATTAATTAAAAAGTTGACTACCTATGTTCCTCTTAGTAATGCTGATCAAGTAAGAGAAGAATTATTCAAAGCAGGAGCAGGAAATATTGGTAATTATGATAAATATTCATTTAACTTTCAAGGAAAAGGAAGTTATAGAGGTAATGAAAACTCAAATCCAACTGTAGGGCAAAGAGGAGAAGAAATTTTTGAAGAAGAAACTTGTATCTCTGTAACTTTTAATAGCTTTTTAGAATCTCAAATTATACAAGCTCTTTTTAAATCTCATCCTTATGAAGAAGTTGCACACGAAGTAATCACTTTAAATAATGTAAATCAAAATATTGGTATGGGAATGGTTGGTGATTTACCAACCGAAATGAATGAAAAAGATTTTTTACTTTTTGTTAAAGACACGTTTAAAACAGGATGTGTTAGACATTCATCTATGTTGAATAAGTCTATTAAAAAAGTAGCTGTTTTAGGAGGTTCTGGTAGCTTTGCTATAAAAAATGCGATTAAAGCAAAAGCAGATGCTTATATTAGTGCTGATTTTAAATATCATGAGTTTTTTAAAGCGGAAAATAAAATATTACTTGCCGATGTTGGACATTATGAAAGTGAGCAGTTTACAAAAAACCTTTTGATTGATTATCTTAGCAAAAAATTTAGTACTTTTGCAATTATTTTAAGTGAAAAAAGTACAAATCCAATACACTATATATAACAGATGGCAAAAAAAGAAGTAACGGTAGAAGAAAAGTTAAGAGCCTTATACGATTTACAGTTAATCGATTCTAGAATTGACGAAATCAGAAACGTTCGTGGTGAATTACCTTTAGAAGTTGAAGATTTAGAAGATGAAGTTGCCGGATTGAATACTAGACTTACTAATTTAGCTGAAGATGTTAAAAATTTAGAAACTGAAATTAGCAACAAAAAATTAGCTATTGATGAATCTAAATCATTAATTTCTAAATACGAAGAGCAACAAAAAAATGTTCGTAACAATCGTGAGTTCGATTCTTTATCAAAAGAAATTGAATATCAAGAATTAGAAATTCAATTATCTGAAAAAAGAATTAAAGAATACAAAGCAAAAATAGCTCAAAAGAACGAAGTTATTTCTGGTACTAAAGATAAATTAAAGCTACAAGACAACCACTTATCTCATAAGAAGGGGGAGCTTGATGCCATCTTAAAAGAAACAGAAAAAGAAGAGCAATTATTAAAAGAAAAGTCTGAAGAGTATTCTCAGTCTATCGATGCTCACTTATTAACTGCTTATAAAAGAATTAGAAACAAAGTAAGAAACGGATTAGCTGTTGTTGCTATTGAGCGTGGTGCTGCTGGAGGTTCTTTCTTTACAATTCCACCACAAGTACAGTTAGAGATTGCTAATCGTAAGAAAATTACAATTGATGAGCACAGTGGACGTATTTTAGTTGATGCTGCCTTAGCTCAAGAAGAAAAAGAAAAAATTGACAGCTTATTTGCTTAATTTTTATCTTTTAAAACATATTTTAAAAGCTCTCGATATCGAGAGCTTTTTATTTTTTATAAAAACATTCATAAGTATAAACACAAAAAACTCGAATCGTATGATTCGAGTTTTATTTTAATTTATTCTTTAAAAATTAAAATTAGTAATCTAATTTTTTTAAGTAATCTAATTTTGCTTGCCAAGCATCTAATTGATCTTTAAACTTCTGAATTCCTTTTCTTACATTTTGTACTAAAGGATTATCTTCTGTTGCATTCGAAATAAAGCTTAAGTTATTTTCTAACTGCTGCATATCTCGAACTGTTTCATCAATTTTCTTACGAATAAAATATTGCTCACCATCTAACTTTCTATAGTCTTCTTGAGCTAAATAAGTATCAACAGTATTTTTAAATTTCATCATTTCAATATCGCTTCTACTCATATTTAGATTTCCTAAATGAGCATCAATAGCTTTATTGAATTTTTCATCTAAATGGCGTGCATTTCTTGGCAAAGAACCTAATTCTCTCCATTTTGCAATACTTTCTTGAACTCCTTCTAATGTTAAGCTTTCAGAAGCTTTAATTTGCTCTATATACTCCTTTTTAGCTTCAACAATAGCTAATTGTTCTTTATTCTGTTCATTTTTCTGAGCATGTAATCTATCAAAGTAATAATTACAAGCATTTTTAAAACGCTTCCATATATCGTCAGAGAATTTTCTTGGAACATGACCAATCTTTTTCCAATCAGCCTGAATACGCTTCATTGTATTAGTCGTTTCATTCCAATCTTCACTATCTTTAATACTCTCAGCTAACTCTACAAGTTCCATTTTCCTTTTTAAGTTCTCATTTTGAGCACTCTTTTCTCCTTTGTAGAATATATTCTTTGCACTATTAAATTTCTTGGTAGCAGCTTTAAACTCTTGCCATACAGCCTCACTTTTATTATAAGGTAATTTACCTATATCAAAGTATTTTTTTCGTAAAGCTTCTATCTCAACAATACTTTTTTGCCAATCATTATGAGATTTGTTATTAGATGTATCATATGCATTAATTTCAGCAATAACTTCTAATTTCGCATCAATCATTTCTTGATACTTCGATTTTAATTCTTTAAAATACTGGTGACGCTTGTCATGTATCTTTTTAGTTGCTTCGCTAAATTTAGTCCAAACTTCTTCTCTATGCTCCTTTCCTACTGGACCTATTTCTTCTTTCCATAAACGGTGTAACTCTTGTAACTCTTTGAATGCTACATTTACATCAGCTACTTCGTTTAAAGCTTCTGCTCTTGTAATTAACTTTAACTTTTCTTCTAAATTGTGCTTAAAATCAAGTTCTCTAAAGTCTTTATTTAAGTGTAATAAATCGTAAAAACGCTCTACATGATGATGATATGTTTTCCATGTATCGTTGTATTTCGTTTTCGATACTGCCCCTATTGCTTTCCATCTATTTTGAATTCCTTGAAAATCATTATACATGGTTTTAGGATCAGCATTTACAATTAATGCTTTTAATTCTTCAATTAAAACATTTCTTTTTTCTAAATTTTCTTTTAATTGTTTTTCAAGTTGAGAATAATAAGCGTCTCTTTTTGACTTATATTCTCCTAACAATTTATTGTATTCTGTTTTTACTGGACTAGAAAATTGAAAATCTATCGAGTTACCTCCTTCAGCTAAAAAAGCCTCTTTCTTCTGTGCTAATAATGCTCCAAACTTTGTATTAAAGGCGTTCTTTAATGCGTCTACATTTGACTTTAATTGTTGAACTTGGTAAGTTTTTAATAATTTAGTTAACTCTTCTACCAATTTCTCTAGCTCCATAGAAGCATAGTCTGGCATTGGTATTTCGTGTTTTTCATCAGCTTTTTCAGCCTCATTCGCAACTTCATTTTCTACCTCACTTACCGCACTTTCAGTCTCTTTATTTACCTTAGCACTATCTTCAACAATTGGCTGCTCTATTTTCTCTTCGTTATTTTCTAACATATCTACAATGTTTAAGTTCCTTTTATTTAGATTATAAAGATACGCTTTCTTATAAAATAGCAAACTTTATTTTCAACTAATTCAAAGTTTTACTTATTCCATATTCTCCAAGCTTTTTCAGCTTGTTGCTCTAACATCTCTAATCCGTTTTTTACAACAGCTCCTTTTTCTTTTCCTTTTTTCAAAAAGGTTGTTTCTGATGGATTGTATATTAAATCGTATAATAAATGTTTTGAAGTAATACTTTCATAAGGAATATTTGGACAATCGTCTATATTTGGATAAGTTCCCAAAGGTGTACAGTTAACAATAATTTGACAAGCTTCTATTATTTCCCTTGACAACTCATTATAAGACATTTCTTTTTTTCCTTCAGGACTTCTCGATACAAATTTATATTTGACTCCTAATTCTTCCAATACATAAGCTACTGCTTTAGATGCTCCTCCTGTACCTAGAATAAGGGCTTTTTCATGATGCTTTTTTAACAATGGTTTTAATGATTTTTTAAAACCATAAACATCGGTATTAAACCCTTTCAGTTTTCCCTTTTTTGAAATACGTATTGTATTAACTGCCCCTACCTTTAAAGCTTTCTTATCTATTTTATCTAAATAATTAAACACTTCCAATTTATAAGGAATAGTAACATTCATTCCTTTTAAATTGTTTTTGTTTTCTTTTATTTTTTGAGGTAATTCTTTTATTGACTGAATATCAAAGTTTACATATTCATTTTCTTCTAACTTTAAGTCTTTAAACTTTTTTGTAAAATATCCTTTTGAAAATGAATATGATATATTTCTTCCTACTAAAGCGAAAAGTTTTTTATTTTCTTTTCCTTCCATAAAATTCTATAATTAAAATTAAGGCAATTCCAAATACAATATAAGCTATTGAAATCCAAGTTTCTTGCATTGTGAAATCAGGTAAAAATCTTTCGTAGTTTTCTATGATTTTATTACTATTTCTATCCAGTAAAAACGATCCATCATTGTCTACTTTATAAATTGTTTTTTTCCAAGGCCATACTATACCTAACGACCCAGTAATGAATCCTATAATAACAGCAGTTACTATTTGGTGCCATCTTTTTAAAACATAGCCTAAAACATGTGAAATAGATACCAACCCAAAAGCTGAACCAGCTGTAAATACTGAAATAACTTTTAAATACCTAATTTTTACTTCATCCTCCAATACTTCAAAATCGCCAGACAAAATGCTTGTTATTACACTTCCTAAAGCATTTACACTATCTACTAAAAGAAGGACATAATTTCCTAATAAAATTAGAATAAATGAACCTGATAAACCAGGCAATGTCATTCCTGAAACTCCTATAATACCACAAACAAAAACAAACCAAAGATTATCATTTTCTTTTGCTGGAGTCATAAAACTAATTGCTATTCCTATTGAAGCTCCAAGAATTAAACTTATTACATTCTTTAATCTCCAGTCATTAAAGTCTTTTGATATATAAAATATAGAACCAATAATCATCCCAAAAAACCAAGCCCAAACATAAAGTTCATAGTGTTTTAAAAAATAATCTAGTATTAGGGAAACACTAAAATAACTAAACATACTCCCTAACATGACCAATGTTAAAAACTGTAAGTTAGTATATTGTGCAAAGCTTTTTAATCGTCCATTTAAAAGTAATTTAAACGCTTTTGCATTTATTCTTTGAAAAGTAAAAATAAGTTCTTCATAAAATCCCATTACAAAAGCTACCATACCTCCTGAAACACCTGGAACTTTGTTAGCTCCTCCCATAGCTAGCCCTTTTAGAAAAAGGTTTACCTTTTGTAATAATGTACGTTCGTTATACATCTTTATTTTATATAAGTTCTAATATACCTTAATATTATTGCTTTTCTACAGCTAATTTTTCTAACAATAAAATTAATGAAAAACCTACAACTGCTAGAATAGTTGCATATAATATTTGAGGGTCTCCGTCAAAATTAAATGGAGATATTGACAACTCATTAAAAGGAACTTGTTCTCCATGAGAATTTGTACGATAAGTTAATACTTTTTTCCATGGCCATATTTTGTTTAGAGAACCAATAATAAAACCTGTTAAGGCTGCCAACGTAAAATTTTTATAATTCGCAAACAAATACTTTAACACTCTAGAAAAAGATAATAATCCTATAATTGCTCCTAAACCTACAGCAGCTATTGTTGTTATATCTCTATTATTTATTGCTGCTAAAACTGGCTTATAGGCTCCTAAAAGAACTAAAATAAACGACCCTGAAATCCCTGGTAAAATCATTGCACAAATTGCAATTGCTCCTGCAAAAAACATAAATAATGTTGATGAATTTTCGGATACCATTGGATTTAATGTCGTTATATAATATGCCAAAATTGCTCCTAAAACAAGTAAGACAATAGACACTGCATTCCATTTAGTAATTTGCTTTGCAATATAAATTACACTAGCTAAAACCAATCCAAAGAAAAACGACCATAATAAAATAGGGTGTTTTACTAATAACCAAGAAATTACTTTAGCTAAAGAAACTATACTTATAAAAATCCCTACAAAAAGTGATGCTAAAAAATTACCATTTAATTGTTTCCATGCTTCTTTAAAGCCTTTGTTTTTTAAAGTTTTAAAGAGACTTAAATTAACATTACTAATTGAACTTAGAAGTTCTTCATAAATTCCAGAAATAAAAGCAATGGTTCCCCCTGAAACTCCAGGCACTACGTCAGCTGCACCCATAGCAATTCCTTTTAAAGTAATTACCATGTAATCTTTAGTTGATCTATTCATTTGTTAGTTTGGTTATTCTTCTTTTTTCTTTTTAGACTTAAATCTAATTAATTTATTCTTCTTTGGTGCAATTATAGTATCTTTTTTAACTTCTTTTTTCTTTTTCTTCTTTTTAAGTCCTAATTTTTCTCCAAGTTCTGATAAATTATTAAAGTTTACCTGATATGAAATACCAACTCCCTGAGTATATCCTTCTTCTTCTGTTGAATATTGCACTTCATTTTGTCTATTAAAAACATTACCTCTCAAATTTCCTTCTTCATTCAAGAGTACCTCAACTTTTACTTCTCCCACAACACTTGTTTGTGTATTTGCTCCTACTGGAACTCCAACCTTACCATTAACAAGTACTCTATCACTTAATTGAGTTGAAATAGAAACATCTACCTGATCATCTGACCTTAAATTGTCTACATTCCCCCTATCTCCTTGCGTATACCCTAAACCTAATTGAAATTTACTTCCTTTACTATTTAACATATTTGTTAAAATATTAGTAGCAATTTCTGATGCAGTTCCTGTTAAACCTGAAGCTGCACTGGTACCTATAGCATCTTGATTATAAAACGTTCCAAAAGCTAATAAAAATGAAAAATGCTGCATTTTAGTATTCAAATCATTTCCATTTAAAACAAATTCTAACTCAGAGGCCACTGTTGAATTTGCATTTGGTATTTTAATATCAAACTCTTGTTTAGAGTTAAATAAACCTCCTGTAATCTTTGTATATAAATCTATAGGAATTTTTCGGTTTGAATTAATATTATCAAGTAATTGAGCTGGGTTTGCTTTGGTTCTATAAATGGCTGTTAAATCTAATTCTGCGTTATACGGATCTCCTTCCCATGAAATAGTTCCTCCTTTTTGAACAGTAAAAGGTTTTGAAATTCCAGCATATTTGAAATTATACAATCCATTATCAACTGTAAAATTTCCAAACATATTAAACTTCCCTAATGTATTAATCTCTATTTCCAAGTTCCCTTCTCCACTTCCTCTTAATTCACTTCCAGACACTTTATCTATTACAACCTGAGCTACTGCATCTTTTGTTACTATTAAATCAATTTTTAACTCTAAACCTTTAATGTCTTTAATTTTCTTGTTCTCCTCTTCATCTTCAGGTTTCCCTGTTTTAAATCGTATTAATTTGTAATTATCTATTGTTTTTACATCACTTAACGGAATAACAAACTTGGTTCCTTTATTTGTTTTTCCATTTACTTGTATAAAAAGATTACTCGTTAATCCACTTATACTAGCATCTCCATCTAAAAAACCTGTTCCATAATATTGAACCTCTTCTTCCTCTTCTGTATCTAGCACTAATAAATTATCAGTATCAATTTTAAGGTCTAAAAACCAGTCTTTAAAATTTTGGTGTGCTATACTTCCAGACAAAGTTCCTTGTGTTTGGTGTTTCGTATCTTCCAGTATAATATTACTTAGCTTAAACTGATTTTTATCCAAAACAACACTTGTATTTCCTTTTAAATCGAAATCTACATTTAAATAAGGAAATTTTAATCCAGCATCTTCAAAATTCAAAACCCCTTGAAAATCTGGGTTTCTCAGAGGTCCTTTAGCAGTAAAATCTCCTGTAACTTTTCCTCTAAGTTTATTCAAAACATTTTCCCCCAAAGGACTAAACGCAGCTATTTCATACTCTTTTAAAAACACGCTTAAATCAATAATAGGTTTCTCTTTTGAAAAATCCACACCTCCAACTGCAGAAATATTTTTAGCCTTTTCACTTATCAAAGAAAGATTCACATCGTATTTTTTATACGAATTATCTCCAGTAACATTCAATGCTAAATCTCCTTGTGAATAATCATTTATATGAAAATTCTCTACTAATAAATTTCCTTTAGGGACTAGTAAATTTTTCTCTTGTTTATAGTTTATAATCCCATTTAAATCTCCATTCAATTTTAAACTATCTACTGGAGGCAAAAAACTAGCTAATTTTACCTTTTCAAAATTTACTTGTAGATCTTTGTAAGTACTATCTCTAACAATTCCTTTGAACTCTATTTTTTGCCCTCCTGAACTAAAAACAAATGGACTTATATTAAAATTATTTTCTTTTAAATCAAACGCTACTTTATTCTCTTGGTTATTCTTTGGATTTACAACCCAATCGAACCCTTTATAGTTAAAAGTTGATTTTTGTATTCCAACAACAGATTTTTGTAACTCATCAATTGTGTAATAAAAATCTAGATTAAAGCTTTCCTTATAATCTTTTCCTCCTTTAAAAACCGACTTAAAGAACAAGGTGTCATTCTGTGTTCTATTCAGTAAATTCAGTTTTTCTATATTATAATACTGGGTATTTATTTTACCTGCTGTTAAGTGTGTATTATATAATGGATTTTTATTATCAAGTCTTAAAACTATATTTTCAATAACATTTTTATATGCCTCAATTTCAGGAGAGCTAAATGTAAGTTTTAATGCATTTTTATCAGAATTGATTTTTCCTTTTAACCTTGTATTAGTACCTATTGAAATTTGAGGCAAAAACACATCAATAATTTTATTATAGATTGTAAAATCAAAATCTAAGAATTGATTTGGAGTTACTTCATGTGGACGATAATTAGTATACACACTACCAAGTGCGTTTTGGGTAATTGGTATTAATTCTCCGAATGAAAACTTTCCTTTCAATTTTCCTTTTACAATATCTTCAGAATCTACTTCAATAGTTTTGATACTATCTTTTACTGAAGAATTTACTTCAAAACGTTTAAAAGAATAGCTCTGCTTTTGATTTGTGTATATCAAATTCCTAAATGTTGCTTTACCTATAATATCATCAAAAGTATTTCCTGAAATATTTAAACCTACATTTCCTGTTAACGTAGCAATACTATCTCTTGTAAATAGATTTGTCTTTTTTAAATCTATTTTATCAATATTTGCTACGAAATCAAATTTATTTATTGCTGAAGAGAAATCTGCAAGTCCTTCAAACTTCAATTTAAAATTATCATCTTCTGCTTTTAATAAACCGTCAAACTTTTTATTCTGAAACTGACCATTTACTATTAAGTCTTTATATTCATACTCATTGAAAACTAGACTACTTACCTTACCTATTAAGGTAGTATTAATATTATCAACATTAAAGCCACTACCATTTACATCTGCTTTTAACGATATTTTACCCAAAACAGGGTCATTAGCAAATATTCCTAAATCAAAATCTTGAAATTCAACTTCTCCTACATAAGTTGCTTCATCAATGTTATCAATATTGGTTAGTAAAAGATCTGATATTGTTGTACCAATTTCTGAATTAACTGTAAGCGTAGCATCCATTTGTTCTGGAGTTACACTTAAAATCCCTTTCAATGTAAAGTTCCCTAGTCTTTGAAATTCTGTAGGTAAAGTTCTTCCTAATAAATTTGGAAGCACACTTTTTAATTGATAATAATTAGAAGTAACATTATCTAAATCGGCATCAAAAACAAAACCTCTACTAGTTTTTATAGCGTTTACAAAGCCCATATTACCAACAATCCTCATTCCTTTTTTAGAATGAAGTCTTACATTGTTTGCACTAAAATTATTTAACGTACCATCAATATCTCCTGTGAAATAAACAATATCATTACCACTTAATTCTTTGTATAACTTACTTAAATCTTTTACTGCTAGTGCACTCTTTGAAAACTTTGCTTTGACATTAACCTTATCATTAAAGTTTGCAAAATCTTTACGATTGTATGTTAACTTTATATCTCCTTCTATTTTCGATTTGTTATCAGTTTCTAACACTGTATTATCAAACTGCATATACTTTTTGGTATAAACAAAATCGGTAGATAAATTAGATATATTAACTCCTCTATTTTCAGTAAAATTTAATCTTCTAATATTTAGAGAAACATCAGGTCCTACAATTGAGAAGTTTAATAAATCACCCCCAGCATTGTATGCAGCGAACTCTAAAGGGTCTTTTTTATTATCATCGTATAATTTAAAGGTTAAATTTCTTAATGCAATTTTATCACTATTTAAAACAAAAGGTTTTGATAAACTATCTCTAGGTTTTCCGTCTTCAAAACTGTCAATAAAAATAGATAGGTTATCATTTTTTTCACCTTTATAAGTTCGCATATTAAAATAAGCACCACTTAAAGAAGCTTCTCCAAGATTTACATTATTTTCTATAATACGTTTTGCATTTAAAAGTGAAGTGCTTAAATTCTGAACAAAAATTAAAGTATCTTTATGATGGTCTCTAATTTCTATCCCCTTTAATTGTACACTTCCCAACCAAGATAAATCTACTCTTTTTACTACAATATCTGTATTGTATTCCTTGTTAAGCCAATCTGTTGCATGCTTTGCCAATTTGCTTTGTACAAATGGAAGTGACAACAAAATTATAAGCAAGATTAAAAAAAGTAACACGTACTTTAGTATTCTCCTTAATATTTTACCCGCTTTTCTAATAATTAAACCCTTTATAAACTAACTAACAAATGTAATCAGCTAACTGCAAAAATGTTGCCTTATTTTAAAGAAATATCAATTTTAACGAAAATCTAACGCAATATCGATATTTTTGCAATCTAATTTGAACTAAATTGAATACAAAAAACATTTACATTTTAGGTATTGAGAGCTCTTGCGACGATACAAGTGCTTCAGTAATTTGTAACGGAAAAGTTTTAAGCAATGTTATTGCAAATCAAGAAGTACACGCAAAATATGGTGGCGTTGTTCCTGAATTAGCTTCAAGAGCGCATCAGCAAAATATTGTTCCAGTTGTACAACAAGCTTTAGAACAAGCCAATATTACCAAACATGATTTAAATGCAATTGCTTTTACACGTGGCCCAGGGTTAATGGGATCATTATTAGTTGGAACTTCTTTCGCTAAATCTTTAGCTTTAGGTTTAAACATCCCTTTAATTGATGTAAACCATATGCAAGCCCATATTTTAGCTCATTTTATTGATGAAAAAGACAGTAAAACACCTCCATTCCCTTTTGTTTGTTTAACCATTAGTGGTGGTCATACACAACTTGTAAAAATTACCAATCATTTTGAAATGGAAATTCTGGGTGAAACTATTGATGATGCTGTTGGTGAAGCTTTTGATAAATCTGCTAAAATATTAGGTTTACCTTATCCTGGAGGTCCTTTAGTTGATAAATACGCACAGCTAGGAAATCCAAAAGCATTTAAATTTACCAAACCTAAAGTAGGTGATTTAGAATTTAGTTTTAGCGGTTTAAAAACTGGTATTCTTTATTTTATTAGAAAGCAAGAAAAAGAAAACCCAAATTTCATTAAAGAAAACTTATATGATATTTGTGCCTCTATTCAGCACACCATTATTGAAATTTTAATGGATAAATTAAAAAATACTGTAAAGCAAACTGATATTAAACATATTGCTATTGCTGGAGGTGTATCTGCTAATTCAGAAATTCGTAAACGATTAACATTAGCTGAAAAACATTGGAAATGGACCACTTACATTCCTAAGTTTGAATACACTACCGATAATGCTGCAATGATTGCTATTGCTGGATATTTAAAATATTTAAACGGTAATTATTCAGACATTTCTGTTACCGCTCAAGCTCGTTTAAAAGTTACAGAATAACACTCTTAACACTCTAAAAAACCTTACTAGAATCCCAAAATCTCCCTTAATGAAAAGCCTTAAAAATAGATTCCTATTTAATATCTCTTATTACCTTTTATGGGTAACTTATTTTTTATTTGCTCGTTTTTTGTTTTTATCCTATTACTTTGATAAGACATCTGATCTTGGCTTTTCCACAGCATTTAAAACTTTTGTGTATGGAATTCAATTAGACTTTTCTTTTGCAGCTTACATAGCTGCTATTCCTTTTTTGATTATCATTTTTTCAATTTGGGTACCTATTAAGTATATTAAAAATTTTATTAAAGGATTTACATTTCCCCTAGTTTTTATCATTAACTTATTTATGTTAATTGATATTATTCTTTATAAATCATGGGGAGTTCGTATAGATTCTACTTTATTAAATTACATTAATACGCCTAAAATAATGATGGCCTCTGTTTCCACTTTTCAACTGGTTGGAGGTATACTTATTTGGGTTCTTATTTCCTTAGCTATTGTTTATGTTTTTAATAAAGTATTAAACAAAGTAATGAACCGTTTAACTAAAGGTTCTTTTTTGGAAGTTCCTGCGTTTCTCTTATTAATAGGAACTTTAATTATTCCTATTAGAGGTGGTTTTGCTAATATTCCAATTAATCAAAGTAATGTTTATTTTTCTACTAAAATGTTTGCAAATCATGCTGCTGTAAACTTTATGTGGAATTTTGCTAACACCCTTACTCATAAAATAGATGATAAAAACCCTTATGTTCATTATAAAACTGATGTTGCTAAAAACATCATTCAAAAAACTCAAAATAAATTATTAACAGGTTCAGATTCTATCTTAAAAACAAAAAAACCGAATGTAATTTTAATTATTTGGGAAAGTTTATCAGCCAAAGCTGTAGGAGCTCTTGGTGGTGAACCAGATGTTACCTCTAATCTAAATCGATTTGCTAAAGAAGGAGTTTTATTTACTAATTTTTATGGAAATGGAGATAGAACAGACAAAGGTATACCTGCTATTTTAAGTGGTTATTATCCACAACCAACTACGAGTATTATGAAAATGCCTCGTAAAACTCAATCGTTACCAATGCTAACTAAAGAAATGAAGAACTTAGGTTACAATACTGGTTTTTATTATGGAGGTGATAGTAATTTTGGTAATATGATTACCTATTTGAGAAACGGAGATATTGATAAAATTGTTGATGGTACTGAGTTTGATAAAGAGAACTGGAATTCTAAATGGGGAGCTCATGATCATATATTTTTAGAACGCTTTCTTAAAGATTTATCAGACCCTAAATTAAAGCAACCATTTTTCCAAGTTGCTTTAACATTAACAAGTCACGAGCCATATGAATTTCCTGATACTTATAAGTTTGGAAAAGATTCAGAAGCTAATTTATACAGAAGTGCTCAAGCATATACCGATAAAGCTATTGGTAACTTTATTGATGCTGCTAAAAAACAACCTTGGTGGGATAATACACTAGTTGTTATTATGTCTGACCACGGACACCCTTTACCTGTACACAAAGGGTATTTTAATTCTTCTATACGTTTTAAAATTCCAATGGTTTGGATTGGAGGCGCTTTGGCTAAAACAGGAATTACAGTTGATAATTTTAGTGGGCAAAGTGATTTTGCTTATACCTTAACTGATTTATTAGGTGGAAACCAAAAACAATTTCAGTTCGGTAAGCACATTTTTAATTCTTCTGATAACCAATACGTGCATTATGTATTTAACAAAGGATTCGGAACCGTTTCTAAAAACGGAACTTTTATTTACGATTACGTAAGTAACAAACCTGTTATTCAAGAAGGAAACTATCAAGCATTAGATTCGTTAGGAAGAGCAATTAGTCAAGAAGCTTATCAAGACTTTTTGGATAGATAAAGAACATCTTTTTGATATAAATAATTATATTGAGGTACTCAATTATTACATTGAGCGATTTCATCTTTAAATATCATAATTATGCTTAAGGATTCTTTACATAGCATCGAATTATTAAACAAAGAAGAATACTTTCTTAAACAAGGTAAATCTTGCACCAAAATAGGTAAGATTGAAAAAGGTATTTTACGTGGCTTTATTTACGATAATGAAGGTGAAGAAATAACAACTCACTTTTATCAAGAAGGAGATATTGTAATTGGAAGTTTTTTACCAAACACAACTTTAACTATGAATATTCAAGCTATGGAAGATTCTAAGCTATCCATAGCTAACTACGAAGAAGTAATGTCATGGGTAAATAAGGATGAAGAAATTACGAGTATAATAACGCAAGAATTTCAAAAGTTAAACCAACAAATACAAAATAGAGTAGTTACTTTACTTAATTTGACTTCTATTGAAAAATACAAACGTTTTTTAATTGACTATCCAGGCTTACTTAATAGAATCCCACACTATTATATTGCTAATTACCTAGGTATTACCCCTACTCAATTAAGCAGAGCTAGAAAACAGTTTTCTCAACAAATGTAAACGAGAAAAAAAATCTTTGTCTTCAACTTTGCAGTGTATTAATTAAAATAAAAATTATGAACACTGTATTATCAGACAAAGCGGTTAAAGAACTTCAGAAAAAAGGAACGCCATACACTCGTAAGGTATTAAGACATACGCAAAAATTTCAAACTACACCTGATAAATTATTCCCTTTATTATGTCCAACTACAGAATTCGATTGGATGGACGGATGGCATTGCGAGTTAATTTATTCCCAATCACACTATCATGAATACAATGCTATTTTTAAAACTGATTATTTTATTCCTAATGAAACTTGGGTGATTTCTCATTTTGAAGCCAATAGAATTATTGAATTTGTTCGAGTTTCTGAACATTTATCTGTAAAAGTAGACGCTAGATTATGCGACAACCTTAATGGAACAACTACTGGAACTTGGATTGTTAATGCCACGGCTTTGACACCTCAAGGAAACCAAGCTCTTGAAAATATGAATCCTGATGATGAACCTATTGGTATTCTACTTGATGCTTTAGACTACTACATCAATAATGATAAAATCAAACCTTTACCTGAAGGTATTTTCAATAAAAAATAACATTCAAACAATATAAACCTATTGAAAATTTCAATAGGTTTATTTAACTATAAATTATATCATTATGATTTCTCACAACGAATTAACCGACAAAAAGTTTATCTTACAATTTGAAAACTGTTCGTTAAATCCTTCTTTGTTTTCACATGAGGCACATATTAGGTTAGCTTGGATTTATATTAAAAAATATGGCTGCCAAAAAGCAGAAGAAAGAGTACAAAAATATTTAAAAGCTTTTGTGAAACATGTAGGAGCTACCGATAAATACAATACTACCTTAACAATAGCTGCTATAAAAATAGTAGCTCATTTTATAAAAAAATCTGATAAAAATAATTTTAAAGAATTTATTTTAGAACATCCACAATTAAATACAAACTTCAAACTACTTATAAACTCACATTATAGTATAGACATATATAATTCTATATTAGCTAAAGAAAAATATATGGAACCTGATTTAAAGACGTTCTAATAAATAAACTATTAACCTTCTTTAAAAGGCATAAAAAATCCCAAGTTGTTTAACTTGGGATTTTTTTGTTTACAGTAATAAATTTCTTACTGCCAGTTTTTTCTATCTTTAATAGAGCACCCTATAGCACGAGTGTTCGTTTTTGATGGCTTCTCTCCTTTTAATAAAGCATCAACTGCATTTTCTACAAAACGCTCAGAAACCTTAGTTTCATCTCGAGAACTATCGTCAATAGCACCAATATATTCAACTATTAACTTACCATTGTTTTTATTTAAAATATATACATGAGGTGTTTTGGTAGCTCCAAATGCTGGATATACTCTTTGAGCCACATCAAATAAATATGGGAATGTAAAACCTTTTTCTTTAGCTCTAACTTTCATTCCTTCAAAACTATCTCCCTTAGAAATTTTTGGATCGTTTGGATTGATAGCAATTACTGGATATCCTTTAGCTTTGTATTTCTTATCTAAAGCAATTATACGATCTTCATTTGCCACAGAATATGGACACATATTACATGTAAATACTACTATAAATCCTTTAGCATCTTTAAAATCAGATAGAGAAACCATTTTTCCATCTATATTTTTAAGTTTAAAGTCAGAAGCAACATCTCCTACTTTATATCCTTTAGATTCGTTTACTGTAAATGCTGAGATTGCAGCCATTACAACGAATAGTAATACTATTTTAAAAGTTTTCATAATTAATTAGTTTAAAAAGGTTTGTAATTCATTTTTTAGAGTTTCATAATGAAACGGTTGTTCATAAAACTTTCTTTTCTTAGCATTATAAATTAATGTTGCAGGTATAGAACCTGTCCAATTTTCAGCAATATCTTTAATCCAAAATTGTTCATTACTATCTTCAAAATGAATAACTTTAGATTGTAATTTTTTCTCTTTTATAAATGGTATTAGATTAGTTTCTAATTGCCTTGAAAAATCAAGACTTACTAAAACCACTTCAACATTTTTATCTTTAAACTCTTGATTTAATTTTTCAAATGCTGGTAATTCCTTCACGCAAGGAATACACCAAGTTGCCCAAAAATTAATCACATAAGTTTTTCCATCGTTTTTATGTAACAATGGCTTTAGCTGCTCATAATTTAATGTAGCAATTTTAATATTTTCTTGCTGATTTCCAGCTGTTTTTTGCGTTTTTTTACAAGAGAAAAACACAAAAACAAGGAGCAATAAAAATCCTATTTTACGCATACTCTATTTTATTTATCTCAAAATTAAATGATTAAACTATTCAAAATTGTGAATTAACGAAACATTAACAACAAAAAACCCGAAAGAAAATCTTTCGAGTTTACATGTATTTTAAGTTACTATTATCCAAAAATATCATTCAATACTTTAGCTAAGCGTAACCCTCCTTTTTGTAATTGTTCTCTAACTATTGGAAAGTAATCATAAGAATAACGGTAACGTAATTTATCACCAGACTTTGCCGAACCATAAACTTTTTTAGTAAGCTTATGTGTATCTTTCATCCAATCTAAAACACCACCTTTTTGAATTACTTTAATTTGCTCGTTTGACAAACGTTTTGCATTATCAGCCAACTCAACATAACTCATATCCCATTTGTTAATTAAGTTCTCATCCCATACTCTGTGTAAATTAGAACCTCTACCATGCCATTGTACTTGTATAGTATTTCCACCTTTGTCTTCTTTTTGCCCAATATGCATTGGTTGGTGTAAATCACCCATTAAATGCACCAACATTTTTAAGTAAAAACGCTTGTCTTCAACAGAACTATTTTCATCTCTTAAAATTTTGATACACTCTTTAATACCTGTAATTAAATCTCCTTTTGGGTTTTTCTCTACATCCTCATAATTAGCATCTAATGGCATGTTTACATAATGCCAAGTATAAAACTTACCGTATTTTTTTCTATCAGATTTTATTTCATCTGCATAGGTTGATACAAAAGCTAAACTTTCTCCTTGTAATAGTTTATCTATTTTTCTTTTAGCCTTTTTTGTTAAATGATTTTCTGCAATCTTTCCTGTCGCTCTATGACCTGTTGGGCCCCAAATATCTTCATTATTAGCTATAGCTGAAACACTTATAAAAAAAACGCTAAATAGCAGTAATACCTTGACTTTCATAAATAAATTTCTATTGATTTTTCGCTAAAATATAAAAATATTTACTCTAAAATTTGGATTTAACAAAAAATTATTCATATATTTATGATATCAATTTAATATCACTTTTAAATCAAAACAAAATGAGAGAAGAGAAAATTATAAAACCCGCCAATGGATATTTAATGTTTTTTATCGTCCTAATTCTTTTTATAGGCGGTATTGTTTTAACCATTAAAAATGAACATCCTGTATATATTTTAATGACAATCATAGGATTCATCTTAGCCTTAGGGTTCATATTAGTAAATCCGAACTCATCAAAAGTGCTGTTATTCTTTGGTAAATATGTTGGTACTGTAAAACAGAATGGATTGTTTTGGGCAAATCCATTATATAAGAAGAAAACTATTTCTT
Organism: uncultured Tenacibaculum sp.; assembly: GCF_947499065.1. GTDB lineage: Bacteria > Bacteroidota > Bacteroidia > Flavobacteriales > Flavobacteriaceae > Polaribacter. The sequence continues at coordinate 59,143 of NZ_CANMMT010000006.1, read as the reverse complement.
TAAGAGCTAGCAATTTTGACAGTGAGCGTTTAAAGGTTAATGACAAACTAGGTAACCCTGTAATGATATCTACCATTTTAGTTTGGAGAGTAACTGAAACCTATAAAGCTGCTTTCGATGTAGATAACTATGAGAATTTTGTTCGTGTGCAAACTGATGCCGCTGTACGTAAACTAGCTAGTATGTACCCATATGATAATTTTGCCGATGAAGGTCATGAAGAAGACATTACATTACGTTCTAGTGTAAATGAAGTAAGTGAAGCCTTAGAAAAAGAATTAGAAGAACGTTTATCTATTGCCGGAATTGAAGTTTTAGAAGCTCGTATTGGTTATTTAGCTTATGCTCAAGAAATTGCTAGCGCCATGTTAAAAAGACAACAAGCTACTGCTATTATTGCTGCTCGTCATAAAATTGTTCAAGGTGCTGTAGATATGGTTGATATGGCTTTAGAAGAATTAAATAAAAAAGAAATTGTAGAGTTAGACGAAGAGCGTAAAGCTGCTATGGTAAGCAACTTATTAGTTATTTTATGTGGAGATAAAGAAGCTTCACCAGTATTAAACACAGGAACATTAAGTCATTAAAATATGAAAGAATACAAAGTAACCATACCTAAATTAGGTTTCAAAAATAGAGTTAAGAAATACGAAGACTTGCTAAATCAACATGCTAGAGAAGGATGGATTGTGAAGCACATAGGACAAAATTCACCTATGATTATTTTCGAAAGAGATAAAAACAGGTAGAAGTAAAAATGAAGGAATACAAAATTATACACCGAAAATTTAGCTGGAGAAATGGAAGAGAAAAATTTCAAGACGAAATAAACAACCATGCAAAACAAGGATGGCGTGTTGTAAATATTTATTCCATTAGCGATGGTTATGTTGAAGCACTTTTAGAGAAAGATAAAAACAGATAAAAATGAAAATATTTAAAGAAGAACAACGATTTATTCAGTTATGGCTAATTGTACTTTTAGCCATAAGTACAACTGTACCTTTGGTTATTATTACACGAGAGTATCTTAATAATAAAGTAAGTTTATACAACTTCTTAGGCACATTAGCTTTAGTTGTTTTTGCTTCTGGATTTATCTTCTTCTTTAAACTTAAAACAAGAATTGATGAACAAGGGATACATTATCAATTTTTCCCTTTTCACTTAAAATTCAAACTCGTTAAATGGAATGAAATTAGCAAGGCCTATGTTAGAAAATACGATGCTATTTCTGAATATGGAGGCTGGGGAATAAAAAATATTTTTTGGAAAAAAAACGGTACTGCTGTTAATGTTTCAGGAAATATAGGAATTCAATTAGAATTAACTAATGGTAAAAAATTACTTATTGGCACTCTTAAAGAAGAAGAAGCTAAAAGAGTATTGCATACTTATACAGAAAAAAACTAACAATCATGATACGAGTTATAGCTTTCATTGTTATTTACACCTTAGGAATTGTTTTTTCCTACTCACAAACAAAATCTGAAGATATCATTGTTAATAACGATAGCATTATACTTCCAGGAACCTTGACCCATAATGAAAACACCAAGCAACCTTTGGTTATTTTTATTCCTGGTTCCGGAAACCCAGATAGGAATGGAAATCAACCAATTTATAATATAAAACCTAATTACATTAAACAATTATCAAATGAGTTAACTAAAAATGGTATCGCCTTTTTTAGATATGATAAACGAAATGTTCCTAAAGAAAATATTCAACATATATTAAAAAAATACGTTTTTACAGATTTAGTTTCTGATGTTTCCACTATTATTAATCACTTTAAAGATGATAAACGTTTTTCTGAAATTATTTTAATAGGACACAGTCAAGGCTCGCTTGTTGCCATGTTAGCAGTAGATAAAAATGTTAGCAAATATATTTCTCTAGCTGGCTTAGGCGAAAGCATGGACAAAACCATAATTAGACAAATCACTTCCCAAAGTACTGATTTAGGGAAAATTTCCAAACAACATTTAGATGAATTAAAAAATACTGGGACAATTAAAGAAGTTAATCCTTTTTTAGTTTCCTTATTTGCAAAACGAAATCATCCCTTTCTATTGTCCTACATGAAGTATGACCCTACTGAAGAAATTAAAAAAGTAAGTATTCCAATACTAATAATTAACGGTACTAAAGACTCACAAGTTTTAGTAAAAGATGCCGAAGCATTACATAAGGCTAATACTAATTCAAAATTAACTATCATTAACGGCATGAATCATGTTTTAAAACACATAGAAAATGATAGTGACAATTTAAAATCATATACATCATCAGATTTTATAATTTCTCCTGAATTGATAAAATCTATAGTTACATTTGCGAAATAATAATTATGGCTAAAAAGAAAGCATTTGCACTCCGTATTAATGAAGACATGCTAAAAGCAATTGAAAAGTGGGCTTCAGACGAATTTCGTTCAACGAACGGACAAATCGAATGGATGCTTATGCAAGCTCTTAAAGAAGCTAAACGAGAGCCAAAAAAGAAAGAAGAAGACTAGATTATTTCTTAATAAAAAGTTAAAAAACTACTCAATAATATTGGGTAGTTTTCTATTTTGTACCTTTTGTGTTTTTAACTAAACCAAGCATGAAAAAAACATTTTCTTTTCTATTTTTATTTTTAGTCACTACCCTATCCTCTCAAGAATTCTCAATGGATTTGGTAAAAAACATGAAACCAAGAAGCATTGGACCAGGTGGTATGAGCGGACGTGTAACTGCTATTGATGTAGTATTAAGCAACCCAGATATTATGTACGTAGGTACGGCCTCAGGTGGTATTTGGAAATCTACTTCAGGTGGTATTAAATGGCAACCTATTTTCGAAAAAGAGCTAACTGCTTCAATTGGAGCAATAGCAATTCAGCAATCAAACCCAAGTGTTATTTGGGCTGGTACTGGAGAAGGAAATCCTCGTAATAGTTTAAATGGTGGTTATGGTATTTACAAATCCTTAGACGCTGGTAAAACCTGGAAAGCTATGGGATTAGAAAAAACACGTCATATACACCGTGTTATTATTGATCCTACTAACCCAAACACTGTTTATGTAGCTGCAATTGGTTCTCCTTGGGGTGAACATAAAGAACGTGGCGTTTATAAAACTACTGATGGCGGTAAAACTTGGAAACAAATTTTATATAACAATACTAAAACTGGAGCTGCCGATTTAGTAATGGATCCATCAAATCCTAATAAATTAATAGCTGCTATGTGGGAACACAAACGCGACCCTTGGTTTTTTAAATCAGGAGGAAAAGGAAGTGGCTTATACATTACACACGATGGTGGAGAAAACTGGAAAAAAATAACAGATAAAGAGGGTTTTCCTAAAGGAGATTTAGGAAGAATTGGAGTTGCTATTTCAAGAAGCAATCCTAATACCATTTATGCACTAGTGGAAGCAAAGAAAAATGCTCTATACAAAAGTGAAGATGGTGGTTTTAAATGGAAAAAAATAAATGATAAAAAAGGAATTGGTAATCGTCCTTTTTATTATTCAGAAATTTATGTCGATCCTGTAAATGAGAATCAATTATATACCGTTTTTACTTATGTAAATAGCTCTATTGATGGAGGTAAAAACTTTAAACAATTAATGCCTGCCTATGGTGTTTCTAATGGAGTTCACCCTGATCATCACGCTTGGTGGATTCACCCGAAAGATGGCTCTTTCATGATTGATGGGAACGATGGAGGTTTAAATATTACTAGAGATGGAGGTAAAACATGGCGATTCATTGGAAACCTTCCTGTTGCTCAATTTTATCATATTAATGTAGACAATGAATTTCCTTATAACGTTTATGGAGGAATGCAAGACAATGGTTCTTGGAGAGGTCCTGCCTATGTATGGAAAGCACAAGGAATAAGAAACTCTTATTGGCAAGAAATTAGTTTTGGTGATGGTTTTGATGTGATTCCTGATAAAGATGATTCTCAATACGGTTGGTCTATGAGTCAGCAAGGTTTTGTATCTCGTTACGATTACAAAACTGGAAATAATCATACAGTACGACCAACACATTCTGACCCGAAAGTAAAATTACGTTTTAACTGGAATGCTGCTATTAACTTAGACCCTTTTAATAATTCAACATTATACTTTGGAAGTCAATTTGTACATAAATCAACTGATAAAGGTTTATCATGGGAAGTTATTTCTCCAGATTTAACAACTAACGATAAAAGTAAACAAAAACAAAGCGAAAGTGGTGGATTAACACTAGATGCAACTGGAGCTGAAAATCATTGTACTATTTTAGTTATTGAACCATCTCCACTAGAAAAAGACATGTTATGGGTGGGTACTGATGATGGTAATGTTCAAATAACACAAAACGGAGGCCAAACTTGGACTAATGTTACTAAAAACATCAAAGGATTACCTTCTGGTAGCTGGATAACTCAAATAAAAGCTTCCAATAAAAACAAAGGAGAAGCTTTACTTGTAGCAAATGATTATAGACGTTTTAACTATACACCTTATGTATATAGAACAAAAGACTATGGTAAAACTTGGGAACGAATTGTAAACAAAGACGATGTGGTTAGTTATACACTTTCAATTGTTGAAGATCCAATTACTCCTAATCTTTTATTCTTAGGAACTGATGATGGTTTATACATTTCTTTAAATGCAGGTAAAAAATGGGCTAAGTGGACAAACGGATTTCCTACAGTTTCTGTAAAAGACCTAGTAATACACCCTAGAGAGCACGATTTAATTATTGGAACTTTTGGTAGAGCTGCTTGGGTTTTAGACGATATCAGACCTTTAAGAGAAATGGCTATGAATACCAATGTGTTACAAAAAAACATTGTATTATTTGAACCTCCTATTGCTTACCAAGCTAGTTACCAACAACCTACAGGAAGTAGATTTGGTGCAGATGCAATTTACAATGGAGAAAACAGATCTCGTGGAGCTTTAGTATCTTATTATGTTAACAAACCAAAGCAAGAGAAAAACGAAAACAAAAAGGATAAAAAAACAAAAGAATTAAAAGAGAAAAAACCAACTATTAAGTGGGATTCTATTAAGTTTGAAATATTTGATGGTACGCGTCTTATTAGAACTATAAAAAGAAAAGCTCCTAAAGAAAACGGTTTACAAAAAGGAACCTGGTATATGGATGAAAAAGGCGTAGATAGACCATCTAGACGTATTCGTAAGTCTAAGAGAGAACCTAGTGGTGTTCGTGTAAAACCAGGAACTTATAGAATAAAAACAACTTTTGGCAACCAAACATCAGAGCAAAATATTATCGTTAAAAGCGACCCTAGATATCCTGTACTGAAAGAAAACATTGACGAAAAGTATAGACTAAGTAAAAAGCTTGAAGGATACCAAAAATCTATTGCTCAAGCAGTAAAACAACTGGTAGAAAGTAAAAATACAGCAAAGGGTTTTAAAAGTAAATTAACTAAAAAGGACAAAAAGCTATATAAAAAGGAAATTAAGACTTCTACTGATATCATAAAAAAAATAGACACGCTTTTAAATGTATATCTAGGTAAAGTAGACAAGCGTCAAGGAATTGTTAGAAGTCCTGAAGTAAATGTTAATCAACGAATTGGTACTGCAAGATGGTATGTAGGTAGTAAACCTAAAATTACTAGTACAGAAAGAACTTTAATTAATCAAGCAAAAGATGCTTTACAAGATGCTTTAAACAGTACTAACAAGTTTTTCAATAACGAATGGAAATCATATAGAGAAAACACAGAAAAAATTGTAATTTCTCCATTTAAAAAAGTAGAAACTCTCAAAATAGAATAATCTAAAAAAGCTACCTTAAAACGGTAGCTTTTTTTATAGGATCTATGCTCTTAATCTGTTAAGAGAATTAAGCTTCCTGTTTAGATTATAAAAATAACCAAGAAAATTGTAGTTTCGCTAACTGAAAACAAAACAATTAATTAAGTACCATGAAAAAAATCGCTTTTTTATTTATTATTCTATTTACTCTAAAAAATGTTGCTCAATCTAATCCTGAAAAAGAACTAGGTGCTTGGTATATGTACAATGGTTCTCATCAATTATCAGAAAAATTCAGCTTAAAAACAATGGCACATTTTCGTTTTTTCGAAATTGGTGACGATATGCAACAATTTATTGGACGATTAGGTGGAAACTATAAAATAAATAAAAATTTAAGCGCTACGATTGGTTACGCTTTTTTAAATACGGATAGGCTTAATTCTTATAAATTAGATGGAGGAGACTTTAACGAGCACCGTATTTATGAAGATTTTAATGTAAAGCATAAAATATCTAAGTTAGGTTTCGCTCACAGATTTAGAGCTGAACAACGTTTTTTCAATTCACAAACAGGACATTTTATCCGTTACCAATTAGGATTAAGTTATCCTTTATCATCAAAATGGTCTACTTATATCTATGATGAAATCTTTTTTGACTTTGATGGAGAAGCTTACAATCAGAATTGGTTAGGAGTTGGAGTTAAATACAAACTTTCGAATGCTGTAAAACTTCAAGTTGGTTATATGAATATTTCAAATGATGTAAGTCAGAGTTTTAACCGAATTCAACTTGGAGTAGCTATCAATACAAGTCACTTCAAAAAGAAATAAGCTTATTTTCATACTTTAGCAAAAAACTGATTTAAAATGAACACTCCTCTTTTTACAAATGATGCAATTGTATTTGGTATCCTAATGATTTCTTTAGGTTTTATTTTTTACACTGAATCTAAAACATCTGGATTTTGGCATAAATTTTACAAAATTGTCCCTGGTCTTTTCATGGCATATTTTATACCTGCAGTATTTACATCTTTAGGAATTATTTCTCCAGATGAATGGCAAATTACAAATGCAGCAGGGGAAATAACTAAAGGAAAATCTCAATTATATCATATCGCTAGTCGATTTTTACTTCCAGCAGCATTAGTATTAATGACTCTAAGTATCGACTTAAAAGCTATTTCTAATTTAGGATCTAAAGCTTTAATTATGTTCTTTACAGGGACTATAGGTATTGTTATTGGAGGGCCTTTAGCTATTTTATTAATTTCAATATTTTCTCCAGAAACAGTTGGTGGGGCTGATTTTGATGCAGTATGGAGAGGTTTATCTACTTTAGCTGGTAGTTGGATTGGTGGAGGAGCCAACCAAACAGCTATGTTTGAAATTTATAAATATAACCCTGCTAAATATGGGGGGATGGTTTTTGTTGATATTGTAGTTGCTAATATTTGGATGGCTATTTTATTAATTGGAATTGGTAAAAAAGATAAAATTAATAAATGGTTAAAAGCTGATACCTCAGCTATTGAGGAGCTAAAAGAAAAGGTTTCTACATTTACTCAAGGAGTTAAAAGAAACCCTACTCTTACCGATTTTATGATTATGCTTGCTATTGCTTTTGGTACAGTAGGTTTTGGTCATTTTGCTTCTAAATTTTTAAGTACACTTTTTAGTGATTTAGTAGCTTCTATTGAATCTCAAACTTGGAGAAATGTATTTTCTTTCTTGGGTTCTGGATTCTTTTGGTTAATTAGTATTTCTACTATTGTAGCAATTATCTTATCATTTACTAAAGCTAAAAACTATGAAGGTGCTGGAGCTAGTAAACTAGGAAGTATTTTCATTTATATTTTAGTTGCTACTATTGGTATGAAAATGGATTTAACCATGATTTTTGACAATTTAGGTTTAATTGCAATTGGTTTGGTTTGGATGAGTATCCATGCTGGACTTTTAATTTTAGTTGCTAAACTAATTAAAGCACCTTATTTCTTTTTAGCAGTAGGTAGTCAAGCAAATGTTGGTGGAGCTGCTTCTGCTCCTATTGTTGCATCTGCTTTCCACCCTTCTCTAGCAACAGTTGGTGTATTATTAGCCGTATTTGGTTATGCTATTGGTACAGTTGGCGCTATATTATGTACAATTTTAATGGAATTATCAGCTACATTATAAGAGAATTCTGCATATTTGCAATCTAAAATTTAAACCTATTATAATAGATTATAATCTATTTCGGGTTTTGTTTTAATTACATTTAACCTAACAAATAAAACAAAATAAACCAATGAAAAAACTTATCGCTATTTGTGCGTTCTCAATAATGGCTTTGGCTTGTTCTTCAAAAAAAGAAGGTAACATGGTTGTGAAAGGTCAAATTAAAGGGTTGAAAAAAGGTACGTTATATCTTCAAAAAATGAAAGATACTGTACTAGTTGCAGTTGACTCTATGACTTTGTTAGGTGACGATAAATTTATGTTAACCGACAATGTTGATTCTCCTGTAATGTATTATTTAACTTTTAATGGTAATGCTAAAGATGAGCACATCATGTTTTTTGGAGAAAAAGGTAATATTACCATCAATGATAATATTGAAGAATTTGGTTTTAAACCAGAAATAAAAGGATCAAAAAATCAAGAAGTAATGGATCAATTCCGTGAAATTGACCAGAGATTTAAAGAGCAAAATTTAGAATTTATACAGAAAAATTTAGAAGCACGTAAATCTCAAGATGAAGATTTAATCAAACAAGTAGAAGCTGATTATAAAAAAATGATTCGTCGTCGTTTTTTATTTTCAACAAACTTTGCTGTTACCAATGCTGATAGTGAAGCTGCTCCTTACATAGCTTTATCTGAATTATACAATGCAAATATTCATTTATTAGATACTATTAATAAAAGCTTAACTGATAAAGTTAAAAAATCTGATTACGGAAAGCGTTTACAGAAATTTGTTGATGACATCAAAGCGAAAGAAACTAAATAATTTCAACAAAATATAGTTATAAAAAACTCGATACAATTTGTATCGAGTTTTTTGTTTATTTAAATAACCTTGTATTATTTTTCAGAAGCTATATATTCATCTACCATAGTTTCTAATACATTTAATGGTAATGGACCATTAGTTAAAACTACATCATGAAACTTTCTAATATCAAACTTATCACCTAAAGCATCTTTTGCCTTTTTACGTAATTCTAATATTTTAAGCATTCCTATTTTATAAGCAGTAGCTTGACTTGGCATTACAATATGACGTTCTACCATTTTAATAGCATCCAACTCTGCATTAGGTGTATTATCTGTATAATACTTTATTCCTTCTTCACGAGTCCACTTTTTAGCATGAATTCCTGTATCTACTACTAAACGACAAGCTCTCCATAATTCCATTGCTAAACGTCCAAAATCTGAATAAGGGTTTGCATAGAAGCCCATTTCTTTTGGTATAAACTCAGAATACAGTCCCCATCCTTCAACATAAGCTGTATAACGTCCAAATTTTCTAAACATTGGTACTTCTTTTAACTCCTGTGCAATAGCAATTTGCATATGATGCCCTGGTATTCCTTCATGATAAGCCAAAGCTTCCATTTGATATGATGGCATACTTTCCATATCATACATATTTGCATAATATGTTCCTGGTCTAGAACCATCTAATGCTGGTTGCTGGTAAAATGCTTTTCCTGCCGATTTTTCTCTAAAAGGCTCTACTGCTTTTACTATTAAAGCCGCTTTTGGTTTTGTGATAAACAATTCATCTAAACGAGTTTTCATGCTATCAATAATAAAAGTTGCCTCATCCATGTACTCTTTTCTACCCTTTTGAGAATCTTCGTAATAAAACTGTTGATCCTTTTTCATGAATTCGAAAAACTCTTTTAAAGTCCCCTTAAATCCTACTTTTTTCATAATAGCACGCATTTCTTCGTGAATTCTAGCTACTTCCTTTAACCCTATTTCATGAATCTCTTCAGCAGTCAAATCAGTAGTAGTAGTTCTCTTTAATGCATTATTAAAAAACGCTGACCCTTCAGGTAATTTCCATGCTCCATCATCTGTACTCGCAACTTTTTCTTGTGCTTCTAATGTAGCTATTAAGTTTTCGTAAGCTGGTAAAACACTTTCTTTTAAAGCAGTCGTACCTTTCTCTATAAGCTCCTTTTTTTGTGCTTCATCTATTTTTAATGCATTAACTTTATTAGTAAAATCGTTAAATAAGGTGCTTGGTTTACCTGAATTATCAAATGGAATTCCTTTTATTAGGTTTCGAGAATCATCCAAAACTTTTGCAAATACAAACTTCGGAGGCATTATTCCTTTAGACTCTCTTTCTTTTAAGCCTTTTACTAACTCAGCAAATAAAGGTTTTAAATTATGTAATCGAGCTATATAATTCTCTGCATCTTTAACATCAGATACTTGATGCATATTGATTAAAAATGCTGGTATTTCTGCTTGCATCCCATGCATTTGGTTTACTGGATACGTATGGAAACGGTATTTAAAATCAGCTATTTGATTTTCTAATTGTTGTTTGAATAAATCATAACTTAATTTAGCTCCCTTATCTAAAGCTTTTACATTAACAGAATCGTTCATCCATTGTAAAGCTTTCTTTGCATGTTCTAATTCTTTTTTTGCAAAATCATCAGAAATATCATTCCATTTATCTGCATCTTTTTTTATACCTAAATAAGTTTGATACATCGGATGCCTATCTAAACTTTCCTTAAATTGTTTATCAAAAAAAGTATTTACTTTTTTAGATTCAGCAGCAATATCTGCCTTACTAAGAACCTCAGCTTTTTCTTCTTTTTTACAGGACACTAACATTGTTCCTACAAATAATGCTAAGACTGAATATGTTTTTATTTTCATGATTAATAGTTTAATACGCGGAAGATACAAAATAACTATTTCATGAAAATTGGTTATTTATATTTTACAAACTTCTGCAAAAAGTCTTCTTTATAAGCTCTTCCTAGAGGTAAAACTTCTTCATTTGAAATATATACCTGATTCCCAGAAACTTTTTCTAAATAACTAGTATTAACTATATACGATTTATGTATTTGTACGAAAGACACAGGTAATTTGGTTAACCAATTTTTCATTGACTCTGAACTTAAATATGTTTTTTCAGTAGTAACAATCTCTGTGTAATCTGCATCTGATTTTATAAATATGATATCATTGCTGCTAACTTTTACAAAATCATAACCAGATTTCAATAAAAAAGTATCAGCTACTTCTACTATTTTACTTTCTTTTCCTTCTGATTTTGTTGATAACATTGAGGTACTTTTATGAATAGCCTGAACAAAACGTTGAAATGAAAAAGGTTTTAATAAATAATCTACAACATTGTATTCATAGCTTTCTAAAGCATAATCAGAAAAGGCTGTTGTTAAAATTACTTGCGAATTATTTTTTAGTGTTTTTAAAAAATCGATACCCGATATTTTAGGCAAGTGAATATCTAAAAAAATTAAATCTACTTCTTCATTTTGTAAAAAAGACAACGCCTCTATACCATCAGAAAAAGTTTTTAACAATTTTAAGGAACCTACATCGTTAATATACTTTTGTAAAATACGTTGAGCAGGTGGTTGATCTTCCACTATAATACATGTTCTCATAGACTATTCTTTTTTTGAAAGTTGTAATTGTAAGTTCACTTTATATGTTTGATTACTGTCATCAATTTTTAGTGAATACTTATCAGGATACAAAATTTCTAATCGCTTCTTTACATTTGCTAAACCAATTCCTTGGGATAAGTTTTGATTATTCGAACTAGACAAAAAACTATTCTCACAAACAAAATCTAATACTCCTTCTGAATTTACCTGTATATCTACATTAATGCGAATATCTGTACTTTGACTAGCTGTACTATGCTTAAATGCATTTTCTATAAACATTAATAAAATTAAGGGTGCTATTACATAATTAGCAGGAATCTTTGATGTATTAAAACGAACTTCTCCTCTATTTTCTATCTGTAATTCATTTAAAGCTGTAAAATGTTTTAAATGTTCTATTTCCGATTGAAGTAACACAAAATCTTCCTTACAATCATATAACATATAACGCAATACTGATGAAAGCTCTAAAATAATTGATGGTGTTTTTGGTGATTGCTCTATAGCGTAAGCATATAAATTATTTAAATTATTAAATAGAAAATGTGGATTTATTTGAGACTTTAAAAAACGTAATTCACTCTCTTTTACTGTAGATTCTAATTTATCTACCAAGCCTTGTTTTTTATGTGCATCCCATCCTAATTTAAAACTTACTAATATTACTATAATTGGTAAAATATCGAGAAGCGTAAAGAATACATTTGAAATATATTTACCTCTTTCACCTGCATAAAATATTTTTTCTAATACAAATTCTTCTGATATATATAAATAGGCTAATGTTAATACAATAGCTATTCCAAACTCCTTATATCTTTTCTTATAAAATAATGTAGGAATAAAAATATAACTTATAATAAACGATACTAGTGCATAATGTGTAAAAAACACTAATCTATCTAAACTAATATCTGGACTATGCTTATCAAATGAAAACAGAAAAAAAATAACTATCAATAATGATATTTGAAAAAGCCATTCTTTACGTTCAATCTTACTAAATAGGTGTTTCATAACTCAAAAATAAATGAATCTCATATAGTTACATACAAGTTTCCTATAAACGGTTAAATATTACCGATAAACAACAAAATATAAAAAATATCAATACCTAAGTTGTTTAGAGGTTAGTATTGGTTGTTTACCGATTTTATTTTTCATACTACCTGTTTCTTTGAAAATTTGCTATTCTAAAGTTTAAAATACAAATCATGAAACAATTTGGAATACTCCTATGCTTATTGGTTTTCGCTTTTTCAAAAACATATGGGCAAACAGATACCAAAACAATTAATGGAAAAGTTATAGAAAGTAATAACCAATTACCTCTTGAGTTTGTTACTGTAATTGTAATGGACTCTACAAAGAATACTCCTATTTCTGGTACTACTACCGATGAAACTGGAGCTTTTAGTTTAAAAACAACCGCTTCTAATTTTTATATAGAAGCTCGTTTTATTGGTTTCAAAACAAAAAAAATAACTCAATTTAATCGTAATGCTTCAATTATTAAACTACCAACCATTACTTTAGAAGAAGACTCTGATAAACTAGACGAAGTTATTGTTCGTGCTGAAAAATCTCAAACTGTTTTTAAATTAGACAAACGTGTTTTTAATGTTGGTAAAGATTTAAGTAGTACAGGAGCTAGTGCTTTAGAAGTATTAAATAATGTTCCTTCTGTAACAGTTAACATCGAAGGACAAATTAGCTTACGAGGTAGTCAAGGAGTGCAAATACTTATAAATGGAAAGCCATCTGTTTTAGCTAGTGAAGAAGGAAATGCTTTAGGAAGTATTACTGCTGATATGATTGAAAGTATTGAGGTAATTACCAATCCTTCTGCAAAATATGACGCTTCTGGAACTAGTGGAATTTTAAACATCATTTTAAAAAAATCAGAAAAAAAAGGATTAAATGGTTCGATATCTTTAAATACTGGTATTCCTAATAATCATAGTTTAGGTTTAAGTTTAAATAGACGTACTGAAAAATTCAACTTATTTAGCCAAATAGCTTATGGTAGACGTACTTTTCCTAGAGAAGGAAATAGTTCTAGTACTAATACTACAAGCAATACTCGATTAAGTACCACTAGCGACAGTGATAAAAACGAAAACTTCTTTAACCTAATTTTAGGTACTGATTATCATATCAACGAACATAATATTCTTACCTTATCTGGTCATTATGCTTTCGAAAATGAAAAAGAAAGTGCAAGTCAACTTTACAATTTACAAGATGCTTCTTTGGCTACTACCGATTCTTGGAATCGATTAGAAGACACTAGAGCTACAAATCCTAAATGGGAATATGAATTACAATATAAAAAGGATTTCACAGATTATAAAAAACATAATTTATTATTTAGTGCTTTAGGTACTTCTTTCTCTAAAGATAAAATTTCAAACTTTAATAATAATGTGCTTATAGGTAGTATGACTAATGCTATTCAGGAAGCAAAAACTAACTTTGCTCAAAATGAATATACTTTCAAATTAGATTATACACGTCCTATTCGCGATAACTATATCTTAGAAATCGGAGCTCAATATTTATTAGACAAAGTAACCAATACTTATACCGTTCGTGATTTTATCAATAACAATTGGGTTACCAACACTGGATTTAGCAACGTATTTGATTATAACCAAGGGGTTTTAGGTACTTATGCTACTTTTGCCTATGAAAATGATACTTGGGGATTAAAAGGAGGTTTACGTTTAGAAACAACGAACCTTACTACAAAGTTAATTACCACAAATCAGAACAATAAACAAAACTATAGCAACCTATTCCCTAGCTTTCATAGTTCCTACAAAATAAATGATGATTTATCATTACAAGCTGGATATTCTAAACGTATTTTTAGACCTAGTTTATGGGATTTAAATCCTTTTGTTTCTTTTAGAGATAACTTTAATCTTAATGTTGGAAACCCTAATTTAACTCCTGAATTTACCGATTCTTTTGAAATAACCACTATTTATAAATTATCAAAAGCATCTATTAATGCAGGAATATACCATAGAGCAACAACTGATGTAATTGAAGACATCACCACAATTAATAACAACGTAACAACTTCTCAACCTCAAAACATTGGTACTAATCGTGCTACAGGTATAGAAGTAAATACTAAATATTCTCCTATTTCTTGGTTTAGTTTTACGTCAGATTTTAACTACAATACTTTTGTAAGGAAAGGACAATTATTAAACAATAATTTTGATTTCACAGGAAATAGATGGAGCTTAAGAGGAACTGGTAAAATTAAGTTTCCTGCTGGATTTACTTTAGAAGCTACAGGAAATTATCGTTCTAAATTTAAAACTGCTCAAAGTACCATATCTGATAATCTTTTTATGGATTTAGGTATTCGTAAAAAAATGCTAAAAGGTCGACTAAATGCTAGTTTAAGTGTTCGTGATGTATTTGCTTCAAGAAACTACGAAGAAGTAACTGTTCAAAATAACTTTAACAGAACTGCCTTTAGTCAAAGAGGACGTTTTGTTACCTTAGGAATTAGCTTCGGTTTTGGTAAAGGAGAAGCTATGGAATTTTCTGGTCAGAAAAGATTTTAAATACTTTAAATAAAAAAGTTAGCCTATTAAAGGCTAACTTTTCTTCTTTTATATTTTAAAGGTTAGTAACGGAAAACTACTATGATTAGCTACATCTTCTGTTATGCTTCCTTCAAAGAAACGAGCCATTCCTTTTCTTCCTTTTGTAGC
Source organism: uncultured Tenacibaculum sp. (assembly GCF_947499065.1). Classification (GTDB taxonomy): domain Bacteria; phylum Bacteroidota; class Bacteroidia; order Flavobacteriales; family Flavobacteriaceae; genus Polaribacter. The sequence goes on along the minus strand of NZ_CANMMT010000006.1, from coordinate 43,954 downwards.
AATAACTAACATTTCTACATCATTTGCATTCACATAGTAACGTAAACCATCTTCTACAGTATAATCTGATACAATATGAATTTGTTCTTTACTAAAACTTACTTCTCCTAATTTATCTAAAAATCCCTGAATCTTTTCTTTTAACTCTGAAGTACTTTTAAACTTAGTTGAAGGAGTTTGTACATATACTAAATCTATTTTAGTATCTAAATCTTCAAAAAACAACTTTGCTCTTAGTAATGGAGCTATATCATCGTCAGAGAAATCACAAGCAAAAACTACTTTTTCAATATTCTCTACTATTGGTTTTTCTTTAATAACCAATACTGGTACATGTGCATAACGTATTACTTTTTCTGTATTAGAACCTATGAACATTTCTTTTAATCCACTTGCTCCTCTAGATCCCATTACAATTAAGTCTACATCTTCTTCTCTCGCTAATTGATCTAACTCGCTAAAAATTTTAAAATGCTTTATTATTGGTGTTACTTTTATGCCTTTTAAATAATCTTTTTGTAAAAAATTGTGAAACTTTTTTTCTGCCAATTTTAAATAAAAGAAGGTTTCATTTTGAGCATAACTTTCCGACTTACTAACGATAGCATTAGACAATTCTAACATGTGTACAACTATAATTTCTGCATTTGCTTGTTTTGCTAAAAAAGAAGCTGTTTCTAGGGCATATTCTGAATGATTTGAAAAATCAACTGGTACAATTATTTTTTTCATAAGTAAGATATTTAAGGTTTAACTTCATATCTAAATTACAAAACATACACCAAGAAAATTATGATTTTTATCATGTATAGTTTTTAATGACAACCTTTTACAGATGACACTATTTCATTGACTGGCAATGGAGAAACATAAGGTATTCCAAGTCCTAAACCTCTTAAAACAAATAATACTCCAATAAAAACAACCACGTAAGGAATAGCTTGTTGAATTCTTTTTCGAACAAGTACGTTGGCAAAATTCCCTATATATACCATTGTAGTCATTAAAGGTATAGTTCCTAATCCGAAAAGAAACATATATAAGCTTCCAGAAAGTGAACTTGTAGTAGTTAAAGCTCCAAAAACAGCCATATAAACCAATCCACATGGAAGAAATCCATTTAAAAAACCTATGGTAAAAAAAGTATCATTTCCTTTCTTTTTAAGTTCTTTTCCTAAAGCCGATTTTACTTTCATAACCAATCTACTTATTGGTTTTGAAAAATTATATTTTTGGAAGGTTTTGGGAAGTAAAATTATCAAAATCATTACAATACCAACAACAATAGAAAGTTGTTGTTGAAAGCCGAAGAAATAAAATCCTTTTCCCAAAAAACCAAACAACAAACCTATTAGGCTATAGGTAAATAGTCTTCCAAAATGATAACTTGTAATTTGAAAAAACTGTTTTACTTTATTAGTCCTATCTACAGGTAACATAAAAGCAATTGGACCACACATGCCTATGCAGTGAAAGCTTCCCAATAAACCTAATATGATTGCAGAAATAAGCATTAGTAAATTAGTTCTTTCTGATATAAATAATCTTTATTTTTGCAGTTCCAGGAAACAGTTATGTTCCAGCGACCACCTAACAAACGTTTCTCAGGCACGAGCAAATATGTATTGGAAAGTGAAATAGGCATTTCAAAATCCAGTTGCTTATTAGATGGTCTATATAGGAACACTTTTCCTGTTATATCCTTAGGATTAAATTCTGTTGGAAAATAGATTTTTAATCCTTCTTTTTTCTTTTCAACTCTTACATTCTCTTTTAATGCTTTCGCATTCTTTGTCGCATTTATACTGTTTTGATATGCTAATTCTTTTTGATAATATTTATCAGATACCAAATCGTGATTATAACTTTTTCCTGTACTCATGGTTATTACGAAATACATGATAAAACCTATAAATCCAATAATTGCGATTACTATGCCCGTGCCCCAGTTTAGTTTCATTTTTATTGTTTTTAGTGTCATTGTTCCCAATGACGTTATTATTATCTATAACTTCTTGGTCCTAAAAAATTTGTTTTAGTGGTTTCTATTAATTTATCTCCACTAAACACTCCTATTTTTAGTGTTACCTTTTCTTTTTTCATTTCAGATTGATGCAATTCTATAAATAGTGTTCCTTCGGCTAATCCTTGCTTTGGAACTTCAAAATTTTGATGTGTTACCGTTTCTATTTTTCCTTTATGAGATAGTAACTTATAACTAACATCATCAATCTGTTTTGTTGTTTTATTAATTACTTTGTATGTGTAAATATTACTAATAACTCCATTCTCTTTATGCTGATATAACTGTCCTGGTAATCTTAAAATAGTAGCTTCAACATCGTTCCTTAAAAACAACATTCCTATTAAAACCGCTATTAAAATTCCCAATACTGCAGAATACCCTTTCATTCTTGCTGAAAACTTAAAAGGAGCTTTCTTCACTATATTCTCTTCACTTGCATAACGAATAAGTCCTTTTGGTAATCCCACCTTTTCCATCATGTGATCACATTCATCTATACAAGCTGTACAGTTTACACACTCTAACTGTGTTCCATTTCGGATATCAATTCCTGTTGGACATACATTTACACATTGGAAACAATCAATACAATCTCCTTTTCCAGATGCTGCTCTATCTTCTTTTTTCTTAAATTTCCCTCTTCCTTTCTCACCTTCTCCTCGAACATGATCATATGCTACATTAATAGTTTTGTTATCTAATAAAACTCCTTGTAACCTACCATAGGGACAAGCGATGATACACACTTGTTCTCTGAACCAAGCAAAGATGAAGTAGAATACTCCTGTAAAAATTAATAGCGAAATAAGTGTTCTAATATTATCAAATGGATTGCCTGTTACATAATCTATAACAGTATCTCCTCCTATCAGATAAGCTAAAAAAACATTTGCTATTATAAATGAGATAATAAAAAAGATGAACCACTTTAAAACTCTCTTTTTAATTTTCTCAGCATTCCATGCTTGTTTTTCTAAACGTATTTGTTTTCCTCTATCTCCTTCAATCCAATATTCTATTTTTCTAAAAACCATTTCTAAGAAAATGGTCTGTGGACAAATCCATCCACAAAAAATACGCCCAAAAACTACTGTAAAAAGTATTATAAATACAACTCCAATTATCATTGAAACCACCAACAAATGAAAGTCTTGTGGCCAAAATGGAAATCCGAAAATATTAAACCTACGCTCTAGTACATTAAATAGTAAAAACTGATTTCCTTTAATTTTTATAAATGGAGCTAGCAATAAAAATGCTAGTAAAAAATAACTCACATAGGTTCTGTATTTATAAAACCTACCACTTGGTTTCTTAGGATATACCCAAGAACGCTTACCTTCTTCGTTGATGGTACCAATACTATCTCTAAATTGTTCGTTCTTGGGTGTCTCCATTTTCTCCAATTAAAAACCAAATTTGTTATTAAGAGTATTATTTTACTGTATACTGTCTTTTGCTTGTTCTTCTACTTTTACCTCAGCAGTTGTTCCTTCTTCTACATATTTTTCTCCTTGAGGAGCTTTAGGTTTTGCTGGTGTTGTACCTTGAAATTTCAAAATATAACTAGCAACCTTTTGAATGTCTTTTGGTTTTAATGTTTTACCCCAAGCAACCATTCCTTTTCCATCTCTACCTCCATTGGTAATAGTGTTGAACACATTCTTAATTCCACCACCTAAAATCCAATATTCATCTGTTAAGTTAGGACCTATACCTCCTCCACCATCAGCAATATGACAGGCAGCACAGTTTAAATTATAAACAGCTTTTCCTCTATTTAAATCGCTTTCTGATGTTAATACTGTTACAGTTTCTGCATCAATTACTGCTTCTTTTGAAGTTGACCTAAAAGCTGCTAGCTCTCTTTTAGCTTGCTCAACAGATTGTGCATATTCCATCTCTTGATTATCAGCTCCTAACATATGGTACCTTACTAAATATACACATCCAAAAATGATTGTTGCATAGAACATATACAACCACCATGGCGGTAAGTTATTATCCAGCTCTTTAATTCCATCATAATTATGATCCAGAATTATTTCTTCTTCCTCTTCTACTGCTTTGGCTTCTGTCCATTTATTGATTAATTTCTTAGCCCAAGCCCAATGATCTACTTCTTCTAGATTCACTCCATCCTTTTCCATTTGGAGCTGTTCAGCCTTTTGTTGTGCAACTATATTTACTAATTCTTTCATCAGAATTACTAAAATCAATGCTACAATAGCTATCCATACTAATGGATTTTCATACAAGCTAAATGGATTTTCATACGACTTTATTGCAATCATCAATGCAAAAAGCGTAATTCCTATAAAAGTGATATATGCTGCTGATTGAAAATATTTTTTCATCTTCTTTTATTTTAATCGTTTAACGGTAAATTGCTCACTTTACTTATGTAATCTTTCTTGGCTGTATATACCCACCAAAACAGTACTACAAAAAATGTAAAGAATATAGTTAACGAGATAATTGGATATATTTCAATACCTGCAATAGTCTCCATGTGATTTTTTACGAACTTCAACATAATTTCTAGTTTTTAGCACTTAATTGATCTTCTACATCTTTTACCTTTATATCTGTACCCAAACGCTGTAAATAAGCTATTAAGGCAACAATCTCTCTATCTTTCATCTCTATGAAAGTTTGTCCATTATCTGCCGCATATTTTTTATCTGCTGCATAATTCTTTGCAAAATCTGGATCTTGGTGTAAATTCTCTTGAATCTTAGCACCTTGAGCTTCCATACTTGCTTGTGCATTCGTAATATCTTCTTCAGTATACGGAACTCCTAAACTAACCATAGCTTTCATTTTTCCTTCAGTACTGCTCTTATCTAATTTATTTCTTACTAGCCATTTATAAGCTGGCATGATAGAACCTGGTGAAGTACTTTGTGGATCATACATATGATTTAAGTGCCAACTATCAGAATATTTACCTCCTATTCTTAATAAATCTGGTCCTGTACGTTTTGACCCCCATAGGAATGGATGATCATATACAAATTCTCCTGCTTTTGCATACTCTCCATAACGCTCAACTTCTGATCTGAATGGACGAATCATTTGTGAGTGACATCCCACACATCCTTCACGGATATAGATGTCTCGCCCTTCTAATTCTAATGGTGAATATGGTTTTACACTAGTAATTGTTGGAATATTAGATTTTACTAATAACGTTGGTACTATTTGTACAACACCACCTATTAAAATTGCTATCGTAGCATAAATTGTTAATTTGATTGGCTTTCTTTCTAACCAAGTATGCCATGTTTCTCCTTTAGTTCTGTACTTAGATACTTTTGTTAATGCTGGTGCTTCTGCTAACTCATCTGTTACATTACTTCCAGATTTTACAGTTTTTACAACATTGTATAACATTACAATGGCACCAAGGATGAACATACTACCTCCAATAGCACGCATCCAGTACATAGGTATAATTTCATTTACAGTTTCTAAGAAGTTACCATAAGTTAAAGTTCCATCAGGATTAAACTGTTTCCACATTGATGCTTGAACAAATCCAGCTACATACATTGGTAAAGCATACATAATAATACCTAAAGTACCAATCCAGAAATGGAAATTTGCTAATGCTGTAGAATATAATTTTGTTTTAAACATTCTTGGTATTAACCAATATAACATACCAAATGTTAAGAAACCATTCCATGCTAATGCTCCTACGTGAACGTGGGCAATAATCCAATCTGAGAAGTGAGCAATTGCATTTACGTTTTTAAGCGATAACATTGGCCCTTCAAAAGTTGCCATACCATATCCTGTAATAGCTACTACCATAAACTTTAAAACTGGATCTGTACGTACCTTATCCCATGCTCCACGTAATGTTAATAATCCATTAATCATACCTCCCCAAGATGGTGCTATTAACATTACTGAAAACGCAACTCCTAAATTTTGAGCCCAATCTGGTAACGAAGTATATAATAAGTGGTGAGGTCCTGCCCAGATATAAATGAATATTAAAGACCAAAAATGTACTATCGATAACCTATATGAATATACTGGTCTATTTGCAGCTTTAGGTACAAAATAATACATTAAACCTAAGAAAGGTGTTGTTAAGAAAAATGCTACGGCATTATGCCCGTACCACCATTGTACTAATGCATCTTGAACTCCTGCATAAACTGAATATGATTTTAAGAAGCTAACTGGTAACTCTAAACTGTTAAAAATGTGTAATACAGCTACAGTTACAAATGTTCCTAAATAGAACCAAATAGCAACATATAAGTGACGTTGTCTTCTTTGTAAAATTGTCCAAATCATGTTAACACCAAAAGCTACCCATACTAAAGCAATGGCTATATCAATAGGCCATTCTAATTCTGCATACTCTTTTGAGGTTGTATACCCTAAAGGTAATGTTATAGCAGCTGCAACAATAATTAATTGCCATCCCCAGAAGTTAAAATTACTCAGGAAGTTACTTGCCATACGGGCTTTTAACAATCTTTGTAACGAGTAATAAACCCCCGCAAATATTGCATTACCTACAAAGGCAAAAATTACTGCATTGGTATGTAATGGACGTAAACGACCAAAACTTAACCATGAAATCCCATCAGTAATATTTGGGAATAAAAACATAAAAGCCAGCAACAATCCTACCGAGAAACCTACAATCCCCCAGAGTAGCGTGGCGTAAATGAACTTTTTTACGATTTTATTATCGTAATAAAATTGTTGCATCTCCATAATTTATCTAAATTTAATATCTATTGTTAGTTGTTAATTTTTGTTTTCTTTAACCAGTTCATCATCGAAAAGCATACGAACAGAAGGCGTATACGAATCATCGTACTGCCCTTTTTTTACCGAAACGATAAATGCAATAAAAAAAACAATTGCCACTAAGATGCTTAGTGTAAGTAGTAAGTAAATAACGCTCATATCTTGCCTGATAATTATAGTACAAAGGTAGATTTGAAGCTTTTCTTAAAACATGATATTTGTCATATTTCAAACTTTTATTAGAGATTTATTTACTTTTTTTTCAAATAAATAGCTCTTCTATTTTTTAAAACTTGTAACTATTTCAATTTTATTTATTTTTAGAAGTGCTTAATTAAAATAAGCTATGAATTAAATATTTATTATAAATGAAATGTATTTCATGTAATAATGTGCATGAGGAAAATTATTGCCCTCATTGTGGAGAAAAGAAAAATGTAAAAAGGATTACTTTCCCTTCTATGTTTCAATATACTTTATCCTCTATTGTAGGTATGGATAAAGGTTTTTTATTTAACGTAAAATCGCTCTTTACAAACCCCAAAAAAATAATCACAAATTATATTCTTGGGAAAAGAAAAAATATTTTAAATCCCATCTCATTTTTAATTTTTTCTATAACTATATATTTAATCATTGAAGCTTTACTGAAAGTGCCTGTTAAAAAAAGTACTATTACAAATGTTGATAAGGAAGGGCTTGAAAAAATAGCTTATTTTGGAGGACGGTTTATTAGAATATATTTTAAATATTTTTGGATTTTTGCTTTAATTCCTTTGAGTTTTTTAACTAGAATTCTTTTTCAGAAATATAATTACTCTGAACATCTAGCTATCAACTCTTTTATTCTAGGTCAAGTAACATTAATAGGAATATTAACTCATTTATTTTTTAGAATACCTATAATTATTCTAGACCCTTTTATATACATTGCTTTAATACTTTATATTTATATTATCTTTAAAAATAAAAATGATAAAATGGAAGTTGCCATTTTATCATTTCTCACCATTTTTTTATTTATACTTATAATGATGGGGATTATTTTTATACTAGGTTATCTAAGTTAAATAGTCATAGAAAACAGTTTCGTTTCTGGTTGTTTTTTGTGTAGTTTTTTATCAAACGCCATACAAATATTTCGCACATACGGTCTTGCTTCTTCAGGGACTGTTAGTTTTTTATTTTCTATAAAAACTAGCTTATCCTCAATCATTTCATCCAGTTTATTTAAATGCTCATTTACATTTTCTATTTGTAAATTTTCTTCTTCCCATGAAGTAGAAAAATGGCACATAATATTTAAAATATGTTTTCTTATTACTAAATCTTCTTTAGATAAAATGTGTCCTCGAAAAACTGGAATCTCACCTCCATTTACAACTTTTTGATATTCCTTTACAGTTTTTACATTTTGAGCAAAACCATACCATGAATCTGAAATTGCTGACATTCCTAAACCAATCATTAATTGAGTTTTATTAGCGGTATATCCCATAAAATTTCTATGCAATGTTTTCTCTTCTGTTGCTTTATACAAACTATCGGTTGGTAATGCAAAATGATCCATTCCTATTTCTATATAGCCCATCTCTGCAAATAACTCTTTCCCTATTTCATATAGCTCTCGCTTTTCCTCATTCTTTGGTAAATCTTGTTCATTAAAACCTCTTTGCCCCACTCCTTTTACCCAAGGTACATGTGCATAACTATAAAATGAAATTCTATCTGGTTGTAATTCTTTTGTTTTATTAATAGTGTGAATTACATTTTCTTTTGTTTGAAATGGAAGTCCAAAAACTAAATCGTGGCTAATTGATGTATATCCTATTTCTTTTGCTAATCGATGTGCTCTTTCTACATTTTCAAATGGCTGAACTCTATGAATTGCTTCTTGTACTTTTAAATTATAATCCTGTACTCCAAAACTTACTCTAGTAAAACCTACATCGTATAAAGTTTGTAATTGTTCTTTGGTCGTATTATTCGGGTGTCCTTCAAAACTAAACTCGTGATTAGGATGTTTTCTTGCTTTTAAAAAGATTCCATCAATTAACTTTTTTAATTGTTCTTTTGAAAAAAACGTTGGTGTACCTCCTCCTAAATGAATTTCTTTTACTAATGGTACTTCATCAACTAAATCAACATATAAATTCCATTCTTTTAATACGGTTTCTATGTATGGTTCTTCAACTTCGTGACGTTTTGTTATATGTTTATGACATGCACAAAACGTACACAAACTTTCACAAAATGGTAAATGAATGTATAAACTAATTCCTTCAGTTGAATTACTTTCTATAAACGATTTCTTAAAAGTTTCGATCCATTTTTCTTTTGAAAAAGTATTTTCATCCCAATAAGGTACAGTTGGATAACTTGTATATCTTGGACCTGGTATATTATATTTTTGAATTAGTGAGTTTTTCATTATAAAGTTCCTAATGCGATTTCTATCATTTCTTTAAACGTTTGCTCTCTTTCATCAGCTGTGGTTCTTTCTCCTGTAACCAGACTATCAGATATGGTTAATATTGACAATGCATTGACTTTGTGTTTAGCTGCCACTGTATACAAACCATTTGTTTCCATTTCTACACATAAAACACCGTAGTCTGCCCACTTTTTATAGCTTTCAAATTCATCTGCATAAAACTCATCTGAACTTAAAATATTTCCTGCTTTTATAGCAATTCCTTTTTCATTAGCTGTATTTAATGCTTTTTGAAATAATTCAAAACTAGCAGTCGGGGCATAATCAGCCCCATTAAATCGGATTGTATTTAATCCAGAATTAGTTGATGCTGCCATTGCTATTACAATATCTCTAATACCTACTTCTTTTTGATACGAACCTGCCGAACCTACGCGGATTAAATTCTTTACACCGTATTCGGTAATCAATTCATGAGCATAAATTAATGTACTTGGTATTCCCATTCCTGTTCCTTGTACCGAAACTCTCTTTCCTTTATACTCTCCAGTGTATCCTAGCATTCCTCTTACATCATTATAACAAACAGGATTTTCTAAAAATGTTTCAGCAATCCATTTAGCTCTCATTGGATCTCCTGGTAATAATACCGTTTCTGCTACTTCTCCCTTTATGGCCGCTATATGTACACTCATCTTAATATTTGTTTTTGTCTGAAACTCCTGTTGTTACTAAAGAAACTCCTGATGATGTTCCTAAACGAGTTACCCCCATCTCAATATACTCAACTGCAGTAGCAGTATCTCTTACTCCACCTGCTGCTTTTATTTGAGCCTTATCTCCAACTACTTCTTTCATTATTTTAACATCTTCAAAGGTTGCTCCTCCTGTTCCAAAACCTGTTGATGTTTTAACAAAATCTGCTCCTGCATTTACCGCTAATTGCGAGGCAATTTTTATTTGTTCTTTTCTTAGGTAACAATTTTCAAATATTACCTTCAAAATATTTTCTCCTATTGCTTCTTTTATCAATCTAATTTCATTCTCTACATATTCATTTTCTCCATCTATTAATTTTCCTATATTGATAACCATATCTATTTCTGAAGCTCCTTTTTCAATACATTTTTTTGCTTCAAAAATTTTAGATTCTGTATCCATAGCTCCTAATGGAAAACCTATTACTGCTGCTATTTTTATAGACGAATCTTTCAATTCTTCTTTTGCTAAGGTTACATATGAACCATTTACACAAACTGCACAAAAATCATATTCTTTGGCTTCCTCACATAGCTTTACAATATCTCCTTTTGTTGCTACTGCTTTTAATAATGTGTGATCTATATATTTATTTATTTGCATAATATTTTATTTTTATTCTTGTTATCTTCTTTAAAACATACAAAGATAACTGTACTCTTTTTTCTTTCTTTGAATTTTAAAACTTCTCAAAAGCCTTATTTAATTTTCTTTCCTATTAAATTTGTTGCCACTGTTGTAAACACTACGATACTAATAGAACTTAAAGGCATTAAAATTGCAGCTATTACCGGTTTTAATTGCCCTGTAGTTGCAAAATACAATCCGATAACGTTGTATAATAAAGACAATAAAAAACTATATTTTATGATTTGAATTGCTTTTTTAGATACCTTGATATAATTTGCTATTTGATTAAACTTTGAAGCATCTAAAATTGCATCACAAGCAGGAGAAAATACATTTATATTTTCTGACAATGCTATACCAACATTACTTTGTGCCAATGCTCCAGCATCATTTAATCCATCACCAATCATAATTACACTTTTATCTTTTTGTTGTAATTTTTCTACATAAGACAATTTATCTTCTGGCTTCTGATTGAATAAAAATGTAGTCCTCTCTGGTAAAATAGTTTGCAAATACTTTTTTTCTCCTTCATTATCTCCAGAAACAACCGCTAATTCATAATTCGATTTTAATTCTGAGAATAAATTATTCACTCCTTTTCTATATGCATTCTTAAAAACATACTTTCCTTTATATGCATCGTTTATACTAATATGTACTGAAGTATCTAAATTTATCTGCTCTTCTATATTATTCACAAAAGATGATGAACCTACTTTTATTTTTATTTGTTTATAATTAGCTTCAATCCCCTTTCCAGTATGCTCTTTAAAATTTTCTATCGTTATTGTTTCTTCTTTTAATGAATTATATAACATTCTACTTAAAGGATGATTTGAAGCTCTAAGTGTACTTTTCAATACTGTTTTTTCTAACTCCTCTAAATCTGTTCCTTGATACTCAATTTTATTTTCCTTGTTTGTAGTAAGAGTACCTGTTTTATCAAAAATTACTGAATCGGTTGCGGCTAATTGCTCCAATACAGTAGCATTTTTTATATAAAACTTTTTCTTACCTAAAATACGTAACATATTTCCTAAGGTAAATGGAGCTGCTAATGCTATAGCACAAGGACAAGCTATAATTAATACTGCTGTAAATACATTTAATGCCTTAGATGCATCATAAAACCACCAGAAACCAGTTGCTATAATAGCTATAATTAAAATTGTTATGGTAAAATGTTGACTTATCTTATCTGTTAGTGTTTTAAATGATGAGTTTTTATCTTTTTGAAATACATCATTACTCCACAACTGTGTTAAATAACTTTGTGAAACTGACGCTAAAACCTCCATTTCAATAATACCTGATAATTGTTTTCCTCCTGCAAATAATTTATCTCCTGACTTTTTTGAAACTGGAATTGCTTCTCCTGTAACAAAACTATAATCTATCTCTGCTTCACCATTTATTAAAATTCCATCAACTGGGATTAATTCTTGATTCCTTATTAATAATCTATCTCCTTTTTTTACATCATATATTTGTGCATTTTCCTCTTTTCCTTCTGAAGTAAGCCTAGTAACTGCAATTGGAAAATAGGACTTATAATCCCGTTCAAATGATAAAAAATTATATGTTTTTTGCTGAAAAAACTTTCCTAACAATAGGAAAAATACCAAACCAGTTAGAGAATCAAAAAAACCAGTTCCTAAATCAAAAATAATTTCAACAGAACTTCTAATAAATAAAACAGAAACTCCCAAAGCAATAGGAACATCTATATTCAGGATTTTTGAACGTAATCCTTTATATGCTGAAATAAAATAATCTTGTGCGGCATAAAAAACTACTGGTAATGAAAAGAAAAACATTAACCAACGGAAAACTCCTTTGTATTGTTCTAACCAAAATTCTGATACTTCAAAATACTCTGGAAATGAAAGAAACATTACATTTCCAAAGGCAAATCCAGCTATTCCTAATTTATAAATTAAGCTTCTATCAACCTTTTTCTTTCCTACTTCATAATCTTCCAAAGAAATATATGGTTCATACCCTATGGAACTCAATAATAAAACAACCTCTTGTAACGATGTCTCTTCTAAATTATACGTAATTCGTACCGTTTTCTTTGGAAAGTTAACCTGTGAGTTTATTATACTCTTTTGAAGTTTATGTAAATTTTCTAATACCCAAATACATGAACTACAATGTATATGCGGAATATATAAATTAACGACTTGAGTATTTCCATCGTTAAACTCTAATAATTTATTTACAATAGATTCATTTTCAAGAAAATCATATTTCCCTTGAATCTCTTCAGGAATTGCTCCTGGATTGTTCTGAAAATCGTAATAACAAGTTAAATCATTTTCTGAAAAAATTTCAAATACTGTCTTACATCCATTACAGCAAAAAAACTTTTCTTCTACTCTAATTTTATCAGTATCGCACTCGTTACCACAATGAAAACATATCTTGCTTTCCATATTTACTCATTTGCCTGATACAAAGGTCGTTTTTTATGCAAGTAATAAACATGATATTTATCAGTTTTCGTTATCTTTGAAGTATGCTACAAAACTCAGAAACTCACACTAAATGTGAACAGTGTATTATTAGGCAATTCAACTCATTAAAGTCCTTAACAAAAAGTGAATTGATTAGGATTTCTGGGTGTAAAACGTCGAAAATCATCAAAAAAGGTGAGCCTCTTTTTCAAGAAGGTGAGCACATAAACGGTATTTTTTGTATTAAAGATGGCCTCTGTAAAGTTTCTAAAATGAGTGATAATGGTAGAGATCAAATTATACACTTAATCAGAAAAGGTGATATTATAGGTGAACGTAGTTTAATTAATGATGAAGTTTCAAATCTAAAAGCAGTAGCTGTGAACGATATGGAAGTTTGTTTTATCCCTAAAGAAGAAATAATAAAGGATTTACAGAATAATTCTAACTTCTCTATGGATATGCTTAAAAAAATGGCTTCTTCTCTTAAAAATGCAGATAACGTTATTGTTGACATGGCTCAAAAAACCGTAAAACAACGTTTGGCAGATACTCTTATTTTTTTAGATAGTGAATTTGAAAAAAATGAAGATGGTTCTATAGGTATACTTTTAACTAGAGAAGATATTTCTAATATTATAGGTACAGCTACTGAAAGCGCCATTCGTTTACTTTCTGACTTTAAAAAGAAAAAACTAATTAATTTAAAAGGCAAACAAATCTTTGTTTTAAATATTCCTGGACTTCAACAAATTTCCCAAGGGTTTTAAACAATTAATATCTTATAAAAATAAAAAATCGTCTTAATTAAGACGATTTTTTTGTTTTATGCTTCTCCTGTTGTACCTCCAAAATTCATTGGAATAGGAACTTGCTCATAATCTTTTATTTCACCATGTGCTTGTTCAAACTTTCGAACATTTTCTGCTAATGCTTTAGATAATCTTTTAGCATGTTGTGGTGTTAAAATTATTCTTGATTTTACTTTAGCCTTAGGTACACCTGGCATTATATTAATAAAATCAACTATAAATTCAGATACTGAATGGTTAATTATAGCCAAATTACTATAAGTTCCTTCAGCAATATCTTGATCTAGTTCTATATTTAATTGTGGTTCTTTATGATCTTCCATATTAAAATTTAAAAAAAAGACCTCTAAATTTTTAGAGGTCTTTGTATTGAAATTTATAAACTTTTTTCAATTTCATCTTTAGGCCCTACGATTTGACTATCGTAAGATCTCATTCCTGTACCTGCTGGAATTCTCTTACCAACAATTACATTTTCTTTTAATCCTTCTAATGTATCAACTTTACCGTTTACTGCAGCTTCGTTTAATACTTTAGTAGTCTCCTGGAACGACGCAGCTGAAATAAATGATTTAGTTTGTAACGAAGCTCTTGTAATACCTTGCAATACTTGCTCTGCAGTTGCTGGTTGTGCTTCTCTTGCTACTACTAATTCTTTATCTGCTCTACGTAATAATGAATTCTCATCTCTTAATTGACGAGCTGAAACTATTTGTCCTGGTTTTAAGTTCTCAGAATCTCCTGCATCCTCAACAACTTTCATTCCGTAAATAGCGTCATTTTCTTTGATAAAGTCGTTTTTGTGAATTAATTGATTTTCTAAGAATAAAGTATCTCCAGAATCAATAACTCTAACTTTACGCATCATTTGACGTACTACTACCTCGAAGTGCTTGTCGTTAATTTTTACCCCTTGTAAACGATATACTTCTTGAATTTCGTTTACTAAGTATTCTTGTACAGCAGAAGGTCCTTTGATATTTAAGATATCTATTGGAGTAATAGCTCCATCAGATAAAGGCATACCTGCTTTAATGAAATCGTTCTCTTGAACTAAAATTTGGTTAGATAACTTCACTAAGTATTTAGTAATCTCTCCTGTTTTAGATTCAATAATAATCTCACGATTACCACGCTTAATTTTACCGAAAGATACAACTCCATCAATTTGAGCAACTACTGCTGGATTCGATGGATTACGTGCTTCGAATAACTCTGTTACACGTGGTAAACCTCCTGTAATATCCCCTGCTTTACCAGACTTACGTGGAATCTTAACTAATGTATGACCTGATTCTACTTTATCACCATCATTTACCATTAAGTGTGCACCTACTGGTAAACTGTACGAACGTAAAGCATTACCATCTGCATCTTCAATAATTAATGAAGCAATAATTTTCTTATTTTTAGAATCAATCATTACTTTTTCTTGGAAACCTGTTTGCTCATCAATTTCAACAGTATAGTTAATACCTTGCTCTAAATTGTCAAACTTAACTTTTCCGTTGAATTCTGAAACAATAACTCCATTAAATGGATCCCATTGACAAACTGCATCTCCTTTTTTGATTGATTTAAGATCTTTATCAAATATAATCGAACCATAAGGAATAATATTAGTACTTAATACTATATCAGTCTTCTTATCAATAATTTTAATTTCAGCTGTACGAGAGATTACGATATCTACTTCTTTACCTTCGTTATCTTTACCTTTAACAGTACGTAAATCTTCTATCTTAACATTTCCATCAAACTTAGCTATTAACTTGTTCTCCTCTGAAATGTTTCCTGCTACCCCTCCAACGTGGAATGTACGTAACGTTAACTGTGTACCTGGCTCTCCAATTGATTGTGCGGCAATTACACCTACTGCTTCTCCTCTTTGTACTTTCTTTCCTGTAGATAAAGATTGTCCGTAACATTTCTCGCAAATACCTCTTTCAGATTCACAAGTTAATGCTGAACGTACTTCTACTTTGTCTACTCCAGCAGCCTCAATACTTTCAGCTATAATTGGTGTAATTAACTCTCCTGACTCAATTAATAATTCATCAGTTTTTGGAGCGTATACATTATGTAATGATGTACGACCAGAAATTCTTTCACTTAAAGGCTCAACGATTTCATCATTTTTCTTTAATGGAGTAATTTCTAATCCTCTTAATGTACCACAATCTACTTCATTTACAATAACATCCTGAGATACATCTACTAAACGACGTGTTAAGTATCCTGCATCGGCTGTTTTTAATGCGGTATCGGCAAGTCCTTTACGAGCACCGTGCGTTGAGATAAAGTATTCTAAAATCGATAATCCTTCCTTAAAGTTAGATAAAATCGGGTTTTCAATAATTTCTCCACCACTTGCTGTAGATTTCTTAGGCTTTGCCATTAATCCACGCATACCTGTTAACTGACGAATCTGCTCTTTCGACCCACGCGCTCCAGAATCTAACATCATAAATACTGAGTTAAATCCTTGTTGGTCTTCACGTAAACGCTTCATCGATAATTCAGTTAATCTGTTGTTTGTAGATCCCCAAACATCAATTACCTGGTTATAACGCTCTTTCTGCGTTAACATACCCATGTTATAGTTCATGATTATACCATCTACCTCTTTGTTTGCTTCAGCAATCATAGAGTGCTTTTCTTCTGGTATAATGATATCTCCTAATGAGAATGATAAACCACCTTCGAAGGCGTATTTATATCCCATATTTTTAATCTCATCTAAGAATTTTCCAACTGCAGGAATATCAGTAACTTTTAAAATACCACTAATAACTCCTCTTAATGATTTCTTTGTTAAGACTTCATTAATATATCCTGCTGCTTCTGGTACAACTTCATTAAATAAAACTCTACCAACAGTTGTTTGTATAATCTTAACAACTGGTTCTCCATCCTCTACGTCATTAGTACGAACTTTGATTCCAGCATTTAAGTCTACTCTTTCTTCGTTTAAGGCAATAATTACCTCTTCTGGTGAATAGAAAGTTAACCCTTCTCCTTTAATAGGTACTTCTGGAGTTGACTTTCTTTCTTTAGTCATATAGTATAATCCTAATACCATATCCTGAGATGGTACCGTAATAGGTGCACCATTTGCAGGGTTTAAGATATTATGAGATCCTAACATTAATAACTGAGCTTCTAAAATAGCCTCTGGTCCTAATGGTAAGTGAACCGCCATCTGATCCCCATCAAAATCGGCATTGAAGGCAGAACAAGCAAGTGGATGTAAACGTATTGCTTTTCCTTCAATTAACTTTGGTTGGAATGCTTGAATACCTAAACGGTGTAACGTTGGAGCACGGTTTAATAAAACTGGGTGTCCTTTAATTACGTTTTCTAAGATATCCCAAACAACTGGTTCTTTTCTATCTATAATTTTCTTTGCAGATTTTACAGTTTTTACAATACCTCTTTCGATTAACTTACGAATAACGAAAGGCTTGTATAATTCTGCTGCCATATCTTTTGGCAATCCACATTCAAATAATCTTAACTCTGGTCCAACAACAATTACAGAACGTGCAGAATAATCAACACGCTTACCTAATAAGTTTTGACGGAAACGTCCTTGCTTACCTTTTAAACTATCAGATAATGATTTTAATGGACGGTTAGATTCTGTTTTTACTGCAGATGATTTACGTGTGTTATCAAATAATGAATCTACTGATTCTTGTAACATACGTTTCTCGTTACGTAAAATAACTTCAGGAGCTTTAATCTCCATTAAACGCTTTAAACGGTTGTTACGGATAATAACACGACGGTATAAATCATTTAAATCTGAAGTAGCGAAACGACCTCCATCTAATGGTACTAATGGACGTAACTCTGGCGGTATAACTGGAACCGCTTTCATAATCATCCACTCTGGGTTGTTTTCTCTGTTCTTTTGAGAATCTCTAAATGCTTCAACAACATTTAAACGCTTTAATGCTTCGTTTTTACGTTGCTTAGAAGTTTCTGTATTTGCTTTATGACGTAATTCAAATGATAACGTGTCTAAATCGATTCTTTCTAATAAATCAATTAAACATTCAGCTCCCATTTTAGCGATAAACTTGTTTGGGTCTGAATCATCTAAATACATATTCTCCTGTGGAAGTGTATCTAAAATATCTAAATACTCTTCTTCCGTTAAGAAGTCCATTTTTTGTAATGGTTCTCCTTCTGCATTTTTAGCTTCTCCTGGTTGAATTACTACGTAACGCTCGTAGTAAATAATCATATCTAACTTTTTAGATGGTAACCCTAAAAGGTATCCCATTTTGTTAGGTAATGATCTAAAGTACCAAATATGAGCAACTGGTACTACTAAATTAATGTGACCTACTCTATCTCTACGTACTTTTTTCTCAGTAACTTCAACACCACAACGATCACAAACGATTCCTTTATATCGGATTCGCTTATATTTTCCACACGCACACTCATAATCCTTTACAGGACCAAAAATACGCTCACAAAATAAACCATCTCTTTCTGGTTTGTGTGTACGGTAGTTAATAGTTTCTGGTTTTAAAACCTCACCTCTTGATGCCTCTAAAATAGATTCAGGTGATGCTAAACCAATTGAAATTTTGTTAAACTTTTTAACAGTGTATTTTTCGTTCTTTCTTGCCATAATAACTAATGGATTCGAATTAAAAATTTGCCTCTTTAAGACGTATATTTAAAATGATTTATCATTAGGTAGAAAACATCCTACCTAATGATATTTCACTGTTTATTATTCCTCTAATTTAACGTCTAATCCTAAACCTTTCAGTTCGTGCATTAATACATTAAATGATTCTGGTAATCCTGGTTCTGGCATAGATTCACCCTTAACAATACTTTCGTATGTTTTAGCTCTACCTAATACGTCATCCGATTTTACAGTTAAGATTTCTCTTAAGATACTTGATGCACCATATGCTTCAAGTGCCCAAACCTCCATCTCTCCGAAACGTTGACCTCCAAATTGTGCCTTACCTCCTAATGGTTGTTGTGTAATTAATGAGTAAGGTCCAATAGAACGCGCGTGCATCTTATCTTCAATCATGTGACCTAACTTAATCATATAAATTATACCCACTGTTGCTGGCTGATCGAAACGTTTTCCTGTACCTCCATCATATAAGTATGTATGTCCGTAACGAGGAATACCTGCTTGATCTGTTAAATCATTAATCTCGTTAATATTTGCACCATCAAAAATTGGTGTTGCATATTTTTGACCTAATTTTTCTCCAGCCCAACCAAGAACTGTTTCATAAATCTGACCAATATTCATACGAGATGGTACCCCTAATGGATTTAATACTATATCTACTGGTGTTCCGTCTTCTAAGAAAGGCATATCTTCTTGACGTACAATACGTGCTACAATACCTTTATTTCCGTGACGTCCTGCCATCTTATCTCCTACTTTTAACTTACGTTTTTTAGCTACGTAAATTTTTGCAAGCTTTAAGATTCCTGCTGGTAACTCGTCTCCTACAGAAATTGTAAACTTCTCACGACGTAAAACTCCTTGTAAATCGTTTACTTTAATCTTATAGTTATGTACTAATTCTACAACTAACTTGTTTAAGTCTTTATCTGTAGTCCAAGTACCATGTAAATGTGTAAAATCTTCTACTGAATTCAACATTTTTTGAGTAAACTTCTTACCTTTTGGTAATACTTCCTCTCCTAAATCGTTAAATACACCTTGTGAAGTTTTACCTGTAATTAAAGTAAATAACTTCTCTACTAATCTATCTTTTAATCCTTCAAACTTAGATACGTAAGATGCTTCTAAAGTTGCAATCGCCTCTTTATCTCTAGCACGCTTATTCTTATCTTTTACTGCACGTTTGAATAATTTTTTATTAATTACTACTCCTCTTAATGATGGTGAAGCTTTTAATGATGCATCTTTTACATCTCCTGCTTTATCTCCAAAAATAGCACGTAATAACTTTTCTTCTGGTGTTGGATCAGATTCTCCTTTTGGTGTAATCTTACCAATTAAGATATCTCCTGGGTTAACTTCTGCTCCAATACGAATCATTCCATTTTCATCTAAGTCTTTAGTAGCCTCTTCTGAAACATTTGGAATATCGTTTGTTAATTCTTCTGCTCCTAATTTAGTATCACGAACATCTAATGAATATTCATCAATATGTATAGAAGTAAAGATATCTTCACGAACAACTTTTTCAGAAATCACAATCGCATCCTCAAAGTTATACCCTTTCCAAGGCATAAAGGCAACTTTCATGTTTCTTCCTAAAGCTAATTCTCCTTTTTGTGTTGCATAACCTTCACAAAGTACTTGTCCTTCTTCAACTCTATCTCCAACTTTTACAATTGGCTTTAAGTTAATATTTGTACCCTGGTTAGTTTTTCTAAACTTAATTAAGTTATATGAAATTTCATCTGAATCGAAGCTTACCATTTGCTCCTCTTCAGTTCTATCATACTTAATTGTAATTTTATTTGCATCAACATACTCAACAACTCCAGCTCCTTCTGCATTGATTAAGATACGAGAATCTTTTGCTACTCTACGCTCTAATCCTGTACCTACAATTGGAGATTCTGGACGTAATAATGGAACTGCTTGACGCATCATATTCGATCCCATTAATGCACGGTTGGCATCATCATGCTCTAAGAAAGGAATTAACGATGCTGATATAGATGCAATTTGGTTTGGCGCAACATCCATATAGTCTACTTCATTTGGAGTAACTACTGGGAAATCTCCACCTTCACGTGAAATTACTTTATCTTCAACAAAGTCTCCTTGCTCATCAATTTTTAAATTAGATTGAGCAAATTTCATTCCTTCTTCTTCTTCAGCACTTAAATATATATGCTCTTGTTTTAAATCTATATTTCCATCAACTACTTTTTTATAAGGAGTCTCAATAAAACCAAGATTATTAACTTTTGCAAATACTGCTAAAGATGAAATTAATCCAATATTCGGTCCCTCAGGAGTTTCAATTGGACATAAACGACCATAGTGTGTATAGTGAACATCACGAACCTCGAATCCTGCTCTTTCTCTAGATAAACCTCCAGGTCCTAAAGCTGATAAACGACGTTTATGAGTAATCTCTGCTAATGGATTTGTTTGATCCATGAACTGAGATAATTGGTTGGTACCAAAGAATGAATTAATTACTGAAGATAATGTCTTCGCATTAATTAAGTCAATTGGAGTAAATACCTCGTTATCACGTACGTTCATTCTTTCACGAATTGTACGAGCCATACGAGCTAGACCAACACCGAACTGTCCTGCTAATTGCTCTCCTACAGTTCTTACACGACGGTTTGATAAGTGATCAATATCATCTACTTCTGCTTTTGAGTTAATTAACTCAATTAAGTATTTGATAATTGTAATAATATCGTTTTTAGTTAATACCTTTTGATCTATATCTTCATTAAGACCTAGTTTGGTATTCATTCTAAAACGCCCTACTTCTCCTAAACTATAACGTTGTTCTGAGAAAAATAATTTTTCAATAATTCCTCTTGCTGTTTCCTCATCTGGCGGTTCAGCATTACGTAATTGTCTATATACGTGCTCTACTGCCTCTTTCTCTGAGTTTGTAGGATCTTTTTGTAATGTATTATGAATGATTGCATAATCTGCCATGTCATTATCTACCTTATGTAATAAGATAGTTTTTGTACCTGCGTCGATTATTTCATCAATGTGTTCTTTCTCTATAATTGTATCACGGTCGAAAACAATTTCGTTACGTTCAATAGATACTACTTCTCCCGTATCTTCATCTACGAAATCTTCATGCCAAGTTTTTAATACTCTTGCTGCTAATTTACGCCCTAATACTTTCTTTAATCCTGCTTTAGAAACTTTTACTTCTTCAGCTAAATCAAAGATCTCTAATATATCTTTATCTCTTTCAAAACCTATGGCTCTGAATAACGTTGTTACTGGTAATTTTTTCTTTCTATCAATATAAGCATACATTACTTGATTGATATCTGTAGCAAATTCTATCCAAGACCCTTTAAAAGGAATAACTCTTGCTGAGTATAACTTGGTTCCGTTTGCGTGGAAAGATTGTCCAAAGAACACCCCTGGTGAACGGTGTAATTGAGACACTACAACTCTTTCTGCTCCATTAATAATGAAAGTTCCAGAATTAGTCATATAAGGAATAGTACCTAAATAAACATCTTGAACTATAGTTTCGAAATCTTCGTGTTCAGGATCGGTACAATAAAGCTTTAACCTAGCTTTTAAAGGTACACTATGTGTTAAACCTCTTTCAATACATTCTTGAATACTATATCTTGGAGGATCTACAAAGTAGTCTAAAAATTCTAATACAAATTGATTACGGGTATCAGTAATCGGAAAGTTATCCATAAAGGTTTTATACAAACCTTCTTCACCTCGCTCATCGGCTTTGGTTTGCAATTGGAAAAAGTCTTGGAAAGACTTTACCTGAATATCTAGAAAATCTGGATAATCAGTTCCTAACTGCGATGATGCAAAGTTAATTCTTTCAGTAGTGTTTATCGTTGCCAAAAGAGATGCTATTTTTAAATTAAAAATATTATTTTTTGAAACTTATCTGTTTCAATAATGCAATTTTAATTGCTTTTGATGGTTAAAAACCAACACTTTATAGTCGTAAAATCACAATTTCGAATTGTGATAAATAAAGAACGAATATATACACAAAATGGTTTAGGACTAAAAACATGAGTTTCTAGTACCTAAACCTTAATTGTTTTTTCCCGTTTTAAATCGGGAGTATAGCTTACTTAAGCTCTACCTCAGCTCCTGCTTCTTCTAAAGACTTCTTAAGACCTTCTGCCTCATCTTTAGATACTGCTTCTTTTATTGGTGCTGGAGCGCTATCAACGATTGCTTTAGCATCTTTTAATCCTAATCCAGTTAATTCTTTAACTAACTTTACAACTGCTAATTTAGAACCTCCTGCTGCTTTTAAGATCACATCGAATTCAGTTTTTTCCTCTGCTGCATCACCTCCTGCTGCTGGACCTGCTACTGCTACTGCTGCTGCTGCTGGCTCAATACCATACTCTTCTTTTAAGATAGTAGCTAAATCATTAACTTCTTTTACTGTTAAGTTAACTAATTGTTCTGCGAAATCTTTTAAATCTGCCATTTTAATTGTTTTTTGAAATTTTATTTATTTTAGTTTATTAGTGCGCGTAATTATTTTTCAGATAACGTTGTAAGAATACCTGAAAGTTTGTTTCCACTTGATTGTAAAGCTGAAACAACATTTTTAGCTGGAGATTGTAATAATCCAATGATATCTCCAATAAGCTCTTCTCTAGACTTAATGTTAACAAGAGCGTCTAATTGGTCATCTCCAATGTAAACAGCCTCTTCAACAAAAGCTCCTTTTAATAAAGGCTTATCTGATTTTTTTCTGAACTCTTTTATAACTTTTGCTGGTGCATTAGCAGCTTCAGCAATCATTATAGAAGTATTACCTTTTAAAACACTTTGTAAGTCTCCAAAATCTTTATCTGAAGCCTCCATTGCTTTAGAAAGCATTGTGTTTTTTACAACAGCCAATTTAACGTTAGCCTTAAAACAAGCTCTACGTAAGTTAGATGTAGTTACTGCATCTAATCCAGAAATATCTGCTAAATAGATAGTACTAGTATCTCCTAATTGTGCTGTTAAATCTTCTATTACTTGTAATTTGTCTTCTCTAGTCATAATTAAAAAGTTTTAACTGCCTTATGATACAGATTTTTCATCTACAGCAACACTAGGACTCATAGTAGAAGACATAAAAATACTCTTAATATAAGCACCTTTAGCCGCTGTTGGCTTTAATTTAATTAATGTTTGTAATAACTCATTTGCATTTTCTTCAATCTTCTTAGCATCAAAAGATACTTTTCCAATTGCAGCGTGTACAATACCAGTTTTATCAACTTTAAAGTCAATCTTACCAGCTTTTACTTCTTGTACTGCTTTTGCAACATCCATAGTTACTGTTCCTGTCTTTGGGTTAGGCATTAAACCTCTTGGTCCTAAAACACGACCTAAAGGACCTAATTTACCCATAACGCTAGGCATAGTAATAATAACGTCAACATCAGTCCAACCTCCTTTAATCTTTTGAAGGTACTCATCTAATCCAACATAATCTGCGCCAGCTTCTTTAGCTTCTGCTTCTTTATCTGGAGTAACTAATGCTAATACTTTTACGTCCTTTCCTGTTCCGTGTGGTAATGTAACAACTCCACGTACCATTTGATTTGCTTTACGAGGATCTACTCCTAAACGTACTGCTAAATCTACAGATGCGTCAAATTTCACATTTGTAATTTCTTTAACTAAAGCTGATGCATCTTCTAAGCTATAAACTTTAGATCTATCTATCTTAGCACGAGCTTCTTTTTGCTTTCTAGTAATTGCCATTTCTAAATATCTTTTAAAGTTTAAGCAGGTGCATCACCTGTTACTGTTAATCCCATAGAACGAGCAGTTCCAGCAATCATTCTCATTGCAGACTCAACTTCAAATGCATTTAAATCAGGCATTTTGTCTTCTGCAATTCCTCGAATCTGATCCCAAGAAACACTTGCTACTTTTTTCCTATTAGGCTCTCCTGAACCTTTCTTAATTTTGGCCGCTTCTAATAATTGTACTGCAGCTGGTGGTGTTTTTACAACAAACTCGAAAGATTTGTCTGTATAAACTGTAATCACAACAGGTAATACTTTACCTTGCTTGTCCTGTGTACGAGCATTAAACTGCTTACAGAACTCCATGATATTAACCCCGGCAGCACCTAAAGCGGGTCCAACTGGTGGCGACGGATTCGCAGCACCTCCCCTAACTTGTAGTTTAACTAATTTACTTACTTCTTTTGCCATTGTTTAAGATTTAATCAAGATATTTAAATTGGAAGCTTCAAATATCTCTAAATATAGGTGTAACAATTATATTTTCTCTACTTGCATGTAATTTAGCTCTAATGGTGTTTTTCTTCCGAAAATCTTAACCATCACTTCTAATTTACGTTTTTCCTCATTAACTTTTTCAACTGTTCCGTCAAATCCATTAAAAGGTCCGTCGATTACTTTTACAGTTTCTCCAACTGAATAAGGAATTGCGACATTTTCATCTCTCACAGAAAGTTCATCTACTTTACCTAACATCCTGTTTACTTCCGATTTACGCATTGGCACAGGCTCTCCTCCTTTTGTTTCACCTAAAAAACCAATAACTCCGGTTACTGATTTAATTACGTGAGGAACCTCTCCAGCTAGGTTAGCTTCAACCATTACGTATCCTGGAAAATAAACTCTTTCTCTATTTATTTTCTTTCCGTTTCTTACTTGGATAACTTTTTCTGTTGGGACTATTACTTGATTAACATAATCTGATAATCCAAAACGAGCAATTTCAGTCTCAATATAAGTTTTAACCTTATTCTCTTGACCTCCAACAGCTCTTACAACATACCACTTCATTACTGAATTATCTGCCGCCATAATCTAAAAATTATATCTAGTTAAATTGGTTAAAAAACCAGTCTAATCCAGTATGAAAAACTTTATCAATACCTGCTACTGCTAATGCAAAAACAATTGTAAATGCAGCAACCACTACAGTTGACTTTTGAGCTTCTTCACGAGATGACCAAGTCATATTTGTATTTAATTCTTCAAAAGAATCTTTGATGTATTGTATAAATTTATTCATGTTTTTATCCTTTTAACGAGCTACAGTATTTAAACCGTAACTCGCTTTGATTTTTGCACGGATTGAGGGACTCGAACCCCCGACACCTGGTTTTGGAGACCAGTGCTCTACCAACTGAGCTAAACCCGTATTTCATTTTGAAAGGAGCCTCTCTATTTAAAGAGACTCCTTTTTTTATGCTGTAAACTAATTATTAATTAGTCTAAGATTTCAGTTACCTGACCTGCACCTACTGTTCTACCTCCTTCACGGATTGCGAACTGTAAACCAATGTTTAATGCGATTGGTTGGATTAAATCAACTGTAATAGTTAAGTTATCTCCTGGCATTACCATCTCTACTCCATCAGGTAAGTTAATGTTACCAGTTACGTCTGTTGTACGTACGTAGAATTGTGGACGGTAGTTATTATGGAATGGAGTGTGACGTCCACCTTCTTCTTTCTTTAAAACGTATACCTCAGCTTTAAATTTAGCGTGTGGAGTTACTGAACCTGGCTTACAGATTACCATACCTCTTTTAATATCTTCTTTAGCAATACCTCTTAATAAGATACCTGCGTTATCTCCAGCCTCACCTCTATCTAAGATTTGACGGAACATTTCAATACCAGTTACTGTAGAAGTTAACTTCTCAGAACCCATACCGATAATCTCTACTGGATCTCCAGAGTTGATGATTCCTGTTTCAATACGACCAGTAGCAACAGTACCACGACCTGTAATTGAGAATACATCCTCGATTGGCATTAAGAAATCTTTTTCAGTATCTCTTGGTGGCTCTTCAATCCAAGTATCAACAGCTTCCATTAATTCTAAAACTGTATCAACCCACTTTTGCTCTCCATTTAAAGCTCCTAAAGCAGAACCAGCAACAACAGGACCATTATCTCCATCGTACTCGTAGAAAGATAATAAATCTCTAACTTCCATCTCTACTAACTCTAATAACTCCTCATCATCAACCATATCAACTTTGTTTAAGAAAACAACGATACGTGGAATACCTACCTGACGTCCTAATAAGATGTGCTCACGAGTTTGTGGCATTGGACCATCTGTTGCAGCTACTACTAAGATAGCTCCATCCATTTGAGCAGCACCAGTTACCATGTTCTTTACATAATCGGCGTGACCTGGACAATCTACGTGCGCGTAGTGACGGTTTGCAGTTGCATACTCTACGTGAGAAGAGTTAATTGTTATACCTCTTTCTTTTTCTTCTGGAGCGTTATCGATTTGATCAAAAGCTCTTTGTTCAGAAAATCCTGCATCAGCTAATACTTTAGTAATTGCAGCAGTTAAAGTAGTTTTACCGTGATCTACGTGACCAATAGTACCAACATTTAAATGCGGTTTCGAACGATCATAAGTTCCTTTTGCCATGATTATTAATTTTAATTCTTAGTTAAATATATTTAGTGTTATTTTAAAACTCTTTTAAACTCTTTTCACTAAAAAAGAGCCAATGACCGGATTTGAACCGGTGACCTCATCCCTACCAAGGATGCGCTCTACCAACTGAGCTACACCGGCTTGGAATTTTAGAGCGAGAGACCGGGTTCGAACCGGCGACATTCAGCTTGGAAGGCTGACGCTCTACCAACTGAGCTACTCTCGCCTATTTAAAACCGCTAATTTAACAATTAAACCTAGATTTAAAAATCAAATTTTCAATTTTA
The DNA here is from genome assembly GCF_947499065.1 of uncultured Tenacibaculum sp. Lineage (GTDB taxonomy): Bacteria > Bacteroidota > Bacteroidia > Flavobacteriales > Flavobacteriaceae > Polaribacter. The sequence goes on along the minus strand of NZ_CANMMT010000006.1, from coordinate 16,631 downwards.
AAAAAGTGGGGAGAGCAGGATTCGAACCTGCGAAGTCGTAAGACAACGGAGTTACAGTCCGTCCCATTTGGCCGCTCTGGAATCTCCCCAAGATTTTCAATAAAATCTTATCCGTTTTTGTTTAAGAACTTGAGCCGATGAAGGGACTCGAACCCCCGACCTGCTGATTACAAATCAGCTGCTCTAGCCAGCTGAGCTACATCGGCAATTGTTATAAAAAAACAATCCGCTATTTCTAACGGACTGCAAATGTATAAAGTAATTTTTAATTTTTAAAACTTTTTTGAAATATTTTTTATCTTTTTATGAAACCAACGAATCTCTATGTTTTTCTTTTGATTTTTTCAGGCTTCTTTTTAATGATTCAATCGCAATACTGACACCCTCTTCAAAGGTTTTTGTTTGTTTTTTTACCATCAATTCATTTCCTGGGATGTTAATTTTAATTTCTGATATTTTATTTTCTTTTTCACTAGTATTTTGAACTTTTAAAAAAACTTCTACATCTACTATCTTATCATGAAACCTTTCTAAACCTCCTACTTTCTTTTCAATGTAATCTATCAACTTTTTATCTGCTGTAAAGTTTACTGACTGCGTGAATACTTTCATAATTTTCAATCTTTAATTAGGCTCCCTAGGGTGAGCACTGTTATATACTTTCTTTATTTGCTCCAAGCTATTATGCGTATAAACTTGAGTGGAGGCTAAACTTGAATGCCCTAGTAATTCTTTAACCGAATCTAATGACGCACCATTATTAAGTAAATGTGTAGCAAAAGCATGCCTCAAGATATGTGGGCTTTTTTTTGCTTTAGTTGACACCCTACTAAAGTACGTATTTATTATTCGGTAAACAAGAGTTTCATAAATTTTAACTCCCTTTTTAGTTATCAAAAGTTCAGTTACATTTTCCAACTCATAGTCTTTTTTTAGACCAATATACTGATTCAAAGTATCTAACACCGTTGGCAACAACATTATATATCTTTCTTTATTTCTTTTTCCTAAAACCTTTATAACTTTCTTAACAAAATCAACATCTTTCTCTTTTATATTTATCAACTCTGTTCTTCTTATCCCTGTTGAATATAACAATTCTACTATTAAGCGGTCTCTTACCGATTCAAAATCGACACCTTCCTTCATAATATCTAAAACTTCTCCCACCTCCTTTTGATCAAAAGGTACTTGTATTTTTTTTTGAATCTTTAATGCTTTGTGCTTTGCCAAAGGATTTATTTTAACCTCTCCTATTTTTTGTAAAAAAGTATAGAACGTTTTTAAAGAGCTCATTTTTCTATTCACACTCCTATTTGAAATACCTTCATTTATCAAACTCACCATCCAAGGTCTAATTTGATTATAATGAATTTCTGTTAGTTCTTCTTCTTCATATTCAACCACACAAAAATCTCTAAAAGCAATTAAATCAGTTTTATATGCTTGAATTGTATGTTTTGAATACTTTTTCTCATGAGTTAAGTATTCTAGAAAAGCTTCTAATAACATTGGTAAGTTTATTTAAAATAAATGTACAAAAAAACCTGTATTGAAATCAACACAGGTTTTATATCTTTAAAATAGCTTATTACTAACCTATTTCTTCTTTTGTTCTTAAACTCTGAACGTAAGATGCTTTTATCTTCTGAGCACGCTTTACAACAGATGGCTTATTAAACTGCTTTCTGTCACGTAATTGTTTTAACGTTTTAGTGTTACTAAATTTACGCTTATAACGTTTTAACGCTCTATCGATATTCTCTCCTTCTTTTACTGGAATAATTAACATTTGTTAGCACCTCCTTTCATTGTAGTCTCTAAATTTATTATTTTAGGACTGCAAAGATACTGAGTATTTTTTAATTAACCTGCAAAAAAATTATTTTATTTTGGAGCCCAAACTGAGTAACTTTTTGGTGGCACTTGTATTTTAACCCACTTTCCTCCTTGTGTTACTGGCTCCCATGAAGAATGCCCAGTATAATCTTTAATTCGAGTATTTGACCAATTGGTTTCTATCCAACGCTCTTGCCAATGATTTGCATTGTTAATATACACTACTAAACCTGCATTATTGTGTCCATTTCTTCTTGCAATGTACTCATCATTGTCAGTATATAAGTTTGTAGTACTTCCACCTGCTAAGTTATTATGTATCCAAATTAAATTATTTAACCTTTCTTTATTTAACCATTCTTCATAATCTCTATAAAACATTGTTGGATATCCTTCATGCGTTAATATATATGCATAGGCTAACATTTTACCTCCATAAATTTCATTGGTATCATGATTTGTTACAAATGTTACTGCTTTACTAGCGTTTCTCTTCCATAACATATCTTCGTTTAACTTATTTAAGTTATTACCATCAAATGCATCTTTCATTCTATAATAACATGCAAAATCGAATGCGCTTGCTTCTGCTTGTCCTGACCACCAGTCTAAAGTACCTGCATTTCCATCCCAATATTCTCCAACTGTAAATCCTCCTACTTCATTTTTCCAATCTTTTACAACCCATGGTTCAAAACCTTTTACATAATCAAAACGCCAACCATCAAATCCCATTACATTCTTATAATATTTAGCAACTGACTCTGGGTTTTTCCATAATTCATTTTGAACCCTTACTTGGTGATGGCATAAATCTGGAAAACCTCCAAATACTCCTGTATCACTTGTATGGTTATGATTTGGATGAAAGTCATTATACGTTCGATGAAATTTTCCTGAAAGCGGTGTAAACTTTGTCCAATAGCTTTGGTTATTCACTGGATTATGTTCACTTTGCCCTCCACTGTTATGATTAATAACAATATCCGCTATTACACTTAACTGTGCCCCATGTGCAGTTGAAATCAAACTCTTTAATTCATCTTCTGAACCAAACCTTGTTTCAACACTTCCCATTTGATTATACTTTCCAAAATCAAAATAATCAAATGGATCATATCCCATAGACAAAGCCCCATTTTGCGCTTTTGTTGCTGGTGGTAACCAAATTGCATCCATTCCTGCATTACTCCAGTCTTGTACTTTACCTTTAACGGTATTCCACCAGTTCCCTCCTGCTGGTACATCCCAATAAAATGCTTGCATCATTACTCCAGTACCTATTGGTTTTAACCCTGGTCTTGCTGATGCTTGTATTATTTCTTTTTCTTGTGATTTTACATCTAATTCTTCTGATAATTCTCCTGAACATCCTAAGAAAACTGTTATGATTGGCACAAGAAACCAATGCTTTTTTTGAAGAGTTTTCATTTAATATATTTTTAAATTTGGTTTCAAGTTATACATTGAATTTCAGACCGCGAAATCGTTATAGCTCCGAAATCGTTTTCGTGTTGAAAACTTATTGACTTTTAATTTTTTTACCTCTCAAAAAGTTAATTCCATAAAAAACCACTCAATAAATGAGTGGTTATTATTTTTTACCTTTTTCGTTTCAAAGGCTATATTTTCAAAATCAATCGACTCTATAAAAAAACAATTAAGTCGCTGGCTTATACTCTTTCTTATCGATTATCATTTTTGCGATACCGAAAGTATTTTCGCAAAAAGCTAATCTAAAAACAGTGTTAAGTCGCTGGTTTATATTCTTTCTTATCGATTACCATTTTTGCGATACCGAAAGTATTTTCGCAAAAAAGTCAATCTAAAAACAGTTTTAAGTCGCTGGCTTATATTCTTTCTTATCGATTACCATTTTTGCGATAATCTCTTTTAAGATTTCAGAGGTACCACCTCCTATTGGTCCTAATCGGCTATCTCTTAACAAACGTGCTAAAGGATATTCTTCCATATAACCGTAACCTCCTAACAATTGTAATGCATCATAAATTACTTCGTCAGCCATTTTAGTCGATAATAATTTACTCATACTAGCTTCCTTTACCACATAATTACCATCATTAAGCCTCTTTGTAATTGAATAGTTATATTCTTTACACATATCTATTCTACTTGCCATCTCTGCAACTTTATGACGTAATGCTTGGAACTTATCTAATGTTTTTCCAAAAGCTTCTCTTTCGCTCATATACTGCACTACATAATCTAAAGCATACTCTGCTCTTGCATGAGCATTAACTCCCATTACTAGACGTTCTAAAGCAAAGTGCTGCATAATGTAAGGAAAACCTTTTCCTTCTTCTCCCATTAAATTTTCTGCTGGTATCACTACATTATCAAAAGCTATTTCTGCTGTATCTGATGCTCTCCATCCTAATTTATCTAATTTTGTTGATGATATCCCTGGTGTATCTCTATCTACAACAAAAATACTCATCCCTTTATGCTTATCTTCTGGATTTGTTTTTGCAGCCACAACTAAGTAATCTGAATACACCCCATTTGTAATAAACGTTTTTGATCCATTTATTACATAAGTATCTCCATCTTTTATGGCTGTAGTTCTCATTCCTGCCACATCACTTCCTCCAAATGGTTCTGATATACATAAACATCCTATTTTTTCTCCATCTATACTTGGAGTTAAATATTCTCTCTTAATTCTATCATCTCCCTCTTTATTTAAATGTGTCATTGCCAAATATGCATGCGCCCACATATTTGCTGCAAAACCTCCTGAGTTTATTTTTTGCAGCTCTTCTAAAAAGATTACGGTATAAAAAAGATCAAGGTTTAATCCTCCATATTCTTCTGGTTGATTTAAACCAAAGTATCCCATTTCTCCGAATTTCTTCCAAATAAAACGTTCAACTGTTCCTTCTTTTTCCCATTTATCTATATAAGGAGAAACCTCCTTTTGTAAAAACTCCTTAAAGCTTTGACGAAACGCCTCGTGTTCTTCAGTAAAATACATACTGTATATATTTTGTTGTTGTTTGTTTATTTTGCTTCCAAATATAAAACTATTCTCTCGTATTTCTCTACTGGGAATCCATCTATATTTTTTAATTCTGATATATCTTGTAATTCTGCTACTTCATCTCTGTATTCAAAAATCTTTTTACATAAATCGTAATCTATATATGGGTTTTTAAGCACTTCTTTAAACGTAGCCGTATTTACATTTATTTTTTCAATAGTGGGTTTTCTATCTATTTTAAACTTTGATAAAATATCATTGATTATTTCTTTATCTAACCCCCAAACTTCATTCAATTGCTCTTTATAAGTATAGCCTTGTATTTTCTTTCTATATTTTAAAATACGTTCAGCAATAATCTCACCAACTCCATTTACTGTTTCAAAATCTTTTTTTGTTGCTTTATTTATATCATTAGTTGAAACTAATTTCACTTTATTTTCAATAATATTAGATTCTATCTTACTTCTATTAACAAACAAAGCTTTCTTTTCTTTTCCCCGTTTATTTCTATTAATAACCCAATCTGGAAATTTAAAGTATGGAGCTATCTTATTTAACAGACTATCGGACACCTCAGTTACTTTTTGGAACTCTTTTTTTGAATTCACATACCTATTTAAACCTCTATAAGCATGTAACCTACCTATTTCTTCTATAGACATTCCCAACTGATATCCTTTGTAATCGGTAATGTAATTTGGATTGAAAGGGTATAACTTAAACTTTCTTTTTTCTATAGCTACTCTTTTTAAGCTGTCAATCTTATTTTTAAAAACTAATAACTCCTCTGTATCATCGTTAATTATATTGCTTGAAGAAAAGTCTACAAACAAATAAATACTTTGCAATACAACTATAAGTATTATTAAAAAGAAAATCCCATTTCTTTGGCGTTTGTTATACCAGAAATGGGATTTAATATTTTTCATCGTTTTTCTTTTTTAGCTTTTTATCGCATCAAGATAACGTTTTAATTGTTTTTTTACAATTGGGAATAAGAAATATAATCCTACCATATTAGGGAAAATCATCGCAAAAATCATTGCATCTGAGAATTTCCAGATAGATCCCATACTTGCTGCTGCTCCAATAATTACAAAAATTAAGAACAATACTTTATATGTTAAATCTGCAGCCTTACCTCTACCAAATAAGAATTTCCAAGATTGTAATCCATAGTAAGACCAAGAAATCATTGTAGAAACCGCAAATAACACTACTGCTATTGTTAAGAACACATTAGAATAAGGTATATATTGAGCAAAAGCTTTTGATGTAATTCCTGCTCCTTCATATGCTACTCCATCAATTAATACTGCTCCAGAACCGTTTCCTCCATATTGAAATACAGCACCATCTCCACCTCCGAAGTTAAAGATAATAATTACTAAAGCTGTCATAGTACAAATAACAACAGTATCAATAAATGGCTCTAATAATGCTACTAATCCTTCTGAAGCAGAATACTTAGTTTTTACAGCAGAGTGTGCAATTGAAGCCGAACCAGCTCCTGCCTCATTCGAAAATGCAGCTCTTTGGAATCCTACTAATAACACTCCCATTATAGTACCTACTCCCATTGCAGTAGGACTGAATGCTTCTTTAAAAATTAATCCAAAAGCATCATCGATAAAACTAAAGTTACTTAATATAATATATAAACAAGCTATTAAGTACATTACTGCCATAAAAGGTACAACCTTCTCTGTTACTGAAGCAATTCTTTTGATACCTCCAATAATAATAATACCTACTAAAACAGCTAAAACTACTCCAATGATAGCTCCAGCACTAGTACTTTCTAACCCTAATAATTCTTTTAAAACAATTGTAGCTTGATTTGACTGTGCTGCATTACCACCACCAAAAGAACCTCCAATACAGAAAATAGCAAAAAATATAGCTGCTACCTTTCCTAACATTTCGAAACCTCTCTCTTTTAAACCTTTACTTATATAGTACATTGGTCCTCCATATACAGTACCATCACTACCTACATCTCTATATTGAACTCCTAAAGTACACTCTACAAATTTTGTAGACATTCCTAATAATCCACAAACAATCATCCAAAATGTAGCTCCAGGCCCTCCTAAAGCAATTGCTAAAGCAACTCCTGCTATATTTCCGTTTCCTACTGTACCTGAAACTGCTGTTGCTAGTGCTTGGAAATGCGAAACCTCTCCTTCTTCACTCTCATCTCTAATTGTTTCAATTGAATCTCCACCTGGAGTAACATCCCCATAAGCTGGTTCTACTACTGCATGATCTACTTCATCATATTTTCCTCTTACAACATTAATAGCTGTTTTAAAGTGAAGGATATTTGGAAATTTAAAATATATTGTAAAAAATAACGCACTTCCTACTAGTAATATTAATACAAAAGGAATTCCAAAAACTTGAAAGAAAATAGCGTTAAAAAAAGTATCAGCAATTGGTTGAAACGCTTCATCAATTTGTTGGTCTAAACCTTTTTCTTGTGCAAATGTTAACATCGGTACTATCATTAGTAGTAACGTGAGAAGTTTTTTATTCATGATTTTTGTGTTGGTTTTTTTGAATTAGTAGCCCGCAATATCTTAAAAAAATGTACTTTCAACAAGTTTTAATCGTTAAATGTAATTTTTACTTAAGATTTATTTAAAATTTTAACGGTTTTTATTTATTTATTTTTAAGAAAACTCATATCAATTTACTAGAACAACTCTCTAAGTTTTATAATTTGTTCTGGACGGCCTAATACAATCAAATTTGCTCCTGCTGTTAATCTTACAGAAGCTTCTGGGTTAATAATATATTCTTTCTCTAAAGTCCTGTACCCTATCACAGTACAACCTGTTTTTTTTCGTAAATCTAAATCTAAAATAGTCTTATCTAAATATTCATGAGGTAAATTATCAATAGCTATTTCTTCTAAATTCGCTGTAGTATCTCCTTCTATTGTTAGCCTGTCTACAAACTCAATAACATCTGGAGTAACTACCAAAGAAGCCATATGTGCTCCGCCTAACTTATCTGGCATAATTACATTATCTGCCCCAGCTATCTTAAGTTTATTGTAAGAGGTTTCCTTAGAAGCTCTACTTATTATTTTACAATTTTTATTTAGTTGATTTGCAGTTAACACAACAAATAAGTTATCTGCATCCGAAGGCAAAGCCGTAATTAAGTTACTAGCATTTAAAATTCCTGCTCGTATTAGCGTTTCATCTGTAGTTGCATCTCCTTCAATATTCAAGACTCCTTTTTCATCAAGTAATTTAATTATACTCTCATCCTTCTCTACTACTACAAAATCCTTCTTATAACTATTTAGTTTTGAAATTGCTTGTTTTCCATTTCTTCCAAAACCACAAACTATTGTATGCCCTTGTAATTTTTCTATTTTTTTTTGCACTTTTTTTATTTTTAAACGGTGAAAAAATTGCCCACTTATTAAATATTCTGAAAATGACGATACCGCATATCCGAAAATAAAAAGACTCGATAATATTAATCCTATTGTAAAAACCTTTTCTCCTGTTCCAAATGGATGTACTTCACCAAAACCAATGGTAGTTATGGTTATTACAGTCATATACAAAGCATCAATAAAAGAGTAATTAAACAACAAAGTATACCCAACTACACCAATTGCTAAAATTAGTATTGAGAAAAAGATGGCTTTATATAACCTTGACCGAAATACCCTTTTTATCATAAATCAAATACCGAAGTTCTTTTTGTATAAATCATATCTTTTAATCTTAATAAAAATGCTAGAATTAAATAGACTCCAAAAGACAATCCTATTGTTACAAAAGACATATAAATAAAAAACAAACGTACATTACTCGTTCTGATTCCTAAACGATCTGCAAACCTTGAAGATACAGCAAAACCATGTCGTTCAAAAAAATGACGTACCGAGTCAATTAATTTCATATTAATCCGTTTTTATGGCAAGATACCAATTTACAGCGATTTGTTAATAACATCGGTATTAAAATAAGTTTGGTTTTGGTAACTTTGCTTTTTTCTGAAAAATAGGCACTTTGAAAGAACAAGAATATATTGAGGTATACGGAGCTAGGGCTCACAACTTAAAAAACATCGACGTAAAAATACCACGTGAAAAGCTAGTTGTTATTACTGGCTTGAGTGGTAGTGGTAAATCTTCTTTAGCATTTGACACTATTTATGCTGAAGGCCAACGTAGATACATTGAAACTTTTTCTGCTTATGCTCGTCAATTCTTGGGCGGATTAGAAAGACCTGATGTAGATAAAATAGATGGTCTTTCTCCTGTTATTTCGATTGAACAAAAAACTACTAACAAAAGTCCTCGTTCTACTGTAGGTACTATTACTGAAATTTACGATTTTTTACGTTTACTTTTCTCTCGTGCTGCCGATGCCTATTCTTACAATACTGGAGAAAAAATGGTGAGTTATTCTGACCAACAAATAAAAGATCTGATTCTTAAAGATTTTGCCGATAAACGTATTGCTATTCTTGCTCCTTTAATTAAATCTAGAAAAGGACATTATCGTGAGTTATTTGAACAAATTTCTAAACAAGGTTTTGTTCGTGTTCGCGTTGATGGTGAAATTAGAGAAATTGAAAAAGGAATGAAACTAGATCGGTACAAAACTCACGATATTGAAGTAGTTATTGATCGATTAGTTGTTAATCCTTCTGCCGATAAAAGACTTGAAGAAACTATTAAAACAGCATTATATACTGGTAATAATATTTTAATGGTTATTGATGTTGATGATGAAAAGCCTCGTTATTTTAGTAGAGAGTTGATGTGTCCTACATCTGGAATTGCTTACCCAAACCCAGAACCAAACACATTTTCTTTTAACTCACCAAAAGGAGCTTGTTCTCATTGTAATGGACTAGGAATTACGAATGAAATCAATCAATTAAAAATAATTCCAGATGCTAGCATTTCAATAAAGAATGGTGGAATTATTCCTTTAGGAGAACAAAAAAATAGTTGGATTTTTAAGCAACTACAAAGTATTGCTGAACGATATAAGTTCAAATTAAGCGACCCTATTAATAAAATTCCTAAAGAGGCCATGGAAATTATTTTAAATGGTGGCAAGGAAAAATTTGAAATAAAATCTAAAGCTGCTGGGGTTACTAGAAAATATGAAATTGATTTTGAAGGGATTATTTCTTTTATCCAAAATCAATATAAAAACGCTGAAAGTTCAACTATAAAAAGATGGGCTAAAGGCTTTATGGACGAAGTTAAATGTTCAACTTGTGAAGGTAAGCGATTAAAAAAAGAAGCCCTTCACTTTAAAATTACTGATAAAAGCATTAGTGATTTAGCACAAATGGATGTTGTTGAATTAGCGAATTGGTTTTCTACCATAGAAGATAAGTTAACAGAAAAACAACTAACCATCGCATCAGAAATTTTAAAAGAAATTAGAACTAGAGTTCAGTTTTTATTGGATGTTGGTCTTGATTATTTAACCATTGACAGAACATCTAAATCATTATCTGGTGGCGAAGCGCAACGTATTCGTTTAGCAACGCAAATTGGTTCTCAACTTGTAGGTGTATTATATATTTTAGATGAACCTAGTATTGGGTTACATCAACGAGATAACGAAAAGTTAATTCAATCTCTTATAAAATTAAGAGATGTTGGAAATTCTGTTTTAGTTGTAGAACACGACAAAGACATGATTGAACAAGCCGACTTCGTATTAGACATAGGCCCTGGTGCCGGACGTCATGGAGGTGAAATTGTTAGTGAAGGAACTTTTGACGATTTAAAATCTCATAGTACTTTAACTGCAGATTATTTGACTGAAAGAAAAGAAATCGCTGTTCCTAAAGAAAGAAGAAAAGGAAACGGGAACTTTATCAAGCTTACAGGAGCTACGGGTAATAACTTAAAAAATGTTAGTGTTACTTTTCCTCTTGGACAAATGATTTGTGTTACAGGTGTTTCTGGTAGTGGAAAATCTACCTTAATCAACGAAACCCTTTATCCTATTTTAAATGCTCATATTTATCGTGGTGTAAAAAAACCTATGCCTTATAAAAAGATTGAAGGTTTAGAGCATATTGATAAAGTTATTGATATTGACCAATCACCAATTGGAAGAACCCCAAGGTCTAACCCCGCCACTTATACAGGTACTTTTGGAGAAATTAGAAGTTTGTTTGCAAAAACTCCTGAAGCTTCAATTAGAGGTTATAAACCTGGTCGCTTTAGTTTTAATGTAAAAGGTGGTCGTTGTGAAACTTGTCAAGGTGGTGGAGTACGTGTTATTGAAATGAACTTTTTACCAGATGTTCATGTAGAATGCGAAACTTGTCAAGGAAAACGTTTTAATAGAGAAACTTTAGAAATTAGATATAAAGGAAAATCTATTTCTGATGTTTTAGAGATGACCATTAATGAAGCTACTGAGTTTTTCGAACACATTCCTAAAATATTCAGAAAATTAAAAACTATTAAAGATGTTGGTTTAGGCTATATTACACTAGGACAACAATCTACTACACTTTCTGGTGGAGAAGCACAACGTATAAAACTAGCTACTGAATTATCTAAAAGAGATACAGGTAATACCTTCTATATTCTAGACGAACCAACAACTGGTTTACATTTTGAAGATATTCGTGTTTTAATGGATGTATTAAACCGATTAACCGACAAAGGAAATACTGTTTTAATTATTGAGCATAACCTTGATGTTATTAAACTTGCCGATCATATTATTGATGTTGGTATGGAAGGTGGTAAAGGTGGTGGACAAATTTTAACCACAGGTTCTCCTGAAAAAGTAGCAAAACATAAAACTAGTTATACCGCCAAGTTTTTAAAGAAAGAACTAAACTAGATTGTTAATCTAGTTTAGTTAATAATTCTTTCGCTTCTTTATGTTTAAAATAGTTGTTTTCTATAATGAATTTCAACTCTTTTTTAGCTTTATTTAATTGGTTCGCTTTTATAAATAACAAGCTTTTATACCAATATCCTTTTTGAGCATCTAATAAATCACCATTTATTAAACTATTCAAAGTTTCTTCTGCTTCTTGAAATTTTTGAACTTCTATTTGACAAACAGCTGTATATAAATAAATAGATGCGGTATTTTTGTTACTTGCTAATTCTTTTATAAAAATAGGTAAAGCTTCAGTATACTTTTTCCCTTTAAAATAAGCTTCAGCTTCTACTAACCTTTTAACAGATTCTTCTTCTCCTCTGGTTACAGTTGAATATATTTCATTTTGCTGAATATACTCCGTATACAACTCATTTGGTGTAGATTTAACCGTAAAAAACAAGCTATACCCCACAAAAAGCAGCGCTATACTGGCAGCCGCAAAATAAACTAACTTTACTGTATTTCTACTAGGCTTCTTATACTCATTATGAGCTATTGATATTGACTCTTTAATCTTGTTTATTTCATCACTTCTAAAAATACTCTCAACCTCTTCAAATTCATCTAAATTTACATTTTCAGAAAAACTCCAATCGTTTTCATTTAATGTTTCAAAAAGTTGTTTTTCAAAAACCACTTTCTCTTTAAAAGTCAAATCTCTAGACATTCTTTCTAAAAAACTTTTTCTTTCAGAATCAGAAAGTTCATTTTTTAAGTACTTCTCTACTAATATGTCTTCCTCTAAACTCATAATTCTATTAATGAATTATATCTAATATCATTTTTAATTAACTCTGTAAGCTTTTTTTTACATTTAAAAACTCGCTGCCTTACTACAGTTTCAGAGTTATAATCTGTGCTCTCTACTATTTCAGAATAAGGGACTTTTGCAAAAAAATAAGATAATATTTTTCTACAATTTTCCGAAATCATATTTAACTTTTCTATAAACAACTCTTGCCTTTTCAATTCTAAGTATGCTAATGAATTATCTCGTTCTTCACTTGCTAGTTCAATAACTTCATCATTTGTTACCTTATTTTTATGTTTATTTAGCTCTCTACGCCATAAATTTTTACATACGGTATACAAATACGCATTAAAACTAGATTTTATTTCAAATTTCTCTTTCTTATATCTAACAGCAATTTGGAGTAATGCTTTCTGAAAAATATCTTCAGCATCTGCAACTCCTCCTTTATTTTGAAGCACAAACTTTTTTACAGAAGTAAAATTCTCTTGATAAATAACAATTATTTTTTTAGAGTCCCCATCAACAAGTGCTTTTAAAAAAACGTCTCCCATTATTTTAAATAATTATTGATAGGCTAAAATAAACTTTTATATTTGAAACGGGTAACATTTTTTGTTCTTAGGAACAGAGAGGTAAGAAAACAAAATATAACAAATTATGAAAAGTAAAAAACTTACACAATTAATTATTTTAATCTCTTTAAGTATTTTAATATTCAGTTTTACTACTTATAACCACGAAAAACCTAAAAGTAACGTTACAAAAACAAATATTAAAAGTACAGCAGGAACTTCAATTGCCTTATTAGTTTACCCTTTTGGTTTAACAGCAGCAGAAAAAAAAAATAGAAGAAATTGTTTAGCTAATAAACTTAGTAATTTTAAATCAAGCGTTACTGTACTAGAACAATGTAGTTCAAATCCAAATGCAGAGTTAGTTAGATTTTCTGGAGTTATAATTTTACGTCCTACCAACGGAGCAAATGTTAATGACCCTAATGAAGGTAGTGTTTTTAACTCCCAATTTATTAGCTCTATTGATTTAGAAGTGAAAGCTAATGAATGTGGTATAAATACCGCTTCTATATTTGTTGATTGTGATGGATTTAGTCAATTTCAAATTGGTGGTGGGTTCTAAATTAAAATATTTATCACCCTTATTATTTCTAGCTCTAATCCTATCTTCACATAAGATTAGAGCTCAGTTTAGTTATAAAAAAATAGTCTCTCTTGCTAAAACAATCAATTTCAATGAACAAAAGATTGATAGTATATTAAATACTATTTCTGAACCTAAAACATATGCTAAAGTTGCCCATAACTTTTCATTTTACTTATATAGAAATAAAAAAAAATATGATTTAGCCATTAAATATGGAGCTATTGAAATAGACATATTAACTAAAGAAAATATTTTCACAAAAGAATACACCAATGCCTTATATAATATGGGACGGTTTTATCATGAAAATGAAAATTATAATAAGGCTATTGAGTATTATAACAAGGCTATACAAACTAATATTTTCCCTCTCAAAATTGCTCAATCTTATTGTCAAATAGGCGAATGTTATTTTAGGAAAGGTGACTTTTTCAAATCTATTGAATATTATACTCGAGGTATTCCTATAATTGAGAAAACCAATCTAGATGTAAGTAAAATTGTTCAATATGTAAGGTTTTCAAACAACTGTAACAAAATGAATAATGAATATGCTACTCATTTAGGTTTAAAATACTTACATAAAGGTGACAGTATAATTAAGAATTCTGAAAAAAAAATTCATAATCGGTATGTTTATGCTGTTAATAATGGACTTGCTAATTTATACTCTTTAAAACATCAATTCGATTTCAAAAAAGCCAACTTTTATTATAAACAAAATCTAACTAATGCTCTTAAAGAAAAAGATTCTTTTTCTTTAAGTTATACTTACCTAAATATTGGTGAACTTTACCTAAACAAAAAAGCTGACAGCTGTCTTTTTTATTTAAGAAAGAGTATTAATTATGATCAATTTGATAAAATAAATTATGCTGAAGTTTATAGAAACATTGCTAGATATTATAACAATAAAAGAAACTATAAAAAAGCATTAAAAAACATTAATCTATCAATTATTAATAATTTAAAAATTGATAGTCTTAATGAGGTTGATGATTCAAATCAATATAGTACAATTTTATCACAAGATAAGAGGTCATTATTCAGTGCTCTTAAACTAAAAAGTAAAATTCTTTTAAACTTCTATCACCAAACAAAGAATATTGATTTTCTAAAAAAAGGGATAACCAACATTCATTTATCTAACAAAATAATAAATACAATTTTACATTCTCACTTTGCTTCAAACACAAAATTTCTTTGGAGAAAAGAAGTTGCTGAAACTTTAGATTTGGGAATTGAAATTGCTGAAATTTTAAACGACAAAAAATCAATCTTCAAATTTATTGAAAGTGATAGGGCTTTTATTTTAACACAAGACATTACAAGTAATAATAAAAGTGCATCTTTATCTAAAAAAGTTTCAGACAGAGATATTAAGTTCCGTAAAAAAATTTATGCTTTAGAAACTGTATTAAAATCTAAAAACACTACGTTAAATGATTCTCTACTGGATTTAAAGTTTTCCTATAATAAATTTAGAGACTCTTTACTTATTACCTCTCCAGAATATTTTGAAAACAGGAATAATATTGAGCTTATAACTCTTAAACAAGCTCAAGTTAATTTAGCAAAAAACTCCGTTATATTATCCTATAATATCGCAAGTGACAACACAAAAATATCGGCATTAGTAATTTCAAAAGACACTGTTATTTCTCATAACTCGTTATTAACCAACCAACACCTTGATATTATAAAAAATTATACGAAGTTTATTTCTCAACCTTTAACAAAAGCCTCTGATTTTAAAAAATTCCAATCTTACTCATATCAATTATACAATCTATTATTTGCTACAGAAGAAATAAAAAAACTTACTACACATAAAGATCTTATAATAACTACAGATGGGATTATTCAAAACATACCTTTTGAAGCACTAAACACCTCCAAAGAAAATTTAAACTACCTTATTGAAAAAAATAATATTAGTTATGTTTATTCTTTATCTTTTTTAAATTTTAATAATTCAGTTAAAAGAGAACAAGAAATAAATTTTACCGGTTATGCTCCAGTTACTTTCACCAATAATTTATCTCCTCTTAAATATTCTAAAAATGAACTAACAGAGATTAATAAAATACTTAAAGGAGAACCTTTTTTTGATGAAGAAGCCACTAAAGAACATTTCTTAAAAACCTCTTCTAAATCAAAAATCATCCATCTAGCAACCCATGCTAAATCATCTTATAACCCTAGTATTTTTTTTAGAAAGGATTCTATTCAATTACATGAGTTATATACTTATAAAAATAATGCTGACTTAGTTGTTTTAAGTGCTTGCGAAACTAGTTTAGGAGAAATCAAAGAAGGTGAAGGCGTACTAAGTTTAGCTAGAGGCTTCTTTTATTCAGGAGCTAACTCTGTTATTTCGTCTCTTTGGAATGTTAATGACTCTTCTACCTCTTTCTTAATGGAAAAATTTTACGCTAACCTGAACAAAGGACAATCTAAAGTTCTTGCATTAAATAATGCTAAAAGATCTTATTTACAAACACATACCTTATCTGAAAAGTCTCCTTATTATTGGGCTTCATTTATTTTAATTGGCGATACTACTGAAACTTTTAGCAATCATTATTTTTACTACATAGTCCCTACTATCTTAGTTTTACTATTAATTTTATTTTTTTTAAAAAAAAGGGGGTAACAAATTTAAAAACGATGAACAGTATTGAAAATAACACTTAAGAAAAGAAAAACATCGTTATATATTGGGAATATTACTATGAAAGAAATTTGAAAAAAATTGCTATGAAAAACAAAACCTTAAATTAAATAATTCAATTTCGTTTTAGTTCAAAAAAATTAAAGATTACTAAAAAAGACTACCATATCTTTTTTAGTGATACTACAGGCTATATAATTTTGCTTTAACATATAAAAATATAACTTTTGAAAGACACATTAATCAATTTAGTACAAAGATTATTACGAAAAAATCGCATATCCTTTGACA
>NZ_CANMMT010000005.1 GCF_947499065.1 uncultured Tenacibaculum sp. | reverse complement strand
ACTGTTGATTTATCTGCATACAAAGACAACACAGATAATCAAAACTTAAGTCTATCAGGCAATAATATTCAAATCTCTGGTGGTAACTCTCTGGACCTTTCTGATTTTAAAGACAACACAGACAATCAAAACCTTACATTCTCTGGAACTTCTTTAAGCATTGCTAATGGTAATTCTGTTGATTTAGCTGCTCTTAAAGATGGTACGGGTACTGACAATCAAAATTTAACAGCTAAGCTAAATGGGAATACTTTGCAAATAGAAATTGAAAATGGGAATTCAGTTTCTGTAGACTTATCTCCTATTTTAGCAGCACAAGAAGCAACAATTAAAAATTTAATTAATAGAATTGAAAAAATTGAAAAATGTGCTTGTAATGGTACCTTACCTTCTCTTGATGAGCAAAAAGCTAAACTTTTTCAAAATGTCCCAAATCCTTATACTAAAGAAACAAAAATTCCTTTTGTTATTCCTGATAATATTACAAATGCCTATATTAAAATACACAATTATAATGGTCAGTTTTTACAAAAAATAAGAATAACTCAACGAGGAAAAAAACATATTATTTTTGATAATGACTTCTTATCATCAGGTGTTTATATTTATTCTCTATATACAAACGGAATAAAAGTTGATTCTAAAAAAATGATTATTAAATAATAACATTTAACAATAAAAAAGCTCTTCATTAATGAAGAGCTTTTTTATTATTTATTAAAATTAAATTACACATTAAATCTGAAGTGCATTACATCTCCATCTTTAACAATATAATCTTTTCCTTCAATTCTCATTTTTCCAGCTTCTTTTACTTTCGCTTCACTACCGTAAGTTTCATAGTCATCAAAAGCAATAGTTTCAGCTCTAATAAAACCTTTTTCAAAATCGGTATGGATAACTCCAGCAGCTTGAGGCGCCGTAGATCCTACTGGAATAGTCCAAGCTCTTACTTCCTTAACACCAGCAGTGAAATATGTTTGTAAATCCAATAATTTATAAGCCGATCTAATTAAACGAGAAACTCCAGGTTCTTCTAAACCGATATCAGCTAAGAACATTTGACGCTCTTCATAATCTTCTAATTCAGTAATATCAGCCTCTGTTCCTACTGCTAAAACAATAACCTCAGCATTTTCATGAGCTACAGCTTCTTTTACTTTATTTACATAGTCGTTTCCAGACACAGCTGAATTTTCATCAACATTACATACATATAAAACAGGTTTCGATGTAATGAACTGTAATGGCTTTACAAATTCCTCTTCTTTTTCTGTAAACTCAATAGAACGAACAGATTTACCTTCTAATAAAGTAGCTTCCACTTTCAATAAAATCTCTAATTCAACTTGAGCTTCTTTATTTCCAGTTTTTGCAGTTCTTTTTACACGCTCTAAACGTTTTTGAACTGTTTCTAAATCTTTTAACTGTAATTCTATATCAATAGTTTCTTTATCTCTAACTGGATCTACAGAATTATCTACGTGTACAATATTATCATTATCAAAACAACGCAATACATGTAAAATTGCATCAGTTTCTCTAATATTTGCTAAAAACTGGTTTCCTAACCCTTCTCCTTTACTCGCTCCTTTTACCAATCCAGCAATATCCACAATCTCTACAGTAGCAGGTATTACTTTTTCAGGAACAACTAATTCTTCAAGTTTTTCTAACCTAGTATCAGGTACGTTTACGACTCCTAAGTTTGGTTCAATAGTACAAAAAGGAAAGTTTGCACTTTGTGCTTTTGCATTTGATAAACAATTAAACAATGTTGATTTTCCTACATTTGGTAGTCCTACAATTCCAGCTTTCATTCTATTCTTTTATTGAAAATTTTGCGATTGCAAATATACATATTTGGTTTCTATTTTTATCTAATTATCAATTCTGAATTCTCTTAATTTTAGGTTTAAATACATGATTATTACATTTTTTTTATTTTTTTATGTACTTTTAACTGCAAACTAACTTCTCTATAATGAAGAATTTATCTGATGAAATCTTATGGAAATCTTTAAAAGATGGAGATTTAAAAGCCTTTGAAGCACTCTTCAAAAGTTACTATAGTGTACTTTATTCATACGGTTTAAAAATTTCAAAAGATCCTATTTTAACAGAAGATTCTTTACAAGATTTCTTTATTTACATATATGAACATAGACAAAACCTAAGTGATTTAAACAGTATTGCACCTTATTTATTTACTTCTTACAGAAGACTAGTAATTAAAAAATTGCAAAAAAAACAAAAAAGACGTTTTGTTAGGGATATTGATGAGAAAATGGTTGATATTCAATTTACTGCTGAAGAGACATTAATTCACCAAGAATCTGAATCTTTTAGAGATAAAAACTTGGCAGTACTTTTAAACAAACTACCTAAACGACAACGAGAAGTTATTTTTTTAAAATTCCATTGTAATCTTAAAACTGCCGAAATAGCCGATACCATGGAAATTAACTATCAAAGCGTTGTAAACACATTACATAAAGCTTTAAAAAGCTTAAGAGACAGCATTAAAATTTCTCAATTATTTAATTCGTAAATTTGCCCTCTTGAAAAAGAGTATATAATTTATTAGAAACTCTTATTATAAATGCAAGGAAACTTGTTAAGTTAAGGATATGACAAAAAAAACATTCAATATTATAACAGACTTTATAGAAGACCCTTCTTTTATAAACTGGGTTAAAAAAGAAAAGCTTTCTGATGAAACTTTTTGGGAATATTGGCTGGAAAACAACCCTGATAAAAGAGAAATTGTTGAAGAAGCTAAAGATATTATCTTGGGAATTCAATTAAAAAAAACAACTGTTTCAGAAGAAAAAATTGATCTTGAGTGGAATAAATTTAAAACCGCTATAACAGAAAAACAAGAAAAAACTACAATTAAAAAAGAAACAATCTCTAAACCTAATTATTATAAATGGATAGCTATTGCTGCTAGTTTTATTTTAGTTTTAAGTGTTATTCTTCTTAAATTCTCTGGTTCTAGTACCATAACTCATGAAACTGGTTATGGAGAAATTTTAGATTTAAAATTAAAAGACGGAAGTTTAGTTACATTAAATGCAAACTCTTCTCTCTCTTACAAAAAGGATAATAGTAGAAGAATTTGGTTGAAAGGTGAAGCTTATTTTCAAGTAGATAAAAAACAAAGTACTAATGCTAAGTTTTGGGTAATTACGAACGATTTAGAAGTTGAAGTATACGGAACTGTTTTTAATGTTAATTCTAAAGAAGAAAAAACGCAAGTATACTTAGAAGAAGGAAATATATGGTTAGCCTTAAAGAATGGTGATTCTAAAAAAATGCTTCCTGGCAACTTTATATCTTACTCTTCTAAAGAAAATAAAATCTTAGTTGAACAGGAAAATATTTCGGCTGAAGAGCAGACATCTTGGAAAAATGGTACTTTAACGTTTAATAATTTATCATTAGAAAATGCTTTAAAAAAGGTTACTGAAACTTATGGTTATGAAGTTATCTTTAAAGACAATGAAAGTAAGCATAGTTTAATTACAGGAACTGTACCTACAACCAATATTGATATTTGTTTACAAGCCATTAAAAAGTCAGTAAATGTTGAAATAATTAAAGAAAACAGTAAATTAGTCGTTACTAAAAAATAATGATGTAACCTATTTAATGTCTTTCAACAAACATTTTTCTTTTTTTTTATTATTAATAGGCTTTTGCTCTACACAGGTTTTTGCTCAAAAAAAAGTTGCAGTTACTCAATTATTAGACTCTTTAAGTAAAAGGCATAATATCCATTTTACCTATAAATCAGATTTACTTAAAAATAAAACACTCGATTTAAATACTTTTGATAATTTATCTTTAAATAAATCTATTGAATTATTAAAACAAAAAACTTCTTTAACACTGGATTATTTAGGAAACAATTATTATGTTATCTATGCTAAAGATACTCCAAAATCAACTAATACATTAAAAGTACAGGATACCTCAACATCAAATCAAATAATTAGTGATTCTATTCAAAAAACTAACAATACTTTCTTTGTAAAAGGTATTATTCTAAATAAAAAACTACAACCTATTGAAGGAGCTAGTATTATTGAAAACAATACACAAAACGGGACCATCAGCCTTTCTGACGGAACATTTTCTCTATCTATAAAAAACGTAAATAATCTTATAAAGATTAGTCATGTAGGATACCTTAATCAAACTATTGAGTTTCAAAAAAAACAACTAAAAGTTATTCTTAAAGACGATTTATTTTTAGACGAAGTACATATAGTAGGATCAAGAAATAAGAACAGATCTAAAAAAGATGCACCTGTTGCTACAGATATTATTAATATTGACAAGACAATAGATAATAGTGGACTCACAGAGGTTAATGAACTCTTAGAGTTTGCTGTTCCATCTTTTAATGCTACTAAACAGTCAGGTGCCGATGGGGCTGATCATATTGTTCCAGCAACTTATAGAGGTTTAGGACCAGATCAAACCTTAGTATTAATAAACGGTAAAAGAAGACATCAAGCTTCTCTAATAAATTTATACGGAACAAGAGGAAGAGGAAACTCCGGTACTGATTTAAATGCCATTCCTAGTTCTGCTATTAAACGCATAGAAATTTTAAAAGATGGTGCTTCTGCCCAGTATGGTTCAGATGCCATTGCTGGAGTTATTAATGTTGTTCTAAAAGATACTGCTAATGTATTATCGGCCAACACAACTTTTGGTTTTCATAATGCCAATCCAAACATTCAAAATGTAGTCCCTATAAATACCATAGATGGTATTACCTATAAAGTAGATGCTAATTATGGTATCAAAATAAAAGAGAAAGGGTTTATCAATTTTAGTACAGAGTTTCTATCAAAAGGCCACACATTTAGAGCTCCTACAGAATTGAGACAAAAATATGGAGAAGCAGCCTCACAAAATGTTAGTTTGTTTTTTAATTCTGAAGTTCCTATAAAAGGAAATACTTCATTTTATGCTTTTGGTGGTTATAATTTTAGAAATACAGAAGCTTTTGCTTTTTCTCGAAATGCAGACAGTGAAAGAAATGTTTTAGCTATTTACCCAAATGGTTTTAATCCTTTAATTACTTCTGATATTTCAGACAAATCGATGTCTATAGGTATTAAAACAAGCTTTAAAAATTGGAATATTGATATTAATAATACCTATGGAAGTAATAACTTTCATTATACCATTAAAGAAACCTTAAATGCAACATTACAAGCAAATTCCCCTACTGAGTTTGATGCTGGCGGACATCAATTAATGCAAAATACTACCAGTATAGATTTCTCAAGATATTTTATGCAGTCATTAAAAGGAATAAATGTTGCTTTTGGTTTTGAGCATAGAATTGAAAATTATCAAATATTTGCAGGAGAAGAAAGCTCTTATAGTGCGTATGATATAAACGGAAACCTTGTAAATTCTCAAACCCCAAACTCAGACTTAGTAACTTATAACGGTTTTGTAAGACCGGGTGGGTCACAAGGTTTTCCTGGATATTCACCTATGAATGAAGTTAATGAAGATAGAACCAATTTTAGTTTTTATATTGATACTGAGTTTGACTTTACAAAAAAGTGGATGTTAGCTACAGCTATTCGGTATGAATACTATAATGATTTTGGTAGTACATTAAATACCAAACTTGCTACTCGAATAAAATTATCTCCAAACATAAATATACGAAGCTCATTTAGTACAGGTTTTAGAGCACCTTCTTTAGCTCAAATTTATTATAATTTGACATTTACAAACTACTTAGGAAATTTACCTGTTGAATCTTTATTAGTAGCTAACAATAATCCAATCACACAAAAACTAGGAATTGATAAACTAAAAGAAGAAAAAGCTATAAACACTAGTTTTGGTTTTGCAGCAAATTATGAAGACTTTAGTTTTTCTCTAGATTCTTATTATGTTTCTATTAAAGATAGAATTATTTTAAGTGGTATTTTCGATGCTACTAATCTAGGTGTAGGCAATGTAGATAACATACAATTTTTTGCCAATGGTGTTGATACAGAAACTATAGGTTTGGATTTAAAAGCTAGATGGTATAAAAAAATTGGAGATTCAAAATTATCCATAAACTTCAATGGAAATATTAATAAAATGTCTATTAGCCAAATTAAGCATAGAAATTTAGACAAAGAAACTTTTTTTGGGATTAGAGAACAACACTTCTTATTAGCCTCTGCTCCTAAAAGTAAATTCAACTTAGGTATAAATTATCAAAAAAATAAGTTTAGTTCTAATTTGAATATTACAAGATACAGTGGTTTAAAACTTATTGACTGGCAAATTCAAGAACCTATTTACAACTTTAATAATTCTATAGAAGAAAGAATTACAGCTGCTACTGATATTTATGAACCTAAATATACTGTTGACATTAATTTTAAATATCAATTGTTTAATTTTTTAAACTACCAACTAGGAATTAACAACCTATTTAACACCTATCCTACAGTTCAGGGAAACCATGTAGATAGTGGAGGTTTATGGGATGCAATTCAAATGGGAACAAACGGTACGTTCTTCTATACCAAACTAAGTTTTAAACTTTAAAATATTTTTTCATAAAAAAGGAGTATAAAAAAAAAAACTTCTCTTATTAATAGTATAACGTTTAACTAAAACAAGAATAAAATTCTTAAAAAAACAACGTTTTTTCTATTAATTAATCACATATTTATGAAAAAATTTAGATTACTGATTTTCACAATACTATTTACTAGTATCGCTTGGGCTCAAACAAAAATAACTGGGACTATAAAAGATACTAATAACAATCCATTACCTGGAGCAAACATCTTAGAAAAAGGAACTAGTAACGGGACCAGTTCTGATTTAGATGGAAATTTTAGCTTGACAGTTAAAGACGGAGCAATATTAATTATTAGCTTTTCTGGTTTTGAAACCAAAGAAATACCTACAGATAATAAAACTATTTTTAATATAACATTAAATGAAGGTCTAGAATTAGATGAAGTTGTTATCACTGGAAACAGAACTAAACCTAGAACCATTTTAGATTCTCCCGTGCCAATAGACAATATCGATGTAAAAGATTTACAACAAAGTGGAAAACCAACTTTAGATAGAATGTTAACATTTAAAGTTCCTTCATTCAACTCACAAAACCAAGCTATTTCTGATGCAACTGCTCATTATGACCCAGCTGATTTACGTGGACTCGGTCCTAGTAGAACGTTAGTTTTAGTAAATGGAAAGCGTAAAAATCAAAGTGCACAAGTATACTTAAATCGTACACCTGGAAAAGGAGAAGTTGGTGTTGATTTAAAAAGTATACCTACTGCAGCTATAGAAAGAGTTGAAGTTCTAAGAGATGGTGCTTCTGCTATCTATGGTTCAGATGCCATTGCAGGTGTAATGAATATTATTTTAAAAAAAAATGTTGAGTATTCAACTTTTAACACAAAAGCAGGAATAACATCTGAAAAAGATGGTTTCAATTTTTCATCAGACTTTAACACTGCTTTTAATTTTGGTGAAGGAGGTTTTATAAACCTTACTTTAGGGTATTACAAGCAAGAAATAACCAATAGAGCAGGTATTGCTGCCGATGTAGGTACTACACCAAGGGATATAGCTTGGTTAGCAGCTAACCCAACAGCAGGAATGACAGTTGGTCAACCTGAAATGGAAAAAAAGGATTTATTTATAAATGCAGAACATCCATTAGGAGAAAAATCTACTTTATATACTTTTCATGGTTTTACTACTAGAGATGGTAAAAGTTTTGCATACTATAGAGCTCCTTATTGGAGAAATGATGTAGCTAATGCTAATTTCTTAACAGGTAATCCAAATGATTTTGTGGGTTATCAACCTACTTTTGAAACTGTAATTAACGATTATATCAACGCAATTGGTGTAAAGTTTCCAATAGTTGAAGGTTGGAATGCAGATGCTAGTGTTACTTATGGAGCTAATGATGTAGATGTTACAGTTAATAATTCAGTAAACAGACAATATTTAGCTGATCACGGAACTTCTCCTAGAAGTTTTAATACAGGAGGTTATAGGTTTACAAATGTTGTAGGAAATTTTGACGTAAATGGATTAATTTCTGAACAAATAAGCTTGGCTGCTGGTATCGAATACAAAGAAGAAAGTTTTAGAGCTTTTGAAGGTGACCCTTTATCTTATTATTTATCTAGTGACCCGGCTGTTATTGCTTCTGGAATTGCAGGGAATTCAGATTCTTTTGCAGGAATTAAACCAGAAGAAGCAGGAAAATGGTCTCGAAATAATTTTGCTGCATATACACAATTAGATTATGATATTACTGAAAAATTACTTTTTGGTATAGCTGGTAGATATGAAAACTTCTCTGATGCAGGTGATAATTTTTCTTGGAAAATTAATGGGCGTTATAAATTAGGTGATAAAGGAGCTGTAAGAGCTTCTTATAGTACTGGATTTAGAGCTCCAACCTTACATCAAACACATATTACGTTAAGTCAATATATAATTATAGCTGGTTCATCTGAACCTTTATTACAAGGAACATTAGCTAACAATAGCCCTGCTGTTCAAGCCTTAGGTATTCCTAAACTAACTCATGAAATTTCAAAAAACTTATCGGCAGGTTTAACTTATAAATTTGATAGAAATTTCTCTGCTTCCATTGATTTTTATCAAATAAAAGTTAATGACAGAATTTTATTTTCATCACAAATTGGTTCAGATGGAGATAATAGCACAACAAATCCTGTAGAACAAATTTTACAAGATAATAATGTTACGGCTGTTCAAGTATTTATTAATGCAGGAGACACTAAGACCACGGGAGCAGACTTTGTCTTAAATTATAGAAATATTAATCTAACTGAAAATGGAAAACTTCATGCAAGTTTAGCTGCTAACTTTAATGAAACAACTATCGATGCAGTAAATACGCCTACTATAATTCAACAAGCAGGGTATAATATTTTCGATAGACAAGAAAGAGGTTTAATTACAAATTCTAGACCTAAATCTAAATTCATTTTAGGTTTAAATTATGTAACCGATAAGTGGGATATTGCTTTGAATAATACTCGTTTTGGAGAAGTTACAGTTACTGCTCCAGAATCTGGAGGTACAGATCAAGATTTATCTGCAAAAATCTCAACAGATATTGGTTTTGGTTATAAACTAACAGATAAAATTACTTTTAATGCTAATGTTAATAATATTTTTGATGTATATCCTGACGTTACCTTAGCATCTACAAATACAGCTCAAGCTGGTTCTAGATTTAAATATTCGTCAGAAGTACAACAGTTAGGTCAATTAGGAACTAACTTCAGTATTGGATTAAATGTTCAGTTTTAATTAAATTTAAGCTAATTAATTTCGTTGAAAACACCTTGATAAAATTATCAAGGTGTTTTTTTTATTTTTTTTAGAGTATACTTTTTTTATTTCTGACTTATAGTAGTATAAATCAAACTTTAAATTATGAAAAAAACTATTCTTTTACTTTTCACTTTTTTCTCATTTAATATCATTTTTGCCCAGCAAAATATATCTGGGACTATTAAAGATACTAACAACAATCCATTGCCTGGAGCAAACATCATAGAAAAAGGAACTTCCAATGGAACTAGTTCAGATTTAGATGGGAATTTTAGTTTAACAGTTAAAGACGGAGCAACATTAATTATTAGTTTTTCTGGTTTTGAAACCAAAGAAGTCCCTGTAAATGGAAAAATTAGTTTTAATATTACTTTAAATGAAGGATTACAATTGGACGAAGTAATTATAGTAGGGTCAAGAAATGCGAAAAGGACTGCTGTTGATACTCCTGTACCTGTAGATATTATTGACGTACAAGATTTAGCAACTAAAAATGGTAAAGTTGAAGTAAATGATATCTTACAATTTGCAGCTCCCTCATTTAACGCTACTAAACAATCTGGTTCAGATGGAGCAGATCATATAGTTCCAGCTTCATTACGCGGTTTAGGACCAGATCAAACATTAGTTCTTATTAACGGTAAAAGACGTCATCAATCGTCATTAGTAAATATTTTCGGTACAAGAGGACGTGGAAATTCTGGAACAGATTTAAACGCCATTCCTGCGGCAGCTATAAAACGAATTGAAGTATTACGTGACGGTGCTTCTGCTCAGTACGGTTCAGATGCTATTGCAGGAGTTATCAATATTGTTTTAAAGGATAATACAGACGGAGTAACTGGTAGTTTTGGTTATGGAGTTTATAGTACTAACATTGGTAGTGGTTGGGAAGCTGCAACCGGAGAAACTTTATACAATGTAAACGGTAAAAACAGGTTAGACGGAAAAGATAAAAGTTTTGACGGAGGTACCTTTAAATTTGACTTAAACTATGGAGCTAAATTAAATGACAGAGGTGGTTTTGTTAATTTCACCACAGAACTGTTGTCGAAAGATAGAACCTTAAGACCAGGATTTTCTTGGAGAAAAGGATATGGTAGCGCTGCTATTGACGGTTTTAACTTCATGGTAAATTCTAGCTTACCTATTAACGACAATACAGAAGTTTATGCTTTTGGAGGAAGAAACTTTAGAGATACTGATGCTTATGCTTTTTCTAGAAGTAGTTTTGCTGATGGTGATAATAGATCTGTCCCTAGTTTATACCCTAACGGATTTACTCCTAGAATTACTTCTAATATTACAGATGTTTCTATTTCTGCTGGTATTAAGCACAAATTAAATAATGGATGGGAAGTAGATTTTAATAATACTTATGGAGAAAATAAGTTCCATTACTTTATAAAAGACTCAAACAATGCTTCTTTAAAAGATGCCTCCCCTACAGATTTTGATGCTGGAGGACATAGCTTATCACAAAATACCACAGGTATTAACTTTACTAAATACTTAGAAAATACTTTAAGCGGTATCAATCTAGCCTTTGGTATAGAATATAGAACTGAAAACTTTATTATATTTTCAGGAGAAGAAGCTTCATATGGACTTTATGACAATAATGGAGTTTTAATAACAAATCCTGCTACTCAAACCGTTGCTACCGATAGTAATGGAAACAATTTACCTGGTGGTTCTCAAGGATTCCCAGGATATAGTCCAGATAATGAAATTGACAGGTCTAGAAGTAATGTAGGTATATACTTCGACTCAG
Organism: uncultured Tenacibaculum sp.; assembly: GCF_947499065.1. GTDB lineage: Bacteria > Bacteroidota > Bacteroidia > Flavobacteriales > Flavobacteriaceae > Polaribacter. The sequence continues at coordinate 251,602 of NZ_CANMMT010000005.1, read as the reverse complement.
AATTTAATTTTTCAGAAAAGTTTTTAGTAGGAGCGGCTCTTCGATATGAAGATTATAGTGATTTTGGAAGTACTTTCAATTTTAAACTCGCTTCTAGATTTAAAGCTAGTGAAAACTTAACTTTCCGAGGATCTATTTCTTCTGGATTTAGAGCACCTTCATTGGCTCAATTATATTACAACTTAAAATTTACAAACATTGTTAATGGACAATCTTTACCATCTTTATTATCTGCTAATAATAGTACAGTTACAAGAGCATTTGGTATTCAACAATTAAAAGAAGAAAAAGCTTTTAATACAAGTTTAGGTTTCACCTATAAAATTGGTGGATTTACTGCTACTATTGATGCTTACTCTATTACTGTAGACGATCGAATCATTTTAACTGATAATTTTAATGCTTCAAGTTTGAACTTAGGTGTTGATGCTGCTCAATTCTTTGCAAATGGTGTTGATACAAAAACACAAGGATTAGATATTGTATTAAACTATAAAAAGAGTTTTAATGATCATAAAATTAACATTGGTTTAGTAGGAAACTTTAACGATACAAAAATCAAAAGCATAAATACTCCTACAACTTTACAAACAACCTTAGGATTAAGCGCAGAAGAAGCTGAACTAACTTTCTTTAGCCCTTTCTCTCAAGCTTATTTAAGAGCATCAGCACCTGATCATAAATTTAATTTAAATTTAGGGTACTCCTATAAAAAATTCGATACTAATTTAACTTTTACAAAATTTAGCGAAGTTCAATTATATGATTTCCAATGGGTAGATACTCCCCCAAAATCACAAGCAGACGTTGCTGCTTTATTAGATCCTGCAAAAGGTTCAGTAGATACTTATGAATCAGCTATTACAACCGATTTAAGTTTTAGTTATGCTTTTACAGATAAGTTAAAATTTACCATTGGAGGTAATAATATTTTCAATGTATACCCTACTCCACAATTTGACGGATGGACTGACCAAGGAGGTTTAGCAGACTCTGTGCAAATGGGCTCAGATGGAGCTTACTTTTTTGCGAGATTAGGTTTTAAATTATAATCCCCACTTTTCATTTACTTGTGTTATTATATGTAATGAAAAACACCCAAACTAGCTAGTTTGGGTGTTTTCTATTATTAGATCGATAATAAATTATCTATTCATTATGCATGAAACTTTGTTTTGCTAATAATTCTTCTTCAGTTTCAACGTTATCATCATCAGGTACACAACAGTCTACAGGGCAAACTGCAGCACACTGAGGCTCTTCATGAAATCCTTTACATTCAGTACACTTATCAACTACGATATAATAAATTTCATCAGATATAGGTTCTTGTTCTTCATCTGCATTAGCATTTTTACCATTAGGTAAAACTATATCTCCTTCCAAATCAGTACCGTCTGCATATTTCCAATCTTCAGCTCCTTCATAAATAGCTGTATTTGGACATTCTGGTTCACATGCACCACAATTTATGCATTCATCAGTTATTATAATTGCCATAATTAATCTGTTTCAGTTTTTGTAACTTTGCAAGCGCAAAAATAGTTCCAAATTAATTTAGAAACAAAATAAATGGATACAATCCAAAATAGAATCGCTGCTTTTGTAAAACTAGGAGAATTTTTAGATCAATTCACTCAAAAGAATGTAGCACAAAAAGATACAGTTGAATTTAACGACATTTTTTTTGATGGTTTTAAACATCAATTAAAAATTGCTGGCGAGAATAATACTTGGTTTACAAAAGAACATTTAATGTTTGCAACCGAAAATTGGTCTAAAGCATTAACTGAAACTTCTATACAAAAGTGGATTTCTGATGAAAATTTAGGGCATAATGAAACTAAACAAGTTGCTATTATTATGGCTGGAAATATTCCTTTAGTTGGGTTTCATGATTTCTTATCTGTTTTAATTGCTGGACATTCTGTTTTAGTAAAACAATCTTCCAACGATAAGCACTTATTACCTTTCTTGGCTAAATATTTAGAATTTGTTGAACCAGAATTTAAAGGTAAAATTACTTTTACCGAACAAAAATTAACCGATTTTGATGCTGTTATTGCAACAGGAAGTAATAACACTGCTCGTTATTTTGAATACTATTTTAAAGACAAGCCTAGTATTATTAGAAAAAACAGAAACTCGGTTGCTATTTTAACAGGAAATGAAACCAAGGAAGATTTTGAAAAATTAAGTGAAGATGTTTTCCGTTATTTTGGACTAGGATGTCGTTCTGTTTCTAAATTATTTGTTCCTAAAAACTATGATTTCGATTCATTTTTCAAAGGAATGTATAATAAACATGAAATTATCAACAATGCTAAATATGCTAATAACTACGATTATAATAAGGCAGTATATTTAATGAGTGAATTTGATATTTTAGAAAATGGCTTCCTTATGATTAAAGAAGATCAAAGCTATGCCTCTCCTATTGCTTCAGTTTTTTATGAATATTATGAAAACACAGACGATTTAAAAATCAAACTTTGGGAAGATAAGGATCAAATTCAGTGTATAGTTGCTAATAATTTTATTGATAATGAAATCCCTTTTGGTCAAACACAACACCCTCAATTATGGGATTATGCAGATGGAGTAAACACTCTTGAATTTTTATCTAAAATTTAGAGATTAAACTCAATAAATTTGCACCTTTGCTATAACAAAACACAACTAAAAATGAAAAAGCATAACTTTAGCGCAGGACCTTGTATTTTACCTGAAGAAGTTTTAAAAAAAGCTTCTGAAGCGGTTATAAATTTTAATAACGATAATTTATCATTAATTGAAATATCACACAGAAGTAAACCTTTTGTTGATGTTATTGAAAATGCAAGAAGTTTAGTTTTAGAATTATTAGGTCTTGAAAATAAAGGGTACAAAGCTTTATTCTTGCAAGGAGGTGCCAGCAACCAGTTTTTAATGACAGCATATAATTTACTAAATAAAAAAGCTGCTTATTTAAACACAGGAACTTGGAGCTCTAAGGCAATTAAAGAAGCAAAGTTATTTGGAGAACTAGTTGAAGTAGCCTCTTCAAAGGATAAAAACTTTAATTATATTCCTAAAGATTATACTATTCCTACAGATGTAGATTATTTTCACTGTACTAGTAACAATACTATTTACGGAACACAAATGAAAAGTTTCCCTGAAACTAATGTTCCTTTGGTTTGCGATATGAGTTCAGATATTTTTTCACGTCAATTAGATTTTTCAAAATTTGATTTAATCTACGCTGGAGCACAAAAAAACATGGGACCAGCGGGTACTACACTAGTTGTTGTAAAGGAAGAGATATTAGGAAAAGTAGAAAGAATTATTCCTTCAATGTTAAACTACCAAGTTTTTATTGATAAAGAAAGTATGTTTAATACACCACCAGTATTTGCAGTATATACTTCTATGCTAACATTAGAGTGGTTAAAAGATTTAGGAGGAATAAAATTTATTGAAAAAGTAAATCAGCAAAAATCAGCACTTTTATATAATGAGATTGATCGTAATCCTTTATTTAATGGTAATGTAGCAAAAGAAGACAGAAGTAACATGAACGCTACTTTTACTTTGGCTGATGAAAAATTAACAGAAAAGTTCAACACTATGTGGCATGAAGCTAATATAAATGGTTTAAATGGTCATAGAAGTGTTGGTGGATATAGAGCAAGCATGTACAATGCATTACCCTTATATAGTGTACAAGCTTTGGTAGATGTGATGCAAGAACTAGAAAGAACAGCATAAAAAGTTATTCGAAAAAATGAGGCTTTCCTATTTTCTCGTAATAACAATATAGATTTAAGATGAAGATATTAGCAAATGACGGAATTTCTAAAAACGGAATAGAAATTTTAGAAAGTAAAGGATTTGAAGTAATCAGCACAAAGGTTGCTCAAAATCAGTTAGAAAACTATATAAACGACAATAATATTGATGCTATTATTGTTAAGAATAATACACAAGTTCGCCAAGAACTAATTGAAGCATGTCCAAGTATTAAATTAATCGGTTGTGCTGGTATCACTATGGATAATATTGATGCTGATTATGCGGTAGATAATGGTGTTCATATTATAAACACTCCCTCTGCAATTTCAAACGCAATTGGAGAATTAGTTTTTGCACATCTTTTCGGAATTACTCGTTTTTTACACCAATCAAATAGAGACATGCCTTTAGAAGGCGATTCTCGTTTTAACACCTTAAAAAAACAGTATGCAAAAGGTACAGAGTTAAGAGGTAAAACAATTGGTATTATTGGTTTCGATAGCATTGGACAAGCCGTAGCTAAAATAGCTTTGGGAGTTGGTATGAACGTAATAGCAACAGATTCAAATGTAGAAAGAGCAACAATTAACATTCCTTTCTTCAATGGACAATCAGCAAATATTGAAATAGAAACTACTTCTTTTGATGAAGTCATAAAAGAAGCCGACTTTATTACGTTACATCTTTCTAACCAAGAAGATTATATTCTTGAAGAAACTCAGTTTAACAATATGAAAGATGGTGTAGGAATTATTAACACTTCACAAGGAAACCTTATTAATGAAGTTGCTTTAGTAAACGCTATTGAAAGTGGTAAAGTAAAATATGCCGGTTTAGATGTATTTGATAACGAACCTACTCCTGCAATTCAATTATTAATGAATCCTGAAATTTCATTAACTCCACATATAGGTTCTTTAACTATAGAAGTTGAAGAAAGAACAGGAGTTGAATTAGCAAACCAAATTATTAAATTACTTTCTGAATAATTTATGGCAATTGTAAAACCTTTTAAAGCAGTAAGAGCTACTCGTGATAAAGTAGCTATGGTTTCATCTAAATCATATGAAATTTATACCTCAGAAATGTTGAATGCTAAATTAGCGTTTAACCCTTATTCTTTTTTACATGTAATTAATCCTGGATATAAATATCATAAAGAAGATATTAGTGGAGAACAACGCTTTAAATTGGTACACAATCGTTATTTAGAATTTAAAGAAGATAAAATTTTCACTCAAGACGAAGCTCCTGCTTTTTATATCTATCAAAAAACAACTCCTACAAATTCTTTTTGTGGAATTATAGCTGCAACCTCTGTTGAAGATTATCATAATGATGTTATAAAAAAACACGAAGGAACTCTTAGAGAACGAGAATTACTTTTTGAAAACTATTTAAAGAATACAGGATTCAACTCAGAACCTGTACTCCTTACCTATCCTGATAATGATGTTATTGAATCTATCATCAAAAAATATCAGACTGAAAGAGCTGAATATGAATTTTCTACTACCGACAAAGACCATCATTTATTATGGGTTGTAAATGAAAAAAATGACATTGAGCAAATAACAAAAGCATTTGACAATGTAGATACTTTATATATAGCAGATGGTCATCATAGATCTACTTCTTCTTGTTTACTTGCTAAAAATTTAGCCAAAGACAATCCAAATCATACCGGTAAAGAAAAATACAACTCATTCATGAGTTACTTACTACCAGAAAGCCAATTAAGTATTTATGAGTTTAATCGTTTTATAAAAGACTTAAATGGTTTAACTCCTGATGAATTTTTAATTGAATTAGATACTTTTTTCAGAATTGAAAATAGAGGTCAAGAATTGTACAGACCTAAAGAGAAACATCACTTTAGCATGTATTTAAATGGAGAGTTTTATGCACTGTACCTTAGAAAATCTGCTTATGAATTTACCGATTCTTTAAGTCGACTAGATGCACAAATTCTTTATACAACAGTCCTAAAACCAATTTTAGGTATTAATGATATTAGAAACGCATCAAAAATTATCTATTCACAAGATAAATCAGACAGTTTAGAATTAAAAACAAAAGTTGATAGTGGCGATTTTAAAATTTCTTTTGGAATGTTACCAACCACTATTGAAGAATTAAAAAGTATTGTAGATTCAGGAAAATTAATGCCTCCAAAAACTACCTACATTGAACCAAAATTAAGAAGTGCCTTAACTATTTATGAATTCTGATATGATTAATGGAATTAAAGAAAATCTTCAAAAAATAAAAAATAGCATACCAGAAAACGTAACCTTAGTTGCTGTTTCAAAAACCAAGCCTATTGAAGACATACAAGAAGCTTATGAGGCTGGCCAACGTGTATTTGGTGAAAACAAAATACAAGAAATGGTTAATAAGTATGATAACTTACCTAAAGATATTAAATGGCACATGATAGGTCATTTACAGCGAAATAAGGTAAAATATATGGCTCATTTTGTTGATTTAATTCATGGTGTAGATAGCTTTAAAACTTTGAAAGAGATTAATAAACAAGCTAAAAAACACGATAGAGTTATCAATTGTCTTTTACAAGCTCGTATAGCTAAAGAGGATACTAAATTTGGATTATTATTTTCTGATATTGAAGAAATATTATCTTCAGAAGAATTATCTGAACTAGAACATATAAATATTGTTGGTTTAATGGGGATGGCTACATTTACAGATAATCAGCAACAACTTCAAGAAGAATTTTCGTCATTAGCTAATTTCTTCAAGAAAAATCAGGAAAAATACTCTAATCTAAACACGCTTTCAATGGGAATGAGTGGTGACTATCAATTAGCTATAGAAAATGGAAGCAATATGGTTAGAATTGGTAGTTCTATTTTTGGAGTTAGAAATTATATTGTTTAAATTTACATTAACTAGCTAAAAGAGAAAAAGAATTGTACGCAATTTTAGACATTGAAACGACAGGAGGTAAATTTAACGAAGAAGGCATTACTGAAATTGCTATTCACAAATTTGATGGACATCAAATTGTAGATCAATTTATAAGTTTAGTAAATCCTGAAAGAGAAATTCAAGAGTTTGTTGTTAAACTAACTGGTATTAACAACAAAATGCTTCGTAATGCTCCTAAATTTTATGAAGTAGCAAAACGAATTATTGAAATTACTGAAGACTGCATCATTATTGCACACAATGCCAGCTTTGATTATAGAATTTTACGTACAGAATTTGATCGATTAGGGTTTAATTACCAACGTAATACCTTGTGTACTGTTTCTCTTAGCAAAAAATTAATTTCAGAAGCTCCATCTCATAGCTTAGGTAAGCTTTGTAGGTTTGTAGGTATACCAATGTCTGATAGACATAGAGCTAATGGTGATGCTTTAGCTACTGTACAACTTTTCAAGTTATTACTAGAAAAAGATATTGATAAAGAAATTATTCAGCAATCCATAAAATATACTGATAACCGACACGAAAAGCAACGCTTCTTAAAAATACTAGACAAACTTCCAGAAAAGCAAGGAGTATTTTACGCTCATAATGAAGAAGGCAAAATCATATACATTGGTCGAGGAAAAAACATAAAACAGGAAGTAAACAAACTATTTTTAAAGGAAACACCTAAAGCTCAAAAAGTACAAAAGAGAGTTGTAGAAATAAGTTATGAAGAAACTGGAAACATTCTTCTTACTCGTTTAAAATACCATACAGAGCTTCTTAAATTAAAACCTAAATTTAATATTATTCGTAGAAGAAAAGTTAATGATAGAAACTTCAATCACGATAACTTTTTAATTGTTGATAAAGGAAGAATACCTGAAGAACATGGTGTTATTTTAGTAGAAAACAATCAAGTAGTTGGGTATACTTTTACCAATTTAGCTTTTCAAGAAAATCAATTAACAGTTTTAAAATCTATGGTTACTCCAATTGAGGACAAACAATTAGCTAAAACCATAATTAAAAACTACTTACTTAAAAACAAAGTACCTAAAATAGTAAGACTACAAGTAGAAAATAATTTGTAATATTGTCTTAAATCAACTTTTTTCATTTGAAAACCGAATCAAAAAATTGGAAAGAAAAACTTCATGAAATAATTTATGAAGCGGATACTCCTGCTGGGAAATTATTTGACATCGTATTATTAATTGCAATTATAGCTAGTATTGTATTAGTTATGCTAGAAAGCGTTAATAGTATTAATGAGAAATATGGAGAAATTTTAAACCTTTCTGAATGGTTAATTACAATTCTTTTTTCTGTTGAATATATAGTTCGTATCGTTTCTATAAATAAACCTCAGAAGTATATTTTTAGTTTTTATGGTATTATTGATTTACTTTCAACATTACCAAAATACTTAGCTATTTTCTTTACTGGCACACATAGTTTAGTTGCTTTGAGAGCATTACGATTACTACGTGTTTTTAGAATCTTAAAGCTTGCTCGTTTCATAGGAGAATCTAATAACTTTATGAAAGCACTTAAAGCAAGTAGAGCTAAAATAGCAGTATTCTTATTTTTCGTTTTAATTTTATGTGTCATTTTAGGCACTGTAATGTATTTAATTGAAGGAGGAGATAATGGTTTTACAAGCATTCCTCGAAGTGTATATTGGGCCATTGTAACACTTACAACTGTTGGCTATGGAGATATTGCTCCTCACACACCTTTTGGCCAATTTATAGCTAGTATTATTATGATTCTTGGTTATGGTATTATTGCTGTTCCTACTGGGATAGTAAGTTCTGAAATGGTTAAAGTGAACGATATAAACTTAAACACACAATCTTGTCCTAGTTGCTCTTATGAAGGGCATGACGATGATGCCTCTTATTGCAATCATTGCGGAAGTAAATTACATGACTAAATGAAGAACACTTTAATTACCATTGTTGGTGCAACAGCTATTGGAAAAACTGCATTAAGTATAAAACTAGCGCAACATTTTGGTTGTGATATCATTTCATGTGATTCTCGTCAATTTTATAAAGAAATGAGTATTGGAACCGCAGTTCCTGATGCTGATGAATTAGCTTCAGCTACACATCACTTTATTCAAAACAGAAGTATTTTTGAGGATTATTCTGTTGGGCAATTTGAAAAAGATACTCTAGCTAAACTTGATGAGTTATTTCAAAAAAATCCTATTCAAATTATGGTAGGTGGAAGTGGCTTGTATGTTGATGCCGCTTTAAAAGGTTTAGATTATTTTCCTGATGTAGACCCAAATATTAGAGTTAATCTTACTAAAGAATTAGAAGAAAAAGGAATTGAATCTTTACAAAATCAATTAAAAGGTTTGGATACAGAAACCTATAATTCTATTGCCTTAGATAATCCTCATAGACTTATTAGAGCCTTAGAAATTTGTATTGGTACAAATAATACATATTCATCTTTTAAAAATAAACCTAAAACACCACGTAATTTTCAATCAATCAAAATAGGATTAACTGCTGATAGAGAAATCATGTATAACCGTATTAATCAAAGAGTTGACATTATGATTAACAACGGTTTAATGGAAGAAGCAAAAGAATTGTATCCTCATAAAAAGTTAAACGCATTACAAACCGTTGGATATAGAGAACTTTTCGAATATTTTGATGGAAATTTCACTAAAGAATTTGCCATAGAAGAAATTAAGAAAAACACACGTCGTTTTGCGAAAAGACAAGGTACTTGGTTTAGAAAAGATAAAAATATTATTTGGTTCGACTTTCAAGATGACACACAGCATATTATACAAGAAATTGAAAATAAAATTTAACTACATTTAAGTTTTTCAATTTATTCTCTTTTATATATTTGTGAAAAATAATTAAAAACAATGAAATTTAAATTTATACTTTTTGCAATAACATTATTTACAACATTATCATATGCACAGACTAAGGTAGGTACTGTTAATAGTGATTATATTATTAGTAAAATGCCACAAATGAAAAATGTTATTCGCAGAGTTGAAAATTATAGTAAAAAACTAGATTCTTCTTTTCAAATAAAATTAAAAGAATTTCAGACCAAAGTTGAAACTTTTAAAACTTCTCAAAAAAGTTTATCAGAAGAAGACAAAAAAAATAAAGCCCAAGAAATTGCTACTTTAGAACAAGAAATTAATAATTTTAGACAAAACGGAGCTAAGCTACTACAAATCCAAAGAAATGATAGCATGCGTCCATTATATAAAAAATTAAGTGAAGTTATAGCTGAAGTTTCAAAAGCTAATGGATATACTCAAATTTTAACCACCAACGGTAACCAATTTGGATATATTGATGAGCGTTATGATATAACTAAGTTAGTTTTAGAAAAATTAGGAATTAAAGAATAGGCTCTTTTGATGGATAAAAAATCAAAAGACTTATTATTACAATATAAAGGATTTTTAGAAACACCTTTTCTATGGTATGGAAAAGGTGTTTTTGATTTCGTTCAATTTGAAAACACCGATAAGAAAACTACTTCTTTCAACTCTCAAATTACTCAAAAACTTCGTTTAGGGAAACTAGTTGAACGTTTTGTTTCTTTTCATTTACAACAAAATCATAACATAAAAATCCTTACAGAAAACTTACAAATTCAAGATCAAAAGCGTACTGTAGGAGAATTAGATTGTATCTTATTAAAAAAAGGTAAACCAATTCATTTAGAAATTATTTATAAATTCTATTTATATGATTATAATGTAGGAAATACTGAAATTGAGCATTGGATTGGTCCCAATAGAAGAGATAGTTTGTATCAAAAACTAACTAAATTAAAAGAAAAGCAATTACCCCTACTCTATTCTAAAGAATGTGCTACTTATTTACAAGAATTAGAATTAAATGTTAATGATATTGAACAACATGTATACTTCAAAGCTCAATTATTCACTCATTTAAAAAGTTATAATAAAGATGAATTCCCTGTAATAAATAATGAATGTATTGCTGGATTTTATATTCATCCTAATGAATTAGAACAATTTAAAGACTCAAAATTTTATATTCCAAACAAACATAATTGGTTAGTAACACCTAACACAAATAATAACTGGCTAAATTTTAATGATTTCACTTCTAAACTTCAAACCTATTTAAACGAAGAAAACGCTCCTTTATGCTGGCTTAAAAAACCTAACGGTGAACTTTTTAAATTTTTTGTGGTTTGGTGGTAACTTTATTTTTAGTTATTCTTTTCCTTGAAGTTATAAAATATACACCGGTTAACAACACTATAGAAGCTATTATCGATTGACGAGTTAATTCCTCATCTAACAAACTCCAACCTAACACTAAAGCTATTACTGGATTTACATAAGCCGAAGTTGCTACTTTTTCTGGAGAAACCACTTTTAGCAAATAATTAAATGCAGTAAAAGCAACTATTCCTCCAAAAATAATTAAGAATACCATTGACATTTGAGTTTTATAGGACCATTCTAATGGAGAAATCCATGTTTCTTTAAAAATTAAACTTGCAGCACCTAACATAATAGCTGCAAATAACATTTGATATCCTGTACTTACTAAATAATTTTTAGGTAAATCGGCCTTAGACACAAAAACACTACCATAACTCCAACTTAACACACAAGTTAGCATCATAAAAATTCCTAAAACACTTCCTTCTGAAGTTGAAATTTCTTCCTGACTTACCAATAAATACATCCCTATCATTCCTAACAAAACACCAATCATTGATTTTTTTTGCATTCTTTTCCCATCAATCAAACGTAATAAGAATAATACAAATAAAGGCTGAGTTGAAGCTAACAACGCTGCAAAACCACTATCAACATATTTTAACGCCCATACAAAAACACCGTTACCATATACCAAGAATAAAAAGGCCGCTATTAATGAATTAACAAACTGATTTTTTGATAATTTTGTAGGTATCTTCATCAACTTAGCTATCAAAATAATTAATAAACCAGCCATTAAAAAACGTATGGTTGCTAAAAATAAAGGTGGAATTTCTGTTACTGCTATTTTATTAAATAAATAGGTAGATCCCCATATAATGTATATAGAAAAAAACGCTCCAATTATTAATAATTTTGATGTTTTCATATTTGCTTGCCTTCTAGAGATAAAAGTACAATTATACTTTCAATTTATTCAAACAAAAAGAATTTCATTTTTTCTATTAACTATTAACTACAATAAACATTAAACTCGCATGCATATTACTATACATACGAGTTTTCTTAATTAATGACTCCCTTCTTCATTTTCACTTTCCTTTATATAAGCAATATCCCTTGTGTTTTTTTGTACTGATATGGCTGCGAAGAGACTTAATGTAAAAGACATACCATAAAACCCTTTTTCACTCAATAATAAATCTGCATTCCAAAGTCCAACTACTAACAGAACAATAGATGTTATAGTGGTAAACCAACTCATTCCGTAATAAATCTCTGTTACTTGTATTCCTTCTAATTTATCTCTAATTGTTTTCTGTATAGAGATAACTGAGAATAACGCAAAAAGCAATACTGTAAAATAATACCCTTTTTCATTCAATTCCATCTCCGCATTCCATAGTCCAATACAATATGCTGAAATTCCTATTATTAACACTCCCCATGAAGCACCTATAAATGCCGATGTTGGTTTTTGATCAAAAACTTTAACTGTTTTCTTCTTTTTCTTTTTAACCTCTTTATTATGTTCAAAAGTTTCTATTTGGTTATTCATAATTTTCATTTTTAATTACAGGACAAAAATGCAGTGACTATTAATGTTTTTAAAAACAAAATATTCAAAAAACCAACGATATAATTTAATACAAAAAACAATAATTAACTATATTTACTATATTTTCAAAATAAATAACCAACGATATAATGATAGATTTAAAATCTATAATTTCTACCTTATCTTCTGATGAACAACATAAGTTTATACTTTACTTAGAGAAAAAGAATAAACGAAAAGACGCAAAAAACATTCAACTATTTAAACTTATAACCAAGGGAGAAACATCGATTTCTATTATTTGTAATGACTTATATAAAAGTCAAAAAAGAGATGCTTATTATACTCTAAAACAACGTTTAATAGACTCTCTAATTGATTTTATAGCCAATAATAAATTACAAGGCGAAAACTCTATTGATATTCAAATTGTAAAATACATTCTTGCTGCTAGAGACTTTTTAATAAACAAAAACTATAAAACGGCTTATAAAATTTTAGATAAAGCTGAAAGTATTGCTAAAGAATATCAACTCTTTACAATACTTAGCGAAATATATCATACTAAAATTCAATATGCATATACAATTCCTAACACTAACATAGATGCTATTGTTAGTGACTTTAAAGAAAACCAAAAGAATCATTTTCTTGAAGAAGAGCTTAACATTGTATATGCTAAAATTAGACAAACTCTAAAAACAATGAACTACGAAGGTGGTAGTCATTTAAGTTTCCAAGAAATTACCAATACTATTTTCAAAGAACATAATATTAGCATCAACAATAGTATGTCTTTTAAATCTTTGTATCAGTTAATAACCATTGCGAGTATTTCAGCCTTTGTAAGTAAAGATTTTATCACTGTTGAAGCTTTTCTTATTGATACTTACGAAACTCTAAAAAAGAAAAAGGAAAATGAAAAACAACTCTACTATCATATTAGAGTACTATATTTAATTTCTAATACCTTGTTTAGGAATAAAAACTTTGACAAATCTATGTATTATCTCAATATAATGCATGAGTATATGCTTCAAGGTAAAAAAAAGTACTACAACTATTTTAAGTACAATTATTCGCTATTATTTGCCTTAAATAAAAACTATACCAACAAACAAGCAGAAGCTATACATATTTTAGAAAACCTAATTGATAAAAAAAATACTGATATAAAAACTATGTTAGATATCCACTTAAGTCTAATTATGTTTTACTTTCAAAATAATCAACTACAAAAAGCGCTACAATTATTTTCTAAATTTTATCATTCCGACAATTGGTACATTGAAAAAAACAGTATGGAATGGACAATTAAAAAAAATCTTATTGAAATTTTACTTCATTTAGAATTAAATAATATTGACTTATTTGAATCCAGATTATTAAGTTTTAAAAGAAAATACTACGATTATTTAAAAGATATTGGACAACTTCGTGTTATTAATTACCTAAGTTTGGTTGAAAAGATTTATAAAAATCCAGAGTCAGCTACTTCTACTGATTTCTTTAACAAAGTTGAAAACTCTTTTGACTTCATAGGCGCTAAACATGAAGATCTTTTTGTAATGAGTTTTTATGCTTGGCTGAAAAGTAAAATGTATAAAAAGAGTGTATTTGATGTTACTTTAGAATTAATTGATCAAGTTAAAGCTTAGATATAATATTCTTGTAAAACCCAAAAATCACCTTTTAAAGGTGATTTTTGGGTTTTTTATATACACATTTACATAAGTGTTTCTAAATAATGATTCTCTATTGAATAGGCATTTTTTAAACTTGAGATTTTGTCTTCAATTTTTGAAACATCATTCTTTTTAGAAGATTTAGTACCAACTAGCATTACATTCTTACGAGTATGCTCATTACTTATAAATTCAAATACTTTAGTATTGTAATTATTCTTTTCTAAAATAAGTGCTCTTATAGTATCTGTTACCATTTCAAACTGACGCTCTTTAAAAATACCATACTTTAATAATGGACTTTCTTGCTCTTTTCCTTTTACTTGCTGACGGATTTGTTTATGACAACATGGAGCACATATAATTAATTCTGCTTTAGAAGATAATCCTTTATAAATAGCATCGTCAGTTGCTGTATCACATGCATGTAATGCTATCAAAATATCTATCTTATTATTATCGTATTCTTGAATTGGCTGTGCTACAAACGATAAATTTTTAAACTCAGACTTCTTAGCAACATCATTACAATAGGTAACTAATTCCTTTCTTAACTCAATACCAGTTACTGTAGCATTATACTTTTTTTGATTTACTAAATAATCATACAAAGCAAAAGTCAAATATCCTTTTCCAGATCCCATATCAACAATATTGATTTTCTTTGGAAGTTTTGTTGATTTTAGTAATCCTTCTATAATTTCTAGATACTTATTTATTTGTCGGTATTTATCTGCCATTTTATGAATAACCTTACCTGACTTATCTGTAATACCTAAATACTGCAAATAACTTCCAGCTTCAGCTAATCGTTCTTTAGGTTTATCGTGTGTTTCAGGTAACTTATTTTTAAAACTTGGTGCATTTAATTTATAAGACACCTTCTTCTTTTTTGATATAAACACCAACAAATCATTAGACAATGTAAAAAGCGTAGCTGCTCTAAAATTATCCATTAATAAGATTTCTAATTCTGATATTGCCTCTATTAATGTATAGTTTTTTACTTTATCATTAGTTGTATAATGATAAGTAAATTGGAACATTTCTGTTCCTTTTATTTTTATTAATCTAACATATACATTTGGCAATCCATCACTTTTTCTAATAGGCTTACTTAAGGTAAGCTTTACAAAATTAGATTCTAAAACACTTTGATTTAGTGTATCACTTAATTGTTGAAATTCATTCATTTTGCAAAAATAGTCAATTAACTTAGTTAAGTATAAATTGTATTAAAGTTTGAATAAACAAAAACATATAAAACACTCATTTAAAATATTTTAATTAACTTTAATAACATTTAAATCATAGAATTATGAAAAATTTATTGTTAATTATCATTTTCTTAGGGTTTAGTATTTCTTCTTTTTCTCAAAAAGAGAATTTAAAACTAAAGAATATTAAAAGTAAGTACGCCAATATTTTCTTTAAATCACCAAATAAATACGATAATAAAGAACAACCTTTTATGGTTTCTAAAATTATCTATTCTACAAGCTTTAAAGAATCAGAATCAAAAAATAAATACCAAATTTCTATCTACGGTAAAGTAAATAATAATAAAGAACAAATTCTTTTCAATGCCAAAAACATTCAAGAGTTATCATATTATAGAAAAGTTTTCAAAGGAAAATATAAAAAAATTCTAGTCTTTAACTATGGATATTATAAAGGGAAAAAGAAATACTACGACACTTCTCTTTCCGTAGAATATTAAACAAAAAGGTGAATGTTAAAAACATTCACCTTTTTGTTTATGAATTTCTAGAACTTAATGTTTCTTCTATATCTAACAAACTTAAATTCTTAGTTTTTAATAAAATTAAAAAGTGATATAATAAGTCTGCTGCTTCATTTTTAAACAATTCTTCATTATTGTCTTTTGCTTCAATTACTAATTCTACAGCTTCTTCTCCTACTTTTTGTGCTACTTTATTAATGCCTCTTTTATATAATTTATTAGTATAAGATGTTTCAACATTATCATCTATTCTATTATTTATGGTCTCTTCTAGCTTATACAAAAACCCTTTTGATGTTTCTTCTGAAAAACACGATGTTGTTCCTTTATGACAGGTAGGACCTTGAGGAACCGCTTTTATCAATAAAGTATCTTTATCACAATCAAGTTGAATACTTTTTGCTTCTAAAAAGTTACCTGATTCTTCTCCTTTTGTCCACAATCTATTCTTACTTCTACTATAAAATGTAACTCTTTTTTCTTTTTGTGTTTTTAAAAAAGCTGCTTCATTCATATATCCCAGCATCAAAACCTGTAAGGTAAAGTTATTTTGAATAATTACTGGAACCAATCCATTTCCCTTTACAAAATCTATATTCATCGTATTGCTATGTTTTGTTCTTTTAAATATTGTTTAAGTTTTGGTACTGGTATTTCTGAAAAGTGAAAAATACTAGCTGCTAACCCTGCACTTGCTTCTGTTTTTGTAAAAACTTCTTTAAAATGCTCTTCTATCCCTGCTCCTCCAGAGGCTATTACTGGTATGTTAACTTTTTTACTTACTAAGTTTGTAATCTCTATTGAAAACCCCTCTTTAGTACCATCACTGTTCATAGAAGTTAATAAGATTTCTCCAGCACCTAAACGCTCCACTTCCTTTGCCCAACTAACTGTTTCTAAACTTGTTTCATAAGTACCTCCTTTAGTAAATACTTTCCATTCATCATTTACATTTTTAGTATCTATAGCTACTACTACAAACTGACTTCCAAAACGATTCTTTAAATCAGTTATTAACTGAGGGTTTTTCACTACTGATGAATTAACACTCACTTTATCTGCTCCTGCTTTAATCAAAGCTAATGCATCATCTACTGTACTTATTCCTCCTCCTACGGTAAACGGTATGTTTATTTCTTTGGCTATTTTCTCTACCAATTCCACCAAAGTTTTTCTATTCTCTAGAGTTGCAGTAATATCTAAAAAGACCAATTCATCCGCTCCTTCTTCTACATATTTTTTTGCAAGTTCTATTGGATCTCCTGCATCTCTAATATCTATAAAATTAACTCCTTTAACTGTTCTTCCATTTTTGATATCCAAGCAAGGAATTATTCTTTTTTTCAACATAACTCTTGTAATTCTTTTAAACTTATTTTCCCTTCATAAATAGCCTTTCCTAAAATAGCTCCTTCACAACCTATCTCTTTTAGTCTTACTAAATCTTCAATAGTAGCAACTCCTCCACTTGCTATTAAATTCACTGCACTTTTACTCAAAATTTCTAGATATAAATCCACAGAGGCTCCTTGAAGCATCCCATCTTTAGCTACATCTGTACAGATAGTACTTTGCACTCCAATCTCCTCATATTCTTTTATAAAGTCTACCACATCTACCTCCGAAGTTTCTAACCAACCTTGTGTTGCTATTTTTCTATTTTTACAATCTGCTCCCAGAATAATTTTTTCGCTTCCATACTTTGTTAACCATCCAATAAAAACATCTGGATTTTTAATTGCTATACTTCCTCCTGTTATTTGATTTGCTCCACTTTCAAAAGCAATACGTAAATCATCATTAGACTTTAAACCTCCTCCAAAATCTATCTTCAAATTAGTCCTTGTTGCTATTTCTTCTAATACCTTATAGTTTACAATATGTTTTGATTTCGCTCCATCTAAATCTACTAAGTGCAAATATTTTATTCCATTATCTTCAAACTCTTTAGCTACTTCTAATGGATTTTCGTTATATATTTTTTTAGTTGAATAATCACCTTTTGTAAGCCGAACACACTTTCCTTCTATAATATCTATCGCTGGTATAATTCTCATTATATCTGTTTTATAATTCTAAAAAATTCTTTAGTAACTTCTCGCCTATACTTGCCGATTTCTCTGGATGAAATTGCATTGCATAAAAATTATCTCTTTGCATCACAGTACTAAACAACTCTATATAATTGCATGTAGCAACTGTATCTTCTGAGAGCTCTGCATAATAACCATGAACATAGTATACATCATCATTAACATTTATACTTTCTGTTATTTTTGATTCTTTTATTGTTGAAAAATTATTCCATCCCATGTGTGGTACCTTTTTCAACGGAGGAAACTTTTTTGTTTCAGCATCAAAAATCCCTAAGCATTTTGTATTTCCTTCTTCTGATGATTTACACATAAGCTGAAGTCCTAAGCAAATTCCTAATACTGGCTGTTTCAATGATATCAATATCCTATCTAGTTTCCTATCTTTTAAATATTTCATTGCTGAACTCGCCTCACCTACTCCTGGAAATATTACTTTATCTGCTTGTTTTATTTCTTCTAAATCGTCGGTTATAATACTCTCATATCCCAAACGACTAATTGCATTTTGCACAGACCTTATATTTCCTGCATTGTATTTTATAATTGCTATCATTTTATAACGCTCCTTTGGTTGATGGTAAAATCATTTTACTAGAATCTCTCTTAACAGCTACCTTAACAGCTTTAGCAAAAGCCTTAAATATAGCTTCTATTTTATGGTGTTCATTTACTCCTTCTGCTTTTATATTCAAGTTACATTTAGCCCCATCAGTAAATGATTTGAAGAAGTGAAAAAACATTTCTGTTGGCATTTTCCCTACCATTTCTCTTTTGAACTCTGCTTCCCATACTAACCAATTTCTTCCTCCAAAATCTATAGCCACCTGAGCTAAACAATCGTCCATAGGAAGACAAAAACCATAACGTTCTATACCAAGCTTATTCCCTAAAGCTTTATTAAAAACTTCCCCTAATGCTATTGCAGTGTCTTCAATTGTATGGTGCTCATCTACCTCTAAATCTCCATTTACTTTTATAGCTAAATCCATTTGTCCATGACGCGCTATTTGATCTAACATATGATCAAAAAAAGCTATTCCTGTACTTATGTTACTTTGTCCTGTTCCGTCTAGATTTAATTGAATACTTATTTTTGTTTCATTTGTATTTCTAACAATACTCGCTACTCTTTCTTCTAGTTTCAAGAACTCATAAATAGCATTCCAATCATTACTTTCAAGCGCTATAAATTCATCCAACTCACTTCTTTTAACTGTAATTTCATCAGTTCCTAAAAAAGTTTCATCGTTTATATAAATTCCTTTGGCTCCTAAATTCTTAGCTAACTCAATATCAGTTAAGCGATCACCAATTACAAATGAATTTGCTAAATCATATTCCTCTGAAAAAAACTTTGTTAATAAACCTGTATTAGGTTTTCTTGTTGGTTGATTATCTCTTGCAAATGTTTTATCTATAAATTCTTCTGAAAAAATTATTCCTTCTTCTTTTAAAGTATTCATTACAAAATTATGTACAGGCCAAAATGTATTTTCAGGATAAACTTCTGTACCTAGCCCATCTTGGTTAGTTACTAATACCAATTCAAAATCTAACTCCTTTGCTATCTTACCCAAACCTTGAAATACTTTTGGATAAAATTGAAGTTTCTCAAATGAATCTGTTTGTTCATCTGCTGGTTCTTTAATTAAAGTTCCATCTCTATCTATAAATAATACTCGTTTCATATTATAATTCTTGTAATGCGTTGATTAGTTTTTGATTTTCTTCTGGGCTGCCTATTGTTATACGTAAACAATCATTAATTACACTATTTCTGTTTCTTGTAATTATTTTCTTTTTTACCAAGTCCTTATACAATTCATTTACTTTTTCTACTTCAACCAATACAAAATTAGCTTCGGTAGGATAGATTGTTTTGACCATTGGCAATTGAGTTAATTGAGTTATTACTTTTTCTCTCTCTATTAAAATGATATTCTTTTCAATTTCGAATTTTGTTTGATTATTCAAACTCACCAAAACTGCATTTTGATTCAAAGAACTTACATTATATGGAGGCTTTACTTTACTATATAAATCAATAATTTTTGAGCTTGCATAAGCTATTCCAACTCTAGCTCCAGCTAATCCCCACGCCTTACTAAATGTCTGACTCACAATTAAGTTTGGGTAATTTTTAATTTCAGTAACTAAAGATTCTTTTGTACTAAAATCAATATAAGCTTCATCAATAATTACAACTCCATTAAAATTTTCAAGGATGTATTCTATATCTTCTTTGTTAATTATATTCCCCGTAGGGTTGTTTGGAGAACAGATAAAAATTAACTTTACTTCATCCATTTCCAAATAAGGCTGTAACTGATTTAAATTGATTTGAAAATCTGCTAATAATGGTTGTTTAATTAATTCTACATTATTTATCCCTGCTGAAACATCGTACATTCCATAAGTTGGTGAAAAAGTTAAAGCTTTATCTTTCCCTGGTTTGCAAAATATTCTGAATGCCAAGTCAATTACTTCATCACTACCATTGCCTACAAAAATTTGATTAGTATTTATTTCTTTAATTTCTGAGAGTTTCTCTTTAATACTTTTTTGCTGTGGGTCTGGATAACGATTTAAAGTACCAAATGGATTCTCATTAGCATCTAAATACACTTCTGCCTCTCCTTTAAAATCATCTCTTGCAGATGAATACGCTTTCAAACTTTGGATATTAGGTCGAACTATTTTTTCTAATTCAAACATTCTATATAGCTTTTAATCTTAATGTTACTGCATTTTTGTGTGCCTGCAAACCTTCTGCCTCAGCCATTAACTCAATAGCTTTTCCTATTTTAGAAATCCCTTTTGCTGTTACTTCTTGAAAAGTTATTTTCTTTACAAAGCTGTCTAAAGAAACGCCACTATAATTTTTAGCATATCCATTTGTAGGTAATGTATGATTTGTTCCACTTGCATAATCACCTGCACTTTCACAACTATAATTTCCTAAAAACACTGATCCTGCATTAACTATTTTACTTATGTATTGAGTTGCATTATCAGAAGCTATAATTAAGTGCTCAGGTGCATATTCATTACTAAATTCAATAGTTTCTTCGATAGCATTTAAAACAACCGCAAAACTATTTTCTAATGCTTTTTTTGCTATTTCTTTTCTTGGCAACTCTTCTAATTGGTTTTCAATTTCTTTTAACACCTCTTCTACTATAGTAGTTTTAGTTGTTACCAATACAACTTGGCTGTCTGTTCCGTGTTCTGCTTGCGATAATAAATCTGCTGCTACAAATGTTGGATTTGAAGTTTCATTTGCAATAACCAAGACTTCACTCGGTCCTGCTGGCATATCAATAGCAACTCCTTTCTGTTGCACTAATTCTTTTGCTTTAGTTACATATTGATTTCCTGGACCTAAAATTTTATACACATTAGGTATGGTCTCTGTACCATAAGCCATAGCTCCTATTGCTTGTGAACCTCCTACTTTAAAAATTTTAGTAATCCCAACTAACGATGCCGTATATAAAATCGCTGGATTTACCTCTCCCTTTTTATTTGGAGGTGTACACAAAATAATTTCTTTACATCCTGCTATTTTTGCTGGAACTCCTAACATTAGAATTGTTGAAAACAAAGGAGCTGTACCTCCAGGAATATAAAGTCCAACCTTATCTATCGCAACACTTTTACGCCAACAAGTAACTCCTTCTGATGTTATAACCTCTTTTTCTTCTTCTTTTTGAGAAGTGTGAAAAATCTCAATATTTGATTTTGCTAACTGTATTGCTTCTTTTAATTCATTACTTACTGTATTCTTAGCAATCTCTATTTCTTCTTCAGTTACTTCAAAAGAAGTGATATCTAATCCATCAAACTTTTTCGCATACTTTGTTAAAGCTTTGTTTTTATTTAACTTAACATCTTCCAAAACCTCTTTAACCACTTCATCTAAATTACTTTCACTTAAAGTAGCTCTCTTGCAAAGATTTTTCCAATCTTCTCTATTAGGATATTTTATAATCTTCATTTTATTCCTTAAAATTTAAATTACCATTTTTTCAATTGGACACACTAAAATCCCTTCAGCTCCATTGTTTTTCAACTCATCTATTATTTCCCAAAACTCATTTTTGTCTAATACCGAGTGTACTGAACTCCAGCCTTTTTCTGCTAATGGCAATACTGTCGGGCTTCTCATTCCTGGTAAAATATTTATGATTTTATCAAGCTTATTATTAGGTGCATTTAGTAAAATATACTTAGACCTCCTACCCTTTAAAACCGATTGTATTCTGAATTGCAGCTTATTTAAAATTTCTTGTTGTAATGGTTCTAATTTCGGTGACACTGCTAAAACTGCTTCAGATTTTAGAATAACTTCAACTTCTTTTAAATTATTTTTGAAAAGTGTAGAACCACTAGAAACGATATCACAAATACCATCTGCCAAACCAATATTGGGAGCAATTTCTACTGATCCGTTAATAATGTGTAACTGTGAATCAATATTGTTTTTGGTTAAAAAATCTTGTACTGTTTTAGGATATGATGTTGCTATTTTTTTATTCTGAAAAAAAGACAATCCGTTATATTCTTCTCCTTTAGGAATTGCAAGAGATACTTTACATTTCGAAAATCCAAGTTTCTCTATAAACTCGATTCCTTCTCCTTTTTCTATCAACAAATTTTCCCCAACAATTGCTATATCAATAACTCCATCTTTTAGATACTGTGGTATATCACCGTTTCTCAAATAGAAAACCTCTAATGGAAAATTGCTTGCTGAAGCTTTCAATTGATCTTTTCCATTATCAATAGAAATACCGCAGTCTTTTAATATTTGTAAGGAATCTTTATTTAGTCTTCCCGATTTTTGTATGGCTATTTTTAATTTACTCATTTTCTTAAGTTTGGTTTGAGTAAATCTTTATAGAGAAGATAATTTCCTGGCGCCTATGGAAACAAAAAACCCGTTTGATTTACTCAAACGGGTTTTAAATATATTTTATTTTTAATCAATACATCTTCACTTCGCTTGAGTGCAAATATGATGATGATGATGTAATTGATTAAAATTCATGTCTTTATTTCTGTTTCACAAATATTTGAAATAATTTTTTAATTTTCCTAATTAAATTAATGTTAATTATAAATTACTCAATAAATCGTACAAACTTTCTTCTTTTTCTAGTCCCATTTTTTTCTTAATTCTATACCTAACAGTTTCCACGCTTCTAGGAGAAACATTGACTAATTGCGCCACTTCCTTACTTTTTAAATTCGATACAATATAAGTACAATGCTTCAGATCATTAAC
Organism: uncultured Tenacibaculum sp.; assembly: GCF_947499065.1. GTDB lineage: Bacteria > Bacteroidota > Bacteroidia > Flavobacteriales > Flavobacteriaceae > Polaribacter. The sequence goes on along the minus strand of NZ_CANMMT010000005.1, from coordinate 228,317 downwards.
CGATAAGTTTGGTGCTACTTTTTTTAATTTATTATAAAAATCTGGTCTAGTTTTCTCAAATTGTATTCTAAAATCTTCCCATAATTCTTCTTCTGAGATTAAATTCAGTAATTTTTTATTTATGGTTATAAAATAACTTGAAGCATCTAAGTTGTTTTCCAAATGAGTCTCCAAATCTTTACATATTTTTCTAATAGCATCGTTATATGTTGAAATTTTTAAGACTCTTGAAAATAAGGCTTGTTCGTTTAATTTTAATAGATTTTCTATTTCCTTCTTATTTTCAGAAAGCTCTTTATTTTTACCTTTTAAATCTACTATTAAACCTGCTAACTCTTTGTTTAACTCCTTAATTTCTCTGTTTTTTTCTTTGTTCTTCTTCCAATAAAAAATTTGAGTTAGGATTAAAACTACCAATAAAATAATTGTTAGAACACTCCAAAATATTGTTCTATTTTGATCTTTAATTATTTTTCTACCCTTATCTTTTAACTCATTTTCTAACTCTAATTCTCGAGTATAAAAATCTTCTATTCTCTTTTCGGTTTCTTTATTTGCCTCTCGTAAATTATTAGTTACGTTTTTGTATCGCTCTAAAGCTTTCTTATATTCTTTCTTCTCTTCATGAAGTTTCCCATAAGTTTCATTAATCAAGCTTGTTGTAAAACTAAAGCTATCATCTTTAAAAGTAATATCTTCAGCTATTTTCAGGTTACGAAATGCATCATCGTATTTTTTAAGTCTTAAGTAATTATGCCCAATGAAGTAATGCATTCTTCTCAAACCCGTAATCTTATCCTCATACTTATTTAACAATTTTAAAAACTCAAAAGCATACTTATTGGATTCCTCCCACTTGCATCTTCTTTTAGCATTCACTGTTAAATTATAATAAGCATCTATCAGTTGAGGGATTTCATTTATTTTTTTATACTCAACTACTGCTTTTTCAAATAAGATTTTTGCTTTTTCATAGTTAGTGCTTCCTTTCGTTAATGTTACACCTCGTGAGTTAAAAATAGTTCCTTGTAAAAGAATGTCGTTTGTTTTTTTAGCTAACTCATAAGATTTCAAGAAAGTCTCTTCAGCTTTATCATATCTTGTTAAGAATAAATTTTTGACTCCGTTTAAATAATATATTTTACTTTTTATTGAGTCTTCTTCTACGTCAATTTTGTTAAGTTTAATAAAACGCAGAATACTATCTAATAATTGACCATCTTCAGTTCGTTGAAACCTATAATAATCTTTGACTACTTTTTCTTTATAATTTTTTACTGTTATTGCCTTTTCTTGGCTTAATATAGCTAGGGGGGCTATTAAAAATATTATTAAAAAAAATAAAAATGTTTTATTGTTTTTCACTTTAATTAATGGTTTTTCAGGTACTTCATTTATACTACAAGCAATTTATTTTAAAAATTTAGCTTTAATTTTCATCAGATTTTAACTCAAAAATACATCAATTCTACTACAGGCTATTTTGTTCTGTTTTGAATAAATACTTTTGTGTCGAAATTATTAGTTCTTTCCCCTTACTATAATTTTATTTTTGTTCAAAGTTACCAAAGTATAATGATGTTCTTTTTCCCCTTATAGATTTCCTCGTTAATCATTTTGGTAACTTTTCCTTTTCAATACTATTTTAACATTCTCTTATATTTTTTTTTAGTTTCTTAAAGTCTTGCAACTTAACTTTTGTTTCTTTTACACTTTGTAAATAAAACGCAATAATAAAAATTTACTAGCTTAATTCAAGATTTATGACAATCTATTTTTAATTAAATTAAATAAAACAGCTAGAATGCCACTTAAACAAATCAATACTATTTTAACATAAATAAAGATTATTTTATTAGCCTCAAAAAAAAAGCCACCTTAATAGGTGGCTTTGATTATAAATAAGTTTTTGTTTCTTTAAATCTATCTAAAAGAGATTTTACGCATACGTAAACTTTCAGGAGTTACTTCTAAGTACTCATCTGGTCTAATATACTCCATACATTCTTCTAAAGAAAAATCAACTTTTGGTGCAATTTTCACTCCATCATCAGAACCAGAAGCACGTACGTTAGTTAATTTCTTTCCTTTAATTAAGTTTACAGCTAAATCTCCATCTTTTGAGTTTTCTCCAACAACTTGTCCTTTATAAATCTCTTGGTTAGGATCAATAAAGAAACGTCCTCTATCTTGTAAACGATCAATAGCATAAGCCGTAGCTTTACCTGTTTCAGAAGAAACAATAGCTCCTTTTAACTCATCACTAAATTCACCTTTATAAGGGCCATACTCACTAAAACGGTGGTTGATGATTGCTTGACCAGCAGTTGCTGTTAATATTTTATTACGTAAACCTATTAATCCTCTTGAAGGAATATTAAATTCTAAATGCTGTAAATCTCCTTTTGGTTCCATTACTAATAAGTCTCCTTTACGTAATGTTACTAAGTTAATAGCTTTTGAAGCTACATCTTCAGGAAGATCGATTGATAATGTTTCGTATGGTTCACTCTTTACACCATCAATATCTTTTAAAATTACTTGTGGACGACCTACTTGTAATTCATATCCTTCACGACGCATTGTTTCTATTAATACTGATAAGTGAAGTATTCCACGTCCAAATACATTGAATTTATCTTCTGTATCAGTTTCATCAACACGTAATGCAAGATTTTTCTCCATCTCTTTAAATAAACGATCACGTAAGTGACGAGATGTTACGTATTTTCCTTCTTTACCAAAGAAAGGTGAGTTATTAATAGTAAATAACATACTCATTGTAGGTTGATCTACTTCAATTCTTGGTAATGCTTCAGGGTTTTCTAAATCTGCAATTGTATCTCCAATTTCGAAATCATCAATACCTGTTACTGCACAAATATCTCCACTACGAACTTTTTCTGTTTCAGCTTTACCCATTCCTTCAAAAACGTGTAATTCTTTGATACGAACTTTTTTCGTAGTTCCATCAGCTTTACAAAGCATGTAATCTTTATTCTTCTCTAAATCTCCACGGTATACACGTCCGATAGCAATTCTTCCTTTAAATGAAGAATAATCTAATGATGTAATTTGCATTTGTGGTGATCCTTCTCTGTACGGAGCTTCAGGAATAGTTTCAATTACCGCATCTAATAAATCGATAATATCAGTTTTCTCATCCTTCCAGTCAGTACTCATCCAACCATTTTTAGCCGAACCATAAATTGTTGTAAAGTCTAATTGTTCTTCTGTAGCTTCTAAAGCAAACATTAAATCGAAAACTTTTTCGTGCACTAAATCTGGTGTACAGTTTTCTTTATCAACTTTATTTACAACTACAATAGGTGTTAAACCTAACTCAATTGCTTTACCTAATACAAAACGTGTTTGTGGCATTGGTCCTTCGAAAGCATCAACTAATAATAAAACACCATCAGCCATTTTTAATACACGTTCTACTTCACCACCAAAATCGGCGTGACCTGGAGTATCAATTACATTAATCTTAACTCCTTTATAGTTTACAGATACGTTTTTAGAAAGAATTGTAATTCCTCTCTCACGCTCTAAATCGTTGTTATCTAACAATAAATCAGTACGTTCCTTACGTTCATCTAAGATTTTTGCCTGATCTATAATTTTATCTACTAAAGTCGTTTTCCCGTGGTCAACGTGCGCTATAATAGCGATGTTTCTAATTGATTGCATTCGTGCTTATTTTGAAGCTGCAAAAGTAGTGTTTTAAAAATGAATACTATAGGGAAGTTGAATTATTTTTCTTCTTCTGAAGATTCATCGTCTCCTCTGAAAGCACTTGGGAGTATATCGGGAATAAATTTTATTAGTAATGGTAGTAGTAAAGCTCCTCCTGGTAACATAAAAACTGTAAACGCAGGAATAGCTTTACATATATCTAACATTTGCTCTTTTACCTTTATCTTTTCTTCTTCAGATAAATTTGTGGTAAGAGACTTTTTTATCAAAAAAACTAGCTCTTTGCTTTCTTGAAGCTCTTTAGCTAGTCTTTTTTTATTTTTTTGAATAGCTTCTTTTATTTCGTCAACCGTACTCATTACAGTTTACGACGCTTTCTTTCGGTTTTCAATAAATTTAACTCTCTTGAAGTTTGACCTGCTACTGAAGTATTTTCTTCTGCTCTACGAATTAAATATGGCATTACATCACGTACTGGTCCAAAAGGAACATATTTAGCTACATTATATCCTTCTTTGGCTAAATTAAAACTAATATGATCACTCATACCATATAATTGACCAAACCACATACGCTTATCTGTTGATTCTATATTATATTCTTTTGCTAAATCCATTAACAAATAAGAACTTTCTTCGTTATGTGTTCCAGCAAAGATTGCCATGTTCTTATGCTCCATCATAAAACGAACAGCTTCATTATAATTATCGTCTGTTGCTTGCTTATCTACGCAAATTGGTGATGGATATCCTTTTTCTTTTGCTCTTTCTCTTTCCTTCTCCATATAGGCACCACGCACTACTTTCATACCTATATGATATCCTTTTTGATGTGCTCTTTGATATAAACCTCTTAAATATTCTAATCGGTCATGTCTGTACATTTGTAATGTATTAAATACAATAGCTTTTTCTTTATTGTAAATTTCCATTAATTCTTCAATCAAATCATCAGCTGCATCTTGCATCCAACTTTCTTCTGCATCTATTAATAATGGAACATCTTTCTCTGCTGCAGCTTTACATACTATATGAAAACGCTCTACAACTCTTGCCCACTCTACTTTTTCTTCTTCTGTATGCTCTTCACCTTCTGTTAATTTCTGATATAAAGCAAAACGTCCAAAACCTGTTGGTTTGAATACTGCATATGGTATTGACTTTTTTTCTTCAGCAAAATCAATTGTTTTCAAAGTCATTTGTAAAGCATCGTCAAACTGTGCTTCATCTTCTTTTCCTTCCACTGAGTAGTCTAAAATACTATGTACATTACCACGATTGTACATTTTTTCTATGTTTGGTAAACAGTCGTCTTCTGTTACTCCTCCACAAAAATGATCAAAAACTGTTGAACGGATTAAACCTTCAACTGGTAAATGTGCCTTTAATGCAAAATTAGTTACCGCTGTTCCTATGCGAACCATTGGCTGGTTCTGTATCATTTTAAACAAAAAATATGCTCTTTCTAACTCTGAGTCAGATTTTAATTTAAAAGCAGTTTCGGTGTTGTCAAAAAGTCTCATTATTGAGGTAATATTATTATTTGATTTTAAAGACAAATATAACAGACCCATATGATATATTTTAATTTTTTCTATTTAATTTCGCCTTTAAATTATAGATTGAAATGACTTCTATTCAAGCAGCAACATACCCTATCCATTTTGAAGAAAAAGCGTACATCGAATTAGCTAATTTAATTCGCAACAATAACTACTCGTCTATTTTTGTTCTTGTAGATGACAATACGATAATGCATTGTTATCCTCGATTTATGCAATTACTAGAAACCGACAAACCCATCGAAATTATTCAAATTGATGCTGGTGAAATTTATAAAAATATTGATACTTGTGTTGGTGTTTGGAATGCTATGACCGAATTAGGTGCCGACCGTAAAAGTTTATTAATTACTCTTGGTGGTGGTGTAATTACAGATTTAGGTGGTTTTGTTGCCTCTACATTTAAGCGCGGAATTGATTTTGTAAACATTCCTACTACTCTTTTAAGTATGGTAGATGCTTCTGTAGGTGGAAAAACTGGTGTTGATTTAGGTGTTTTAAAAAACCAGATTGGTGTTTTTGCTAATCCTGAATTAATTGTATTAGATCCTGAATATTTACATACGGTTACTCCTAGAGAAATTAGATCTGGTACTGCAGAAATTATCAAATACGGAATGACACACGATATTCGTTTATTTAATGAAATTAAAGATAACCCTGAGTTAAATATTATTGACTTAATTCATCGATCTGTTGAAATTAAAAACGAAGTTGTTTTAGAAGACCCTAAAGAGAAAAATGTTCGTAAAGTTTTAAACTGGGGTCATACCATTGGACATGGTGTTGAATCTTATTTTTTAGAAAGTGATTATAAAGAAAACCTAACTCATGGTGAAGCTATTGCTATAGGTATGGTTTGCGAAGCATATATTTCTTCTGAAACTTTAGGCTTTTCAAATGATAAACTTGAAGAAATCAAAAAAGCTATTCATACTATATATGGTAAAGTAGAAATCTTAGAGGATGACTTTTCTGCTATTCTTGAATTAATGAAACACGATAAAAAGAATATAGGTGGTGAAATTAACTTTGTTCTTTTGAAAGATTATGAAGATTTTAAAATCGATTGCAAAGTTCCTTCAAACCTAATTATAGACAGTTTGAAATATTATAATATATAACAAAAAAGGCGAGAAAATTTCTCGCCTTTTTTAATTTATGCTGTTACCGAACAACTTTTATATATCTCTTCGTATACTGGTAAAATATTTTCTAAAGAAAACAACTTTATATGTTCTTTGGCATGTTCCTTAAATTGATTTAACATAGCCTCGTCTTTTAAAATTTTAATAGCGTTTTTAGCCATATCATCTACATCACCTAAGTCACTCAAATATCCTGTCTTACCATCTATATTTACTTCTGGAAGACCTCCTGTATTTGTTGATATTACAGCTGTACTTGCTGCCATTGCTTCTAAAGCCGCTAATCCAAAACTTTCTGTTTCTGATGGTAATAAAAACACATCTGAATAGCATAATATTTTAGCCACTTCATTACTATTTCCTAAGAATAACACCTTGTCCTCTAAACCAAATTCTTTTACTAAGTTCTCAGCTTTTAAACGTTCTGGCCCATCTCCAACCATTAATAGTTTTGATGGAATTTCCTTTTGAACTTGATTAAATATTCGAATTACATCGTCAGTACGCTTAACTGGTCTAAAATTACTTACATGTGTTAAAATTCTTTCCTCTGGTTTTGCCAATCCAATACGTTTGCATTCAGCCTGGTGAGCTTTATCATACTTTTCTCCATCAATAAAGTTATACACTACTTTTATATCCTTATCAATATTAAACAAACGCAACGTATCCTCTTTTAAACTATTAGAAACTGTAGTTACTTCATCCGATTTATTAATACTAAACTCTACTGCTGTTTTATACGTTGGGTGACTTCCTACTAAAGTAATATCTGTACCATGTAATGTAGTAACTACTTTTACATTGATACCTTTTTCCTCTAACATCTTTTTAGCCATATACGCTGCATAGGCATGCGGTATTGCATAATGTACATGTAAAACTTCTAATTGATGCTTTTCAACTACTTCAACCATCTTACTAGACAATGCTAATTCATAAGGTTGGTATTGAAATAAAGGATACTCTTCTAATACTACTTCATGAAAGTGTATTCTGTGTGAAAAAAAGTCTAATCGAACTGGTTGATTATATGTTATAAAATGTACTTCATGTCCTTTATCAGCTAATGCCATACCTAGTTCAGTTGCTACTACTCCACTTCCTCCAAAGGTAGGATAACATACAATTCCTATTCTCATTTATTGGGTTTTATTATTTGGTATTATTAATGACGTAAATTTACGTTTTTACTTACGCTTTAATGTGAAGAAAAACATAAAAAAATCCCGCATAAAAGCGGGATTTTGAATATTATTTTAAATAACTATTTCTTAGTAGTCTCCTAATGTTTCTGGATTTTGTGCTAACGATGCTTCTAATTGCTCATCGTTTGGAGCTTTACCATGCCATGCATGTGTATGCATCATAAAGTCAATTCCATTCCCCATTTCTGTATATAATAATACACAAACTGGTTTTCCATTTCCTGTACGAGATTTTGCATCAGCCATTCCTTTTAAAATAGCATCTACATCATTTCCTTCTTTAATTTCTAATACATCCCAACCAAAAGCTTCAAATTTAGCTTTTAAGCTTCCCATTGCTAAAACTTCGTCAGTAGTACCGTCAATTTGTTTTTCGTTTACGTCTACAGTAGCAATTAAGTTATCTACTTTCTTTCCTGCTGCATACATTGCTGCTTCCCAGATTTGACCTTCTTGTAATTCTCCATCACCATGTAATGAATATACAATTTTATCATCTCCATTTAACTTTTTTGCTTGAGCAGCACCAATTGCAACACTCATTCCTTGACCTAAAGATCCAGAAGCAATACGAATACCTGGTAAGTGTTCGTGTGTTGTTGGGTGCCCTTGTAAACGTGTATCTAACTTTCTAAATGTTGCTAACTCAGCAACTGGAAAGAATCCGCTACGTGCTAATACACTATAATAAACTGGCGATATATGTCCGTTTGATAAAAAGAATAAATCTTCATTATTTCCGTCCATTTTAAAATCAGTAGAATAATCCATGATTTCTTGATATAAGCAAGTAAAAAATTCTGCACATCCTAAAGATCCTCCAGGGTGTCCTGAGTTTACTGCATGTACCATACGAACGATATCTCTACGTACCTGTTGTGTAAATTCTTGAAGCTGTTGTGTTGTCGACATTATTTTTTGTTTTATCTCGACAAAAGTAATAGTTTAAAAAATAATTGCCAATTACTTTTTCAATTCTTATTTAAAAAAGGGTTCGATAATTTTAAAGTTCTTTTTCATGTAATTTCCCCTCCGATATAGTTTTGTTTCGAACCCTTGGTTTACGTACCTCAAAGAACCTTTATACTCAGCTAGGATACAAGTTTTAGTAGTCTATTTTCATGAAAACAGAGTATTCAAACAAACTAAAACCTTAATTAACAACATTTTAAAAAAACACATATTTTCTGTTAAAAACAGTAATTTTGAATCATTTAATAACCTCATATGTCATTTCTTATAAAAAGAATACTCTATTTTTTATTCATTTTTACATTCAGTTTAACAATAAACAGTCAAAACCAAACTTCTTTACCTGATTCTTTGTTACAGAAAAGTTATAAAGAATTATCAGATTTATTCTACAACAATAAATCTGACACTTTAAAAGCAATAACTTATGCTAAAGCTCATTTCTTAAAATCTTTAAAAGAAAACGACACAATGAAAATGGTAGATGGAAAATATTATTTAGCTGATATAAAAAATAATGATTCTATTTATTTGAACTTTTGTGATTCTTTAATTAATATAACTCAAAAAAAACCTAATAAAAATTACCCTGCTAGTATATACATAGATAAAAGTAACTTTTACTTACATCACGAAGAATATAGTGAGGTATTAAAAGAAATAACTAAAGCTAACAAACAATTGAAAAAAAACAAAAATGATAGCTTACAAAACTTAATTTATATAAATCTTGGATTAGTTAAAGAAACTGTCGGAAAGAAAAGAGAGGCTATAAAGTACTACAAAAAAGCATATTCCTATGCCTTTAAAAAAAACAACCTAAAGTTATCTGACCCATTTATAGCTATACCAACTAATATAGCAATTTCTTATAGCGTCTTGGGACAAATTGATTCAGCTTTTAAATATAATAACATAGCAATTAATACGTATAAAAAAAATAATGATTCTATCTTACTTGGATACTCTTACTTTTCACTTGGGCTCATTCTAAAAAAAAAGAAAGACTATATGAACTCAATAAATACATATCTTAAATCCATAAACGCAATCAATAATGATGAAAATTACAGAATTCTAACCAGTCTTTACTCTAAAATAGCTGACATGTATGATTCTTTAAATGATAAAAAAAACACTCTTAAATTTCATTTAAAAGCAGATTCTATAAGCACATTAAAACAAACTAAAAATATATCTTTAAAGAGAAGTTATAAATACTTATATGATTATTATAAACAGAAAAATGATTATCAAAATCAATTAAAATACATCAATAAGCTTTTAACCCTAAAAGAATTTATCTTAAAAGAAAAAAATAAAATTGACGAAATATTCTCTAAGGAATATGATATTCCAAACCTTTTAGCTGAAAAGAAAAAAATCATAACTAAACTAAAATTTGAAGCAAAAAACTCTAAAAGAAATAAACTTATCTATATAACACTTCTTTTTATTTCTTTAATTTTAATTGTTTATCAAATCAATAAAAAAAGAGTCTACAAAAAAAGATTTCTAGCCTTAATAAATCAAAAAGAAAAAGGAAGTCTAAAAGTTGTAAAAGAGGTTAAACCTAGCAATACTGAACTTTCCCTTCCAGATACTGTTATTAAAGATATCTTAAATAAACTGATCCTTTTTGAAAAGAATAATGATTTTTTAAACAACGATATAAACCTACAAAACTTGGCTACTAAGTTTAATACTAATTCAAACTATTTATCTAAAGTTATAAACCAACACAAAAACTTAACTTTTACTAACTATATCAATAATCTTAGAATTGAATATACAATCCAAAAATTAAAAACCGATTCTTTTCTTAGAAAATATACAATTAAAGCAATTGCTACTGAAGTTGGATTTAAAAACTCTCAATCTTTTTCTAAAGCTTTTTTTAAATATACAGGCATTAAACCTTCTTATTTCATCAAAGAATTAAACAAATAAACACCGCTCATTTTAACTTAAATTAACATAATTAGGTACTACAATTTAGTAGATTGCACAAAAAATTAACTAAATGAAGTACCTATCAATATTATTCGCGTTTTTAACGCTACAGCTATTCTCTCAAGAGAACCCCAATTGGCTGAGACACTCCTCAATTTCGCCAGATGGAAAAGAAATTGTTTTTACTTACAAAGGAGATTTATATAAAGTTCCTTCTACTGGTGGAAATGCAACTCAATTAACTTTTCATAAAGCACACGATTACAAAGCTGTTTGGAGTAAAGACGGTAAAAAAATTGCCTTTGCTTCTAATCGTTATGGTAATTTCGACATTTATATAATGGACGCCAGAGGTGGCGAGGCTAAAAGATTAACGTTTCACTCTACTGACGAAATTCCATTTTCTTTTTCAGCAAACAACAAAGAGGTTATTTTCGGAGCACAACGTCAGGATGAAGTAAAACATAGACAGTACCCTACTAATTCTCAACCTGAACTTTATGCTGTACCTGTAACAGCTGGGCGTGTTAGTCAATTAATGACAGTACCTGCTGAATATGTACAAGTATCTAAAAATGGCAGCACCATGTTATACCACGATAAAAAAGGTGGTGAAAACGAATGGCGTAAGCATCATAAATCATCAATCACTAGAGACATTTGGAGTTACGATACTAAAAAGAAAACTCATAAAATGCTTACTTCTTTTGCTGGTGAAGACAGACATCCTTTCTTCTCTGATGATGAAAAAAGCATTTATTATTTAAGTGAAAAAAGCGGTTCTTTTAATGTTCATAAAATGAATATTGATAACGCTAACCAAGATCAACAATTAACAAATTTCAAATTACACCCCGTACGTTTCTTAAGTGTTGGTAATGGTATTTTAAGTTTTGGTTACGATGGTGAATTATATACCATGAAAGAAGGTGAAAAACCTTCAAAAGTGAATGTTATTATTAGAACACAAAGCAAAGACAATAAAGATAAATTCATCTCTATTAATGGAGGTGTTAATGAAATGGCTATCTCTCCAAATGGAAAAGAAATTGCTTTTATTTCTAGAGGAGAAGTTTTTGTAACTTCTGTAAGTGAATCTTTTACTAAAAGGTTAACCAATACACCAGAAAGAGAGCGTTTTGTTACTTGGACTCCTGATGGAAAATCGGTAGTATACAGTAGTGAAAGAAATGGAAAATGGAGTATTTATAAAACAGAAAAAGTACGTAAAGAAGAACCTTTCTTTTTTGCAGCAACTTTATTAAAAGAAACTCCAGTTATTGAAAACAAATTTGACAATTATTTACCAGAGTTCTCTCCTGATAGTTCTAAAATAGCTTTTGTTGAAGGAAGACGTACTTTAAAAGTAATGGACTTAAAAACTAAAAAACAAGTAACCTTATTAACTCCAAAAGATTTATTCCACATGAGAGATGGTGATAAATACTACACATGGAGCCCTGATAGCAAATGGTTATTAGTTGGGTGGAGTAAAACACTAAGTAATAGTGAAGCTTTATTAATGGCTGCTGATGGTAGCAAACGTATAAACTTAACTGAGAGTGGTTATAACGATTACTACCCTAAATGGGTTAACGGTGGAAAGCAAATGTTATGGTTTAGTAACAGAAATGGGTTAAAGTCTTATGCTACTAGCGGACGTTCTCAATCGGATGTATATAGCATGTTCTTTACACAAGAAGCTTGGGATGAATTTAACCTTAGCGATGAAGAGTTTAAATTGATGGAAACAATTAAAGCTATTCAGAAAAAAGAAAAGGATAAAAAGAAGAAAGAAGCTGACAAGAAGGATAAAAAAGACAAAAAGAAAAAGGATAAAGACAAGAAAAAAGTAAAACCGCTTACTTTCGATTGGGATAGTATGAAAGATCGAATTAAAAGATTAACTATTCATTCTTCAAGCCTTGGCGATGCAGTACTTTCTAAAAAAGGTGATGTTTTATATTACTTAGCTCGTTTTGAAGGAAAAATGAATCTTTGGAGTACTAATTTACGTACCAAAGAAACCAAAATGGTTATGCGTTTAAACGCTAATTACGGTTCATTACAATGGGATAAAGACATGAAAAACCTATATCTTTTAAGTGGTGGAAGAATTTCTAAGATAGATCCTGCTAAAAAGAGCAAAAAACCAGTAAAGATTAGTGGTGAAATGATGTTGGATACAGCAGCTGAAAGAGAAGCTATGTTCGATCATGTATGGATAAGAACCAATGCTATTTTTTATCACCCAGATTTCCACGGAACTGACTGGAACAAAATGAAAAAAGAATATAAAAAGTACTTACCATCTATTGGTAATTCTTTTGAATTTTCTGAAATGCTTTCTGAAATGTTAGGTGAATTAAACGTTTCTCATGCTGGAGCTGGATATAGTACCAGTATTAAAAATGCTGATGCAACTGCTTCACTTGGTATTTTTATGAATTACAACCATAAAGGAGACGGAATTTTAATTGATGAAGTTATTAAAGATGGACCTTTAGATAAATCATCTTTTAACGTTAAAGCAGGGATGATTATTGAAAAAATTGATGGTGTTACAATTGATAAAAACGAAGATGTTGCTAAATACTTAAACAGAAAAGTAGGAAAATTCGTTTTACTTGATATCACAAATCCTAAAACAAAGAAAAAACAAACTATTACTGTAAAACCTATTTCTTTAGGTCAAGAAAACCGTTTATTGTATAAGAGATGGGTAAAAACTAATGAAAAAGAAGTAAATAAATTAAGTAATGGAAAGTTAGGTTATGTTCATATCCCTGGAATGAGCGACGGTCCATACAGAAGTATTTACAAAGATATTATGGGTAAATTTTCTGATCGTAAAGGTATTATTATTGACACACGTTTTAATGGTGGTGGTGACCTAGTTGCTGATTTAGCTATGTTCTTTACTGGAGTTCCTTTTATTTCATACGAAACAGAAGCTAAAGTAGTTGGAGGTGAACCTACTTCACGTTGGACAAAACCTACATTATCTATCTTTAACGAGAGTATGTATTCTGATGGACATTGTTATGCTGCTGGATATACTGATCTTAAAATTGGAAAAACAGTAGGTATGCCAGTTCCTGGTACTTGTAGTTTTGCAGGATGGGAAGGATTACCTAACGGAAGCTACTGGGGTGTTGTTCCTATTAGTGCGAAAGATAAATCTGGAAGATGGATGGAAAACAACCAAACAGAGCCTACTATTAAAGTAAAAAACATGCCTGGTATTATCGATAAAGGTCGTGATCAACAATTAGAGCGATCTGTATCTGAAATGCTTAAAGATATCAAGTAGTTTTAAATACATTCAATATCAAAGAAGGTTAAAGTTCATTATACTTTAACCTTTTTTGTTACAGTACATTCAGCTTGCTAAGTATTATAGTTTTTTTCTTTCAACGAAACTCGCTAATAGCTCTGCATTAAAACGAAACCATCAGAGAAGCTCGTTGATTGAATTGTACAAAAACAAAATGCTCAGCGAAGTTCGCTGAGCATTTTGTCGAGTTTCGAAAGCACCAGCGAGCTTCGCTGATGGTTTCGTCGTATTTTTATTGAGTCAGCGAACACAGCTGATACTTTCAACTAAAAAATATTTAGGTTTTTTGTTTTTTCTTTTTTGCTGCTGGAAAAAGTACATTATTTAAAATTAAACGATAACCTGGAGATGTTGGATGCAAGTCTAACTCTGTTTTTGGATCTCCTACCCTATGCTGATAATCTTCAGGATCATGACCTCCATAAAAAGTAAACATTCCTTTTCCTTTTGTTCCATGAATGTATCTACCTTCTCCATTGGTTTTATTTTCTCCTAAAACCATAATAGTAGGTTTGATTGTTTTACGATCAAAAGAAGTGGTTTGTCCCATAAACGCTTTTACTAACTGAGTATGGTTTTGTGTTAGCATTGTTGGTACCTGATCCCACTTAGCCGAATATTCTTTTAACGTAAAGTAATCTACTTCCTTTTTTATTCTACGTTTACGAGTCATATCTATAGAAGAAAACTCATATGTTGTTGGATTACGAATTAATTCAAAATTTCTAAAAGCAAAGGTTTTATTAAAATCTATTTTCGACTGATAGTTTGGTTCAGAAGCATCTCCATCAAACATTCCTTCACAAATATCAACTCCATCTGCTGCTAATGCAATATCAAAACTATCGGTAGCCGAACACATTGCAAACATAAACCCTCCTCCTATTACATAGTCACGTATTTTTTTAGCAACGGCTCCTTTTTCTTCTGAAACCTTGGCATATCCTAACTTTTTGGCCAATGCTTCTGCATCCTTCTTTTGTTGTATATACCATGGTGCTGTTCTAAACGCTCCATAAAAACGTCCATACTGTCCTGTAAAATCTTCGTGATGTAAATGCAACCATTCATATAACAATAGCTTGTTATCTAATACTTCTTCATCATAAATAACATCAAATGGAATTTCTGCATAGGATAATACCATTGTTACTGCATCATCCCAAGGCATTTTTCCTTTAGGTGAGTACACTGCTATTTTAGGAGCTTTTTCTAAAGTTACCGCTTCTTGATTTTTAGATGGTGATGAAATTTCTTCTAATATTAACTTCGATCTGGCATCGGAAATTATTTGATAAGAAACCCCTCTAATTTTACATTCCTTTTCAACAGCCTCATTATTCTCCATTAAAAAAGCACCTCCATCATAATTCAACAACCACTTAGCTTTCAAACCATTTTGTAATGCATAATAAACAATTCCATAAGCTTTTAAATGATTCTTTTGATTATCATGACTCATCGGCACATAGATAAATGATGCCCAAATTGAATTTGAAAATAACAGTAACGCTACTATGTATATATATTTTTTCATATGTAAAAACTAAAATACACAATTACTGTTTAGCAATTGTGTATTTTAAATTATTTTATGAATTGTTTAATATTCTAAAACGGTACATCGTCATCACTTGGACCGAAAGCATCTTCTGGTGAAGTGAAGTTATTTGATGAAATTTCATCGTTAAAACTTGAGTTCATACTCGACTGGAACTCACTACTAAATCCTTCTTCTAAATCCGAGAATTTTGCTAAGTGTCCAGTAAACTTTAAACGAATATTATCTAAACCACCATTACGGTGTTTTGCTACAATAAACTCTCCTTGTCCCTCACATGGTGAATGATCATCATCATCCCATTCTGTCATTCCATAATATTCAGGTCTAAAGATAAACGATACAATATCGGCATCCTGCTCAATCGCCCCAGATTCACGAAGATCGGATAATAATGGACGTTTTGAACCTCCACGAGTTTCTACCGCACGCGATAACTGTGATAACGCAATTACTGGTACATTTAATTCCTTTGCTAATGCTTTTAAGTTACGTGAAATTGTAGAAATTTCCTGCTCACGGTTTCCTCCTGCTCCACCAGCTGTCATTAACTGTAAATAATCAATAATTAAGATACGTACATTGTGTTGCGACACTAAACGTCTTGCTTTTGCACGTAAATCGAAAATTGAAAGTGCCGGAGTATCATCAATAAAAATTGGCGAATCTGATAACCTCTTCACTTTTACGTTTAACTGCTCCCATTCGTGTGGTTCTAAGTTACCTTTACGTAATTTCTCTGAAGTTAATCCAGTTTCTGATGATATCATACGAGTAATTAGCTGTACAGATGACATCTCCAGTGAAAATATGGCTACTGCATGATTAAATTCAATTGCCATATTTTTAGCCATCGAAATTACAAATGCCGTTTTACCCATACCAGGACGTGCTGCAATAATAATTAAATCGGAAGGTTGCCATCCAGATGTTAAGGCATCTAGTTTGGTAAATCCAGTGGCTAAACCACTCATCCCTTCTTGACCTGATATCTCTTGAATTTTGTTAATCGATTGTTGTACTAAAGAATCTGCTCTTTCTGCTCCTTTTTTAAGGTTTCCTTGCGTTACCTCAAATAACTTTCCTTCGGCGTCATCTAATAAATCGAATACATCTATTGTTTCTGTATAAGCACTCTCTATAATTTCAGAAGAGATAGTAATTAACTTACGTTGTATAAATTTCTCTAAAATAATACGTGAGTGAAACTCAATATGTGCAGACGATGCTACTTTTTGTGTTAATCCTATCAAATAGAAATCTCCACCAGCAACATCTAATTTTCCATTTTTCTTCAATTGATTGGATACAGAAAGTAAATCAATTGGCTCTGAGTTTTGGAAAAGCGTATAAATTGCAGAATATATTTCTTGATGACGTTTATCGTAAAAAGCCTCTGGATGTAGGATATCAATTACTTCATCAATCCCCTTTTTATCAATCATCATAGCACCTAAAACTGCCTCCTCAAGTTCAAGAGCTTGTGGTGGTAATTTTCCTTTTTCAAGACTTACTATTCTAGCCTTATCAACTTTTGTTCCCCTAACAGAGTGCGTTTTTTCCATGAGAACAAAAGTATATTTTTATGCTGAGATTTATATCAGCATTACCTAAATTTCTTTTTACACAAATTCGCTAATAAAATTGTTATTAACTTGTTGATAACGTTCCAACTTTCTTATTTTTGACACTATGAGGTATTCAAAAAAATATTTAGTTCTAGCGTTAACTCTTCCTTTACAAATCATATTTATTCATTTTTTAAGTCAACAAACACAATGGATAGAACGCTATTATAGTAATGGATTATACCCTTTCATATCAAAATTATTTAGAATTATTTTTGGATGGCTTCCTTTTTCTTTTGGTGATGTATTAGGCTTCTTTTTATTATTCTTATTTATCAAAGCTATTTATCGTTTGTTCAAAACCAAATTTAAATTCATACTACCTCAATTAATCAAATTCGTTTCCATTTTAGCAATTATTTATGCTTGTTTCTATACTTTTTGGGGATTGAATTATTTTCGCGAACCTTTAGCTAAAAACCTGAACTTACAACAATCTGCTTATACGACTGATGAGTTAGTTTCAACCACAAAAAAAATCGTTTCTGAATTAAATAGAGTTCACTTACTTATAACTAACAACGACTCTGTTGAAGTGAAAGTACCTTATTCTCAAAAAGAAATTTACAAGTTAGCACCCAATGGTTATAATAAGTTAACTAAATCCTATCCGCAATTGGCGTACACCAATCCTTCTATTAAGAATTCTATGGTAAGTTTATTTCAATCATATAATACAACTTCAGGCTACATCAATCCAATAACAGGTGAAGCCCAAGTAAACGATATGATTCCTAAAACTGGTTATCCAGCTACTACCTGTCATGAAATGGCACATCAAATAGGTTGGGCTGCTGAAAATGACGCTAATTTTGTTGGGTTCTTAGCTTCTATTGCCAACGACGACTTATATTTTCAATACTCAGGTTACAGAATGGCTTACAATTATTGTATTGGTCAAGTATATAAACGAGATAAAAAAATAGCATTGGAAATAAAAAAAACGATAAACAGAGGAGTCTATAAAGATTACAGAAATAGTTATTTACACTGGAAACAATATGAAAACCCTATTGAACCTTACTTTAAAAAAGGCTATAACTCTTATTTAAAAGCCAACAACCAAACAAAAGGAATTGATTCTTATAGCTATGTAGTAGACCTACTAATAGCTTACTTTAAACAAGCAAATTAAACTTCAAATTTATTTATAAAATACTATTGAAATAGCTATTTTTGATGCTGATAAAATTAACAACAATGAACAAACAACATATTATTGATAGATTTGTAAAGTATGTAACTATTGATACAGAAAGTGATCCTAACAACCCTGCTTTTCCTAGTACTGAAAAACAATGGGATTTAGCTAGAGTTCTTGAAAAAGAATTGATAGAAATAGGAATGGAAGATGTTGAGTTAGATGAAAATTGTTATTTAATGGCAACATTGCCTAGTAATTTAGATTACGAAGTACCTACTATAGGTTTTGTAGCTCATATTGATACTAGCCCTGATTTTACTGGAGCTAATGTGAAGCCACAAATTCATGAAAACTACGACGGAAAAGACATCGTTTTAAATAAAGAAGAAAATATTGTTTTATCTCCTGATTATTTTGAAGACTTATTACAATATAAAGGACAAACAATTATTACTACTGATGGTACTACTTTATTAGGTGCCGATGACAAAGCTGGTGTAACTGAAATTGTTTCTGCTATGGAATACTTAATTCAGCATCCAGAAATTAAGCATGGTAAAATTAGAGTTTGTTTCCCTCCTGATGAAGAAGTTGGTAAAGGAGCTCATATGTTTGATGTTGAGAAATTTGGTGCACAGTGGGCTTACACAATGGATGGTAGCCAGATTGGTGAGTTAGAATATGAAAACTTTAATGCTGCTGGAGCGAAAGTAACTATTGAGGGTAAAATTGTACACCCTGGTTATGCAAAAGGTAAGATGATTAACTCTATGTTAATAGCTAATGAATACATTAATGCTTTACCTGAAGATGAAGTTCCTGAAAAAACTACTGGTTACGAAGGATTCTTTCACTTACACCACATGGAAGGTTCTGTTGAGAAAACTACATTACACTATATTGTAAGAGACCACGATATGGATCAATTCAATAACCGTAAAAAAGCCATGTTAGATTTAGCTGAAATATTAAATGCTAAAAGAGGTCAAAAATTAATTTCTGTAGATCTTAAAGATCAATACTATAATATGAAAGAAAAAGTTACTCCTGTAATGTATATTGTTGATATTGCCGAAGAGGTGATGAAAGAAATGAACATTACTCCAATTATCAAACCTATTAGAGGAGGTACTGATGGTTCTCAATTATCATACAAAGGTTTACCTTGTCCTAATATTTTTGCGGGTGGTCATAACTTCCACGGGCGTTACGAATATGTTCCTGTTGAAAGTATTATTAAAGCTAGTGAAGTAATTGTAGGTATTGCTCAAAAAGTAGCTACTAAATTCAAATAACATATTCAATTATAATATAAAACAAAAAACTCTAGCAATTGCTAGAGTTTTTTGTTTTGATACATATTACTTTTATTATAATAAGAAAAGCTCTAGTGAAACACTAGAGCTTTAATTTAATGATATAATCACCCCTTAAAGAAAATATCATTTAAATGCGAAATAAATCCCCTACATTTATTTCACGACAAATATGTCTCTTTTTCAACACTTTACATTAGGAAAACCCCCTTTTCAGAATGTGTAAATAACCTTTTTTTCACAAAAAGAACAGATATGTTTATTTCTTATATATAATTTGTTAGCACAAAGCCATTATCTAATTTTGGGGTATTAAATAATAATAAAAATGGATAGAAAAGCCTTATTAGAGTTAACTGGGAAGTATCAATCCCCACTTTATGTTTATGACACTGAAAAAATTATTAGCCAGTATAAAAAGATTACAGGAGCTTTTTCAAAGGTCAAGAACCTAAAAATAAATTATGCTGCCAAAGCTTTATCTAATATTAACATTTTAAAAGTTTTTAACTCTTTAAAAAGTGGGTTGGATACTGTTTCTATTCAAGAAGTAAAACTAGGCTTAAAAGCCGGATTCTCTCCTGAAAACATTATTTATACACCTAATGGTGTTTCTTTACAAGAAATTGAAGATGTTGCTAAATTAGGAATTCAAATAAACATTGATAATTTATCTATACTTGAGTTATTTGGACAAAAACATCCTAAAATACCTGTTTGTATTCGTATTAATCCACATATTATGGCTGGAGGAAATAGTAAAATTTCTGTAGGTCATATTGATTCTAAATTTGGTATTTCAATACATCAAGTACCCCATATTAAAAGAGTGGTAGAAAATACGGGAATGCGTATAAATGGTGTACACATGCATACTGGATCTGATATTTTAGACATTGATACTTTTTTAAGAGCTTCTGAAATATTATTCAATACTGCTAAAGAGTTTGATAATATCGATTTTATTGATTTTGGAAGTGGTTTTAAAGTACCATATAAAGAAGGTGATATTTCTACAAACATTGAAGAATTAGGTAAAAAGCTTTCACAACGATTCAATAATTTTTGCAAAGAATATGGTAAAGATGTCACCCTAATGTTTGAACCAGGTAAATTCTTGGTAAGTGAAGCAGGGTACTTTTTAGCTAAGGTTAATGTTATAAAGCAAACAACTTCTACTGTTTTTGCGGGTATTGATAGTGGTTTAAACCATTTGATTCGCCCAATGTTTTATAATTCATACCATCGTATAGAAAACATTTCTAATCCTAAAGGAAGGGAACGTTTTTATAGCATTGTTGGTTATATATGTGAATCTGATACTTTTGGTTCTAACAGAAGAATTAATGAAATTTCAGAAGAAGATATTTTATGCTTCCATAATGCTGGAGCTTATTGTTATTCAATGGCTTCAAATTACAATTCGAGATACAGGCCTGCTGAGGTTATGATTTATAAGGGGAAAGATTACTTAATTAGAAAAAGAGAAACTTTTGAAGACATCTTAAAAAACCAAGTAGAAGTATCTATATAAATAAAAACTCTGACTTTAAAAGTCAGAGTTTTTTTAAAATATAATCAACCCCTCAAAGACTATATCTTAAAACGTTGTAATAAAGTCCCCTATCTTTATTAACTGATACAAATATGAAACTTTTTTTTAATTAAATTCATAGGTAAAACCCCCTTTATTAATAAATTTTATTATAAAAAACAAAAAACCTCCATGAAATGAAGGTTTCTGTCGTTGAATAGCATCTTTTAAAAGATATATCGTAATCCTAATTGCATTTGCCAACGAGAATTTAAACTCGTATCATACACAAATGTTTCTTTTAAATTTGGATTAAATGAGTATGTTGGTTCTTTAGTATAATCAGGAACATAGTTTGCTGGATTGGTATTTGCCGGATTTACATCTGGAAATCTTACCCCAACTGGCTGCACATTTCCTACCTGCTGCACTACTCCCCAATCTGAATTAATTAAATTACCAACATTTAATATATCTAAACTTACTTGAATCGTATTCTGCTTATCTTCTGAAACATTAAAATTAAAATCTTGTAAGATTTTTAAATCCCATCTTCCTCTCCATGGTGCTAAAGCCCCATACCTTTCTACAAACTGACCTCTTCTTGAACTTAAGTACTCATCTTGGTTTATATAAGTCTCAAAAGCTGTAGCCTCAGCTGCTGTGGCAAAATTCATTTGAGTTAACTCAGATGCAGTTGGAATATATAATAAATCATTTAATGCAGAACCATCATTATTTATGTCTCCTCCATATGTATAATTAAATCTTCCTCCTTTAGCATATTCAAAAAACGTAGAAATAGTGGTTGCATATTTACCACCTCCATAATTAAATTTCTTAGAAGCTACACCAATAATTCTATGAGTATCTCCATATTTTGAGAAAGCTAATACATCATTATTTGCATTTCCTACTACTGGGTTAAAAGCAAAAGCATCTCCTGTAATTTCCGCCTCTATTGAATTTACATCTTTTGAATTTAAATAACTATAAGCAACATTAGCATACAATCCATTCTCAAAAGTTTTTTCTATTTTAAATGAAGCGTTGAAAGTTCTCCCTTTATCTGAATTTGTAAATACATATGCATTGTTTCCTTTGTCTGAATTTGCATAAATCACTCTGTTTCCTGTACCATTTCCTTGCAATGTAGCTGTTGGATTACGTAATCCCCAGTTTTGAACATGTGCTCCGTTAATATCTTTAGTATATGCAATATCACCAGAAATTACATAACCACTTTCAAACTTATAGTCTGCTCCAATATTAGTTCTCCATACTTGCGGAAATTTAAAATCTGGATCTACCATTTGGTAGAAAAATACATTAGGGTTTGCAATTTGGTTTCCTAACCACACAAAAGGTAAACGTCCTGTGAATATTCCCGTTCCACCTCTTAATTGTAATGTTTTATCTCCTTTTGCATCCCAATTGAATCCAAATCTAGGTGAAATTAACCATTGATTAGTTGGCATTTTTCTATTATCTAACCTTACTGTTTCGCCTGTATTAGGATTAAAATAATCTATATTAGGAGCAAAACAACATGCATTATCAATTACATCCTGTGCTTTCTCTGCAGTATCGAAAAATAATGGTTTATCAAATCTAATTCCGTAAGTCAATTTAAGGTTATCGTTAACCTCCCATTCATCTTGAACATAAAAAGCTAATTGACCTACATTGGTTTCTGCTAAGGCCCAACCACCTGGATTTCCTATACCTGCACTATTTAAAGCATTATTTGCTGAAATTGCACCGTTAAATTGTGCTTGGAAATTTGCAACTAATGCTGCTTCTGCTGCTGGGTTTCCTACAGTATTTCTAAAGTCAGATATACTTCCTGTTGGAAAAAATACTCCTTGTGCTCCATAAACACCTAAATTGAATGAATTATCAAATTGAAACTTTTCAAAAGAAAAACCTACAGTAAACGTATGGTCTCCTTTAAAGAAATTCATATTATTAGTTAATTGAAATACTTTTTGATCTAATTTATTGTGAATTGAAAATGGTTCGTGTCCTGCAATAATATAATTTGAACTTCCTGTATCATCTAAAATACTTATCGATGGTGCTGGTGAAGATAATGCATTTCTGAAATCATCAAAGTGTGTATATCCTATTTGCAGTTTATTTGTTGTTTCATCATTAAAAGATGAATTTAACTCTACTAAGAAAGAGTTTATATTGTTATTGATTTCATATCCTGCGTTTTCAAACTGTAAAGTAGTCGCACTTGGTCCTCTAAACCCTAATGCTGTTGGATGAGCTGGTTTTTCTTTTTTAGCTCTTAAGAAGTTATAAATAAGAGCTAAACGATGTTTCTTATTTATATTCCAATCTAATTTAAAAATACCTTTTGTTGATTTAGAATCGTATGTAAAACCTTTATAAGCTCCCGTATTGTAAAATACATTTCCGCCATTAGCATCTTGCCCTACTACAACTTGAGATAGTATATTTTGAACTAATTGTAAATCTGATTCTAAAACTCTTGATTCACTAATTCCTCCATTACCAGTATTTGGTGTCCATCCAGCTGTACCTAAATCCGTACGATCATCTTTTTCAAAATTTGCAAAAAAGAATAGTTTATTTTTAATTATTGGACCTCCTAAACTTACTCCATATTGCGCTTGGTTTAATTTAGGTTTTACCACCGACTGTCCTTTAATTTTCCCTCCAGTCATGTCTTCATTTCTATAAAAACCATAAACTGTCCCTTTAAGTTCATTCGTACCACTTTTAGTTACTGCATTTACCGAAGCACCTGTAAAACCTGATAATGTTACATCATACGGTGCAGTAGATACAGAAATTTGTTCTATTGCATCTAATGAAACTGGCTGTGAATCTGTTTGTCCTCCTGGAGTAGCTGCATCTAATCCGAATGGATTATTAAAAATAGAACCATCTAAAGAAAAGTTATTAAACTGGTCATTTCTTCCCCCAAAAGAATTACCACTTGCTGTTGGCTCTAATCGTGTGAAATCAGATGCTGAACGTGATATTGTTGGTAATGTCTTTAATTGAACTGAACTAACACTTGTTTGCGCTCCTGTCCGATCATTATTAAATACTTTACTTTTAGAAGCTGATATAACAACTTCATCTAACTGTTCTCCGTCTTCTGATAATTTCCCATCAATATTGGTTGTTTTACCTAAAGTTAGAAATACATTATTTACTTCTTGCGATTTGAAGCCCACATAACTAAACGTAACTTTATATGGCCCTCCTACCCTTAAGTTTGGTATTGTATATCTTCCATTATCTTGAGCTACAGCTCCAGACACGGTACCCGTCGGCACGTGAAGTATTACAATGTTTGCCCCGAATAACGGCTCCCCTTGGTTATCGGTTACTGTCCCCTTTATTTTAGATGTTGTTACCTGAGAAAAAACAGATACACTTAGTAAAATAAAAGAAAATAAAATCAATTTCTTCATAATAGTACTAATTTTCATTAAGTTATCTCTCAAATTTACGCAATAAAAAAATCCGCTCAACAGAGCGGATTCATACTTTATTAACATGTATTTAACAATAAATTACTTTTCAGCAACTACTTCAAATACGATGTCAGCTACAACAGTTCTGTGTAAACGTACAGCAGCGTTGTATTTTCCTAATCTTTTTACGTTTCCTCCAGTAACTTTGATAAATTTCTTATCGATTTCAGTACCAGCTTTAGTTAAAGCTTCAGCAACATCAATGTTATTTACTGATCCGAATAATTTATCTCCAGCACCAACTTTAGAAGCTATTTTTAACTCATAACCTTTAACAGTATCAGCTAATTTAGTAGCATCTTCAATTAATTTAGCCTCTTTAAAAGCACGTTGCTTTAAGTTTTCAGCTAATACTTTTTTAGCTGAAGAAGTAGCTAAAACAGCATATCCTTGAGGAATTAGGTAGTTACGACCATAACCATTCTTAACAGTTACAACATCATCTTTAAAACCTAAATTTTCTACGTCTTGTTTTAATATCAATTCCATGTTTCTGCTTCTTTATTATTTTAATAAATCACCAACGTATGGCATTAATGCTAAGTGACGAGCTCTTTTGATAGCTTGTGCAACTTTACGTTGATATTTTAATGATGTTCCTGTTAAACGTCTTGGTAAAATTTTACCTTGCTCGTTTACTAAATACATTAAGAAGTCAGCATCTTTATAATCGATATACTTAATACCGTTCTTTTTAAAACGACAGTACTTTGCTTCTTTTTTTGTATCAATATCAAGTGGAGTTAAGTAACGTACTTCTCCTTGCTTGCTTCCTTTTGCTTGTTGATCTATTGATGCCATTTCTTACTTTTTTGCAGATTTAACACGTTCTCTTCTCTTCTCAGCCCACGCTGCAGCATGCTTGTCTAACTTTACAGTTAAATAACGCATAACGCTATCATCTCTTCTGAATTCTAATTCAAAAGGAGCAATTGCATCTCCTGCTACTTTGTAGTCAAATAAATGGTAAAAACCACTTTTTTTCTTTTCAATTGGGTAAGCTAATTTTTTCAATCCCCAATCTTCTTTAGAAATCATTTCTGCACCTTTAGAAAGTAAATAGTCCTCAAACTTTTTTACTGTCTCCTTTATCTGAGTTTCAGATAAAACGGGATTCAAAATGAAAACAGTTTCGTAATGATTCATAATTAAATTGTTTAAAATTTATTTTTAAGCCTGCAAATATACTTCTTTTCCTTCTAATAAAAAAGCAAAATTACTCTTTAATTAAACGCTTCATTTTTAGTATGTTTGTTAAGTAACAAAAACTCTTCATTTCTATGCAAATACCTGACCTCCCTAATTTAATCCATTATGCCATTCCTTTTTTTATCATTACTATTATTATAGAAGTAATTTTAACTGTAAAAGTAAGGTTAGAAGATTATGAGTTTAAAGATGCTATGACATCTATTACTATGGGGTTAGGAAATGTTTTTATTGGTTTATTTACCAAGGCATTAATATTAGGATTCTTTACCTTTTTATATAAGTATCGTGTATTTACTATACCTTTTAAATGGTGGGCTTGGTTTATATTACTTTTTGCTGAAGATTTTATTTACTATTGGAATCATAGAATTGCTCATGAAAGTCGTTTATTTTGGGCTAGTCATGTAGTTCATCACTCATCTACAAAATATAACTTAAGTACTGCTTTGCGACAAACTTGGTCTGGAAGCTTTTATACTTTCATATTCTGGGCGCCTTTGCCTCTATTGGGGTTTCATCCTGTAATGATTTTAATGCAAATGAGTATTAGTTTGCTATATCAATACTGGATTCATACTGAATTGATTAATAAACTTCCTAGATGGTTTGAAGCTATATTCAACACACCAAGTCATCATAGAGTTCATCATGCTACAAATCCCCAATATTTAGATAGAAATCATGCAGGTATATTTATCATATGGGATAAACTCTTAGGAACTTTTGAACCAGAAGTTGAAAAACCTGTTTATGGTTTGGTTAGTAATATTAATACTCATAACCCTATTAAAGTTGCCTTTGTTGAATGGTATTATATGTTAAGAGATGTTTTTACGAGTAAGACAAGCTTTAGTAAAAAAGTTTTATACCTTTTTAAACCTCCTGGATGGAAACACGACGGAAGTGGGAAACTTTCCTATCATTTACGACAAGAATGGGAAAAGAATAAAAAAGGAGATGTTTAAAACATCTCCTTTTTTATTAATTAATATCAAATCGAACTCCTAATGAAATATTTCTTGTACTAGTTCCCTTAAACAATGGGTTTAAATCATATTTAGCATATAAACCACAACCTTTGTAAGATGCATAGGCACTTAATCCATAGTTTATAACATTGGTATTAAAACCTGCTTTTTGTACTTCTTCTACATCTACTCCTTGTGCATTTGTATATTCTAAATATTGGCGTGTTCCTAACTTGAATCCGAAAAAGCCTCCTATTCCAAACTGAAATGAATCATGTGTATTGTCTATAACTTCTTTATCGGAATTAGTCTTATTCTTAGATAAATCAAGTTCTATATGCATTGGAAAAGTCATTTGCACATGCCTTAATCTACTTTCTGAAAGATTATTAATATGCGTACTTAATACAGTCTGATTTCCATTAACCACATGATATTGATTGTTTTTAGCTCTTAGATTATTCCATAAGAATGAAATTCCATATTTGAAATATAATTTTGATGGATCTTTAGAAAAGCGTGTTTTCCAAGTAAAGCCTAACTCATAAAAATGTGATTGCCAAAACTTATAATCAGAATCATTTAAAGAACTAAACTCACTACTAGTCAACACGTTATTTACTCCCAAAGCAAAAACAAACTGTGTAGTTGTTCGTTTATTTTGTTTCTTTTTCTTCCTTTTTTCATAAGAATCGAAATGAAAAATTGTCTTATCAAAAATTTTAAAATCAAAACCATCAGTTTCATCTACATTAGCTATTTTTCCATTGGTTTTATCTTGTACAAGTTGTTGTAACTTTCGTTCTTGAACACTTACTCTAGTTTCAATACGAGTTGCATGTAACTCTGCTGCTTCTTTTTTTAACTTCTTCGCTTCTTCTTGAGTTATTGTTTTCTTCTCTAACTTGTCATTAATTGACTTAACTTTTATCTTAAGACTATCTTTTTCTTGCTTTGTTATTTTCTCTATTTTTTTTGCAATCTTACTTACTTCGTCTTCAAAGTTTCTCTCTTGAGAATGGGCAATAGTTGTTACAAACAACACTAATAGTAGTATTCTTTTCATTTTTTTATTTTTAAATTAAACAGGTATTAACTGGAAAGTTTAATTATCGATAATTAATAAGCGCTTTTATTTATTCCTATCTGCAATTGCAACAATTACATCAGATAATTTTAATTTTAACTTACTCATGAAGTCTTGCTTGAAATCTGCTTCTTGTATGCTAAGCTCGACTTCTGCTAGAATAGTTTCTGGGTTTATTTTAAGGTTAGATTTAATTAATTCGTCTTGTATTACATCTAAAACATCTTCTCTATTTATTTCATACTTTGCATAATACTCTTTAACTTCCTCAGGCGAGTGCGTTACTGCATATAACAAATAATCACTATTTACTTTTATTCGCGATTTAACTTTTTGTTCAGGCGTATTATTTTTTTCTTCTTTAGCTATAGATTTATCAACATTAGTCAGAGATATTTTTACTTCTTTTGATTCTTCTTTTACAGCACTAGCAATAAAACTTTCCTTTAAAACACGACCTTTTTTTATGCTCTCTTTTTTAGAAATTTCACTCTTTTTAAAATCTTCATCTACAAGGTTTGCTACTGCTTTTTCATTCACCATTTCTTCTTTGATATCTACTTCATTTATTTTGAAAGTATCTAAAGTGGTCTCTACAATTATTTCATTACTAGGAACAATATGCTGATCATCACTTTTAGTTCCTAGATATAATATACTAATACTAACTAATAAAATAACACTAGCAGCATAACTTAAAAGTTGAATTCTCTTCTTCTTTTTTCGTGCCTTTTCTTGATCTAACTGAATACTTAAACGTTCCCAAGCTGAAGCAGATGGTTTCAATTCTCTGTTTTTCAGTTTATCTTTTATATTTTTATCAATATTATTTGCTTGCATCTTTAATTTCATTCATTTTTATATAACTCTCCTGCAAATATTTACGTGCTTTAAATAATTGAGATTTTGATGTCCCTTCAGAAATATTCAGCTTTTTTGATATCTCAGAATGTTTATATCCTTCTATCGCATATAAATTAAAAACTAACTTATATCCTTCTGGTAATTGATCTATTAACTTTTGAATATCTTCAACAGAAGTATTTTCTAAACTTTCCGTTGCTGCATCATTAAACACAAAATCTTCTTCTGCTAATTGAATAGGATTTTTTTTCCTTAAATAAGTAAGACAAGTATTTACCATTATTCTACGAATCCAACCTTCAAAACTTCCTTTGTTTTTAAACTTATTTAAGTTGGTAAAAACTTTAAAAAAACCTTGTAACATCAAATCTTCTGCATGATGTATATCTTTTACATACTGCCTACACACACCTAACATTTTAGGCGAAAACTGCTCAAACAAAGTTTGTTGAGCTTCTCTATCATCTTTACTTGCTTTTTTTATCAGTTCTGTTTGCTGATTATGTAAACGAATAATTTTCAATTCAAATTCTCAATTTTGCGTCCTTACAAATATATAGACTACAGATTTTTAAAAAAGGTTGCTCGTTTATATATTTTTTGTTTTTTTGCTCTAAATTTTCAAAAAAAAGAAACTATGAAACTACCGAAAAACATCAAACCTATTAGTTTATTTTTACTAAGATTACTTTGTAAATATTATTTGGCCTATTACTTATTCTCATATGCTTTTGCTAAAATTTTAAAAACACAATTTAGTTTTGGACCAGTTTGGGGAGCTGATTATAATGTAAGCGATTATAATGGTTTTATGCTTACTTGGTACTATTATGGCTACTCAAGAACATATGGTTTAATAATTGCTGGTAGCCAAATCTTAGCTGGAATATTAATACTATTCAGAAAAACCGAACGTATCGGTGTTATTCTACTTTTATCTTTTATGGTAAACATTCTGTTAGTAAATATTTTTTATGAAATAGCTTTTGGTGCTATGGTTATGGCTATTACATTAACAGTTATGGGATTGTTCTTGTTAATTTCAGATTGGCAAGGCTTTAAAAATTATTTCTTTAAAATTCCTGTAAATAAAGAAAACTCATTGGGTAATCTTCCTAAAATATTCACCAAATATTACTGGCTACCATTTTTAATACTTCCTATATTACTTTACATTAGATATGATTATATAAATGATCTTGCTAAAAAATATGATAAAACAAACGAGTTGGTTGGCGTTTGGAAAGTTGCAGAAAATAAACCTTCACAAGAGCTATTTAAAATATACTTTGACAAAAGAAGTAGTATTAAAATTAAAGACTTTGATAGAAAAATATATTATGGTAGTTATTCTTTAAATGATAGTTTAAAATATTTTAGTTATAAAATTAAACATTCTACTGAGGTAGGAGCATTTAAAGTTCAAGACAGTTTAAATAAAATGAATTTGCACAAAGACAGTATTAAATCTTATAGAAAAAAACTGATTGAGCACTACAATAAAGAAATGAATATAATAGAACTTGAAAGTAAATTCAATTATTCTATAAAAAAGGACACTTTAACCTTAACTGATAATCTAGGTGTAAAACAATACTTTTTAAATATAACAAAAGAATATCCTGTCTTAAAATAAACATCTGTTTTTTGTAAATAAAGAATCTCCGACTTTAAATAAAGTAGGAGATTCATATATCACACTTGAATGATATCCAGGGGTACTTTATATATAGCAAAGTTTTATACCACTGAATTATAATACAAATGTATGCCTTTATATTAAAACGATGTATAGGAAAAACACTTGTTATTCATAAGCCCCATCCTTTTTTTAATCTTTTACCAGCTCTTTTTCAAGTATTTAACCTTTTAAACATAAAACTCTTTTCCTATTTATTCAAAAACCTATAAATAATCAAGGTTTAATTAGCTTTAAACATTTCCTCCTAAAACTTGCTCAGTATATTTGTTTATACTACTTTTATTTTGAAACATATTCATTCAAAAGAGTTTTAAGTGTATGAGTTATAATGCAACGATAGAAGAAGAAAACAAAGAAATAGCTAACAGGTACAAAGATTTATTAAAAGGGACCTATCAAACTTTATCTGATGAAGATAAAAAATTAATACGTAAAGCTTTTGATATTGCTGTTGAAGCACATTCTGAACAACGTAGAAAAACTGGGGAACCTTATATTTATCACCCTATTGCTGTAGCTAAAATTGTAGCTGATGAAATTGGACTTGGTGCAACTTCTATTGCTGCGGCTTTACTTCATGATGTAGTTGAAGATACACATTATACGATTAACGACATGGAGCGCTTGTTTGGCGAAAACATTGCCCGAATAGTTAGTGGACTTACCAAAATATCTAATTTAAAAAAAGAGCAAGATTATTCTATACAGGCTGAGAATTTTAGAAAAATGCTACTTACCTTACATGATGATGTAAGAGTTATTTTAATTAAGATTGCCGACAGATTGCACAACATGCAAACCATGGACGCAATGCCAGCTCATAAGCAAGTAAAAATTGCTTCTGAAACTCTATATATTTATGCGCCATTGGCACATAGATTAGGTCTATATAATATTAAAACGGAATTAGAAGACCTAGGTTTAAAATATACAGAGCCTGATGTTTACAAGGATATTTTAAACAAAATTAAAGATAGCAAGGAAGAACAACAAAAATACATAGATACTTTTACAGGTATTTTAAAAGAAGCATTAGACAATGAAGGCTTTAAATATGATATTAAAGGACGTTTTAAATCAATTTTTTCTATTCGAAGAAAAATGCGAAAACAAAACGTAACTTTTGATGAAGTCTACGATAAATTTGCTATCAGAATCATTTACGAACCTAGTTCAGGTGATGAAAAATTTGATGCTTGGAAAATATACTCTATTGTAACAGATTTCTTTAAACCAAACCCTGCCCGTTTACGAGATTGGATTTCTCAACCAAAATCAACAGGATATGAAGCTTTACACATTACTGTTATTGGTCCAGAAGCTAAATGGGTTGAAGTACAAGTTCGTTCTGAAAGAATGGATGAGATTGCAGAAAAAGGATATGCTGCTCACTTTAAATATAAACAAGGAGCTGTACAAGAAAATGGTCTTGAAGGTTGGCTTAATCGTTTAAAAGAAACTTTAGAAAACCAAAGTTTAGATGCAGTAGATTTTGTTGAAGATTTTAAACTCAATTTATACGCAAAAGAAATATACGTATTTACACCTAAAGGAGATTTAAAATCGCTTCCCAAAGGAGCCTCTGCTTTAGATTTTGCTTTTTCTGTACACACCGATGTGGGGTTAAAATGTAGAGGAGCAAAAGTTAATGGTAAATTAGTTCCATTAAGCTATGAACTTAAAAGTGGTGATCAGGTAGAAGTACTTACTGCTAGTAACAATAAGCCTAATGTTCGTTGGTTGGATTTTGTTTTAACAGCAAGAGCTCGTACTAAAATAAAGTCTGCTTTAAAAGCCGAAGAAAAGAAAATAGCCGAAGAAGGAAAAGCTATTTTACTTAGAAAACTTCGTCATTTAAAAATTGGTTCCAGTGAAAAAGTTATCCACGAGCTAGCAGGCTACTTTGGCTTAAAAACTAGTTTCGATTTATTCTTTAGAGTTGGTAATGGAGCCATAGATAATACTCAATTAAAAGAATTTGTTGCGCAAAGGAGTGGGCTTATTATGGGCTTCATTAAAAATACCTTCCGTCGTAACCCTTCTAAAAATATTTCAGAAAAAGAAGAAGTTACTAACAAATTTGACGCTTTAGTTTTTGGTAAAGAAGAACAAACTTTGGATTATACTATTGCTAAGTGTTGTTCTCCTATTCCAGGTGATAAAGTTTTTGGTTTTGTAACTATTAATGAAGGAATCAAAATTCATAAAAACGATTGTCCAAATGCTATTTCATTACAATCAAACTATGCTTATAGAATTATGTCTGCAAAATGGATTGATTCTACAAAGCAAGAATTTACAGCAATTCTACACTTATCTGGAATTGATAATAAAGGAATTGTAAATAATATTACTAGAATTATTTCAAACAGTATGGATGTATTTATTCATACAATTAATATTTCTGGAGACGATGGTGTGTTTGAAGGAAAGCTATCGTTAAGTGTTAAAAATAAATCACAATTAACCAAACTAATAGACAATATGAAAAAGGTAGATGGTGTTCAAAAAGTAGAGCGTGTTAATACTTTGTAAATATCATTTTAATATCCTTGTTTTTTTATCAAGAAATAACTGTAAATTTGTCTTTTCGTAAATTTTAAACTAAATGAGTAATTCAGCAGAAAATCAAGAAATTGTAAAAAAAGTTTTCACTTCTTTCTTAGAAGAAAATAAGCATCGTAAAACACCTGAACGTTATGCTATTTTGCAAGAAATATATGATGCTGATGAACATTTTGATATTGAATCTTTATATATCAAAATGAAAAACAAAAACTATCGTGTAAGTAGAGCAACTCTTTACAACACAATGGATTTATTATTAGACTGTGGATTGGTGCGCAAGCATCAATTTGACGGGCAATCTATGGCTCGTTATGAAAAAAGTTATTTTGATAAAAACCATGACCATGTAATACTTACAGATTCTGGAGAAGTAAAAGAATTTTGCGACCCAAGGATTCAAATTATCAAAAAGACTATTGAAGAAGTTTTTGATATCGATATTCATAATCATTCACTTTATTTCTACGGAACAAAAAAGAACTCAAAATAACAACAACAAACACACTTAACAACACACTAAATGGCAGTAGATTTATTACTCGGACTACAATGGGGAGACGAGGGAAAAGGTAAGATCGTAGATGTTCTTACAAAAAACTACGATATTATTGCACGTTTTCAAGGAGGACCAAACGCTGGTCATACTTTAATTTTTGATGGAAACAAACACGTTTTACATACAATTCCATCAGGAATTTTTCATAAAACAGCTTTAAACGTAGTGGGTAACGGAGTTGTAATTGACCCTGTTATCTTTAAAAAAGAATTAGAAAATTTAGACGTTCACAACATTGATTACACTTCTAAATTATTAATTTCTAGAAAAGCACATTTAATTTTACCTACGCATAGACTACTAGACGCTGCTTCTGAAACTTCAAAAGGAAAAGCTAAAATTGGTTCTACTTTAAAAGGAATTGGTCCTACTTACATGGACAAAACTGGTAGAAACGGTATGCGAGTTGGAGATTTAGAACTAGACAACTGGAAAGAAAAATATAGAGCATTAACTCAAAAGCATATCAATATGCTTAATTATTTTGATGTTCAAATTGACTATGACTTAGATGAATTAGAAGCTGAATTTGATTTAGGTATTCAAAAACTAAAAACATTACAGTTTATTGATTCTGAAGAGTTTTTAAATAAAGCTATTAAAGAAGGTAAAACTATTTTAGCAGAAGGAGCACAAGGTTCATTATTAGATATTGATTTTGGAACTTATCCTTTTGTAACTTCTTCTAACACTACTGCTGCTGGTGCTTGTACTGGTTTAGGAGTAGCTCCAAATAGAATTGGTGAAGTATTCGGGATTTTTAAAGCTTATACAACACGTGTTGGTTCTGGACCTTTCCCTACCGAATTATTCGATGAGGATGGTGCTACAATGGCCAAAGTAGGTCATGAATTTGGAGCAACAACAGGACGCCCTCGTCGTTGTGGATGGCTAGATTTAGTAGCTTTAAAATATGCTGTTGATGTAAACGGTGTTACTCAACTAATGATGATGAAAGGAGATGTTCTTTCTGGGTTTGACACATTAAAAGTATGTACATCATACAATTATAAAGGAGAAAAAATAGAACACTTACCATATAATATAGAACCTGAAAACGTATCTGTAAACTATACTGAGTTTAAAGGATGGGAAGATGATTTAACTAAAATGACTTCAGCAGATCAATTACCTAAAAATTTACTAGACTATGTTGCTTTTATTGAAAAAGAAACTGGAGTTCCAGTAAAAATTGTTTCTGTAGGACCTGATAGAAAACAAACAATTAATAGATAAACAAAAAGGAGTTCTTTTCAGAACTCCTTTTTTATTTTTTGTTGCTTTCTAAAATCTCTTTGGCAAATTTATTACATAACAACAAAGTTTCTTTCACATCATCCATTGTTGTTTTAGGATTTATTAAACACATTCGTAATACAACTTGTTTATTCAAAATAGTAGTTACCAAAAGAGCTTCTTTAGACTCCATTACTCTTCTAGATATTTCTTGATTCAATGCGTCAATTTCTGGCTCTGAAAAGTTTAAACCTATTGGATTATATCTAAAATTAATTACCGCTAATGTTGCTGGTGAAATAATTTCCCAGTTACGGCTCTTACGTAAAAGTTTTTCTACATCATCAGCTAACTGAATATTATAAGTTACTGCTTCTTTAAATTTATCTAGTCCATACGTTTTTATCGACATATAAAACTTTAAAGCTCTGAATCTACGTGTTAATTGAACTCCGTAATCATAAAAGTTTATTTCAGATTCATTTCCTTCAATATCTCTTAAATATTCAGGTTTCTCACTAAAAGTATTACTCAACCAAGAAGCATCTTTTACCAACAAACATCCAATTTCATATGGTTGATAAAACCATTTATGAGGATCAACTGTCAAAGAATCTGCACGTTCTATTCCACGTAAAGCTTTTGCTCCTTTTTCAGATAAAATAGCTGCCCCTCCATAAGCTCCATCAATATGAAACCATAAATTTTCTTCTTCACAAATATCAGCTATCTCATCAAGAGGATCAACAGTTCCTGTATTAGTAGTTCCTGCTGAAGCAATAAAGCAAAAAGGTTGTAAACCTTCTAACCTATCTTTAGCTATTGCATTTTTAAGTTTGTTAATACTAATTCTAAACTCAATATCGGTTGGTAAAATTCGTATTTGTTCTTTTTTAAACCCTAAAACTCGAATAGCTTTTATATTAGATGAATGTGCTTGGTCAGATAAATAAATTACCGCCTTCGAAAAATCGTCTCCACATTTAATTCTACGAGCAGTAACCAAAGCAGTTAAATTTGCCATAGAACCACCACTTGTAAAAATCCCTCCTCCTTTTTTTACAGGGAAATTAAACATTTTCAACAACCAATTCATGGTTACTATTTCAAGTTCAGCAGCAGCAGGAGAAACAATCCATCCTCCAGAAAACACATTAAATCCAGTTGCTAAACTATCGGCCATAGTACTAATAAAGTTACTTGGACCTGGAACAAAAGAGTATGATTTTGGGTGCGAAATTACATTACTGTAAGTCATCACATTATTCATCACAAAATCTAAAACTTCATTGGCATTTGTTCCTTTATCAGGTGCTTCTTGTAAAAACAGATTATCCATTTCTTCACGAGTAGCAGAAGTAACAGGTTTTTTATCATTTAAGGTATCCCAATGCTCAGCAATTAGGTCTACTATTTTATATCCATAAGATTTCATTTCTTCTAGAGATAAATCAAAATGGGCGCTCATAAGGTTCTTTTTATATTGTTTTTGCAAAATTAACCATTAAAAAAACGACACTGTTGCTTTTTACTTAATAATTTTATTCATTCATTAAGAAATATGGCACGTTCTTTTCATTATTTTTGTCCTCTAAATTTTGTATTTTGAAAAAACTATTTCTTTTAACCTTTATACTGTTTTCAATAGAAAGTTATTCTCAAGCTAAAATAATTAAGATTCTTTCTACTGATCAAACAATTGCCGATGATGAAAAATACCCTGGTGCTAAGGTATTAATTGGGAATGTTAAGATGAAACATGAAGGAGCTACATTAGAATCTAAATTTGCATTATTTTATCAAAAAGAAAACATCTTTAAAGCTGTTGGAGATGTGGTTGTTGAGCAAGGAGATAGTATTATTCAATACAGCGATTTTGCTTTATATAATGGAAACACTAAAATGGCAAAATCATGGGGACATGTCGAAATTAATGATAAAGAAATGAAACTAAGTACGGATACTCTTTATTTCGACAGAAAAGAACAAATCTTATTCTATCCAAGCGGAGGAACTATTCGTGATAAAAAAAATACGTTAAAGAGTACTAGAGGAACTTATTTCTTACAAGACAAAAAATTTACTGCAAAAACAAAAGTAACAGTCGTAAATCCTGATAATAATTTAGAATCTGATCATTTAGATTATTACACCAATACAAATTTAGCCTACTTATACGGACCTAGTACTGTTACCAATTTAAAAGACAGTACTAAAATTTATTCTGAAAGAGGATTTTACGACACAAATACTGATATTTCTTATTTTGTAAAAAATGCTAAACTCTTTTTAAAAGAACGAACTGTATTAGCCGATAGTTTGTATTATGACAAGCGCAAAGGCTTTGCTTCTGCAACAAATCGAATAAAAGTTATAGATACGGTTCAAAACATGGTAGCCAAAGGGAATTACGCTGAACTATATGAGAAAAAGGATTCTCTTTTTATTATAGACAATCCTGTAGCAATTACAGTTGTAGATAAAGATTCTATGTATGTAGCTGGTGACAAAATACTACTGACTGGTAAACCTGAAAAAAGAATTGCTCGTATTTTCAATAATGTAAAAATATTTAAATCTGATTTACAAGGTAAATGTGATTCGATTCATACAAGTCAAACAACTGGTTTAACCCGAATGTTTGTAAATCCTATTTTATGGTCTGGAAAAAACCAAATTACAGGAGACAGCATTCAAATATTAATGAATAAAAAAACCGAAAAACTTGATTCTTTAAAAGTATTAAAGAATGCTTTCATGGTTCAAAAAGATTCATTATCAAAAGATGATTTTAACCAAATTAAAGGTCGAAATATATATGGAAAATTTAAGGACAATGATTTAAGATTAATGCTTGTTAAAGGAAATGCTGAATCCTTGTATCATAACAGAAATGAAGATACTCAAAAGCTAGAAACTATTACGAAAGAAATTGCTAGTGATATAGAATTTACCTTAAAAGACAATGAAATAGAGCAAACTAAATATTTCAAAAAATCTGAAGGAAAAACCTTCCCTCCTTCTGAATTTCCTTCTGAAGAAAAAAAGTTTAAAGGATTTATTTGGCGTGCAGATGAACAACCAAAAACTGTTGAAGATATTTGGGTAAAAGGTAAAAAAGCCACAATACTTAAACGTAGCAATAATTTAAACGTAAAAAAAGCTAGAGAAAAATTTATAAAAGAAAGTAGTAAAAAGAAGAAAAGTAAAAAAATTGATATCAAAAATATCTAATTACAAAACATATAATGAGAAATGATTTTTTAAAATATCAGGGACAAACTACACCTCACCCATTAGCTATTGAAATTTCTAAAGCAGAAGGAAGTTACATTTACGATAGCGATGGTAAAAAAATGTTAGACTTTGTTGCTGGTGTTTCTGCGAATAGCTTAGGACACAGTCATCCTAAAGTTACTCAAGCAATTAAAAATCAATTAGATTCTTACACTCACGTAATGGTATATGGCGAGTTTATACAAAAACCTCAGCTAGATTTATGTAAAGCTTTAGCAAATACATTACCTGAAATTCTTTCCTCTATTTATCTTGTTAACTCTGGAACCGAAGCTACTGAAGGAGCTTTAAAACTAGCCAAAAGATTTACTGGAAGAAGCGAAATTATTTCAGCAAAAAACGCGTATCACGGAAATACACAAGGAGCTATGAGTGTTTGTGGTGCCGAACAACAAAATAGAGCTTTTCGCCCTCTAATCCCTGGAGTTAAATTTATAGAATTCAACAATGAATTAGATTTAAATAAAATTACGAAACACACTGCTGGGGTTATTTTAGAAACCATTCAAGGTGGTGCCGGTTTTATTGAGCCTAAAAACGATTATTTAACTAAAGTTAAGCAACGCTGTGAAGAGGTTGGAGCTTTATTAATCTTAGATGAAATCCAAACTGGGATTGGACGTACTGGAAAATTTTGGGGATTTGAAAATTACAATGTTACGCCCGATATAATTATTACGGGTAAAGGTCTTGGTGGTGGAATGCCAATAGGCGCTTTTATTTCTTCATATGATATTATGAATTGTTTAAAAGAAAACCCTAAACTAGGACATATTACTACTTTTGGTGGACACCCTGTTATTGCAAGCGCTGGATTAGCTACTGTTGAAGAAATAACTTCTACTAAACTTATCGAAGAAACCTTAAGGAAAGAAGAATTAATTCGAAATAAGTTTAAAGATCATCCAGCTGTCAAAGAAATTAGAGGAAGAGGATTAATGTTAGCTTTATTAGTTAACTCTCCTGAAAATGCATCAAAAGTTATTTTAAATTGTTTAGAAAAAGGAGTTATTCTTTTTTGGTTACTTTTTGAAGGTTCTGCAATAAGAATCACCCCTCCATTAACTATATCTGAAGAAGAAATTAATGAAGGATGTGATATTATTTTAAATGAATTGAATAATCTCTAAACTAAAAATTCAAACAAATTAGGTTTATCATTTAAATATTCCCCATAAAAATTACGCGATTTCATTCGTTTAATTAATGGAGCTAAATCTGATTTTTTTTCTAATTCAATTCCAACAACAGCAGGACCATTTTCTCTACTTGTTTTTTTAGAATATTCGAAATAGGTTATATCGTCATTTTTACCTAAAACGTCAATTACAAATTCTTTTAAAGCACCAGCTCGTTGAGGAAACTGTATAATAAAATAATGTTTCAATTTGTTATACAACAAAGCGCGCTCTTTAATCTCCGCTGTCCTTGTAATATCGTTATTACTACCACTAATTACACATACTATATTTTTACCTTTAATTTCTTCAGCATAAAAATCTAACGCAGAAATAGTCAAAGCTCCCGCAGGTTCTACTACAATAGCCTCTTTGTTATATAAATCTAAAATAGTTTGACATACTTTTCCTTCAGGAACTGTAATCATATCGTGTAAATTCTCTTTACAAATATCTAAAGTTAAATTCCCTACTTGTTGTACAGCAGCACCATCTATAAACTTATCTATTTTATCTAATCGTACATTTTTATTTTCTACAATAGATGTTTTCATTGAAGGAGCTCCTTCTGGTTCTACTCCTATTATTTTGGTTGTTGGTGATAATTGTTTAAAAACACTCGACAATCCAGAAGCCAATCCACCTCCTCCAACAGGAACAAACACATAATCTATAGGAGTTTCAAACTGTTTAATAATTTCTAAACCAACTGTAGCTTGTCCTTCAATAATTTTTTCATCATCAAATGGATGCACAAAAGTTTTCCCCAACGTATCGCATACATGTTTTGCAAGTTTATAAGCATCATCAAAAGTATCTCCAGTCAATTCAATATCAACATAATCACCACCAAACATTTTAACTTGTTCTACTTTTTGTTTAGGTGTTGGAGATGGCATTACAATAGTACCATGGATTTTCAACTTTTTACAAGCATAAGCAACTCCTTGTGCATGATTTCCAGCACTTGCACAAATAATTCCATTACGACGCTCTTCTTCCGATATTGAACTAATCTTATTATACGCTCCTCTTATTTTATACGATCGTACTTGCTGTAAATCTTCTCTTTTTAAATAAATAGAGGATTTATACTTTTCAGAATAAATAAAGTTTTTTAACAATGGAGTTACAGTAGCTACACCTTCTAATGTAGCTACTGCTTCTTCCACAGCTTTTATCGTTGGTCTGTATTTTGTTTCTACTTGCATACTTTTAATGAAAAACTACTGCCTCCTTTTTTTCTTCTTGACTGATTACTTTCATTGCTGTCATTGACGTTCTTAATGTTTTACCTACTTTTTCAATTGGATGACTTTGGATAGATTCATTAACTCTAATTAATTCTAAGTTATCTACTTCATTAGAATTTGTATATGGTTTTCCTATTACTGAAGTATCAACCTTACTCATGAAATCAACTAATAACGGTTTTGCTGCATGATCAAATAAATAACATCCATACTCAGCAGTATCTGAAATAATTCGATTCATTTCATATAATTTCTTTCTTGCAACAGTATTTGCTATTAACGGTAACTCATGTAATGATTCATAGTATGCCGATTCTTCTTTAATTCCTGAGGCAACCATGGTGTCAAAAGCCAACTCTACTCCTGCTTTTACAAAAGCAACCATTAAAGTACCATGATCAAAATATTCTTGCTCACTTACTGCAACCT
The DNA here is from genome assembly GCF_947499065.1 of uncultured Tenacibaculum sp. Lineage (GTDB taxonomy): Bacteria > Bacteroidota > Bacteroidia > Flavobacteriales > Flavobacteriaceae > Polaribacter. The sequence goes on along the minus strand of NZ_CANMMT010000005.1, from coordinate 187,388 downwards.
CAGTTGCTTCTGTCTTTTCAAAAGCAGTTTCTCCTGTTGCTGCTCTCCATGATAATAGATTTACATCATCATTAGCCCAATCTTCCATCATTGTTTTTGAAAAATGTCCTGACATAATATCATCCATATGCTTATCAAACAATGGCTTTAATATTTCTTTCAACTCTTCTGAAAGTTCAAATGCTTTCATTTTTGCAGGATTAGACAAACGATTCATCATATTGGTAATTCCTCCGTGCTTTAAAGCTTCGGTAATAGTTTCCCAACCATATTGAATTAGTTTTGCTGCATAAGTTGGTTCAACTCCTTCTTCCAACATTCTATCGAAAGATAAAATCGAAGCGGTCTGTAACACTCCACATAAAATAGTTTGTTCTCCCATTAAATCCGATTTCACTTCAGCCACAAAAGAAGACTCTAAAACTCCTGCTTTATCTCCTCCTGTTGCTACTGCATAAGCTTTTGCCTGTGCCCATCCTTTATTTTCAGGGTCATTCTCTGGATGTACAGCTATTAATGTTGGGACTCCAAAACCTCTTTTGTACTCCTCTCTTACTTCTGTCCCTGGACATTTTGGTGCCACCATAATTACTGTTAAATCTTCACGAATTTTCATCCCTTCTTCAACAATATTAAATCCATGAGAATATGATAATGTTGCTCCTTTTTTCATTAAAGGCATTACCGTTTTTACAACTCTTGTGTGTTGCTTATCTGGTGTTAGATTCAATACTAAATCAGCATTAGGAATTAACTCTTCAAACGTACCTACATTAAAATTGTTTTCAGTGGCATTTTTATATGAAGCTCTCTTTTCTTCAATAGCTGCTGGTCGTAATGCATAAGAAACATCTAAACCTGAATCTCTCATATTTAACCCTTGGTTTAAACCTTGAGCCCCACAACCTATAATGACTACTTTTTTATTTTCTAATGCTTTAACTCCTTCTGAAAACTCAGATGCTTCCATAAATCTACATTTTGCAAGTTGCTCTAATTTTCCTGCTAATGATAATGTATTGAAATAATTTGTTGCCATAACTTATAGTTTTTAGCCTTGCGCTTTTTATGTTATTTTTTGTAACAGATAAAAGTTTTCGTTTAAAATATCTGTTGCGTTTATTTTGTTGTTTAATTCTTTAGAATATATAAAGTAATCTTTATGCTCTTTTATTAGTATACCTTGGTTTCTTTTTATTCAATACTTAAATGAAACACTCCCTATATATTCTCCTTAATTTAGAATCTTATCGTATAATGTATTTTAATATCTTTTCTCAATTCCTGATTCTAATAATTTAGAAATTCTCATTTCATCTTTTGTTATTGCAATACGTCCTGATCGAACAAACTGCATAATTCCATGCTTGTCTAATGCATGATATAACTCTTCTATTTCTTCTTTTGTTCCTGACTTTTCAAGTACAAAAAAATCTTTGTTTATATTAATTACTCTCGATTTACTATTATTAATAATTGTTTGAATATGATCGTTTTCTATTAAAGATTCTGAGCTTAACTTAAACAAGCAAGACTCTTGATAAACTGTATCCGTAACTGTATGGTAATAAGCCTTGATAACCTCTACTTGCTTTTCTATTTGACCAATAATTTTCTTTATTTGCTCTTCGGTTACTTTGACTAATAATGTAAATCTTGAAACACTTTTTATCTCCGATTTAGAAATATTCATGCTTTCAATATTGATATGCCTTCTTAAAAAGATTCCTGAAATCCTATTCAATAATCCCACGTTATTTTCTGTATATACAGAAACTGTAAATGTTTGCTTATTTTCCATAATTATTCTAATCTTATATCTGAAACTGAGGCTCCTGTTGGTATCATTGGAAATACATTATCTTCTTTTTCTACACATACTTCTAAAAAATATGCTTCTTTAGATTCCATCATTTCTTGAACTGACTTAGCTAAGTCTTCTCTTTTAGTTACTCTATTTGCTTTTATACTATACCCTTCAGCAATAGCAACAAAATCTGGATTTGTCATTTCTGTTGATGCATATCGCTTGTCAAAAAACAATTGTTGCCATTGACGTACCATTCCTAAATATTCATTATTAAGAACCACTATTTTAACGGCTGCTTTGGTTTGTAAAATGGTACCTAATTCTTGAATTGTCATTTGGTAACCTCCATCGCCAGCAATCATAACAACTTCTCTATTCGGAACTCCCATTTTTGCTCCAATAGCTGCTGGCAATGCAAATCCCATTGTTCCCAAACCTCCAGAAGTAATATTACTTTTAGTTTTATTGAATTTTGCATAACGACATGCAAACATCTGGTGTTGCCCAACATCTGAAACAATAACAGCATCTCCTCCCGAAGCATTGTTGATTTCTTTTAAAACCTCTCCCATGGTCAATCCTTCTTTAGTTGGGAATAAGTCGTCTTTTTTCACTTTATCAAATTCAACAGCTTCTAGCTTATTAAATTCTTCCAACCATTCTGTATGTGAGTTTTGATTTACAAATGGTAATATCTCTGCTAAACTTTCTTTTACATCTCCTAAAACCGCAACATCAACTTGAACATTCTTGTTAATTTCAGCTGGGTCTATTTCAAAATGAATAACCTTTGCCTGCTTAGCATAAGTATCTAAACTTCCTGTAACTCTATCGTCAAATCGCATACCTACAGCAATTAATAAATCGCATTCATTGGTTAATTTATTAGGTGCATAATTCCCATGCATTCCAACCATACCAACATTTAATTCGTGTTCTGTTGGCAATGCCGATAAACCTAAAATGGTCCATGCCGATGGAATCCCAGTTTTTTCAATAAAAGTTTTAAATTCTTGTTCAGCTTCTCCTAGAATAACTCCTTGACCGAAAACTATCATAGGTTTTTTAGCTGCATTAATCAACGTAGCAGCTTCCTTAACTTCTTCTAAACTTACTTCGGGCTGTGCTTTATAACTTCGAACATTGGTACATTTTTCATACTCAAAATCGAATGTATCAAATTGAGCATTCTTAGTAATATCAATCAATACAGGACCTGGACGCCCTGATTTAGCGATATAAAATGCTTTTGCAAATATTTCTGGTATCTCTGATGCCTTTGTTATCTGATAATTCCATTTAGTAACTGGTGTAGAAATACCCACAATGTCTGTTTCTTGAAAAGCATCCGAACCTAATAAATGCTCTGCCACCTGTCCTGTAATACATACCATTGGAGTGGAGTCTATTTGAGCATCGGCAATCCCAGTTATCAAGTTAGTTGCCCCTGGGCCTGAAGTAGCCATAGCTACTCCAACTTTCCCTGTAGCTCTAGCATACCCCTGTGCAGCATGTGTAGCTCCTTGCTCATGACGTGTAAGTACATGATGTATTTTATCTTGATACTTAAACAACTCATCATATACAGGCATAATTGCCCCACCCGGATATCCATAAATCAAATCTGCTCCTTCTTCTAATAAACATCTTACCACAGCTTCTGCTCCTGAAATATGCAACTGCTGTTTTGTTTGTGTTAATGATTGTTTTTTTGTTTTTGTGGTCATAACTTCAGGTATTAAAATTCATCGGTTACACATCCTTTAGATGCTGATGAAACTGTTTTAGCGTATTTATATAAAACACCTCTGTTTACTTTTAATTCAGGTGCTTTCCATTGTTGTTTTCTTTCTTCTAATTCTGCTTCTGAAACTTCAAGAGTAATTGAGTTATTCTCTGCATTAATCGAAATGGTATCTCCATCTTTTACCAATGCAATTACTCCTCCGTCTTGTGCTTCTGGAGTAATGTGTCCAACAACAAAACCATGTGTTCCTCCAGAGAAACGTCCATCGGTAATTAAAGCAACATCTTTTCCTAACCCTGCTCCCATTATAGCTGCAGTTGGTTTTAACATTTCTGGCATACCTGGTCCGCCTTTAGGACCTTCATATCGAATAACAACAACATCGCCTTTGGTAACTTTTCCATCTCGAATTCCATCATTTGCAGCATACTCACCTTCAAATACTTTTGCTTTTCCTGTAAAAAACAATCCTTCTTTTCCTGTTATTTTTGCTACTGAACCATCTTTTGCTAGGTTCCCATATAACATTCTAAGATGCCCTGTTTCTTTTATAGGCGCATCTAAAGGTTTGATTACATCTTGATTTTCTGTTAAATCTGGTACACTTTCCAAATTTTCGGCTAATGTTTTCCCTGTTACGGTTAAGCAATCACCATGCAATAATCCTTTCTTTAATAAATACTTAAGCACCGCTGGAATTCCTCCTACCCGATGCACATCTTCCATCAAGTATTTTCCACTTGGTTTTAAATCTGCAAGGAATGGAGTTTCATCTGAAATACGTTGAAAATCTTTCAGCGTAAACTCAACATTTGCGGCTTTTGCTATTGCTAAAAAGTGTAATACAGCATTGGTTGAACCTCCCATAACTGTTACCAAACGAATCGCATTTTCCATTGATTTTTTAGTAACAATATCTGATGGTTTAATATCTTTTTCTAATAAAACACGTAAAGCCTCTCCTGCCTTTACACATTCATCTTCTTTGTTTTTACTAATGGCTGGATTTGACGAATTGTATGGTAAACTCATTCCTAAAGCTTCAATTGCAGAAGCCATAGTATTTGCAGTATACATTCCTCCACAAGCACCAGCTCCTGGACATGCTTTCTCTATAACATTTTGATATTCTTCGTTGTTTATCTTCCCTGCTACTTTCTCTCCCCAAGCCTCAAATGCAGAAACTACATCTAACTTTTTTCCTTCATGACATCCAGAGGCTATAGTTCCTCCATATACCAAAACCGACGGTCTGTTTAATCGTAACATTGCCATTAAAGCACCCGGCATATTCTTATCGCAACCTACTACTGTTACTAAGCCATCATAGGACATAGCTTGTACTACTGTCTCCATAGAATCGGCAATTACATCTCTCGATGGTAGCGAAAAACGCATTCCTGGTGTCCCCATAGAAATCCCATCTGAGACTCCAATTGTATTAAAAATTAGTCCAACTAAATCCGCATTTTGAGTTCCCTCTTTTACCAACTTTGCTAAATCATTTAAATGCATATTACACGGATTCCCTTCATAACCAGTACTTGCAATTCCAATTAGTGGCTTTTGTAAATCTGATTTTGACAAACCAATAGCGTGCAACATTGCTTGTGCTGCTGGTTGTGTATCGTCTTGTGTAACTTGCTTACTGAATTTATTCAATTCCATTCTAACTCGCTTTTCTTTTTTGACGTAAGCCTAGTACTTCGTCTTTATATAATTTCATTAATTGATATCCGTATGATTTTTCCCATGCAAGAGGAAACTCATAAGTATCTAGAGATTGTAATCCTACTACTTCAGCAGCGGTTCCTGTAAAAAAACATGCATCTGCATTTTTCAATTCTTCTAGTGTAAAGTGCTTTTCTTCAATAGAAATACCTTCTTCTTTACACAATTCTATAACCGTAGACCTTGTAATTCCCGCCATAATATGTCCACGTGGTGGCGTATATAACTTTCCATCCTTTTCCATAAAAATATTAGCTCCTGAACACTCAGCTACATTTCCATTCATGTCTAATAACAAAGCTTCATCATAACCATTTTGCTTAGCTTCATTGGTTGAAAGAATAGAATTGATATAATGTCCAGTAACCTTTGCCTCTACAAAACATGCTTTTGGATTCGGTCTTTGAAACGAAGATGTTTTAACACGCAATAACTTATCTCCCATATATTTTCCCCACTCCCAGCACTGAATAATTAAATTCGTTTCATTAGAAGTTACCAAACTCATATCGGCTCCAGTAGTGATTAATGGACGTATATATGCATCTTTCAGCCCGTTTCTTTCTAACAATTCATATGTTATTTTAGTAAGCTCTTCTTCTGTATAGTTGAACTGAATATTCATTACTTCAGCTCCATATTTTAAACGTTTATAATGGGCTTCCGATTTAAAAATTCTTGTACCGTTCGGAGTGTTATAAGCTCTTATTCCTTCAAAAACTCCGTTTCCATAATGTAAGCTTTGGCTATATGGATTCTCTGTAGCCTCCGATGCTTTGATAAATTTTCCGTTATAAAAAATGATACTATCCTCTTTGTAATACATTGTTTTTAGTTGTTTTGCTGTTCGAAATTATTTTATTGTCTTTTTAGTTAATTCTTATTTTTTTGTGATTTAATGATATCTACTTGACGGATTTAAAACTCATTTGATTGATTTTTAATTAATTACATGTTTAAAACTCTAATATTCAGCACAAAAAAAAGCCTGCATCTAAATTGACACAGGCTTTCTTATATAGCAATAATTATCTGTATCAACTCGGCGGTGAGCTAATAATGACAATAATTAATACTACTATAATATTTAAGTTTCTACTCATATTTTTGTTAACTAGAAAAGGCTTCCTAAATTAGGAAGCCTTTTCTTATACTACATTATAATTTAAACGCGTCCCATTTATCCTTGTGAAATAATCACAACGACAATAATAGAGATGATATTTAAAAAATGTTTATTCATTCGTTCTATGTTACAAATATCTATAATATTTTTTTAATTATCCAAATTTATTTCAAAAAAAATAAAAATTATTTTATATGTTTGTGGCATGAATTATTTAAAAAATAAAATACGTAGTACTGTTCCCAGTACATTTGTTCGCTTTCGCCGCCGCCGCTAAAAGCTAACAAACCATACCCTATATACGTAATTTTTATTTTTTATTTCTTGTACAATTTCAACTACATATCTGTTTTTCCTATAGTTATTCTTTCGAATAGCCCAGTTGTTGTACGCCCTATTTTCCGCCGTCGCCCGTCAGGGTGTTAGTCGGTTATTGAACCTAGGTGAGTCCGGTTCTTCTTTTCAAAACAATCCATTTTACAATCATTTTTAATTTAAAATCAAGAACAATGAAAATTGTTATTGCTGATAAATCGCATGCAAAGTATGCCGATATCATTTGTCGAACAATTGATGAGGCTGCCCAAGTTAGAGGTACAGGTATTGCTAAACGTAAACCTGAATACATCATTACTAAACTAGAAAACAACAATGCTGTTATTGCCTTAGATGGCGATAAGTTTGCTGGCTTTTGCTATATCGAAGCATGGAGCCACGGTAAGTTTGTAGCCAATTCTGGATTAATTGTTCATCCAGATTACAGAGGAATTGGACTTGCTAAAAAAATTAAAGCAACTGTTTTTAAACACTCTAGAACTAAGTTTCCAAATGCTAAAATCTTCTCTATTACTACGGGATTGGCTGTGATGAAATTAAATAGCGACTTAGGCTACAAACCCGTTACTTTTTCAGAATTAACCAATGATACTTCCTTCTGGAAAGGCTGTCAGACTTGCAAAAACTACGATGTTTTACAGCGAACAAAACAACAAATGTGCTTGTGTACGGGCATGCTATACAATCCATCAACAACAAATAATAACAAGGTAAAAATCAAAGAAAAGGTGTTTCAAAGATTAAAGAGAATTAAAGAAAGCATCTATTTAAAAAAAGATAAAAAATGAAAAAATTAGTCATTGCATATAGCGGAGGATTAGATACTTCTTATTGTGCTATTAGCTTATCTAAAGCTGGATACGAAGTACATGCGGTTAGTATAAACACAGGAGGTTTTACACAAAAAGAAATTACAACTATTGAAACCAATGCCTACAAAATGGACGTTTCAACCTATCAAAATATTGATGCCATTTCTACCTTTTATAAAAAAGTAGTTAAGTATCTCATTTTTGGAAATATATTAAAAAATAACACCTATCCTTTATCAGTTAGTGCAGAAAGAATAGTTCAAGCAATTGAAATTGCTAATTATGCTAAAAGTATCGGAGCACAATATATTGCACATGGTAGTACTGGTGCAGGAAACGATCAAGTAAGATTTGATATGATTTTCCAAACCATTGCTCCAGAAATCAAAATTATAACCCCAATTAGGGAACAACAATTATCGAGGCAAGAAGAAATTCAATATTTAAAAGACAATGGTATTGAACTCTCTTGGGAAAAAGCAAAATACTCTATAAACAAAGGACTTTGGGGAACCAGTGTTGGTGGCGACGAAACCTTAACATCTCATAAAGCATTACCAGAACAAGCCTATCCTTCTCAATTAGAAAAAACAGGAGAAGAAACAATAAAACTAAGTTTTAAGAAAGGGGAATTTATAAGCTTAAACTCTATTAACGACACTCCTGAAAACAACATACAAAAACTAAACAAGCTTGCGAGTTCTTATGCCATTGGTAGAGATATTCATGTAGGTGATACCATTGTAGGAATTAAAGGGCGTGTTGGTTTTGAAGCTGCGGCTGCCTTGATAATTATCAAAGCGCATCACTTGTTAGAAAAGCACACCTTAACCAAATGGCAATTACAACATAAGGAATACATGGCTAGCTTTTATGGAATGCATTTACACGAAGGACATTATTTAGATCCTGTAATGAGAAATATTGAAGCTTTTTTAAGCAGTAGTCAAGAAAAAGTAACAGGCGACGTGTTCGTAACCTTAAAACCTTATCATTTTCAATTAGATGGTATTAGCTCTAAACACGATTTGATGAACCCAAAGTTTGGTAGTTATGGTGAGGAAAATAATAGCTGGACTTCAGACGAAGCCAAAGGATTTATCAAAATCTTAGGAAATCAGAATAAAATATATCAACAAGTAAATTCTTAACAACATGATACAAGTAGGAATTATAGGAGGTGCAGGTTATACCGCGGGTGAACTAATTAGATTATTACTACAACATCCAAAGGCTACATTGAACTTTGTATACAGTACATCCAATGCAGGAAATAAAATTAGTGCTGTTCATCAAGATTTGGAAGGTTCTTTAACCATGGAATTTACAGATACCATCAATCCAAAAGTAGATGTGTTATTTTTATGCTTGGGACACGGAAATTCTAAGAAGTTTTTAGAAAGTCATTTCTTTTCTAATAAGACTAAAATCATTGATTTAGGAAACGATTTCAGGTTAGTTAAAGACAAAGCTTTTCAAGAGAGAGAATTTGTTTATGGTTTACCAGAATTACAAAAAGAAAACATTCAAAAGGCCAAAAACATTGCAAACCCAGGCTGCTTTGCAACAGCAATTCAACTCGCTTTATTGCCATTGGCTAAATCAGGATTACTTAGTAAAGATGTACATATTAATGCAGTAACAGGAGCTACAGGAGCAGGAACTTCTCTATCTCCAACTACTCATTTTACTTGGAGAGATAATAACTTCTCCTATTACAAACCTTTTACACATCAGCATTTAGGAGAAATTACTGAGTCTATCAAAATCTTACAAACTAGTTTTGATAATGAACTCGTATTCATGCCTAACAGAGGTGACTTTTCAAGAGGAATTTTCGCCACAGCTTACACCTATTTTGAAGGAAGTTTGGAAGATGCAAAAGCTATGTATCAGGAATATTACAAAGAAGCTCCATTCACTTTTGTTTCCGAAAATCTAATACACTTAAAGCAAGTAGTAAACACCAATAAATGTTTGATTCACTTACACAAACACAACAACAAACTTTTGATTACAAGCATTATTGATAATCTATTAAAAGGAGCTTCAGGACAAGCCATTCAAAACATGAACTTACTATTTGGTTTTGAGGAATCTGAAGGATTACAACTAAAAGCAAACTTCTTTTAACAACAAAACACAAACACATGAAAATAGCAATTATAGGTACAGGAAACTTAGGTAAATCTATTGCAAAAGGACTTATTAATACAAAAGCAATTAGTAGTTTATACTTAACCAAAAGAAACATAACGGTTCTTAAAGAGTTTGAGGCTATTGACAATGTCTTCTTAACAAGTAATAATACAGAAGCAATCCAAAATTCAGACATTATTCTTTTAGCTGTACAACCAGCACATTTAACAAAGATATTAGCAGAAATAAAACCAGAATTAAAATCACATCATCTGATTATTTCTACTATTACAGGTTTTTCAATTGCTAAGATTGAAGAAATTATAGGAACTGAAAACAGCATCATCAGGGCTATGCCGAATACAGCTATTGCCGTAGGAAAATCGATGACATGTTTATGTGGAAATTCTAAAGGATTAGAAAAAATAAGTACTGCGGAGACTATTTTTAACAAACTAGGAACTTCTATTATCATACCAGAATCGCAAATGCAAGCAGCCACGGTAGTTTGTGCTAGTGGTATTGCTTTTTGGATGCGAATGATTAGAGCTACTACTCAAGCTGCTATTCAACTTGGTTTTGATGCTCATGAAGCACAGGAACTAGCCATGCATACCTGCGAAGGAGCTTCTAGCTTACTAATTACCAATGGCAATCATCCAGAGCAAGAAATAGACAAAGTAACTACTCCTAAAGGCTGCACTATTGAGGGACTGAATGAAATGGAACACCAAGGATTAAGTTCATCACTTATCCAAGGAATGGTGGCATCCTACCAAAAAATTAACACTATAAAATCGGAACAATTATGAGTTTATTTAATGTATATCCTTTGTTTGACATTACCCCTGTAAAAGCAGCAGATGTTTTTGTATACGATAAAAACGGTACCGAATATTTAGACTTATACGGAGGGCATGCTGTTATTTCTATTGGGCACTCCCATCCTACTTATGTACAAAACATTAGAAAACAATTAAGCGATTTAGGGTTTTATAGCAATTCTATTCAGAATCCATTACAAGAAGCTTTGGCTAAGAAATTAACACAACAAGCTAATTGTAAGGATTACCAATTGTTTTTATGCAATTCGGGAGCCGAAGCTAATGAAAATGCCTTAAAGCTAGCTTCCTTTCATACGGGTAAAAAGAAAATTCTTTCCTTCTCAAACTCTTTTCACGGAAGAACCTCAGCTGCTGTTGCTGCTACTGATAACACTAGGATTGTAGCACCTATCAACGCACAGCAAGAAGTCGAATTTTGCCAATTGGGTGATTTAACAGCCGTAGAAAAAGCATTACAAAAAGACGATGTATGTGCTGTTATTATTGAATGTATTCAAGGAGTTGGTGGTTTAGACGAAAGCTCTACAACATTTTACCAAGGTTTGGCTGACTTATGTAAAAAGTATCAAACAGTATTGATTGCAGACGAAGTACAATCGGGGTTTGGAAGAACTGGTGATTTCTTTGCCTTTCAAAAACACGGAATCCAACCCGATATTATTTCTATGGCAAAAGGAATGGGAAATGGATTTCCTATTGGCGGTATCTTAATTCACCCAAGTATTAAAGCATCTTATGGTTTGTTGGGAACTACTTTTGGTGGTAATCATTTAGCCTGCGCAGCTTCGTTAAGTGTTTTAACTGTTTTAGAACAAGAACAATTATTAGAAAATGCCAAGCATATTTCAGCCTACTTTCAACAAAAAGCAGCGACAATTCCTCAAATAAAAAAGCTAAAAGGAAGAGGCTTAATGTTAGGACTCGAATTCGATTTTCCGATAGCAAACTTACGAAAGAACCTCATCTTTAAGCAACACATCTTTACAGGAAGTGCCAAGAATCCGAATTTATTAAGAATCCTTCCACCATTAACCTTGAAAGAACCACAGGTCGATTTCTTTTTTGAAGGACTGATAACCGAGTTAAACAAACAATCATGAAAAAATATACCAACATAAAAGACCTTGAAAGTATTCCAAATACCATTCAAGAAGCCATTGCTTTAAAGAAAAACCCGTATCAATATGCAAGCATTGGAAAGCATAAAACCTTGGTTATGCTATTTTTTAATGCAAGTTTAAGAACGCGATTAAGTACCGAAAAAGCAGCCAAGAACTTAGGGATGGATGTAATGGTATTAAACGTAAACGATTCTTGGAAACTTGAGTTTGAAGACGGAACTATGATGAATTTCAATACTGCTGAACATATCAAAGAAGCTGCACAAGTAGTTTCTCAATATGCTGATGTTATTGCAGTAAGAGCTTTTCCTTCATTAAAAGATAAAGCAATAGACAGTAGCGACTTAGTCCTCAATAGTTTTGTAAAGTATGCCACTGTTCCTGTAATTAATATGGAAAGTGCAGTTGCACATCCACTACAGGCCTTGGCTGATGCCATTACTATTGAAGAGTTGAAAACCATACAAAAACCAAAAGTAGTATTGTCTTGGGCACCACATCCCAAAGCATTGCCTCATTCAGTTGCCAATTCTTTTGTAAAAATGATGTCGGAAATAGACATTGATTTTTCCATCACACATCCTGAAGGTTATGAATTGAATCCTCAAATAACTAAAGGTATTCCCATTGAATACAATCAACAAAAAGCCTTACAAGATGCTGATTTTGTTTATGTAAAGAACTGGAGTAGTTATTCAGAATACGGAAAAATACTTTCGGAAGATTCCAATTGGATGCTTAACAAAGAAACTTTAGGCAACGCCAAATTTATGCACTGTTTGCCCGTAAGAAGAAATGTAATTGTAGAAGATGCTGTGTTAGATAGTGATGCTTCTGTGGTTATACAACAAGCCAATAACAGAACCTATGCAGCTCAGATAGTATTGAAGAAAATTATAGAAAACCTATCCTCATGAAAACACTTAAAATAATAAAAATAGGCGGCAATATTATTGACGACCCAAAAGCCTTGGACGACTTTTTGTATCACTTTTCAACCATAGAAGGTCCGAAAATACTGGTACATGGAGGAGGTAAACTAGCAACCAAGCTTGCCGAACAAATGAATATTAAGGTACAAATGACCGATGGGAGAAGAATTACCGATACTCAAACCTTAGACCTAATTACCATGGTATATGCAGGAAAAATCAATAAGAACATAGTTACAACACTCCAAAAGAATACCTGCAATGCTCTTGGTTTTACGGGAGCAGATGGAAATACGATTCTTTCAGTAAAAAGACCAGTAAAAGAGATTGATTATGGTTTTGTGGGGGATGTGGTTAAAGTAAACACCGCTGTTTTAGAAAGCTTGTTAGCACAGCATATTACGCCTGTTTTTTGTGCCATTACACATTCTACAGAAGGACAATTGTTAAATACCAATGCAGATACCATAGCAGCTGAGTTAGCCATAGGGTTTGCACAACAGTATCAAACGGAACTCTATTACTGTTTTGAAAAAAACGGAGTATTAATCAATGTAGAAAATGACGATTCTGTGATAGAACACCTTACTAAAGAAACTTACCAAGACTTACTATCACAGCAAATAATAGTCAATGGGATGTTGCCTAAACTAAACAATTGTTTCTATGCTATAGATCATCAAGTACATAAAGTATGTCTTGGAAAACCTGCCATGCTATACAAACAAAATTCTAAATTTACTACCATACAAGCTTCATGAAAACACTAGATATATTAACCACTGAAGCCATTGAGCTTTTAAAAAAGCTAATTGAAACACCTTCTTTTTCTTCTAAAGAAGATGTTACTGCTGCCTTGCTTGAAAATTGGTTTGTTAACCATCACATACCATTTCAAAGAAACCAACACAATGTTTGGGCAGTAAACCAGCATTTCGATGCACAAAAGCCAAGTTTATTGCTTAACTCACATCACGATACGGTAAAACCGAATAAAGGCTATACCAAAAAACCGTTTGAAGCACTAGTTGAAGACGGCAAACTATACGGTTTAGGAAGCAACGATGCTGGTGGATGTTTAGTTTCATTATTGGCTACTTTCACTCATTTTTATGCCCAGGAAAACTTAGCCTATAACTTGGTATTTGTAGGCTCTGCTGAAGAAGAAAGCAGCGGAGCTAACGGATTAAATAGTATGTTATCCATTATTCCGGAAATTGCTGTGGCTATTGTTGGCGAACCTACGCAAATGCAACTGGCCATTGCCGAAAAAGGTTTGGTTGTTTTTGATGCTATTGTAAAAGGAACTCCGAGTCATGCTGCTCATCCTAACACCAACAATGCTATTTATAATAGTATAGATGTGTTACAATGGTTTAAAAACTATGAATTTGAAAAAACTTCTGAGGTCTTAGGTCCTGTAAAAATGACGGTAACTCAAATCAATGCAGGAAAACAACACAATGCTGTACCTGCCGAAGTTTCCTTAGTGGTAGATGTTCGTGTAAACGACCAGTACACGAATCAGGAAATTGTCGATTTACTTCAAAAAGAAGCGCCTTGTCATAGTATTGTTCCTCGTAGTACGCATTTAAATTCTTCTTCCATTCCTATGCATCACGATTTGGTTCAAGCTGGAATTTCCTTAGGTCGAACTACTTATGGCTCTCCTACGCTTTCTGATCAATCTGTATTGAGTTGTCCTTCTTTAAAACTAGGTCCTGGAGATAGTAAGCGTTCCCATACCGCTGATGAATTTATTTATCTTCATGAAATTGAAGAAGGGATTGAATTGTATGTAGAGTTGTTGGGGAGAGTATTGAGTAGTTAGATTAGAGATGTTAGACAAAAGATAAAAGACTCGAAACGTGAAAACAACTTTCACTAAAGACTAACAACTAAAGACTTAAAACTTTAGACATGAGTATTGAGTAGTTAGACAAAAAGATTAAAGACGAAAAATTTAAGTGAGAGTTTAGATGATAGAAATTAAAAAATATAAAAAATGAAACTTTGGGATAAAGGAACCAATATAGACCATAAAATAGAACTGTTTACCGTAGGTAACGACAGAGAAATTGACCTGCATATTGCGAAATACGATGTACTTGCTTCTATAGCGCATGCTAAAATGTTGCATAGCATCAACATCATAACCGCTGATGAACTTCAACAATTACTTGCGGGATTAGAGGCCTTACTTGTGCAAATCAACAACAACTCTTTTACCATTGAAGCACACTTTGAAGATGTACATTCTAAAATAGAATTTGAACTCACCCAACAATACGGTGATGTTGGAAAGAAAATACATACTGCTCGTTCTAGAAACGATCAGGTGTTAGTCGCTCTACATTTATATTATAAAGAGAACTTACAAGAAATCAATCATTTGACTAAATCCTTTTTTGATACCCTGCTCCAATTGGCTGATACTCATAAAGAAGCTTTACTACCTGGTTATACGCATTTGCAAGTAGCCATGCCTTCTTCTTTTGGCTTATGGTTTTCTGCCTATGCTGAACTTTTAATTGATGATGTGTATCTTTTAAATGCAACATTAAAAGTAGTTGATCAAAATCCATTAGGTTCGGCAGCTGGTTATGGTAGCTCCTTCCCTATCGATAGAGTTTTTACCACTCAAGAACTTGAGTTTGCTACTTTAAAGTACAATGTTGTAGCCGCTCAAATGAGCAGAGGAAAAAGCGAACGCACCGTTGCCATGGCTCTTGGTAGCTTAGCCAATACCTTAGCTCGTTTTGCCATGGATATTTGTTTGTATATGAGTCAGAATTTTGATTTTATTTCCTTCCCTGAAACACTTACCACTGGGAGTAGTATTATGCCACATAAAAAGAATCCCGATGTTTTTGAACTTATCCGTGGTAAATGCAATAAGATTCAGGCTTTGCAATCCGAAATGCTTTTAATTACCAATAATCTACCTAGTGGTTATCATAGAGATTATCAGTTATTAAAAGAAAACATGCTACAGGCTTTGGAAACTATGAAAGAAATTCTGTTCATCTTTAACTATGCCATTGAGCAGATTGTTATCAAAGACATTGATTTGACTTCTGAAAAATACCAGTATCTATTTACGGTAGACAATATCAATATATTGGTAGAAAACGGGATGCCTTTCCGTGAGGCTTATCAGAAAATAGGAAATGAGGTAAATCAAGGGAAGTATGTTCCCGACAGATCTAAACAACACAGTCATTTAGGTAGTATGGGGAATTTAGGTTTGGAATTGATACGTCAGAAAATGGAAAATAGTTAACGAGTAATTTAAAATATCGTCTTAAAAGCAGATAATTGAAGTTATCTGCTTTTAAGACGATATACCATCTGGTATTTATTCTATTTTTTGTCGGTTTTCATCATACAAACCAACCAAAAGACTGTTTCCTTGTGTATCTACTTTAATTCCTCCATACTTAGTTTTTTCATACTTTTCAGCATCACCTTCTTGAAAAAAGTAAGATTCAGCACCAATGCTTAGTCTTCCCCATTTCTTTAAGTTGTATCGTATTAAAAACTCTCCTTCGTTTATTGGCTCTTTACCATCTTGCATACGCACTTTCTTTGCAATGCCATTCTCGGTAAGTTTTATTACGCAGAATCCTCTTTTAGTAATACTATCAGTATCTATGTTGTTTGAAATCGCATAATTCAATCTCATATAATCTCCTTGCATTAAAGAACGAGGATCTACAGGAGCTAATTCAAACAAAACCAATTGTCCTTTTTCTAATAAGGCTTCTTTCTGAAAAATTGATCGATTAAACAATACTAATAAAATAGCAAGGTTTAAAAGAATGAGTATCCATTTATATTTCTTCATTATTTCCTAGCATTTTTGTGGTGAATACATAGCACGCTAAAAACAGCACGCCCGATACAAATAAAAGTATAGACTTGGTTAGTAAAGTAAAGCTCAAGTCGTAATAATATTGCGAAACAAAATAGATTAAAGCTACGATTCCTATAACCAGCCCTGTTTTATAATTAACTAAAAAGCTAAGTAACAATAATATGATAGCTCCCGATATTGCTGGTGAGAATATAGTTGACAGTAATATTAAAAAGCTTAACACATATAATATTGTCTTGGTTTTAGCTAGTGTTATTTGGTGCACCTTGATAATCACATGTACAATATACATTCCTATGATGATAAATAATACCGAGGAAATCCAAATGTAATTTTCATTCAATGCTATTGCTCCTTTCTTCCCTAGCATACTCAAACCTATTAGAAAGGAAACAACCACACCAATCCTAAGTGGATTGTATAGTTTCGCTAGCTTCTTTGTGGATGATAATATTCTTGCCTCTTTTAAAAACACATAGCTTAGCATTAAAGCCATCACTCCAACATATATATGAATAAAATCGTAAACCTTTGTATTTAACAATAAAGACAAAAAGCTTCCATTTACGGTAAGTATAGCTATAAACGATAAGATATAGTTTTGTGTAATTACTAAAGTCACAAAAGCTATTAAGCCAACGAGTATGGATATCATATCTTCATTCATTCGCATACCAGACAAGCCAAAAACAAGCATTACAAATCCCGTTATATATATTGTAACACTAAAGGTATCCCAAATAAGGTTATCCTTTACTACATTAGTTACAACAGCAAGCACTATAAACAATCCGCCTAAAAATATCATTGCAGCTTCAGAACTGTAAAAACCAGCTATTCCTAAAAAGGCTATAAATGCTAACATTGCTACAAAACTTCCTAAAATGGTAAGTATCTTAATTGCTAAGCCCGATTTGTTTTCTTCTTTTTTTAAATAACTGTCTAAAATCGCTTGTTCGTTATAGGTAAAATCTTTGTCTTCACTCAAACGAATACTTTCTAACAGTTCCTTTTTATTCGCTAATTCTTCCATTTCTTTTTCAAATCTGTTAAGGTTTTAATCACAACACTTACACTTGCAATAACAAATAGACTCAGGAAGAAAAACATTCCTTCCACATCTGTTATTTTTAAAAGCAGTGCACAACAAATAATAATGCAGCTAAATGCAATTATTGAAAGGTAAAAAACACTTTTTTCTTTCAACCCATATCGAACTCCTATTCCATACAATCCTGTTGCTAATAGTACTAACACCCAAAAAGCTTCCGAGTTTCTTTCAAAAATTCCTGTTGCAATCCCTACGGTACTAAAGAAGACCACTGCCAATGCTAATACATTGGTAAACCAGCTGGGTACACTAATCTGTTCATTTATTTTCTTTACCAATAAGAACGCAATTAAAAACAGTGCATTGATACAAAACAGCAAAGCAAACACAAAAATTTCTGACCAGTCTTGAGCTACTTGCTCTGCATATAAAATAAGAGTTGTATTGATGAGCGTTATAAACACCAACCATAAAGGAGCAAAGTTTGAAATGACTACCCAAATAACAATAGCCATAGTCCAGCCTAAGAAAAAGTCGTAGGCATTGGCACCCGTTTGATAAATCTGTCCAAATACAGCAAACAGCACTCCTACCAATATAGAAACTCCTGTTAGTATTATTTTCTTTATATCTAACGGTATTTTAGCCACTACTAAAACTAGGGTGAGTAATAAAATTCCACCTTCTATTAAACCTAGTTTAAAAAACTTGTGCATACTTGCCCAGTTATAGGCAAAGAAGAAAATAATTCCCGCGGTAGTAAAACCAACACCCAAACTCATAAAAAACAATCTCAGAAACTGTTGCCAAGATGTTTTATCGTGATACACCTGTGTATTCAATATCTTTTGAATACTTCTTTCAGACCAATTGCTATGCTGGGCAATTATCTGAATATCTTCTCTATCAATATCTTTCATTCAATTTTTTTTTAATGTTCTCTCCCTTCTTCCTAAGATTAGGAAATATTAAAAGTAGTCAATTTTTAACTAAACTCCTTTTTTAGTTTTACGTTGTTCTATGCTCCTTAAAATAGTTAAGTAATTCCATTAACCTAAAAACAAGGTAAGCCCTTACTTTATGTACGGGTTTTTATAAGGTTACCATCCTATTTAATGCTAAGTTTGTTTGTACTCTAAAAAGTATTGCAACACAACTAACATTTATTTAACTAACTTTTAAATCTTTAACTATGAAAAAATTACTGTTATTATTAATCATCTTTTCTATTTCTTTTTTTTCTTCTTGTAGTTCAGAAACTTCCGATATTGAACTAAAACCTCAAATAATTGAAGCTTCTGATAACAACCAAGCATTCTTCCCTGGAAAAATTCAAGGTAAAGCATCACAATCAAAAAGCGCTAAAGGTTTTTCCAACATAGCTGGATGTGGAGTAAGTGGTCCAAAGTGTGCTTCTTCAAATCAAACACTAACCTATACCTATGCTGGTTCTAATAATGTAACATGGACAGTAACTAGTGGTAATATTTCTGTTGCAGGCGGACAAGGAACCAATACTGTTTCTTTAAATTTTGGAAGTAATTTTACAGGAGGTGTTATTACCGCTGTCAATTCTGAATCTCCAAGTTGTACTGTGATACTCGAAATATTAAAATGTGGAGGTACTCCAACTCCAACTTGTGGTATTATTACCAATGGTATCTATGAACGTAATCTTTTGGGAGATGAAAATGTTATCTTCTACACAACTACAACTACAAATCCAGGATGGCTTATAACAAGTTCTTTCTTTACGGTAACTTACCAAAACGGAGATACTTCTCATCATGTAGGTTATACAAATCAACAAGGATATCAACAAATTATAATCCCTGTTAGCTGTACTAATAAAGTAAGAAAAGTTAAAGCAACTATTTATGGAGGAAATATCTCTAATACCCTTTGTTCTGATTCTATAACACGCGATTGGGGATCCATTGGTGTTTGTGGAACCGATGGATTTAATTAAACCTCTTACAAAATACTTATTAAGCGGGTTCTACCCGCTTTTTTGTTTAGAAACATATAGACTTCTCTTCTCTATCCTTTCAAATTTAGTTTACTTTTAGCAACAATCCCAATAAAAATACGCTTTAGAAAAGTCTTTATTAATTAAAGCTTCTTTGTTTATAAAAATATGTCCTAGTCCACTATCGCCAAACATAATATAATCATCTACATCTATTTGTAATAGCTGAACATCGTCTGCGCTTCCTACTTCATAGTCTCTTGGGTCAGATTGCGTAAACTCTGCATAGCCTCCTATTTTATGTCCCGTAGCGTCAAAATATTCTCCAAACTCTTCTTCTTGCTCCTCAGTTAAACTTTCTGAAAAATCCCAATAACCATAGTCACCAAACAGATAATCAAATTGTGAATCTTCAGAACCTCCTCTATCAATTCCTTTTTCAAACGATAATTGATGTAGTTTAAAAACAGGCATCTCTTCATAATCCTTAACCGATAAGAAAGAAAAATCTTGCAAAGGCTCTTTCTCTAAATCTTCTTTGGTATGGTAAACAATCGCTGCATCTTCTACATACCATTCTGTTGCCGATAAAAACAATTGAAGAATTCCATCTGTTGGATAAAACTTTAATGAAGGAATTTGTGCAAAATTAAGTTGTGCCACCAGTACCATTGGTTTGCCATTCTTATCTTTCGGATATTCCTTTTCTTTTGGAAAAAAGGGAAAACCAAGAAACTTACTGTCTTTTAAGTCTAAGTTATCTTCTAAATCTTTTTCTTTTCTAGGTTTAGCAATTATTTTTATAAACTCTCTTTCGTACTCTTTTAAGTCCGATTCATATTTCTTTAAAAAGTCAGGAATCATATAGCTATTTTTTATACTGAACACACAAATATATCGACTTCTCTTGTAAATAAATAAGTTTTTATAAATCTTACCTATCAATACATCAGCAAGCTTTTATGATTGTTAATTATGAAAGTATAAAATAATATAGCTACTTTCAATTCTAAAAAAACAAGTACAAATAAGATATCTAAACCTTAGATTATTCACTTGTATTTGTTTAGCTTTATTATAGTTTACCTTATTAATAAAACGCTATCTATTTCATCAGGAAAAGCCAATCTTAAGTAAAAATGTCCTGTTCCTGCTAGGCCTAGTAATAAACCTGGAGTTTGGTTTTTATTTGTAGTAAGCCCATTAGGATCATTTACACCACTTGGCCATGCTTTTCCATTTTTATCGTAACGTTCTATTCCTAATACCCCTGCTTGCTGAGCTAACTGAATATAACTCATCTCATTTAATAACAATCCTCCACTTAGAAGAATATCGGCATTACCTGCAATTCCATGACATAATGAATAATTAATTGATTCACTATTATTTAATTGGCCAATAATGTCTTTTGAGGTAGTTTCCATTGCTATTCGAATTTCTTGTAAAAAATCTAAATCTGAAGTCATTTGGTAAGCTGCTAAACGAGACAAGCCAATACCTGCTGCTCCATGACACCACATAACTCTACTATAAAGATGTTTTGATGTATATGTCTTTTGTTCTTTACAATCTCGTAAATCGGGCCAATTATTCATTTCTTTATTAAAAAGTTCTCGTTCATATTGAAATCCCATAAAAGCTGCTTGATAATATTTATCATCTTTTGTTTTTTGCCAAAGTTCTAATAAAGCCAAAGCCATACCTGCATTTCCATGTGAGTATCCTGCTAAACCAGGCCTTGAAGGTATTGTTTTCCAAGTCCATGAAGTATCATTCTTACAAGCTTCTTTAATAAGGAATTCCCCACAACTAATAGCTAGTTTTAAAAAAACATCATCTTGTTCTACTCGATGCATTTTTAACAGTGGAGCTATAGCTCCGGCCACTCCTGTTATTACATCAATTTCACTAATTTCATCTTCTTTTAAGTTACGAACCATTTTCAATCCAGCTTCTTTCCAAACAGTATTTTTGTTAAGAACTCCTATTTGCCATAAAGCAAATCCTACCCCAAGTTGTCCTGAATATAATCCAAATTTACAGTCCAATGGTGCTGCTTTAAATTGTAATAATATATTCTTTACAGCCCCTTCCAAAACTAATTGTAGAACATCATCTTTTTTCTTTGCTAAAAACTCAGCAAGAAACAAAGCAATACCAGATAATCCGTTATATAAGTCAGATTTAAATGTTCTATTTACCATCTGGTAACTACCATTTACATATTCAATTGCTGTTCCTTGCCAATTACAGCAACCATCTACTGACCAAATAGCCTCTTTAGCCAGTTGTTTTGCTATGTTATAAGCCGTATTTAAAAATGGATGTTCTTTTATACTTAGTTCTTCCTTTTGCTCTTTTATACACTTTATCATCTTTTCTCAAAAATTAACTCATTAGTATGAGGGTTTAAATAAATGCGGTCAATACCAATTCCATTATTTACTAAAAACTGTTTAATAAAAAGGTTTCGTTCTGTTACATCATCAATAGCATTTTCTCTTGCTTTTATTAATGATTCCGCAATCATTTCTGATCGACTCATACCAAAACTCTGACCTAAACCTGGATCTTCAGCGATAGAAACTCCTGCTGCTATTTTTTTAGTAAACAATGGTATTCTATCTATTAAACTTTCTTTTAACACAGTAATTATAGACCTTATTAAAAGACTTACAATTGATAAGTGTTCTACATTAATATATAATACAGCATTATCATTACGTTTAAATAAATCAGGATGATTTAAACATTTGAAATGAAAAGGAATTCGATACTCGTTTAATATACTTGTAATTTCATGAACTAAATTCCCAGCAGCTTCTGGTAAAATATTCCAATAAATCCTAATTTTATCACAGTCATTCGTTAAATACTCATTTCCAAATACGTAATAAAAAACAGGTTGAGCATCAAACTTTTCTTTTTGTCTATAAAAATTAATATTTTGTCCTACTTTCATTGTGCTTTCTGTAGATTCTGTGATATAAGTATTTGGTATAACTGGACGTAAAGTACCATTCTTCTCAGCATACATTCCTCCCTGACTATCAATCGAGTAAATCATCCAATTTTTATCTAAATCTTGTACAGAATTATTATGCAAACTCAAATTTTTCATAAAAGCAACTCGTTCTCTTTTATCAGGTAATTTAAAATCTGTATCCTCTTTCTTAACACCACAGTAAAATCGAGTATATAAAGTATTAGTCAAATGCTGATGCAATTGTTTACGTGTTAAGGTTTCGTCTATCTGTTCATGTTTACCAAAATCCGATAATGATTTTATATAATTATAGCATGGACTTTGTTGATAAACTTTAATTAATTCTTCTTCTACCTTATAACTGGAGCTAGATGTAATTTCAATAGCAGACAATAATTTATTTAATTGTTTTTCATATGTAGACAACTTGTTTTTCATCTCTAACTACTTTTATTTTGTTTCATTTAAATAATTATAAACTGCAACTTTAGGGTCTTTAAAAATTGTTCTTGCTAAATCAATAACTTGAGTTGTACCAGAAACTAATTCAGTAGAGTTATCTGGATTAAATTCTTTTGCTGTTTGTAACAAACGTGCTGCAGTAAACCTCATTATTTTTATTTCTATTTTTTCTAGTTCTTCATTCCATGGATAATGCTTAGAATAACGTTTCCAAAAAGCCTTAATAGCTCTCTCATATTCTGCTAAACTTATTTCTTTATCACTCTCTGTATCTTGTTCATTGAATTTTAAATGTTGAGTAAATATACTAGTACTTAAATAGCTTTGAATTAAACCAGCTACATCCCATAGCGGGTCTCCAACATTAGAAGTTTCCCAATCTATAAGTTTTACTTCTTCATTATTACCATTATTGGTTACTAAAAAATTAGCCAATTTAATATCTCCATGAATCAAACTATTACCTTTCCATTCCCTATATAATTGAATCAACCCTTCTCTTAGGATATAATCGTCTTTAATTATCTCAAAAACTTTCTCTTTAGGGTTTTGTTCATTCACAAATTCAGGCAATCGTAATATAAAAGGTACTTCTTTGTTATAAAATTGAAGTGATTTATTAGTTCCTATTTCTTCTTCAATATCTTTATGAAAACTAATAAAAATATCAGCTATTTGTTCAGCGTGTTGATGAGATAATACTTTATGCTTCGTTGCTAGATTGTATAAATCTATTGCTTCTTTAAAAAAATCTAAAACCAATACATGAGAGAAAGGATCATAACCATGATATTTCGGTATATATTTTTGAGTTTCTGGATAACAATCACTTTTATGAAATAAATAGTGTGTTGTTGCATCTTTTTGCATCCAATATATTTCATGAGCACTCATATTTTGCAATTGTTTTATAAATAAACCATTGCCTTTACCCAAGGACACTTTAAAAATACTATTACGACTTATAACTTGATGGAAAATAAAATCTCCTGTTACCACATCATTAGCATTTACAAAGGCTTTGTTAATTAAATAGGATATTAAATTATTATTTGTCAATCGCATGATATATGTGAGGGTTAAAACTGGAACACTTATTTAAATAAATGTCCCAGATATTTATGTTCTAACTATTAAATAAATATTTAGTCCATTCTTCTCTTATTTATTAACAATGCCAGAACCAAGCTGTATTGCAGTTCCAAGAAGGACAAAACATTGAAGGACAACCTGTATGGGTTCTCATCATAGCAGTACTCCCTGCTTGATGATAAACTGGTGGCACTGTATTCGTTGGTGCACCAGTTTGATGGTAAACCGGTGGCACTGTATTCGCTGGTGTTCCCACCTGTGGTTGTACAGTAACTCCCCCATTATTTGGAGCTTGTGGATTTCCGGTATTATTAGAAGGATTCATTTGCTGGCTTGACTGAGGACAAAGCTCTAGTACAAGGGTTTGTCCCATTGTAGGAGGACAAAGGTTTTGATAAGTAATCATTGTAGTAATAGTTATTTTTCCCTACTCTTTTTAAAATAGGCTTTTCGGGGTTCCACCTTGTACTCAAAAACCAATTGTAGCTACTAAATCGAATATTATAATTTTTGATTACTTTATAAAATTCTAAAAAGAATCATTTTAAATTTAAAAAAATGTAACAAGCTCTATATTAACAGGTATGAAAAAGGAAATTAAGAGTATAAGTAAAAAGTTGTAATTACAATTAATTATTTTCTTTGAGCTAAAGACTATATCATTATTCATTTCTCTAATTATTCAATACTCAAACTTTAAATAATAGGAAATAATTAAAATTATAGATAGAAAAGTTTTCATACTTTTGGACAAAATATGTCTATAATCATTTTGTCCAAATGAAAAAATTAGGAGATACATTAAGAGAAGCGAGAGAACAAAAAGATCTTATACTTAGAAAGGTCTCAGCTGAAGTTGATATTGATCAGTCTCTGATTAGTAAGTTTGAAAAAAGTGAAAGAAAACCTACCAAAGAGCAATTAATTAGGTTAGCCAATTTCTATAATCTTTCCGAAAAAGAACTTATTATAAATTGGTATTCTGAAAAAATAGCTCAAGAATTAAAATACACAGAATCATCTTCTGAAATATTAAAAATAGCAGAAGAGAAAATTAAATACTATAAAAATCAAGAAAATGGATAATAAATCTATAAAAGTAGCTGAGCTTTTTGCAGGAGTTGGAGGATTTCGACTTGGTTTAGAAAAAAGTAATTATAATATTGTTTGGAGTAATCAATGGGAACCTTCTACAAAAATGCAACATGCATCTTTAGTTTACGAGGCTCGTTTTGGAAAAGAAAACCATTCAAATGAAGATATAGCAAATGTACCTACAAATGAAATTCCTGATCACGACTTACTTGTTGGAGGATTTCCTTGTCAGGATTATTCTGTTGCTACAACACTACACAATTCAAAGGGATTGAAAGGTAAAAAAGGAGTTTTATGGTGGTCTATTCAAAGAATTTTAGAGGAAAAGAAAGATAAAAAGCCTAAATACTTATTTTTAGAGAATGTAGATAGGCTTTTAAAATCTCCAGCCAAACAAAGAGGTAGAGACTTTGCTGTGATGCTTCAAAGTTTAAATGAACTTGGTTATGCCGTAGAATGGAGAGTTATAAATGCAGCAGAGTATGGTATGCCACAACGTAGAAGAAGAGTTTTCTTTTTAGGTTATCATAAATCAAGTGATTTATATAAAAAACTAAAAAAAGAAACATCTTTAAATTGGATTACCAAAAAAGGAACTATAGCAACAGCTTTCCCTGTTCAAGAAACAAATTCAATTCAAGAACTTGAATTACAAAGTGATTTAGTAGAAATTACGAATGAATTTAATAAAGAAGGAAAACTTTCACCTTTTCAAAATACAGGTTTAATGATTAATGGAAAGGTATACACTACCAAAACTGTTGCTAATTATAATGGAAAACATACCGTTTTAAGAGATATTTTACAAAACGGAGAAGTAACAGATGATTTTTTTATTGAAGATAAATCTTTAAAAACTATAAAGACTATAATCAATAAAGACGGAGGGTTAAAAACAATTTCTACAGAAAAACAAATGTGGGAATATTTAAAAGGAGCAAAAAAAGAAAAAAGAAAAACACAAGATGGATTTGAATATAATTATAGCGAAGGAGCTATGATTTATCCTGATGCTCTAGATAATGCTTCAAGAACAATTATAACTGGTGAAGGAGGTAAATCTCCATCAAGATTTAAACATGTTGTTGAAACAGAAAAAGGTTTAAGAAGACTAACACCTGTAGAATTAGAACGTCTAAACATGTTTCCAGATAATCATACACAACTTGAGGGTATTACAGATACTAAGAGGGCTTTTTTTATGGGAAATGCCTTAGTTGTGGGTATTATTGAAAAAATTGGAAAAGAACTTTATAAACAAATTATGAATGAGTAGAAATTATGATATACTTTCTACTCATTCTATAATCAACTTTGCTAAAAAGTTAAAAGGGAAAAGTTTAAGAATTGCTTGTGGTGAAATAATTGAAAAAGCGAATTATAAAGGGAAAGGTAATTTCGGTCAATTATTAGAGAAGTTTTATTTTGGATATAATCCAAATTCTAATGCTGAACCTGATTTTAAAGAAGCTGGTATAGAACTTAAATCAAGTCCTTTAAAAACACTAAAGAACGGAGAATTTCGATCAAAAGAAAGACTTGTTTTAAATATTATAAATTATCTAGAAGTCTATAAAGAAGATTTTGAAAATAGTACATTTTGGAAGAAAAATGCCCATTTACTACTTATTTTCTATTTACATGATAAAGATTTAAATATACAGGATTACATTATAAAACTGGTTGATAATTGGGAATATCCTGAAGAAGATTTAGAAATTATCAAACAAGATTGGAAAAAAATCAATCAAAGAATAAAAGAAGGTAAAGCACATGAATTATCCGAAGGTGATACTTTATATCTAGGAGCTTGTACAAAAGGATCTACAGCTGCTAAATCATTACGAAAGCAACCTTTTAATAAGCAAAAAGCTAAACAAAGAGCTTATTCTTTAAAACAAGGTTATGTAAACCATATAATAGCAAACATATCAAAGGACGAGGAAGCTGTTTATGGAAAAATAATTAAACAATCAACTGAATTTAAAGAGAAACAAACATTTGAAGAAATTGTAATTGAAAAATTTAAATCTTTTTATAATAAAACTGCAGAAGAAATTGAAAAACACTTCAATTTAGAATTAAAAAAGGGAGCTAAAAACTATTATTCGAGTCTTTCAAAAAAAATTTTAGGTATAGAACTTAATCAGAAAATTGAGGAATTTGAAAAAGCTAATATAGAATTAAAGAGTATACGAGTAGAATCTAACAACAAAATTAAAGAATCAATTTCTTTTCCATCATTTAAATTTGAAACTATCTATAACGAAAATTGGAGAGAAAGTAAAATGAAAGATATTACAGAAAAAAAGTATCTATTTGTTTTTTTTAAAGATTTTGGTAATGGATATATTCTTGATAAAGTGCAATTTTGGAATATGCCTTATAATGATAGAAATGAAGTTCGAAAAGTTTGGCTCAAAACAAAGGAAGTTATTTCTAAAGGGAAAATTTTTGATGACTATGCTCGAGATAAAAATGGTGATATCCGATACTCTACAAAATTGAACCCTATAAAAAAGAATAACTTTCCAAAAATTAAAGACAATAAAGTTTGTCATGTAAGACCGCATGGAACTGATTCTACTGATATCTTTCCTTTACCTATAGAAGATAAAAAACTTAAAGTAAAAGAATATAGTAAACAATGTTTTTGGTATAATTCGATTTATGTGAGAGATGAGATATATCTGAAATAATTGGCAAAACTCAAAAGACATTTATTCTATATCAATCTAAAAAACAGGTGTTACATATAATTAACTAATTATAAAGCAGAAAACCTCCATATATTTAAAAAACAAATTTTAAGACTACCAAACAACTATGTAAAAAGAACTTAACAATAAATATCTTTCTTATTTACAGTAAAGTTTGTTTACTAAACTAGGTTTAGTTTTTATTTTCAAATATTCTTAAATTTAATAAATATTTGAAACATAAGAAAATGAATTATAGTGATGGAGTAACTTACATGAAAGATTTAACAACGAAATTAGATGTAGGAGAAACATCTTCGTTTATTTATGGTAAATTAAAAATTAATTATCCTGGATTTAAAAATTATGGTGATTATAAATTAACATTAAACGGTAACGCTCCAAAACATACTGATTTAGTTCAAGAATTTTATGATAAAACAACTTCTGCAAATTATAATAATATTGTTAATTTCTTGGAAGATATTTATTCAAATGGATTGAAAGCAAAAACGACTATCTTTAATCAAGATTTTATAAATTTGATTTATTGGATAACCTTACAAGAAGAAATTAACTATCCTCAACCTCGCTTTAAAGGTCGTAAATTAACTTTTCAAAGATTTTTTGAAGGAGTTTATTCTAAAATCTTTCCAAACATAATTAGTATTGAATCTGTTTTGAATAGGACAAATAATCACGGAGGAGGAATTCCTTCCTTATTAAATATAAAAAAGCCTCCTATTTTTTATAATTAAGTAATCCCAAAATAAGAATACTTATAAATGCTTTTACAACTTATTATGTTACAAAATCAATTATTTATCTATTTCTTTAATTAATATTAACTATAGATAGGCTTCGTAAACAAAATAGTTTAACAACTATTTTTAGAGTTTTTTTGTGAAAAAGGGTATTTTATCAACTTTCCATATTAAAAAAAATAAGGTAAAACCTTACTTTAAGTACGGGTTTTCTCAAAAAACCTTTTTTATAAAATGGTAGGTTTGTTTCCCCTTAGTTAAGAATACTATTTATTATCTAAACTAACACACATCATGAAAACAAGAAGTATCAAACTAGTATCATTTAGCATACTCTTTGCATTATTGGGTAGTTGTTCTTCTATACCCCCAGAGTTTGCCATGGCAATGCAGAAAGAAAAAGAAGGAATTCAGCTCTTAAAAAAGCGACATCAACAAACAGTTGTTGAATTGACCGAAAACTGGTACAACGAACGTCGCAATAGATTGCTTTTTATAAAAGAATTGGAAATTAAAAAAATCACTTTACAAGTAAATGATCCTTCTGGAAAAGGCAATATTACTGTGCTAAAAAAAGACTCCTTTGCTAAAATCAATCAGCAATTTAACGAGGCCATGGAAATGGCTGGTAAAATAAAACAAGAATTAATCAAAGGCTATGCCGACAGCGACAATTGGAACAAACTGATAAAGCTGAATGCTATTAATTTAGAAATGACCCGATCGCTAACAGATTTAAATGCTTCTCAAAGAGCTTTCTATTTAGAATTGGTTGGACAAAACGTTCCCTTTCCTAGCGATTTTATAAACGAACAAACACAAGAGCTTCTCAACCGCGTAAAAAAATAGATTATGACACCTCAAGAAAAATATGTCAAAGCTTTAAAAGATTTATTACAAGCTCAAAAAGAAGTGCAAGCAGCGGAAAGTAATCCTTTTAACTTAGGACTTCCTACCCACCTTGGGCTTTCTGACGAAACTTTTATTACCAACGAACAACTAGCGGAACTAAGTACTATTATTGGAGAAGCTAGCGAAAACAACCAAAAGTTTGCTAAAATTTGGAATCTAGGAACCGATATTATTTTAAAAGCGAAATCGATATTCCTATAAAAACTTATTAGCAATACTTTAGAACATATTAAAGATACTTTTCTATCAATTAGAAAGGTATCTTTTTTATATCTTGGCTTCTAATAAATTGTAGTAATTGAAAAATGGAGAAAGAACTACCAAACTATTTTGATATATTCATGGAGCAATTTCCAACCATGGGTACTGAAGCTAAAAACTTTACACGATCTATACTTAGCTTAAAAAAATATTCTAAAAAAGAGTTACTATATCAAAGTGGAGAAATACAAAAAGATATAGCATATGTATGTCAAGGCTTAGTAAGAAAATACTATATCAACGAAAAAGGAAATAAAATTAGTGTTGGTTTTTCTTCTGAATTACAATACGCTACCGATTATCCTTCTTTTATAAAACAAACTCCTTCTAAATATTATTTAGAATGTATAGAACCTACTATTATTATTTCCATGCCTTATACTAAACTTCAGGAAGCATACGACAATTTTAAAGATAGTGAAATGTATGGTAGATTAGTTGCCGAATATGTATTAACCAGAGAAACTGATCGCATTGAAGGTTTTCTATTCGAAACCGCTGAAGAACGTTATTTAAACTTTGTAGCCAATAATAAAAAACTATTAAACCGAATTAGTTTATCACATTTGGCTTCTTTTTTAGGTATTGAACGACAATCGTTAAGTAGAATTCGAAGTAAACTTGCTAAAAGATAATTTTGTCACATATGTGTCAGGTACGCAGTCTATTTATAACAGAACTTTGTGGTATTCAAAATAAATTCTGTAAAAATGAAAAACAACATCTTTAAAAAAGTTCTATTCGTTTTAGTTCTATTAATCTTATCAATATTTTCAAACGGACAATATGTTATCTTTTTTGCTATTTGGCTTTTTACCTCAACACTTCTTTTTGCTGTTAGAAACCTAAAGAAAGGACAAGGCTTTTTATTCGCCTTTATAATCATAAGTATTGGTTATTATATTGGAACAGATGTAGCTCCTTTTTTACCTGTTAGTGTATCAATAATTATTACTATAATTTTTAGTTTATTTGCCTCTCTGCCCTATTTTATTGATTCTTTTTTTTCAAAACATAGAGACTCTTTTTTAACAACACTCATTTTCCCAACATCAGCTGTTTTAATAGAGTATGGTTATCATTTATTTGACCCATTTGGTTCATGGTGGCACATAGCCTATACGCAAAAAACGCAAAGTATTTTACTCCAGTCTATTTCTGTTTTTGGAATGGGGTACATCACTTTTTTGATTACTTGGTTTGCAACTGTAAGTAACTGGATATATGAACACAAAGCTACTTGGAAAAACATTCAAAAAGGAACCCTTATTTATATAGTGGTTTTAGGAACTACATTGATATATGGTGGGTATCGTTTACAATTTCAAAAGGCTATTTCTACTACAGTCCGAATTGCTTCTATATCTGTTTTAGATAGTTTAAGGCCTAATATTGATTTACAAAGAATACAAAACGATGAAACAACTCAAAAAGCTACTATTGAGGCTAAAAAAGGAATAACGAAACTAAATCAGTATTTATTTGATAAAAGTATTACCGAAGCTAAAGCTGGTGCAAAAATAATTTTCTGGGCAGAAGGTAATGCTACTATATTAAAAGAAAACGAAATAGCATTTTATGAAAAAGCCAGTCAAGTAGCTATCGAACAAAAGATTTATTTAGGATTAGGATTAGCAGTTATAAATCCTAAAAACAGTAAGTTCCTTGAAAACAAATTTGTATTATTTACTCCAAATGGTAAAAAAGCAATTGATTACTGGAAAGGAATTTCTGTACCAGGAGCTGAAGCTAGTATAAGTAATAACAAAGTTGTAGGCATTCCTAAAATTAAAACTAAATATGGTACTATTGCTGCGGCTATTTGTTTTGATTTAGACTTTCCTAATTATTTAAAACAAGCTAAAGGCTCTGATATTCTTTTAGCTCCAAGTAATGATTATAAGGAAATTGACCCAATTCACACCGACATGGCAAAATTTAGAGCTATTGAACAAGGATTTAATTTAGTTAGACAAACTAGTTTGGGGTTATCAATTGGAACAGACTATACAGGAAAGGTTTTGAGTGAAATGGATCATTTTACTGATGAAAATAAAATATTAATAACACAGCTCCCAACTAAGGGAACTACAACTATATACTCTATTATTGGAGATACATTTATACTACTATGTCTATTCTTATTAATTATCGTTATTATCTTTCTTAAAAAAAGAAAATAATCATACCTCACTTCATTCTTAAAGTTTATAAAGAAAAAGATACTATCAAAAGTATCTTTTTTTATTAAGTATTCTTAATAAACAGAAGTAATTCTATTGAGTTTTTTATTCTATAAATTTAGTTTCAGGAGGTGTTCAAAGAATAAAAGTGAATTTAAAACCTTTTATAATAATTACAATCTTATCCTAGGTATGAATTTATTCTATCCCACCTCCCAAAACACAATTTTAATACAATCAATCTTAATCTTTTCTTAGCAATATTATAAACACACTTAATCTTTAGAAATAATAAATTAAGGAAGCCTTTATAAAGCCGTCGTTACGTAACTGATATAAAAACTCATTCGTTGATACTTTTGGAAAACCTGTAGCCTGTATATTTACTTTCCAAGTATCACTCAATCTTCTATTAAATTTTATAAAATAATTTTGCGTTTTACTACTCAAATCATAGGTATAACCTCCTAAAAACTCTGTAGCATTGGTATCGTTTCCTGTAATACGAATACCTGTATATATATCGTTATCAAAACCAGTAATTAGTTCATCTCCTCTATCGTCAAAGTTGTATTCTGTTAGAAAACCTAAATCGGCACCTGTATTAAAAATATTACTAATCGTATATTCTTGTCCCACAACAAAAGCTGTAATTGTTTTACGCTTGCTTACGCGTCGTATCGCTTCTAATTTCCATAAAACTGGTCCCGTTGCAGCTTGAAGCTCCAACCCTGTTTGATTAATTCGTTCGTAGAAAATTTCTGGCAAAAAGTTTCCTGTATTTCTAAACAAAGGTGCTCTGGAAGTTCCATAAAAGTGCGACAAACCAATATCAAAACCTACATTGCCTAAGTTGAAAGAATGCGACCAACGTACTGCCAACTCTGGTTGGTATCTTTTATGACTACTTTCATATGTTACCTTTGAATAATCTAAGACTCCTCCTGGGCGTGGACGACCCTCTGCTCCTGGATATAACAACGGTCTATGATAGGTCATTCCAAAAATATCTAGCGTTCCCCAATTAAAGTACTTTGATAAATGAATCATTGGCTGCCCTAACTTTTCTTCAATATCAACTCCTTCCAATCCGTCTGACTGGTTGATTATATCTACCAAATGATTTGCTTCCGTAACTCCCCAGAATATTTTCTTTAAACCTACTGACAGTTCCCAATCTTTAATAATGGTTTGCCAATACAGCTCTCTAATATCATAATGCGTACTCTCTGCATCATGCTGATCTATTCTTAAAAAGCCTTCGAACTTTAAAGTATTCTCGGTCTTTTTTCCCCATTGCATACTAAACTCTGGTCTGTAGTAGGCTGATAAATACGTTTTATGCTGTCCTGCATACAAGGCTTTTTTAGGAAAATAACGTCCTGTTAAGCCAATCCTTCCAGAGAAATCATAACTTATGGAAGGATTTTGAGTACTATCTTGTGCATACCCTTCTTGCCATCCTAAAAAGATGCTTAGAAATAATAAGTATGTACTAATTTTTGCTTTCATTACTTAGCGCGCTTTAATGCATTTTGAGAAAAGTCATTTTCATCAATGTCAACTCCAAACTTTAAGTTTGAAAACTCTAATAAGGTTTGTTTTCCATTTTGGTGATTTACCATATTTAACTTTCCCGCACGCCAATACTTGTTTAAATACTTTTTATAATCAGCATGTGTTAATGTTTTTAAAAGCGTATCTTTTCTGTCGTAAAATTCTATTTTTTGTGGTCGGTAGTTTTCTTTATTATACCACACTATGTTTCGTTTATACCCTGAGCTTTTTGAAACAGGATAACGTTCTATTTTAAAACACATATTCCCATTAACCTCTTCTTCTCCAATGTATTTATACGTATATTTTTCTACCTCTTCCGATCCTATGTCTTCAAAAGCAAACTCACTTCCTAAAAATGGACCTGATTTAGTGGATGAAGAAATTCTCTTTACTCTACGAATGGCTGGTAAATACAACCATTGATCGTCGTCCTTCATCCTGTGCGTAAACGTCATACTTACTGTACCTTTTACATCTCTTGGTGTATCGAAAATAGTCATGGATTTATCTCCATCATTTGCTACTTCCATATTATAACCGTGCATCTTACGCACCGTTTTTTGTCCATTTCTATTGGTTAACGTCATCGTCATTGTTTGCGATGCTGTTTGCCAACCTGAACTTGCTTTTTTTGCTGACTTAGCAATGTCTAATCCTTTATTAGTTTGTCCAAAGGTAGCTGCTGATAACAACAACAATCCTATAGTTGTTATGTTTATAATTGATTTCATTTTATTATTTTTTAATTATTATTTTTTTGTTGTTGAAACGTCTAAAAGTGTTGGTTTGTCTAGTAACAATAGTAATGCAGGTAATAGAATTAAATCTAAAACTAATGCTGCTATAATGGTAATAACTGATAAGACAGCCATGTCAGAATTCAGACCAAATGATGATTGCATTAATACTGAGAAACCTGCTACCAAGATGATCGTTGTAATTACAATAGCTCGCGCTACTGAAGAAAAGGCATACTGAATTGCTTCTTCTGGCGATTTCCCCATCTCTCTACGTGCGCTAATGTATTTTGAAAGGAAGTGAATTGCATCATCTACCACAATTCCTAAAGTCATTCCTAAGGTAGCCGCCATTCCCATATTGATTTCTCCATTGAAAATATACCAGAAACCAAAGGCCATTGTAATTGGTGCTATGTTAGGTATGATACTAATGGCTCCATAGCGGAAACTCTTTAACACAAACATTAGTAAAATAGAAATTAGAAATAATGCTCCAATTCCACTCACCATCATATTGTTTAGGTTGCTCTTTGCGATTCTCGAAAAGATAATTGACGGACTTACTCCTGGAGTAAACATCTCTTTAGGTGCATTGTCTTTTAACCATTGTTCTGCTTTTTCATTAAAAGCTAATAAATCGTTAGATGAAATGTTTTTAAGCGTTGCTGTAAACCTTGTTTCCGATTTATCTACATTAATTTGATTGTTTAAATCCAAACCAAATGGTAACGACATTTCATAAAGTAATAAGTATTGCGAGGCTTCATCCTTTGCATCTGGAATTTTATAATAACTGGCATCATCTCCATGCATTGACTTGTTTACCTTTTTAAATACTTCTGAAAAAGAATTGACATGTACTACTTCTTCTTGGCTTAAAAGCCATTCTTTAAACTCATCAACTACTTTTAAATAACTAGGGGTTGTTATTCCGTCTTCTTCTCCAGCTCCTAAAGAGAAATCTATATTATAAATACCTGTTAAGTTTTTACTTATATAATCCGTATCCGTTCTAAAGTCAACCGACTCATCAAAAAACTTTACAAACTCATTATTCAATTCATTTTTTACAGAAATAAAACCTAATCCTAAGATTACTACCATTGAACCAACCAATATTGATTTATGCTTGTTTATGACTACATTTCCAAACTTATCGAACCATCCTTTTCCTTTCTTTTCATCATTAATTGGTTTTACTTTCATTGGTAGTATGGCTATCAATGCTGGTAATAAGAATAAAGAAAACAACAGCGCAAAAAAGACTCCCATTGCTGTGATATTTCCTAAGTCTTTATAAGGTGATCCTTCAGAAAAATTTAAGGTTAAGAATCCTAAAATGGTTGTAATACTGGTAAGTAATACTGGTTTAAAGTTTAAAGAAACACTCTTTTTTATTGCCTCGCGTTTAGATAATCCGTTACGCATTTGTTGAATAATAGTAACTAATACATGTATACTATCGGCAATAGCTAATGTCATTATCATCGTAGGTGCCGATGATGAAGGTCCTGTAAGTTCAATCCCTATCCAACCAGCCAACCCCATAGCTGCCATGATAGAAAAGATTAATACAAAAAAGGCTGAAATCATTCCACTTACACTTCTTGTAGTTATCACCACCGCTATAATGATAATTAAGAACATGATAGGAATTAAAGTACTCATATCGTTCATTGAACTCTCTGCAAATGCAGTATTCATCATCACCACTCCAGAAAGGTAAGTTTTATGCCCTGGGTAATCCTTTTCCCATTTCTTTACCATTTCTCTAACATTATTGGCTACTTGTAAAGCTCCATCGTCTTTATCTGCTGGTATTTGAACCGTAATATTTACTGAAGTTATAGAGGCTTCTTTATTAATAGACCTATTTAGTAACAAAGGTTCATGCAAAGCAATGTTTTTAATTGCTTCTAAATCTTGATTAGATAGTGCTTCAACATCCGTATATAAATTTTCTACATACATATCGTCGCCTTCTGCTCTGGTATGTTGAAAATTTGATAATGCGTCTACTCTAGACGACCAAGGCGTTTGCCAAGCTCTCTTTTCTAACTCTTGAATAGCTGCTAGGGTTTCTTTGGTAAATACCTTACCATCTTCTGGTTGTACAGCAATAAGTACATTATCGTTTTTTACATACTTCTCTTCTATAGCATCAAAAGCCATTATTTGCGGATCGTCACTATCAAAATACACATGGTAATCGTTATTAAACCTTAGGTTTTCTCCTCCCCAGCCTAATAATACTGTAATAAAAATGGAGCCTAAAAGGATAAACCATCTGCGCTTGATAAGCCATTCTCCAAATTGAGTTATTTTATCGTTGTTATTCATTTTATGTTTATTTAATTTTTCTATTGTTTATTGGAGTGCGTTTACATACTCTTTTATTAATGCCACACCTTCTTTATCTATAATCGTAGTTCCGATCAAAGGCATTTTTT
Organism: uncultured Tenacibaculum sp.; assembly: GCF_947499065.1. Taxonomy (GTDB): domain Bacteria; phylum Bacteroidota; class Bacteroidia; order Flavobacteriales; family Flavobacteriaceae; genus Polaribacter. The sequence goes on along the minus strand of NZ_CANMMT010000005.1, from coordinate 150,685 downwards.
TTATTTCCATTTGTTCTAAAATTGCTTCTTTGTTTTCGGCAATGTTAGATTCTTGAAAAGACACTTGATTGTTCAAATTCAAATCGAGCCAAAAAGCATAATTGGTTGCAACTCCTCCGGTACGATGACAGTGCGCACAGTTTATATCTAAATAAGCTCTTCCTCTTTCTTCTATTGAAATGGAGGTGTTCAAATAATTAGGAGTTTGTGCTATTTTTGAAGGATCAACATTGTGAAGTATTCCTATATCTTGCAAGTGTTTTAATTGGTTTACCTCAACTCCATCAATACTCACCATACGATTAAGCATTCTTAACTTAGGTCCAATAGGCACCACCTCTTTATCTATTTGATGACAAGTAGTACACGCTGTATTATCTGGAACTTGATAGTTAATGGTTCTAAATACTCCATTTTTATCGTTCCATTTCACCACAGTTTCATACCCATCTTCAATGAGTTTCGCATCTGTTTGTTCCTTGTTCCATAAATAAACTGCTACATTCCAAACATCGTTTTGCTTTTCTAAAACTCTAGTTTCAATAACTCTTTTCCCCTTTTCTGGAGCTAATTCATCATTTAAATAGTAAAAAGTTTTTGCGATAATGGTTCCATCAGGAAAATTAGGAAGATCATCTCCTAAAGAAGTTAGCTTCTCTCCATTTGGTAATTTTATCAGACGTTGCTTTTTTGCATAGTCTGTAAACAAAGGAGAAGTTAATTCGTATTCATAATAACCGTTTTTGGGTTCTAAGTTTTTAGGAGCTCCCTTATACATGTTATACGAAGACAAATAAGGTTGAAAAGAAATTTTATTCTTTACATAAACATCACTATCCCCTATTAATAAACCATACCCTACAAATACAACTACTAGGAAAATAAGAACAAAAAGAAAGACTTTTAATACCTTCATTATCTAATGCTTAAAATTTAGTGAGGCAAAATTACTGGAGCACTAACATTCTTTTCATATTGTTTTTAAGGTAAAAACTGTAAAAAATAAGGTATCTTTGAATTCCTAATAAATAATGAGGAGCTCAGATGATAAAGAAAGAAACATTTATAATGGAAAATATTTCCGAAACCTTAAAGGCACTAAATCTTTCTAAATATCAAAAGTCCGATCATTTTCATATCCTTAAATTTAAAGACCATTATCATGAAATGCCTCATCAAATTTCAACGAAATCTAATGGTGTTTTTGAAGTCACGGTATCTTCTGGAGATGAAACCAATATTAGAGTAGATGGTAAAGATTTAGACTCTTTTAATGATCATTTATTTTTTCTTGCTCCTGGGCAAACTATTGATGTTGATGTTCAAAGCGATGGAATAGACCCTAAAGGGTATATGATTTTCTTTACTTCAGAATTTTTAAATTTTGCTACTTCTAGCTTTAGTGTTATTCAACGATTTCCATTTTTTAGTATGAATTATTCTCCAATGTACTTTATGAATAAAAAGGATAGTGCTCTGTTTATGGGATATATGGAACGAATTTATAAAGAGTTTCAAAACATGAATGAGAATACGATTGAAATTATTCGTTCTTTATTAACTATTATACTTTTTGAAGCCAAAAGATCCTTAGACGAAAATGCTTTTAAGAATACCATAAGTTCCAGAGCCGAGGAAATTACTTTCAATTTCGAAACCCTGCTAAAAAACACCAAACAAACAAAACGAAAGCTAAGTTATTTTGCCGATAAACTTAGTATTAGTCCTATTTACCTTTCTGAATGCATTAAAAAAACTACTGGTAAATCTGCCAAGAAATTAATTACCGATTATATTATTATGGAAGCTAAATCATTGTTAACACATTCATTGGACACTATAGATTATATAGCAGATCATTTAGGCTTTGATGACACTTCTAACTTTATTAATTTCTTTAAAAAGAATACTTCTAAAACCCCCAATCAGTATAGAAAATTGAAACTTGATAAGTAAGAGTCTCTTTAAAACCCTCTCGAATATCTATAGCTTTTAAAAATGTTTTTCTTTTTGGTATATTAGCACTGCGCTAAGAAAAAGAACTACATGGAAAAACTTTATACCCAAAAACACACTAAAGAAAGCTTATACTACGCTATATCAATAATGCTTGAAAGAGCATCTTATTATGGACTTCGTGTTTTAATAATTCTATATTTAACAGAAGGTGTTCTAAAAATGGACAAACTTGCAACCTCAACTATCTACGGCTTGATTGCAGGTTCATTAATGTTTAGTAAAATCTTAGGAGCACTATTAGGTGATTTATTATTAGGAAATAAAAAAACAATTATTATTGGAGCTATTCTCCATGCTATTGGTGCATTTTGTTTATGTATTCCTTCTCTCACTGGACTTTATGTAGGATTAATTCTTATAGCCATAGGAGGTGGTTTCTTCGTCCCTAATATTACCTCCAATTTTGGTAAACTATATTTAAACAAACCTAAGCTTATAGATGCTGGTTTTACATTGTATTATTTAATTATAAACCTAGGTTCTTTCTTCGGTATTATGTTAATGGGATATTTAGGAGAGACCATAGGTTTTAATGTTGGTTTTATTACTGCGGGAACCTTAATGTTGCTATCTATTATACCTGTACTTCTTTCTAAAAAAGAAACACAGGTAAGGTTAAAAAAATCCTCAATTTCTATAAGCAAAAGAGTTTTAATTATTTTAACTACTTTTTTTCTTGTTGGGTTGTTTTGGGGAATCTATAAAATAGCTGGTGCTCATTTTTTTGACTTACATGCATTGTTATGCAAATTACCTTCTTTAAGTGTTTCTAATTCTTTTCTATTATCCATAAATAGTTATTTTACTATCGTAGGCTGTTTAATTACTGCTATAATTTGGACTTATTTTTACAATAATCGATTCTTTAAAATACTTCTTGGGTTTGTTTTCGGAGTCTTATCATACGGAATTTTATTATTTATTCCAGAAATTCCTACCGAACAACATTTATACATTTTTATAATTTCTATGTTCTTTTTAGCGCTTTCTGAAGTGCTTATTGCTCCCACAATTTTTGGAGTACTTTTACAATATTCAAATCCTAAATATTTGGCTATTTTAATCAGTCTTATGTTTATTCCTACAAGACTTATGGCACTATTATTTGGATTGTTTGAGAATCATTTTGAAGAGAACTCTATGTTGGGATTACAATTTAGCATCGTTGCCATGAGTATTATTGCCTTAGCGTTGATGGGATATTTATTATGGAATAGAAAATCAAACACCTATGAACTTGAGTAATAAAAAAATAATCTACGCTTGGATTGGGACTTTTAAATCAGAAAAAAAGCTTTATGAAAAATATTTAAACATAGATTATTCTAATGATGATTTACCTCAATCTAAATTCGGCAAAGATGTTGGGTTAGAATACTATGATGATGACTTTATGGAAAGTTGGTGGTTTAAAAAACTAAATTTAAATGAACTCAAAGAATACAAAGAAGACTTACTAGATTCTGAACATTTTTTCGATGAACTTATTATCGAATTAAGTAAAAGAAACTTAGATAAACGTAATACTATTTTATTTCTATTTGGTGAAAATGGTGAAAACCCAATAAATGAAGTATTATTTAATCATAATAATCATAGTGTAAATAATAAACGAATTGAATTTATTTTTCGAAAAGAATATTCATTAAAATAACACTACACAAAATGAATCATTTAATCAACACAGGAAAGAAAAGAACCATATTAATTTCAATAAGTATTTTATTGATTTCAATTCACACTATCTATTTCTATCATTCAGTAAGACCAGAAATAGAAGTCAAAAAACTTATTAGTCAACTAGTGCGGTTCTCTTTAACTCTTGGGCTTTTAATAATGGTACATAAAGGAAAAAGCTGGGCTAAAAACATCTCATTAGTATTATTTTCTATAGCCGTTTTAATAGCCTCTGTAAGCTTTTTTACTATCAATGCTCCTATTCTTAATAAAACTCCATTAATCGTAATGATTTTTATCTACTCAATGGCTATTCATCATTTTGGTTTTTCTAGTAGTTATAAGGCTTTTTTTGATTTTCAGAATAGTGGTACAAGAAGCTTTTCAACTGAACAAACTATAATCTCTGAAAAGATTGAAAACACAAATGTAGAAACAGTTATTTCTTCTTATGATAGCATTATGGAAACGAATAAATTTTGGAACATTATTGAAACTACTAAAAACAAGAGTCTAGGAGATTACGAACAACAACAAATTGAACTTGAAAAAGAGTTATATAAACTAACAGCTAATGAAGTTTTAGAATTTGATAATAAATTCAGAACCTTAAGGGGGAATATTTATAACTGGGATTTTTGGGCTGCTGCTTATATTATAAATGGAGGTTGCTCTGATGATTGTTTTTTAGATTTCAGAGGTTGGCTAATTGGGCAAGGAAAATCGGTTTTTGAAAATGCTATAATTAATATAAAATCTCTTACAGAACTCAAGGATACAAATGACGGAGATTGGGAAGGATTAAGCTATATAGCTACTAGTATTTATGAAGAAAAAACAGGAAAAGAAATGCCTACTGGTATTAGTGAAAACTTTAATATGACTGGAGAAGAATGGGATGAAGATTCTGATGATTTGAAAAATAGATACCCTAAACTATGGGCTAAGTTTGGAATGGAATAGTTATCAACGCTAAGCTCTTAAAAAACAATAAATCAAATACTCAAAAAATGAAAAAAACATTTTTCCTTTTTAACCTTTTAATTTTAATAACTATAAGTTCAATTGCTCAAGAACAATTTACGCTAGATCAATTCAAAGAGTTTTGCGATTCTTCTGGACTTGTTTTTAAAATGCCTGCTGGTTATAAAGTTACTAAAGTTAAAGAAAACCCTAATTTAGGATATTCTTTTGCTGTAATTAACAATGATGCTTCTATGGAAATTAGATATACTATTTGGCCGCTGAAAGCTGCATTGAAGAACTATGAAGCATCTTTAAAGGATGAAAACTCAATGATGATTTCTCCTAACAATATTTATAAAGGGAGAATTCAAGCAAATGTTTTAAATATGACAGGTGGACAGATGTATAACATAGGTCGCTTTCCTCCACAAGCTGTAAAGAAAGAATTTAATGCTGATGATGGTGGGTCATGTTTTTTAAATTTCAATTCAGAATTTGGAAAAGGATATAAACATGGTCAATTCATCTATTTGCATAAAGACAATACTGCCGATGTTATCATCACCTTTATGAGTAACGACAAGGAAAAACATTCTGATTTAATGATGGAAGGCTTTTATTCTTTGAAATTTAAATAAATATAACTCATGTAACCTGATTTAATTTCAAGTCGTCTAAACAGAAAACTTAGAAATTAATCATGAAAAAAACATTCCTTTTCCTTGTTTTAGCTGGTGTTTTAAAAAGTAATCTCCATCAATTGCAAGCGCAAGAAACAACTCCTTCTACTACTCTATTTTCAAGAATAGACAACTATTTTACTGCTGGAACCAAAAATGGTTTTTCTGGCGCTATTGCTGTAGTTAAAAACGGTAAAACAATTATTAATAAGGGTTATGGTATTGCCAATAAAGAAACCAACAGTCTTAACAACCCGAATACTATTTTTGATATTGGTTCTAACACCAAACAGTTTACTGCTACTGCTATTTTAAAGCTTGCTGAGTTAGGCAAACTAAAACTTAACGATCCTTTAAGCAAGTATTTTAAAGAGCTTCCTGCCGACAAACAAAATATTACAATTCATCAATTACTTACTCATTCCGCTGGATTTACAGATTCTATTGGTCGTGATTTTACTGAAATATCGCAAAAAGACTTCTTTGAAAAACTTTTTGCTTCGCCTTTATTATCCAAACCTGGAGAGAAATATACCTACTCTAATGTTGGCTATAGTGTATTAGGAAGAATTATAGAACTTACTTCTGGTCAACCTTATGAGGTATTTTTAAACAACTATCTTTTTACACCTGCAGGAATGTCACAAACCGGATATCTTTTACCAAAATGGGATACCAATCAAATTTCTCGTAGTTATAACCGAGGTATTATTGAAGGGAAATCGCCTATTTTTCGTTATCAAAAAGATAAGGGTGTTAACTGGCATTTAAAAGCTAATGGTGGAATCAACTCTACTCAAAATGATATGCTTCTTTGGCATAAAGCCTTAAAGGAACACAAAATTTTATCGAAAGCATCTTTAGAAAAATTGCTTACTCCTGTGATTCATTATTCAAGAGGAAAATATAAATATGCCTATGCTTGTGGTTGGGGAGTTAGAATTTTAGAAAACAATATTAAAAGAATAGCTCACAACGGATCTAATGGTTCTTATTCACATTCACTCATATGGTTTCCTAAAGAAGATATTTATATTGTATATGCAACCAATGCTAATAGCGATCGAGTTGAATTTGCTGCCTATCCTGTTGCAAAAATGCTATTGGATGAAAACTATGTTCCTAAACCAATACAAAACAATATTTTCTCATTTATATTGGAGTATACAAAGCAACACCCTTCTAATAAACACGAAGAATTAATTACTGTTTTAAAAGAGCAATACAAAGATGACTTTACCCATTCAGGGGTTTTAAATACCACTGCCTACCTCATTCTTAAATCGAATAAGAATCAAGATTGGGCATTGGAATTATTTAAAGAGAATGTAAAATTATATCCTAAAGATGGAAACCTTTGGGACTCTTTAGCCGATGGATATAAAGCCCATAATTTAACTAAGGATGCTATTAAAAGTTATCAAAAAGCCGTTGAGTTAGGCTATACCGATTCGCAAAAAAAACTTGATGAGTTAAAAAAGAGCTAAATCATTTATTATTCTCTCAATCTCATACAATTTCAAAGCTACTTATATAGTAGCTTTTCTTTTTACTAATAAAATTATATCTGAAATGTGCGTATACACTACAACAGGAACTATGACTCCCGCTAACAAAATTATTGGAAAGTAAGCTATTCCTCTGTTAGGTACAGCATATCCATACCTTTGGTATAACATTTCTTGAGATAATACACCGTTGATAAAAACAAATAGCACTAAGCACACTCCTATAATATTCCAACCTATTAAAAGTTGTCTATTGATTGTTTTATAATGCATCCAAACAACCAATAATATAGCTGTTATTCCTGGTATAATATCGAAGTTCCAACCTTTATAAGTCATTTCCATGGGAAGCCATTCTCTTATTGCTAATTGAAATAATAATAGTTCTATAGGAAATCGGACAATATGGAGTGCTGTACTCCAACGAATGTCCCTATTATTATAAACTGTTTTAGTTCTAAGTAAATACATAATAAATACTGTAGTTGGTATAATGATAAGGCCAAATCGAGAAACACTATCTTCTTCTTGAAAATGATAAATTCCTATATAAGACAAAATAGAAATAAGAACAATCCAAGTAAAGGAAATAACGATAGCTGTATTTGATAGTTTATTTGATTTTATAAACATAAAAACTATATACACCGTAAGTAATATAAACGAAATTGAAATGTACAATGGTAAATTTGGAATCATCTTTTTAAGTTTTACTCAAAAATATGTTCCGCTACCTGTTAAAAACTTGCCATATGACAAGAAATACTATTGAATGATTTCTTTTCTAATTCTACTTAGTGAAGTGTCGGTAATTCCTAAAAAAGAAGCAATGTGTTTTAAGGAAGCTTTTTGAATAATTTCTGAAGAGTTCTCTACCAAATCTTGATATCGTTCTTTGGCCGTTTCAGTAATCATAGCCAAGCTCCTTTGTTTAAACTCAAAAAAGTTTTTTGATAAATGAGCTCTTCCCCATTCTCTATACTTTTCTGAAAAATTAAAATGTTCTTGAAATGTATCAAAGTCTTTAGCCCACAACTCAGCATCTTCCATTACTTGTATATACTCTTTGGTGGGAGTTCTTAAGAAAAAAGAAGTTTCTTCCAAAACAATGGCTCCCTTACCATAAAAGTTAGTAGTTACTTCATTTCCTTTTACATCTATAACAAACGAACGTAAAAATCCTTTTTCTACTAAATAATAATGATTGACTACCTTTCCTGAATTGATTAAGAAATCGCCCTTTTTTACTTTAATAAGCTGATATCCTGAAAAAATTACTTGTTGCTCCTCTTTAGATAATAACAAATCTTTAAACTCATGAGTAAGCACAGTAACTGGTTCCATTAATGTAAAATTTTAAATAACAACTCTTTTAAAATATCAGCATGCGATTGGTTAGCTCCTACTCCTTTACTCTTTACATCTGCCTCTCTTAATAAGGCTATGATTTGTGATACTTTACGCATTGGGTAATTACGAGCTGCTGAGCTATAATCGTCAACAAAATAAGGATTAACTCCCAAGTTTTTTGCTACTGATGCTTTTGATTTGTCTTGCAATCCATGATACATTAATAACTGTGTAAAAAAACTATTTAATAATGAAATGGTCATTACCAATGGATTGTTCTTTGGATTCTGTGCAAAGTAGTTGATTATTCTATTCGCTTTTACTACATCTTTTTGCCCTACTGCTTTTCTTAACTCGAAATTATTGAAGTCTTTTGAAATTCCTATATTCTCTTCAATATGCTTATCGGTTATAATTGTTTCTTTAGGTAAAACAGAGATTAATTTATCTAACTCATTAGATATTTTACTCAAATCAGTTCCTAAAAACTCCACCAACATTTGAGAAGCTTTTGGTTCTATATTGTACTTCTTCCCCCCTAAAACCTTACGAATCCAATCAGCTACTTGATTTTCATACAGTTTTTTGCTTTCATATATCAATCCATTTTTAGCAATGGTTTTATATGATTTCTTACGCTTGTCTAGCTTCTTGTATTTATAGTTAAATACCAATACTGTTGTAGGTTGTGGATTCGCCGCATAAGCTTCAATCTTATCTATTGTACGACTTAAATCTTGCGCTTCTTTTACTATAATTACTTGACGTTCTGCCATCATTGGAAAACGCTTTGCTGAAGAAACAATTTCTTCCATAGAAACGTCTCTTCCATACATCACTACTTGGTTAAATCCTTTTTCAGATTCTTCAAGTACGTTTTCTTCTATATAATCAGAAATTTTATCAATATAATAAGGTTCTTCTCCCATTAAAAAGTAAATAGGCTTTAGGTTTCCTTCTTTTATATCAGATATGATGGATTTTATTTCGTTCATTTTCTTACTTTTGATTTATGCAAAAGCTCAATCTTCCTAGCTATACATTCAAGACCAAAAGTAACGAAAATAAGATGCTTATTTTCGATAATTTGAGAAAAAAATATGTGGTATTAACTCCCGAAGAATGGGTGCGTCAACATTTTGTTGAGTACTTGGTTAGGGAAAAAAACTACCCTGTTTCTTTAATAGCTATTGAAAAACAGCTTACTATAAATAATAGAAAGAAAAGAACTGATATTTTAATCTTTAATTCTAACGGTAAACCAAACATTATTGTTGAATGTAAAGCGCCTTCTGTTAAAATAACACAAGATACTTTTGACCAAATAGCTCGATACAATCTTAAGCTAGATGCCGATTATCTTGTTATAACCAATGGTTTAGAACATTATTATTGTAGTTTAGATAAAGAAAACGAAACTTATGTGTTTTTAAGGGATATTCCTTCTTATAATTAACAAATTATTGCATCACTTAATCACTTTAAAAGTGTATTTTTGCCGTCTTGAAAACTGCAATCGTCATATTAAATTGGAACGGTAAAAAATTGTTAGAACAGTTTTTACCATCAGTCGTAAATTTTAGCTCTAATGAAGCCGAAGTTTATGTTGCTGACAATGCCTCTACTGATGACTCTATTACTTTTGTAAAAGAACATTATCCTAGTGTTAAAATTGTTAAAAACAAAGAGAATGGCGGATACGCTAAAGGGTATAATGACGCTTTACAACATATAGATGCTGATATTTATTGTTTGCTAAACTCTGACATTGAAGTTACCGAAAATTGGTTAACTCCTGTTTTAAAAACTTTTAAAGAAGAGGAAAACACTGCTATTATTCAACCTAAGCTATTAGATTTTAAAGACAAAACTAAATTCGAATACGCTGGTGCTGGTGGTGGTTTTATTGATTTATATGGTTATCCTTATTGCCGTGGTAGAATTTTCAACCATTTAGAAATCGATAACGGTCAGTTCAACGATACGGCTTCTATTTTTTGGGCTTCTGGTGCTTGCTTATTTATACGTTCTGAAGTATACCATCAATTACATGGTTTTGATGAAGACTATTTTGCTCATCAAGAAGAAATTGACTTATGTTGGCGTGCTCAAAACGAAGGCTATACTATTAAATATGTAGGAAGTTCTACAGTGTATCATGTTGGTGGAGCTACTTTACAAGAAAGTAACCCTCATAAAACTTTTTTAAACTTTAGAAACAGTTTACTTAACATTGTTAAAAATGTACCTAAACAATGGTTTTTGTTTGTCGTTTTTTCTCGTTTAATTTTAGATGGTGTTGCTGGGCTAAAATTTATGCTTGAATTAAGACCTATACATACATGGGCTATTTTAAAAGCTCACTTTAGCTTTTACAAGAACTTTTTTAAGTTTTTAAGTAAACGTAAAACACTTCAGAAAAAGTCTAATTATAACTTACATACCTCGATTGTTTGGCAATACTTTGGTTTAAGAAGAAAGAAATTTGAAAACCTACGTTAGGTTTATTCTAATATTTTATTTCCTTCTAAGTTAGATAGTCTAAAATCCTTAACTTCTCCTACTCCTTTAAACCTAAAACGAATTCCCACAATTGTTCCTATAGACTCTTTGTAAGCTTTTGTATACACTTGAGTACTATCAATAAAAACACTTACTTTTTTATTTTGATTCAGTACCTTAATTTTTCTGAAATCTGATAAATCTGTGCCTAATGCAGATAAGTCGTTCTTTTTACCTTCCAAGTACACATCACTCAACATTAAATTCATTTCTGAAGCACAGCCTGTAATTGAAAACGGAATTAAAAAAGCGCTTTTTGTACCGATAATAATCAGGGTTGTTTTCTGACAAACGCCCCATTTTTCATTAAATGTACTTTTAATTTTACTCTCCAATTGAAAGTTATCTCCAGAGAAATCTCCTAAGTCATCTACAAAGTGAAAAGTAGAATTTATTGGTTTTTCATTGCTACTAATTTCATCAAACACCTCTTTTGAAAAGGCTAATGTATTTTTGACTTTTACTTGCTCTTGCTCAAAATACTTTGGTATAGGCTCATAATCTATGGTTCCCATCCAACCTTTTGTTTTTATAAATAAATCGTGCTCTCTAACAATTTCATTATCTATTAACAACTTAGCTCTAAAATACCCCGGATAATAGTATTGTCCCGTAGCTTGTGTTTGTTCTTTATTAATTTCTATTGTTTTAGAAGTGTCCCAATATTGTTGAATTAAAATATTATTAGAAGTGACTCCTTCTAAATTAAAATCGAAAATTACTGAATTAGGTAAACCTTCAACAATAGGTTTACTTTTAAAAGAGATTTTAGAATAATCTTTAGCTTTTGCACTTTTATTATTTGACATAGCTAGTATTGATACAAACAATACGGCAATAATAAATGCTGAAAACATAATAACTCGAAAGTTAGCAGAAACTGTTTTTTGGTAAAAGGTAAGTTTTGATTCTTTTTTAGTATTCTTAAAGTCTCTCCAATTTCTATAACCTGCAAATTGAGCCAAAGCATTTAGCGTACTAATACTTGGAGTGCTCTTATAATTAACTCTTCCCCAAACTCTTTTTAAGGTAGTGGCACTTAATAACACTTTTGTCTCTTCATGAATCTTTTCACTTAATTCTGTAAAAACATCATTATGCCATAATTTAGAGTCTCCCCAATTTAGCTTCTCTTCTATTAGGCTCAAGCACTTTTGTAATTCGGTATGTTCTTTAAAGGTATTCATTCACTACAAAAATCACCAAAAATCACCACTTGAACAACTATGAATGAACTTGAACACGTTTGTTTCTCTCTGAAAAATAACTTTTTAGACTTTTGAGTAAAAATTAAACACATTAATCATGAACTCAAGATTATTAGCCATTCTATTATTCGTTACCTACTTTGGATATTCTCAAAATCACATTCCTTTAGACACTATTAATTGGGATATCAAAGCGAAATCTTATATTATTGAAAACTACAAAGGCAAAGATGCTATTTACTTACAAGCTGGGTCTATAACTCTAAAAGATAAAACCTTCTTAAATGGAACTATAGAGTTTGACATTTTTTTAAAAGAGGAACCTGCTTTTCCAGGTGTTTATTTTAGAACTACCAAAAGCTTAGATTCAGAACAATGGTATATGAGACCACATTTATCTGGAAAACCAGATGCAAATCAAGCTGCTCCAACTACAAAAGGAATTAGTCCTTGGCAATTGTACTTTGGTAAAAAGTATTCATTTCCTCATAAATATAAATTTGACGATTGGACACATGTTAAACTTGTAGTAAATGATAACAAAGCACAAGTGTATTTAGACTATTCTGACAAACCCAACCTATCTTGGAACTTGTTTAACCCAACTCAAGAAGGAGGAATTAGTTTTAGGGGTGGAAATTCAAGTGGTTTGCATTTGGCTAATATTAAAATAACTCCTAATAAATCTGAGATTATCGATTTTTCACCATTAGATAGAAAACCTATTAAAAATCTTGTTTCTAAATGGAAAGTATCTAATAAGTTTGAAGAAAAACAGCTTGATAACTTAAACAACTTTAAATCACTTTTAAATTCTAGAAAATGGATTGGTACTACTGAAATCGAGGAAGGTACTGCTGCTAATATTTCTAGAGTAGTTCAACTAAGAAACGGAAAACCAGGTAATACTGTTTTTGCTAAAATTGACATTCATTCTGATAAAGTTCAAACTAAAATTTTCGAATTTGGCTATAGTGATCGTGTTGTAGCTTTTCTGAATGGAAAACCTATATACAGAGGAACTAATAGATGGAGATCCAGAGATTACAGATATTTAGGAACTGTAGGACTTTTTGATGCTATTTACTTGCCTCTTAAAAAAGGAAAAAACACGTTAGTTATGGCTGTTTCTGAAGACTTTGGTGGCTGGTTAATTACCGGGCGATTTAAAGATGGTAAGCTCGTTAAGGTTATTGAGTAATAGAATTCTCGTCTTTAGGCTAAGCCTTCTTCATCTTTATAGATATAATAAAGTAAAAAGAATACCGAAATACCTCCAAATGTATGCCATAGCCAATGAGTTCCCATAGGTAATATGATAGCTAGGTTATCTAAAGTTCTAAAAAACACTGCTATCAAAAATATAACACATGCCAATATCATTAGTTTCGCGTGTTTCCAATGAGTTAAATATAAATACCAAAAAATTGGACCTACTAGTGATATGGCTGTGATTAAATAATTTACTGACGAGTCATACTCTTCAGGAATTGGTAACATCCTTGGTAAAATGGATAATACTATTATTGAAGTAATAATTAATAATCGGGATTTCCATCCTTTCTTTACTTTAAAGATAAAAAAGACTACTCCCATTAAGCTTAATAACATAATAGGAATCCAATCTAACATAATCCAAAACTCATGGCTTCTAGTTGCATGATAGACAGTTCCTCCTACCCAACTTATAAAAATAATGGGCAAACAGCTTAGTAAAAACAAGTGTTGCTTTTTACTTTCATATATTTTCTTACCTAAATAATATATGATTGCTAAAAAAATTAGGTTGCTAAACGTATTGAAAGGTTCAACAGGCATTCTGCCTGCTATTGTTTCTTGGTAAATTGGGCCGCTATCATTTGGAAATTGCTCTAGTAAACAGTAAAGTATCGTCATAAATAAACATCATCTATCTCATTTACAACAAGATAAGAAAATAATCGTTTATTTACAAAATGTCTAAACTTCCTTTTCCTTCACGAATAACCTCTGGTTCACTGGTAGTTAAGTCAATAACAGTAGATGCATAATTATCTCCATAACCTCCATCAACTACTACGTCTACTATGTTTTGCCATTTTTCATAAATCAATTCAGGATCTGTAGTATATTCTAATACTTCATCCTCATCATGAATAGATGTTGATACAATAGGATTTCCTAAAGCTTCAACAATGGCTCTTGCTATGTTGTTATCTGGAACACGAATACCTACTGTTTTTCTTTTCTTAAAAACCTTTGGCAAAGAATTACTTCCAGGCAATACAAAGGTATAAGGTCCTGGTAAAGCTCTTTTTAAAATTTTATAGGTTGGTGTATCTATTTGTTTTACATAATCTGATAAATGACTCAAATCATTACAAACAAATGAAAAATTTGCTTTTTCTAATTTAACACCTTTAATTTTTGCAACTTTTTCTAGTGCTTTTGTATTGGTAATATCGCAACCCAATCCATAAACAGTATCTGTTGGATAAATTACCAAGCCTCCTTTTTGTAGTACATCTACAACTTTTTCTATTTGTTTTGGACTTGGGTTATCGCTATATAGTTTTATGAATTGTGCCATATTTTTTAATAATTATCAAAATCGAAATCATCTAAACTTTCAAAATCATTAAACTCGTCGTCTAAATCTTTTGTCAAATCATCCGCTTTAAATTCTTTATCTGGTGCTTCTGCTGGTACTTCTCCTACCGACAAAATTGTTTTTGCTTCATTAACCACTTCATTAGACTGTTCTATTACTTCAACATAGAAAGTCCACATTTGTAAAAAATCATAAACATAAATTAGCTTATCATTATTTCTTGGTAATTCCTCTTTTAAAACACAAGTAGCCATTGACAGTCCTTCTCCAGCTTCAGCCATGTTAAATAATGGAATTTCTTCTCCTTGGTTCCAACCTTCATCTGTACGGTAAAAAGAGGCCATTTCCTGACCATCAAAACCAAATGATTTTGATATTTCAAAATGTAAATCTTCTAACGATTTTCCTTCGTTAACTGTTAAGGTTCTGATTACATCTTCTTCTGTATCTAAAATTACGCGTACTTTATACATTCTATCATTTTTAGTAGCCACAAAAATACGTATTTTTGAATGATAATTTTAGTAAAATGAATAAGCAAGAATCTCTAAATATACTTAATAGCTACAATAAGAACACCTTAATGGAAACTTTAGCTATTGAATTTATTAATTTTGGTGATGATTTTATTACCGCTAAGATGCCTGTAAACCCAAAAGTTCATCAACCTTATGGATTATTGCACGGAGGAGCCACTGCTGCTTTAGCTGAAACTGTTGGTAGTTCTGCTTCTGCTTTTTTCTTAAAAGATCCTAATAAAATAGTAAAAGGAATTGAACTAAGTATTAATCATTTAAAAAGTAAAAAGACAGGAACTGTTTTTGCCACTGCGAAGGCTATTCATAAAGGAAAAACTACTCATTTATGGGAAGTTAGAGTGGTAGATGAAGAAGATACTTTAATTTCTTTATGTAAAATAACCAACATTGTTTTAGATAAAAAGTAAATGACATTATTAAAAAAAATATTAAAAATTATGGGAGCTATTCTTTTTGTAGCTCTTTTAGTTCTTTACTATTTATTTTCAAGTTTTACAGCTCCTAAGTCTGATGAAGAAGTTACAGACAGTTTTAAAAACAGTAATGTAAAGCCTGTTATTTCTTACGATACATTTAAAAACTATAAATTCCGAAAACTAACTATACAAAAAGATACTACTTTACCTACACTTGTATTTGTTCATGGAACTATTGGTTCATCTACCGATTTTATTGAGTATATGAAAGATAGCTTACTGTTAAGTAAAGTAAATATGATTTCATACGATAGAATTGGATATAACTACAAAGATGTAAATCCTGTACAAGAAAGTATTGCTTTTGAACGCGATATGCTACAATATATTATTCAGGGCTTAGATCATCAAAAAACAATATTAGTTGGTTACTCGTATGGTGGACCAATTGCTTTAGCTATTAAAGAAAAAATTAATAAAACAATTTTATTAGCTCCAGCCGTTTACAGTAAAGTAGAGCCAATGCCTTGGGCTGTTAATTTATATAAATCGAAATTGACTAGATGGCTAGTTCCTGATATATGGAAAGAAGCTTCTAAAGAAAAAATGTCTCATCAAAAAGATTTACAAAAGTTTGAAAACAATTGGAAATCTTCTCCTAATAAAGTTATAAGTATTCATGGATCTAACGATTGGATTGTTCCTTATGAAAACTCAACTTTTTTAGAACAACAGTTCCCCAAAGAACAATTTAAATTAATTTCTATTAAAGATGCTGGACATGGATTTATTTGGAGCAACTTTAATGAAATTAAACAACAACTACTAAATCAAATAGATTGAATATATTCTCAGCAACAAAAAAAGCATTAGAAAACAGGCTTCCTTTTGTTATTTATAGAAAATCAGGTACTACAATACTAAAAGCTTGGTTTCAAAAAAACGATACTTTATACACTTCTGAAAATTACACAGAGAGTGGATTTATTTTTGCTCCTTTTGACAATAACAACTCTGCTATTTTAATTCCTGAAACAGAATCGTCTTTTTTTCAAGAAGAAATAGATTTAGATATTAAAGTATCTCAGCAAAAAGAGTTTGATTCAAACAATTCTTCTAAAAAAGAACATCTTGAATTAGTTGAAAAAGGTGTAAAAGCTATTAGTGATAACTTGTTTAAAAAAGTTGTTTTATCTAGAAAAGAAGAAATTAAACTTGATTCTTTTAATGCTATTAAAACTTTTCAAAAACTTTTGGTAAACTATCCTAGTGCTTTTACTTATTTATGGTACCACCCTAAAGTTGGTATGTGGTTAGGTGCAACCCCTGAAACATTAGTTAAAATTGAAGGTGCTCAGTTCAAAACAATGTCACTAGCAGGAACACAAATTTTTAATGGAACTACTGATGTTACTTGGAAAACAAAAGAAATAGAAGAACAACAATTTGTAACTGACTATATAAATGATAGAGTTTCTAAGATTTCAAAGGATATTAAAATTTCAAAAACTGAAACTATTAAAGCAGGAAATTTATTACACTTACGTTCTGTTATCAGAGGAACTATAAACGCTGAAAACTCAACATTAATAAAAGCCTTACATCCTACTCCTGCTGTTTGTGGTTTACCTTTAGAACCTTCAAAAAAATTCATTTTAGATAATGAAAATTACAACCGAAGCTTTTATACAGGCTTTTTAGGTGAATTGAATTTAACCAACAATGACCAAAACACATCAGAACTCTTTGTAAACCTAAGATGCATGGAGATTAAAAATAATTCAGCATTTGTTTTTATTGGTGGTGGAATTACTTTAGATAGTAACCCAGAAAATGAATGGAAGGAAACAGTTGCTAAAACTTCAACTATGAGGAAAGTTTTATAAACTTACTTCCTTTTGTTAAAAATAAAAACCACCTATTGATGTTGATTTCAATGGTGGTTTTCGTGTGTAAATTGAATTTGAATTGATTTTTTTAAGCATTCAGTTAAAAGCATAAAATTTCTTTACGCTAAAAATTAAACGCTAAACAGTTTCTTCTGCTTAAATATCTTCGAAAGAAACGTCAGTAAAGCTTTCTGTAGATGCTTTTGCTTCTGCTACTTCTTCTTTTTTATAATCTTTCTGGTGACGCTCACTAATTACTTCAGAACCTTTTTCGTTTACGATAAAGTCAGTTGCTTTATTCAACATTTCTTTAAAGTCAGAAAAATCTTCTTTATATAAATAAATCTTGTGCTTTTGATAGTGGAAAGAACCATCATCATGAGTAAATTTCTTACTTTCAGTCACAGTTAAATAATAATCATCTGCTTTTGTAGACCTAACGTCAAAAAAGTACGTTCTTCTCCCTGCTCTTAAAACTTGTGAAAAAATTTCTTCTTGTTCTACTCTCTCGCTCATAATTCGTTTCTTAAATAATAGTTGTTTACTTAGAATTGCTCAACAAATCTAACAAAATATTTGACTTGACAATACGAAACACTACATTTCTTTTTCTAAAAGTTGTTGTTCGTATAATTCTTTATAATATCCTTCTTCTTCTATTAATTGATTATGAACACCTTGCTGAATTATGTTTCCTTCATCTAAAACTATAATTTTATCTGCATTCTTAGCTGATGAAACTCTGTGACTTATAATAATAGTAGTTTTATCGCTAGATATTCTTTCTAAGTTTGATAATATTTGTTCTTCTGTTTCAGTATCTACTGCCGATAAACAATCGTCAAAAATTAAAATCTTAGGATTTTTAATAATTGCTCTAGCTATCGAAGTACGCTGTTTTTGTCCTCCTGAAAGCGTTACTCCTCTTTCTCCTAAAATAGTTTTATAACCATCTTTAAAACCAATGATATTATCATGAATTACAGCGTTTTTGGCAGCTTTTACAATTTCTTCTTCAGAAGCATTTTCTTTACCAAACTTTATATTGTTTTCTATTGTATCTGAAAATAAAAATGGATCTTGAGGCACAAAACCAATTTGATTTCTAACATCGTTTAAATTACGAGTTTTGATATTCTCTCCATCAATTAACACTTCACCTTCTGTTACATCATATAAACGTGAAATCAGGTTTATTACCGTAGACTTTCCACTTCCCGTTTTTCCTAATATGGCTAATGTTTCTCCTTTATTAACAACAAAACTCACACCTTTTAATGCTGTAATATCTGTATCATCATAAATTAATGACACCTTCTTAAACTCTATTTCACCTTTTACTTCTGTAGGTTCTTCAACTTCATTTTCTATTTCAGGAACTTGTTCTAAAAATTCATTAATTCTTTGCTGCGAGGCCTCTGCTTGTTGTACCATAGAAGTTACCCAACCAACGACTGCAACTGGCCAAGTAAGAATATTCACATACATAACAAAAGCAGCAATAGCTCCTACTTGAATTTCTCCAGCGATGTATTGTTTACCTCCTATATATAGTACTATTATATTACTAATTCCAATTAACAATATCATTAGAGGAAAAAACAGGGCTTGAACTTTATACAAATCAATGTTCTTTTCTTTACTTTGATTTGCAATCTCATCAAATGAAGTAATCACTTCTTTTTCTATTCCATAGGATTTTACAACATTAATTCCTGAAAAAAACTCTTGATTAAATGTTGTTAACTTCGATAAATACTGTTGAACAACAGTACTTCTCTTATTAATTTGCTTACTTAAGATAAAAATTGATATCGATAACACAGGAAATGGAATCATCGTATAAAAAGTAAGCTTTGGCGAAATCGCATACATTTGAGTAAAACCAATGATAAAAGATATAATCATATTTAATGAATACATAATAGCCGGACCAAAATACATACGTACTTTAGATACATCTTCGCTAATACGGTTCATTAAATCACCTGTTCTATTCTTTTTATAAAAGTTAATCGATAGGTTTTGATATTGTTGATAGATTTCATTCTTTAAGTCAAACTCAATCATACGTGACATCACAATAATAGTCTGTCTCATTAGAAACGTAAAGAAACCTCCAAGAAGGGTTACTCCTACTATCAACAATATATTATTAAGTAATATAGTTTTAACTTCAGATAGCTCTGTTAGCTTACCTAATTGGTAATCTTCTACTATATTTAGAGAATCTCCAACAAAATCAGGAATTTTAAGAGTTAATATTTTGGATAATACTGTAATTAATACTCCTAAAAGTAACCTCCATTTATATTTTACAAAGTATTTATTAAGATATTGTAATGCTTTCAAATTTAAATTTATGTTTAAATAAAAAAATTAAACTAACAAATGCTTTTTGTTAATAATAACATAATTTAGTTCTCTTTTTTTGCTTATGTTTTGACGATTTCTTACTTTTGCACTCGAATTTTTGAGATTTATAAAACAGCCTCAAATTAAAAAACAACTAAAAATGACATCAGAAATCATTGATACTAAAGATCTTAAGAACGACCCAGTATTTGGTCAACTTTCTTTCGATAATCACGAGCAAATTGTTTTTTGCAACGACGAAGATACAGGATTAAAAGCAATAATTGGTATTCATAACACAACTTTAGGACCTGCTTTAGGAGGTACTAGAATGTGGCAATATAAAAGCGAGTGGGAAGCATTAAATGATGTTTTACGTTTATCTCGTGGGATGACATATAAATCGGCTATTACTGGATTAAATCTTGGTGGTGGTAAAGCTGTTATTATTGGGGACGCTAAGACTCAAAAGAACGATGCTTTAATGCGTAAGTTTGGTGAGTATGTAAATTCTTTAAGTGGAAAATACATTACTGCTGAAGATGTTGGAATGGAAACTCGCGATATGGATATTATTCGTGAAGTAACTCCACACGTAACTGGTGTTTCTGAAGCAATTGGTGGATCAGGAAACCCTTCTCCTGTTACTGCTTATGGAGTATACATGGGAATGAAAGCTGCTTCTAAATATAAGTTTGGTTCTGAAAACTTAGATGGTAAAAAAGTATTAGTACAAGGTGTTGGTCACGTTGGAGAAACTTTAGTAAAACATATTACTGATGAAGGTGCTCAAGTTATCTTAAATGACATTAACGAAGCTCGTTTAGAAGAGTTAAGTAAAAAGTACGGTGCAAACGTAGTATTAGGAAATGACATCTACGGCTTAGATATCGATATCTATGCTCCATGTGCTTTAGGTGCTACAGTAAATGATGAGAGTATTTCTCAATTAAAAGCTAAAGTTATTGCTGGTGCTGCTAACAACCAATTAGCAAACGAATTAAAACACGGTAAATTATTACAAGAAAAAGGAATTGCTTATGCTCCTGACTTCTTAATTAATGCTGGTGGAATTATTAATGTATATGCTGAAGTAGTTGGTTATGATAAAGCTGAAAGCTTAAAAAGAACTGAAAACATTTACAATACAACATTAGAGATTTTCAATTTAGCAGAAAAAGAAAATATCACTACACATCAAGCTGCTTTCAATATTGCACAATCAAGAATTGATGCACGTAAAAAAGAGCAAAATAGCTAGATAAAAAACAAAAAAGTTTTACTTTTGCAGAGCGTTAGAAACAATTTCTATCGCTCTTTTTTTTAAAGTTCTTTAAAATGATTAACAGAAGACACATTCGAGTTAAAGTAATGCAATCGGTTTATGCGATGCAGCAATCACACAGTGATGATTTGGTGAAGGAAGAAAAGTTTTTAAAACACAGCATACAAAAAATGTACGATTTGTATGTTTTAAACCTTCAGTTATTAGTAGAAGTACAAAAATTAGCTCGTAAAAGAATTGAACTTTCAAAAAAGAAAATACTTGCGACTAAAGAGGATTTAAATCCTAACGAAAAATTTATCAACAACAGACTTATTAATCTATTAAACGAAAGCGTTAGCTTAGAAGGTTATGTGGAATTAAATAAGCTTAACTATTGGGAGCTTGATGACGAGTATATCAAAATCCTTTTAGATGAACTTCAAAATAGCGACATGTATAAAAAATACATGAACACTATTGAAGATTCATATAACGTAGATAGAGCTTTTGTAATTGAGTTTTTTAGAGAAATAGTAGCTCCTAACGAAAAGTTAGCCGATTATTTTGAAGATAAAATGATTTCTTGGATCGATGATATTCCTTTTGTAAACACTTGGATTATTAAATCTTTAAACAAACAAAAACCTCAAAACCCTTTTATTTTAGGAAGTCTTTATAAAGACAATGAAGATAAATTGTTTGTATCTAATTTGTTTACAAAAACAATGCTTAATCAGCACAAATATGAAGAAGATATCATTGACAAAACTCCAAACTGGGAAGCAGATAGAATTGCCGATATTGATATGATTATTATTAAAATGGCTATCACTGAATTTTTGCATTTCCCTTCTATTCCAAGCAGAGTAAGTATTAACGAATATATTGAGTTAGCTAAGGATTACTCTACAAACAAAAGTGGATATTTCATAAACGGAGTTTTAGATAAATTAGCAAAAGACTATTTAGCCTCTGATAAGATGGTTAAAATAGGTAGAGGTTTGTTATAATTTATTATTTTTACAACAGAATAAATTAAATGTTTTTTAAAATGAAAAAAATAGCAATAGCAATAGCATTATTCGTTTCAACAGGAATGTTAGTTTCTTGTGGTCAAGGAAATGCATCATCAAAAGTAAAAAAGGAGAATGTTGAGAAAGCAGAAAAAAGAGATACTTCTATAAGCTTAGGTGCTCCAACTGTTTCTTTTGACAAAGAAGAGTATGACTTTGGTACCGTTAATGAAGGAGAAGTTGTTGAAACTACTTTTGTTGTTACAAACACTGGTAAATCAGACTTAGTAATCACTAATGCTCAAGCTAGTTGTGGATGTACTGTACCTGTTTGGCCAAGAAACCCTATTGCACCTGGTAAAACTGGAGATATTAAAGTAAGCTTTAACACTAACGGAAAACCAAACAAACAATCTAAGTCAATAACTTTATCTACTAACACAGAAAAAGGAAGAGAAATTCTTAAAATTTCTGGTATGGTAACTCCTAAAAAGAAAGCTTAATGTTTACAACCATTTTCTTACAAGCAAGCTCACAAGAAAGCATTATGAACATGCTTCCTTTTATTGCTATGATTGGTGTTTTTTACTTTTTGATTATTCGTCCACAAATGAAGCGTCAGAAAAAAGAAAAACAATTCCAAACTACCATTAAAAAAGGAATTAAAGTAGTTACATCTAGTGGTATCCATGGTAAAATTACCGAAATTAACGATTCAGATAATACTGTGATTATCGAAACTGGAGCTGGTAAAATCAAATTTGAACGATCAGCAATCTCTATGGAGCTTAGTAAAAAATATAATACTACAGAAAAAAAATAGTATTCCTATATTTAAAAAAAGTGAGCTCTCAAGCTCACTTTTTTGTTTTTTATGTAGATTGCATAATATTTAAATTTTGAATAAAATTTTCAACATACCTAAAACCTTTTTTGGTTTTTTAGTAGCTTCTATTCTTTTTTGGCTACTTATAAATCTATCAAAAGAATATACCTCTATTTCAAATTTAGAAGTAGTATATACTGATTTACCTCAAAAAAAGATACTGCTCTCTCCTCCTCTAAAAAAGCTACCTGTACTTATAAAAGGAACTGGATTTAACTTAATTTCTACTAAAATAGCCAACAAACCTATTAAACTTAGTTTAAAAAAGCTTTCTAAAAAAAGCGCCAATGATTACTATTTTTTATCAAAAAACATATTTCAAGACATCCAAAAGCAATTAAAATCTGGAACAGAATTAACTCAAATTCAAAAAGATAGTATCACATTAAAAATAGGAACATTATATTCAAAAAAAGTTCCATTAAAAGCAAACCTCAATACTACTTTTCAGTTAGGTTATGACTATTCTAGCCCTACTACTATTACTCCTGATAGTGTCTTAATTTCTGGAGATAAAACTTTTTTAAAAAACATCAACTCTTTGATGCTTGAAAAAATCAACTTGGAAAATATCTCAGAAAACAAAAGCATTCAATCTGTTATACTTTTTCCAAAAGGAGGAGAGATTAAAACGAATATCACTTCTGCAAAAGTTAATGTTTATGTAGACAAATTTACAGAAGGCGAAGTTGAAGTTCCTATTTTAGTCAAGAACGCTCCTAAGAGTATTAACATATATCCTAAAAAAGTAAAATTAATCTACAAAGTAAGTTTAAATAACTTTAATAAAATCACTCCAGATTTATTTAAAGTTGAATGCAATTATCATCAAGTAGAAAATAACGATACTAACTACCTTACTCCGAAATTAATTGTCTCATCAGATTTGGTTTCTTCAGTAAGGATTACTCCAAATAAAATAGATTTTTTAATTCATAAATAATATGGTTGTAGGATTAACAGGCGGCATTGGTAGCGGAAAATCAACTATCTTAAAAATGTTTTCCAAATTTGAAAATATTGCAGTTTATATTGCCGATGAAGAAGCTAAAAAACTAATGACTTCTTCTAGTGAAATTAAATCTCAATTAATTACCGAGTTTGGAGAAGAAACCTATCAAAACAACCAATTAAACAGACAATATTTAGCAAATATTGTTTTTAAAGACAAAAGTAAATTAGCTAAATTAAACTCTATTGTTCATCCAGTTGTTCACAAACATTTACAAAACTTTATTCATAGTAATTCAAAAAAGAAATACATCCTTTATGAAAACGCTATTCTTTTTGAAAATGGTAGCAATCATATTTGCGACAAAATAATCACCGTAACTGCTCCTGAAAACATTAGAATTCAACGTGTTCTAAAAAGAGACAATTCAAACATAGAAGATGTAAAGAATAGAATGAAAAATCAATGGAATCAAACTAAAAAAACGCTACAATCTCACTATATAATTGAGAACCTGACAATTAGTAAAAGTAACGAGCAAGTCTTGAAAATCCACAATAATTTAACAAAAAACCTATAGTAATTTACGTTTAATTAATGCTTTTTCTTAAAATTATCTTAATTTTACACTAACTTTGTTAATCTAAGTTAAAAGAAAACATCCCTTCACTTTATTGATTTATTTTTGAATAATGGGTAAGAAAATTTTCATGCTTATTGTTGTTTTAATGAGTATTTCATTAATAGGAATAATCTCTGTTCAAGTATATTGGATTAAAGATGCCATTAGAAACAAACAACAACAATTTAACAATAATGTAATTATTGCTTTAGCTGGTACTTCAGAAAGTATAAAAGATAGAGAGTACACAGAATTTGTTCAAAATAGTAAAGATTTTTTTGAGAATAATAAATTTAGAACAGATGCGGAAATAAAGACTTTCTTATTTCAACAGATAGACACAACCAACAAGAAAAAATTCTCTTTTGGTAGTACTATTTTAGAAGAAAACTTTAAAATACCTGGAGATTTTGTTAATAACGACTCTATTGTTGTAAAGCGTTACACAGGTAAAGAAGATATTTATTTTTCTCAAATCATAAAATCTGAAAACAAAGATTTTAGAAGTTCTAATAATGAAAGTCAATTTTCTACTTTTAAACTTTATGATAATTGGAATAAACAACAATTAGAACATGTATTTAGAGAGAGTAAAAGAATATATCCTATTAACCAACGAATTAGCAACAAACAGCTAAACGAAACTATAAAACGGGAATTAGCAAGAATGAATATAACCCAAGATTTTAAATATTGTGTGTATGAAGATGGATTTGCAACGCAATTAAAATCTGGTTATTTTAATATTAAACCTAACGATACCAGTTATCCACTATTTGAAGATGATAATGGAAATAGTAAATATAAATTATACATAAGATTTCCTAACGAACGTAAGAACTTACTTTCTGGGATGGTAAAAATTTTAGGTTTATCGTTATTGTTTATTGGTATAATTATTGCAGCTTTTTCTGCTTCCTTGTATCAACTAATTCGTCAGAAAAAAATATCTGAAATCAAAACAGATTTCATAAATAATATGACACATGAGTTTAAAACACCTATAGCTACTATAAACCTAGCTTTAGATGCTATTAAAAACCCAAAAATCATATCAGACCAAGATAAAGTGAAACGATATGTTCAAATGATTCGTGACGAAAACAAACGTATGCACGGGCAAGTTGAAAATGTTTTACGAATTTCAAGATTAGAAAAAAATCAAATAGAAATTAGTAAGGATGCTATTGATGTACACGACATTATTGAAGAAGCTATAGAACACATTCAGTTATTAATAAACGATAAAAAAGGAAGTATAACAACACATTTTAAAGCTATTTCAACAGAAATATTAGGTAATCAATTTCACTTAACAAATGTGGTAGTTAATATGCTTGAAAATGCTTTAAAGTACTCTGATGGAGCACCTAAAATTGATGTATATACTGAAAGTACAAATAAATACTTTATCTTTAAGATAAAAGATAAAGGTATAGGAATGAGTAGAAATGCTCAAAAATATGTTTTCGATAAATTTTATAGAGAGCATAAAGGAAATATTCACAACGTAAAAGGCCATGGTTTAGGATTAGCCTATGTAAAAGAGATTATAGATAATCACCAAGGAAGTATACACGTTGAAAGTGAAAAAGGCAAAGGAAGCTTGTTTACGGTTAAATTACCATTAATATAAATTTAAAATAAGATGGGGAGTAAAAAAATACTATTAGTAGAAGATGATCCAAATTTTGGAACTGTCCTTAAAGATTACCTGGCATTAAACGACTATAATGTTACACATGCTAAAGATGGTATAGATGGATTAATTATGTTTAAAAATGCAGAATATGACTTATGTATTTTAGATGTAATGATGCCTCGAAAAGATGGATTTTCATTAGCTCAAGACATTAGAACAACGAACAAAGAAATCCCAATAATTTTCTTAACAGCTAAAACATTAAAAGAAGATGTTTTAAGAGGTTACCAAGTTGGAGCTGATGATTATTTAAATAAACCTTTCGATTCTGAGGTTTTATTACATAAAATCAAAGCTATTTTACAACGAAAAGAAAATGAAAAATCAAACGAAACTGATGAGTTTGAATTTAAAATAGGTGGATTTGATTTTAATTCTAAATTACGTCATTTAACTTTTAATGGTGGAGAAACACAAAAATTATCTCCAAAAGAAAGTAAACTTTTAAGAATGCTTGCAATTCATAAAAACGACTTAATGCCTCGTGAATTAGCGTTAACTAAAATATGGAGAGACGATAATTACTTTACTTCTCGTAGTATGGACGTTTATATTGCTAAGCTTAGAAAGTATTTAAAAAACGACGAGAACGTTGAAATTTTAAATATCCATGGTGAAGGATTCAGACTAATAGACAAGTCATAAAAAACATCAAAGAAAACAAATGAGAAAAGACTTCCTAACAAAATTAGGAAGTCTTTTCTTTTTTATAAATTGTAACAATAATTCTGATTAATCGTCAAATACATATAATCAACAAACTCAAACAAATTTGGAAACAATTTTATCTATAAAAAACCTTGATAAAAAATATGGAAAAGTCCATGCCGTTAATAACCTTTCTTTTGACATTAAAAAAGGAAACGTTTACGGTATTTTAGGTCCTAACGGAAGTGGTAAATCAACAA
This sequence comes from uncultured Tenacibaculum sp., assembly GCF_947499065.1. Classification (GTDB taxonomy): domain Bacteria; phylum Bacteroidota; class Bacteroidia; order Flavobacteriales; family Flavobacteriaceae; genus Polaribacter. The sequence continues at coordinate 123,576 of NZ_CANMMT010000005.1, read as the reverse complement.
CTCTAGGCATCATTTTAAATGTAGTAAATAGAACTTCAGGAGAGTTCAGTTGGTTTGATGGTAATTTATCAACACATGAAGCTTTAAAAAAAGTTGGAGCTATTATTGAACGCCCTAACTTTTACCCATATATGTCGGCTGTTCAAAACTTACAATTAATTTGTAAAATAAAAGGTGTTTCTCATGACAAAATTGAAGAAAAACTAAAAGTTGTAAATCTTTTTGACAGGAAAGATAGTAAGTTTAAAACCTATTCTTTAGGTATGAAACAACGATTAGCTATCGCTTCTGCCTTATTAAATGACCCTGAAATTTTAATTCTCGATGAACCTACAAACGGATTAGACCCACAAGGAATTCATGAAATTCGTCAGATTATAAAAAAGATTGCTAAAAATGGAACTACAATACTTTTAGCCTCTCACCTACTTGATGAAGTTGAAAAAGTATGTTCTCATGTTTTAATTATAAGAAACGGGGTAAAGCTATACAGTGGTAGAGTTGATGAAATGACTACCTCAAATGGTTTTTTCGAATTAAACTCAGAAAACAACGAGTCTTTAATTAATTCCTTAAAGAAGCACCCAGCAATAGGTAATATTAAAGAAGAAAATGGTCATATCATTGCTTTATTAAATAATGAATTATCTTCTTCTGATATTAATAAATTTCTTTTTGAAAATAACATAACGTTATCACATTTAGTAAAAAGAAAACCTAGCTTAGAACAGCAATTCTTAGACTTAACAAACAATAACTAACCCTACTACACAACAAACTATGTTACGACTTTTATATATAGAATTTCATAAATTAAAACACAATAGAGCCAGTAAGGTTCTTTCAATTATATATTTTGGACTTTTAACTTCTATAGCACTAATTGCAGCTATAAAATTTGATATTGGTCCTATAAAATTCCATTTAGCAGAGCAAGGTATATTCAATTTCCCATATATATGGCACTTTAACACTTATATGGCTGCTATTTTCAAGTTCTTTTTATTGCTTGTAATAGTTTCTATGATGGCCAACGAATACAGTTATAAAACATTAAAACAAAACTTAATTGATGGATTAAGTAAAAAAGAATTTATACTTTCTAAATTTTACACAGTTATTGTTTTTGCTGCTGTTTCAACACTTTTTGTTTTTGTTGTTTCATTAATTTTAGGTGCTATATATTCAGATTTTAATGAGTTATCAATTATTTTTTCTGACCTTAGTTATTTAGCTGCTTTCTTCATTAAACTAGTTGGATTCTTTTCATTTGGTTTGTTTTTAGGGATTTTAATCAAAAGGTCAGCATTTGCAGTAGCTGCAATGATTGTATGGCTAATTATTGAAAGTATTTTTAAAGGCTATTTATATTGGAGTTTTAAAGATTTAAAAACAGGTACTAACGAAGCGGTAGAATCAATCATGCAATTTTTCCCTTTAGAAGCAATGGCTAATTTAATTAAAGAGCCTTTTACTAGATTAGGAGCTGTAAAATCTGTAGCTAATCAAATAGGTGAAAATTTTACAAAGGATTATTCTGTAGGCTTACTAAATATATTTATTGTATTAGTTTGGACCACTATTTTTATATATGCTTCATATTTTTTGTTAAAAAAACGAGATTTATAATAGGTTTTAAGTAGTTTCGTTGTTCTATATTAGCAGAAAATTACTTGAAATAATGAAAAAAACTCCACTACTTCTACTCTTTTTATTAATTTCAATATCAACTTATTCTCAAAAAGAAGCAAATTTTTGGTATTTTGGTAACAATGCTGCTCTAGATTTCAATTCTGGAGCACCTGTACCAGTAAGTAACAGTCAGTTAGATACTACTGAAGGTTGTTCTTCTTTTTCAAATGCTAATGGAGAATTATTATTTTATGTTGGTGCTCCTAGTCCCAATGCAAGAAATTTAACCATTTGGAATCGAGATAATGTTCCAATGCCTTTTTCAGACGTTACGAGTGGTGGGCAAACATTAAAAGGAGATTCATCAAGTTCACAATCTGCTTTAACTGTACCAGCACCTAAAAAAAAGGATATTTATTATCTTTTCACTGTAGGTGCTCAATTAGGTCCAGCTGGTGAAAAAGGTTTTTGGTATTACACTATTGATATGACCAAAGATGGTAGCTTTGGAGATATAGTTGAAGGTCCAGTGGTATTGCATACTCCAGTTTTAAAAAACAGATGGAGTGAAAAAGTAACAGCTGTAAGAGGAGATGAATGTAATACTTTTTGGGTTATTTCTTTTGCTACCGGTAACACTTTCTTTGCATATAAAGTTGATGAAAACGGAGTAGATAAAGCTAATCCTGTTATTTCTACTATTAATGGTTTAACAATAAATGATCCTAGAGGTTATTTAAAAGTGTCTCCCGATGGAACTAAATTAGCTTTAGCTAATATGACTAGTGGAGCCTACTTGTTTTATTTTGATGATAAAACAGGAAGAGTTACAAATTACAACAACCAAACAACTCCTCAACTAATAAGAACAAATTCTGAAAGTGCTTATGGCGTAGAGTTTTCTACTTCAAGTAGAAGAATGTATGTTTCAACTGGTGAATTTGGCGGCGCTACTGAAAACTTATTTCAGTTTGATGTAACAAAACCAACTATGAATGAAGTTAATAACTCTAGATTTATTGTTCATACGTACTTTAACTCTAGAGGAGCTTTACAATTAGGACCTGATAGTAAAATTTATTGGACAAGTGATCAAAATAATAGAATAAGTGTTATAAATAAGCCTGAAGAATTAGGAGCTGCTTGTGACTATTCTCACTTGTCAGTTTCATTAGGGGGAGCTAGGGCTAGTCAAGGTTTACCTCCTTTTCTTTCTTCTTTATTATTACCTATAAAAATAACAGATAACTCAACTGGAAAAATACTTAATAATACAACCGAACAAAGCTGTATTGGAGAATCATTAACCGTTACACCTGAAAGCATAACTCCTCAAGCAGGATCTACTATTGATTATAAATGGTACTTTAATAATGGAACTACTCCAATAGCCACAACTAGTAACCTAACACTACCTAATTTAACCCTAGCTAATGCTGGTGATTATAGGTTAAATGTTAGTTTAACAGACAATTGCGGAAATGCAACCACTTTAGAAGGAGTTTTTAAACTGGAAGTTTACCAACCTACATCAGCAACTAAGCCGAATGATATTTTCTATTGCGATACAGATAACGATGGATTTAATACTTTTGATTTACAGGCTACAGTTACTCCACAAGTTTTAAATGGTCAAAATAACACCGTTTATGAAGTAAAATACTTCTTATCTCAAGCTGATGCAAATTCTAATAGTAATGCCATAGCTAACCCTTACACAAATCCAACAGCATTTAGTAATCAAACCATTTATGCTAGAATGCATAATATAGTAGCTCCTGATGCTTGTTTTGATATTAAATCTTTTCAATTAGTAGTTACAGGAAACCCTAATCCGCAAACTCCAGTTGATTATGAAGAATGTGATGATACTGCCAATGGTGGTGACACAGATGGTTTCTTTAATAATTTCTTGTTAAACTCTAAAGACAATGAAATTTTAGGTACGCTTCCTACAAGTCTTTATGAGGTTTCTTATCATACTTCTTTAACTGGAGCCAATACAGATAAAAACACAGACGTAATTGATAAAAATACTCCATACAGGAATGTTACAGCTAACTCTCAAACAATTTACGTTAGAGTAGAAAATAAAAATAACCCAGTTTGTAATGATACTTCTAAAACTTTCAATTTAGTCGTTAACTCATTACCTGTTATAGTTAATGACCCAGTAATTATAAGACAATGTGATACAGATGCTGATTTAAACACGAACATCAACCTTACATTATCACAAATAAATATTTCTGCTAACCATGCGAATGAAACATTTAAGTACTACCCTACTCAAAATGATGCCATTAACAATACTGCTGAAATTACAAACACTACTGCGCATCCTGTTTCCAATGGTGATGTTATTTGGGTAAGAACAATTTCTAATAAGAATTGTTATCGTATTTCTAGAATAGAAATTGTAGTTGGTTTCTCTGCTGATGTTGCTTACAACACTCCTTTTGAAACTTGTGATGACTTTTTAGATGCGGATGGAAATGATAATGCTAATAATGACGATACTGATGGAATTGCTACGTTTAATATCAGTTCTGTTGTTAACGATGTGAAAGCTTTATTCCCTGCTGCAATACGTCCTAGTTTAGATGTTTTGATTTTTGAAACTATTGCTGATAGAGATGCTGTTTTAAATGCTATTCCTAATCTTACAAACTACAGAAACAAAAATGTTCCTGCTCAAACTCCACAACCTTTATACATTAAAATTATTAATACGGTTAATAATGATTGTACTGGAATTGGTAGCTTTACTATTTGGGCACAACAACCTCCTGTTGCCAACAAACCTTTAAATTTTGAGTTTTGTGACGATTTTAATAGCGGCTCTATTATTGATGGTATAAATATCAATATCAATTTAAGAGATAGAGTTAATACTATTTTAGGTCCAACTCAAACAACTGGCTTTACTGTTACTTTCCATACAAGTGCAGCTGATGCTAATACAGGGAACAACCCTATTCCTAATGATACAAATTATACCAATCAAACTAAAGATAAAGAAACAATCTATGTTAGAGTTCTAAATAATACTACTAGTTGTTTTAATGACCACATAACTTTCGATATTATCATTAACCCTCTTCCTACAATAGCCAATGCTATTCCTAACTTGGAAGTTTGCGATGTAGCTACTCCTAGTGATGGTGACCCTAGAAATAGATTAGCTCAAAACATTGATTTATCTCAAAGAGACGCAGATATATTAAATGGTAGAGATCCTAATTTATTTGAAGTTTCGTACCATAGAACATTACAAAATGCTATTGATGGAGTATTACCTTTATCGAAAACTAATTATTCAAATGATCCTACTACTACTAATTTCCCTGCTAATTTATTAAGTGACGATCCAGCTACAGAAATTATACATGTTAGTTTATTAAACAAAACTACGGGGTGTAGATATGGAATCGCTACACTACAACTAGCCATAATGCCTGAACCTAATATCCCTTTGAATATTACTAATTATATTGATTGTGATAATCAATCAGATGCTAGTAATGATGATACTAATGGTATTAATGGAGACATTACACTTAAAAATAAAATTCCTCAAATTTTAGCTAACTACCCTACAACAGAGCATGGGAATTATAAAGTGACATTTCATAGTAGTTTAGCTGACGCTCAATCTGGAAGTAATCCTTTAGATGAGAATAAGTATGAAAACACAGCTAACAATCAAACCATATATGTAAGAGTTGTTAATACTAAAACTTCTTGTGTACACGATGATTTGAATTTCAATATTGTTATCAACCCTCTTCCTGCTTTTACTGTAGACACCCCTGTGATTGTATGTTTAAACAATCCTCAAACAAGATTAGAATCTATTAACCCTAATGCTACTTATAGCTACGAATGGACTTTAAAAGGAGATCCTAAAGTACTTAGTAAAGATGCCTTTTTAGATGTGTTAAAAGGAGGAACTTATGTAGTAAAAGCAACAATGCAAGATGGAACTGGATGTACTAGAAGTAGAGAAATAGTAGTAAATGAATCTATTAATCCTACTTTAAACGATGATGATATAGTTATTGTTGATGATACTAATAATAATGGTCTTGATAACTATTCGATTAAAATAATTACAGACAATAAAAATTTAGGTATTGGTGATTATGAATTCGCTATTGTTGATGAAGATAACAACATGACAAGTTTTCAAGACGAACCTTTATTCAAAAATATCTATGGTGGTTTTTACAACGTTATTGTAAGAGATAAAAACGGTTGTAAACCTGATGCTCAATTAAAAGTATCTGTTATCGAATACCCTAAATTTATCACTCCTAACGGTGATGGTAAAAATGATACTTGGAAAATTAAAGGAGCTGATTCAAGCTTCTACCCTTCTAGTAATATTACTGTTGTAGATAGATATGGTAAAATTGTAGCTATCATACCAATAGATAGCCAAGGATGGGATGGAACTTATAATGGTAAACAACTTCCTTCTAGCGATTATTGGTTTAAAATTCAACTCGTAGATAGAAAAGGAAAAATGCATCAACATCAAGGACACTTCTCTATCCTAAGAAAATAATTTTATTAGTTCAGTTTTCTCTTTTTTTATTCTATTAAAAGTAGGGAAAACTGATTATTAATTGTTTTATTTGTTACATACTTTTTTTTAAAATATGAAGTCAAAACTACCTCTAAGTATTATTTTATTATTTATTGCTTCTTTTTCCCTAAAAGCGCAAACAATAGACGTAAACACTGCTGCTCAAGCAGAAGCAGTTTACACACCTAAAGACCTTATAGAAAAGGTTTTAATAAACAACACATGTGCAACAGTTACAAACATAACTTCATCTGTTTTTGGTGCTGCAACAGATAGACAAAATAAAAGTTATGGATACTTTAAAAGTAAACCTGGAAGTGGTTTTCCTTTTAAAGAAGGAATTGTTATCTCTACAGGTAAGGCTTTTTCAATAGGAGAAACTGGTTCATTTAGTTTAGATTCTGGAACTACAGGTAATAATGATCCAGATTTAAGCGCTTCTTTAGGAGAACCTAATTTACTTGATGCAAGTGTTATTGAATTTGATTTTGTTCCAAAAGCTGATGAAATAAGTTTTCGTTATATAATGGCATCTGAAGAATATCAAAATAATTACCCTTGTAGTTATGCCGATGGATTTGCTTTCTTATTAAGAGAATCAGGTACAACTGCTTATACGAATCTAGCTGTATTACCAGGTACTACGACCCCTGTTAGTGTTACCAATGTACATGGACCTATTAGTGGAGCTACAGGCTGTGCAGCAGCAAACCCAACATATTTTGCTGGTAATAATTTGGGAGACACCAATTTTGATGGAAGAACAACTATTTTAACAGCTAAAGGTAAAGTAAAACCTAATGTTAAATACCATATAAAATTAGTTATAGCTGATAATAGAGATAGTAGACTTGATTCTGCTGTATTTTTAGAAAAAGGAAGTTTTAATCTAGGTTTAAATTTAGGAACAGATTTTTTATCTGCAACAAACACCTCTGTTTGTGGTACAGAAAAATTATTATCTTCAAATATTACAGCAGATACCTATCAATGGTATAAAGACGATGTGATAATTCCTGGTGCAACTAATAAAGATTATTTAGCTAACTTAGGTAATGGTAAATATACTTGTAAAATTACCACAGGTACTTGTAATGATGAAGATGATGTAACTTTAAATTTCTCTGATGCACCTGTAAACAATACTGCTATTACACCACTTGCTACATGTAGTAATAATTTAACAACTAATATAGATTTAACAGCTAAAACAAATGAAATTTTAGCAGGTCAAAGTAATGCAACTTTTGAAGTATTATTTTTCTCAGATGCAGCATACACCACTCAAATTACTGCCCCTACTACTCATGTGAACAATACAGCGGATGATACCATATATGTAAGAATTAGAAATAAAACTGCAACTAATTGTTTTGTCGATTCTTCATTTAAATCACAAATATTTGGTGTACCTATTCCACAAACTCCAGTTAATTACGAAGAATGTGATGATACTGCCAATGGTGGTGACACAGATGGTTTCTTTAATAATTTCTTGTTAAACTCTAAAGACAATGAAATTTTAGGTACGCTTCCTACTGCAACTTATGAAGTTTCTTATCATACTACTTTAGCTGGAGCCAATACAGATAAAAACACAGACGTAATTGATAAAAATATTCCATACAGGAATGTTATAGCTAACTCTCAAATAATTTACGTTAGAGTAGAAAATAAAAATAACCCTGCTTGTAATGATACCTCTAAATCTTTCAATTTAGTTGTGAATCCATTACCTGTAGTAAATAATCCTATAATTGTTAGGCAATGTGATACAGATGCTGATTTAAACACTAACATCAACCTTACATTATCACAAATGAATATTTCTGCGAACCATGCGAATGAAACATTTAAGTACTACCCTACTCAAAATGATGCCATTAACAATACTGCTGAAATAACAAACACTACTGCACATCCTGTTTCCAATGGTGATGTTATTTGGGTAAGAACAATTTCTAATAAGAATTGTTATCGTATTTCTAGAATAGAAATTGTAGTTGGTTTCTCTGCTGATGTTGCTTACAACACTCCTTTTGAAACTTGTGATGACTTTTTAGATGCAAATGGAAATGATAATGCTAATAATGATGATACTGATGGAATTGCTACGTTTAATATCAGTTCTGTTGTTAACGATGTGAAAGCTTTATTCCCTGCTGCAATACGTCCTAGCTTAGATGTTTTGATTTTTGAAACTATTGCTGATAGAGATGCTGTTTTAAATGCTATTCCTAATCTTACAAACTACAGAAACAAAAATGTTCCTGCTCAAACTCCACAACCTTTATACATTAAAATTATTAATACGGTTAATAATGATTGTACTGGAATTGGTAGCTTTACTATTTGGGCACAACAACCTCCTGTTGCTAACAAACCTTTAAATTTTGTACTTTGTGACGATTTTAATAGCGGCTCTATTATTGATGGTACAAATGTCAATATCAACTTAAGAGATAGAGTTAATACTATTTTAGGACCAACTCAAACAACTGGCTTTACTGTTACTTTCCATACAAGTGCTGCAGATGCTAATACAGGGAACAATCCTATCCCTAACGATACAAATTATACCAACCAAACTAAAGATAAAGAAACAATCTATGTTAGAGTTGTAAATAATACTACTGGTTGTTTTAATGACCACGTAACTTTCGATATCATTATCAATCCTCTTCCTACAATAGCTAATGCTATTCCTAACTTGGAAGTTTGTGATGTAGCTACTCCTAGTGATGGTGACCCTAGAAATAGGTTAGCTCAAAACATTGATTTATCTCAAAGAGATGCTGATATCTTAAATGGTAGAGACCCTAATTTATTTGAAGTTTCGTATCATAGAACATTACAAAATGCTATCGATGGAGTATTACCTTTATCGAAAACTAATTATTCAAATGATCCTGCTACTACTAATTTTCCTGCTAATTTATTAAGTGACGATCCAGCTACAGAAATTATACATGTTAGTTTACTTAATAAAACAACAGGTTGTAGATACGGAATCGCTACATTACAATTAGTAGTAATGCCTGAACCTAATATCCCTTTGAATATTACTAATTATATTGATTGTGATAATCAATCAGATGCTAGTAATGATGATACTAATGGTATTAATGGAGACATTACACTTAAAAATAAAATTCCTCAAATTTTAGCTAACTACCCTACAACAGAGCATGGGAATTATAAAGTGACATTTCATAGTAGTTTAGCTGACGCTCAATCTGGAAGTAATCCTTTAGATGAGAATAAGTATGAAAACACAGCTAACAATCAAACCATATATGTAAGAGTTGTTAATACTAAAACTTCTTGTGTACACGATGATTTGAATTTCAATATTGTTATCAACCCTCTTCCTGCTTTTACTGTAGACACTCCTGTGATTGTATGTTTAAACAATCCTCAAACAAGATTAGAACCTATTAACCCTAATGCTACTTATAGCTACGAATGGACTTTAAAAGGAGACCCTAAAGTACTTAGTAAAGACGCCTTTTTAGATGTATTAAAAGGAGGAACTTATGTAGTAAAAGCAACAATGCAAGATGGAACTGGATGTACTAGAAGTAGAGAAATAGTAGTAAATGAATCTATTAACCCTACTTTAAACGATGATGATATAGTTATTGTTGATGATACTAATAACAATGGTCTTGATAACTATTCGATTAAAATAATTACAGATAATAAAAATTTAGGTATTGGTGATTATGAATTTGCTATTGTTGATGAAGATAACAACATGACAGGATTCCAAGATGATCCTTTATTCAATAATATCTATGGTGGTTTTTATAATGTTATTGTAAGAGACAAAAATGGTTGTAAACCTGATGCTCAATTAAAAGTATCTGTTATCGAATACCCTAAATTTATCACTCCTAACGGTGATGGTAAAAATGATACTTGGAAAATTAAAGGAGCCGATTCAAGCTTCTACCCTTCTAGTAATATTACTGTTGTAGATAGATATGGTAAAATTGTAGCTATCATACCAATAGACAGCCAAGGATGGGATGGAACTTATAATGGTAAACAACTTCCTTCTAGCGATTATTGGTTTAAAATTCAGCTCGTAGATAGAAAAGGGAAAATGTATCAACATCAAGGACACTTCTCTGTTTTAAGAAAATAAATTATTAAAAAGACCTGTTATTACTAACAGGTCTTTTTTTTACCAAAAACACTAAAAATAAGATAGTTAAGGAAAAAACCTGTACTATAAAACTTCTTTTTTGAGTAAATTTGTATTTAGCTACAAATTATTAAGATGAAGAAAGTAATTATCACTTTTTTCCTGCTTACCTCTCTAATAACATCTGCACAAAATGAAGCTAATATTTGGTATTTCGGTAGAAATGCTGGAATAGATTTTAGTGCGGGCAACCCAATTGCGCTTGTAAATGGTCAATTAAATACTTTTGAAGGTTGTTCTACTATTTCTGATACGAATGGAAACCTATTATTCTATTCAGATGGTACTACAGTTTGGGATAGAAATCACAATGTAATGCCTAATGGGACTAATCTTTTAGGGAATAGCTCCAGTACACAGTCTGCTTTGATAGTTCCAAATCCAACAATTAATAATATTTATTATCTCTTTACAGTCGATGCACAAGAAAATAATATGCATGGGGTTAATTACTCAATAGTAGATATGAACTTGAATGGTGGTAATGGAGATATTACTACCAAAAATATTCCTTTAGTTAGTACAGCAACCGAAAAAATAACAGCTGTGATTGGTAAAAGCTGTGATGCTATTTGGGTAATCACAGCAGATACAACGAATTTTTATGCATATGAAGTTACTACTGCTGGTGTTAATACAACACCAGTTCAATCTAGTCTTATAAACACTTTAGGAGCAATGTTTAGTAGAGGTTACTTAAAAGCATCACCAGATGGCACTAAACTAGCAATGGCTGCAGCCGAATCTGGCTCTTATATATATGATTTAGATACTAATACAGGAATAATCACCAATGGGAGACGCCTAAATTTAGACTTTAATGATGGATATGGGGTTGAGTTTTCAATAACAGGAAATAAATTATATATAGCTACAGGTATTTCTTCAAATGGAGGAACAGCTAATCTTTATCAATTTGACACATCTACTTCGGATATTAATACTATTAACAATTCTAGAGGAGCTCCTTTTTTTACCTATCAAGGTTCTAGAGGAGCTTTACAAATTGGTCCAAATGGTAAAATTTATCATGCGGTAAATAGGCAAAACTTTTTGGGAGTTATTAATTCTCCAGAAAATCCGAAAAACTCAATAAATTATGTTCATAATGGAGTGAGTCTTAACGGTAGAGAATCATCACAAGGACTTCCTCCATTTATCCAATCCTATTTTTTACCTACTACGATTCTAAATGCAGCTAACGACTTAGTAATTAGTAATGAAAAACAGTTTTTTTGCTCAGGAAGAGATTATGATTTAAAAGCAGGTAGAATAGAACCAGGAGCAACATATACTTGGGTTAAAGATGGAAACGTTATTGGAACAAACGCTATATTAACAACAAATAATGTTAATTTTGGTCCTGGAATATATGAACTCACCATTGAATTAAATGATGCCTGTAATACAACTTTAACTGCTGATGCAGATATTGAATTTGTATCACAACCAACAATTGTTAACATCCCCGATTTTGAACAATGTGATAATGATTCAAATCCTTCTGATCAAAGAACTACTTTTGATTTAACCACTAAAGAAGCTGAACTAACTAATAACGCTACTAATGTAACTGTAGATTTTTTTAATCAAACTGATGTTAACTTCTTAAACCCACTACCAAAAACCAATTATATCAACACTACTAATCCAGAAACAATAGTTGTACGAGTTAGTTTTAATTCTTCTAACAATAATAATTGCTTTACTACAGGCTCATTAACCCTAAGGGTTATAAACGCTAATTCAACTACTAATTTAGCAGATGTATATGTATGTGAAACAGATCTCAATGCAAACAATCAAAATGCGACAAATAGTCAAGGCTCTGGAAATGGATATTATGATTTTTCAAAAAAAATAGGGGAAATCACTTCACTAAATCCTGCTGTTTCTCTTAATACTCATACTATTAATTTTTATAGAAGATTAGATGATGCAAATAATAATATTAATGTATTAATTCCTCCTTATGAAAATCACTTATTTACTAATAATTCCGATATTTATGTAAGAATAACTCCCAATTCTGCATCTTCTTGTTTTACTATTACTAGTTTCAAAATATTTATAGAAGCATTACCTATTCCTAGAGGAAGCTCTACCCCTATTCTTTTATGTATTAACGTTCCTAAAGAAAATGCTATTGTAGCTACAGTAGATTTGAATGCTTCAACGGGTAATGCTTTAGATACTTATCAATGGTACAGAAATGGAGAACTAATTCCAAATGCTACAAATTCAATATATAAAGCTTCAGATGCAGGAACCTATAAAGTGGAAGCTTTTACAAATAATTCATTAACTGAAGCTCCGTGCTCTGGATACAATACTTTTACTGTTACAACATCTAGTAAAGCACTAATTGTAAATATTACCCCTATTGATGATACTTTAAATGATAATAGTATAACAATAACAGTTGAAGGAGATGGCGATTATGAATATGCTTTAAACAACTCTAACAACTACAATACTGGTATTGAGAATTTAACGTATACTTTCTCAAATTTAGCTATAGGTATATACACTATAAGTATAAGAGATAAAAACGGATGTGGAATTACAAATTCTGATGAAATACCAATAATTTTTTTTCAAAAACATTGTACACCAAACCAAGATGGTATTTATGATACTTGGAAAATATTAGGCGTTGATAATGACTTTTTCCAATCTGTATCAGTTAATATTTATGATCGTTATGGAAAAAGAATTGCTGTAATACCTAACAAAAACCATATAGGTTGGGGAGGTATTTATAATGGTAAACAAGTTCCTTCAACTGATTATTGGTATCATGCTACTTTAGTTGATAAATACGGTAAAATTCGGATTAAAAAGAGTCACTTTGCCTTATTACGGAAATAAATTTTCTGTAGTTGACTATAACATAAAACAAATAGTATTTCAATAAAACTATACGTATTTTTGTTGTATGAACTTTGAACTACACTCAGAATTTAAGCCTACAGGAGACCAACCTTCAGCCATTAAACAACTTGTAAACGGAATTGAATCAGATGAAAAGTACCAAACTCTTTTAGGTGTTACTGGCTCTGGTAAAACCTTCTCCGTTGCAAATGTAATTTCAGAGGTAAATAGACCTACTCTAGTTTTGGCTCATAACAAAACTTTAGCAGCTCAATTATATTCTGAGTTCAAACAGTTTTTTCCAAACAATGCTGTAGAGTATTTTGTTTCATATTATGATTACTATCAGCCAGAAGCTTATATTCCAGTTACGGGAACTTATATTGAAAAAGATTTATCTATCAATGACGAAATAGAGCGTTTACGAATTAGCACCTCTTCTTCCCTATTATCTGGCCGTAGAGATGTATTAGTCGTAGCTTCTGTATCTTGTTTATATGGTATTGGAAATCCAAATGAATTCAAGAAAAATGTAATACCAATTAAGGTAGATCAACAAATATCAAGAACAAAGTTCTTACATCTTTTGGTTACCAGTTTATATGCTCGTACAGAAGTTGAAATTAAAAGTGGGACATTTAAGGTAAAAGGAGACGTAGTTACTATTTATCCATCCTATGGAGATAGTGGTTATCGAGTTCACTTTTTTGGAGATGAAATTGAAGAAATTGAAACTTTTGATATAGAAACAAATCAAGTAGTAGATAAACTAGATGAACTAACAATATACCCTGCCAATCTATTTGTAACATCACCTGATATACTACAAAATGCTATCCATAAAATTCAAGAAGACATGGTAAAGCAAGTGGATTATTTTAAAGAAATAGGCAAACATCTAGAAGCTAAAAGACTTCAAGAAAGAACTGAATTCGACTTAGAAATGATTCGCGAATTAGGTTATTGCTCTGGAATAGAAAATTATTCACGTTATTTAGATGGAAGAGATCCAGGAACACGTCCTTTCTGCTTACTTGATTATTTCCCAGATGATTATTTAATGGTAATAGATGAAAGCCATGTTACCATTCCACAAACACATGCCATGTATGGTGGAGATAGAAGCAGAAAAGAAAATTTAGTAGAATATGGTTTTAGATTACCAGCCGCTATGGACAATCGACCATTGAAGTTTGACGAATTTGAATTACTTCAAAACCAAGTAATTTACGTATCTGCAACTCCTGCTGATTATGAATTAGAAAAAACAGAAGGTGTCTTTGTAGAACAAGTAATCCGACCTACAGGATTGCTAGACCCAGTAATTGAAATCCGTCCTAGTTTGAATCAAATTGATGATTTAATTGAAGAAATTCAAACTCGCGTAGAAAAAGACGAACGAACATTGGTTACAACTTTAACCAAACGAATGGCAGAAGAGTTGGCAAAATATCTAACTAGAATACAAGTTCGTTGTCGCTATATTCATTCAGATGTAGATACTTTAGAGCGTGTTCAAATAATGCAAGACTTACGTAAAGGTTTATTTGACGTCCTTATTGGAGTTAATTTATTACGTGAAGGTTTAGACTTACCTGAAGTTTCTTTAGTAGCCATTTTAGATGCAGATAAAGAAGGTTTTTTACGTTCGCACAGATCACTTACACAAACTATAGGAAGAGCAGCTCGTAACGTAAATGGAGTGGCCATAATGTATGCTGATAAAATTACTAATAGTATGCAACGCACTATTGATGAAACAAATCGAAGAAGAGAGAAACAAATTAATTACAATACAGCTAACGGGATTACTCCAACACAAATAAACAAGAAAATTGACGATACATTATCGAAAGATACTGTTACTTCTTATCATTACGATAATGCTACTCAAAAAGCAGCTGAGCAAGATTTAGAATTTTTACCTAAAGAAGAAATAGAAAAACGTATACGTGCAAAACGTAAACAAATGGAAGAAGCAGCCAAAGCATTAGATTTTATGGTCGCTGCTCAATTACGTGATGAAATTAAAGTTTTAAAAGAAAATTTATAACTTTAATCTTTGCTTCCCCAAGGTGCACTTGGTACATCTATCTCTTTTGTTAAATCAAATTTTACAGAGAAGAACCTACCAACACCTACTCTACGTAAATTATAAGTAAAACTTGTTCTATCTATCGTTACCCACCAAACATTGGTAGAAGCATAAGGTATTAAATCTGATGTATGCTGGTCAGCAGGGAAAAACTGGATATGAGCTAATCCTTTATTAGGATTAGTACCTCCATATTGAGTAATTTTATCTTCAGATCCATCTTTATGTCTATGGTCATGTTTTAAACTAATGAATCTATCTTTATTTAATTTAAAAACCCAAGTACGTGATTTATTATTCCCAACAAAAAAAGGGATTCTTATTGTATTATTTTCGCAAACACGAAAATGTATTACTAATTTTTCTCCAGTAAAACCATCACCTTCTTTTCCTCCTTCAACTATTTCTCCTTCATATGCTTTTCCACAATGACTTTTTAAACTATTCCAAAATAACTCAGAATTAGATACCTCTTGCGATATTAATTGCAAAGGGAATAATAGTAACATCAATAGTAGCTTTCTCATTTTTATAAATCTGTTTTCATTAAATCTCTACCAAAATAAAACAAAAAAACCTCACTTTTTGTGAGGTTTTCAATATATAACTAAGAAATTAATTTTAAGCTCCTAAAACTTCTTGAACTTTATCAGCTGCTTCTTGGAACTCAGTAGCTGAGATAATTTCCATTCCGCTATTATCAATTAATTCTTTTGCTTCTTTTGCATTTGTTCCTTGTAAACGGCAAATAATAGGCACATTAATTTTGTCTCCCATATTCTTATAAGCATCTACAACACCTTGAGCAACACGATCACAACGAACGATTCCTCCAAAGATATTTACTAAGATAGCTTTTACGTTTGGATCTTTTAAAATAATTCCAAAAGCAGTTTCAACACGTTGAGCATCTGCAGTACCACCAACATCTAAGAAGTTTGCTGGATCACCACCTGCTTGCTTAATTAAATCCATAGTTCCCATTGCTAAACCAGCTCCGTTTACCATACATCCAACGTTTCCATCTAAATCTACATAGTTTAAACCTGCAGCTTTAGCTTCAACTTCAATTGGGTTTTCCTCACGAATATCACGCATTGCTGCATAATCTTTATGACGATATAAAGCATTTTCATCTAAAGTTACTTTAGCATCTACAGCCATAATCTTATCATCAGATGTTTTTAACACTGGGTTAATTTCAAACATTGCTGAATCAGATTTAATATAAGCTGTATATAAAGCTGTAACAAACTTTACCATTTCTTTTAAAGCTGCACCACTTAAACCTAAGTTAAAAGCAATTTTACGAGCTTGGAAAGGCATTAATCCAGTTGCAGGGTCAATCTCTTCAGTAAAAATTAAATGAGGAGTTTCTTCTGCTACAGTTTCAATATCCATACCACCTTCTGTAGAATACATAATCATGTTTCTACCAGTAGCACGGTTTAATAAAACCGACATATAAAATTCATTCGGTTCGCTATCACCAGGATAATAAACATCCTCAGCAATTAAAACTTGGTTTACTAATTTACCTTCCGCTGAAGTTTGAGGAGTAATTAACATCATTCCTAAAATATCATTAGAAATACTTTTTACCTCATCTAAGTTTTTAGCTAACTTAACTCCACCACCTTTTCCACGACCACCTGCGTGTACTTGTGCTTTAATTACGTGCCAACCAGTTCCAGTTTCTTCAGTTAATTTTTTTGCTGCTTCAACAGCTTCTTCTGGTGTATTTGCAACAATCCCGCGTTGAATACGAACGCCAAAACTGCTTAATATTTCTTTACCTTGATATTCGTGTAAGTTCATTAGATATGAATTTTTAAAAGTCGAACAAAAATACAAATTCAAATGATATTTCATTACATTTTGCCCTTTAATTTGTAGTATTTCATATGATATTCTTAGAATTACACTTTCACATATCTTTAACGTTTAGAATGTAACGTTAAGTTTTTTAACATGTCTTTACTCTAATTAACATGATTTTATGATTTGGTTCGTGAAATCATAAATAATTTAGCTAATCCTTATTACTCTATCAATCAACTATGTATAAAATCGCTACATTAATAAGCGCTATTCTTTTTATTTCTAATGGGATAAATGCACAAGAAATCAACAAAAACAGAAAAAAAATTAATGCTACACGTGTTGATTCTCCTCCTAAAATAGATGGTATTTTAGACGACAATGCATGGAATAATACTCCTATTGCTAAAGATTTTGTGATGATGCGTCCTAATAATGGAGAAGCTGAACCAAACACACATAAAACTGAAGTTAAATTAGTATATGATGATGAAGCTATTTATGTTAGCGCTGTAATGTATGCTCCTGACCCTTCTAAAATCCCAGCAGAGTTTAACAATAGAGATCGAATTGGGAACTCAGATTTTTTTATGATGTTAATTAACCCAAATGACGATGGGCAAAACCCTAATATGTTTGTGGTTACAGCATCTGGAGTACAAGCCGATTCTAAAGTTTCTACCAATAATGAAGACTTTAACTGGAATGCTGTTTGGGATAGCGCCATAAAAATAAATGAAGATAATTGGTCTGTAGAAATGAAAATACCATATAGAGCATTGCGTTTTGCTAATAGACCTGTACAATCTTGGGGATTTAATTTTCATAGAGATGTAAAAAACCTAAATGCCCGTTATACTTGGAATCATATAGACAATACACAAGGAAACTGGACTCAATATGATGGTTTAGTCGAAAACTTTAAAGATATAAAACCTCCTACTCGATTGAGTTTTTATCCGTATGCTTCAACTACAGTAACTTCATTTGATGGAGATACAGATTTTGATTGGAGTGTGGGAATGGATGTTAAATATGGAATTACAGAAAACTTTACATTAGACGCTACTTTAATTCCAGATTTTGGTCAAACTGCTTTTGATAATGTTACGTTAAACCTAGGGCCATTTGAACAACAGTTTAGTGAACAACGTCAATTTTTTACTGAAGGAACAGAGTTATTTACGAAAGGACGATTATTTTATTCAAGAAGAATTGGTGGAAATCCTATAGATCAATTTTCTGGAGAAAGAAATTTAATTGACGATGAAGATTTTACCAACGGTAGAAAAATAAATGAAGAAATTACAGATTACCCTGATGTAAAAATGTTAAATGCCATAAAAATATCAGGAAGAACTAAAAAAGGGTTAGGAATTGGTTTTTTCAATGCTATAACAGATAAAACTGAAGCTACAATTACTAAAACAGAACAAATAATTAATGGAACAGAAATTATCAAAAATGTTAGTAGCTACAAAACAGTTACAAGTCCATTAACAAACTATAACATTATTGTATTCGACCAACAGTTCAACCAAAATTCTTCAGTAACATTAATTAACACCAATGTTACTCGTGATGGTCGATTTAGAGATGCTAATGCTACTGGATTATTATGGCATGTAGAAGATAAAGGTAGTAACTATAACATAGATGGTTCATTTAAAATGACAAACATCACTGATGATGTAAATAACCCTAATACAGGATATTCATTTGATACAAGTATTGGAAAACAATCTGGAAATTGGAGAGGAGAAATTGGTTATAATTTTGAAAACAAAGATTACAATCCTAATGATTTAGGTATTTTATTTAGAAATAACAGACAAAGAATCTATGGTTTTGTGGGATATCGATTATTAAAACCAAAAGGAATTTTTAATAGTTATAGAATAAACCTTTATTACAATGTAAACTTTTTACATACTCCAGGCACTTATACTGGTACCAATGCAGGTTTATCTTTTTCATCACAAACAAAAAGTCGTTTTGGTTTTGGAGGAAATTTAAATTTCGGTACCGAATCAAAAGACTTTTTCGAGCCAAGACAAGGAACACAAAGTGGTATTTTTTTTAATAGGCCTCAAAGATTAAATATTAACCATTGGGGATCTACAGATTACCGAAAAAAGTTTGCTATTGACTATAGCTGGTACTATACTTTTTTCAGAAACAACCCAAGAGAAGGATATGGCTTTAGAGTTTCACCAAGATATCGTTTTAACAACCAGTTCTCATTAATCTATGGATTTAGATTTAACAAATCGAATAGTGATCAAGGATATGTAACTACTTTAGATAATGATGATATTATTTTTGGACAAAGAGACCAATCTTCTTACAACAATTCTCTTTCTGGGAAATATAGCTTTAGCACCAAATCTTCTTTATCATTAACATTCCGTCATAATTGGAGTAAAGTTCCATATCAAGATCAATTCTATAAACTAAATACTAATAATGGTTTATTAGAAGCCAATTCTTATTCTGATAATCACGATGTTAATTTTAACAGTTGGAACTTAGACCTTAACTATGTTTGGCAATTTGCTCCTGGTAGTCAACTAATAGCTTTTTACAGAAATTCTATTTCAAATTTTAACGATAAGGCCAATCAAACATTTTTTAATAACCTAGATAGTTTATTTGATGAAGCAAACAGACATACATTCTCTGTTCGATTGGTTTATTTTATCGATTACAACAACCTTAAAAAGATATTATAATAGGGTTTATTATATATAGATTGAAATAAGATAAGCTTTAAAGTTTATCTTATTTCTTTTTTATACTTTCGTTACATTGAATTCAGAATTATGATTATTACTAAAAACATCCATAAACATTATGGTAATGTTGAAATTTTAAAAGGTGTAAACCTACATATTAAAAAAGGAGAAATTGTGGCTATTGTTGGTCCTTCTGGAGCTGGAAAAACAACCTTGCTTCAAATATTGGGTACTTTAGATAAACCTCAAAAAGAACAAGATTATGAGCTTTTAGTTGACAATGTATCTATAAAAGATTTAAATGATAATCAAATATCTTCTTTTAGAAATAAAAACATTGGTTTTGTTTTTCAATCACATCAATTACTTCCTGAGTTTACTGCCTTAGAAAATGTATGCATACCGGCATATATTGGAGGTAAATCAAAATTAGCAACTGAAAAAAGAGCCAAAGAACTATTAGAGTTTTTAGGATTATCACATAGAGAAAACCACAAACCTGGTCAACTATCAGGAGGAGAACAACAAAGAGTTGCTGTGGCTAGAGCTTTAATAAACGAACCTTCCGTTATTTTTGCAGATGAACCTTCTGGTAATTTAGATTCGAATTCAGCTAAAAAATTACACGAACTTTTCTTTGAACTTAGAGATAAATTTGGACAAACGTTTGTATTAGTTACTCACAATAAAGAATTAGCCCAAATGGCTGACAGAACTTTAACCATGAAAGACGGAATCATAATTAGTTAATGTAACAAATTCATGTTTGGAGCTACATATTAGCAAATCAACTAGAACATGATAGAAACATTTAACGAACTAATTGCTTTTCTAAAAAATCCTGTATTAGAAAAAGATGCTAATCAGAATGGTACATATCGATTAAAAAAATTCTTACACATACTTATTATAAGTATATTAACAGGAGTAGCTTTATCACCTCTTTTTGTTCTAATAGAACATTTAGGTTGGGTAGATATGAACAATCATGCTATGGAACAACTAATGAAAAGTTTGTCTAAAGTTCAAATTTTCCTCTTTGCTGTGGTTGCTGCACCTTTGTTAGAAGAATCAATTTTTAGGGCTCCCATAACCTTATTTCGAGGAGATAAAGTATTTAAAATAGCTTTTTATGTGTTTGCAGTTGCTTTTGGTTTAATTCACTTAAGCAATTTTCCTATAACAAACAATGTACTTATCCTCGCTCCTATCTTGGTAGCTCCTCAAATAATTTTAGGAGGCTATTTAGGTTTTATTAGAGTTCGTTTTGGTTTAATTTGGAGTATTCTTTTGCACGCTACTTACAACGCTTTCTTTGTTTTTATTAGTTTTGCGGGAGATTCAATATAAAAAATGACAAAAGCAGAACTTAAAGAATTCTTAGACGAAAAAGTTTTAAAATATAATAATCTAGACTTTATTGATAGTGATCCTATTCAAATTCCACATCGATTTAGCTTAAAAGAAGATATCGAAATCATTGGTTTTTTAGCAGCTACAATAGCTTGGGGAAATCGTAAAATGATTATTAAAAATGCTTCAAGGATGACTGAATTACTAGGAAATTCTCCTTACGACTTTGTCATGAATCACACCGAAGATGACTTAGGAAATTTTGATGGCTTTGTTCACCGTACTTTTAATGCTGAAGACTTTAAGTTTTTCATCAAATCTTTAAAAAACATCTATCAAAATCACAATGGATTAGAAGCTGTTTTAGCTACTAAAGGAGATGATAATTATAAATTAGCCATTCATAATTTCAAGCAAATATTTTTTGAAATCCCTTATTTAGATAGAACACTCAAACATGTTTCTGATCCTCTAAAAAATTCAGCTTCAAAAAGAATTAATATGTTCTTTGTTTATAAAAGGTAGTACAAAAATCTGTGTTATCTGCAAATCTATTACATTTACAAAAGATATAATTTTTAAAAATAAAAATAATTGAATTCAAACGAATTAAAAGACTTTCTAGATTCTAAAGTAAATGAATATAATAGATTTAATTTTATAGAGTCAGACCCTATTAGTATTCCTCACAAGTATTCTTTAAAACAAGATATAGAAATTTCTGGTTTCTTAGCAGCTACAATAGCATGGGGTAATAGGAAAAGTATTATTAAAAATGCAAATCGTATGATGGATTTAATGGGGAATTCTCCATATGATTTTGTAATGAATCATAAAGAATATCATTTAGAAAATTTAGAAGGATTTGTACATAGAACTTTTAATTCTATTGATTTTTCATACTTTATTAAAGCTTTAAAACATATTTATATAAACCATAAAGGATTAGAAAATATATTTTGCACTCATGCTTCAAATGATTCTTTACAGCCTGCTATACATGAATTTAAAAAGATTTTTTTTGAAATACCTCACCCCTCCAGAACTACCAAACATATCTCAGACCCTTTTAAAAATTCCGCATGTAAGAAAATTAATATGTGGTTGAGGTGGCTCATAAGAAATGATAATTCTGGGGTAGATTTTGGTATTTGGAAAAATATTTCTCCTTCTAAATTATCCTGTCCTTTAGATGTACACTCTGGAAATGTAGCTCGTAAACTAGGTATTTTAACTAGAAAGCAAAATGATGGTAAAGCCTTAGCTGAATTAGATAATTCGCTACGTAAATTTGATGCTAACGACCCTGTAAAATATGATTTTGCTTTATTTGGATTAGGGGTTTTTGAAGAATTTTAATCAAATAATATTAATTCATTTTTATCTAATTTAATATTAAATAAAGAATGACCTACAGATATAAAGGTATCGGACTCTGTATTACTATATCTTTCTAACATTTCCATTCCTATTGATGACTGTGATAAAAAACCTTGCTGCTCTTTAGTAACCAACACACTTGTGGGCTGCTGCTTTTGAATCCCAATAAGTTCAAAATTTATTGCAGTTCTATTTGTTCTAAACATAGTAGTTGTTTTAGTTCCTACGTAATTAATGTAGATATTATGATAACGTTTACCACCAATGTTTACATATTGTAACTTGATGCTTTCTATAAGGTTTCTTATACCTCTTCGTAAAGTTTCAAACGAATAATCATTTGCAATATCTTCTATAGTATTTTTAACTTCTATTCTACGTTTCGTTTGATTTAAGGTGTCTAATCGATTAGAATGCGTTTGAATATTTTCAAGAGCATTTAATATACCTCTATTTACTTTATTTAAGGAATCTACCATTTCATCTGTATTTTCTAATTTGTCATTATCAAGTAATGCCATTAGATTTGTTTTCTTTCTTCTCAACTTAGATAGTTTACTCTTAGTATTATCAATTTTATCTTCTGTTTCTTTTATTAAATTATTGTCTTGTGGTTGCTCCATAAGCATCTCTTTAAGAGAAGAGTTCTCAAATAAGTGTTTAATAATAAATGTTTCTAGTTTAGGAATTGATAAACCTCTTGACTCTTTACAAATAGATATGTCGCGTTGTTTTGTTGAACATTTATAGGCACTTTCCTTATTGTTTAAGCGTTTTTTTCCAATTACAAGGTTCTTACAATGACTACAAAAAATAATATCTTCTAAAAGGTAATGATATGTAGCTCTTTTTCCTACTCTTCTTTTAGAATGTAGAATTGTATTCACTTTTTCCCATATTTTAGATTCTATTATTATAGGTGTTTCTACTCTGATATCACTATGATACTTAAAACCTTTGTATATCGTATTTTTAATAATACTACTAATACTAGAACCAGACCATTTGGTATCTTCTTTCTTTCGGTCTATTTGGTGGATATTTCTTTTCTGTTTAAAAAATCCTGTTCTAGTAGCGTAAGATGTCTTAACACCTCTTCTGTTTAAAATTTCAGCAATTTTATATGCTCCATGATTACCTTGTAAGTATATGTCGAAAATTTCCTTTACAATTTCAGCTTGAGATTTATCAATTGCATATTTACCTGTTTTTGAATCTCGTTTATATCCATAAGCTATCATTCCATGAGTTTTACCTCTTTCTGCATTTATCCTATGTGCTGGACGTACTCTTAAAGAAGTTGTCATAGCATAATACTCGTTGAATACTGAAAAAATAGTACTCATCATTTTAGTCATGGGGTCATTAAGATTAATAATTTGACCATTAACAATGTATTCTATTTTATTATCAAGGACCAACGTTGCAAACATCAACCATATATTTGTGTTACGCTCAATTCTATCTTGATTGTATACCCAAATTGCATTTATTTTGTTTTTTTTAATATCTATTATCATTTGTGCAAATTCTGGCCTATCAAGAAACTCCACTTTATTGAAATTAGAATCCAATACATCAAAAGTATCCAGACCTTTAGTTCCAGAAATATTTTCATCTACATATTCTATAACATCAAAACCATTTGCTCTAGCATAAGCTAGACCGCCATTTATTTGATGTTCAATACTTGTATCATTTTTATTACTTCCTGATTTTCGAGCATAAATTGCTAATACTGATTTATTCATACTTTTTTCTTTTTTACAGCTATTTCACTCATAGCCAAACATTACTATTTTATTTTTTCGGTAACTATTTGACATAGTTATCCTAGCTCGATTTTAACATGTTAAAATCAAAAAATGGTCAGATAACCGCATACAACGGATATCATTTAGATAAGGTGTGGTTTATGTTTGTTTGCTGTAACTACTCTTTAGGTTGGTAATAATACAGAGTAGCGTAATTGGATGGGATATAGGTTATTACCATCTCTAACAAATATCACACTTTTATTTCATAAGTGCAACCTATTTTTTTAAGAACTGTACTTTTTTGCTCCTAATTCTTCGATAAAAACTAGGCTGCTAGTTCTAAATTATTAAAAATTAACTTTCTGATTTTTGCTACAGTTCCAAGTGATACAGAATAAAGTTGAACACATTCTCTAACGCTAAAACCTCTTTTCAAACCTCCTACAACTTTAGAATATTTCGCTAAAAACTTTTCTTTATTTTCTTTTGTTCCTTTGGGTCTACCACAATGAGTACCATTAATTTTGGCTTGTTCCATCCCAGAACGAATCCTAGCAATTGAAGTTCTTCTTTCATTTTTAGCGAATAGGGATAACATATGTAACATTATCTCTGTTTGCATATTCATTTCACCATCTTCATTCAATGTTTCAGCATTCAAGTCTTGCAAATAGATACTTATATTTAATTGATGAAGTTTTTCAACAAGTTTTAATGTTTCTAATGTTGAACGTCCAAGTCGTGAAACTTCTGTAACTAATACTTTTTGAAATTTTCCCGCTCGGGCTTCTTCCAATAATTGTTGAATTCCAGCACGCTCTTCATTTTTCTTTGCGCCACTTATTTTTTCAGTAATGATACTTACAACCTCATAATTGAATCTATCAGCTACTTTTTGCATATCTACAACTTGACGTTGATAATCTTGTTTTTGTGTTGATGTTCTTCCAAAAATTGCTACTTGTGTCATAATTACTAAAATTTACGTTTATACTCATTTGCTGTTATAAAAAAAGGTTGGTATCTATTTCAAGGTCATTTTGCTTGGTTTTTACCCTGTATTTAATAGTCCCAGCCGTTATGGGAAATCGTACACCTTTTTTTATAACACGATTCAAGGATACAAGGAAAAACATTCCCGTGCCAGTATTTCTATATTTTTTATTTACGGAACCTCCCGCCCTTATTGGGATTACCTCCTTTTTTGTCCCTAAAATATCTAACCAAGGACTTTTACTGATTTCGCAACTATTTATAGATAAAACAATCTATGAATACAAAAAAAGGAATCAATGTGTTGTCGCTCTTCGATGGCATATCCGTGGCGCAGTTAGCCCTAAAACAACTAAACATCCCAATCAATAATTATTACGCTTCTGAAATTGACAAGAATCCAATCAAAGTAACTCAGCATCATTTCCCAGGGACAATACAACTTGGTGATGTCAGAAATGTTGATACGTCTGAATTACCTCCAATCGATTTGATGGTATTCGGTAGTCCATGCCAGAATTTGACAGTACTAAATTCTAATCGTAGAGGTTTAAACTCCGAAAACTCTGGATTGTTTTATGAAGCGTTGCGTATACTTCAAGAAGTAAAACCTAAATATTTCTTAATGGAAAACGTTGGAAGTATGAGTAAACAGGACCGTAAAATAATATCTGAATTGTTAGGTGTTGAACCAATTCAAATCAATAGTTCATTGGTTGGTCCCGCACTCAGAAATCGTCTGTATTGGACGAACATCTCCAATATAACTATTCCAACGGATAACAAAATAATCTTGCAGAAAAGCATTGAGAATGGCTGGATGGATAAACGCAAAGCCAATGCGATACTGACTAAGAATGTTCCGTATACACGTAATGGACTGATACGTTATCTAACACGTTCCATCGGACAGATTGTGTTCTTGAATAAAGATTTCTGTTACGAATCCAAGGAACGTAAACTTGAACTGATTGAAGATATGACAGACGATGAAGTGAAGCAACTCTTCAGACCGTTCACCACATCAGAATTGGAAAGAATGCAAACTTTACCAGTTGGTTACGTTGGTGAGATACTGAAGAAAACACCGAGTCATCACGCTATCGGAAACAGTTTCACCTTGGAAGTTATCAAGCACATTCTATCACACCCAGATTTTAATACCACAACGAATGAGTAACCAGAACAAGCTACAGGACCTAACCAACAGGATGCAGTTGAAAGATTTGGAGTTGAAGCAATTTCAGTCCGAGGATAAGAAGAAACTGCTTAGAAACGAAATCTTGATACTTCAGAATCAAATGGCGTTGGAACGCATACGGCTGAAGATTCAACGGCTACGAGACAGTCGCCCCTCCTAAATAAGTTGGTGAAAATTTTACCAAAATTTTTACGAAGCAATGCGAACTGTGTTTTTTCGCTTCGCTAATTGGTATAAGTAACAAGGGTCACAGCATGTAAAAACCTTTGCGAATATTAGGGGAGGGAGGCTCTTTTGAGAATCTTTAAAACTGGTTGGTGGTTTGTTTACACGTTGATGTGGAATCGCCCCTATGAGCATTACACGCTGTTTTAGGTTGGAAGTCCTTCAGCGTTTACGTGCTAATGGAATCAGTACGGGTTCAGTTATTTTCCTTGATGTTTTAAATACGCTTCGCTTATTGGAAGTTGCTTAATTCTCAAAGATTCCGCACTCCTCTTTTTTAATATTCGTTTTGGAGTGTGGTGGAATATAAATGGAACCACCTCCATAAATGAAGATGTTATATTACTTATATAGTAAAGGGGTACCAAAAGTTCCCCTATTATAGGGGTAGTTATTACCGCTATTGGAGAATCTGATTATCACCAAGTGAAAAAATATTGAAATTTCTTACTCAAAACCCTTGACTTTTCTCCAATTGGTGAGTATACTTAATCAAAGTTAGGTTGGAGGTCCATGTTACTTCAACGTGGTTATATCACTCCAACCGAGCTTTTATAAATAACAAAAGATATTATACGTTATGATAAATGTCAAAGAAAAACAAAAAGGTAATAAAAAAGGATTTAACTAAATCCAAGTTTACCACCGTACATCACAGTATGCTGTACGACCAGAGATTAAGTGCCAACGCACTTAGAATTTTAATAAGCTTACTAGCAGATGCTGAAAACTTCAACGCTTTCTATAAACTATTTGAGAATCGTTTCAAGATTAGTAACAAAACCGTAAAAGCTGCATTCAAGAATTTAGAAGAATGTGGTTACGTCAAACGTACCAAATTACCCAGAGGATTTCATTATACCATTTCAGAGTTTGGGAATCTAAATCCAACGAAAACTGAAGTTGAAGAAACTCCCGTAATAAAAGAAGTAGATGTTAAGTTGGAAGAAAAGATTCAACAGCAAAAAGATTTACTTCAAGAATATTTAAATAGAAACGTTGCCTATTTAGAACACGATTACATTCAAAATTTCATGTTTGATTTGGTAAGTACTCATACCAATTCTGATGGTTTATTAGATTTTTATACGTTTAGGAATAAAGCTGAAAAAGAATTGAAATCTATTAAAAAGGAATTATTTCAAGGTTTAATGTCACATACCAATAAGCGTAGCCCTTGTATTTCTAAAAAAGCTGATAAGAAATATAAAGAGTGGTTGAAAGAAGAAATCTATGTGAAAAACAATGTTCCAACTGATGTAGAATGTAAGCACAAATGGAAACATATTAAAATCAGAAATCAAGAATTTAAAACTGATTATGAAACGGCTAGATATGATAAAGCTGAACAAGATTATTATGATAATCAATAATGATTTATAATAATTAAAATTTAATTATAAAGTGAAATCCGCACGGATCGTGCGGATTTTAACTTTATTACATTTATTTAAACTATATATTATTTCATAAATAAATTATTTTTCAATTTTCCATTAGCATCAATTTCATCAATAATTATTTTAGAGACTCTTTTAATATCTGAATTCTTTTGATAACCTAAGTACGGACTTGATATGTCTATAAATATTTGTCCAGTCTTATTATACCCTATATAATCTACAGTTCCATTTTTTGGAGGTATAACAATGGTTTGAGTTACTTTCATTGTTGACTTATTGATTATCTGTATGATTGGATTTTGATAGCCCATATAGCCCTTAGACTTGGTATAACCACCAATAACTAAGTAATCTTTAGATTCTGCTACATGATGAATATAATAGAAATCTCTAATCGTTTTTTGTTTGATTAGCTTTAGGTTTTCATCGTATAATTTCAATTCAAATAAATAAGGCGTATTTGCTCCTGTGAACTTTAAATCACTTGCAATATTTACAAATCCACCAGAAAAAGGCATATAGAATACATCTCCACTACTCTCCGTCATATATTTATGTTCTCTAAAGAATTCTCCGTTTGATAGTATAGAGCTTTTAATTACTTTTTGTTTTGATGTTTTCAAATCAATCTGAACTGGTAGTAAATTATTTTTTACTAGTAAGAATACTGTTACAACTTTATTATGTTCAAATATTGCTTTGATTCCCCAATCTGTGTTTATCTTTTGTACACCATTTGAAGTTCGCAACAATCCTTTAAAGATATTTTGACTGTCAAACGAATTACTAATCTTTGATAAATCCACTTCAATTAACTTACCATCATTCGTTTTTGAAATGAATAGATGACGCTTTTTATCAAATTTAGACCTCGTTTTAATTGCAATCAATCCACAACCTAATTTATATCTTTCAATTTCATGTGTATCTATATTTCCATTGCTATTGGATTCAAAATTATTCTTATAAAACTTTTCATTTAGGTAATTCCTATTATTAGCCATGTAGTTTCGAAAAACAGTAATTCCTTTATTGGTGAATTTGGCTGTATATATTTTATCGTAATCTTTTAATGAACTGTTATTTCTAAATACTGTAATGTTTTCTAAACTTTGAGAAGTGTTTAGAGCAATAATGTTTTTTCGTGCTTTGGTTATGATTGAGAATTCATTCTTAGGAACACTTTTACTTCTAGCGTAATATTTAGTTACTGCTCGTAGCGATAGAATACCTCCATCCTCATTGATAACGGTTTTATGTACTCTATTTGAAACTAAATCATATGGAATATGACTTCTTATTCTTCCACTTGTGATAATTTCTTCTGATTTAACAGCATTTTGACTTGATAGTGAATTACTAATCCCAAGTAATCCTACCAATAGTATTATTTT
Source organism: uncultured Tenacibaculum sp. (assembly GCF_947499065.1). Lineage (GTDB taxonomy): Bacteria > Bacteroidota > Bacteroidia > Flavobacteriales > Flavobacteriaceae > Polaribacter. Next base: position 93,912 of record NZ_CANMMT010000005.1, on the reverse strand, counting down.
GATTTTCATATAAATGATTATTTTATTTTTTATGGAAGTTTAATCTTTGATGTACCAACTCTTAAATAAGAATTAGGAGTGACACACTTTACTTTGGTTACTTTTGAATTCAAACGATTATCTCGTTCAATCCAAACAGCGAGGTGCTTTACTTTATCATTATCAAATTCATCACGAACTTTTCGATAGTAGATTAGCACCGACCAACTAGAATACATTTGCGAAGACAGTACTTTATTGGGCTTACCTAGCAGCTTTTGTACTGCGTATTTACTTTCTCCAAAGATTCTTGTTTTAATGGTGTTAAAAGGCTTGATATTGGAGTTGTATGATTTTTTCTCATTGGTATCACCACTTAAATCTAGCGGAATGTTTGGAGCTGATAAATTCTTTTTAGCATAGTATGTATCGTGGATATAATAGCTTATCCCTAATACGAGTATTAGCAGTACTACAATCTTTTTTGTTTTCATATTTGAGTATTATTTTCTTCAAATATAAATTATTTTTTCTTTTTGCGGTCGTTCGTCCGCATTAATATTTATAACAATACATTCTTTTGTCTTATGGATATCAATAAGAAAGTGTGTAATTTTATAGCAAAAGAGTGGGTTTCAGAAAGTAAGTCTAATAGGAATTTTGCTTTAGACCATAATATTGATGAGAAGACCGTAAGAAAATTACTTCAATCTGATGGGTATAGAATTCCTTTGAAAACTTTAAGTAAAATATGTGAAGCTAGGGAAGTTAGTTTGGAAGATTTTTTTAAACAGATAAAACTATAATATATTTTCAATCTCATCTCTTATGATGAATCTAAATCTTTGTATCATAAAAAGAATCGATATTAAATATCTTATAATCATAAAAAAAATAATGGCAGTAAGAGATATTTCTACATACTTCGATAACGCATCTTTCAATATATGATTAATTAACAATAATGACAATATATATATACCTAAAGAAATTATATATAGTGTGATATTAGCAATTTGTTTCATATTATTCTTATATCTTTCAAATGCTTTATTGTCAATATTAGGGTTATCCTTTTCGATTCTTATCCTAGAACTTATATTCAATAACAAAGAAAAAAAAAGTCCCGTAAAAATAGCAACGCCTGTTGCAGTAACTTTATCAAAAGAAGAAATTTTAACATCATAAACAAATATTAAAATAGAAAAAAGAAGAGGTAAAGCATAAAAAAGAAAATAGAAAACTAAAGTATTAAAACAATCAGAAATGGTATCACCATCACTATCAGTTTTAATACTTTTAATAGCTTTTGAATTAATTTCTTGGTAACTTTTAAAATCTAACATCTTTAAGATTTTTTAGCTTCTTTTATTATTTGTGTCATTTCTGCATCTACAAATCCTTGCATCTTTTTAAAATTTGGAGAGTTATCTGCATTGATACATTCATTAGGTACCTTTATATTAGGAATAATATTAATTGTTTCTTCTGTATCATCAATCTCTACAGTTTTTTTCTCTTTATAACTCTCAAAGCTTCGACCATATGTTACTTTTATTACACTTCCTTTATCGTCAAAGGAAACCCCATGCCTTAGTAAAAGGGTCTTGATATCATTCTTATCCACTTTTTGTGAACTATTTTTAATACTACTAAATTTTATTGTAGCTGTTTTAGCTGAAATTGAAGCAGTGTCAAAAACACTTTTCTTACTAACAATTGTTATATCTAAAACATTAGAATTTTTCAAAAATTCTTTTTGCCTTCTTTTAGTTGTAGTTGCTTGTAATTTTCTACCTAAGATTCCAAAATCATGTGGATTTAACACCTTTTTAAGTAGCTCATCATAAAGAGGTTTTATACTTAATGAACCATGTTTTTGTATAAAAATAAAAGCGGAATTAGAATTTGAAGGAAACCAGATTCTAGCGAAAAAAACTAAACCTACAATATCTTTATCTGATACTATTTTTTTTTCTTTTTCTTCATTTATTATATATTGTTTCACGCCTGTTAATCCTCCATTAATCAACAAATCTAAAGTCCTTTCAGAGTTATTAAAATCAAATTTCTCTAAAATTCCACCATGTGTATTCTTACTGTTTTTAAATGACTTTTCAGTATCCAATTGTTTAATAATATCTTGAACAAATCCTTCTTCAAATTTCTTTTCAACATCATTATAAGCATTACTTAAAAAATCATTAGTACTAATTAAATCTGAATTCTTTCCAAATTTCTTTTTTATACCTAAAGAGTACATTCCTAAAAACAAATTATGACTAGCCATTAAAATTTCGGGGGTTTAAATTATTATCATTTAAATATACAAAAAAAGATGAACCTAAGTCCATCTTCTTGCATATTCTAATTATTTAATTTACTACTAAGAATTATCTTCTACAGTAGCATTTGGAGCATTGTTTGTGACAGAAGCTATACCTACCTTATTCCAGTAGAAAAATCTCACATATACTAGAAAATGCAATAAGTATTAATTAGAGCCAGCAATATTTAATCTATATTGTAAAAAAGGTCCTATTAAACTTTGGCTATTATCCAATTGTTTTTGATTTGTAATAGGTATACCAATTCTAAATTGATTTTTGGGTGATATTTTTAACTCTATATATGGAGTTATAATACTTTTCTTACTTATTCCATTTTCACATTTAGCTATACTTTCATTACATTTTAAATATTCAAATGACAATCCTGCGTGAATACTAGAAATAAATAACCCTTCTATATATTCTTTTGTTTTTTTATATTCCTTATTAAGGATAAATATTCTCTGTCCAACAGCAGCGCTAAAACCGTAATAATCATTAAACTTTTCTCCAGATTTAGGACTTGACCTTTTTTGAAGATAATAACCAGTAAAACTCCAGCCTAATTTTTCACTCTCAATTCGAGTTATTCCTAAAGACAAGTTTTTTTGTTTAATATTTTCTGCATTATCTATTAAACCATCATTATCTAAATCAATTTTATCTCCTCCAAGTATTTCAAAAAAAGAAATATTTCCTCCAAATGTAATCTTAGTACTATTTTCCATAAGTTTTTTATAATAATCTATGGATAAATAATCTAGAAAAGCTTTTGTACTTTTATCATAAGATTGTTTTAAGTTCTTATAATAAGTGTATTTTTGACTATCGTTTATTGGGTCAAAAAATAAATCCTCTAAGAAAAAACCATCTTTGTTCTCTTCTAATTTATTTAACACTTTTTCTATAAGATTTACTAATAATGTATCCTTATATTTAATTAAATCTTCAGTTAGTTTCTTTTTAAGTTTTTTATCTAAAATTCTTTTCTTATTTAGATAACTCTCATTAAAATTTGGGTTAATTTTCTCTAAAATTTTAATACCTCTTTTACTTTCAGCAATTGAATTATCAAATGTAAAACCAATACCAAAAGTTGTAATTCCTCCTTTTTGAGCCAAATTTAATTTAGTATTAAATAAAAAATTATAGTTTTCATAATTTGGGCTTCTAAGTTTCATTGGAACAACAACTATTTTCTGTAAATCATTATTTTTAGAGAATTGAATGTTTGTAGATATTGCTTCAAAAGAGTTTAAACTAATATCATTGAATAAATCTGTATCAGCATTTAACCCTGTATAAGAATTATATAAGTGAGCCCTTTTTAATTTATGTTGAGCATTAATTGTTTGAATGAACATAAATAATATTATACCAATTTTTAAACTTTTGAATTCCATATCTCTCCTTTAGTTAATTTTTTAGTAGCACTAGTTGCTGGATTCTTTTTCACAATTTTTCTATTTGTCTTATCAATTAAAAATGCTTTCATTTTAGGAACAGTTGTAATTGCGTAAACTCTAAAATAAACCCTTATTATATTCCCTTCTATTAAGCCTAAAGGAATATTTATAGTCCCGTCATTATCGGAATAAGGTTGATTTAGTAAATTAATTTTTTTCCTCCCTACTTGAAGACTTGCATTAAGAAGGGCAATAGCTTTTCCTTGCGTCCATTTAAGTGTAAACTGATATTCGTTTGCCATTAAGTGGTTTTGAAGTTCATTTTCAAAACCATCAATCTCTATATCAATAGAGAAAAAATCTTTAGTAATCATATAAGGTGTTTTTTGGTTACAAAATCTAAAAATAATTAAAGAACCATTTTATTTAAGTACCTATACATAGGTTTTTTACCCTATATTTTCATAGTGGTTTTCTCTATTTTTAATTGAAAAACAATAATTAGTGAATATTATATCTGGCTAAAAAAGAGAATTTTTGTAATTAACAATAGTTAAAAATTCTTATTTAATGTATTGGCAAAATCTTTTGCTAATATTATAGATTTTGTAATTGCTTAAATAAATAGAACTTTCCTTTTAATATTTACAAATGCATAGACCGTATATCACTTAAAATAGTTTTATATAGATGTATTTTACATGAATATAAATCCATTGAATTAAACTATGAATTTAGAAATTACTAAAAAGCAGCATTATGTATGGAGAGAGTATTTAAGAAAATGGGGAGAAAATGAAAAAAGAAGAATCAATTTAGACACCATATGCACTACAATATAAATAAAGGAGATTTTTAGTTTTTCATTCAAGACTTGGCATCTAAACCACTATTATTTGATAATATGATTGGTAGTATTGGACATGAAATAAATGAATTTATGAGTTTAACAAGTTTCGGAAAAAAATTATATAGCACATAACTAGATGATTTAATCTAAATTTTATTTATTAAATTAGGAGTTCAAAAAACAATGCTAATCTTACCTCTAAGGGTAAGCTAAAAAAAATGAATGAAATCAAAATATGATTTAGACCCTAAAGAGCTATTTAAAATTTTAACCAAGAAAAAGATTAAGTTTCTTTATCACGCAAATACAATATCGACTTCTAAAACATTTTTAAACAATAAAAGTCTTTTTTCAAGAAAATATATAGAGGATAATAAACTATTTCAGACCAAACAATATTCAGATGAAAAGGATAAGAAAATTGGTGTTTGGGATGGTATTTTTCTGGATGCCATAGATATTCATGAAGAATTTAATAGAGCTAACTTATATGGGCCTTTCTTATTCTCATTAGATTTAAAACTTCTAGAATCTGAGCATGTAAAGACTGTGAAAATCACAAAAAAGAACCCCGTTCATTGGGCTTTAACAGAGAGCAATGATAACTGGTATTATTCTGATTTAAAAGAATTCAATGAGAACTATAAGATTGGTAATAAGAGAAAAGATGTTGGAAGTATGTTTATTTTTGAAGATATAGATGGAGTAATACCACTAGCTCCATATTTAAAAAGAATAACTTTAGATAACCCAAATCTATATGTAAGTTATAATAATAAAGATAAATTACTTTCCAATATTGTAAAAGAAGAGATTGATGAATTATTAAACAAAAATGGATTTGAAGGGGTTGAAAAAGTGTTAAGACATAAGTTTTCTAATATCACTTGCTCTTGTTGGAGAGAGTATAAAAGATTAAGAAGAACTGAGTTAAAAAAACTTTTTCACGTAAATCCTTAATAAAATAAGATTGAAAATTATTTTTCAAATATTCGAACTAAGTAAGGAAAACCATAAACTGAATTAAAAAAAGGAATATAATTTAGATAATTAAATTAATTTATGACAATAGAAAGAATATATAGTAATGGAAAACTTAGTGTTCGCTCATATCATGCTTGTAAGTACAATAAAATTGAAACTATTTTAGATTTAAAAGAATACTATTCTATATATAAAACTTTTGTCAAATTAAAAAACTGTGGAGAAAAATCTAATCTTGAATTAATTGAACTATGCAAAGCTTATTCGGAAAATTTAATTGGTGACAAGGTTATTACTGATGAAAATAATCTAATAAATAAAATTCAAAAACTAAATCGACCTCAAAGACAAGTAATTAATCAATTCATTAAAATCACAACTTCAAACTTAAAAGTAAGAGGGCGAAATGCAATAACTTCATACATTGGAAAGTCGCTTAGATTAAATGATTTTCTAATTAAAATTTTTGGTGAAGAGAATTTTCAAGTTTCTAAAATCAAAAATATTGGTGAAAGAAATATTCTTGAGATAGAAATATATATCGATAAAATTAAAGCATATATAAATGAGGTTTCTCACATTATTGATGAAAAAAAATTAATTAGTCTTAACAATAAATTTTTAATACAAGATACCTTTTCAATAAAAGAAATATCAGATGAGGTTACTCAAAGTCAATCAATTATTAAGCTGTGTGATTTTTTAATTTTGAAGAATGCTTTCTTTAAAACAGATTACACAACTATTTTTAAAAACACTATAGATGTTTATATTTCAGATTGTAAAACTCTTGATGAAACAGCTGAAATAACAAACCTAACAAGAGAAAGAGTTAGGCAAATTCGTCAAAGATGTTTTGAAGAAGTAAAAGATAAAGTTTTGTTGTTAGAAAACTTCGAAGATGATTTTTATCAAAATTACGATATTGATATTACAGAAAATTTTATCATACTAACTGATGAAAAGGTTAATGAAATCAATTTTTTATATGATACTAAGTTTTCGAAAAATTTTATAAACTATATATTTTCAATCTATCTCTCGAAACATTATTCTATAATTGGAAATCTTGAAGATGTTTTAATTCCAAGACAACTTAATCCCAAGAATAGACATAAATGGAAAAACATATATCTAGCTAAAAAACAAATTCAAGAAGAATTAGATTTTAATAAACTTTTTGAAGATATCAGTCTAAGACAAAGAGAGAGAAAAAACGCAACATACAAGTTCAATTTTAAAAGTTATTTATCTCAATTTTTATTAACTGAAAAATACACCCTTTTAGAAGAAATAAAAGACGATTGTGAACGAATAATTAATGAAGAATTCGATTTATTTCTTGATTTAGACGATAACATTGTTTTTAAAAGGAACACCTTAAAAACTGCGGCTGAATATGCTTATGATGCTCTGATTGAGTTAGGTGAACCATCAAAAGTTGAAGATATCTATAATAAAATAACACAGTTATTTCCTGGTTTCAAGACAGATTCAAAGAAGGTTAGAGCTTCAATGAAAAGAAAAGCTGGTTTCGTGCCGATTGGAAGAAAAAGTGTCTATGGATTAAAAAAATGGGAAAACGAGCTTGTTAATTTTAAAGGAGGTACAATAAGAAGTATAGTAAAAGAATACCTAGACAATTTATCTACTCCTATACATATATCTAAAATAACACAATATGTTCTTCAATACAGGCCTAAAACTAACGAGTATAGTATTATTCAAAATTTAAAACTCGATGAATCTAAAATGTTTAAATTTTTCGAGAATGGGGTTATTGGTATTTCTGGGAAGAAGTATGAATCTACTTTTATTACCTTAAATAGTAAGCCTAAGCCTGAAAAAAGAACTTGGGAAGAAAGCTATGAAGTGTTGTCTGATTTTATATTAGAAAATGACAGGTTACCTTTTTCTAGTAATTGCCCAGAAAGTGAAAAGATTTTATCTAGATGGCTAACTGTTCAAAAAGGTAAAATAAAGAAAGGAGAACTTAATAATACTAAGGTTAAACTAATAAATGAAAAACTAGAAAAATTTCCAAATAGAGTTATTCGAAATCACTCAAAAAACTCTCATGATATACAAGATTTACTGAAATTTATAGAGATAAACAAACGATTACCTAAGCCTACTATTCAAGAAGAACAAAGATTATATCATTTTTTCTATAGAAAAAGAAAACTACTCGAAAAAAACAAATTGCCTAACAAAGAATTTGACATCATCAATAAAATACTTAACGAGCATTCATTAAAATTGAGATGTAAAAATAGTTTATCCAATAGATATGAAAAATTATTGGTTTTCGTGAAAGAAAATAAGAGACTGCCTTCAGCAACTTATACAAACGAACAAAACTTATATCACTTTTTTTATAAACAACGAAAACTCTATGAAAATGATGAATTAAATGATGAATTAACAAAGCTTTTTCTATCTATTGCCAAGGAAATACAAAACATAAAATATGAAAATACAAGAAATTAAAAACAAACAACTTAATAGGTTAAAAGAAATTTGTGAAGAGAGTGATGTAAGCTACTCTTCAATAAGCACTTTATTAGAATCTGTCAAAACAAAAAAATTATATAAACGAAATAATTATCATTTACAAACAATGAATGATGAAATAGAAAAAGCTATAAAATGAAATTTAAGGAAATAAGCATAAATAATTTTAGACAATATCATGGAAATGTAATAATTGACCTAGAAACAAATGCAGATAAAAACATTGTTTTAATCGGAGGAAGAAATGGTTATGGAAAAACAAATTTATTATTATCCATAGTATGGTGTTTATTTGGAGACAAGATTTCTCAAGTTGACGATAATTTCAAACGAGAAATTCAAAAAGAAAAAAACTATTCCCTCTTTATGAAGCAATCTATAAACTGGTCAGCTCATAAAGAAAATGAAAATACTTTTTCAACTAGTTTGGTAATCTCAGAAATTGAATTACCAGAAATTAAATCAATATCTACTAAAATAGACTCAATTATAATTAAGCGTGAGTTTAATGTCTTGTCTATGGAGGAGAAGCTTTCAATCATTGACAAACAAACAACCAAGGAGTTATTTGATGATGAAATTGATAAGGTTAATTTCATTAATGATTATATAATACCATTGGATGCAGCAAAATTTGTGTTTTTTGATGCGGAAAAAATAGCTGAAATAGCCAATTTATCAATAAAAGAAGAAGGTAGTTTCTTAAATGATGCTCTTGGGAAAATTTTAGGTCTAGATATTTATGAAAGTTTAATTGAAGACTTAAATGATTTTGCCAATAATTTAAAAAAAGAAGGTGCTTCTAAAAATATACAAGAGCAATTAATTGATAGAGAAAAAGCAATAAAAATTGCTAAAAATGAAATTGAACAGTTTGAAGAAGAAAATGCAGAAAAGCAAAAAGAAATTGATGACTTAAAAAAGGAAATTAGAATTTTTCAAAATTTAATATCTGAACATAGTAAACAAGGGAATTCAACTTTTGACCGTCAAGGAATAATCGAAAATATAAGTAGCCTTAAAGAGAAAGAGAAAGAATTGGAAGAACGTTTTGGTGAATTAAGTGAGATTATCCCACTAGCAATGCTTACTGGAAAATTAGAAGAAATACACGAACATATAGAGATTCAAGATAAAAATGAAATATCTATTAAGTCATTAAACGAGAATTCAAAAAAAATAGAAAATTTTATTGAAAGGCTATTTAATCAACCACCCGAGCCTACTAATTCTTCGATGACTCTTAAAGATAAAATGTTTTATTATGAAAAAGCACAGAGTTTAGGTTCTGAATTGTTTGCAAAAAAGAACGAGGTTAAAGATTTAAGTTTTGAACATGACTTAAACAATTCTGAAAAGAAACTAATTGAAGATACTATTAACTTAGTTAATATTCAATCGAAAGACTTATTTGAAACTACAATTGAAGAATATAATTCTGTAAAAATAGAATTGAACGGATTAAATAATACATTAAATAAAATTGATGCTGATTTAGAAGATGAATTAATTTTAGAATATTCATCAAAAAAAGAAAACTCTGAAAGGAGAATTGCTGATTTTCATGAAACTATCGGAGGTAATAAAGGAACTATAATTAAGCTTCAAAAAGATATATCTCGATTAAATCAACAATACCAAGCATTACTTAAGAAGGTTGAAATTAATCAACAAAACAGATTGAAAATTAATAAGAGTAATGAATATCTCCATGTTTTAAAAGCCTTTGTTCATGAGCAGAAAGAATTTAAAAAAGAAAGCTTATCGAAAAACATTTTAGCAGAAATGCAAAAATTAATGCACAAATTAAATACGAGTGATAATAATTTTATAACTGATGTTAAAGTTACAATATTAGCAGAAGGTAACGGTATGAAAATTACTCTTTATAATTCTCAAGATACAGAAGTTAAAAAAGAGATTCTATCGCAAGGTGAAAAACAATTATATATTTCAAGTTTAATTAAAGCTATTTTAAAAGAATCAGTACAGAGTTTACCTATTTTTATTGATACTCCTTTAGGAAGACTTGATGATGAACATATAAAAAACATATTGCTTTATTTCTATCCAGATTTATCTGAACAGGTAGTTATCCTATCAACTAATAATGAGATAACTCCTAAAAGGTATAAAGATATTTCTACTAATGTTTCTAAAGCATACTTATTAGTAAATGATGGTGAGAATACAAATTTAAAAAAAGGTTATTTCCAAGGTTATGAGAATTAAAATTAGCAAAGAAAGTGATGATATTTTATACAAAATTAAAACATTGTATAATTTTAAAAATGATGGTATAGCTCCAAGAATAGCTTTTTCTTATAGCATTATGACTGGAAAGGAATTCGATGTCAATAATGATTTAATACCTAGTTCTGACGGTAAGGAATTCAGAGATGATAGAGCTCTTTTTGGTACAATTGTAAATGATAGTTCAAACTTTATTATTTATAAAGCATCATTAGACCAACATTATAATAAAAATATTTTTGATGATGAGTTTTCGAAATTATTTAAACTTCATTTAAATCATGGTTTAAACTTAATCAGTGATAAGATTGATAAGTGTAATATTTCTAATGGTGAACATATAAGTTTCATTATTAGTTTAATTAAAAAAGGACTTTCATTCCGTAAAAACATCGTTAAAGTTGGCTTAAATACTACGAAAAAAACTGATGTAAAGGAATTTAAGAATCCTCTTTCATTTTGCATTGGAAATTATGAAGACGGAACTGATGTTGAAATTAAGATTAATGATTTAAGAGAGTTCGATAATAGAAATATTGCCATTGCGGGTATGGCTGGCTCGGGTAAAACTCAGCTGATAAAAGATATTCTATTTCAAATATCAAAAAAAACTGAAAATTCTCTTAAGTTTATTTTCTTTGACTATAAAGGAGAAGGAAATCCAGAACAATTAAAACCTTTTTTAAAGAATACTAATTGTGAATTTATTGATATTGTAAATGATGGTGGAATTGATTTTAATCCATTCTCATCTATAAACTTAGAGGAAAGACAAAGACCATTTAGTATTAGTGCTTTTGTGGATACCATTGCTACATTTGTACCAAGCGTAGGTGTATCACAAAAAAATATTCTTAAAAATATTATAACTGACCTTTTTGATGAAAAAGGAAATTCATATCCAACAATAAATGAATTATTTGAAAGGTTAGATGAATATTATGAAGAAACAAAAAGAAAACCAGATACTCTTTATGCTGGAATTCAAGATTTAACATCAAATATCTTCAATTGTAATGATATAGAATCGAATATTCTAGATAAAAGCATATACTTAAATCTACCACCAGCACTATCTGATACTTTAAGGCAATTAGTTGTGTTTTTATTACTTAGATATTTTAATACCTTTTTTAGTTCTACTAATGACTGTAAGCCTAACGATTATATTTTCCCTTTAAGATATGTAATGGTAATTGATGAAGCTCACATATACTTAAAAAATAAAAATGCGAGAAAAGCATTAGAAGAACTATTAAGATTACTAAGGTCTAAGGGAGTGATTATAGTAATGCTTTCACAAGGTGTTGAAGATTATAAGACTAAAGATTTTGATTTTGCTTCTCAAGTTAAATTACCAATCTGTTTAAACGTTCAGAATAAAGACTATAAGATGATTACTTCATTTTTAGGTACACCAAGTAGTAAATATAAACTTGAAACTGAAATTAACAAATTAGAATCTGGAAAAGGGCTATTAAATATAAATGACCCTAAAACTATTGAATTGAGGCAATTTTGGAAAACAATTGAAAAAGAAAGGCTATAAAAGATAGCATAAGAAAAATTAATAACTTTTTAAGGAAGTATTTTTATTTGTAAATCATGAGTGACGTTTCATGATTTGCAAATAAAGTTTACATAATGAATGTTAAGTTGAATCTTTATTCATAAAAAATGGACAAAAACTAAAAGTGAATGTAAAAATACATTACAACTAAATTAGAATGAAATATGTTAAAGGCTATTAAAAATCTTAATAAAGTGTAAAAACGCATTCTTTTACTTGTTGTAAATCATTACTGAGATGTTATCTTGTCTATAAAATCTTTGGTTTTTTTTATATTATAAAAAACATACCAAATTAATAAAGGGGAAACAAGTAAAAATAAGGTTAGCAAATCAGAGTATATAGTTGGATGCGATGTAGAAATTAAAGAAACACTACATTTGTACTACCTTTTATAAACAAAGAACATGTTTTTACGTTGGATGGTTCGTGATAACAAAACTGGAGTAGATTTTGGAATTTGGAAAACACATTCCCCAGCTCACTTACATTGCCCATTAGATGTACATTCTGGTAATGTTGCCCGTAAACTTGGTATTTTAAAAAGAAAACAAAACGACTGGAAAGCTTTGGTTGAATTGGATACAACCCTACGAAAGTTTGACAAGCATGACCCTGTTAAATACGACTTTGCATTGTTTGGATTAGGTGTTTTTGAGAAGTTTTAATACTTTTAACTTTCATAACTAACTATACTATGAAAAAAATCATCTTTTTATTTGCCTTATCGTTTTCAATAACTGCAATTGCACAAGACAATAGAGTTCCAATTGACTCTACTGTAACTACAACCAATTCTGTTGTAATTAAAGGTAAAAGAATTCAGTATAAAGCTCAAACAGGAACACAACCTGTATACGATAAAAATGGTGTTATAAAAGCAACTCTTTTTTATACTTATTATAAAAGAACAGATGTAAATAATAGCGAAAAAAGACCTCTAATCATGTCTTTTAATGGTGGACCTGGCTCTGCCTCTGTTTGGATGCATATTGCTTATACTGGTCCTAAAATTTTAAAAATTGATGATGAAGGAAATCCTATACAACCTTATGGTATCAAAGACAATCCGTATTCAATATTAGATGTAGCTGATATTGTTTTTGTAAACCCTGTAAATACAGCTTATTCTAGACCTATAGTAAAGGAGAAAAAGAAATTAGATAAAAAATACTTTTTTGGTGTAAATGCAGATGCTAAATACTTAGCTGGTTGGTTAAATACTTTTATAACAAGAAATAACAGATGGAATTCGCCTAAATATATTATTGGAGAAAGTTATGGTGGTACCCGTGTAATGCAATTAGCTTATGAATTACAAAATAGCCAATGGATGTATTTAAACGGTGTAATCATGGTGTCTCCAGCAGATTATCAACTGTTAAGAAACAAAAACTCTGAGGATTACGCTATTAACTTCCCTTATTTTACTGCGGCTGCATGGTATCACAAAATGTTACCTCAAAAATTACAACAGCAAGATTTATTAGATATTTTACCAGAATCTGAAAGTTTTGCAATTAATAAATTACTTCCAGCTTTAGCAAAAGGTGGTTATGTGTCTAAAGAAGAAAAAGAGGCTGTGGCTGAAAAAATGGCGTATTATTCTGGAATTAAAAAGGAAGTAATACTTAAACACAACTTAGAAGTGCCAAACCGTTATTTCTGGAAAGAATTATTAAGAGATACTTCTGGAAAAACAATAGGACGCTTAGATAGTAGATATTTAGGTATTGACAGAAGAGAAACTGGTAGTTCTCCTGATTATAGTCCAGAATTAGTTTCTTGGCTACATTCATTTACACCAGCAATCAACTATTACATTCAAAATGTTTTAAAGTTTAAAACAGATGTAAAATATAATATGTTTGGTTCAGTTCATCCTTGGGACTTTAGTAATAACGATGCTAGAGAAAACCTACGTAAATCTATGGCACAAAATCCATATTTAAACGTATTAGTACAATCTGGTTACTATGATGGTGCTACTACTTATTCTGCTGCTAAATATACCATGGGAAAAATAGATCCAAGTGGTAAATTTAAAAATCGTTTAAGTTTTAAAGGATATAGAAGTGGACATATGATGTACCTTAGAAAAGAAGACTTGGAAAAAGCAAATGACGATTTACGTAATTTTATAAAAAAGAGTTCAGAAAATATTGGTCCAGCAAAATATTAAAAGATAGATATAGTTTTATGAAGAATGATTTAAATGATATGATGTGCTTAGACACTTATTTATCTTCTTTAGATGATGATAAATATAAAGAAACTAGCTCTTTAATTAACCAAAACAAAGCGCAAAACATCAATTTGTTAAGCTGGGGAATTCAAGATTTATTTACAGTTAGCACACTTGCTGACGATCTTAAATACCTACATAAACTAGCCAACAATTTTGATTGGGGAAACAATTTCAATTCTATTTTAAAAGAAAACTCTTATGAATCTTTGGTTATTACCAACAGTGATAAACAGATTATTTGGGTAAATAGTGGCTTTAAAAAGATGACTGGTTATGATAGAGAATTTGCTATAGGAAAGTCACCTGTATTTTTGCAAGGAGAAAAAACTACCGATGTATCTAGAGAAAAGATTCGTAAAAAACTATTAAAAAACAAACCATTTAAAGAGGTTATAATTAATTATAAAAAAGATAAATCAACATATAAATGTGAATTAAAAATTTTCCCTTTATATGCTCAAAACGAAACCACACACTTTTTAGCACTAGAAAAAGAAGTTGTTTAATGCAAACATTTATCCATTACTTTTTACATTTCGGTTTTCCTTTTATTCTAGCTTATGTATTCTTTAAAAAAGAATGGAAAAAAGTAAGTTTAATTCTATTAGCAACTATGCTTGTAGATTTGGATCACTTATTAGCTACACCTATTTTTGCCCCAAATAGATGTAGTATTAACTTTCATCCTTTACATACCTATTATGCAATGATTATATATGTGTTTCTTCTCTTTTTTAAAAAACCTTTTAATATTATCGGAATTGGTTTATTGTTACACATGATAACGGACTATATTGACTGTTTATTTATGTAGTTAGTTAAAAACGAATCAACCAAAAATTTAGACCTTTCATCTATACATAAATACCTTTCATCTAATTTCACATTTCCCCTCTCTAACTTAAAAGTATATTTATAATAGCTTAACTTATTAAATATGCTTCACTTAACTACAACCAACATAGATGAAATAACTTTAGAAATAAAGAATTTAGTAAAAAACAATACTGCATTAATTTCTATTGGTGAACACACAGACATAAATATTGATAATCTTGTAAGCTCATTAAATGAGGCCGATATTAATTTTATTGGTGGAATTTTCCCTATGGTAATCTGGAAAAACGATGTTCAAGACAAAGGAATTATTGTTCATGAATTAAGTAATGTAGTTCAAACATATACAATCAGAAATATTAGTCAAAAAGAATTTAAAATTCCAAAAACTAATTTTAAAGAAAATACCAATTACAGTTTAATCACTTTTGTAGATGGTTTAACTTCAAGTATTTCTAATTACTTAAGCAGGCTTTATCAAGAATACGGAATGAAAACCAATTATTTTGGAGGAGGTGCAGGGAGCTTAACTTTACAACAAAAGCCATGTGTTTTTTCTAAGGAAGGCTTTTTAGAAGATACTGCTGTAGTTGCTATTATAGAAATGAAATCTTCTATTGGTGTAGAACATGGATGGCAAAAGCTAGATGGACCTTACATTGTCACAAAAACTAGTGGTAATTCTATTGAAGGCATCAACTGGGATGCTCCTTATGATTTATATAAGAAAGTAGTTGAAAATGATTCTGGAATGAAATTTAGTGATACCGGGTTTTTCGAATTAGCCATGAGGTATCCATTAGGTGTTATAAAACAAGGAACAGATTATATCATTCGAGACCCTTTATCTACAGATGAAAATGATTCATTGGTATGTGTTGGTGAAGTTGAAGAGAATACAATGATTAATATTATGAAAGGAGATAAAGATTTATTAATTAAAGCGGCTAGAAAAGCTGCTGAAAGTATTGCTAATCAAGCTGAAAAACCAAAGTTTGCAATGATTATTGATTGTATCTCTAGAATTCTATACTTAAAAGATGATTTTAAACATGAATTAGAAAATGTTTCAGAAGCAATTTCAAATCAACATCCTACTATTCCAACTTGTGGAGCTTTAACACTAGGTGAAATATCTTCTTACGGAAATGGATATATCGAATTTTATAATAAAACTATAGTAGTTGGTTTATTTGAATAAATGGAACAGGACAATAAAATATTAGATATTTTAAGACTTTATGAATACTCAATGAGCATAGGAAAATCGTTAGATTACTATGAAAATTGTAATTCTTTTCTAAAACTTCTTCTTACGAGAAGAAATCTAAATGCTTGTTGGATTCTTAACTTGAATGAAAAAAATCAGTTAACAAAAAAATATTCAATTCCACATGGTAACGATATAACCCCAGAACTAAGCCCAAACTTAAAATCATTTTTAAACTCTATAAACAATTATATTATAATTGAATATAGTCAAGATTTTAAGGAATTAGTGCCTATAAAAGTAAATGAAGGTACTATTGTAATTTATAAGCTTTATCAAGGAAATTATTTATTCTTGTATACCAATACTTCTAATATTTATAAAAAAAATTCCGAGCAATTATTACCTGTAATAAGTAAGTTTTCACATACTTTGGAAGCTTGTATGGTTTTTGAAAAAAAACAGAAACTATTAGAACAACTTGAAGAAAAAAACAAAGACCTTAGTAATTATGCACATATCGTTTCTCATGATTTAAGATCACCTTTAAGAAATATTGAAACACTTGTTACTTGGCTAAAAGCAGATCATGTAGAGAACTTAAATAATGAAGCCGTGCAATTCCTTGACTCCATAAGTGATAATATTCACATCATGGAATCCTTAGTTAAAGGAATACTAGAATATTCAACAATTAATAGAAATGATTTCAATTTTTCTAAATTAGACTTAAACCATATTATCAATAAAATTCTTCAATATACCAATGCACCAGAAAACATAGAAATAACAGTTTCTAAAGACTTTCCTTCTATTTTAGGAAATGAACATAGAATACAACAGTTATTTCAAAACCTAATAGGGAATGCTATTAAATATAACGATAAGGAAAAAGGTCTTATCGAAGTTGGTTTTTTTGAAGAAGATGAAAAAACTGTTTATTACGTAAAGGATAATGGAAAAGGCATTGAAAAAGAATACCATTCAAAAATATTCAATGCTTTTCTAAAACTAGAAGACACAAAAGATTCTATTGGTATTGGACTTTCTATAGTTAAAAAGATAATAAGTAACTATGGAGGTAAAATCTGGTTAACTTCTGAACTTGGTAAAGGAACTACTTTCTTCTTTACTTTAGAAAAGTAGTTTTCTATATCTTTTTTAAATCGCAATACCAAAAACTAGTATCGTAGCTTTTTACTTTTTCTTTGGTAGAAGAATGACAGTTTTGAGAATTATCTTTATTTAAAGTATATGATTTTAAAACCTTCTCTCCTATTTCAAACTCTACTGGCTTTTTAAAGATTGGCCCATCAAAACAGAAGGTATGGAACTCTCCATTTTCTCCACAAACATCAATATCATCAGGTAGTTCATTAATAAAGTCTTCATCAATAATTCTTCCCACAAACTCTTCTCCTAATAACTTAGCATTTACACAAACTGTAATAGTTTTAAAACCCAACGCTAAAAATTCTCTTAGTAAATCTTTGGTGTTTTGTTTCCATAATGGATATACACCAATAATTCCTACTTCTTTAAGCTTAGAGTCCCTATAATTTTTTAAATCTTCTAAGAAAATATCTCCGAATACAGCATGATTTAAGCCTAATGATTTCAATTCAGACGTTTTGTCTTTCATTTTCTCATTGTATAAATCCATAGTTACATCGGCAGGAAAGTAAATTTTCTCTAAAGGAATACCAATACTTTCCGCTTGAGCGTCTAACAAATTTTCATGAAGTCCATGCATAGAAACTCGTTCGTAATCTTGATTTACATTTGTTACAAGTTTTTCGATGTCATATTCATCTTGTTGCAATATTTTATACAAGGCATAAGCCGAATCTTTTCCTGAACTCCAATTAAAGTAAGCTTTCTTCATGGCTGTAAAGATGTATAAAATTCTTATCTAAAACAATTTTTTATTCTTTAATGATTAAAGAAAACTTTCCATTTAGAAGCTATAAATAAATCACGTGATTCTTGTAAATAAGTATCCATAATTCTAGGCATACGATTTAAAATCGTTGTTACGGTATCTTGATTTGGTTCAGGATGTTTCATTGCTAGGATATCAATTTCAATTATATGACGAGCCAACCAAACAGGTAACTTGGCTTGCTTTGTTAACTTATACATATATTCATCTCTACTAATATTTTCATAAATAACTTTCCTATTCGTTACATGTGATATTCTGGCAGCCATACTCTGATGTGATATAGCTTCCGGTCCAGAAATAACAATTCGTTTTCTGTCTAAAATATTATTTGAAAGTAGATATTTCACTGCTATTTCTGCTACATCTCTAGCATCTACATAATTTCTTTTTGCATCTCCCATTACATCAAATATTTTTCCAAAATACTTAATTGAAAAAGTATTACGCTCCCAATTTTGCATAAACGAATGTGGTTGTAAAAAACAGTAATCAATATTAGTCTCAAATAATATTTTTTCAATTTTTCGATGCCAATCACTCACTTCTACATATATATTATTTGGTACAATAGGAGCCGATAACTTAACTATTCTTTTAATATTCAACTCCTCTGCTACACTAATTATACTTGCCTCATAGTTTATTTGATTAGGAGAAGTTCCTGTTAACAAAAAGATTGTATCTGAATTAATACATGCTCTTTTAATTTCTTTTTTTGACTTTAAATTTACAGCTATGTATGTAATATTGTTATTCTCTCCATTCAATTTTACAGGTACTTTTCTTGTAGGTTTTCTTAACACTCCTCTTACAAAACAATTACATTTACTCAATTGTCTCAACACTTCAGATCCTACTGTTCCTGTAGAACCAAAAACTACAATAGTTGGTTTACTTAAATACATCTTATGAATGTTTTTTTAATGGAAATTTCCAAACTGTTATAACTGTTCCTATTGTAGATGATAAAAGAATATCAAACTTATAAGAATCCAACTTAAATAAGTTTATAATCAACAAAGACAAACTTGCTATTGTTATGATTATAAAAAAAGTTCTTGTATATCTTTCTTTAAGAATTTTTTGATTTTTTTGAAGCTCCTTCAGAATTAAATACACAAATATTGTTGCTATTAATGATGGTAATGCTATGCTTTTATAACTTGCTTTCATTAATTCCGGGTTCTCTAAAATCCATCCAGAAATCCAAGACATAATTGCAGGAAATAAATACGATGGCATAGCTACAGATAAAAATGATTTCGTAGTAAAATTATTGTATTCTAAATCTTTAGTTTTCATTATTTAAACGGTTTTATTTTTATTCCTGTAGTAAAATAACCTCTCAACTTTGTATCATAGCCATAGATTACTTCTTCATCTATATCTTGAAATTCATATTTCTCATAAACTGAATGAGTTGCTCTAATCATAAAACCAATATTTTTATTTATCCAATAATTATATTCGATACCTGCAGTTACTGTGGTAAAAACAGATTTATCTATAATTGTATTGTTCGGTTGATTTAATAACAAAGGTTTGTTTATGTTCACAGTAAAATCATTTAAATCGCCTAATAATTTTATAGCATGTCTTTTATTAAAATTATATTTTACATAGGTATTAGGTACACCAATTCCAAAGGTTAATTTTTCGTTTATACTTCCCATGAAATTTACTATCGGATTCACCATTGTTTTACCAGACATAGTTAAATACCCTACTCCAAAACTTAGTACATAGTAATTTTTAGTATTCTTACTTATGAATCTCTTTTCTGCAAACAAAATTCCGTTTATCTTAAAATCATTATTCGTTACTTTTTCATTAAAGTTTCCAATAACATGTGGCATAAACAAAGCATTTAAAGACCAATTTCTAGATATTCTGTATTGAGCCAATAAACTATAGTTCACATTGTAGTATTTTTCTTTTTCACTTAGAAGAGGCTGCTGATTATTTTTAAACAATATTGAATGATAATCTACACCGATTGTATTATATAAAGCTATTTTATTAAATGTTATTGGTGGTAGTCCTAACTTGGTACTTATTCTTTGATAATCATATAAAGAATTGTCATGTATTTCAGGCGTATAATAAAAATAAAACAGGTCTCTATCTTTATCTAAAACAAATACATCACCCGTCACCTGTCCAAATATTTTGCAGGCAAAAAACAATACCACAATTACTATTTTCTTACTATTCATTCTATATTGTATTAATTAATTTTAATACAAAGATTGCTCGAAAATGATTGCTGTAAATTACCAAATGATAATTAATACATCTAGCTTATTATATACTAGTTATGCTTTAGTTGTACTTATTTCTTTTCGTATTCTACTAAGTGATTGTGGTGTAATTCCTAAAAATAATGACAAATCTTTTAAAGGAACTCTAAATATTAAATCCGAACGCTTTAGCAAATCTAAATAACGCTCTTTTGCTGTTAAAGTTTGAAAGTTGTGAATTCCATACAAAACACTTGTAAATGCATCTTCCCATACTAATCTCCCAAATTTTTGCCATATCGGAAAACGATCATATAACATTTCCATGTCATTATAAGAAATACTGTATAGTTCTGTATTTTCAATTGCCTTTATATAGGACTTTGAACGTTTTTTACTTTTTATTTTACTAATGTCTGCTATAAGTTCATTTTCAAAAGTAAAATATCTTGTATATTGAACTCCCTCTTCTACATCATAAATAATAAGTCCACCTGAAGCAATAAAGTAATAATCTGTAACCACTTGCTCCTTTTTCATAATAAACTTATCTTTCAATAAAGTTTTCCTTTTGAAAAAAGATAAAATCACTTCTAATTCTTCTTTTTCGAGAGTTACATATTTACTGATATATTTGACCAATTTTTCCATTTCAATTATTCATTAAAAGCTATTATAAATATGCATAAAAAATCCTGCAAAAGCAGGATTCATTTATTAATTTATTATTGTAACTAAAGCTTAAGAAGATTACTTCTTTTTTTGATGCATAGGAACTGGTCTTTCTTGCTTTACTACTGGTGTTCCGTATAAATCAAAATCACCGGCATCATATATTTCTATATCAATAAATTCTCCTAATTTGATATAGTGCTCACGAGCATCAACAATAACGTCGTTATCTACATCTGGTGAATCAAACTCGGTACGTCCATAATAATACTCACCATCTTTTCTATCAAATAAACAACGATAAGTATTTCCTATTTTTTCTTGATTTAATTCCCATGAAATTTGAGATTGTACTTCCATGATTTCATTTACTCTTCGGAATTTAACATCAGCAGGAACATCATCTTCTAAAACAAAAGCTCCAGTATTTTCTTCATGCGAATATTCGAAAGCTCCTAAACGTTCAAAACGCATTTCTTCAACCCAATCTTTCAATTCTTGGAATTGCTCCTCTGTTTCTCCAGGATATCCAACAATTAAAGTTGTTCTAATTGCCATGTTAGGTACATATTCTCTAAATTTATGAATCAAAGCTGTGGTTTTTTCATGCGTAGTACCACGTTTCATTGATTTTAAAATTTCAGTATTAATATGCTGTAATGGAATATCTAAATAGTTGCAAACCTTAGGTTCTTCCTTCATTACATCTAATACATCCATTGGGAATCCAGATGGAAAAGCATAATGTAAACGAATCCATTCAATTCCATCTACTTTTACCAGTGCTCTTAATAAATCGGCTAAAGCTCTTTTTTTATAAATATCCAACCCATAATAAGTTAAATCTTGAGCAATTAACATAATCTCTTTTATTCCTTTCTCCGCCAACTTAGTAGCTTCTGTAACCAAATTTTCTATTGGAGTAGACTTATGCTTTCCCCTCATTAATGGAATTGCACAAAAAGAACAAGGTCTATCACAACCTTCAGCTATTTTTAAGTAAGCATAATGTTTAGGTGTAGTTGTTAAACGTTCGCCTATTAATTCATGCTTATAATCTGCTTCTAAAACTTTTAATAAAGCAGGTAAATCATGAGTACCAAAGTACTGATCTACATTCTTTATTTCATTCTCTAAATCTGGCTTATAACGTTCACTTAAACAACCAGAAACAAACACTTTGTCTATTTCTCCTGCTTCTTTACGCTGTGCATAATGCAAAATAGTATCAATACTTTCTTCTTTAGCCTTACCTATAAACCCACAAGTATTAATTACTACAATATTACCATCATCATTTTCATCTTCATGAACTACGTCTTTACCATTAGCTTTTAATTGTCCCATTAAAACCTCACTATCGTAAACGTTTTTAGAACATCCTAAAGTAACTACGTTAATCTTATTTTGCTTTATTGTTTTAGTACGCATCTTATTTAACTTTTAAGCGACTGCAAAAATACTGTATTAATAATTGCTATTGATAGTTTTTTGGCATTTTCTAACCTTTGTTAATTATTCAAAAGCATAAGTTAATTTTAATAAATTGACCTTCAAATAAGGCATTCTTAAAAAAATACTAGAATTACAGCTAATAAAAAACATAGTCTTCTCATTTTTTTAATTACCAGAAAACAAATACAATCCTTTTAAAAACGAAAAATTCCTTCAACTATAAGAGGATTCTTGTTATTATCTATCTAATTTTCTTATTTAAAGAAACAAGCTACAAGTTTTAACTTAATTTGTTTCTGATTTAATTTTTATCGTTATTGGTTGTTCATTAAAAACTAAAACTTAAAATGAATAAACTAAATCCTTCTATTAAACATCATACTTATGTTGGTGTTTTCATTAGTCTTTGGATTTATTTTTTCACTTTTTATATCAAACCTTTCAACGGCCCTTCATTTACCGATTCTTTATGGTGGGAATTTTTAAGCATTGGTTTTAGTTTAATTACCTTTATATCTTACTTTATCTCAATTCTTTTCCAAGACTCTATTTATAATCAGTTTTATAAATGGAATATTTTTTTAGAAACATTGATTATTGTACTCTTCCTTTTTCTAAACCTTCTATTTACATATTTGTATTATAAGAGTCCATTTTTAAATGGAATTTTAACATTTTCAGAGTTTTCTAATGCTACTTTTAAATCTGCTATTATTTTCACTCCTATTCTCTTATTTGCTAGGAGATTTACACTTAAACTTCTTCCTAAAGAGATAAAGAAAACAGAAGAAAAAGTTTTAACTATAAAAGGAGAATATAAATTAGACATTTTAAAAATTTTAAAATCTGACTTAGTCTGTATTTCTAAATCTCAAAATTACATTGAGATTTTTTTTCTTGAGAATGGGGTTTTAAAATCAAAACTCATAAGATCTTCATTAAAAAAAATTAAAAAGGATTTGTTTTTCTTAATACAAGTACATCGTTCTCATTTAATAAATCCACAACATTTTAAGTCTTGGAAGAATCAAAATGTTATACTTCTTACTCAAATAGAAATTCCCGTTTCAAAAAGTTATAAAAAAAATATTTTGCCTCTATAATTTCACACCTAAAACAGTGCTTTTTGCACCTAACCAATTATATAACAGCTATAGAATATTGTTTAAGTATACTTTTATTTAATCATAAATAAATACTTAAAAACAATCATTTATATGAAAACAAGCTTACAATTATTAATACTCTTTTGTTTTACTTCTATTTTTCCTCAGAGTAATTCTTCTCTTTCAACCAAAACAATGAATGATATTACCAATTTCATTAAGGACAAACAAGAATATTATAATAGCCCAAATATTGCTGTTGCTATAACCGATAACAATAAGACAATATATTTAAAGCATTTTGGTAATACTCAAAAAGTGAATAAATATTTGATTGGTTCAAACACAAAATCTTTTACTGCATTAATCACACTTATACTTCAAGAAAAAGGCTTGTTAAATATAGATGACCCTGTAAATAAATATTTAAAATGGTTTAAGTATAAAAATAATAATGTTTCTAATAAGATTACTATTAAAAACCTACTTCAACACACTTCAGGAATAGATACAGAAATGGGAAAAACGTTTCTAGAAAGTGATTATGATTTTGATTACATCAAGTATTATTCTAAAACATTAAAGAAAATTGACATCAATGATTTACCTGAACAACCTTATATATACTCTAATGTAAATTATAGATTATTAGGTTTTATAATTGAAAATGTTACTAATAAAAAATTTAACGAATGTTTACGTTATTACATTACCAATCCTATGAAGCTTAGTGAGACATCTGCTGATATAAGCACAGATTTAATAAACAGTTATCAATATTTTTTATATCAACCTATATTAAAATTCAACAAAAGCTTTCATTATCAAGAAGCTCCTTCTGGTTTAATTTCTAGTACTGCTAATGATATGGCTATTTATTTAAGAAACTTAATGAATAGTTATAATAATAATTCAAACACAATTTTGAATAGTAATACAGTAAAACAATTATTTACTCCAAATCAAAATAATAAATCTGGATATGGATATGGTTGGCGTATTGTTAATGATATATTCTATCATAGTGGCACAAATAAAAGTTTCGAATCTAGCATGTATATATTACCATCAATAAACAAAGCTATAATTGTATTAATAAATTCAAACCAAGCACCAGATTCTGAAATTATAGATGGAATTGCAGGTATCTTATTAAACCAAAAAATAAACAAAACCTCTTCTTTTCCTTACTACAGAAATTTGCCTCTTATTGCTTTTATAATTTTGATAACCTTTTTCTTTCAACTAATAAAATGGAAAAAATTGAATTTCCCTTTAAGTTTATCTAAAAAATTAATTCCTAATTTATTATTGCTGATAGGCATCTCTTTAACAATTGCTTTTTTATTTATTTTCCCTCAATTAAATGGAGCTAGTTTAAAAGTCGCTATTCAATTTGATCCTGCAAGTGGCTACAGTATCATTTTAATAGTTTTATTTACAATATTAACTTTAATACTAACTTACTTTAATAAAAATACTAAAGCTATTAAGATATAACTCTTAATAAAAAAACTCCTTTCATAGTTGAAAGGAGTTTTTTTATTATCTATCTAGTTTTCTTATTTAAAGAAACTATCTACAAATTCGTATTTATTAAAGACTTGTAAATCGTCAATTCCTTCACCTACTCCAATATATTTTACTGGAATTTTAAATTGATCAGAAATACCTATTACAACTCCACCTTTTGCTGTACCATCTAATTTAGTTACTGCTAATGAAGTTACCTCTGTTGCCTTAGTAAATTGCTTCGCTTGTTCAAATGCATTTTGTCCTGTAGAACCATCTAATACTAGTAATACATCATGAGGTGCATCTGGAATAACTTTTTGCATTACACGTTTAATTTTAGTTAACTCATTCATTAAGTTAATCTTATTATGTAAACGTCCAGCTGTATCAATAATAATTACATCAGCATCCTGATTTACTCCCGACTTTACAGTATCAAATGCTACTGAAGCTGGATCTGACCCCATTTCTTGACGAATTATTGGTACATCAGTTCTATCTGCCCAAACTTGTAATTGATCAATTGCTGCTGCTCTAAAAGTATCTGCTGCTCCTAAAACTACTTTTAAACCTTGCTTTTTAAATTGTGAAGCTAACTTACCTATCGTAGTTGTTTTTCCTACACCGTTAACTCCTACCACCATTAAAACATAAGGTTTTTTATTGGCTGGTATTGTAAAATCAGTTTCGTCTCCAGTATTTGTTTCAGATAACAAACCTGCAATTTCTTCACGTAAAATTTGGTTCAGTTCATCAGTCCCCAAATATTTATCACGAGAAACACGAGCTTCAATTCTATCAATAATTTTTAAAGTAGTTTCAACACCTACATCAGACGATACTAATACTTCTTCTAAATCATCTAAAACATCATCATCAACTTTGGCTTTACCTGCTACTGCTTTTGATAACTTAGAGAAAAAACTTGTTTTAGTTTTTTCTAATCCTTTATCTAAGGTTTCTTTTTTCTCTTTCGAGAAGATTTTTTTAAAAAAACTCATCGTTAAATTTTATAATCGCTTATATAGGTTAAAAACTATACCAAACTTATTATATGGTCAAATTGTCATTATTTTGTTTTTCTCTTCCATTTCTTTTGAAAGAGCAAAGCTCAAAAATACAGTTTTTTAACACATAAAAAAAGCTACCTTCTATCAGAAAGTAGCTTTAGTTTAAACTGTATATACAAGTCTTAGTTTTTCGCGATGAAATCGTTTACTTGTGAAGGATCCATAATAGCTTCAACGAAAGTATAAGCTCCTGTTTTTGGAGATTTTACCATTTTGATAGCCTTAGTTAATCTTTTTGCTCCTGTTTGTAACGATGCTACTGATTTCTTTGCCATGTTCCTATAGGTTATAAAGTTTTATAAAAAACTTTTAATTATTTAATTTCTTTATGAACTGTCATCTTCTTTAAGATTGGATTAAATTTCTTTAATTCCATTCTATCAGGAGTGTTCTTTTTGTTCTTTGTAGTGATATAACGTGAAGTTCCTGGTTTTCCAGTCGCTTTGTGCTCAGTACATTCTAATATTACCTGTACTCTGTTTCCTTTTTTTGCCATCTCTGTAAAATTTTATCTAAGTAAGGAATTATTTAGTTAAGAAACCTTTTTCTCTAGCTTCTTTAATCACAGCAGAGATTCCTTTTTTATTAATATTTTTTAATGCAGAAGCAGATACTTTTAAGGTAACCCATTTATCTTCTTCTGGGATATAGAAACGCTTAGTCATTAAATTAGCGTTAAACTTTCTTTTAGTTCTATTTAAGGCGTGAGAAACGTTGTTCCCTACCATTGCTTTCTTTCCTGTTAATTCACAAACTCTAGACATCTTCTTGACAGTTTTATAGTGTTATTTCTAAACGAGGTGCAAATATACGAACTTTTAAGAGAAATAAACAAAATATTACTAGTAATTTTTTAAAATATTTTCGGTTAATAATTCTAAAGCTTTTGTTACCGTTCTATTTATTACTTTCTCTCTTGGCTGACCAAAATTAAACTCCTGAACCTCAATGCCATTTTTCGATGCAATGGCTATATACACCAAGCCAACACTTTTATCGTTATGATCTGTGGTTGGTCCTGCATTACCTGTTACTGCAATAGCATAATCGGTTTTTAGTCTTTCAAAACATCCTTTTGCCATCTCCAAAGCAACTTCTTTACTCACTACAGTATTATCTTCAATCGTTTGTTCAGATACACCTAATAATTCTTGTTTCAATTCTGCCGTGTAAGTAATAAAGCTTCCCATATAGTAGGCAGACGAACCTGGAATAGCAACTAATGTTGAAGCTATTTTTCCTCCTGTCAAACTTTCAGCTGTACTTAAAGTTTGGTTTCTCTCTTTTAATAAATTCCCTACTCGTTGTTCTATAGAAGCTTCATCATCATACCCTACTATAATATCTGATATTAATAAACTCAGACTATCTATTTTTTCTGCTACCTCTTTTTCTAAAGCTTCCTTATTATTTCCTTTTGCTGAAATTCGTAATCGAACTTTTCCAAACGAAGGCAAGTAAGCTAATTTTATATTCTCTGGTAAATTATTTTCCCACTCCTCTATTCTTCCAGCAATGACACTTTCACCTGTACCCACTGTCATTACAGTTTTGTGAAGTATAAATGGAAGTTTAAATTTTTGTTGTATTCTAGGTAGTACTTCGTAGGTAATTAATCCTTTCATTTCATAAGGCACACCTGGTAAGGAAACAAAAACGGTTTCATTTTCATAAAACCACATTCCTGGAGCTGTTCCAAAACGATTGGTTAGCAATTCTGCCTTAGAAGGCAATTGTGCTTGATACTTTTGTGCTTCATTAAAAGGGTGGTTTACTTTTTTAAAGAGCTCTTTGATGTTTTCTATTACCTCAGGGTATTCAACAACATCATAATCATTAAAGTACTCAGCTATTGTTTTTTTTGTAATATCATCTTTTGTTGGACCTAACCCTCCTGTTATTATAACAATATCGGCTCTACTTTCTGCTTCTTCTAAAGCATTTAATATATGGTTTCTTTCATCTTGAATTGACGAAATTTGATATACCGATACTCCTATTTTATTTAATTCTTGACCTATCCACTGCGAATTCGTATCAACTATTTGTCCGATTAAGATTTCATCTCCAATCGTTATTATTTCTGCATTCATTTAATCTTCTTAAAAAAGAATCCCGCTTATACAGCGGGATAATAACTTATTTTACTTTTATTTGAAAAGCTTGTTTACCTTCTATTGTTCCAGTTAACACATCATTTTCATCTACTTTTCCAACTCCTGCTGGTGTTCCCGTAAAAATAACATCTCCTTTTTTTAAGGTAAAATATTGAGAAACATAACTAATTAACTCATCTACTTTCCATAACATACTAGAGGTATTTCCATCTTGAACTACTTCTTCATTTTTTTTCAGTTGAAACGATAAATTATCTAAATCAAACTCTTCTTTAGGAAAAAATTCTCCTATTACAGCACTACCATCAAAAGACTTTGCTTTTTCCCATGGTAATCCTTTTTCTTTACACATTGCTTGTACATCTCTGGCTGTAAAATCAATTCCCAGTCCAATAGTATCATAATACTTATGTGCAAATTTTGCAGAAATATGTTTTCCTACTTTATTTATCTTAACCAATACCTCAACTTCATAATGTATATCATTAGAAAAGGGAGGTCTAAAAAAAGGCATCTTCTTTGGAAGAATTGCAGAGTCTGGTTTTAAAAAAATCACAGGACTCTCTGGCTTTTCATTTGCCAATTCTTCTATATGTTTTGCGTAATTACGCCCAATACAAATTATCTTCATTCTTATTAATAAAACTTTAGTTTTTGAAATAAAAGATTAAGTATATCATTAAAATTATAGCTAATAAACCTATTCTTCCATTCCAATCTTGTTTTAAAACTTCATTGTATGAATATTTTCTTTTCAGAAATAACCATCTTATAAAAGCTCCTAATTTAGAAATGCTTGAAAAAAGAATTTCTTCTAAAAAACCGCTAAAGAAATCTTCCATTCAATAATTTAAATTATTATGGAATCCAAGTTTTAGGGAAGTTTGGCTTACGTTTTTCTAAGAAAGCATCACGTCCTTCTTTTGCTTCATCTGTCATATACGCTAAACGTGTAACTTCTCCTGCAAATACTTGTTGTCCTACCATACCATCATCAGTTAAGTTCATGGCAAACTTTAACATTTTAATTGATGTTGGCGATTTCTCTAAAATCTCTTGTGCCCAATCAAAAGCTGTTTGTTCTAATTCATCATGAGGAACTACTGCATTTACCATTCCCATTTCATAAGCTTCTTGTGCTGAATAATTTCTTCCTAAGAAAAATATTTCTCTTGCTTTCTTCTGTCCTACCATTTTAGCTAAATATGCCGAACCATATCCAGCATCAAACGAAGTAACATCGGCATCAGTTTGTTTAAAAATTGCATGCTCTTTACTTGCTAAAGTTAAATCGCAAGTAACATGTAAACTATGTCCTCCTCCTACTGCCCAACCAGGTACTACACAGATAACTGCTTTTGGCATAAAACGAATTAATCGTTGTACTTCTAATATATTTAATCGGTGATAACCATCTTCTCCTACATATCCTTGATGTCCACGAGCATTTTGATCTCCTCCTGAACAAAAACTCCATACTCCATCTTTTGTAGATGGTCCTTCCGCAGATAATAACACAACACCAATATTTGTATCTTCATGAGCATCTTTAAATGCATCTAACAATTCTGAAGTAGTATGCGGGCGAAATGCATTACGTACATTAGGTCTGTTAAACGCTATTCTAGCTACGTTATGCGATTTCTTATAAGTAATATCTTCATACTCTTTGGCAACTTTCCATTGAGGTTGTATCATAATTCAATAATATTTTCGTTATTAACAAAGCAAAAATAACATAATAACTTTATTTTTCTTTTCTATATTTGAACGATATAATATATTCCCTTATGAAACAACTATTTTTCTTATTTACCGTATTATTCAGTTTACAGCTTTTTTCTCAAAAAGTAATTACTGAAAAGATTAATTCTAAAGAATTTAATAAAGATAGAATTGTAAAAATTTACATTCCTAAAGATTATGACAAAGAGGAAGCCATGAGTTATCCTGTGGCAATTGTTTTAGGTGATGGTTATCTTTTCGACTTATATGTGGGTAATGCTAAACTATATGCTAATGTAGATAAGGCTCCTAAACAAATTGTAGTTGGAATAGGTATGAAAAACTCTTACAATAAAGATGTTTCTATTATTCCTTCAAACAATGCTTTAACAAGTCACTCTACTAAGTTTTTCAACTTTATACAAAAAGAGTTAATCCCTCATATGGAAGGTAATTATAGAACTTCTCCTTTTATGACCATTGTTGGTCAAGGTATTGGAGGTAACTTTATTACTCATTTCTTAAAAGCACAAGAACCTATTTTTAATTCTTATATATGTATTACTCCTAATTTTTCTGAATTAGCAGCAAATACTATTGCTTCTTATTCTTTAGGAAGATTAGCTTCTGTAGATAATTCATATTTTTTCTACGCAAGTAACAATAAAAAGTATATTAGAAAAGAAGTAGACGATAGATACAATCAGATAGCTACTTACCTATCTTCTTTTGAAGCTAAAAACCTTCATTTTACTTTTAATGAATTCAAAGACGCACCAAATCATTTATCTGTTATTAGTGAAACTATTCCAAGAGCATTTGATAAAATGTTTTCTATATATTCTAAAATTACGAAAGACGAATTTGATAATAACATTAAAGATTTAGGACCTTTAGAGGCTATCAAATATGTAGAACAAAAATATTTAGACATTGAATATCTATATGGCACTAACTTAAATGTTCGTTTAGATGATATTTTTGCTATTGAAGGAATTGTTATAGACAAATTAGACGGTGATTACCTTAGAGTATTAGGTGATTTTGTAATGATCAAATATCCAAACTCTCATATTGGTGATTTCTACGTAGGTAAATATTATGAGCTTGGTAAAGACTACGAAAAAGCAGATTTTTATTATAAAGCTGCTTACGGTAAAATGGATCCTTCTGACCCAAATGCAAATGCTTTTTACGAAAACATTAAACGTGTAAACGATTTAAAAGATAGTCAACCAAAAGAAGCACCGCTTGAAGATCTTCCAGAAGAAGATCAAGAAAATGAAGACAAACAAGAAGAGGATAAACAATAATCTCTTCTCAACTCAAAATAAAAAAGCACGTCAATTAGACGTGCTTTCTTTTTATATGTTAATTGGTTTATTTCTTCACCAACTCTATTCTGTCTTCTTTTAAAACTATCTTTTTACTTTTATATAAATTCCCTACCGCTCTTTTAAACGCTTTCTTACTCATTTGTAATCGGAATTTTATTGATTCTGGTGAGCTTTTATCGGTTAACATTAAATAACCTTTCTCTTCTAATTTCTGAAGAACTACTTCTGCATCCGAATCAATTACATTTCTAAAACCTTGAGGTCTTAGAGAAACATCTATTTTTTCGTCTTCTCTAATCTTTTTAATATAACCTACTGTTTTCATTCCTTCTTCTAAGTCTTTAAAAACTTCGTTATTATATAACAAGCCTTCATATTCTTCATCGATTAAAACAGTATATCCTAATGCAGTTTGCTGACCAATTACTAAGTCTACTTTATCACCTTCTTGTAATTCCATTTTATAAGTTTTTAAAATAGTTCTTTAAAACTACATCATTAATTTCTTTAGGAGTAAAAACCTCCATTATTTTTGGTTGATTTGATACTGCATAAAAAGCAGGCAAGTTATTATGTAACTCCTCCAAATCCTTTATTGAAACATATTCAAAATTAAACATCTTTGCTAAATGCTCTGCTGTCAAATTGTGAGGAGTTTCAAAATATTCAGTTGCATTGGTGGTCAATGGTCCTGGTATAAATCGGAATATTCCACCACCTGCATTATTTAAAATAATAATTCTAAAATCATTTGGTATACAAGTATTCCATAAGGCATTACTATCATAAAAAAAACTCAAATCTCCTGTTATAAAAGTAGTTTGATTCTTATGGGCATAAGCAGCTCCAATAGCAGTACTTGTACTTCCATCAATACCACTCGTTCCTCTATTACAAAATACTTGTAAAGTCGGATTTAAATTAAACAACTGCGAATATCTAATAGTAGAACTATTACTTATTTGAAGTTGCGAGTTATCTGGTATCGCTTTTAAAACAGCCTCAAAAACTTTTAAGTCTGAATATTCAGTATTCGCTAAATACTCTTTATGCTTTATTGAACGATCTTGATTTTTAGTCAACCATTTATTTTGATAAGATACCTCTTCATTTCGAGATAAGCCTTTTTCAGTTGCTAATAATTTTCTTAAAAAAGAAACTGGTTTTTCTTTTATGTGTTCTGACAAACAATGATAAGTATTCATTGCTCTCAATTCATCAATATGCCAATGCGCTGCAGGTTGATGCTTCCTTAAAAGCTGCTTGATTTTTTTAGAAATAACCATTCCACCTAAAGTTACTAAGACTTCAGGCTGCAAATCTAAAAACGCAGTAGCATCTAAAGGAAAAATAAGTTTATCTATAGAATTGATAAACTTCGGATTGTATAAGTTTGAAGTTGTTTCTGTTAAAACTACAACAGTTTCATCTTCAATCAACTCATCTAAAACATTCTGTAAATCTGTATCTGGAAAATTACTACCTACTAAAATCATTTTTTTAGCAGTAGTTTCCCAGGTCGTTATTAATTGTTGATAATCACTTTTTAACTCTGTAACTGTATTTAAAGTGTTATCAGGAAAATCAAAGGACTTTAATATTTCAACCGTTTCATATAAAGGCTCATCAAATGGCACATTAATATGTACAGGGCCTTTTTTAGAAACAGCAGTTTCTAAAGCATTAATTAATAACGTTGTATTATTTTCTAGCTGATGCTCTTCGTCAATCAAGTTTGCAGAATATAAAATATGATTGTCAAAAACATTTTCTTGACGAATGGTTTGACCATCTCCTATATCAATTAAATGTTTAGGTCTATCAGCAGAAATTACAACTAAAGGAATGTTACTGTAAAACGCTTCAGCAATGGCTGGATAATAATTTAGCAATGCCGAACCTGATGAACAAACAATTACAACAGGCTTTTGTTTTTGCTGGGCGATTCCCATAGCAAAAAAAGCAGCACACCGCTCATCAACAACACTTAATGCTTCTATGTTAGGGTGATTTGAAAACCCAATAGTTAACGGAGCATTTCTTGATCCTGGCGATATAACAACTGTATCAATTTCAAATTGATTACAAGCTGTAACTACTAATTGTGCGAGTTCTTTTTTTGGGAACATTCTTTTAGTTTAAAAATGTCATTCTAAAGCAAAAACTTTAAAATGACATTTTATAATAAAATCAACAATGTTGATTAATTTCCTTTTTTATAATCTGCTAAAAACTTAGCTAAACCGATATCAGTTAAAGGGTGCTTTAACAATCCTTCAATTGCACTTAAAGGTCCTGTCATTACATCAGATCCTACTTTAGCACAATCGATAATATGCATTGTATGACGTACAGATGCAGCTAAAATCTCAGTATCAAACATGTAGTTATCATAAATCATGCGGATTTCTTCGATTAAGTTTAATCCATCTGTAGAAATATCATCTAAACGACCAATAAATGGAGAAACATAAGTAGCACCTGCTTTAGCAGCTAATAATGCTTGACCTGCAGAAAACACTAATGTTACATTCGTTTTAATTCCTTTATCAGAAAAATATTTACAAGCTTTTACACCATCTTTAATCATTGGTAACTTTACCACAATCTGTGGATTTAAAGCAGCTAATGCTTCACCTTCCTTTACCATTCCTTCAAAATCAGTAGAAATAACCTCAGCAGAAACATCACCATCAACAATATCACAAATAGCTTTGTAGTGATTGATTATGTTTTCCTCTCCAGTAATTCCTTCTTTAGCCATTAAAGATGGGTTTGTAGTTACTCCATCTAAAATTCCTAAAGCTTGTGCCTCTCTAATTTGATCTAAATTAGCTGTATCAATAAAAAATTTCATTTATATAAATTTAAAAAGTTGTGTTCTATTATAAAACTATTTAAAGGACAAAGATACTTACCTTAATGTAATTTATTACTACTCGTAAATATTTAATTTTTACTATTCATATTTTTCAAAACCATTTCACCAGAATCTGAATGAACTCCACACAAAATCATTTCTTTAGAATCTACCTTCTTAATTAATGTTACACCATTTATTCTCCCTGCACTATATTCAGAAATCACAAAAGTTTCATCTATTTTTTGAACAAAAAATCTTTCGTTAAAAAAGTCTAAGTTTTCTTTTTTTATTTCTTCTCTATATTTCTCAAGGTCTTTATCAAACTTAACAACACCTAAACTAGTTCCATATACATTATTCTCTATTTCTTCTTTTGTTAATTTGGTAATCGTAGGAATTATTTTCACATAGCGTATGGAAAAAACAGACTTTTTTCCATTATTATCAATCTCATAATCTACCTCAAGCATATTTTCTTTAATAAATCGATAAGGCCTCTCTACAGTTTGTTTATCATAATAAATTTTTATGCTATCCTTGACAGTCGAATAACGTCTTTGATCTATTATTGATAACGAACTATCAAAACCATAAAATTTTACAGTTCCTTTCTTAAACTCTATAATACTAACACTTGGATCTGAATTTACATCAAGACTATTTCCAAGCTTCATTAACCACTTTCCTTCTATATCTTGTGCAGAAGTCGTTAAAGAACACCAAAATAATACTACTGTAATAACTATTCTCATAACTTATAATGGTTCATTAACAATTTTTCATATACTTTATCAGGTAGAATTCGTTTCAACACAATAGAAAACTTCTCCATAAAGCCTCCAATTTTATAATGTATTCTTGGATTTTTATTCTCTATAATTTGATGAATTGCCTTTGCCATAATTAATGGATCAGCACCAGAGTCTACATGTTCATCCATTAACGCTAAGTTTTCGGCATATTTTTTCTTGTAAGCAGACTCTTCAAATACTGGTGTATGATATCTTCCTGCTGCTATATTGGTAGCAAAATCACCAGGTGCAGCATTCACTACTCGAATACCAAATTGTTTTACCTCCATACTCAAGGCTTCTGTAACCAATTCTAAAGCTCCTTTACTTGCTGAGTAAATTCCTCTAAATGGTAATCCCATATATCCAGCAATAGAAGTAGTATTGATAATTAATCCGTTTTTCTGCTTCCTCATAGTTGGCAAAACAGCTTTCATTACTTCAATAGCACCAAAAAAGTTAGTTTCAAAATTAGAACGCATTTCACTAGTTGGTGTATCTTCAATAGGTCCCGTAATTCCTTTCCCTGCATTATTAATCAATACATCAATCTTACCTTCTTCAGCAACTACTTTAGCTATTGCGCTTTGTATCGAAACTTCATCAGTAACGTCTAAAGCAACCATTTTAAATGATAGTGTTAACTTATCAGGATCCCTACTAGTACCATAAACAGTATATCCTTTTGTATGTAAATAAGTGGCAATTGATTTTCCTATTCCAGAAGAAGCTCCTGTTATAAATATAACTTTAGACATTGATATAATTTTAAGCAAATATCTAAAAGATACCTTCAATAAAAAAAACTTTAAACACTTATATTAGCGCTTTAATTAGTGATTATGTTCAAAAAACACCTCCTTCTTACCTTAACTTTATTAAGTTCTTATTTGTCTTTTTCACAAACTTCTCTTTTTGAGCACTCAAAAAACTTTACACGTCAAGATTCTTTAAGAGGAAGTATTACTAAGGAACGTGCTTGGTGGGATTTAACTTACTATGATTTAAATGTACAAGTAGATCCTGATAAAAAATTCATTCAAGGAAAAAACACAGTACAATACAAAGTATTAAAGCCTCACAATGTTTTACAAATAGACTTGCAAGCTCCCTTAAAAATAACAAAGGCAATACAAAACGGAAAAGAATTAGATATAATCTCTGAAGGTAATGCTCATTTTATTCAGTTAAAAGAAAAGCAAAAAACCGGAAGTATTAACTCAGTAGATATATACTATAAAGGAAAACCAAGAGAAGCAAAACGCGCTCCTTGGGATGGTGGCTTTTCATGGAAAAAAGATAAAAACGGAAAACATTTTGTAGCAACATCCTGTCAAGGATTAGGGGCTAGTATATGGTGGCCAAATAAAGACCACATGTATGATGAAGTAGACAGTATGGCTATCAATGTTAGAGTACCAAAAGGATTAATGAATATTTCTAACGGACGCTTACGTAAAACAGAACATCATAAAGACAATACAACTACCTATCATTGGTTTGTAAACAACCCAATTAATAACTACGGAGTAAACATTAATATTGGTGATTATATTCATTTTTCAGAAAAATATAATGGTGAAGATGGTGAATTAGACATGAATTATTATGTTTTACACTACAATTTAGAAAAGGCAAAAAAACAGTTTAAGGATGCTCCAAAAATGATGAAAGCTTTTGAGCATTGGTTTGGAAAATATCCTTTTTACGAAGACGGATTCAAACTAGTAGAAGTTCCTTATTTGGGAATGGAGCACCAAAGTTCTGTTACTTACGGAAACCAATATTTAAACGGATATTTAGGTCGTGATTTATCCGGAACAGGATGGGGATTAAAATTCGATTTCATCATTATTCACGAATCAGGACACGAATGGTTTGCAAACAACATTACCTATAAAGATATAGCTGACATGTGGATTCATGAAAGCTTTACAGCCTATTCTGAAAACTTGTTTTTAGATTATTACTATGGAAAGGAAGCTGCAGCAGCCTATGTGATAGGAACGCGAAGAGCTATTCAAAATGACATTCCTATTATTGGGCAATACGATGTTAACAATGAAGGTTCAGGAGACATGTATTATAAAGGAGCTAATATGTTACACACTATTAGACAATTGATTAATAATGATAAAAAATGGAGAAACATTCTTCGTGGATTAAATAAAACTTTCTATCATAAAACAGTAACTACTAAAGAAATAGAAAACTATATGATTGAAAAATCTGGTTTAGATTTAACGAAGATTTTCGATCAATATTTACGCACTGTTAAAATACCTGTTTTCGAATACAAAATTAAAAACAACAAACTGTCGTATCGTTGGACTAACGTAGTTAAAGACTTTAATATGCCTTTGAATATTAAAGTAAATAATAATACACTAGTGTTAAAACCAACAGAAAATTGGCAAACAAAAACAATCAAATCAAACGATATAGAAGTTGATATTAATTTTTATATAAAAACCAAAAAAGTAAATTAATCACAATCAATCCCCCGTAACAAAAATGACTGAAGTAAAAATTGCAAAATTTGAGGAGCTTTTAAAAGAATTTGAACGCGAAAAAGAGAATCAGAATTTTGTTTTCAGAGGCCACTCAAATTCCGAATACGAATTAAAAACATCCTTAGGAAGATGTGATTCATTCTATGGAAGAACAACACAACAACTAGAAAAACGATTATTAAAATTATTTAAAGAATCTTCCCTCCCCTACTTGGAACATAGACCAAGTTCAGAATTAGAATGGCTAGCTGTAGCCCAGCATTTTGGACTCCCAACTCGTCTTTTAGACTGGTCATACAATCCACTCGTAGCAACATATTTTGCTGTTGAAGACAATCCAGATACAGATGGAGCCTTGTTTTTACTATCGGGATGTAGTACAATTCAAAATCCAGATACTTTTAAAATAGAGAGTCTAAACAAGGTCAAAAAATACAGACCTCCTTATATCTCTTCAAGAATACAAAATCAATCAGGATTATTTACTGTACATAATAATCCAGAGGAAGTGTTTACACATGAAAAAATGAAAAAAGTAATCATTCCAAAAGAAGTAAAAAGAGATATTAAAAGGACACTATTCAAGTACGGAATAAACCAACGAATGATTTATCCAGGTTTAGAAGGAATTGCTAAAGATTTAAAATGGTTGGAGACTAGTATTTATTAGACATTCTATCAAAATAAAACACATTTATCACAAAATAAACATACAATAATGAACCAAGAGATAAAAGAAGAAATACTAGAACAGTTAAAAAAAGATATTCTTTTTGGGTTTGAAAATGAAAAAGAATTATTTGAAAGTATAAATGATATGTTTTATGATTATGAAGAGCTTGATACAAACTGGTTAAAAAAAGAAATTGATTTAAGGTTAAAAACACATCAAACTGAAAGTCTTAAATGGGAAAAACCAACTGACTTTGAAAGATTAGCTAAATCTTTCAACGAGTTAAATAAAGAAGGAATTGTTTCTCTTCACAAAACAGGATACACCAGACAAGATGCAGAAGGCGATTGTTTAGAAATTATTGATGAATTAAAAAATATTGGAATATTAGCTAAAGGATACTGTTATTATCATACACAAGATTTAGAAAGAGCTATTGGTCAAGAAAAAACATTATTTATTGGATACGATAGTCATAATCAAAATGATGAACTTGCTATGGAAGTTGCTAAAAAAATAGTTGATGTTTTAAAAAAGAATGGTTTTACTATCAAATGGAACAACTCTTTGGATACTAGAATTGAAATTTCTAAAATTAACTGGAAAAAAACAGTTGATAATATTGACTACAATTACAACCAAGTATTTGATTTAATGGAAAAACATTATAAAATAAATAACACTCAAACCAAAAACCACTCTAAAAAGCCATTTTGGAAGTTTTGGTAAGGACTAAAACATCTCATAACACTTTATAAAAAAATCTATTTGGCGTATATTGCCACCCCATTAAAAGGCACTAATTATGCAAGAAAACAAAAGGTTAAACTACATAAAAGATGTGATAAAAAATATGCCAACAGGATGGTTGAGCATAACCACACATCGACTAGATATATACAACGAAGAATTAGCAAAAACTCAATTCATAGAGCAGTTTGAAGCTTTATGTGAAAACAACAATTCAGACACAGCAACTCTAAATGAATTACCTACAGCTTATGATTATATAAGACTAGGACATCCATTATCATGTGTATTAGAATGGGGAGTAGCGAGTATTAACAACCTAAACTCAGAAAATGTCATCAGTTTCTCATCACAGGTTGTTCCTATTTTAGCTGTTTTAAGAAAAAACTTATTAGAAAATAAGCAAACTCAAATCCTTTACACAGGAAACCTACCTAGTTCGTTTGATGCAGAAATCATTCGAAATGTATATGGGTACCAATTCGACTTAAAACAAGTTGAAAATTCAAATGAAGTTACAGAATTTGATGGTAGTACCGTTTTCATTTCAGAAGAAGAAAAAGTTGAGGCACTTGAGCTAAATTCAAATATTGATTTTTACATTAGTCTTTATTCACATTTAGGAAGTATCTTATTAGTTAACGGAGCTCAAAACGAATCGTACATTTCAGAAATACAGCATGTACGAAGAAGAGAAACTGTAGCTATGACGCCAGCAAATTGCTTGGAGGCATTAAAAAT
Organism: uncultured Tenacibaculum sp.; assembly: GCF_947499065.1. Classification (GTDB taxonomy): domain Bacteria; phylum Bacteroidota; class Bacteroidia; order Flavobacteriales; family Flavobacteriaceae; genus Polaribacter. Next base: position 54,218 of record NZ_CANMMT010000005.1, on the reverse strand, counting down.
GTTAGTAGAAAATACTACCTACACACATACCGACAACAATACGGCTAACAACAAACAATCAGTTTTAAATTCAATAGCAACTATTACAGGTTCAAACACCAAAGCGTTGGTAGGTTCAAGCGGATTATCTATACAATATGCCATTTTAATGGGACTTGTAGATTACGCACAAGAAAACCACAAAGGGAAAGCAATCAAGTTTGTAGTACCTCCAAATTGTTATGGAGGAACTAACGACCAAGCAAGACGTGTTGCTGCTTGTTTAGACAATGTAGAAATCATGGACTTACCTGTAGATAGCGGTAACGACATGGTACAAAGTATAGAAGTAGTTTTAAATAAAATTGCTAGTGAAGATGCCGTTCCATATATCATTGCTGAGATTCCTACAAACCCAAGAGTAGAAGTTCCAAATCTTATAAAATTACAAGAAACACTTAGTAAAAAGCGTACAACACCATCAGGAGAAACAGCTATTGATCCAGTATTTATATTAGATCAAACATTTTGTCCAAACGTACACTTTTTAGGAGAAGGAGAAATACTTTCAACGGTAAAAACTATCTCTTTTGCTAGTGGATCAAAATTCCCAAGCGGAGGAAAATGTACAGCGGGTTACTGTATAGGAAATAAAATGACTGACGCTTTACTAGATAAAGTAGAAGCACATTTAAATCTTTGCGACAATGAAGCTACACATCTTCAATATGAAATACTAGCAGAACAAATGCCTTCAATGGTACAAAGAATTGCAGGAGCTTATAAAAACACTCGTGAGTTTGTTAGCTTTATTGAAGAAACATTACCTGGAGCTAAAATCAACTTTGTATCGGAAGAATTAGCAGAACAAGGATTTACACCATCAGTTTTTTCACTAGACCTTCCTACAAAAGGAGCTACCGCAGAAGAAAAGGAAACTTATAAAAGAGCATTGAATCATAAGTTAATCAACTTAATGATTACAGAAATTCCAAACGAAAGTAAATACTGTGTAAGTTACGGACAGTTAAAAGGATGCTATTGGACTATTCCGGCAACTTCAACACAAGGAACTACTAAAGAAGGAGACAAAGATTATATTGCTCGTGTAGCACTTTCGCCAGACATGGATTTAGAATTACACAAAAAAGTATTTTTAGATTTCGTTAAAAGTATATAATTGTTTTTATGAAAAAGATAATAACAATATTTAGTATCTGTTTTTTCACTTTGTGTTATTCACAAAATGAAAAAACAGATATCAAACTAGATTTAATTGATGTTTATAACCTTAAGATTGGTAAAACCCTTCTTTTTGGAAATATCAATGATCAAATAGTTGAACTAGGAATGCCAAAACAATTAGTTCAACAAAATAAATCAAAAGAGTTTAATTCTAATGAAGATATTGAATCTATAATTAAATCTTCTTCCAATTTCACTGTTGCTAATTTTTCAGGATTAGAATTTTGGTGTTTCAATGATATGGAGTCTATACCTACTAAAATAGATTTTAGAAAATTAAATAAAAACATAACTAATAACGATTTAACTTACAATAAAGAGTACTCTATAAGTAATTTTAAAAATCAATACCCAAAATCTTTTTTGAATACTCCTAAAATGCCTCAATCCTTTTTTCAAATGGCAACACAAGAAAAAATTAAAGGATTAAAGCATTTTATTTTGCTACGAAAAACAAAAAGTAATAAAAATGTACGCTTATTAGTTGAATATACTTTTAAAGATGATAAATTGATGTACATCTTCTTCGCTAACTTTTAAAATGTATATTATTTAATACAAAAAGATTAAATCTTATTCACTCTAAAAGACAAAATAATTACTTTTTCATAAATGATAAAAATAAGAAAAGCTCTTACAAATACTGAATTTAAAGTAATTGAAAAATTAGCAAGCATAATTTTACATGAAGTTTATGACCCAATAATTCCTGCTGAACACACTCGTTATTTTTTAGAAAAATTCCAATCAGAAAAAGCAATTGAAAATCAAGTAAAAAAAGAAAACTATCAGTATTACCTTTTACAATATAAAAACGATAATATAGGATATTTGGGCATTCAAAAACTTGATAAAAAACTAATTTTAAGCAAACTGTATATCTTAAAAGCATTTCGTGGTTTAAAAATAGGAAAGAGTGCTTTAAATTATGTTCACCAGTATGCTACAGAAAACCATATCAAAAACATTGAATTGATTGTTAATCAACAAAACCAAAACACTGTAGAGATTTATCAAAAAAATGGATTTAAAATAATTGATTCAATAACAAACTCTTTTCCAAACGGGCACTCTGTAAACGATTATAAAATGGAGAAAAAACTAGTATAAAAAACAAACTCTTATACACTTCGACACAAATTCGTATCTTGCCCTCTGCATTATGATACAATTTATACTTAACAATCAGATTATCAAAACATCCGAAAAATCGGGTGTTACTTTACTCGATTTTATTCGAGAACAACAACAGTTAAAAGGTACAAAAATAGGATGTCGAGAAGGAGACTGTGGAGCCTGTACTGTTTTAGTTGGAGAATTAAATAATAACAATGTTGCTTATCAAAGTATTACCTCTTGTATTTCACCATTAGGAAATGCAAATGGAAAACATATAGTTACCGTAGAAGGAACCAACTTACCAAAGGAATTAAACACCGTTCAAAAAGCAATGACCAACAATTATGCTACACAATGTGGTTTTTGTACACCAGGTTTTGTTGTTTCTATGACCGGGTATGCTTTAGACGATAGTAAATCAAACACTTGCAACGATGCTATTAGTGGTAACATTTGTAGATGTACAGGATATAAATCAATAGAAAAAGCTGGTTTAGAAATAGAAGAAAAGCTTGAACAAAAAGATAAAAATCACCAAATAGAATGGTTAATAAACGAAGGTTTTATTCCGAATTATTTTAAAACCATTCCAGAAAAGTTAGCACAATTACAACCAAAAGTTTTTGAAAAAACAGGAGTAAAAGTAGCCAACGGTACCGATGTTTATGTACGTCATGCAGATAAAATGGCAGAAGAAGATGTACATTTATTAACAGATCAAAATGCTTTAAAAGGAATTTCATTTACAGAAGGAATTTGTACCCTTGGTGCGAATACTACGGTTACTGAAATAGCAGAAAACAAAAAACTTCAAACCTTATTCCCAAAACTTAAACAGTTTTTAAAATTAGTTTCTTCAGAACAAATTAGAAATATGGGAACTATTGGAGGGAACTTTGTAAATGCTTCACCGATTGGAGATATGTCTATTTTCTTTTTGGCGTTAAATTCAACTTTAACAATTCAGAAAGAAGACGATGCTTCAGAAAGGCAAATCCCTTTCCAAGACTTTCATCAAGATTATAAAAAATACGATTTACAAGAAGGAGAAATTTTAAAGAGTATCTCTTTTAAAGTTCCACAATCAAATGATTATTTCAACTTTGAAAAAGTAAGTAAACGTACACATTTAGATATTGCAAGTGTAAATGCCGCAGGAAGAATTACTGCAGAAAACAATATTATTACAAGTGCACACTTTTCAGTGGGAGGTGCAGCAGCAACTCCAAAATACTTAGAAAAAACTAATGCTTTTCTAATTGGAAAAACAATCAATTCAGAAACAGTAAAAGAAGCGGAAGCAATTTTACAGTCTGAGATTTCACCTATTAGTGATGTTAGAGGAGCTTCAGAATACAAACGTTTGTTAGCAAAACAATTATTCTTTGCACATTTTATAGAGTTATTTCCTAATGAAGTTGAACTAAAAAAACTGATTGCCTAATGAAGACGATGAAAAATATTGACAGTTTTACACACGTTCGAGGAGAATCGTTATTTGTTGACGATTTAATGTTACGACAAGATGCTTTATTCGGATTGTGTTTCGATTCGCCAAAAGCACATGGAAAAATAAAATCGGTAGACTATTCAAAAGCAGAAGCACTAGATGGTGTTGTAAAAATATTTACCTACAAAGATGTAATAGGAGAAAATCAAATTGGAGGAATTATTCCAGATGAACCTCTTTGGGCTGAAGATGAAGTACACTTTTGGGGACAACCTATAGCATTTATCGTAGCAAAAAGTGAAGCCATAGCTAAAAAAGCAAGAGCCTTAATTACTATAGATATTGAAGAGCTACCAGTAATTACCACAGCAAAAGAGGCTAAAGAGAAAAAGAGTTTTATCAATGCACCACGTTCTTTTAAATTAGGAGATTCAGAAAATACATTTGCCAATTGTGATTATGTATTTGAAGGAGAAACTTTTTCAAATGGGCAAGAACATTTATACCTAGAAACACAAGGATGTTATGCGATTCCACAGGAAAATGGAAACATTAAATTAGTATCATCTACACAAGGTCCAACTGCTGTACAAAAAACAGCTGCCAAAGTATTGGGAATTCCAATGCATAAAATAGAGGTAGATGTTATCCGTTTAGGAGGTGGATTTGGAGGAAAAGAGGATCAAGCAACACCATGGGCAGTTATGGCTGCAGTAGCGGTACAACACTTAAACCGTCCGGTAAAGTATATGTTAAATCGTCATGACGATTTACGTATGACAGGTAAGCGACACCCCTACTCTTCTTTTTATAAAATTGGATTAACAAAAGATTTAAAAATAAAAGCGTTTGAAGTAGAGTTCTTACAAAATTCAGGAGCAGCTGCCGATTTATCACCTGCCATTGCTGAAAGAACATTATTTCACGCAACCAACAGTTATTTTATTCCAAACGTTAGCACAACCGTATATAGTTGTAAAACAAACTTACCACCAAACACGGCTTTCCGTGGTTTTGGAGGACCGCAAGGAATGTTTGTAATAGAAAGTGCAATTGCAGATGCAGCTGATCAAATAGGAGTTAATAGAAGACGCATACAAGAAGCGAACTTAATTGATGAAAACGATGAGTTTTCATATGGGCAAATAGCCAAGCAAGTAGAAGCTAAAAACACTTGGTTTACAGCCAAAGATAAATTTGAGTTAGAAAAGTTAGAAGAAGAAGTAACTAACTTCAACAACGAAAATAAGCTGTATAAAAAAGGAATTTCGTTAATGCCAATAACCTTCGGAATTTCATTTACCAACACACCAATGAATCATGCACGAGCATTGGTACACATTTACCAAGATGGAAGTGTGGGAGTATCAACAGGAGCTGTAGAAATGGGACAAAGTGTAAACACAAAAATGTTACAAGTAGCTCAATCAGTTTTTGGTATTTCAGCATCGAAATTAAAGTTAGAAACAACCAACACTACACGTGTTGCAAACACCTCGCCTACTGCAGCAAGTTCAACAGCCGATTTAAATGGAAAGGCAGTAGAAATGGCTTGTAATTCACTAATCGAAAGATTGACATCGGTAGCTTCTAAAATGCTTTCAACCGAAGAAAAAAACATTTCTTTTAAAGAAGATACGGTTTTAGTAAATGGAGAAAAGTCAACACTTACTTGGGAAGCATTAGTTGCAGAAGCAATGTTACAACGTGTAGCATTATCAGAAAATGCTCATTATGCAACGCCAGTGATTCACTTTGATAAAACAAAAGAAAAAGGACATCCATTTGCATACCACGTATACGGTACAGCAATTACAACTACAACGGTAGATTGTATTAGAGGTACTTATGAAATTGATTCTGTAAAAATTGTACACGACTTTGGAAAGTCAATGAACATAGGAATTGATTTAGGTCAGATAGAAGGAGCACTTGCACAAGGAATTGGCTGGATGACAATGGAAGAAATCGCTTATAACAAAGACGGACGTTTGTTATCAAATGCTTTATCAACATACAAAGTACCAGATATCTTTTCGGCAGCAAAAACAGTAGAAACTATTCCAGTAGAAACAGCAGGTAATGATATGGCAATTCAAAAATCAAAAGCTGTAGGTGAACCACCTTTAATGTACGGAATTGGAGTTTATTTTGCCATACAACAAGCCGTTAAGGAGTTCAATCCAAATTACAAATTAAAATTCCACTCACCATTCACACCAGAAAAAGTGTTAATGGGATTGTATGAAAAATAATACAGAACATATCATAAACGAAACAATTTTCGAAAAGTTTCCAGAGCTAGAAAGCGAGCGTCTTCTTTTTAAAGAATATCAAAAAGAAGATGCTGCTAGCTCACTTTATATTCGATCGCATCCAAAAGTTTCCAAATACATGGATTCTGAAATTCCTAAAACAGTAGAAGATACTGAGAAAAGAATTGAAGGTATTCAACAGGCATTCTCAGAAAAAAAAGGAATTACTTGGACAATTATCGATAAAAACACCAATACTCTTATTGGTGATTTTGGGATTTGGAAATTGGACAGACAAAACTTTAGAGGTGAAATAGGTTATGTCTTAAGTCCAGATTATTGGGGAAAAGGCTATATGAAAGAAAGCATGGTTACACTAATTAATTTTGCTTTCAACACCTTGAACTTACATAGCCTAGAAGCCAATGTAAATCCAGAAAATGAAAACTCAAAAAGAGCACTTTTAAAATTTAACTTTAAAAAAGAAGCCTATTTTAGAGAAAACTATTACTACAATGGAAAGTTTTTAGATAGCGAAATATACTCGCTATTAAAAACAGATTTGTAGTCCAAAAAAGCTATTAAATAAGAACACTCAAAAATCAATTGTCATGAAAAACAAACTAACCTTACTACTAACCCTTTTAGTTTTTAGTTTACACACCTATTCACAAAGTAAAAAAGCCATCGCAGGTCAGTTTATGTTTTACTTTGAAGAAAACTACAACAAAGAATTATACGGTAAAATTTATAACCGATTTACAGCTCCTTTTCAAAAAAAAGTTTCAAAAGAAAAATGGAACTCAATCTTATCAGAGTTTCAAACCAAATATGGTAAGATTAAGTATTTTAACTTTATTGAAGTTTCACAAGCAGCAGTACGCTTTAATGTAAAATTTGAAAAAGGAAATCAACGATTTAAAATTTATCCAAGTGAACAAATTTTAAATAAACTAGATGCTTTTTTATACAGAGACAATCCAGTTTTAGAAAAAAACATTTCAAAAATAACACTGCCTTTTAAAGAAGGAAAATGGTGGGTTATGCAAGGAGGTGATACTAAAAAGCAAAATAATCACCAGACCATAAACTACCAAAAAAATGCTTTCGACTTTGTTTTATTAAATAAAGACAGTAAACGATACACAGGTAATAGACGTCAAAACGAAAACCACTTTTCATTTGGTAAAGAAGTTATTGCTCCAGTTGAAGGAGAAATAGTATCGGTTATCAATGGAGTAAAAGATAACATTCCAGGACATATCAATCGTTATTATTATTCAGGAAATACGGTTATCTTAAAAACAAAAAATAATGAGTTTCTATTTTTTGGGCACCTAAAGAACCAATCGATCAAAGTAAAAGTCGGTGATAAGGTTACTAAAGGACAAACCTTAGCACAAATAGGAAATTCAGGAGCTTCCTATTATCCACAATTACATTTTCATGTACAAAATATCGAGGATATCAATGGAGCCGATGGAGTAAAATGTTTCTTTGACAAAGTAAACGTTAACGGAAACGAAAAGTCTAACTATTCTCCAGTAAAAGGAGACATCATTTCAAACTAATCGCTATCAAATTACAATATACCAAACATAATATCATAAGAGGCGCTATTATTTATAGTGCAGGAGATACCATTGCAGCTTTATTATTAAACGAGTTTTCTATATACAGATTACTCGGAATAGTTTTAGTAGGAGCCACTATTTATGCGTTTGAAATCCCTAATTATTTTGCTTGGATAGATAAAAAAACAGCGGCATATTCAGGAATAAAAAAAACATTAGCAAAAACAGGTTTAGCAATAGCTTATTTTAATCCATTATGGATTTTCAGACATTTAGCTTTTATTAAATTATTTACAGGAAATTATGATTTGGTAAATAGTCAATTGCTAATCATAGCATGTTGGTCGTTTTTAGCAAACATACCAATATCTTTTATTGCTAATTATTTGATTCAAAACAAAATTCGTTTAGATTGGCGATTTATGGCAAGTGCTATATTTTCGGCATTAATGGCAATATACTATGCCTTAAGCGAAACCATTTTTAATTAAACTATCAATATACAAAGTGGAATTCTGGAAACACGTATTAGAACAACTACAAAACAATCAAAAGCTATATGTCTTAACAGTCATAGAAAATTTTGGGAGTTCACCAGGTAGAAAAGGGTTTAAAATGCTAGTTACCCAAAACAAATTCATCTATGGTTCAGTAGGTGGAGGTGTTATGGAATTCTCTTTGGTAGAAGAAGCTCAGGAGTTACTTCAAAAAGAACACTCCCCTACTTTTATAAAAAAACAAATACATAAAGGAAACATCAAAGATGGATCTGGAATGATTTGTTCAGGAGAGCAAACAGTTGCATTTCACTGTTTACATAATGAGCACATAACTACAATTCAAGAACTACTTATTTGTTTACAAAATGGAGAAAAAGGAAGTTTGCAATTAACGCCTAACTCTTTCACATTTACAAAAGAAACCATTGAGAATCAATTCGAATATCAAATCAACACTAATAACGATTGGTATTTTAAAGAACACATAGGTTTTAAAGAAACCTTATATATTGTAGGAGGAGGTCATGTAGGAGTAGCCGTTTCAGAACTATTTATAAAACTAGGCTTCCATGTTGTTATATTTGACAACAGAGAAAACCTCAACACTTTAGAAAACAACAAATTTGCACATCAAAAACTAATAATAGACTACAACAATGTTAGTGATTACATTATTAAAGGTAATTCTAGCTACGTAGCTATTATGACGAATAAATACACAGATGATAAATTAGTATTGAGTAAACTTTTAAAAAACAACTATAAGTTTATGGGAGTTTTAGGAAGTAAAGCCAAACTAAAAACAATGTGGGATGTGTTATTACAGGAAGGATTTACACAAGAAGAACTAAATACTGTCCACGCTCCTATTGGTATTTCAATCAAAAGTGAAACACCTGAAGAAATTGCTGTAAGTATTGCGGCACAAATTATACAAGTTAAAAATTTAGGAAAGTAAGATTCTAGTAATACTCCCCTATTCAAATGATCGATATAAAAGAAGCCATAGAAAATCTATATAAGGTATTTTCAAAATATACCACTTCTGATATGTATTATTGTGATTGTGGTTGTATTAAAGAAGTTCATGTTAAAAAACTAGCTTCTAAAAAATTAAGAGACCTAGAAGAAGATGATTTCTCATATTATCACGGAAAAGCCACTTATACTTGGGGAAGTGTAGAACATTACAAACATTTTTTACCAAGAGTTCTTGAAGTTCATAATCAAAAAAAAGGTAAAGGTTTAATTGATTTGTGTGAAATTACCATTAAACTAGAGAGCATAGAATGGGAAACTTGGGAACAAAATGAAATTGATGCTATTAATAATTTCATTTTAGCCGACTGGAACAGTTTTGTAAATGCACCCTATTCTGAAATTAGTAGTTCTGACTTAGAATGTTATTCATTCTTCTTTACACCTCAGTATTTGTTAAACCAATGGGAAATAGCAAAAAACGAAAACACTTTAAAGAACTTTATTTATTTCTTTTACAGAAATGGAACAGATTTAATGAATAAAGGGTTAAAAGTTGGAGATAAAATCTATCACAAAGAATTTAGTGAGTTCATAGTTAATCAAAAAGGATTGATTGAATATCTAGAAAAAGAATTCTTCAGAATTGATGAAATTAACAAGAAATACTCTGAAAAGATCTCAATTGTAATTCAAATGATAGAGCAGGAAAAACTATTTTATTCCTCGCAATAATTCCACTATCTTTCAAAAGCATGGACAATAATACAATCAATACACTATTTCTAGAGCTTGAAAAAATTGGAACACCAATTAAATTACAAAGCCATAAAACATTAATAGAATTTAATGAAATAGCACAAAAGTTATTTTTAGTTAAAAAAGGAGGTGCAGTATTGTACCATGTACATCCAACAACAGGAGAAGAAAGAGCTATCAATTTTTTCATCCCCAACTATCATCCTATAGCAACAGTAGCTCAATCATTTACTTATAATACACCTTCTAAATACCGACTTGCTACTTTTACCAACACCGAATTAATAGAGCTTACAAAAGAAACAATTACGGAATTTAGAGCTAGCTCAGAATTAGCAGAAGTTTTTCAAAACTATGGAATCATGAGTTTATTAGATAAAAACGAATTAAGAGCCATGTTAATTAGTTTGACTAGTGAAGAAATGCTAAAACACCTACATCAAAACTTGCCACAAGTTGTACAACAAGTACCCTCAAAATACATTGCAAATTTCCTCGGAATTACACCACAATGGCTTAGCAAACTAAAACACAAACTTTAATTTCTGAAATTAATTTCAGATTTGAAAAACTTATTAGTCACAATTTTGCATTGAATTTACGGAACGTAAAAAAGAAATTATGGCAAAATGGGACGAAAACAACATACCAAACCTTAGTAATAAAGTAGCGATTATAACTGGAGGTAATACAGGGTTAGGGTATCAAATAAGCTTAGAGTTAGCACGAAAAAACGCAACAATTATAATAGCTTGTAGAACTATTGACAAAGGATTTACAGCAATAAACCAAATAGAAAAAACACTGAACAAAAAAATTGATGCAGATGTTATTCGTTTGGATTTAACCGATATTAATTCGGTAAAGGAGTTCACCAAAGAATTTACTAAAAAACACAATCGTTTAGACATACTGATTAATAATGCAGGAGTCGTAAGTCTAGAAAAACATCAACTTACTAAAGATGGTGTTGAAATGCATATGGCCACAAATCACTTAGGACATTTTGCCTTGGTTGGATTGTTATTACCACAAATTAAGAAAACACCAAATGCACGAGTTGTAACAATGTCTAGTGGAGCATATCTTTTTGCAAATCTCGATTTTGATGACATCAACTACGAAAAGCGAACATATGAAAGAACTAAATGTTATGGAGTAAGTAAATTAGCCAATTTACTTTTTATGGTAAGTCTCGATAAATTATTCAAAACACATAATTATTCAGCAATTTCGGTAGGTGCACATCCAGGACTTTCAGCAACCAAAGGACAAAAAGGAAGAGCAAAAGGACTCTTTCATAAAACCATGGCACAATCGGTTAAAATGGGAGCTTTACCTGCCTTAATGGGTGCAACAGATGAAAACACCAAAGGACAAACTTATTTTGGCCCTAGATGGTTTATTAGAGGAAATCCAAAGCCAATAAAATTAAAAGAAATAGTATTTGATGAAACCTTAGCAAAAAAACTATGGGAATATAGTGTAGAAACAACAGGTGTTAATTATGAATTTTAAAACAGTTAAGGTTTAAGAGTTTTCTTAAGCCTTTTTTATTTTGATACTTTACTATATTTCTAGTACTTTTCGCTTATAACAAAATCATATTTTCATAGTGATTCTAGAAGAGAATGAAATAAGTCCATCTAAACTTAATCGATTAATTGGAAGCCCTAAAAAGATAAGTCTAAAAAAACTTACACCTATTGGTTCTGGTTCATTAATTCTTAAAAAAATCGAAAACAAAACATCCGTAAATTCTTCGATAAAAATTGATTCTAGATGTAATATAGCTGCTTTTGAAAAAGGAATATTAGTTTATTTAAATTTTTCTAATAAACTAAACGCAATACCAATTCATGAAAAAGAATTGCTAAAAATTAACCTTATTCGTGGAAAAGAAATCATAAAACCAATTCGATTTTCTCCAATGTGGATATTATTAAAACTAGGGATTCCAATGGCATATGCTCGATATTTTCGAATCTATCGATTACATGAATATCAAATAAATCATTTGAAACTCGAAATAGAAACCACACAATATAAACTGAATATGATTGCAAACGGTTATACTTATGAAAGACAAGAAAGTTTTTTTAAGAGTTTGAATTTAAAAAACAAACTAACATTTAAATAAAACAAAATCTTATTCTTAACGTTCTTATTATAATTTGAAAAAATACACTAAATACATATTACTTCTTTTTTCGACTCTTTTTTTGTCATGCTCTACTAGTGTAAAAAACAAAAATTTTGATAAAAAAATGTCACTAGAGTTTATAACTCAATTACTTCAAAAGGAAAGTTCATTAAAAGATAAAAGTTTTCTTTCAGTAAATTCATTAATGGAACAATCTACATGGAGCTTGGACTTAATTGATAATGAATACAAAACATATCTACAAGAGCATCTAAAAATTAAAGACACAACTTTTCTTAATTTTCAAATTGACTTATTGAATAACTTCAAAATAACCAAAGAAATAGCACCTCAAAAAAACATCATTACAAACAATGATTATATTGAATTTAATAAATCATTTGAAATTAATGAGTTTGCTTATTTAGATTGGCTTGAGAAAAACAATTGTAAAAGAGGCTTCTCCTCTATTTCTAAGCCTATATTTAACGAAACTTATAACTTGGCTATTATCCATTTTGAACAAATTTGTGGTCCCCTTTGCGGTGGTGGTCTAATTAAACTTTATGAATTAAAAGATAAAAAATGGGTTCAAAAAAAAGTTATAGATCATTGGATAGGTTAAAAACATCTTCAGTATAAAACTTTTATAACGTTACGGTTACTGAATCTAAACCTAGTTGACAAATAACTTTATTTGATACTTTACCATATTTCTAGTACCTTTCGATAACTATGAAATTATATCCTTATAATAAGTATTTAATAAAGACATCTTTATTAATAGTACTTTCAGCTACTTTACTATCGTGTAATAAGAAAAAGAAACAAATATCAAAAAAATGGAAAAACCCAATCATTATTGATTCATTACCTATTGCTAAAAAGTATTTTGATAGTAAAAACACCTCTCTTCCTTATAACCGATTAATATTTATTGGCACAAAAGAAGATTCAATCCGTATTGCTAAAAAAAACATAAACCCTAGCTATGAATTTAGAAGCCTTAAAAAGGCTAATAACAAACATACAGAAATTGAAATCATACCAGACATAACACAAAATTTGAGTATTGACATAGAACAATTTTCTTTTCCCCCTTCTCTTGTTTTTCTTAATAAAAATGATTCTGAAATCGATAAACACAAAAGTGATTCAATATTGGATGTATGGAAAAATAGACCTAGAAAATATGTTAAAGCATACCCTATCTTCATAAGAAATAAGTCTAAAGACACAATTAAAATTGAGCATCAAGATGGTGCAATAATTTTAATACAAGAAGCAAAAAACAAACAAGGAAATTGGAAACCAATAGAAAAGTGGCTTTACTCTTTTTGTGGTAATAGTTATGGAGACTATCATTTAGGAAAAAATGATATACTTGTTATAAAAAAAGCGCATTATCAAGGCTCTTTCAAAACAGAAATCAGGCTCAAAATCAAAACTAATAATAAAATAATATATTCAAAACCGTTTAAAGGTTCTGTAAACCCAGAACAGTTTAATTGAATAACAAAGAATATTTTATATACATTTTAAAATAACACTTTCACTAAGTACAAGTACACTTCTAAATGATTGAAAAAATTGAAAGAATAAAAGAAAAACTTAGCTTACTAAAGAAATTAGATAAGAACTACAAAGTTTTTGGTTCTGAAAATCATAAATACAAACTCAATAAAAGAAAAACAGAGCAAGAGTTAATTGCTTATGAAAAAGAATATTCAATAACACTACCAAAAGAATATAGAAGCTTCTTAAAAAATATTGGAAATGGTGGTGCAGGACCTTACTATGGACTTGAACCTTTAGAAAATGGAAGATTTTCTGACTTAGAATATAAAAGAAAAGATGACTTAATCGACCTTGCCCAACCTTTTCTACATACTACCCCTTGGAATTTCATCGAAATAACAGCGGAAAACGAAGAAGAATATTTTGAAAATAAATGGATAAACGGACTTTTACGAATCTCAAATTTTGGTTGTGGTGTTTCTATAAATTTAGTCGTTAACGGAGCAGAACATGGAAATTTATGGGTTGATGATAGATGTAACGATCAAGGAATTTTTCCTGAAACCTATTCTGATAACAATGAACGAATTCAATTCCTAGATTGGTACGAAGCTTGGCTAGATAAAGAATTAAAAATATTATTTTAAATAAAGATTTATTACCAACTAAATCGCCACCATTTCTTTTTTTTAATTTCAAAAACGGATGGAATTACAGAAAAAAAGGAATAAACAGAATCTTCTAATCCGTTTTCAAATTGTTTTTCAACTTTAGCAAAAGGATAAGCTACATTTTTATTATCAAACTTTACACATGTTACTCCGTTAGAATCCTTTCCCCATTCTCCTCCATAATTTTTAATTATAGTTTCTCCAAGAAAAGCTCCACATGATGTGATTAGTCCTTCTCTTTCTTCTTTTCCAAAATTCTTTTTTACTCTTTCAATAAAACCTTCTAAAAATTTAATTGATTTAGAATCATATTTAAGTTTTAACTGTTGTCTTGTGTCTTCTGCTAATTTTTTAACTCTTTCCATTTAAATATTTTTATCATATAAATCACATCTTCTAAACATTATAAATTGCTTCTGACCTAAGAACTCACAATCATTTTTCCAAGTCTTTGCATAAGCTTCAAGCAAATAATAACCTTTTTCCCAAACATCATTATTTAAAAGACATTCTCCTGAGATTTCTCCATTAGGTTGTCTTGATATATACAATTTCAACCAATTAAACTTATTATCCAAAAGATTATTCTTAACCTCATTTTCTATAATAGAATATAAACTTGTTTGGTCTTCAGTTTCATTCCAATTCCCTTGAAAAAATTCGTTACTCATTTTGGGGTGCCATAAAACTTCTCGATGATTAAGAATTGATGTAAAATCAAACTCCTCAGAATGCGTATCATTAAAACTATCAATAATCGTTGAATAAGTTGTACTAATATAATTATCTATAGCAGATTCTACTTTTTCTTCAGCAGTAATACCAGCCCCCATTAAACTAGATTGAATCCCTTCAGGAAAATAATCCTTATGAATAGTAACAGTTAACAAAGGTAAAATTGAAGAATGGAAATCGCCAGGTATAACAGCCGTAGCAATCTCTATTTCCGAGTTGACAATTAAGCCTGCATATTCAGTTGAAAACACTACAGTATGTCCTCCCACTTCAATTCTTTCTTTCAGTTTAAGAAGTAAATAGGAATTTATATCTATTGGTTCTTCTTTCTTTTTAGACTTTAAAAAATTAAATATTCCCATGCTGTTTAAAATCTATATTAAGCTTTTAACTTTTCAAACTCCTTTTCAGTCATAATCTCTACCAATTCTAATTCAATTACTTCGTGTTGAATAGGTATTTTTCTTTTATACTTTATCATTCCAATATTTTTCACATAGTATGCATATTGATAAAATATTTGCTCAACCTTATGATCAAGTGCTTTAATTATATAATCATCTCTAAATTTAACAGCTTTATATTCTTTTCCTCTTACAGTAATAGTCTCAATTCCTATTTCTGCTCTTTTCTTTTCAAATTCAAAACGACCATATTTATTTACATACTTAACTGAATAAGTATACACTTTCTCTCCATTCCATTTATAAACATCTTTATCAATTATTTTAGCTTTAATTTCTTTTCTATTCCCATCTCTATCCATTTCAAAATCGATATAAGAAGTCAACTCTGCTCCTTTTTCAGTTATAACTTCATTAAATTTATTATAGATATTGAAATTAGAATCATAAGAAACTGTTTTTAATTCCTTAGTTTCAGGAATGGACGTTACTTTCCAATACTCAATTTTTGTAGAATCATTTTTATCAACATATTTATATACCTTAGTTTCATGTTGACTAGAAAATGGATAATAAAAATTCTTTAAATCTTCTTGAGATTTACAACTGGAAATCATAGCCAGAATCAAGATTAATGCAATATTCTTTTTCATTCAATTTTATCTTTATATAAATTATTTACATATAACAACGTAAAACGTTGACCGTAAAAATAAACATATAATTATTCTCTTATAAACAAAAAACACCCTACGTTACCTTTTATTTTTGGCAGATATAGGATGTCGATACTTTTATAAAAATAAAACAAACTTATTCAGCTAGGTTCAATTGCCAAGAAACACCAAAGCGATCTTCAACAAAAGCAAACTTTTTACTAAATCCATAGTTATCTAAAGGCATCATAACCTTGCCACCTTCAGAGAGTTTTTCAAAAGTACTAGCAATACTTTCTTCAGACTTAAGATCTACAAATAACGAAACACCCGGAGTAAAAGTCCAATCGTGTTTAATATAACTATCACTACACATGAAAAGGCTTCCGTTCAATATAAATCGACCTACTTTTACCTTACCTGCACCAGGTTCATTTTTTTGATTATGTTGAATATCAACAATTTTTGAGTTTTCAAATAAGTCTACATAAAAATTCATAGCTTCTTCTGCATTACCATCTTGAAAAGTCAAAAAACTTGCAATTCCATTTTCAGCATTCGATTTGTTTTGATTTAATAAAGCTAACATACTATCCCTTTCTTGTTTTAAATGATTTAATTCTTTGTTTAAGTTTCCTTCTGCCTTGAAGTTTTTACAGCAAACAGTAATAACTCCAAGAATTACAAATACAATAAGTTTTCTCATACCTAATAATACAACTTATAAGATTTCAACAATCTGAATATGATTACCACAGGTATCATTAAAAACAGCTAGTTTCGCAGTTCCCATTTCAGTAGGCTTTACACTAAAAACCACACCAAGATCAACCAATCTCTTGTATTCTTTTTCAACATCCTCAACATTAAACTGCGTATAAGGAATACCAGCATCAAAAAGAGCTTTCTGATAAACTTTAGCAGGTTCAAAATCTTTAGGAGCAGGCTCCAATAACAACTCAGGACCATCTTGCTCCTCACCAGAAACTAATGTTAACCATCGATTACCACCACCAACTGGAACATCAATTTTCTTAACAAAATTTAGTTTTTCAGTATAAAACACAAGAGCTTTCTCTTGGTCATGAACAGGCACACTTACAATTCTAATTTTCATCTTCTATAATTTTAAAATGATTTGATACTGCAAAGTTTCGAATTATAAGCCAAAGAAATTTATCGAAAATTGCGCTTTCGATAGGCACTAGGAGAAAACCCCGTTTTTCTTTTAAATAAATTACTAAAAGAACTTAGACTTTCAAATCCAACTTCAAAACAAGTATCAGACACCGACAAACCGTTGTTTATGTATTCTTTAGACATTTCAATCCTCCTATCAATCAAATATTGATTAGGAGTTTGTCCATAGTATCTTTTAAACAAACGCAAAAGGTGATATTTAGAAACAAATCGAATACGAGAAAAGAGATCAAGATTTAAATTTTCTTTAAAGTTGTTATTTATATAATTCCTCAAACCAATAACAGTATCAATTTGCCATTGATTCGCATAACAATCAGCTTTAATTCGTAATATCTCTTTTTTATAAAAACTCATTTATCTTTCTAATGTCGATATATAAATATAACAAGATTTAAAAATATGAATATTATTTAATAATAATTTCTTATCCACAAGCACCGTGGCAATTCAAAGGAACATGAATGTGAACTTTACCAATTTTTGAATGTCTTCTTTCAAGAATTGTTTTTTTAGAATCTTTACCAACTAAAACTCCATTAACAGGATTCATTATAAAAGCTAATTCATCATTAACTACAACAGAAGTTTCTTCATTTAATTTAGTAGCGTTTAAAAAGGAAGAGTCTATTAATTTAGGTTCAGAAGCTAAAGCAATATTAATAACTTCATTTTTAGCTAACTCCTTATAGTTACCAATATCAAAACTGTCCATTCTTTTTAACCACTTTTTAATATTAGGTAGACCTTTAGCATACTTTAGGTGATTCAATCTATAGGAATACCAAACATGAGTATATGCAGTAAGGTCAACATAACTAGGAACTGAGTTTTCAGATAAGAACTGATGATTTTCAAGAATCCCATCAATCATTTTCAAGTAATAAATTAAAATACTTTTCCACTCATCTTTCGATTTCTCTTCTAATGGATTTTTACCCTTAGTTCTTTTTTTAACTTGAAGTCTATCTACAATAAACTCGTAAGCGTCCTTTATAGGAATGTGCTTAAAGTAACTAGTAATTATTTCAATAGGATTTAGCAAACCCATAACAGCTTTTCCAAACTCAAACTCTAATTGATCAGAAAACACTTGTTGCTCTTCTGTTAAATGATAATAACTCAATACTTTATTTCCAGAAATTTCAGCTATTTGATGACAAATCTCTTTAGTATCACAATAAATATCAGAGCCAATTTGCAAAATAGGAACTCTTCTTGAATAATTTCCCGCCAATATCTCTTGAGTAGGTCTTGGCATACCTTTACTAGTAAGTTCAGAAAACCAATCTAATTTACAATAACCAAGCATGGCTATTATTTTCTGGCAATAAGGAGAGCCATAGTTTCTATGTAAAATTATTTTTTCCATTTGTTAATTTAACCACAACCACCAAAACAATGTTTTGATAATTTCAATTTTATAGGTTGGTTTTGTTCATTTACTATATCCAGTTCATATTCACCACTCCCCTTTTCATAAATATCTTCAAGTTCTACTTCAGACTTTAGATACTGTTGAATTTCCCCATTCTTTTTAAGTAAATAATTAGTTGTAGTTTCATCTTCTAACAAACCAATTCCTAAAGTTTGTTTTGGATTGTTTTTCGACAAAACTTTATATATTCTTTTCATACGTAATTATTTTAAATATGATTTTTTCATTAATAACATCTTAAAGTAAAACTTTACTATTGGTGTCATATATTTAGGCATATCACTTTTAGTATTATATGAAGGTCTCCGTCTAATCTTTTCTACCCAATTAACAACCTTAGGGTATTTAGAAAAATCAAAGTTTAGATATTGCAAAAACATTACATTGGGTGCCCAAGCAATATCTGCTACAGATATTTTATCTCCTAAAATATAATCTTGTCCTTCTAAAGAGTCTTCAAGTCGTTGCATCTGTAATTCATTTATAATTAAAGCTTCTTCTTTTTCTTCAAGACTCATATGATATCCTTTATCAACTAAAAATCGATACTTTTCATAATTACACTCTTTATAAAAATGAAGTTTATCTTTTCTAGCAGGTCTTCCAAACCCTTGAGCATATAAATAATATACAATAGAACTAATATGAGTTCGTGTTGATGCTTGTACCCATTCCCACATTTCAGTTTCTTTAGTAGGAAAAGGAGTAAAACTATTTTTAGAAAATACGGCTTCTAAATATTTCAATATATTTTCACTCCCATTAATGGGAGTTCCATTATGTAATAAAGTAGGCACACTTCCTTGAGGATTTAACCTTAAAAACTCAGGAGAAAATTGTTCAAATTTATTTAAGTGAACAATATGACTTTGCCAAGGAATCTGTTTTTCTTCTAATAAAAGTCTTACTCTTAAAGCATTATTTGAAGCAGGATGATGAAATAAATGTAATCCTTTAATTTCTTCCATCTTTTTATTTTTCAAAATATCGAATGCCATTATTAAACTGTTTGAATAGTGCAAAACTAGAGCAAACTCTTTTTGAAAAAGTTAACCTATGTGACAATCACATATAATGAAAAAAATTATTTAGCTGCTCTAATTCGGCTAAGGCTTTGTCTTTTCATTCCAAGATAAGTAGCAATGTGATTCAAATTAACACGCTGAAAAATAGCTGGGTGTTCATTTAGGAGATTCTCATACCGTTCTTTAGCAGTTTTAGTTTGAATATCCACCAAACGATTTGCGACTTTAATAAGGGTAGAAATAATCAATTTTTCTATAATTACTGTTACTTCACTAGAAGCTTCTTTAAGTTTAATAAAATCATCAAACTGAATTACTCTAACACTAGTAGCATCTTCTAAAGCTTGTAAACCATATGGACTTACAGATTGATTTAACGCACTAGAAAGAACTGTTACAATATCGTTTTCAAATGAAAACCAATGCGCTATATCATCACCCTTAGAATCGTAATAAAAAGTCCGAATAGCACCTTTTTCTATTAGTAAAACAGACTTATATATTGAGTAAGTCTCAATAATAATTTCATTTTTAGAAAATGATTGTAAAGGATAAGAAGAAAACAATTCTTTTATCAGTTTTATTTCATTATCAGTGTTACTATGAACATTCATTCTTTAATACCTTGAAGTCTTAAATGTAAAAATAATAAAAGGATTATAATTAATTTTTTACAGGAACCTTAAACTGAAACTTATTATTTTTATCTATGGTAATTGTTACATTTAAAACATCAGATTCTACATATTTTTTAGGAACATTTACTTCCGTTTCAAACGTATTATCATCAATTTTAATTATTCTTATTCCTGTTCCATAAATCATAACATCTCTAGGAGCTACATTTGTAGTTATAAACTCTACTTTTGTAGGAGTATCATAAATCAAAAAATCTTTTCCATTTTTTATTTTCATTTCAATCTTCTGATTTCCATTCTTATAAAT
Organism: uncultured Tenacibaculum sp.; assembly: GCF_947499065.1. GTDB lineage: Bacteria > Bacteroidota > Bacteroidia > Flavobacteriales > Flavobacteriaceae > Polaribacter. Next base: position 33,624 of record NZ_CANMMT010000005.1, on the reverse strand, counting down.
AAATTTATGAGATGAATCAATAACATTTTGAAGTTTTTCAAAAGTTAAATCTCTATTCATCTTTAAAAGCTCTGTATTTGATTCTTCTAATTTATAAATATAGAAAGCAATCAATACAATCAATACAATTGATACTATTTTTTTCATGCGTTGCAATTAATTAACTCAGATATAATAGGAAGTAATATTATAAACTTAAGGTTTTAGTATGGTAAATATAAAAAGGATATTGTTATTTAATTATTTATTTCTACAAACTTTAAAGAGTCTAGACTAACTTCAAACTCCCCAATTCTATCATACTTCTTCTTAAGATAAATTATTAATTTATTTTCTGTCAATTCTATTACTTCAAATCTTCCTTCACTTAATCGAGAAAATTTTGCCACAGCATTTCTTTTTAAATCAACTAGAAATAGTCTTAACTCAACATCTTTATCCTCTTTAATAATTTCAGCATTAAAGTTTTCATTTATATACTCTTCAAAAACAATTATTTCTTCTTTTTCTAGATGCCAAAATTTTCCAGTAAACCAACCATCAAATTCATAAGAACTATCTAATAAAGCAAGCTTATATCTATAATACCAATGATCAGCTTTAATATTTAATTCTGATGGATGAAATGCGTCTACAAAAATTAAGTTTAAAGAAGTGTCTCTTCCATGTACAACAATATTTTCCATCTAATCAATTAAAAATTTCCCTTTGTATTTTTAGTTCATAAAACTACTAATCCTAATTATATATTTAACAATCTTTTTATAAAACTAGCATCCTAAAGTATAAAACTGCCAATCACATTATATATTCTACCACCCTAATTTATAAAACTAGCGTCCTAAAGTAGAAAACTGCTAATCACATTATATATTTTAACAATCGGTTCGAGTATTTTAACAACCTTTTTAACAAAACTAGCAATCCAATTTAGAAAACTACCGTCCTAAAGTAGAATTCTAGCAATCTGCTTTAGAAAATTGCCACACATAAAAACACCTAGTTTCATTTCAAATAAATAGTTAGTTATAGAATAATAAATGAAACTCTCTAAAAGCAACAAGAGAGACAAACATCTAATAAATATTTGATACTAGTAACTTTAACAGAGTTTAACTTCTACTAAAATATCATTAACATAAATTCTTTTTAACTTTCTCACACAAAAAATCACACTATGAAAAAACTAACAAGCACCATACTCTTATTTATTTCTAGTATAAGCTTTAGTCAATTAAAATCAACTATAATAGATAGTGAAACCAAAGAAGGAATTCCCTTTGTAAATATCTGGATAGAAAACGAAAACATAGGAACATCATCTAATGAAAAAGGGGAATTTGAGCTAAACATCAATTCACCAAAAACAATTGTCATATCAGCTATAGGATATGAAACAAAAAAAATCCATTCAAATACGATTAAAAAAAGTATAACACTTATACCTCAACTAATACAATTAGATGAAATTGCTATTACTACCAAAAAGAAAAACAAGAAACAAATCATAGGGAAATTTAGAAAATCAAAAATTAATTTTTATTTCTCATGTGGCAAAACACCTTGGGTTTCAGCACGATATTTCCCTTATAAAGAAAACTATAACGATACAGCATTTTTAGATAAAATTAGAATACTAACCAATAGCGAAGTAAAAAATGCTAAATTTAACATTAGACTTTACGGAGTCAATGAAAAGGGAGAACCAGAAGGATATATACATGATAGCAATATTATAGGTGTAGCAAAAAAAGGAAAAAGAATTACCGAAGTAGATATTTCTGATTTAAACATTCAATTTCCAGAAAAAGGATTCTTTGTTGCCATTGAATGGCTAATTATAGATACAAATAAATATGAATATAAATATAAACGTAAAGGTTCAAATAAAAAACACATAGCAATTTCCTATTCACCAAATATAGGAACAGTGCCTTCAGAAACAGCAGAAAACAGTTGGCGATTTTCACGAGGGCAATGGAAAAAAGTATGGAAAAATAAATCTTCAAGTAAAAGGTATAATAATAAATACAATTTATTAGCAATAGAATTAACTTTAACCAATTAAATAGCTTACCAAAAAACTATTATGAAAAATAGAGACTTTGAAACAAATCAAACCCCTTCTATGGAAACTATCTTAAAATATGAAATAAGTCCTTCCATAGTAACACTATTAAAAGCAGAAATTAAAACTGGTAATGAAGTTGCAGAAATTAGTAAAGGCTGGCCAAAACAGAATTCAGTTTTAATCATTATGAAAAAACCTTTTATAAAAAAATATACCATAAACGGTTTAAAATATAGGCATGTAAATGCCCCACACTATTGGAAAGAAGAATATTCAAATGAAACATCTATGCAAACGATAGCTTGTAGATTTTAACTTTCTAAATAAATCTAAACTTATATTTAGAATCTAAAAAAGCTATAGCAAATAGTAATATTATTGACACCAAAAATGTAATAATATTTACTACTATGGAAAACTTATTTTTCTTAGAAATTCTTACTACTAAAAAGAAAAGAAAACCTACAACAATAATAGAAATAGCATATAAATTAAGTCCTAAATCAAGACTAATTCTTCCTTCATCGTTTGGTTGAAATTGATTAGCCCAAGTAGCACCAAGCCTCATCACAAATGGTAAAAAGAGGAAAGGATATAACATTATATTCTTATACTTTTTTAAGATATAATAAAATACAACTCCCTGAACAATGGTAAATAAGGGCCCTGCCCCACTAGTAATTATTCGATTCATTTTAGTTAATTTAATAGATGAATCTTTAAGAGAAGCTCCATTAAGAGTAAAACCAGCTTTATAACCAAGTAATTCATAAGATATCCAGTGACTCATCTCATGAAAAAAGAAGGTTAAAAAAGCAGCTATAATCATTATTACAATATACTTTGTCAACTTTACAATACTCATTTAATTAATAATTTAAAGTGAATTTTAACTAACATAAATATAAAAACACATTACTTGTGCTGTAAAAATTATTATCAGGATTAGTAAGAGTTTAGATATTTCATAGCTTTTTTGGTAAATATAAAAAGAATAGTGGTATTCTTATCTTTTAAGAAGTAAAGAGTTTTATAAGTACCTCTAAATAAAATCGTTTTTCTTTAAATTAAAAATCTAACAAAAAGAAAATTTACAATCACTTTCTTTTCGTTAGATTTCACAAGCATTATTAACCTATTTTATTCTTCTATCGCTTCTTTTAAATTTGCTATAGAATCTATAATTGCTTGCGGACTTAAACTAAAAATTGATGCCCCTAAAACAACAACTCCTGTTGCTATATTTATTACTTTTTGAACATTTTCTAATGACTCATATGATTCTTCTATTTTTCTTGTTATTTGTCTTATTTCTTCTAAAGATTCACTTGCATCTTCCATTACTATTTTTGCAGATTTTATATACAAATCATACGAAATAGCATTAGTTCTTTTATGTAATTCCCAAAGTTTCTTTTGCTGACTCTTACTTAAGCTTTCGGTATTCTCTATAATATAATTCCCTATCGATTGAGTAAATGATAAAAAATCATGAGCTAAGGCACTTACTTGTTTTGATGTTAATTTTGACATTCTTTTTTATTTTTTTAATTCATTAATTATCATTTTTATTTCACTTGCATATTGAAAAAGAAGTAGTTTTAATTCTTTTGCTTTCAAAGTACCTACACTTTTATGAAGTTTATCATGCCCCTCAGATATTTTCATTAAAGCTTTACCATAAGTATCAAGTTTTTTTTGTTGATTTTCTATATTTGAAATTTCTAAATAATAGTCTCTCGTTATTTTTCTTTTCTCATTTGTTGAAAGAGAATTGTCATTTAATAATTCTTGTGTCTCACGTAAAATATTTTGCTTTTTATTATTTAGTGTACCTTTCAGATTAATTGATATATTTAATTCTAACAAAGAAATCAATTCTTTTATTGAGCTATTCGCTTGTTTTATATATTCTCTAATCTTTTTTCTTCTATAATTATTAGTAAATGCTTCAATTAAAACTTTTGATATTTTAGAATAAGATTTTACATGTTTTTCTTCAATAGTCATTGGACCAAAATCTCCTTCAATTAAAGCTGTTTCTAATTCCTCTGTTTTATATGCTGTTATTTCGTCATTAGAAAGTTTTGCTAAACCATTAAAATACCCATAGAGAGAATTATAAATTTTTAACGTTATACTATCAGCAGCTTTCTCATTTTCACAATCACATTTTTTTCCATTAACTTTTAAGTTATTAATTTTTTCATCTCTACAATTAATCAGACATCCTTTTTCAAAACTATAATCTAGTTTCTCTATAGACTTAAGACTTTTTGCCGAAGAAGATGAAAATTCATTTACATGTTTTAAATTAACACAGCTTATTGAAACTAATGCTAACAATAAAACAATACCGATTTTTTTTAGTTTTTTATTCATTTTATAGTTGTTAGTTAAACTTTGTTAAATATCTTATTTACTAGATTTTATACACTCCCTATGATTAGGTATTTTCAAGTAATTAACATTTCATTTGTAATAAAAAGCAAAGTCCTTTAAATGATTTACATTACTGGAAAGAAGAATATTCAGATAAGACATCTATGCATACTATATAACTGATAATAGACTTCTCCCACACATCAATAATATAATTCTCCAAAACATATAAAACTTTAAAAAGTAAGGATTTACCTTACTATAAGTAAGGTTTTTTATCATGATTCAAAAACCAAAAGCACTAGTTTTGAGAAACTTAAAAAACTACATCATGTTAAAAAACATTTCTAACTTAGGAACAGAATTAAGTAAAAAAGAACAAAAACAAGTCCATGGAGGAAGATGGGGAACTTGTAACACTGCTTTAGATTGCAAAAGAAGATGGGCTAACCATCCAATATTTGCCTATGAAGGATTTAGCTGTTGGTTAGGTTATTGTCAAATATTATAATGAATCACACAAACGAACTTCGGTTCGTTTTTTTATTTCATCATCTTTTAGGGAAAGAATTTACTTTTGGTAAGAATTCACCACATAGTCACCCCAATCGGCAATGGCTTCAATTACAGGAATCAAGGTTTTACCAAAATCAGTCAAAGAATACTCAACTTTTAAAGGAGGCTTAGAAACATATACTTTTCTTTTAATAATACCATCCTCTTCCAATTTCTTTAATTGCAAACTCAAAGTACGCTCGGTAACCGTAGGCATTTCTTTACGAAGCTCATTATAACGTAGGGTTTTATCTTTTAAGTAATATAAAATTACCGTTTTCCACTTCCCTCCTATCAATCCCATGGTTAAGCTAGTACAGCATGGGTATTTAGTACCATTAAACGTATGCATAAACAAAAAATTTAAACTATCCTTTTTGACCGTTATTGCAAAGATAAACAACTATACTTAATTTTGCTACTATAATAATTATAGTATAAAAAATACACAAATGAATATCACTAAAGAAAACATTATCAATGCGTTTAATAACAGACATGCATGTAAAGAATTCGATAGCACAAAAAAAATAACAGAAGAAGATTTTAATTTCATCTTAAAAACAGCACAGCTATCACCAAGCTCATTTGGGTTTGAACCATGGCATTTTGTAGTAGTGCAAGACAAAGAATTAAGAGAATTACTAAAACCAGTAGCTTGGGGAGCACCTTTAAAATTAGATACAGCAAGTCATTATGTATTAGGATTAACCATGAAATCGCCAATGACCAAATGGAACAGCGAATACATAACACATATGATGAAAGATGTAAAACAGTTTCCAGAAGATGTAATGGAAACCTACACAAAGCTTTACAGAGAGTTCCAAGAAAGAGACTTTAACTTAGATACTGACAGACATTTATTCGATTGGGCATCAAAACAAACCTATATTCCACTAGCAAACATGATGACCTCAGCAGCATTAATAGGAATAGATAGCTGCCCCATAGAAGGATTCCATCAAGAAAAAACAGAAGAAGTATTAAAAGAAAAGTTTGGAATAGATACAGAAAAATATGGACTTTCATACATGGTAGCATTTGGATATAGAAAAGATGAACCAAGAGAAAAGTCAAGAAGAACACTAGAAAACATAGTAACTTGGAAATAATAAATTCGATTAAAAGAAAGCAGAAAAGAGGAGAAAAACACATTCACCTCTTTTCAGTTATCTTTGTTACAAGTTCAATTTAGAAAAAAGTTAGTCTTGAAAAGAATAATCCTACTCATCATTATATTAATACAAGTATCAGTAAACGCACAAAGAATAATGTTTGTTGGTAATAGTTTAACTTATTCTAATAACATGCCGCAAATATTAGAATACATAGGTAAACAAAATGGAACAACTATAAGTACCACAAGTATATGTTTACCAAACTATGCAATTATAGATCATTTACACGATGGAAACGTGCAAAAACAACTTAACAAGAAACAATACGATTATATACTAATACAACAAGGACCATCATCGCAAGCAGCAGGTAAAAGAATGTTAGAAGAAGATGGAGCAAAAATGAAAACCTTAGTAAGTAAACACCAAGCACAGTTAGGATATTTTATGGTATGGCCATCGGTACAATATTACTATACATTTGATAAAGTAATCCAAAACCATGAAACTGCAGCAAAGAAAAATAACGCCTTACTATTTCCAGTAGGAAAAGTATGGAAAGCCTACAATACAAATAAAAAATTGTCAAAACTATATAGCCTTGACAATTTTCATCCGTCAAAAGCTGGAAGTTTCCTAGCAGCTTTGACAATATATCATAAGTTACATCCAGAGAAAAGCCTAAAAGAATTAAACTATAAAGACTATTCACAATGGATTAGCGATTCTACATCATTTCATAAAATGATAGAATACATTATAAAAGAAGCAAACTAAACAAGTTCTTTACTCAAATCATATTTGATTTCAGAAAAACTAGTAACTATTTTCTGAGCTAAACTATAATCTTGTCCTTTAGAATGAGTGCTTTTATAAGCAACACAGAAAATTCCTCCATCGTAAGCAGCTCTAATACCATTGGTAGAATCTTCTATAACTATACACTCCTCCTTAGCAAAACCAGCAATTTCAGCAGCTTTTATAAAAATTTCAGGATGCGGCTTCGAAGCCTTTAAATCGGCACCACTAATTTTACCTTTAAAGTATGGGTTCAATCCAAATTTATCAAAAACATTATTGATAGTAACCATAGAAGCCGAAGAAGCTAAAACCAAAGTAACATTGTTATCGTAATAATCTTTAATTAAATCGAAAACGCCATCTAATAATTGTAAATCGTTATCATCAGAAAAAAAGAGCTCTTTAAAAAAGGCTCTTTTATAAGCCACCAATTCGGTAGCTGCTAACGATAAGTTAAATTTATTAACTAAATCCTTACATATTTCAATAGTAGATTGTCCGGTATAAGAATTGTATAATTCCTGAGAAACATCAATCCCTACTTTTTCGAACATTAAAAAATATGCTTGTTTGTGTAAAGGCTCAGTGTCTACAATAACACCGTCCATATCAAATAATACTGCTTTTAAAGCCATTAATTTTAGTTTGTGTTGTGGATTGTAAAAATAGCTATTTGATTATGAACTTTATGTTATTTTTTCTCACATTGTTTCAACACACCCTCAGCCCTTTTCATCATAAACCTTGGGTAAAATTTCTGACTAATTTTTTCTTTCTTAGCAAGTTCAATAGCTCTTTTAACATCTTTACAAAATGGTTCTGTAGACTGTCCAAAGAAACGAGCCGCTCCCATATCAGATTCTGCCTTACTTAAAACAACTCTTGGATTATTAGGTGCTAATTCAAAAGCCTTAGCATATAAACTAGCATTTGCCATAGACTTAGTCATTCCATATTTTTTTCCATCAAAAGCCATGTATCCAACATTTAAAAAGGCTTGAGTAATTAAAATCTCAGGATTGTTTGGAGAAACAGCTTTCGCCATATCTAAAAACTCTTGAGCTTTCGTAAGCTTAGCTATTAACTTAGCTTCTTCTTTTATTTGAAAACTTCCTAAAATTTCAATGGTAGCTGCATAGTATGGAGGCAACCAATTGTCTTTTTCAGCTTTTGCAATTCTTTCAAATAATTGAGAAGCTTCAGCGTTCTTTTTATTTTCCCAAAGATCAAAAGCTTTGGCCATTCCTTTTTCATATTGACTTTGTGCGAACATATTAGTAGCGAAAACCAATATGATTATTGTGATTACTTTTTTCATGTTTAATTATTTTACGTTAATTGATAGTGTTGTGTCTTTGTTTACTTCAAATTTTGCATCCTTGTATTTTGGAGGGCCCATAAACCCTTTGGCATCGTTAGAAATCCCTATAGGTTCTTTTGGAATACCAAAAAAGTTGGTGTCCATTTTTTTATTATCATTTTCATCGTGAAAAGAAGAAACAGCGTAAGTACCAGAAGGAACATCTTTAAATTGTACAGTGGCTTTCTTTTCGTTAATCTTAACAATTTCCCCTTTATAACCATTCTTTAAAAAAGAATCTTTAGAATTGTATAAGGCTACAAATAAGCTTCCTTTATCAGATTTCATTCCTGTGAAATCAATAGTTATCGTGTGATTATTTTGTGCTAGAGTACTTAACATTCCTCCAAAAATTAGCACGGTTAGTAAAATGATTCTTTGCATAGTGTTGGTTTTTAATTGTGTTTTCAAATATCAATAACTTCTTTAATATGAAACAATAAATTATTCTGAGTTGTTAAATTATATTACTGAACTGTTATTAGTTTATCTATTTCCTTAATTACTTTTTTTGTTTCTAATTTTAACGCATCTAAATGATCATTTTCTGAAATAAAAAACGCTTTTGGTTCTTTAGCGTTTTTAAATACAATTTCTGACTGACTCATAGGAATAGACTTATCATTTTCCCCATGTATAATTAGCTTTGGCATATTTTCAATTTCTTTAATCACTTCTTTAGAAGGGTACATTTTACCTAAAGCCATATCAATATAAGAATGTGCTTCTTTTGGAGCATATAACTTAGCTACATCGGCAAATGATGCAAAACCTCCATCCAAAATTAATGCAGCAACCTCATCTTGTTTATCATTGGCTATGTAAGTAGCAATTTGACATCCTAGAGAAGCTCCCATCACTATCAATTTTGTCCCACTTATCTTCTCTTGCATTTTCATTTTTGAATATACTACCCTTACATCTTCTTTAATGTTTATATGAGTTGATTTTCCAGTCGATTTTCCATAACCTCTAAAATCTACAGCATACACTTGGTATCCGTTTTCAAGTAAAGGTTCAATCATATACATATAAGTTGAAATATTACCTCCTGCCCCATGAAAAAACATAATAGTTGCCTTAGGCTTTGCTGTTGATTTAAAGAAAGCTGTATGAATTGTATCAGTATTTACAGGAATAAATTCTTCTGAATATGGTACTGAAACTTCTATCCAATCTTTTTTAGGAAAATAAAATTTATCTTCAAACTGAGCATTGGCAAACTGACAAACAGCTGTAAGAAATATGATGATACTTATTTTTACTTTTTTCATTTTTAGAGTTTTAATTAATTGACTCTTCAAATTTGATGATTATATAGAGGCAATAAAAAAGACTTTGTCTGAATTGTACTTTTTTAATACTGAACTGTAAAACTTATAAATTATTTAATTGATTATCTTTTTTATTATCACTTATTGTCCAGAAAAATCCAACAAAGAAAAAGGTATCAGCATTTGGAGTAATAGCTTGTCTATCAAAAGTTCCATTAACATTAGGCGTATTTTTATAATTATATCCAAAAACATTTTGAGTACCTAAAACATTGTTTACAGAAAAATACAGAATTTTTTGTTGACTCAATAAATATGCCCAGTTTACACTTACCGAATTATAGTTCTTTGTTTTATTATTTAAGAAACCAGGTTCATTAGGGTTCGTATAAGTTCTACCAGAAGCAAAGTTGTAACTAAATCCAACTTGACTTTTCCAATCGGCAATCCAATGTTTAGCAACCACAGAAACATTATGCGAAGAAGCGAAATTAGGAGTTGCCTTGGTAGGATAATTCTTATAATCTCTTTCAGTATCTAAAAATGAGTACGAAACCCAATAGTCGGTATTCTTAATATTTTTATTATCTCTCCAAAACACATCAATCCCCTTAGCATAACCTTCACCCAAGTTAGAATAATTAGATGTAGGCAAGGCAAAATTCGTATCGTACTTCACTAAATCATTATACTTTTTGTAATAACCATCAATTCTAAAAATCTGTTTGTTTTTCACATATTGAAAGTTCGCAATAAAATGAGACGTGTTTTCAGCTTTAAAATTGGTATTAAACTTTAAATAATCATTCTTAGGATTCTGATAGAAACGACCATATGCTAAAGAGAACTGAGAACTTTCACCAGATTTATAGGCTAACGATACTCTTGGAGAAACTGTAAACTCATTAAATAACTCAGAATACTCACCACGAACCCCAATCTTAGAACCTAACTTTTTAGAAAAGAAAATATCAGCTTCAGCATAAGTAGCAACAATATTATTATCAAAACCATAGTTAAAGTTTCCGCTACTAGCTCCTCTAAAATCTTCAGCAAAGTCTGTAATAAAATACTCAGCACCAAAGTTTAATTTAAATCTGTTAGAAAAACGTTTTTGCAAAGCAACTTTCATATGAGCAGAATTTTCTTCATCAATAACTTTATCATCTAAAACATTGATATCAGAATAATCATTAGTAAAACTGAAACCAGTTCTAATTTTCCATCCATTCCCAAAACTGTTTTTATACGAAGAGTTAAAGTATAGATTTCTATTTCTTAAACCAAAACGAAAACCATCAACATAGTTAATATCATCCTGAATCATATCAAAATCAGTATAACTAAAAGCACCATATAATTTTAATATCGACTCATCTTCAAACTTAAACCTATACACAGCTTCTCCACTTAAAGCTTGAACAGGTCTGTTCCATTTATTTCTGTCAGGAAATAAGTTTTGATATGGAGCTAGATTAATATAAGAAGCATTAACACTTAAAGAGTTCTTTCCGAAAATCTGAGTATTTCCAACACCCAAACCTACAGTCATAAAAGACAAATCAGTTTTTTCTTCTAAAGCCTCATCATTCGTATTTAATAATAGTACACTCGACAAAGCTTGACCATATTCAGCAGAGTAACCACCAGTAGAAAAGTTAATACCTTTAAATAAGAAAGGAGAAAAACGACCACGAGTAGGAATGTTTCTTGCTGAAGGAGCATATGGAGTAAACACACGGATACCATCAACAAAAATTTGAGCTTCATTTGCATCACCTCCACGCACAAATAAACGCCCATCTTCTTCATTTGCAGAAGTACCAGGAAGTGTTTGTAAAGCACCTACAAAATCCCCCAAAGCACTAGCTGTGGTTACAATATCCAAAGGTTTTAAAGCAGTAACCTTAGCGTTATCACCAGCTTCAAAAGTTCCCGCATTAATGTTAACAGCATCTAAAGTATTAACGTCTTCTCTTAATTTAACTTTTACATTTTTTAGTTGTGTAACATCTGCAGTTTTAATAAAGGTTTCAAAAGAAATAAAAGAGATGGTTAAAACTTGAGTGCCTTTTTCAGAAGTTCTAAAAGAAAAGTTTCCTTCAGCATCAGTAGAAGTACCATCATACGTACCATCTAAGTATACATTTGCTCCTTCAATTGGAACACCCTTTTCATCTACTACATTTCCAGAAATAGTAGTTTGAGCAAATATGCTGCACTGAATAAATAAAGCTAAAATAAATAATAGTTGTTTCATTGTTTTGTTATTTGATAGGACAAAACTGCGCTCTTTTTAATTTTTAAAGTAAAAAACAATACCCAACTGTATAATTATATTGACGAACTGTTTTTCTTGCACAAAACTAACTCACACTTTATGTTTCAAACTTGACATTTCTTGCTTTCTATTTTCCAAATCTTGCTAAATTTCACAAGCTAAAAAGCCACTAACACTATATAAAATCGTACTTTTACACAGTATAAAAACTTATAATGTCACACGATTTAAGCAATTATAGAAAATCATACGAGAAAAAGGAATTATTAAAAGAACATTGTCCAGAAAACCCAATTGAACTATTTAGAGATTGGTTTTTTGTAGCCGATGAATCAGAAATGGTAGATGAAGCCAATGCTATGACCATTTCATCATTAGGATTGGACGGTTTCCCTAAAAACAGAGTTGTATTATTAAAAAAATATACTTGGGAAGGCTTTGTATTCTATACCAATTACAATTCAGAGAAAGGAAAGGCAATAGTAAAAAACAATAATGTATGCTTATCGTTTTTCTGGGCAGGCTTAGAGCAGCAAATAATTATAAAAGGAAAAGCAGAAAAACTAGCAGAGAACTTATCGGACGGTTATTTTGAATCAAGACCAGATGGTAGTAAATTAGGAGCTTGGGCTTCAAATCAAAGTGAAGTAGTAGCTTCTCGTGAAGAACTAGATAATAAATTAAAAGAAACCGAAGAAAGGTTTAAAGGTAAAGAAATTACACGTCCTCCACATTGGGGAGGATTCATGGTAAAACCTGTTTCTATAGAATTTTGGCAAGGACGCCCCAATAGAATGCACGATCGCATTCGATATACCTTGCAAAAAGATTTTTCTTGGAAACTTGAACGTTTAGCCCCATAGTTTTATATTTACAAAGCTTTTATTAAATTAAATGAAAACACTTTATATCGTTCGTCACGCCAAGTCTTCTTGGAAATATGACAGTGTAGCAGACATTGACAGGCCTCTAAAAGAGCGTGGTATTAATGATGCACATCTATTATCTAAATATCTTGCTAAAGAAATAAATAAACCAGATGTTTTTGTTTCAAGTAGTGCAAACAGGGCTCTTCATACCGCAGTAATCTTTTGCGAAAACTTCGGCTACCCACTTTCAAACTTGCAAATTAAACGACAATTGTATAGTTTTAGTGATGGTTATTTAGTAAAAACCGTTAAAGCACTAGACGATAGTTTTAATAGTGCTATAATATTTAGTCATGACCATGGTATTAACAGTTTTGTTAATAAATTTGGTGACAAACCAATAGCGCATGTAGCAACCTGTGGAGTTATTGGTATTCAATTTAATGAAAAACATTGGAAAAACATTAAGAAAGGTGTTACTACCTTAGTTGAGTTTCCAAAGAATCATAGATAAAATTATATATTTTGAAAATAAAAAAATATGGCGCTATAGATATAGGATCTAATGCAGTAAGACTCTTAGTTGCCAATGTTATAGAACAAAAAAATAAAGAACCCTTATTTAAAAAATCTTCTTTAGTTCGTGTTCCTATTCGTTTAGGAGCGGATTCTTTTGTTTCTGGAGCTATTTCAGAAGAAAATACCAGTAGAATGATTGATGCCATGGAAGCTTTCAAATTAATTATGAAAGTGCATGGAGTTGAAAGATACAAGGCTTGTGCAACCTCAGCAATGAGAGAAGCTGAAAATGGAGATGAAGTAGCCAAAACCATTTTAGAAAAAACTGAAGTAGAAATTGATATTATTGATGGTAAAAAAGAAGCCGCAATTATATTCTCTACCGATTTAAATGAATTAATAGAATCTGACGCAACCTATTTATATGTAGATGTTGGAGGTGGTAGTACCGAGTTTACTTTATTTTCTAAAGGAAAGATTATCAATTCAAAATCATTTAAAATTGGTACTGTTCGATTGATTAACAATAAAAAATCTGAAAACAAACTTCTTTTTAAGAAAGTACAACAATGGATTGAGGAAAATACTCAAAACTATAAACGTATTGCCTTAATAGGTTCTGGAGGAAATATTAATAAATTGTTTAAAATGTCTGGTAGAGATGCTGGAAAACCTATTTCATATATTTACTTAAATGCTCAATACCAATTCTTGAAAAAGATGAGTTATAAAGAAAGGATATCTGAATTAAGTTTAAACCCAGATAGAGCCGACGTTATTGTTCCTGCTACTAAAATATACCTTTCAGCAATGAAATGGAGTGGAGCTCGAAAAATTTATGTTCCTAAAATTGGATTGTCAGATGGTATTATAAAAAGCCTATACTTAAATAAATTATAATTTTTGTGACTTTTCAGTTATGGAAGTGTCATAATGTTAGTAGTAAAATAGATTAAAAAATTGATGAAAGATTAGTCGTCTTTGTTTTCACATCGATTAACAAAATAATTCTAAAACTACTTTACTTCTAACAAAGTAAATCAAAAGAAAAACCGAGCGTAAGCTCGGTTTTTTATTTAATAAATTCAACATTTTATTTTTTTACTAAAGCTAAACAAACATATAAATCAGGTTTATTTGCTGTATACTGTTTTAACCAAATAGTCAATTCTTCAATCTCGTAAGGTAACAGTCTATTAAGTGCTTTTTCAAGTTCTCTACAAAATAAATCAGTATTAAAACTTACTTTCTTTAATACTGTTTTTGTGTATTCGTACATTGCTCTTGCCATAATAAGGGGATAAAATAGTTGTTTATAACAGAACGTAATTTACAATATTTTATTCCTTCTTGTATGTTAAAATTTACAAAAAAAAGCGAGACTTATTAAAATCTCGCTTTTCAAATACTTTGATTAACTATAAAATTATAAGCTATTTACCTTGTCTAATAAAGCGTTTGCTTTAGTTTCTAACTCAGCACTAATACCTTTAAAATGAGCTTTTTTATTCTCTACATTTTTAGCATTAACTTTAGCTATTAAATCATCATACACCTCAAAAATTTCATTTCTAATAGCTTCAGACTTTTCTAAATCTACATTTGAATTTAACTGAGCTGCTAAATTAGTGATATCAAGAATATCTCCTAATGTATAATCTATATCCTTTTTTAAATTTTTTATGCTTGCCATAATTATTATTTTGCTGCAAAATTAGTTGATTTTATCTAATTCAGCTTGAAATTTTTCAAAAAACTGTCCTACATCATATCCATCAATCAATGCATGATTTACATTTACTGCAATTGGCATTAACATTTTACCATGTTCTTTTTTAATTTTTCCAAAAGCTAACTGCGGAACACTATCATTTTTATTTCCTGAAAAAGGTTCTTTATGGCTCGAAAAACTTACCCAAGGCAACGCTGAACAATGAATACATCCTGGTGAGTATTTTGGCGGAAATAAATTATTTGAATTCATAATTCTTTCTTTCTCTTCTAAAAAATTACGATTAAATTCCTCTATATTTTCTGAAAATTCTATATAAGAAAAACCAAAAGTATTATCTGGTCTTGCAATAGTTGCTGAGGCATTTATAACATCATAAATAGCCACTCTTCCTTCTTCTTCTATTCTATATTTAAAACTTTCAACTGCATTTAAAGCAATTAAGCAAGCATGTAAATACTTTACAAAAAAAGACTGTCCTTTTTCTTTAGCTAATTGATAAGCTTTAGAAACTTCTACATCTGCTACAAGTCCAAAAGTTGGGTCAGCTAAAGTTCTAAAATGTTCAAAGTGTTGTTTTCTTTTCCAGTTCTCTATATCTAAATACTTCATTCTACAAATACGTTAAAACATCAGAAATTTTCGACACTGTTTTATACTTATCTGATTTTTGCTCTTCAGATACTTCTTCATGTGCCCAAGTAGTATGGAATGGAATATGAATTGCAGAAGCTCCTATTTCAATCAACGGTAAAATATCTGATTTCAAAGAATTTCCTATCATTAAAAACTCTGACGGATTAATATCTAATCTCTTTGTCAACTTTTGATAGTCTAATTTTTTCTTTTCACTCATTACTTCAGTGTGATGAAAATATTTTAGAATTCCAGATTTTTCTAGTTTTCTTTCTTGATCTAACAAATCACCTTTAGTAGCTACAATCAATTTATAGTTTCCATGTAACTGCTGTAAAACTTCCTCTACTCCATCTAATAACTCTATAGGCTTTTCTAACATATCTTTACCTATGTCAAGTATTTGAGTAATTTTTTGCTGACTTATTTTATGATTTGACAATTCCAAAGCACATTCAACCATAGATAACATAAAGCCTTTAACTCCGTAACCGTAAATTCTTAAATTATCTATTTCTTTCTTAAATAATTCTTGGTGAATTTTATTTTCAGTCTCAAAGTCCGATAGAATTTTTGCAAATTCATTTTCCGCTTCACGAAAATAAGTTTCATTTACCCAAAGGGTATCGTCTGCATCAAATGCAATTACTTTAATATTATTCATTTCCTATTAGCTTTATGGCTTGTTCTAAATCTTCTGGGGTGTCTATTCCAATACTTTCAACAGAGGTTTCTATCATTTTAATCTTCTTCCCTACTTCCAAATATCGTATACATTCTATTTTCTCTGCTGCTTCTATTGGAGTCATTGGTGTATGATAAAAATCAATCAATGCTTTTTTTCTAAATGCATAGACTCCTTTATGTTTAAAATAAGTTACTTCTAACTCTTTATCTCTGTGATATGGGATAACACTTCTTGAAAAATAAATTGCAAAATTATTGACATCTGTAATCACCTTTACATTGTTTGGGTTTTGAACAGCTTCCATATCGGTCATTGCAACTTTTAACGATGCTAAATCTATTTCCTCATTAGTATCTTCTTCAAAAGCTTGAATTAACTTAGACAGTGAGATTGTATCAATAAAAGGTTCATCTCCTTGGACATTTACTACTATATCTACATCTAAGTTTTCTACAGCTTCTGCAATTCTATCAGAACCACATTCGTGCTCTTTTAAACTCATTATTGCTTTTCCTCCTGCTTCTTCTATAGTTTTATAAATAACATCAGAATCAGTTACCACATAAACTTCATCAAATAATTTTGCTTCTACTGCTGCTTCATAGGTTCTTACAATTACCGGTTTACCTCCTAAATCTTTCATTAATTTCCCCGGAAAACGAGACGCGCTATAACGAGCAGGTATCATTGCAATAATCTTCATAAATTCTTTTCTATAATATACATCAAAGATACAATTTTATGCTTCTTAAAAAGAATTAAAAAAACATGCTCTAATAAAACTTTAACACTAATATTTTTAGATTTTCTTTGTTTTCAGAAAACTTTTACTACATTTGGTACTCTTATGAAGTTATTTACTTATACATATACGATCATTTTAAACGCAATCGGCATGATTACGTATAATAACTGTATGCGTAAACAATATGTATATATTAAAAAAAGCACTTCTCAAAACAGATATAATAAACGATTTTAAAAATCGATAAATCATATAAACTACAAAAGGTGCTTTTTTACAAAAAGCACCTTTTTTTATTTAGTAACATTTTAAATTTTAACCATTATGAACACAGTAAAAAACACAAAACGAATTGGCATGTATTATTCAACAATTAACTCAACGCAAAATCATTTTTTCAGAGAACCTAAGTTTCCACCCTTAAACCCATAATACAATGCACACACATATAGCACCTCAAAAAAACGCTTCACAATTTGTTGTTAGCAAAAAACAAGTTGGTAAAAACAAAACATTAAAGACTTCTATTTTATATAATAAAATTGAGTCGAGCTTACACTCTTCCCTTAGTTTTTATAAAAACACTTCTCGTTTAAATTTTAAAAGCATTGAATTCGACATTCTTAAAAATGCTTATTTACATGATAAACTTATCATAAAAAATAATGTCAAAAAATTGAGTGATACTGAAATTGTTTTAAACATAACCGTATCAAAGAAAGAAGAAAAACAACAAAATATTATATGTAAAGCTGTATTTGGTTACAGTCTTTTAAAAGCTTCTTAACTCGTTAAGTTGATTTAGTTTGTTTGCAGACTCTTGGTTTTACCTTGAGTCTGTTTTTTTTTACTTTATATAAACTTCTAAAAGCTTTACATTATCAGTTACAATGTTCATTTTCTTTAAACAGGCTGGCATTAAAATAGTCTCTCCCATTTCTAATGTTTCTTGTTTATCATTGTACACAAATGTAGCTGAACCTTCCACACACATATAAATTACAAAACTATCTTTATCGAAATGATCTACCGGTAAATCTTTTGTTAAGTGTAAAAAGTTTGTGGTAAAATACTTACAATCTACAATATTAGATGGTGCATTTTTTTTCTTAATATACTCAGCCTTATAATTGGATTTTGCCGAATAATCAATTGCATCAACTGCTAAATCTAAATGTAATTCTCTTTTATTTCCTTCAGCATCTCTTCTATTCCAATCAGAAATTCTATAAGTTATATCAGAAGTTTCTTGAATTTCTGCTAATAAAACACCTTTTCCTATTGCATGTATTCTTCCTGCTGGTACTAAAAAAGTATCTCCCTTTTTTACATAATCAACATTCAGTAACTCTAATTCATTTTCAGATTCAATAGTTTGAAGAAAAGATTCTTTATTTGTTTCTTCAGAAAATCCTATGATAATTTTAGCTTTTTTATCAGCATTAACTATATACCACATTTCGGTTTTTCCAAGAGAATTATGTCTCTTTTGTGCTAATATATCATTAGGATGCACTTGCAAACTTAATTTCTTCTTAGCATCAATAAATTTAATAAGTAATGGAAATTTATCTTGAAAAATTTGATAAACCTTTTCTCCTACAATGTCTTGTTTGTGGTCTTTTATAAGAGCATTTAAACTTTGCCCTTTTAAATCGCCATTGGTTACTATAGAAACATCTCCTTCAACGTCGGAAATCTCCCAACTTTCTCCAATATTACTCTTATCTGTTTCTTTGTTAAGTATTGTTTGTAGTTTATTTCCTCCCCAGATTTTTTCTTTTAAAATTGGGGTAAATCTTAATAACTGGTTTATCATATATTATTCTCCTCTGTAAGTTACGTAATTTCTAGGGGTTTCATATAACGTTATTTCTAAGTCTAAATTCTTAGGAATACTTACACGTAATTTATTATAAATTACAATTGATATATTTTCTACTGTTGGATTGAGTTCTTTAAAAACCTCTACTTCAATATTTAAGTTCTTATGATCAAAAGCTTCTTCTACTTCAGATTTTATTAACTCTTTTAACTTTCCTAAATCATAAACATAGCCTGTTTCTTTATCTACTTCACCTGTTAAAGAAACTATTAATTCATAATTATGCCCATGATAATTAGGATTACTACATTTTCCAAAAACTTCATAGTTCTTCTCATCTGACCATTTAAGATTAAACAATCTGTGAGCAGCATTAAAATGAGCTTTTCTATGTACAGTTACCCTTGGCATATTATATAAATTTTGATATTTTCTCGTAGGATTCTTTAAATATTATTTTGAACCATTCAGTATAGATTTCTGGTTGCTTTTCTATATCATTTTTAACATCTTCTAGAGGCATCCACTTGTATGCTTCTACCTCTTCTTTATTTATTTTAGGTTCACCTTCGAACTTCCCTACCATTACGTGGTCTAATTCATGCTCTGTTAAACCATTATCAAAAGGTGCTTTATAAATAAACCAAAACACTTCTTCTAGTTCACATACAAACCCCATTTCTTCTTGCAATCTACGCTTCCCAGCTTCAAGTGATGTTTCTCCATCTCTTTGATGAGAACAACAAGTATTTGTCCATAACAATGGTGAATGATATTTTTCTGCAGCTCTTTGCTGAAGCATCAACTCTCCTTTTGAATTAAAAACAAAAACAGAAAACGCTCTATGTAATAACGCCTTTTCATGCGCTTCTATTTTTTCCATCAATCCTATAGGATTGTCTTGCTCATCTACTAATATTACTTGTTCTAAACCCATAATTGGCAGCAAAAATACTTAATTATATTATTAACTTCTTTTTTTTTTATAATATTGTTATTAATAAAAAAATAACAAAAAACAACATGAAAAAAGCAGCAATTTACCTTACATTGTTTATCTCTTTATTTATAACATCGTGTAGTATCAATGATAATACTCCTGATGTAAATATAACAGAAAGTGACTTAATTGGAGACTGGAAAATTACAAATGTTTATACTGAAAACGGTAAAGTTTCACTTAATGCTAATGGTACAACTGTGAGTGGTGATTATTCAGCAACTGGAAAAGATTACAATATTAATATGTCTTTTACAGATTCTCCTAAAAAAGTTTCTACAAGTGGTAGCATTACTATTGTAGCTACAGTTACAATAGCAGGACAAACTCAAACACAAGAGGAATCTAGTGGTGAAATTCCAAACACAACAGGTGAATGGTCTTTAAAAAATAACATTTTAACGGTTAAAGGAACTCAGGAAACTGGAGAATTAACTATTGTTAAGTTTGAGAATAATTCTTTGGTATTAAAGCAAGCTCTTAAAGCTTCTCAATCATTAGGTAGCTTACTAAACATTAAAGTTACTGGAGAACAATACATTTCACTAAAAAAACAATAGTTAACAAAAACATATTTAATTCTAAAACTACCTAAAAAAAAGGTAGTTTTTTATTTTTTTACATATTGCATTTCTATCTAAAAAACTATCTTTGCCCCTTAAAATTTATAAATGGGTTTTTTAGAAGAAATACAGAAAAGAAGAACATTTGGAATTATATCACATCCAGATGCTGGTAAGACTACTTTAACAGAAAAATTATTATTATTTGGAGGAGCTATTCAAGAAGCTGGTGCAGTAAAGAATAATAAAATAAAAAAAGGAGCTACTTCCGATTTTATGGAAATTGAGCGTCAACGTGGAATTTCTGTTGCTACTTCTGTATTAGCTTTCATTTATAAGGATAAAAAAATAAATATTCTAGATACTCCTGGGCATAAAGATTTTGCTGAAGATACATTTAGGACTTTAACAGCTGTAGATAGTGTTATTGTTGTAATTGATGTAGCTAAAGGTGTGGAGCCTCAAACAGAGAAATTGGTAGAAGTTTGCCGTATGCGTAAAATACCAATGCTTGTTTTTATTAATAAGTTAGACCGTGAAGGTAAAGACGCTTTTGATTTATTAGATGAAGTTGAGCAAAAGTTAGGCTTAAAAGTTACTCCTATGAGTTTCCCTATTGGAATGGGGTATGATTTTAAAGGAATCTATAATATCTGGGAAAAAAAGTTAAATCTTTTTTCTGGTGAAAATAAAACTACTATCTCTGAAGGGGTTCAATTTGACGATCTTTCAAATCCTGAACTAGACAAGATTATTGGAGAATCTGCTGCTCAAACTTTACGTGATGAAACTGAATTAGTATATGAGGTATATCCTGAGTTTGATCAACAAGAATATTTAAATGGTGATTTACAACCTGTATTCTTTGGTTCTGCTTTAAATAACTTTGGAGTTAAAGAATTATTAGATGCTTTTATCGAAATAGCTCCACAACCACAGCCTAAAAACGCTGAAGAGCGTTTAGTAGATTCAAAAGAGGAAAAACTAACTGGATTTGTATTTAAAATCCATGCTAATATGGATCCTAAACACCGTGATAGATTAGCATTTATTAAAATCGTGTCTGGTACTTTTAAAAGAAATGCTCCTTACCTCCACGTTCGTAATAACAAAAAAGTAAAGTTTTCAAGTCCAAATGCATTTTTTGCTGAAAAAAAACAAATCGTAGATGAGTCATTCCCTGGTGATATTGTTGGTTTACACGATACTGGAAACTTCAAAATTGGTGATACTTTAACAGAAGGAGAAAAATTGAATTTTAAAGGAATCCCTAGTTTTTCACCTGAACACTTCCGTTATGTAAATAATGCTGACCCAATGAAATCTAAACAGTTGTATAAAGGTTTAGATCAATTAATGGATGAAGGAGTTGCACAATTATTTACTTTAGAGATGAATGGTCGTAGGATTGTTGGTACTGTAGGTGCTCTTCAATATGAAGTAATTCAATATCGTTTAGAACACGAATATGGAGCTAAATGTACTTATGAAAACATTGCAGTTCATAAAGCTTGTTGGGTACAACCTGAAGACCCTAAAAGTGAAGAGTTTTTAGAGTTTAAACGTGTAAAACAACGTTATTTAGCAAAAGACAAACAAGGTAAATTAGTCTTTTTAGCTGATTCTGCTTTTACCATTCAAATGACACAAAGCAAATACCCTAGTGTAAAATTACATTTCACAAGTGAATTTGAATAAACATTACATAGTAACTCTGTATCTAATTCTTTTTTCTGTCTTCTCTAAAGCTCAGGAAAATTTATCTAATTTAAAAGGTACTGAATTACATAATAAAGTTCGTTTGAATTTTATTCCTGTTGAAATACCATCCAATCAATTCCCTAGTTTAAAATCAACTATGGGATTAGCTGGTTTACATTACCAAGTCCCTTTAAACGATTGGTTATACGGTGGAGCCGCATTTCACTTTGCTGTTACAGGAGATCAAGGAGGATTATTTACCCTTGGGGCTGAATTAGGAATTAATAAAAAAATATATAATAATCTATACTTTGATGCTAACTTCCATTTTGGTGGCGGTGGCGGATATCGCTATTTAGTTAATGATGGTGGTTTCATTAATCCTAATATAGGATTGCAATACAAAAAGAATGATTACTCTTTTGGTATCCAATATAGTCATATTAACTTTTACTCTGGTGAAATAAAAAGTAATTCTGTTTCTTTCTTTATTGAAATACCGAGTATTTTACGTTTTACTGATTATAAAAAAGCACATCAAAACTTTGTAGCTAACAATATCGACCCTGATAGCTTTTGGAGTAAACCAACTGTTAAAAATGCTCAGCAAGTTCGCTTTGATTTTTTCAGGCCATTTGGAAACTCTAAAAAAGATAATGGTGATCCTTTAACAGAAACATTATATGTTATTGGATTTGAATATCAAAAATATTTAAACGATAACACTTTTCTATTTGCTCACACCGATGCTATTTATAAGGGGCTACGAGCTGGTTTTATGGATTTATTTTTTGGAGCAGGATATCATCCTTACCAATCTAAATACATTAATATATTTGGTAAACTGGGAATTGGTGCAGCTGGAGGTCGTGTAGCTCCCGAAGGAGGTTTAATGATTTATCCTTCTGCTGGTATTGACTTAAAATTATCTAACAAACTAGCCTTAAGTGGACATGGAGGATATTATAGAGCTATTGATGGTGATTTGGAAGCATACACTGTTGGTTTTGGTTTAAAATATTTTGGTTTAAATGGAGGTACTAAAACGGATAAATACGAGAATAATAGTTATTATGCACAAGGAATAAGAATTGGAATTGAAAATCAAACGTATTTTGATGTTGCCAAAACTGATGATACTTTTGGTGCTAAAAGTATTGATTTGCAATCGATAGCTATAAAAGTAAGTTACGACCTTAATAAATGGTTATACATTGCTGGAGAAGCTAGCTTTGCTTATGAAGGGCGTTCAGGTGGTTATGCACACGGATTAGTTGGCGGAGGAATATATTCACCTCGCTTTATAAATAATAAATTTCGTGGTTTTATCGAGTTTATGGCTGGTGCTGGAGGTGGTGCTGGTGTAGATACTGACGAAGGGATTATTATTCGTCCTACTGCTGGATTAACTTATGATGTAACTAACAGGGCTTCTATTTTAATTTCTGGTGGACGTTACTATTCTCCATTTGGAAATGTAAACTCAAACAATATTAACATAGGTTTAAATTTTAACCTTTCAACTTTATCATTAAAAAACTAATTTTGTTTTTTTTAGGAAAAAACATTATTCAATATAAATAAGATAATTAAATAAAAATGGATAACGGAATTTACGCAAAGTTCACAACACCTAAAGGTGATATTTTAGTGAATTTAGAATATGAAAAAACACCTGGAACTGTTGGTAACTTTGTTGCTTTAGCAGAAGGTAACTTAGAAAACTCAGCTAAACCTCAAGGTACTCCTTATTATAACGGATTAAAATTTCACCGTGTTATCGCTGATTTTATGATTCAAGGTGGTTGCCCTCAAGGTACAGGAACTGGAAACCCTGGTTATAAATTTGACGATGAAATTCATGCTGATTTAAAACATGATGCCCCTGGAAAATTATCTATGGCAAATGCTGGACCAGGAACAAATGGTTCTCAATTTTTCATTACTCATACAGCTACTCCTTGGTTAGATGGTAAGCATACTGTTTTTGGAAGCGTAGTTGAAGGACAAGACGTTGTAGATGCTGTTGAACAAGGTGATAGTATGGATGTTGAAATTATTCGTGTAGGTGAAACTGCTGAAAATTTTAACGCTGTTGAAGCTTTTAGAACTTTTGAAGGTGCTCGTGAAAAACGTGAAGCAGAAGCTTTAGCTAAACAAAAAGAATTATTAGATTCTGTTGCTGCTGGTTATGACGAAACTCCTTCTGGATTACGTTATAAAATCTTACAAAATGGTGAAGGTAAACAAGCTACTAAAGGAGCTATGGTTTCTGTACACTATAAAGGTCAATTATTAGACGGAACTGTATTTGATTCTTCATACAAACGTAAACAACCAATCGACTTTGCTATTGGTGTAGGACAAGTTATTGCTGGTTGGGATGAAGGAATTCAATTATTAAAAGTTGGTGATAAAGCTCGTTTAGTTATTCCTTCTAACTTAGCGTATGGTGAAGCTGGTGCAGGTGGAGTAATTCCTCCTAATGCAACATTAATTTTTGATGTTGAATTAATGAATGTTAAATAAATAGCTTTCAATAAAACATAATTCAAAAACTCTCTACTTAAGTAGGGAGTTTTTTTATTTACCATAAATTAACTTTCTTAACCTTTAATCAAACATTAATTAAAGCATATATTATATTCTCTTAAACAAAACAATAAAAAGCTTTTTCATCTTTACAGTACAAGACAACTAAGACAATTTAAAATGAAAAAGGCTGTACTAATTCCCCTATTCTATCTATTTAATATACTATACATATATAGTCAAGTTAATGTATGTGAAACTCTAAAAGAAAATGATATTGACCCAAATGCAATATCCGTTAAAAAGTGTGAAATTGAAGAAAAAGAAGATTATTCTAAAAAAATAACACGAACAAGAATAATAAGAAAAAGGCCTCTCAGGAGAATTGCTAATAAAGAACAATTAAGTCAACTAAAAATTGAAGGAAACAATATTAATTTAGAACTGCAAAGTAATAAAACTGTTTTAAATCTACCTAATGCTACAAAAGAGGTTCTTTTTAATCTTGTAGAAGAAATTCCAATGTTTAATTCTTGTCAAAATGAGACAAAAGAGGAGAATATTAAATGTTTTAAGAAACAAATAAACACTCATTTTTCAAAAAACTTTTCTACTTATGACTTTATCGATGAATCAATTAACGATAAAATTTTTATTCAATTTAGTATTGATATTTATGGTAAGGTTATAAATCCGAAAATAAAAAGTAAAAAACATAACAAACTACTTAACAAAGAGTTACTAAGAATACTTGATAAACTTCCAAACTTTACTCCAGGAAAAATGCAAGGACTTCCAGTTATAGTTACTTATTCATTTCCACTTAACTTAACGTTAAATTAATATACCAAACATACAATATATCATATCGTTATATTATTTTCACATTCCCAAAAATAACCCTTTAAAAAACTAACTATGAGATTTCCCCTTTCAATAGTTATAGCTTTATTTATCTCTACAATTGCTATAGCTCAGGAAAAATGCGAGACACCAAATGAAACTGTAAATGACCCTAACAGTATTAGTGTAACCAAATGTTCTATTGATGATGTAAAGAAAGCTCTAGAGGATTCTGATAATAAAAAATTATCTACACGAAAAAGACATAGAAAAATAAGACAATCTAATGTTTCTTTAAACGCTTCAAAAGAAGTAAAAAACGTAAAAAACAACACATTAGAGCTACAAAAATTAAATATTAAAAATGATATTGTTTCTTCTCTAAAGAAAATACCTTTTCATTTGGTTGAACAAATCCCATTATTTAAAAAGTGTAAAAACACTCCACTTTTAGGACAAACTAAATGCTTTGAAAAACAAATGTTGAAACACGTTGTAAATAACTTCAACTACCCTAAAGAAGCTATGAATCAAGGAATTGAAGGAAAAGTAATGGTTCAATTTACTATTGATACAGATGGTAACGTAATTGATATCAAAAAAAGAGGACCTAAAGGAGGAGAGCTTTTAGAAACCGAAGCTACTAGACTAATAGCTAAACTTCCAAAATTTATCCCTGGTAAGCATAATGGTAATAATGTTAATGTAAAATATGCATTACCAATTATCTTTAAATCTCCTAAAAAGGGATAAAAATCCTCAAAAATAAAATAAACACCTAAAAAACAACAAATTAACTTATTTAAAAAAAAGTTTAAATAAGTTTGCTTGTGTGTGATTTTTTCATACATTTACAACCTAATAATACGTTAACCTCCTTGTTAACCCCTTAAATAGAGTACTATTATGAAGAAATTCCCTTTACTAGTGGCAGCTATGCTAGTTTCTACAATGGCTGTTTCTCAACAAGAAAAATGTGATACTCCTGATGATTCGATAGCAGACCCAAACAGTATAACTAAGTGTGCTATTGAAGATACCAAAGATGGAAATAAAAAGCAATTATCGATTAGTGTTTCTACAAGAAGACGTGTTGTTCGTAAGAACAAAGAAGCTGTTTCTGCTGTAGGATCTATGAACTCTTCTCAAAAAGTTGCAGATATAAAAAAGAATTCCTTATTAATAGGAAAGCTTGAATTAGATGATAATTCTTCTACTATTGAAAGAATACCTTTCAATTTAGTTGAGGAAATTCCTTTATTCACAAAATGTAATAATGTACCATTAATCAAACAAGCTAAATGTTTTGAAACACAAATGGCTAAACACATTATGAAAAATTTTAAATATCCTCAGGATGCATTTAAAAAAGGAATTCAAGGAAGGGTTTTAGTTCAATTTACAATTAATGAGTTAGGTAGTGTTGAATCTATTCAAATGAGAGGACCTAAAGGAGGAGTATCTTTAGAAGAAGAGGCTAGTAGAATTATTAGTAAATTACCAAAGTTTATTCCTGGAAAGCACAATGGAAAAGCTGTAAAAGTTAAGTATGGGGTACCTATTACCTTTAGAGGTCCAAAAACTGCAGAAGGAACTAACACAGCAATAGCTAAGAAAGTAGTTAAAAAAGCTCCAGTAAAAAGAGCTAATATAACTAAAGAGGCATTAATTACTGACTTTATCAAGTTTTCTCAAGTACAAAGTATACCTCAATTTAAGGCTTGTTTAAAAGTATCTGAAATGCAAAGAATAAACTGCTTTAATGAGAGAATGGTTAGTCATATCCAAAGAAACTTTAACTATCCAGCTGGTGCAGCTGCTAGAAATATAGAAGGAAAAGTATGGGTTCGTTTTATTATAGGTAAAGATGGAAAAGTAAGCAATATAAGAATGAAAGGACCTGAAAATGGATATTTACTAGAGCAAGAAGCTAAAAGAATGGTTTCAAAACTGCCTAAGTTTATTCCAGGAAAGCATAATAACAAGGAAGCAAATGTTGAATATTATATACCTATCAATTTCACATTGAACTAATAATATTTAAATATTAAATTATTTGAAAAAGGAGAAAACTACATAGTTTTCTCCTTTTTCAATTTTCACCTTTTCTAAAATAAAATCTAGTTGTATCAGTTTTAAGTTATCCATAGAAAACAAGCTTAATTTTGATAATGAATATCATTTTAGGAAATATTAAAATTTACAGTAATTTGCAATTTGCCTAAGAAGGGAGATTTACCTTCTACTATAGATATTAATTAATAAGTTTTTTAAAACAGTAATTACTAAATTAAAAAGGAAAGTAATTCTTTTAAGCTTTAACCTATCAATTTGCAGGATTAATTATAAAATCAAGTAGTATTGTATTTATTAATAACTTTTTTAAAGTGAATTATTACTTGTATTAATAAACATTTGGATTTAGTAGATGTCTATTGTCATCTTAATACACAGAAAAGAAAAAGTAGTTTAAATCAATAGAAAATAAAGCTTGATATGTTTTCAAAAATCAAAATATTTATTTTATTATTGAAATAATAAGTATAACATAAAGAACACTGAATACTTGTTATCATACTATTACTAAAAATATTGACAACAAATTATCATCCTTTATTAATATGTGTATCTCAATAAAAACATTAGAAAATTAATACTACTTGAAGAAAAAAATATAATTTATGGATAATTAATTTTTATAATTCTTAATTATAATGTTCTTTTTATCATCACAATCCCTTTCAGCATCTCTATAACATTTATTATCTTCTGCCCTATCACTTTTAGATTTTTTAAAATTCTTTCTTAAAAAATCTAAGAAATTGTTTCTTTTAGATATTCTCTTTTGAACAGCAATTTTTTCTGCTTCTTGCCTAGCCTTGATTTTTTCAACTCCTTTTACTATATAGAAATATGACCTTCTGTTTTTTTGATGCTCCTTTTCAGTACACTTCCTTTTATTTGCATCATTACAGTCATTTAATAATTGATCTTCTCCATATCCTATAGCACTAACAATTCTATTCTTTTTTATTCCTCTAGATAATATATAATCTCTAGTGGATTTAGCTCTTCTATCAGATAATTTTCTATTATAATCACTTGGTCCTCTACTATCTGTATGCGACTCAATTTTAATAATCACCTCAGGATGATTCGTCATAACAGTTACAATATTTTCTAACTCATATTGCGCATCCTCTCTTATGATTGCTTTATTATAATCGAAGTAAATAGGATTAATTACTATTTGATTTCCAACAATTAAAGGAATTAAATTTAAATCAATTTTAGATGGTTGTTTTTTACCTAGTTGAATCTTTCTTTTGCCAGTAGTTTTATGATCTAATTTATTTGCAATAATGCTATAACTTTTATCGCATAAAACTTCTGTAAACTCGTATTCTCCATTTAAATTCGTTATGGCCTCTTTAATTACTTTTCCTTGAGAATCAAAAAGTTTAACAGTTGCACCATCTACAGGTGTATTATTTACAGTTTCAGTTACTATACCATTAATAGATTGCTTGCAAATTGGTGGATCTGTATATATGAAGAAACTATATATATCATCATCTCCTTTTCCTTGCTTTCTATTAGATGAAAAGAATCCTTTCTTACCTGTTTCATTTATAAAAAACGAAAAATCATCTCTCTTACTATTAAATGGATATCCTAAATTTTTTACTGGTGAAAAAATAGAGTCACTTTTAATTTTCGATTGAAAAATATCTAGTAATCCTAAACCTAAGTGTCCATTTGAAGAAAAATATAAAGTATTGTCTTCTCCAATAAAAGGAAACATTTCTTTGTCTGAAGTATTAATTGTTTCCCCTAAATTAACCGGTTCACCATACTCATCGTCATCTAAAATAGCAACTTTATAAATATCTGTTGCTCCAAAACCTCCAGGCATATTAGATACAAAATATAATGTTCTTTCATCAGGGCTTAACGCTGGATGACCAACTGAATATTCATCTCCATTAAACGGCAATTCTCTTACATTCATCCAAAAACCATTGATAAAATTGGCTTTGTAAATTTTTAAGTTAGAAGTGTTTTTTTTATCTCTTCCTACTTTTTTACCATTAACATTGTTTCTTGTAAAATATATAGTTTTACCATCTTTGGTAAATATAGGTGTAGATTCATGATAATCTGAACTAATAGGTACATCTATTAATCGAGGTCTAACTAATGTTAAGACTGTATCTTTTACATTTTCTTCTAATGTCTGAATTTCTTCTTCAGCACTATAAATATTTAAAAACGGTTGATTATTCCATTTGTAAATTCGTTCTCTCTTCCCTCCTTTTGGCACTGCTGAAGTAAAATATGATTTACCATTTAATAACATTCCTCCAAAGTCAGAAAAAGGAGTATTAATCGCTAAATTTCTAACTCCAATTCTTACATTTTTATTTGACGAATAATCTAATAAGTAATTTTCCTTTTTTAGTTCTTTCTTTCTGTTATTGCTTTGTGATGAAGCTAGTGCTAAAAAAATAGAATCAGACTTTTTATACTTTCCATTACTTCTAAGTACTTGAGCATATTTAAATAAATATCTATCTTCTAAATTTTCTTTATAAATTGAAACTAATTTTTGATACCACTTTTCAGCTTTTTCTGTTTCAACATTATTATAATATGAATCTGCTAAACGACTTATAACGTGTTTAGAGCTATCACCTTTCTTTTCTATTAATGCCTTATATAACTTTGCTGATTGAACATAAGAAAACTCATCATAATAGCGGTCTGCTACTTTTTTGCTTTGTCCAAAGCTAACAATAGCCACCATTAATAATATTGACAATAAAGTATTCTTCAAATTCATAAGATGATATTTTAAAAGAATCTAGGAGACCTATATCTTATTTCTCTTAATAATTCATAACGTAACATTATTTCATGTGTTCCTGAATTAGTTACATTATAATTTGAGGTTGTTAAATCATAAGAATAACCTATTAACATTGAATCAGTTACTTGAAACCCTAAAAGTCCACTTATAGAATCTCCCCATCTCCAACCTAGACCTACTCTAAATTTTTCATTAAATAATAAATTAGCTGATACATCTAATGATAATGGAGCTCCAGACACTCCTTTTAATAAAGCTGCTGGTTTAAACTTCAAATCTTCATTTATATCAAAAACATAACCTGCTATTAAGAAAAAGTGCATTCGTTCTACCGCTACTTCTCCTACTGCAGTATCTGCATCGTAATGTTCTTTTCTTAAGATATTCGGAACAGATAGACCAATATACCATTCTGGTTTATGAAAATAAATACCAGCTCCTATAGTTGGTAAAAATCTATTAACTGGAGGAAAGGTTTCAGCATCTTGTACTTTACCTTTAGTCCAGTCTATATTCAACCATCTACCTCCTAAACGTAAACCAAAGGCTAAATTTCCTAAATCACTTGTTTCTACAGTATAAGATACATTAGCATCTAAATAAATTTCATGTGATGGTCCTATTTTATCATTTACCAAATTTACACCTAGCCCCAAACCTGAATACCCTAAAGGAGTATCATAACTTAGGTTTTGTGTTTCTGGAGCTCCGTCGAAACCAACCCATTGAGTTCTTCCAATAGCTGTGATTACTCCATGGCCCCTTGATCCAGCATAAGCAGGATTTACACTCATAGTATTATACATATATTGCGTATACTGAGGGTCTTGTTGTGCATTTATAATAAATACACAACATATACTAAATACTAAGATTAAGTTTAATTTCATTTAACTTTAACTTTTATACATCAATTTATCTACTGTTAAAATACTAATTTTTATCGATTTATGTAAATCCATCCTTTTCTTATTGGTGATCCGTTACCTAAATTTAATTTATAGAAATAAGTTCCCACTGGCAATTTATCATCTACACTAATAGTTGCTCTTCCATTTGAAATACCTTCAAACCTCTTACTACTATCAATATTTGAATAACCTTTTACTTTGTATACAATATTACCCCAACGATTAAATATCTCGATAGTATTATTTCTATACTCTGGATTATCGATACATTCAATATGCAAATAATTATTTAAATTATCACCATTTGGACTCATTATATAATTTTCATCTTTAATACAGTCGTCATTATAGGCATCTCCAAATCCATCTAATCCATCAACACTATCAGAAATACCATCTCCATCTGAATCAGTACCACTATCTCCTACAGTACCATTTCCTCCACTATTTGGATCTGTTGAATCTGAATCAACATCAGGATCATTAGCATCACCATGACCATTAAATCCATCTGCACTATCAGCTATTCCGTCTCCATCTGAATCATCTAATGGATTATCTACCTGGCCATCACCATCAGTATC
Source organism: uncultured Tenacibaculum sp. (assembly GCF_947499065.1). Taxonomy (GTDB): domain Bacteria; phylum Bacteroidota; class Bacteroidia; order Flavobacteriales; family Flavobacteriaceae; genus Polaribacter. The sequence goes on along the minus strand of NZ_CANMMT010000005.1, from coordinate 1,761 downwards.
TGAATTTCCTCCTTCTACTACATCATTTACACCATCATCATCGCTATCTAAATCTCGATAATCTGGTACTCCATCTCCGTCTGTATCAATAACATCTCCTTCTCCAGAATTCCCTTCTCCAAATCCAGGTGTATCACCATCAATACTATCTGCTATTCCGTCTCCATCAGTATCTGAACCTCCTGTATCATTAGAATCAATAACTCCATCTCCATTTGTATCAGATGAACCATTTCCGTTTTCTATTACATCGTTAATACCATCATTATCACTATCTAAATCCTTATAATCTGGTACTCCATCTCCATCGGTATCTGGCTCTTCATTTGCATCTACAGATCCGTCTGCTTGTCCATCATTATTAGCATCAACAAATCCTGAATCATCAGAATTAATAACTCCATCTCCATTTGTATCTAATGAACCATTACCTCCTTCATCTACATCTAAGATACCATCATTATCACTGTCTAAATCTAAACTATCAATGATTCCGTCTCCATCTGTATCTCCTGTTCCTTCTTCAGTATCTGGAATTCCATCATTATCATCATCTACATCAGTAATATCTGGTATACCATCACCATCGGTATCAATAGCATCTCCAAATCCATCTAATGCATCTTCACTATCCGCAATACCATCTCCATCTGAATCATTACCACTATCTCCTACAGTACCATTTCCTCCACTATTTGGATCTGTTGAATCTGAATCAATATCAGGGTCATTAGCATCACCATGACCATTAAATCCATCTGAATTATCTGGAATACCATCGCCATCTGCATCATCTAATGGATTATCTATCTGACCATCTCCATCAGTATCTGAATTCCCTCCTTCTACTACATCATTTACACCATCATCATCGCTATCTAAATCTCGATAATCTGGTACTCCATCTCCATCGGTGTCAACAACATCTCCTTCTCCAGAATTTCCTTCTCCAAATCCAGATGTATCACCATCAATACTATCTGCTATTCCATCTCCATCAGTATCTGAACCTCCTGTATCATTAGAATCAATAACTCCATCTCCATTCGTATCAGATGAACCATTTCCGTTTTCTATTACATCATTAATTCCATCATTATCACTATCTAAATCTTTATAATCTGGTACTCCATCTCCATCGGTATCTGGCTCTTCATTTGCGTCTACAGATCCATCTGCTTGTCCATCATTATTAGCGTCAACGAACCCTGAATCATCAGAATTAATAACTCCATCTCCATTTGTATCTAATGAACCATTACCACCTTCATCTACATCTAAGATACCATCATTATCACTGTCTAAATCTAAACTATCAATGATTCCGTCTCCATCTGTATCTCCTGTTCCTTCTTCAGTATCTGGAATTCCATCATTATCATCATCTACATCAGTGATATCTGGTATACCATCACCGTCAGTGTCTTGACATAATGATGCATCTAATTGTGCATCTCCATCATAAGTAAAGCTTGATGAAGTTGCTGTACAAGTAGCTGCATTATGTGCAGTAATAGTATAACTCGTTCCAGTTAATCCGCCTGTGATAACTCCACCTGCTCCGACTGTTAAGCCTGCTGGTGTTGAACTATAGGTTAAACTACCATCATAGTTCGTTACTGTATTGCTCGCTGCTGCTGCACAACTCTCAGCTGTTACTGTGATTGCTGGCACATCAAAATTCGAATTTACTGTAAAAGTAACATCCGCTGTTGTTGCTGCACAACTTCCATTAGCTGCCATCGTATAACGTACCGTTAC
>NZ_CANMMT010000004.1 GCF_947499065.1 uncultured Tenacibaculum sp. | reverse complement strand
GGAGTCCTGAATCAATAATTGGAATGTACAAAAAACGGATTTTGGAATTGAATAAAATGAAAAACTAGCTATGAACAGCACTATAAAAAAATAATAGTATAGATTCAGCTAAAACAAATAAAAACACCTAAAAGTTCCGCATATATACAAGTTATACACCATTTGAAAAAATATGAAAACCACAAAAACATACTTTTCGATTATTTCTATATTCTTGACAATAAATCTATGTGGAGCTCAAACTGAAAGTCATTTTAAACACTACACTTTTGAATCAATTCAAGTTCAAGCTGATTCAATACATCAATTTGTACTTAATGCAATGTCAGGAAATAGTAGTAATAAAAATGAATGGGAAAGAAAATTTTTTGATGCTTTTCCGAACTCATACGCAATTATGGACTCTATTTTTGGTTTTAAAGATAAACCAGCACCTCTATATCTTTCGAAAATTCCTCGAAAAGTTAAATCTTATGTAAGCTCAGACTCACACATAGGTTTTTTCTGTCAATTAAAATCAATTCCTGCTGACAAATACTATAATAAATATGTTAACATCTGTATTGATGGATATTGGCAGGCTGACAAAATAAGAAAAGCATTTGGTTTTGGACTACATTTATACTATAATTCCAAACCTGCCTGTGAAGCTCTTTCAAAAAAGTCTGATTCGGAAATAAAAAGTGTTTTTAGATTCATCTTTGATGGACCACATCCTGACAATGAACAGAATAAACACTTTTATAAAATCCTTCTTCCAGTAGTAGAAGCTGAAAATGAAAGGTTATCCAAACTGTTGACACTTTCTTTTAACGAATTGATAAAAGAAAATCACGAACATTAAAGAAAAAACAGCGTACAACAAAAACTATAAATCATAGCTGCCCTTAGAGCCAGCTATGCTTCATAGTCAAAACGCTAACAACATCTAACAACAACCAACCAAAGCACCTAAACAAACTCCTTACCACCCTTTTCTTAGGCTATTTTAAACCCACTACTCACCTATTCTTTAACAATACTACTTATAATCCTTGCGAAATCATCAGCGAGCTTCGCTGATGCAATAAAAACTTTGCGAAACCTTCAGCGAGCTTCGCTGATGCAATAGAAACTCTGCAGAACCTCCAGCGAGCTTCGCTGATAGAAAAAAACTAAAAACAACTCATTTACAACACACTACACTCTCACCAAACACTTACTAAGGGTTTCTCCTGATAAAAAAATAGGGAAAAACCCTACTTAAAGTAAGGTTTTCCGCAAAGTCAGTTTCTTTTTTTAGGCTACATTCGAAAACTCAAAAAATTTAATGAATATTTGAGTTGAATGAAAGAAACAAAAGTTCCGCATAGCCAGCCATATTGGTAAATAATAAGAATAAAGCCCTGCATATAAACAAGTTGTAGTGAATTAAGATTAAACAAAAACTAAATGAGAAAATATTTAATTTTATTTTTAATAATTGGTGTTTTAGGTTGTAAGAACAGAAATCGAAATTATAATTCAAATGCCCCATACTATTCTACGTCTGAAACTAGGGAAGATGGATATTCAGATGGGAAATATTGCGCTGAAATCGAATATTACTACTACAAAACAGGAACTCGTTCTACATATACATTGGAAGTCGAAATTGAGGGAAATGAATTAACTGTTATCCATTGGCCTAATGGAGGCTGGTTAGATGATAGTCATTTTTACCCACCTGATATAAGCGATGGATATGCAAAATTTGAAAGCGACAGAGGCGTAGAGTATAGCGTTGAAATTGTAGGTAAGGAAGGAGATTGTTATGTTTCAAATAATGCGCCAAGTGAAAACACTTTTGTAGATGATGAGGAGGACCAAATTTGTTCAAGATGTGGTAACTCAAAATACTCATATGATGATTATTGTGATAGTTGTACTGACGAACTAGAGAATACTTGCTCAAACTGTGGTTCTTACGAATATGGAGTTTATGGTGGAATATGCTCAAATTGCCAAGAAGATAATGAAGATGATGATTAGTAAAACATACTATAAAAATGGTTACACGCATACTGGTTTTGATGTAAATATAAAGGGATGTGCATTTTACACCATTCATATTACTTATATTTATGAATAAGAATAATACAAAATATAAATCAAGCCTCGTTAGCAGACGTGCGAAGTCCGAAACTACCACTTTCGAACTCTCATACTAATCATAGCCGAAGGCATTAGCCACAATTTGAAGAAATGAAAGTATACTGTGATAATATATCAAAGTGGAGAAGAAGAATACCTTCTAAAAGAAAAGGTTTACAATATCCCTGTATTATTTTAGAAAAAGATAATTGGGACGATTTCGGATATGAAACTACTTACCGAGCTTCTATATATAGAAATTCTACAAAAAGAGAACACTACGGAGAAATAAAATTCTTAAACACCGAACAAAAAAAAACTGTTTTACCAGAGCAATTTGAAAGTTTGCCAGACGAATATTGTTCACTATGGCAAGAATTAAAAGATTATAAAGTAATTAATGAATTAGAATTTGGTAAAGACATCTTTGATTCATTGAATGATATCAATTACAATGAAATATTACGAGACAAATTTAGTCTTAATAGAGGATTAAAAGATTCATTAAGGAGATTTAGTGACGCAGAAAGAGCATATATTGAAGGACATAAATACATTACTAATAATTTAGATAAAAGTAGTTTTGCCTTTAGATATATTGAAGATGAAATGAGTTCTACACCCTTTGGCACTTTCGCTTTTAAATTTTCAAGAAAACTTTTAGGAATGTATAGAGTAATTGGTTTAATAGGTAGAAACGGTGTCGGCAAAACTACTCTATTGGCTAATCTAGCCTCAATGTTAAGTGGTGTTCAAAAAAAATCAGCAAAAATTTCACCAAGACCTCCTTTCAGTAAAATAATAGCTGTTTCGTATAGTACTTTTGATGATTTTTATAGACCATCAAAAAATGAAAGAACATTCAGTTATACTTATTGTGGTATTAGAGGTGATAGAGAACTATTAAATCACTCGGAAATTGTTGCATTATTTTCTAAAAACTATAATAGTTTATTAAAAAAAGAAAGAGAAAATCTTTGGACAAATTGCATGAACATACTGTATCTTAATAAATTAGACACATATTTCCCATCTACAAAAAACGTAATTCAAAGTTTTAGAAAACTTAGTTCAGGACAAAAGATAATGACATTATCTTTTACTCAAATAATTAATTCAATTGACACCAATTCATTGTTATTATTCGATGAACCAGAAAATCATTTACATCCAAACGGTCAAAACACTTTATTTAAAGCCTTAGATTATATCTTAAATACTTTCGATTCGTTCTCCGTAATCTCTACTCATTCACCAATATTTATTCAAAATATTCCACAAAAAAATGTTTTCAAAATAAATTCAGTAAGTGGGGTTAGAAGTGTAACTAACTTAAATATCGAAACATTTGGTCAACATTTTTCTAAATTAACTGAAGTCATTTTTGGTTTTTCTGAAAATAATTTATTCTATGTGGAAAAATTAAAAAGTATTGTAGAAGAAAAGGAAGAGTTAGGTATTGAATATGACGAAATTCAAGATATCAAAACTGCTGGAGTTGAGTATAACTTATCAAACTTCCTAAATGATTAATTTAAAATTATCTAAACGAACGGAAATTAATGATATTGAGAATATTATTAATGAAAAAAATAAGGGAGATAAAAAGACTCAATTACTAAAATTAAAAAACAAAATTGTTTCTCGCTATGGAACTCATATTGCGATAGAACTATTAAATAGGCTTGCTAAAGACTCATATACCCTAGATGAAAAGACAGCCTTACAGTCACTTTACTTTTCAAAAACTAAAACTGCAAGAGAAATAACAAAAGAAATTCTAGATAATTTAGATGCAAATCATTCAAATGTCTGCTTATATTGTGGAATAGGAGAAATTGACCAAATAGACCATTTCTTACCGAAAGAGCATTTTCCAGAATTTTCAATTTTACATAAAAATTTAATACCAATATGTGGAAAATGTAATGAAATTAAAGGGTCAAAAATACCAGGCGATAACGGTATTGATTTCCTTCAAGTTATATTTGATATATTACCAATAGAGAATTATTTAATATGTAAAATAACGTATAAAAATAAGATTCCAGAAGTCACTTTTGAAATTGAAGATAAGTTTAAAGATAATATTGTTAATATTCATTTTAACAGTCTAGGATTAAGCAAAAGATTAGAGAAAAAAGCCACCCAATATTTTTTACAGATTAAAGCTTTAAAAAATGAATTTGGTTTAAAATATGCAGAAGACGAATTAGAAAGGAATTTAAAAAACACAAAATTCTACTTTAACGATTTTTTTTGGAAAACAGAGCTAATATCAGAAATGTTATCTACTGATTTCCTGAATGAAATAGAATAAAAAAACTGTGGCTAATAACGTATATAAAAATAGCAGAATAAATACAAGTTTAGAAAAAATTATACTTTTCTGTTACTATGTAACTAAAACGAAAATTGTAACACTTAAACCTGTTACTTTTCATATACAGGACCGTTAGGCGATAAACAAGAAAAACATAAAAAGGCAGCCCAACAGCTGCCTTTTGTAATATCCATCTATATCATCTTCCTACTTCCAAACCTTTAAAAAGTCTAATTTATAGGTTTCGCTTATCGGAAACAGCTCTCCGTTAATATGTACTCGGCTCCCTTCTACATAGGTTATATGGGATAGGTTTACAATATAGGATCTGTGAATTCTATAAAAAGTGGTGCTAGATAAATCGTTTAGCACATCTTTTAAGGCACCATGTACCAATAACTTCCCATGATTTTGGGTTACATACTTTACATATTCACTTTCAGATTTTATATACAGTATCTCAGCAATAGGCACTCTATATTGTTTTTTACCAGAGCGTATCAATAAGGTTTCATCGGTAGTTTGACTATTTGTTTCTACCACTTCTCTTTTCTGGTACAGTTCTTTTACCTTTTCAACAGCACGTACAAAGCGATGGAACTCTATGGGTTTTAATAAATAATCAATTGCATTTAATTCAAAGCCTTCCAAAGCATAGTCTCTATAAGCAGTGGTAAAAATAACTTTGGTATGATTGGGTTTGAGTAGTTTTATAAAATCAATTCCAGAAATATCGGGCATTTGAATATCTAAGAATAAAATATCAATTCTATTCTCATTCAACGTATCAAGGGCTTCCAAAGGAGATTTATAACTTCCTACTACCTGCATCCCTTTAATTTTAGTACAATAATTTTCGAGCAATCTTCTTGCTGGCTGCTCATCATCTATTATGACACAATTAAATACCATTTGTTTGTATTTTTAAACTCACTTTATACACTTGGTTCTCGTTGGTTATTTGTAAAGAATGTTTTTGAGGATACAATAACATCAATCGCCTCGTTACATTCTTAATACCAATCCCTCCTACTTTATCCACTGTTTTTCCTTCTACAAAAGAACTTACACAGCTAAAATTAATTTCACTTTCGTTAGACGAGATTTCAATATCTACATAACCATTGTCTACATCTTCAATATTTCCATGCTTAAAGGCATTTTCAACAAAAGGCAATAATAACATGGGCGCAATGCTGCTTCGTTCATCAACTTGATCATGTGTAAATGAAATCCTGTGAATACGATCGTCTTTTAACTTAAATAAATCAATAAAGTTGGTAATATAGGTTACCTCACTCCTTAAAGACACATACTCATCCTTGTTGCCATACAAAGAATAATCTAACATTTTCGACAATTGCAAAATGGCTTCAGGACCTTTAGGATTGTTGTCTATAGTTAACGAATAGATATTATTTAAGGTATTGAACAAAAAGTGTGGATTGATTTGCTGAATTAAGAAATTCTTTTCTGCTAAGATTCTCTTCTTCTCTTTCTCTTCTCTTTTCAACTCCTGATGGTAGTTATGGAGTATTAACGCCACAAAAACACCTATAAAAGCAGGTACAGAATGTGCCATGAGGGTTTCAAAAATATCGTAACCACCGCCAAAAATTTCCTCTGCACCTTCCTCTAAAAGCGTATTGATAAAGGCTGCTAAAATGATTAAAACTAGGTTAGACAATATAAAAAGCAGATACCTTTTTATATCTAGTAAAAAAGGAAACAGCAGCTTGGTATTCATACAAAAAGCAGCCAACTGAATTGTAAAGAAAATAGCAGTATGCTTTAAAGGGTTTTCAGTTTCTATTATAAAAGAAAACAAAAGGTATAGTAACAAACTATAACCTGCCCATGCCAACATATTTTTAGTAAAAAACCTCATTTCTTTATCAAAAGTACTTTAAAACCATCAGTCTTCATTTAAATTTCAGCGAAACAGCCGAAAAATTCAGCGAAATTAAAGTTAACTTAAATTAAGCAGCTATTCATCACTTCACTGATAAAAAACCGAGTTCCACAGAATTAGCGCTCACAGTTATTGAATCTTTTTTCTCAGTCTTTTGAACCTCTCGTTATTTGCACTTAATTAAAACAAGTCTAAATAAAAACTAAATGAGGTTTCTAAAAAACATCCTTTTCGTGTCGTTAGCACTTACACTATCAGCAAATGCACAAGAGATAAACATTGACAGTTTAAAACAACAAATAAAAAAAGAATTAAGAGAAGAAGGAATTACTAAAAGCTCAAAAAGTTTGTTACGATGGCAGAACTTTAAGCTGCGTGGTTATGGAGCAATTAACTACTACAACAATAACTTCGATACCAATCCCAATGAAAAGAACAAAGTAGATCCTGAGCGTTTAAACGTATACTTAGATTATCATTTTACACCAAAAATTGCTTTAAAAACTGAGATAGAGTTTGAACACGGAGGAACTGGTAGCACTTTAGAACTTGAAACCTTTGAAGAAGGTGGTGAATTTGAACACGAAGTAGAATCAGGTGGTGAAGTGAAGTTAGAACAAGTGTATATCAACTTTAATATCAACGAAAACCTAAACGTTAAGGTCGGACGCTTTAAAGTACAGTTTGGATTGGCACAAAACTTAGATACACCAGACGAATACTTTACATCGTACAGACCAGAAATGGAAAATCAGTTATTGCCTTTAGGATGGTACGAAACTGGTATTGATGTATACGGGTCTTTCTTTAAAGGGAAACTACGATACCATGTAGCCTTGGTAAACGGATTGGACGGTACTGGATTCAACTCACAAAACTTTATTAGAGACGGTCACCAAACACGATTTGAAATGATGAATGCCGAAAACTTTGCCATCTCAACTCGTGTGGACTATAAGTTTGGAAAACACAAAAATACCTTTGTTGGTTTTTCTACTTACTACGGAAACACCAGTGGCAACAGACCTAAAACAGACATTGATGTTGATGCTTTCCTAACCATGTTAGAAGGACATCTCTCTTATAATGAACATCCCTTACGAATTGCTACCACTGCTATTTGGGGGAACTTAGGAAACTCAGAAATTGTAAGTTTCTTTAATGCTAACTTATCAAATAACCTTGGCGTTAGAAGAACTCCAGTAGGGAAAAATGCTTTAGGATTTGCTGCAGAAGTTGGATACGACATTTTACCACTTTTTACCAAACAAGCCAATCAAATGATGTTATACCCATTTGTTCGATATGACTACTACGATACCATGCAAACAGTTGCCAACGGAATTACTGACAATCCTAGATGGGAACGAAATGTAATTACAGGAGGATTCAATTGGTTTGTACATCCAAAAATTATCATCAAAGCTCATTATTCAGAAAGAAAACTAGGCTCTAAAAATATTGATCCTGTTACGGGGAATCAACTATCCAACAACCAAATAGACAAAATATTTTCAACTGGTATTGGATTCACTTTTTAAACATTAAAAAACGCGAAATGAACACACAATTTGTAAAAAAAACATCCATTTTATTAATCGCACTTGGGCTATTTGCCTCATGTAGCAGCGATAATACGAGTAATGCTTTTAACAACCAAAAAGACTATGCTACAGAAATAACAAACATTACCAACAATGTAATTATTGCTACGTATAATAATTTAAACAACAAAGCGCAAGCCATGGTAACGTTAGCACAAACATTTACCGTTGGAAACGCTACAGGTTTAGAAAGTTTAAGACAATCGTGGAGAGATGCCAGAGAGCCTTGGGAGCAATCAGAAGGTTTCTTATATGGTCCAGTAGATACAGAAGGAATTGATCCAGCTATAGATTCTTGGCCCTTAGACTTAACATTTTTAAATACTGTTTTAGGAGGTACCGATCCTATTACTGATGCATTTTTAGCGAGTCAGAATAACAACGCTAAAGGTTTTCATACCATTGAATACTTATTATGGGGAATTGATGGAAATAAAACGGCTGCTGACTTTACAGCGAGAGAAATTGAATACTTAAAAGCAGCTACTAAAGACTTACAGAACAATACGCAAGCCTTATACAACGGATGGATTGCTACTTCTGGTAATTTTTCAGCTCAATTCTTAAAATTACCTTCAACTAACTATGCATCACAAAAAAATGTATTACAAGAAATTACAGACGGAGTTTCTATTATTGCTGATGAAGTTGCAAATGCTAAAATTGAAGTTCCATTAAACGGAAACTCAGGAAGTGCTGCTCCAGACCAAGAAGAGTCGCGTTTTGCACACAACTCAAAGGCTGATTTTGTAAACAATATGAAAAGTATACAAAACATCTACTTAGGAGGTTTATCTACTGTAGTTGCTGCTTCTAATAGCGCTTTAGATACTACGATTAAATCACAAATAACGGATGCGATTGATGCCATCAACGCGATTCCTGGAACTTTTACAGATGCTATAATCAACAACAGATCGGCAGTACAAAATGCACAAATGAAGGTAAACACATTATTCAATACAACTGAAAATGAGTTAAAACCTTTTATGAATTCATTGAATTAATAAAAAAGAGGAGATTCATTTCTCCTCTTTTCACAAAAACTAACAAAAACAAGTGAAAAAATTATTATTAATTACATGCATTACATTGATTATTAGCTGTTCTGACGAACCCGCTACTAATGAATATACACCTTTAACAGATTTGACTGAAAGGGAATTGGCTGGAGGAGAAACAACAATCTTTTCTTCAACATCCTTCGCTTTTGAGAATCCTGCAGCCAATCTTACTGGGTTAAATTTAGATTTACATCTAGCCGGAGATGCTGAATTTGAAAATACATTTGTTACCGCTGGTTCACCAATAAATCCAGGTTTAGGACCTCGATTCAACAATACCAATTGTGTTGCTTGTCACCCAAGAGACGGTCGTGCTGCTTTTCCAACAAACGTAAATGCAGTTAGCGGATTACTTTACAGAATCTCATTAGGTAACGATCCTGCAACCGGACCCATAGCCATTCCTAACTATGGAACACAAGCACAAAACCAAAGTGTGATTGGTTTTGTTCCTGAAATGGATTATAAAGTAACTTGGCAAGAACACAACGAAGTTTTAGCAGACGGAACTGTAGTAACGTTAAGAAAACCTACATTTAGCTACGAAAACCCATACATGCCAATACCTTCAGGAATTAAAATTTCGGCTCGTATTGCGCCACCTGTATTTGGTTTAGGGCTCTTAGAAGCCATATCAGAAAACGACATACTAGCCTTAGCCGATGAAAATGATGTAGATGGTGATGGTATTTCAGGAAAAGCAAACTATGTAATCAATCCAGAAACTGGAGCAAAAGAATTAGGGAGATTTGGTTGGAAAGCCAATACATCTAACCTAAGAATACAATCGGCAGCAGCCTACCATGAAGATATGGGAATTACCAATGAAATCTTTTCAAAAGATATTCCAGAAGATGGTTTTGCTGATGATCCTGAAATAACTCCAGAAGTTTTAAATCAGGTAACTGTCTATTGTCAAACTTTAGCAGTACCAGCCGCTAGAAATATAACCGACGAAAAGGTACAAAGAGGTGCTACTATTTTTAATCAAATCAACTGTGCTTCGTGTCATACGCCTAAACAGCAAACACAATCAGCATCCATAAGTGCTTTGGCAAATCAAACTATATGGCCATATACAGATATGCTGTTACACGATATGGGTGATGGTTTGGCTGATAACCGTGGTGATTTCTTGGCAAATGGAAAAGAATGGAAAACACGTCCTTTATGGGGAATTGGTTTAACTCAAGTTGTTAACGGACATACGAACTTTTTACATGACGGTAGAGCTCGAAACATTACCGAAGCCATACTTTGGCATGATGGAGAAGCAAAACAATCAAAAGAAGCATTTAAACAATTAACTAAAAAAGATAGAGATGAGTTATTAGCATTCATTAACTCGCTTTAATCAGAACTTTTTATTTTTATTTAGATTTGGAAGAGGTTCATGTTTATTCATGGCCTCTTTCTTTTGTTTGCTGAAAAACTAAAGCAACTCATTGATTTTTTTTGATATCCCGAAACTCAAGTAGGTATTTAGCTAAAAAATAAGAATCATGCTAAAGTATCTATTTCTAAAAGTATTCGTTTTTTTCAGTCTTATCTCATTGGTAACATCCTGTTCAAGTGATCCTGGGTATATTCCAGCTCCTGATACAGTAACCTTTGGTCAGAAATTATCCGATTATAATATCTACCAAGGTACTATTCTAGATTTAACTCCTACTGCAGATTATCATTTAATCGAATTGTCTTCTTCTCTATTTGTAAACTACTCAGAAAAGCAACGTTTGATAAAGCTTCCTGCGGGAACCAAGATTACCAAAGTAGATAATGGAATTCCTAATTTTCCTAACGGTACTATCTTAGTTAAAACATTTTACTATTACAAGGACAAACGTAAGCCTAGCTTAGGGAAAAAGGTAATTGAAACCAGACTTTTAATTAAAGAAGCAGACAAATGGAATGTTGCCACCTATGTTTGGAATGATGCACAAACGGAAGCTGTTTTAAATCTTAATGGCGTAAGTAAAAATGTATCATGGATAGATGCTAATGGTAATAGTAAAACTGTAAGATATCAAGTACCAACAGAGCAAAACTGTACTACTTGTCACCAAAAAACCTCAACAGTAGCACCTTTAGGACCTACATTAAGCAATATGAATATTGAGGTTACCAGAAACAATACAGCCATAAATCAATTACAACATTTTCAAAATACTGGGTTAATGAATAATTTCAATCATACGCAAATACCAACATTACCCGATTATTTTAATCCATCATATACTATTGCAGAAAGAGGAAGAGCCTATTTAGAAATGAACTGTGCACACTGTCATAATCCAGCAGGCTTTCCAAAAGCAGCAAAAAAGGGATATGATTTCAGGTATACTACTCCCCTTTCTCAAACGAGAATTCCTTCAAAAAAAGGAAAAATCAGTAGTGTAATTGCTTCTGGTGAAATGCCATGGATTGGTACTACTACCTTAGATGTTGAGGGGTACGATGTCGTAAAACAATACTTAAACAGCTTATAAATAACAAACAACTGATGAAACATTTATTAAAAATCTTTTTACTACTAGTTACAACGTTTGTATTGATCTCTTGTAATACTAAAGAAGCCTATAAACCATTGCAAGGACAGTGGATTAAAGGTACTGATCAAGAAAAAATGAAAACCATTGAATCGCAATTTAGAGGTTTCGACAAGGCTATGGTTGAAGTCGGGTACCGATATCAAGAATTGTACTGGGCGGGTCAGGATGAAAATTGGGACTATGCCAACTATCAGCTAAACAAAATTAATAAAGCTATTAAACTAGGACTTATACGCAGGCCCAAACGAGCTGCTTCCGCTGAGAACTTTTTAAACTATGTAATTCCTGAAGTAAAAAAATCAATTACTGCTAAGAATAAAGAAACGTTTAATAAAAACTTTGAAATGATGCGTACCAATTGTACAAGTTGTCATATGGCTGAAAGAAAACCTTCTTTCACCGTTCAAATTCCTACGGATAGGCAATCTCCTATTAGAAAAGAAAAATAGTTTGTTTAAAATCAAAAGACAGTGATCATTAGTTCACTGTCTTTTTTACTACTGCTGCTTCTTTTGTTTTCTAATTAAATTCAACTGTAATAGTATTTTTACTGAGGTACTTTTGCTTTGTAAATCACCGCAGTGTCTGTTGTTTTTATTTTGTATTTACTGCCTGCTTTGAAAAATACAGACTCTCCTTTTTTAAGATATAATGACGATTTTTCTTCTAAAACATCCACTTCTCCACCAATCACAATTAAAATCTCTACTGTTTTAGCTTCTGACTTATAAACTTCTCCCTTAGAAAGATTGATTTTACTCAGTTCAAAATCTTTTGCTTCTGTTGTATATACGCGCTCTAAACCATCTTCTTGCAAGTCTCCCAATAATATATTTGGAATAGTTTCTTCAAAAAGTACATGCTTTAAAAGTTCTGGAACATCCACGTGTTTTTGGGTCAGTCCACCTCTTAAAACATTATCAGAATTAGCCATCAGTTCAATGTTTTGCCCTTCTAAATAGGCATGTGGCATTCCTGCTTTCTGATAAATTGCTTCTCCTTCATTTGCTTTAACAATATTGAAAAAGTAGATTGAAAAAATTCCTCTATCAAAATCATTGCTATCTCTTGAAGTCGCTACTGCCTTAGCTGCCCAATAATCTGGCGAACTTTTTTCTAATTTGTTTTCCTTATACAAAGGCATTATTCTGTCAATTAAAGGAGCTAACATTGTATTTGTTTCCTCTTTTGACTTTTCCATCACATTCTTGTACAAACCAAAATATCCTTGGCTTTCAAAAATGCTAACTAAATCGGCAAACTCCGGTGTTGCTTTTAAAACTTTTATCAATTTTTCTTCCGATAAAAAACCGTGCAACAACCAAAATTCACTCAATGCAACCATAATTTCTGGCTTATGGTTATCGTCCTTATAATTTCTATGAGGCGCAGTTAATGGGATGCCTAATTCATTTTCGTATTTAAAACCTTTTTCTGCTTCAATTTTACTAGGATGTACCTGAATTGACAACATTTTATTTACATCCAATACTTTGAATAAGAAAGGGAGTTTCCCATACGTATCAACTGTTTTTTTGCTCAAGCATTTTTTTAAGTTTGCTTTTAAATACTCCCTTAATGATAAACTTCCTTGCGATGTTTTAATTACAGAAGGTGCTTTAATATGAGCTCCTAGCCAATATTCAGCGGTTTTTACATTGGAGATTTTATTATGCAACAATGTTGAAATATACTTTTTTCCTCCCCATGCATAGTTTTGTACTTTTCCCTTAAGGGCAAACATGTTAAACGATTGTGATGTATTACTTATCATAACACTATATGCTTTTTAAAGCTCAGAATTTCATCAATTGAGAAGATGTCTCTTAAAATTCTACTTTTCTTTTTATTCTTAAGTAAATCAGTTCCTAGTTTAATTTGAGTTTTCAATGCTTTAAAATAGCTTAGCATGTTAGGTCTCATATAAACTATATAATCAATATCTGTTCTGCTAAATAAATATCTAGCACCAGCTTTAACAGCTGCATTGATACCTTTATTCTTTTTGATATCTAAAATTGATATGTCAATTTTCGCATCATCTCTAATTACCTTTAAGGCTCTTAGTGTATTGTCTTTACTTCCATTGTTTATAAAACATATTTCGGAATCACTTTTTACATTAAATAACTTTGCCATTTCATACTCAATAATTTCTTTTTCGCTATTACAAAATAATATCAGGATTCCTACTTTCATATATTCTACGGATTTTAAGGATTAAAGAAAAACGACTTAATGCTAAACTTAGGCTGCGTGATGTTTTTCGTGTTTTTTATGTTTTTTTTTCTGTAGGACCAGGCTATTTGCCCTAATTGCCCTATAATTCTAATTGAATCTCTCATTGATAATTTAGAACCATCTGCATGTACCCATCTTTTCAGTGGTTGTTCACACATCATTTCTCTGGCTTTATCTATTTTGTAGTATCTCTTTACTCTTAAAAAGATTTCTACATCAAATAACCATTTGGTAATAAATTTTTTATCGAACGCTATATTGATTACATCTCTGTGGAATATTTTTGCTCCACACTGAGTATCTTTAAAGTTCATTGATAATATCTTTCTTATAATATAGTTTATCGTTAAACTTATAATTTGTCTCGCTGATTGCTTTGTAATGTTAGCCCCCATTCTACTAATTCTAGAACCGCTAACAATTTTAAAGTCTGAGTTTTCTATAGTGGTTACTAAATCGTCAAAATCAGATAAGTCTGTAGATAAATCTGCATCTAAGAAACCTATATAATCTAAACCTTCATCTTCTGCCAAATGCAACATTCCCAATCGTACGGCTTCTGCTTTCCCCCCATTCTTTTCACAGTCGTAAATGCTAATAAAATCTTCTCTTCCTTTTCTAAGTTTATTTAATACATCCAATGTTTTATCGGTACTACCATCATTGACAAAACACAATAAGTATCCAGTATGTTTATCTATAAAGTTGATAAACTCTTTACTTAATAATCTTTCTTCTTCGTTATAACAAGGAATTACTACCCCTACACATCTTTGCTGAATAATGGTATCGTTAAATACTTTTTTACCAGCTCCTTTCTCTGGTACTCCTATTAACCTTTTAACTCTTGCACAAACCTCATTTAAACTTAAAGGTTTTTTCATGTAATCGTTAATCCCCAAATCGAAACCTTCTGTTATCACATCGTCATCCGTATTTCCAGATAATACCATTACAGGAACATCTGAGTTTTTATGGTTTCTAATATGCTTTATAACTCCTAATCCAGAAATAGTAGGCATGTTCATATCAACAATTACTAAATCTGGCTTAAATGAATCAAATAATTCTATCCCCCTTACTGCGCTAGTTTCTGTTTGAATTTCATATCCTAGTTCCTTTAATCTATTTTCTAAAGGAATTAGTACTAATCTTTGATCATCTATAGCTAAAATCTTCATATATAATAGGTTGTTTGATGGTTATAGTCAAAAATAGCTTTGATTGCAATAAAAAAAGTTTATTTTTACTTAAAGAGACAGTTTCCTTAGATGAATGGTTCTTTACTATAGATGAATTAAAAAATAAAGCGTTTAAATTCATTTATATTTACATAATTGCAAATGATTAACCCACTAAATGAGAGGCACTTCTAATAAATTTATAATTATCGCCATACTGCTTGGAGTAGCGTTCCATGGTACTGCTATTTTCTTTACTTTAGAAACTACTTACGATGCTTTAATTCATTTATTTTTTGCTGAACATTATGCCAATAGTTGGTTTGAACCTTGGAACTATAAATGGTATACGGGTTTTACTGTAATGAGTTACCCTCCTTTGGTTCATCAAACCATGGCTGCCTTATCCTATATTGGTGGATTAAAGTTTGGGCTTTTTACACTCGCCATCATTGGAGTTATATTATTTGCTACAGGAACCTATCGATTTTCCTACTTAATTACTTCAAGTAAGAAAGCGGCAGGATACGCTTGTATTTTAGCCATGTTTTCATCTTCTTTTGTAGAAACACTTCATATTTTCGGACAGTTGCCTAGTATTATGGGAATATCCATTCTAATGCATGCAATGCCCGAAATTTATCAGTGGTTAAAAACTGGTCGATATAAATATTTATTTACTTGTTTATCCTTAATTTCTGTTACAGTTACTTCCCATCACGTTACCCCTATTTTTGGAATGGTTTTTTTCATTTTTCCTTTGATAGGTATGGTTGTAATGGATGCTTGTAGAGAACGAGTAGAAACCTCAAAAGAAATAACCTTTAAACTCTTTTTAAAGGTGTTTTTAGAACTCTTTAAACGAATTATTGGTTTTGGTTTTCTTTCGTTAATGACTATTATTTGTTGTCTATTACCTTATTGGATTAACTCTAAGAAAAACCCGATAACGCAAGTACCAATTCCACATGGCTCAAGAGACAACTTTTTAGAAGTAACTTCTTCTGGTTTGGTATTTTTTACCATTCCTTGGGGAGTTTTACTTTTTATATTACCCTATATCTTTTATCGTTATTACAGTAAGCGATATTTATTCTTTGGAATCTCAATTACCATGCTAACAATATTAGGTACAGGAGGAACTACTCCACTTCCTAAAATGATGTTAGGTGATAATGCTTTTAATATTCTTACGTTAGATAGATTTACCTTATGGGCATCTATAATGTCTATACCGCTTCTTGGAGAATTTACATACCGATTTGTTGAAGGTGACTTAAAAGAGCTCATTCAAAAAAAATACGGTCCTCTTTATCATCGTTTTATTGGAGGTATCTTAGCTAGTTTATTTATAGGAACTGTAGTTTTCACCATGAGTTTAGGTTACTTTAGACCTTCACAACCGCAAAAGATTAAAATGCTGCCTATTGTTAACTTTTTAACGCAAGATCAGCACGATCAATGGCGTTATTTAACTTTAGGTTTTGGGGATCAAATGGCTTGGCTTGGTGCACAAACAAAAGCTTTAACTGTAGATGGGAATTACCATTCTGCAAGACGTTTACCCGAATTGACTACAAGACCAATTGAGCGTTTAGAAAACTCAAAATTTAAAGGGGTAGCTGGAATTGGATCTTTACAACAGTTCTTAACAACTCCTGCTAAATATAACTTGAAATACATTTTTTCTAATGATAAATTTTACGACCCCATTTTATATT
This sequence comes from uncultured Tenacibaculum sp., assembly GCF_947499065.1. GTDB lineage: Bacteria > Bacteroidota > Bacteroidia > Flavobacteriales > Flavobacteriaceae > Polaribacter. The sequence continues at coordinate 406,805 of NZ_CANMMT010000004.1, read as the reverse complement.
TCTGCGGTTGGCAACGTTTACCTCAGTTAGAAAACGGTATTATGGTTTGGGAGCGTTTAAATATTCCACCAATGTCGTCCATACTTCCTAAAGAAGACGTGGGTACTTGGCAAAAAATATTATGGGGTACCGTGCCATTTTTAACCTTTATTATAGCACTATTTCTTAATACTAGGTTATTCTTTTCAAGGTATATAAATCCAAAAAAGTATATTCCTTCTGACTATTTAAAGTTTAAGAATGATTATACTAAATTCTCAAACAATCTTTTAAGAGTATCTCATGTTTGGGCAGTTATTTTAATAATCATATTTGTTTATGGTTATTATATCTTTCATATGAAAAACGATTCGCAACGTTCTCCACAAAATGTAGTTGCTGCTTATTATGATCATTTAGACTTTAAACGATTTATAAAAGCACATAAACTTATTAGTCCCAAAAGTAATGTTGCTCTAGACCAATACATGTTAGAAATTTCTGTTACCGATGGTTTATTAAGTTCTTACGCTAAATTAGATGCCTTAGAATCTACTGTTATTAAAAGTACTGATAGTTTAGCCACTTTAAAAGTAGACACCAAATGGATTACTCCTTTGGAAAAAATTAGTTTAACCGATTATAAAACTGCTGTAAAAGAAAATGGTAAATGGTATTTAAAACCTGAACCTATAGATTTAGATTTACCTCCTGATCAGTTATATTCTAATAATAAAACTGCTTATTTTAATCAGGGAAGAAAAAGAATTACTACAGAACAAACACATCACGAAGATGTATTGAAACAACCTGTATTAGAAATTATTGAAGCTAAATTGGTGAAGTATAAAGACCAGTATTCAATAATTGGTGAAGTACAAAACATTGATAATGTTCCTGCCGATGTTGTTTTAAAAGGAACTTTATATAACGATGATAATAAAGAGCTTGCTATATATGATGCTAAATATCATATGAAACATAAATTGATGCCTAAAGAAATAACTTCTTTTAGAATAGATTTTGAAGGGATTGCTTGGACAAAAATACAAGACTCTATTCCTAAAACATTTAACCCAGACGAGTTTACTCCTATTGAGTTAGAAGAGCAGCCTACTAAGTTTAACATACAAGCAGCTGGAAATGTTTCGGGTTCTGATTTATTTAAAAATGTGGTGTTAAGTGACGTTTTTATCGAGGGACAAAAAGTTAGTGGAAGTTTATTTAATAGCGGTATCCAAGAAATTACAATACCTCAGCTAATTATCACCTATTATAATGAAAACAAAGACATCGTATGGGTAGACCAAATGTTTGTAGACGCAGGTATTAGACAACAACGAAAACAATATTTTAAGTATAATTTAGTTGATGATTCTGAAGTTGATATCATTAGTACCGACATGGACTACTGTTATGTAAATGGATTACCTAACAACAATATTGCTGATGAAATAGTACCTAATAGAATTGAAAAACATACAGTTAAGGAACTTCAAAAAATTGACCATCCTGTTTTTAGTTTTGTTAAAATTGAAATGAATATTTATATTGGAGCTCCTAAATGATGCCTATAAAAAACATATACTTTTTACTACTCAGTATTCTTATACTTTCCTTTAATGAAAGTGTAAAAAAAGTGAATGGCCCAATAACATTATTAACTACTTCAAAAGAATTTAAAGCTGGTAGTAAAATTTCTTTAAACTTTTCAGGTATTGAAAATGATTCTATTAAATTATACTGTTCTAATAGTTATGGTACTACTCTATTAACATCTTCTAAAACAGAAAATAATCAAACCCAATATGTCTTTCCTGAATATATTAGCAATAAAATTGGTACGGTTAACTGGAAACTTTTAGCTGATGACACAACGCTTTCAGGAAAGTTTATGATAACTCGTAAGCAACAACCCGTAAGTTTAGAAACTTACCTTGGTCCTCCAAGTATTGAAGCGGGTGGAAAAGATTATGCTATGATGGTTACCATTCCTACTGATGTTTTAGACAATCCTATTAAAAACAATACTAAAGTAACCATACAACATCAATTTTTAGCTTCAGAAAGAAAAGAACAGGTTTTTACTAAAAACTTAATTGCTTATAAAAACATTTATTCTCCTAAAAAAAGTGGAAGAATGTTATTATCTTCAAACTGCTTAAACTTAGATTCAAAAGAATATAATTTAAGTATTATGCCAGCTATATCTGTAAATTTTGAAATTTTTGCAGAAAGACACCATGAATATGCCGATGGAAATCAAATTACCACTTTTACTACTTCTATTTTAAAAGACAAACACGGTAATGTTGTTAGCGATGGTAGCTTTGTTGAGTTTTTTATAACCAATTCTGAAGGAAATATTTTAAAAACAACAGGGACTACAATTAGAGGAATTGCTACCGCTCAAATGATTCATCCAGATCATGAAGAAAGTTGGTCGATAAAGGCTTATGTAATTGGTATTTCTGAAAGTAATGTATTAAAAATTAGGTATAAAAAAATTATACATGATTTTAATGTTATCTTTTCTGAAAATAATAGAGAAATAAAAATAGGTCCTATAAAAAGCTTTATGAATCAAATGATTCCTGATGGTTTAGAAGTACGTTTAGAAATTTACAAAGGAGATATAATTCTAAATGAATATTTAAAGGAATCTCGAGAAGGTTATGTTCGCTTTCATTTGAACGAAAATATATTTAAAAATGGAGTCTATAATTTAAAGATAAAATCAGCAGGTATTACTCAAAATTTTAAAGATAAAAAGCTATGGTAAAAATTGACAAAAATATTATGAGAGGCATTATTGTATTATCATATACACTTAGTGTTTCTGTTTTGATATTTCTTATCAGTTCAGCTTTTACTTATCTAAATACAGGTGCTGATAGAAGCAAACTTCTACATACCGAAGTAAGAAAACTCGATCAATACTTACCTAAAACCATATGGAAATCTGATGGAAATGAGGGGCGTTATGTAGATTCTCAAACACTTGGTGAAGTTGAAAACGATTATTTAGATGCTTGGTATGTACGACATGTAGCTTATAAATCGAATAAAACAGTTGGTATTGACGATTATTATACTGATAATGCTAGAAAGAACTTATTCAGTTTTATTGAACAAAACACAAAGAATAACATTTCAATAGAATCTACTACAGTTGAACATCATCCTGATATTCTGTTTTTTAGTGAAGACGGACAATTAATTGTTTTAAAAGATGAAAATGTAGTTGAATACAAGAAAATTTACCATAATAAAAAGTTGATTTCTGAAATTACAGAAGTATCAAGTTATAAAATGATTTTACTTCTAGAAGATGGTTTTTGGAGGATTCGTCATTTGGTAAAAGAAAATACAAGTACCTATAATGAACCTAAGAATGATGCTTCTTTAAAATATGCTAACATAAAAGGTATTAACTATTACCCACAAGCAACACCTTGGGATATGTTTGGTAAAAAGTTTGACATTGAAATCATAAAAAAGGATTTTAAAATTATAAAGGATGCTGGATTAAACACCATTAGGATTTTTGTTCAGTATGACGATTTTGGCAAGGCAAAAGTTAAATATGAAAAGCTCGATAAACTAAAACAAGTATTGGACAATGCTGAAAAAGCTGGTATTGATGTCATAGTTACCTTATTTGATTTTTATGGAAATTATAGCACGCTTGATTGGACTTTAAACCATAGACATGCCGAAAAGATTGTTTCGACGTTTAAAGACCATAAAGCAATTATGGCTTGGGACGTTAAAAATGAACCTAATTTAGATTTTAAGTCCAGAGGTAAGGAAAATGTGATTGCATGGCTTAAAAGCATGATTACACTTATAAAATCTATAGATACAAAGCATCCGATTACCATTGGGTGGTCTGATGCCGATAGTGCTCCTATTTTACAAGACAAAATCGATTTTATTTCGTTTCATTATTACAAAGAGTTGAATAACTTTGAAAATGAGTTTTTTAGCTTAAAAGAAAAAATCAAGAACAAGCCTATAGTACTTGGAGAGTTTGGAATTTCTTCTTATGGTGGATTTTGGAGACCTTTTGCAGGCTCTGAAAAGAAGCAAGCACTATATTACAAAAAAATGCAAGAAGTCTTGAAAAAGCATAAAATTCCTTTTATTTCATGGACTTTGTATGACTTTAATAAAATTCCTGCTTCGGTAGTTGGAAGACGTCCTTGGAGAGTATATCCTCAAAAGAAATTTGGTTTCATAAATAAAGATGGCCAAAAAAAGCCATCTTTTGCACATATATCAGAATAATATATTCTTATTACTCTATTAAACAATTAAATCTCTAACGTATACTTCTTTTTTAGACATAATAGAATCGAATTCTTTCATATACATGTCTGTAATTCTTTCCATAGGAAAAGCAGTAGCTGCTTTATAATTAGCTTTTCCTAATGCAACTCTATACAAATCATTGGTAACAATTGTTTTGATTGCATCAGCTAAACTCACAACACTTTCAGGAGCAAAAAACTCTCCCAAATAGCCTTCATCTTTTACTAAAGAAGCTAAATCTCCCAAATCTGGCATTACAACAGCTTTACCATAACTACCTGCTTGGTGTAATACTCCAGAACTTCCTGTAGTAGATGTATATGGAAATACCACCACGGCACTATCATTAAAAATACCTTCAACATCTTCTTCTTCTACATAACCTGTAAAAGTTAACTGTGATACATGTTTATATTGTTCCTTTACTCCATCTAAATAACCTGGTACATTAGGATTATCTGTTCCTGCTATTACTATTTCTAAGTCTAAACCTGTAGCTTTTCTTACTTTCACCACAGCTTCAATCATATTTTCCACTTTTTTATAAGTTCCGAATTTTCCAAAGGTCATAATTTTCATAGGTCCTTCTGGTAATTTATAAGAAGGCTTTTTAGCTACTTCAAAAGTTCCATGTGGTATATTCATTACATTATTAGTTCCATATTTTGATTCTAAAATATCTACATATTTTTTCATCGTAACTGCAACTGTATCGGCCTTCAAAATTAATTTTGTTAGCGTTTTACCTATAAGATTATAGGTTTTTTGTAAAATTTTGTTTGAAGTAAAACCAGCACTTTCCAAATCAACTTGCTCCAAAATATTATGCAACAAAACTATGGTTGGAATTTTCTTTATTTTACATATCCAAGGTAGCATTAACCCTAAAGCTGCTGCTACTTTTTTATCTCCAAACTTCATAAACTGAAGATTAAATAAAATAGCATCTGGCTTTGTCTTGTTAATTGCTTTTACAACCGAGAATATATTTCTATAACTATTAAATTTCCAGCATTCTTTTACTGTTATTTTACATCCTTTTTCCGTAAAATTTAAATCTTTCTCTTTTGGAGTCTCATCTACCAATAAAATCAACTCTGTAATTTTCTCCTTCTGACGAAAACTTTTAACTAAATGATAAGCATACTCATTTAAAGTTACTTTACTTGGTGGGTACGAAGTTACAATGGCTAATTTCATCTAATTTAGTTTTAAGTTATTATATAAATTTGGCTTTTAAATATTAGAAATAATGGCATAACTAGTTTAAATACCATTAAGTGTAGATAAAAGGAATAAAAGCTTAGATATTCTGTTGATTCAGGAATCCTTTTCTATTTTCCAAAAAGAAGAAAAACAGCTGTACAAATAGTAGTAAAAACATAGCTATAATCTGTACATGTACCACCTGGGCTAAGTCTTTATGAAAAAGGACAACTAATACTATTTGCAGCATTCCGAAAATCCCTGATAATACTACTGGGATATATTTTTCTAACGATAAATAGTAGTAAGCAAATATATTGGACAATGCAAAGATACCCGTGGCTAGTGCATACTTCCATAATAGTGGTGTTACGCTTAAATAATCACCTCCAAATAATATCTGAATAATTGTATTTGGGAATAAAAAACAAGCAAATATTATTGCTGCAGAAATTACTGAAATATATCCTACATATTTTAATAAAACTGTATGAGTAGACTTTCCTTCTTTTTTTAATTGAACTACTGTTGGTAATAACATCATTACAAACATCCAAGCTATAAAATATACTACTCTACCAATTAATGCTAACGACGCATATAAACCTGCTTCATAAGCTTCAAAATAATGTTTAACTAGTAGTATATCGCTATTATTAATAATGATTTGAGTTAGTTCGTAAAAAGCTGTGATAATAAAAAAGTTACGCACTAACTTCTTCTGTGAATCATCTAAACTTACAGATTTGAAGAAAGATATATTCTTTAATTTATAAGGAAATAATCCAAAAACAAACGAACAAAGAATTCCTAATGCAATTATGATAGACGATTCTATATTGAGTATATATAATAACCCTAGAGTAATTAACAACCTACTTATCATTTCTGATTGATAAGTTATTGCTAAAGAATTGAATAACTTTTTTCCTTGAAAAACTCCCCTATTTATACTCATCATAAAATAAAAAGGCACTCCTATTCCAAACACAACAAACATATTACTTGTTTTGGTTTTGAAAAAAGCTTGTAATTCTGGTGAAAAAATCACGATGAGTGCTCCAAAAATGATTCCTGTAAAACAGGCACTCTTATAAACGTTTGATATAAACGTATTAAAAGCATCTCCTTCAAAAACTATAGCAAACTTGGCCGTTACCAATTGAAATGTCATAGCTATGAATGAAAGCACTAGTAAAAAAGTGATCATAATTGCTGCATCTGCAAACATTTCAGGCCCTAGTATTCTACCTAGTAATAAATTATATAGATAATTTCCTCCATTTACAAAAAGAGCACTTATCATAAATAAATGCTCTTGGGAAATTTTTATTTTTACTTTTTTTGATAATACAATCAACATTCTTTTTCAATTTATATTACTATGATATACCAAAATTGTTAAGATGTTTGAATGCACCTTTGTATCCAACTGTTAGGAATTTTTTTCGCTTTTTTAATGCAATAGCCATTAATGTTTTTATTGCATCCATACCAGCCATATCAATCTCTTTTACTTTATCCATGTTTATGGTTACGCTTTTACTCTTCGATATGTAATGTTCGAAATAAATTATAAAAGATCTAACGGTAGAACAGTTAATTCTTCCATTTAAGTAATAAACCCCTTTTCTTTCTAAAATTTGTAAAGCCATGATAAAAAAGTTTAATTGGTTAATAGTGAAACAAATATCTTTCTTATATTTAAAAAAAAATGTAATTATCGTTGAAAGGCAATTTCCTTTCGGTGAATGGTCAATAACAAATGCTTAAAGCGCATTTATTAAAAAAAGGTTATGATTTTAAAAAAAGTCCCCTACATCATACTTCTTTTAATGAGTATTTCTGTGGTTTCACAAAATATGAAAGAAGGTTTTACTTACTTAGAAACTGGAAAATATAAACAAGCCGAAACTTTTTTTAAAGAAATTTTAGGAGACTATCCTACCAATAAAACAGCCAGACTTTGCTATGGTAGAGCCGTTGGTTTAAATGGCGATGCTAAAAAGGCTAAAACCATCTTTATCAACTTATTAAAAGATTATGGAAATGATTTTGAAGTAAAGTTAAATTATGCTGAATCTTTACTTTGGGACAAAAATTTTTCAGATGCAAAATCCTATTATAAAAAATTAATTGATGAAGATGCTAAAAGCTTTTCTGCATTACTAGGTTATGCAAATACCTTATCCAACTTAAAAGAATATGAAGATGCTATTGTATATATAAATAAAGCTTTAACGGTTTCTCCAGGGAATCCTAATGCTTTAACTTCTAAAAAGTTTATTTATTTAGGATATGCTTATCAGCAACAACAATTACAAGACTACCCTAAAGCTGAAAGTATTTTAAAGAAAAACTTAACTTTTTTTAATAACGATCAACAAACTTTATTCAACCTAGCCAATCTTTACCTAATTGCAAATGAATTGGATAAAGCAGAAGAAATTTATACGCTTTTAGAAAAAAAAGAAGAAAGTAAACTAGCTGCTTTAAATGGCTTAGCATTAGTTTCTCACTTAAACGGAAAAGAGCCTGATGCTTTAAATACTAGTAAAAAAGCTTATGATTTATTATCAGATTCCTCTTCTCCTACTATAATTCAACAAACAAAAGAGCGTTATGTTCAAGCGTTAATTTGGAATAAAAAATTTAAAGATGCTGAAAGTTTAATCAATAATCTAGTAAAAGAATATCCTAATGAAAACTGGGTACTATCTTTAAGGGCAACTCTTAATATTTATAGAAGTGATTTTAAAAAAAGTGTTGCTGATTACAATCTGATTTTAGAGAATGATAGCTCTTCTTTTGATGGAAACTTAGGAAAAGCTAATGCCTTAAAAGCACTGGGTAATTACGATAATGCTTATAAAAGCGCGGAGAATACTTTAGTTTTTTATAAAAATCAAAAAGATGCTAGTAACTTTATTAAAAAGTTAGATGAAAGTTTTACTCCATTTATAGATAACAAAGCTTCTTATTCTTTTGATAATGGTGACAACGAGGCCTATTCTTACACTGCAAAAATTGAGTTTCCTTTATCTACAAGGTTCAAAGTTTTAGGGAACTATAACTTTAGAACCACAAAAAATACCGTTAGTAATATTAAAGCTACGTCAAATAACTTTTTAGTAGGGATTTCTTATGATTTATTAGGTAATTTAAATTTTAGCGGAAGTGTGGGAATTACATCTTCAAAAGCAGAAACGAAAAGCTTTAATCAAATTTTAAGTGATGTTTCTTTTAACTACAAACCTTTTAAGCTTCAAAACTTAAAAGTAGGTTATAAAAGAGAAATTCAAAATTTTAATGCGGAGCTTATCAATAGAGAAATTGTTCTAAATAACTTTTATGCTAACTATAGTTTAAACACAAACTTTAATGTTGGATTATTTTCTCAATACTTTTATACAACTCAAAGTGATGACAATGTTAGGAACTTACTTTTTGCTTCTTTGTATTATAATATTATGAACAAACCTTCTATAAAAGCTGGTTTCAACTTTCAAAATATATCATTCAAAAATCAAGTTCCTGCTATATATTTTAGTCCAAGTAAGTTTAATGCTTATGAAGTTTTTGTAAACATTATACGAAATGAAGTTGCTATTAAAAGTAAAGAATGGTTTTATGAATTAACTGCCGCTACTGGTTTTCAGTTTATAGAAAATGATGCAAAACAAAGTACTTATAGAGTTCAGGCTAAACTAGGTTACAAAATATCAGATCGTAGTTTGGTAAATATATTTGCTTCTCAAAGTAATATTGCCTCTGCAACTGCTTCTGGGTTTCGTTTTACCGAAATTGGAGTTCGTTTTAAATGGTTACTCATAAAGAAACCTATATTCAAGAAAAAAGAGCAAAAGAATTAACTTTTGCTCTTCAAAACTTAAACTACTGTGGAACTAATATCTCATTTTTAATTAATGAGTAACTTTAATGTGCTATACTTTTTTGAATCGCTTTCAATTCTGCAGATATACATTCCTGACATTAAATCTTTTCTTCCTATTGGAATTAAATTCTCTCCTACTTTTGTAGTGTAATTTGTTTTATAAACCAATTGGCCTAAGTAATTATATATATTTAACTTTACTTCTTCATTAATTTCTGATGTGAAATAGATATTACCTGAATTATTTATTGGGTTTGGTAATGCTAAAACCTTGTTGTTAAACTCAACTACTTCTTCTTCTATTTGCTCAGCTTTTAATCCAAAAGCTACATCATTTACATTCATTTCAAAAGGAACATAAGTACTATAATCTCCTTGTAATGAGAATACAATTGTTTTTACATCTTTAATATTTCCAGGTTTTCCGCTTTTGTCAAGAAAATCATTAAATGAAATACTGTATTCTTTTTCAAACTCATTTGCTGGGATTTTAATTCTTAAACGGTTATCCCAATCTTTTAAACCTTCTTGTACTAATATTACTTCTACTGACTTTGTATTTTGAATTTTAAATTGAATAGACTCAAAATCTGATACATCTAAAGTTTGATCTCCCGGTAACACATGTCTAAATAAGTTAATGGTTCCTTTTACTTGTCCGTTTACTGAAGGCTCTCTCTCTATTTGATAAATATTTTCGTCGTAATCTTCATCATTATTTTCTACAATGAAAGAACTTACATTTACATTTTCTTTCAAATAATCAATTCCCCAAGGACCGTCTGCTAAATATAAAGCATCTTGTTGCTGTGATAAGTTTGTACTTAATGAAAATCCAACATCAAATAATTGACCTGTAGGAATAACTACTTCATCATTCCAAGTACCTTTTAAGCTTATTACTTCAGACATATTCGTTTTATCTGCCACTTCTGTTTTAGATAATACTGCTTCAAAATTCATAGAACTTGCTTTAACTTTATTAACTATACTTAAATGTAAATTCCCATTTTTGTAATATCCAGAGCTAACAAATACTGGTGGTACTACATCTTCTAACGATGTACTAACTAAAGGCTTAATGTTTGTGAATGTATCTAAGATATGGTTACTCAATGTAAATACTTGAGAAAAAGAACTTCCCCATACTTGAAAATTGTAATAATCGCCATTAGGATATTGTTCAATATTCCAAAAACTATATAATTCATTTGCTGCATCTCCTAATTTAACTGAAAATCCTAATGTATATTCTACTTCACCTGTAGCTCTTTTAATTTTTGAACTTATTATTTGATGTCCTCTAACTTTTACTGTTCTAATATCTTCTAGAACCGAGTTATTTAACCTATCACATATTTCTTTTGAATGATCGTATACTTTTCCTTCTGTTGCAGTTGCTAATACTGCTGATATTCTTTCTTCTCCTGTATATAAATCTACTGAAAATACTTCTTTAGCATTGGTAATTCCTAATAAATCTGTTGGTGTTGACACGTATGCTTTTTCAGAACCATACATTCCAGTTTCTGGTAAAAAAGGTTCAATACTTGATGGATTTGCTCCTTTTGCAAGTAACAATTGTTTCTTTTTATATCTTTTTTGTAATGCTTTTTTGTTTAAAAGATTACCATTCTTTTCACGTTTGAAATTTCTTTTAGCAATTAAACTTGCTAACTTTCCATTACTTTCTAATCCTCCATCATGTGCTGATGTTACGTCCGTTGCACTAGATACATCTGCAAAATTTGTAGAAGTAATTGCTGAATATGGGTTTGCTGTTACATAAAAAACTGCATCGTTAAAATCGTTATCACAAGAACCATAATCTCTTCTAATATCTTCAAAACCTAAGATGATTCTTTCATTTTCTGGATCGTTAAGTAATACATTATGATGTCTTAAATTTTCATCTGCTTCAGGATTGTAATCTGGATTAGAATATACTTTCCAGTGTCCGTTCATAACTGTACTGTAGTTAGCACTCCATGCATTTGCTAATAATACCCAACCGATACCTGTTCCTGCTGGAAATGTTCCTATTTTTACTTTATCTCCTACTTGAAGTCCCCCTCCACTACCCAATGCAGACGCATTTGGAAAAATGATAGTGATGTCTTCTGGTGCTGGTGCCGTTGGTGATGGATTGTTTACATCGTACGTGTAAAACCCTAACACATTTCTATATCCTGCTCCTTCACTAATAAAAGTTACATAAATATCAGCCTCTTCTGTTAATTTTAAATCTGTATCGTAACCTGAAGAAATATAGTGTGGATTGTAATCTGGTACTGGGTAACTTTCAGGAATTGAATTGCTAATCATTTCTAATGTTTCTACAGATACTTCATCTCCTGGATTTTCTAAATATAAAGGAGTTCCATTTGATGTAAACTCACCTAAATACTGGTAGTTTTGTGCGTAGATATTTGCCGTCGTTATTAGTATTAATAATGTAAGTAACAATTTCTTCATAGTGCTTAAGTTTTAATGTTAATACTGTAAAATTAGGCACTTATTAAGCTGTTTCTTGAAATCTTCGCTATGTAGAACTTAAGAATAGCTTAAATACAAATTACTATAGTTTAAGGCTTTTTAATACCATTCGTCGATACTAAATTACTTTGTAATCCAATTATCATTATGTATACTCTTCTAAAAAATTTCTATAAATAAAATATCCGCTTAGTTAAGCGGATATTTTATTTAGTATGTTTATAATTTTAACGAGTGCTGAACAACTTAAAATTATTAGTGCACCATTTCTAATGCACTAATAATTTAACTGGCTTAAATGTATTTTTTTTGCCTATTATTTTGCAGAAATACAATCCTGTATGTAAAGATTGACGATTGAAATCGATTTTATTAATTCCAACTTCTGCTTTGTAATTAGCTTTATACACTAGCTTCCCTAATTGATTATACACTACAAATTCTAGATCTTCTTGTTCTTGTGCTTTAAAATATAAGCTTGTACTTAATGTTACTGGATTTGGTACAGCAGTTACTAATCCGCCTTCATACTCAATTAATTCTGTAAAATCTATTTTAGAAAAACGAATATTGTTTAAATTCATTTCTTTGGTTGTTACTGAACCATTTTCTGAAACCATTTTAAAAACTATAGTAGCTATATCATCTAATACTAATTCTCCTCCTTTTTTAGAAACAAAATTTGTAAAAGGTATCACGTAATCTTTAAAAGAATCGGATAATGCTATAGTAGTTTTATATTGATCTTCAAAAGAAGCTATACTTTTCTTAACAAAAGTGATTTCTAACTTACCTGTTCCTTTTGCTTTTAGCTTAAATCCATTGTAATCTGATAAATCAACCGGCATAAAACGTGGAGTTAATGCTCTATATGCTGCTATAAATGTACTTGTTGTTGCTGTTAATGCTACATTTCTTTCAACTGGAAAATCTTTTGCTTCAAAAGTATAATTATTTGGTGCTATTGCATAATTTGACACTACTGTATTTGCTCCCGAAGCATCTACTCCCCATGGACCGTCTGACATAAATAAATCATCTGGTGTAGCAATACCGTCTCCTAGTCTAAATCCTATATCAAATAAATTTCCTGTAGCTACTTTTAGATTTGTTATATAGTTTTGCTCAAGGTTTATAGTTGAATTTGATTTTTTCAAACTACTTGTTTCTGTTTCTCTATAACCTGCATCAAATTCTATTTCACTACTTCTATTTCTGTTTATGATTTGTAAATCTAAAGATCCGTTATTATACTTTCCTTTTCTAACAAAAACTGTTGGGGGTTTTGATGTTTTATAACCTGAAATTGGTTTGACGGCATTTAACAAACTCACTACCTCATTTGCTAAAAGATATAAATCATCTAGTGAATTTGACCATATTTGGAAATTATAAAACCCTACATTGCTCTCATACTTATCTAAATTCCAATGACTTTCTATTTCAAAATTAGCATCGTTATTAACTGCTTTTGCTGAAAGACTTAATGAGAATTCTACTGTATTGTCTGCATTCTTAATCAACGATTTTATAAATTGATGCCCTTCGATTTCTATGGTTGATACTGATATTAACTCTGCTCCAAGTAAACGATCACAAATGTATTTCGTATGTTCATATACTCCATTCTCAGTTTTTAAAGCTAATATTGAAGCTACTGGGGTTCCTTGTTCTACATAATCAACTGCATAAATATCAGTTGCATTTGTAATAGCTATTAAATCTTTTGGCGATGATTCTACTACTTTATCTTCCTTAATTACATCTAAAGGGATAAAGTCTTTTAATTCTACTGCTCCTCCTTTTTTCTTTTTATAATTTGAAGATTTTGTTACTCTAGCTGCTTTACTTCGATCGAACTTATAATTAACTTTTGCTCTGTTGTAATTACGTTTGTTAATTTGTTCTGATAATCTGTTATTACTTTCCAATCCTCCTTCGTTTCCTCCTGAAGTAGGCGCTAAAATTACACTACAATTCCCATAACCAGAACATGATGGATCATCACAATCTACTAAACCATCTCCATCATCATCAATTCCATTATCACAAATTTCTTGTGGTACCGGTGCTGTTGGACATCGTGCTCCATCATTACTTGAACTAGATGGTCCGAAGGCAAATAAATTAGAGTCTATTGCATTAGAACCTGTTAAGTTTTGAACTGCTTGTATTACGTATATAGTACCTGTTTGATTTGCAGACACATAAAATCGACCTGAAGCATCAAAATATACTGCTCCATAGGTATAATTCAGTCCTGACATAATTGGTACTTCTCCTAAGGATTGTACTACACCATTAGAAGGATCTACTCTATATAGTTTATTGGTCTTTTTTTCTACAGTATATAAATTACCATCTACTGCATTAAAGGCCCAATCATGAATATTTAAACTGGCTGATAAGTTTTCTGTCGCTAAATGTTGTCCATAAGTAGCTGAGTCTGGGTCTAAATCTATTTTGTAATAGGTTGTTCCCCCTCCTTTAAGATAGTAAACCCCATCTGCACTAATTCCTCCAATATATCTTCCACTTGAAGATAATTCATCAATGTAATAGGTAGTTACTTGAAAATCATTCCCTATTCGAACAATTGTTTTTGAAGGTGTACTTAATGATCCCCATATAAATCCATCTTGCGGATTGTATGCTGCTGCATTAATGCTACCTGGAGTAACATTTTCTGCAACTAGATAAGAGTTTCCTGATGCTAAATCAATTGAATAGACATCATTGAATTGAAATAAATAAGCATTGTAAACACAATTGAATGGTGTGTTTTGGGAAACAATACTTAAACTAAAAAATGCAATAAATATGCATAATAGCTTTTTTAAAAGAGTAATAGTTTTAATCATAATATAATAGTGTAAAATCTCTATTAAAAATAATTAACTATTAACTCTCCTCTTTAAAAGCTCGTTAAGTTGTAGCTTAAGTGTAGACGAAATGCAAAATTCCTTAGATAAAAAACTATAATAAGTCCAAACGCTTCATTAATTCAGGTCTTTTTGATCGACTTACAGGAATAACATTTTTCTTAATTAAAACACTATTATCCTCTATATCAATTATCTTTTTAACATTTATGATGTACGATCTGTGTATTTTTAGGAACAATGATTCTGGTAGTTTTTCTTCTATTTTTTTAAGAGTAGAATGAACCACATAATCTTTTTCTTCGGTTTTTATATTGATATAATCTCCTTTAGCTTCGACAAGATAAATACTTGGTAAATCAATTTTTATCAAGCGTCTGTCAATATTCACATAAAAATCGTTATTAACCTCTTGCTCTTTTGAAGAAGAAGATTCCTGAACTTTTGCTGCTTCTATACTCTTCTTACTCTTTGCTTTTTCTATAGCTTTATCAAAACGCTCTGCATCAATAGGTTTTAGTAAATAATCTACAATACAATCATATTGAAAAGCTTCAATTGCAAACTGAGGGTCTGATGTAGATAAAATAATTAAAGGAGGATTCTTTAACGTTTTTACAAAGTCAAATCCCGTAAAATCAGGCATATGAATATCTAAAAAGATAAGATCTACTTTATTCTCATTTAAATACTTAATGGCTTGAATTGCATTAGGAAATTCCTCAACAACGGTTATACCTTCCTTTTCATTACAAAGTGCTTTTATAATTGACCTTGCTAGTTTTTCATCATCAATAATAATACTGTTCATAAAGTTTAAATAGTTTTCAAATATTCAGAAATTGTTTGTAAAATTTTGTCAAATCCATCAGCTCCTTCTATACTATCCTCTCTAAGATTATGCTCATATTTATTAGCTTCTTCATAACTCTTAGTTAACCCTAAAATACTAATTTTATGTTTAATTTTATGAACATTTTCTTCAATCTTTTTATATTCTTTTTTTTCGAAGCTTTCTATATATTCTTGCTTTTCACCAGGAAACTCTGATTTAATAACATCTATCAATGTATTTTTTACAGACTCATCTCCTCGTGCTAATTGATCTATGTATGATAAGTTTGGTTGTTCCATAATTTATTTTTTTAGTGTAAAATAAAAAGTTGTTCCTTTTATTAATTCAGACTCTATCCATATTTTACCTTCATACTGTTCTATAATTTTTTTCACTATGGATAATCCTATTCCTGCCGATTTATAATCGTTCTCTAATTTTTGAAAAGCTAAGAATATTTTTTCAAAGTATTGCTCTTCCATTCCTTTTCCATTATCTTTAATACTAAATTCCCAAAAATCTTTTGTATCTGTAAAATCAATTGTTATCTCCCCCTCTTCCTTATCATTAAACTTAACTGCATTATCTATAATACTAAAAAACAATTCTTCAAGTCTAAAATTATCTCCTTGTACTATTGGTAATATTTCAGGGATGCTTACTGTAATATTTTGAGGTATTGATACTTTCTTTAATACTTTATTTACAATTTTATTCAGATCTACTTCATAGGTATCCTTAATTAGTTTTCCAATGGTTGAATATTTGGCTATTCCTTTAACCAACTCATCCATTTTTTCTACATTTTCTCTAATTAAATTAATTTTTTCTCTTCCATCTTCTCCTAACGCTTCTCTATAATCATCTCGTAACCAAAATGTAAGAGCATCTATACTTTGTAATGGCGATTTTAAATCGTGCGTTACTAAATGCGTATATTCATTTAACTCTTTGTTTCTTCGTTCTAAGTTTTCTAATAACCTATCTCGTTGTTTATTTATCTGAAGTATTTCTTTAGTTTGATTATCAATAACATCCACTAATTTTGAAGAATCTAATTCGGAGATTTCATCATTTTCTTCTGTTAAATCGTATGAGTTTAGTGTACTTATTACATTTCTTAGTTTTTCAATAACTTCTTTTTGAGATTTCGACTCTTTTCTAAGTCGCTCATTTGCTTGATAAAGTTCTTCGGAGCTTATGGCTGTTGCTCGTTGCAACATGCTAAACTGCTCCTCAGAAGTATTATAGGATTTACTTACCGCTTCAACAAGACTCTTTACCTCTTCATTCTCTTGTAAAGAAGGGCTAAGGTATTTTCGTAACTGTCTTTTTATTAACGGATTCATTATTCACTAATTAACGTAATTGTCATTGTTTGATTATGCAATTGACAATTTGTTTCATTTCTAAAAGGAGCTATTTCTCCATATGAATAAAGACCACAAATGGTTGTGTCTTTTCCTACTACTTCTAATACTTCTTCTACTTCCTCTTCTACTCTTTGATCTAAAACTAATTTTCTTCCAATACAACTCACTAAAATGGCTAATTCTGGATCTGTTTTTCTTAATTTTAAAGCATCAGAAGCTGCTTTTTCAGAAGCATTAACAATACTATCTACATTTGTCATCATCAATTGTACTCTAGAACCTTCTAATATATCTCCAGCTAAAATCATTGAGTTTTCTTCCTCATTAATATTTAAAATAGTTCTTACAATTGATTGTTTATCGTTTGTCGATTTTACTTTTAAAGGGTATAACAAAGCTGCTCCTGGCAGTTCTTCTGATTTATCTCCCAAGTATTTTTTATATAAATCTAAGGCTGGTAAATCATCTAATTCATATAGAATATTAGCGTCAGATTTTGTTACTATTCGTTCTGGTCCAAAAGGTGTCCAACCTCCATTAATTGAAAAACTTACATCTAAAGTTTCTCCATATAATCCTATAGCTACTATTTCTCCTTTTTTAGGCTGTTCATTGTAAGAAGCAATCGTTTTCTCAAAACGTGCTGCATCTCCACATAATGCTCCTGTAATTAGTAATTCATTATCTGTAGCCGCATTCATTCCTCTTGCTAACTGACTTCCATTTATAAAACTTCCTTCTGAAACAATAAATACATGTTTTAATCCTTCGCTTGAAAACTGTTTAATTAAATTTTCTCCTGTTACAAAACTTTTTTTGTTAGAATCATCATTCAATACATTAGCAGTTTTTATAACATATGTACTTTTTTCAAACTCTATTGCTGTGATTGTTATACTTTCATCATCAACATATTTTGACGTAATATCTCCTGATGTTGATCCAAAAACAATATGTCCATCATCAAATAGTCCTCTTACTTCATTATAAATATTTTCATCTTCTAATAAATATCTATTTCCAAATACCAATACTAAAGGCTCTTTTAACGAAACTTTTTCACTTAAGTATTCCCAATCGGTATTCTTCGTTTTTTTTAATTGTACAGTCTTCATATGTTGTTATTTTTTAATGGTAAAATAAAAGATAGTTCCTTTGTCTACTTCACTATCTAACCAGATTGTCCCTTCATATAAGTCAACTATTTTCTTAACTATTGAAAGCCCTATCCCAGTAGATTCTTTACTTTTATTTAATGAATGGAAAATTTTAAATATGCGGTCATGGAATTTTTTCTCTATTCCTATTCCATTATCTTTTACATAGAATTCATAAAATGAAGGTTCTTCTTTAAATCCAATATCTATAATTCCTTTTTCTTTATTTCCAAACTTTATAGCATTACTAATTAAGTTTTGAAATAATTGCTGGAACTTTGTTTTATCTCCTTTTACTATTGGTAAACCATCCTGTATATTTATAGTGGTATTTTCTGGTATGTAGAGCATTTCCTTTAAATCATTTAAAACCACATTCAAGTCCACATCTTGAGTTTCTGTAGTTACAGAATCTACACTTGAGTAGTTCAAAATATCTGAAATTAAACTCTCCATTTTTTCAAGAGTATTCTCAATTAAATCGAAATTTTGAAGTGTCATTTCGTCTAATTTCCCTTCATTATCTGCTTTTATCCATGAAGTAAGTGCATGCACACTTCTTAGAGGTGATTTTAAGTCATGAGAAACTATATGAGCATATTCATTTAACTCATTATTACTCTTTTCTAATTTATTAAGTAATTGAATATTTTTCTTTTCAGCCTTTTCACGCTCTCTAATATTCATAGCACTCTTTAGTTGCATTGAAACTAAGCTTGCTATGTGTTCTAACGTTTCAAGGTGATCTTTTCTAAAAAAGTTTTTGTCAGGGTGCTCAGAATCTATAACTCCAATTACTTTTCCTTCGCTAATAATTGGTACTGATATTTCAGAAAATCTTTTTTGTCCGTCAATAACATAACGATCGTCTTTAGAAGTATCTTTGATAATTTCTGCTTTTCCTGCATTTGCTACATGCCCAACGATTCCTTTACAAATAGGTAAGGAAAATTTATCTATAATTTCTTTAGCCTCACTTACTTTTGCCCCATAGGACGCTATTTTTTCTAGTGTATTATCTTCTCTATTTACTAAATAAATAACGCAATCGTCAGTACCTAAATATTCCGCAATTTTCTGAGTCATTTCCCATGCTATCTCAAAAATATTATTTTTCCCAAGAATAGATTTTGCCAAATCATTAATCATATCTATAATTAACGTTCTTTCTCTCTCATGAGTAATATCTTCTATAATAGCAACTTGAAATTTGATTTCCTCTTGACTATTTCTAACGGCATTTACATTAGTTTTCGCCCATAAAACTGATCCGTTTTTTCTTTTATACCTTTTGTTTAATACAAAATTATCTATCTCTCCAGAGTTCATCTTATCAATTAACTTTTTTGACTCTGGATAATCTTCTTTAAAAGAAATATCGGCTACAACAAGTTTAGAGAATTCTTCTTTTGTATACCCCAGTGCTTTTTGAAAAGATTCATTGGTTCTTAGAATACTTGTACCTTCTGTAAGTACAATTCCAAACGGTGAATTTTCTACAATGATATCAAGTTCTTTCTTTTGTTCTTCTATTAATGCTGAAGTACGTTTAGTTTCTGTGATATTCCTGATAATTCCTTGTGCAGCAACAGGGTTATTATCTTTATCATAGACTATGCTCGCATTAATTTGCACCCATTTTACTTGCTTATCTTTACTAAAAATTCTTGCAGTGTAATTTGAAAAGGTACCTTTATCCTTTAACTCCGTAAAAGATTTAAATGCATATACTGCATCTTCTGGATATATTAAGTTAACTACGTTTAGTTTTTCTTTTTCTATATCATATCCAAAAATATCAACTGCAGCATCATTCATTCGAAGCACATTTCCTTTTAAATCCATTATAAGGTATGCATCGATGAAGTTTTCGAAAACCCCCTCTAGCTGAGAAGATTTCTCGTTCAGTAAATTTTCGAGCTTAGCATTTGCGGCCTTTAACTCTTCAGACATCAAGTATAGTTCTCTTGATTTGTCTTCTAAGATTTTTTCTGCAGCTTTTCTGGCCGCTTTTTCTCTCGTTAAAGCGCGCTGCAATAGATCTGTCGTTGGGGGACTCATTTATTTTTCTTTTTAAAAACCCTTCTTAATTTTTACCCTTTAAAAAAAACAATAGCTAAGTATTTTTAAAAGTGCTAAATGTTACATTTTATCAGATATTAAATTCAGTATAGTTTATTAGCGTCTGTACCAAATCTAACATTTTTTTTTGATTTTTAAAAATTTTTACACAAGTTTTTTAGCTCAAAACCAACTATTTATGGCTCTAAATAAAATTACGAGGTTCAAAAACTCCCTCAACGACCTGATTATTTATTTACTTCTATTTTCGAAATAACTTTAATTTTTATTAATAATAAACTTTACTTCACTACCATCTTTCTTTGTTCTTTCTAACACTATGGTAGCCGTGCTATTAAAGTATTCAAACGTTTTGTTCATTAAACCTAAGCCAAAGTGATGCATTGCTCTACTTGATTTATAGATTAAAATTAACGAACTCTTCGTTTTTTCTTCTACAATAAATGTAGGAAGTTCTGCTTTCGGGTATATTTTACGCACCTCTACATGAATATGATTCTCTATTGATGCCAATAGTTCTATTGGATCAGTATAAGTGTTTAAAAGCCCTGGATAACTTTCTTCTAAGACGCTAAAAAAATGCTCTCCATATACCAAAAGTAAATTGTCTGTTGAAATCCCAGTATTATTACTCAGATTTCCCAACAATTGAAGCATCTCTGAAAAACGATATGTTCCAATTGAAGTATAGGCACCTCCAGATTCCAATTCAGATTGTGATATAATTTTATCAACCATTTCTAATCCAAACTTACTTTCTACAAGGTCCAAAAACTCTGTAAAAACTATCCCTTTCAATTGTTAACTATTCTTTAGTTCGTTTATTGACCAATATGCTAGGGTTGCTTTTATTTTTTCCACATAATCATCATACTTTAGTGGTTTTAACATATAACCAGATACACCTATTCTATAACATTCGTGAATGTCTTTTTGGTTATCTGATGTTGTTAAAATCACCGTTGGTATGTGTCTTAGATCTTCATCTTTTTTTAAGATTGATAAAAATTCTATACCATTTATTTTTGGCATATTTAAATCTAATAAGATTAGATCTGGTAAATTCTTTTTTGTTTCTAAAATGACCAAAGCTTCTTCGGCCGTTTTAGCTTCTGTGATATTATGTTTTAGTTCTAATAATGAAACTGTTCTATTCATTTTCATTATTTCTATCATATTATCCTCAATTAATAGTACATCTAATATTTTTGCCATCGAATTATTACAAATAAATTATGGGTCCAATTTAAGTTTAATTATCAAAAATTAAAGATAGATTGCGTCTAAATTAAAATAAGTGTCGATAAACGGTAAAAAAGTGTCGGTAAACTAAATATAAAAAAAAGGTTAACTAAATATTTTTTTTCTATTTCAAACTCTCTTGATGATACATTTTTGCAAATGCTATTTCAATATAAATTGCTACTTCAATGTTTGTTTTTCCTTCTTCTAATAACTTAAAAATTGTATTTAAGTGTTTCTTTTTAAAATCGTATAATAACCCTTTAGGTTCTTTTAAATCTAAGTATTTAATATCATTAAGTTTTTCAAGCATAAATTGATTTGCTTTGTAGGCATTTTCTCTTTTTGCTAAAAACTGTTTCATTCTTATACTTTCTTTCTTATTTGAGTTATTATATATAACTAGTGCTTTATTATATTTTTGCTCTACATTCCATTCAATTCTTTTTGCATCATTATAAAGCTTTTTTAAGCCCTTAAAAGTTAAATCGTAGTATGTTTTTAAGAATTTTTGTTGTTTGTGTAAATATTCTAAATAAGCTAGCGCTTTTTTCTTATACTTTCCTTTTGATTTTAATTCTGCATCTTTCATTTCTTGCTCCATCAATGATAACCTATCTCCAATAGTTTCAATCATTTTTACTTCATCAAATTTTGACTGCTTTGAAATTACTAATACTTCAGGAGTAATTTCATAAGGTTCTCCCGTAAATGTATAAGTCTTATATGTAAAGCTAAATTTCCCTTCTTTATTTTTCTTTACTCTTTTTTTAGCTGATAAATCAAATGCGTAATTGTATCCAAATGTAATTGTTAAATCTTGTGTATTTCTAGAACTATTTGATCTAAAAAGTTGGATAGCACTTAAATTGAAATTATGTTTTTCTTTATACACATAATTTGCATTAGCTCTTAAATTTGTTGCACTTGAATTTGTTGTTTTACTTTTGTTTTGATTATATGAAGTACTGAACGTAGCATTTAACTTATCTTTTAAAAACTTTTTATTAATTGCTAAGGTTGGTCCCCAAGTATATGACTCATCTCTTCCTATTGTGTTATATGTTGTATTTAAAGCTGATGTTATATTCATTTTTCTTTGTGGCAAACCAACCGTATAAGATGCATTGAAATTATGAAAAGTGGAACCATTTCCTATACGCACAATTCCATTTTCTGCATTTGCAACTGTTGCTAATGAATAATTTGTATTTAAATTTTGTCGTCTTGTTTTACTATTTTCTAGTATATAACTAACATTAACATTTGCATTTTGTGATAACTGTTTATAATTAAATCGCTCTTCTTGATTATCTAGTAAATTATCATCATTAATAACTTCAAACTGATCTATTTTGTTATTGGTATAAGTAGAGAAATTAGAATAACTTCCTGTAATATTAACCTTTTTACTCAGTGCATAAGTTGCATTTACACTACCTACTGTTCTACTTGTATTAGTTTCTTTCTGATTTGCTAAATCATCTCTCTGATATCCTATATTAAATGAAAGGTTAACTTTATTATTAAATATTGTTGTATTTCCATTTAATGTTATATTCTCAAAATCATTATTAAAATAATAAGCTCCTAGTGTTTGATAACCTGGGTCTATACGTTCGTACCCTACTCCAAAACGATATTTATCAAAACTATACTCCATTTCTGTTTTAAATGCCTTATAATATTCTGTTGAAGCTCTATTATTAAATAACAAACCTGCTACTCCGGTGCTATTACTTATTCTTTGTGCTCTTAAATCTTGTGTTATTGCTGTTGAAGCATATTCTCCTTTGAATTTTAAGCCTTCTGTTAGTATTACCGAACCCGACATACTTAAAACTAAATTTTCTTTTGGTAATACTTTCTTTTCTTCTGGAATAGATGATATTGAGTTTATTTCATCTTTTGCATAGAATCCAATAACCTCTATACTATATTTTTCTTTTTTAAAACCTACTTTAGCTCCATATCCCATACGTTTAAAAGCCGGTTGTGTTCTTGCATCGTTGGTATCTTCTGTTGCTTTTAACAAACGTCCATACATTGCCGAAAATGTAATAGGTCCTTTGGGTGTTAAATCTACCCCTCCTCCTGTAAATTGATGACCTGCTAAGGTGTATGGGGAAAAACTCATACTTACATCTCCAATATGAGCCTGTACCCATTTATATTTTGGATGTAAACTTAAACGATTAAAGCTAAATGGTAGCTGATATTCTAAATCTCCTCCTTGGTTAGAAAAACTATAACTAACTGGTATTGAAAATTCATAAATACTAAAATTTAAACTTCCTTGTAAAAAATATGTAAATGGCGCTCTTGCTACATTTTGATTGGATGAATAAAACACCGAGTTTGCAGCAATACTACCACTTACTTTAAAAGGTTTTCCTCTTCCTATGTTACCAAAATCTAATTGCTGTGCAATTACACTATTTGTGCATAATATCAATAAGGCTATTAACCTTAATATATTTTCCCTCCTCATTTTAATCGTCAAAATGTTCTCTTTCACTTTTTAATTCTTTCTCGCAAAACATCCTTTAGAATCTTTTACTTTTACTCTATATGTTCCTTTTCCTAGACTACTTATTTCTGTACTACTCCCATTTGTAAACGGGAACCAACTTTTCCCTCCTACTATTTGTACTACTCCATTTTTTGTTAACTGATATAAAAATGTTCTTCCTGTTTCTCCTGTGGCTGATACTTCTATATATCCATC
Source organism: uncultured Tenacibaculum sp. (assembly GCF_947499065.1). GTDB lineage: Bacteria > Bacteroidota > Bacteroidia > Flavobacteriales > Flavobacteriaceae > Polaribacter. The sequence continues at coordinate 382,616 of NZ_CANMMT010000004.1, read as the reverse complement.
ATAAATTTCAAAGCAAGTTTCATCTGAAGTTTTTGCTATAGAAAATAAAACTTTTTTAGGCTTTCCTATTGTAAACTTCTCTGAAAACTCTAAGCTTTTCCAGGATAAATCACTGGTATTAATTCCTTCTTCTTTATTATGTGTTTGAAACTTTATTCTGTATGTACCAGCATCTAATGGTTTTTTCCATGTATAACTATAAGTGCCATCTCCATTATCTACAAGTGTTCTTGTAAACTCTTGATTAAATAATGTTGTTTCATCATTACCATCATAGAGCGTCATAACTAAAGTTTCTTTTTTACTTGTATATAAATCCCTTTTAAAATTTAAAGTAAAACTTCCATCATTAGAATAATTACATGTTGTTTCTTTATTTTCAACAGGTTCTTTTAACTCTGGAGAACAACCAACCATGACATAGGTAACTTTTTTCGTAGTTTTTCCAGAACAATAACGTTGCATTCTATATTGAATAGATTTTTGATAATACAGACTTGCTTTATTCCCAAACAATTCTTCTAAATCGAATGTAATTGTATCTACACCTTGAAAACTATTTGGAAAATCCGTCCATTTATCTGTTGCTGTACTTAAAACATCATAATATTGCCATTTATATACTTCTGGAGCAAACCCTTTTACATCTACATTAAGGGTTATTTTACACAATGCATTGTTTACTGGTTGTGGATTAATTTCTGTATAAGGTTCGATAGCTACTTTTATTGTATTGTTAAATCTTGTTAATAAAGTTGTTTTAGAATCACAATGATTAAAATTTACAGGAACCCTTTGATATTCATCTACAACAACATCTCCTCTTGTATTTTCTGCATACAATTTTTCTGAAATTGCATTTGGCAAAAAATTTACATAGGCTACAAAATTCACTTTTTCATCTATTAACTTACTACAGTTTCCTAAAGCCAGTACAAAAGATTTGTTTGTATTTGTATTTTCTAATAAGATACGATCATAAGAATTTCGTATTGGATCTGGATCACAAGGTTCTGCTTGTGCAAAAGCCGTGTATGTAATTTTATATTTTTGAGCATAGCCATATGCATTGCTAAAAAATAAAATTATAACTATCAATATTTTTTTTATATCCATTACCATTCTTTTTCCTGATCTTTTTTTCAAATTTTCACTCTATATGTTTCTTTTCCTAGGCTACTTGTCCTTATACTACTCACATTTGTAAATGGAAACCTGCTTTTTCCTTATGCTATTTGTAGTACTTCATTTTTTGTAAATTGATGTAAAAATGTTTTTATTCACTTTAGCTGTTCTTCATCTGCTCATATTCAAATGGGCGTATCATATTTTCTGGTAATTCAAAAAAACTAGCTCCTTTTATATTTTCTTTCTCCAATTCTTCCTTTATTTCTTCTGAAATTTTTATTACATTAAATACCCCCCAAAGAACATCTACATTATGCTTAAATACTCTATTTATAAACCTTAAATCATTTCTTATTACTTTTCCAGGTCTTTCAAGATCTGGATATGATCCTAGAGTAATTATATTCCCCTGCCCTAAACAAGCTTCTACATATTCTTCTCTTGTATTTATTGTTCCTTCAGGAAATTTATTTACTACAATTCTATTTCCTTCTTCATCTTCCGACAACTCTTTAAAAGTGCATTTATTATAGTCCATAACACTATCTTCACGTCCTGCTTTACCACCAGCAATATGAAAAAGATAATAATCCTTTCTAGTTTCTTTATTATATGCGCAATACATATGAATATTATAAAAGCGATGTGGCGGTAATTGGTACTTTTCTAGTATCTTTTTTACTTTTTCGCTAATAATAACTCCTGCTCCTCCTTTTTCTGGGCAATTTCCTCCCAATGTAAAATCACTAGACCATCGTATTATATCCATAAAAGGAGTTTCTCCATCCCATTCTGATAAATCTTCATAAGAATCTATTAATTCAAACTTTAATGGTAATTCTTGGATTGGAATAAATTGTTCTTTTTTAATAGCTCCAACAACTTCACTAAATTGGTTACTATTTAAAATTACGTCCCATTGGAAGACTTCACTTGAAAAATTATAAAACTTCATATCTTTTTATTTTAACATATTAGAAACATCTTGTTGAGTTATTAATTCATTTACCTTAGTTCTCTCCCATTTTTCAGTTCCTTTACCTGTCCCAATAACACTTTTTTCTACTAACATCTTTTTTACTCCTTTTCTAATTTTTTCTATATCACTTCCTATAAAAATTATAGCTTGAGCTTCACTACCATTATTAATATAATCATTCCATTGATCATCAATAACACTTCTCATTGCTTTATTATATCTATTGTGTGAGGCATGTACTCCTTTTTCGTATTTAAACCTTTCAAGCATTATTACATTTAATAATGATACTTCTCCATTTATATCTATTTCCGTGTGCCCTATCTGTTCATACCATTTTCTAAATCCTCTAGATTTAAATAATTCAACCACCAGTACGTGATGTGATTCAAATACGTTAAACCCATTATTTTTTAATGCATCATAAAAATCTTTCGGTTTTCCAAAATCATTTATAGATTTTAATTCTCCCTTTATTTCTACTTTATAAGCTTCATTAATGTCATCAAATTTATTCCCAAAAGAAAGATCTATTTTTTTCTCCTTAAGGCGAGCAAAAGTATTTGCTGCAACTTTACCTGTTGCTGATGCAGATTTAAAACATATTGGGTAATTAAACATCTGTAATAGTTCAGCTAAATTATAATCTCTTAATCCATAATTAATAACCACATCCTCTATTTCAAATGTTTTATCTACAATATTTTTGATATCTCTAAAACTAAATCTTGCGTTTACAAGTTCTTTATACTTTCTCAACTCCTTCCAAGCATCTATTAAGTCTTGGCCTTTATCTATTTGAGTAAAGTTTTCAATATTATTAATTAGTAAATTAGAATTTATTATAGAGCCACTAGGTCCATTTTTCTTTTTTTGGCTAGCAACAATAAAATCCTGAGTCATAATATCTTCTAAAAATTCTTTTTTTAAAGGTTCATCTAGTTTATTAAATGCTTCTAAAACATGACTAAAACCTTCTAACTTAGAGAAACTTTTTCTCAAGTTTGGTTGTTCTTTTAAAACTCTCCAAGCATCCATATGAGCTTCTGTAACATCTTCTAACTTTTTTATTAATAAATCACCTGCTTTAATTTTTGGGTTTTCATTAATTGCTCTATTATGAAGTAAATCCTCTACAAACTTTGCTTTTTCTTCTGAATCTTTAAATTTTTCTGATACCTTATTAGCTAATGTTGTATTTAATTCTTGTAGTTTAGCCCAATTAATTTGATCTTGAGTTCTATTAGATAGCTCTAAGAAATCATTTAGATATTCAATATCATTATTATTGGTACTATCTGGCCCTCTAGGTCTTGCATTTTCATTTAAGACCTCTTCTTTTTTACCAGCAGTTAATTCATACCATTTAGAGTCGCCACCTATTTCTCTTGGCACACTCGTTATAGCACCATCATTATGTATTCTAATAAATCCGTCAGTTGCGTGTACTTTATAACCTTCCCCTAAGGAATTCGCAAAATTCTGAGCACCTTCTAAATTTGTACATGATAGTAAACGTACCGTTTTACTATTCGGGTACTTTTCTGAAAGCCATTTTTTTAAGTCACTGATATTTTCACTAATATCTACACCATCTACTAATATTTTATTATCAGCTCCATGAACAATAATATCAATTACATCTTTTGTATTATCAGGCCCTATACTATTAATTTTTTCAAACTCTTTAAGTCTATCAATGGTTTTGTTTAAATCTTTACCTAAAACAACCATATTAGAGTTAGAAATAATAGCTTCAGATCCATTTAAAACATCTTTTACAAAACTCTTATTTTTCCAATGTTGTAATTTGGGATCTCCATTTGGTATGTCTTTAATTGTAATTTTTATGTACCCATCATCTAACAAATCCTTTAACGATTTGTATTTACCTGATTTATCAAATTTAAATAGTACTTGTTTCCCTCCTCCTTTATGGTTAAACCAAGGAATAATAGTTGATTCTTCTCCCTTTATAGGCAAATCTTTAAGTACCTCTATTTCATAATAAAGTTTATAACTACTTTCTTCACCTCGTAATGCTCTTTCTGGAAAAGAATATTTACCTGTAGTTGGAACTGGTGCTGTAAATTCTCCATCAAAAATAGGTAGACCATTGTCTCCTAAAGAGAACCAACTTTGATAACGATCAAAAATATCTCCTTTCTTTAATGCTATATTTTTATTATTATATCCACCATTCATCAGTGGCCATCCACCATTTAAGTTAAATTCATTAAATAGATCTTCTATTTTTTTCCATAAATGTGTTTTACCTCCTTTTGCTTGATTATAATAATTATATATAAGTCCTCTATAATGTTTACTTAACCTCTTATCTTTATCAAATGTATCCGCTAAAAGATGTTTAAGTTCAGATTCACTAGGAGCTGATTTCTCTAACCATTCAACCCATTTATGATATCCTCCTTGTTTTGAAACCTCCGATAAATTTTCTGCAACAATCTCAATTTCATTAATATTTTTACTTAAAGGAGACTTCTCTTTTGATAATATTAACCATGATTGAAATTTTTCCTTAGTTTCAAGAGTTTCAGCTAGCTGACTTACATCTGATAAATCATTTGCTAAAGAAACTACATTACATTCTTGAGCGTAAGTATTAATAATACTTGCCAAGATAATATGTAATAAAAAAAGTATTTTTTTCATAACAGATTTTTAATGTGTTAGTTTAATTATTTCTGAGGAAAATTCATTATTCTTGATAAAACTCGCCTCTAAATAAGTTATATTGTCTTTTTGATTTCTGTAAAACAATCTTTTAAACTCCCCTTTTGAAAAAGGTAAAGATGTTTTAGCTATTACTTTTTCTTGCTCAATATTATAATCTATAATTTCTATATTATTCCTTTGTACTATACGGATAACTTGACTGTTAATAAATATTACCCATTCAATATCAAAAGATGAATCAAGCCTTATTTTATGGCTTTCAAGAGATTTCATATTTGTTATTACAATACTTCTCTTATTTATTAAAACATGTTTATCTGAATAAAAATAATTTCCTCTAAAAGAATCATAAGTAATTCTACCTTTTTCTTTTATAAAAACCTTTAGCTTAATTGTTTTTAAATCATCCATTGATATCAAAGTACCATTATCATAAGGGATAAAAACAAATTTATTATTGTGTTCTGATTCTATATGAGTACTATTACTAATTGAACAAGCTATTTTATTTTGTCCAAAGATTTTCTCTGTATAATCTATATTATCCACATAAAGAGAATAATATATTATTTCTTCTCCTCTGTTAGGTTCCTCTGCTTTTAAAAACTTCAACTTTACTCTTTCTTTAGTAGAAACATTTAAATTAGGAATTGTATCTATTTTTTCTATTTTCATAATTAGTTACAAATTTTTTCTCCATATTTTTTTAGAATATTCCACGCCTCTACTCCTTTACTTGGTTTTGTTTTTAATAAATCTTTAAATTTAGAATTACTTTTGATATCGATTAATAATGAGTTTATAGAAGTTTCTTTTAGTTTCATTTTCTTTATAACTTCAACAATTTTATTAGTCTCGTTAACTGTATATCCTAACTCAATAATTCTAGTTTCAATATCTAGTTTTAACCTTTTCTTTATAACCTTTACATATTCTAATAAGGTAGTTTTTTCTTTAATATTTTTAATAGTATTTACTTCACTTAATATATCATCTATAGTATAAACTAAGTTGTCTACCTTTTTTATACTAGTTAACATACTTGGAATCGAAGTAGCTATGGATATCATTTGTAGTTTAAATCTTCCTTCTGGACTTAATGTGTTGTTATTTATTAAAGTTTCAGCAATTCCTGCAGCACTTGATACTAAATCTAAAGCTACAATTGATTTTCTTATAATATTTCCTGCTTTAAAGAATACCATGACTTCTCCAACACCAAATACCATTGTAACTGCATCTATACTTAACCACATTATTTTATCATTAACTATAGCTCTATTGCTATTACTCATAGCATATGCTTGAATCATAGGCATTGTAATAACACTACCTTGTTTAAATTTTTGCCCTAAAAATTCAAAATCACCAGCAACATAAACTACTACTTTTTGATTATAATCTAAAAGTTGATCTTTTATTTTAAATTGGTTTTTATTTTTTATTGTTGAAGAAAAATTATCAATACTCTCTCCAAATTTGAAAATATCTAAATCTGACTCTAACCCTAATAATTTTTCTTTTTTAAACTCTCCTTTATCATTTATTAATGACTCTATTACAACATCTTTAAAATGCCCTGTATTATGGATTTGTCCTCCCATCCAAACAGCAATTTTACCTATAGTTTTACTTGTTTCTTTGGCTTTAAGTTTATCAAAAATACTATCAATACCTATTTCTTCAATTGTTTTTAAAATTGATACATCTGTATCATCAAAACTGGATAATAATTTTAATAAAGCATTATCAATTTCTTGAAAACTTACAGAGCTAAAATCATTAGTACAAGAAAAATATGTTTTTAAAATTTTTAATCTGTCTTTACTGTCTACTTTACTTAAACTAGTTGAATTTTCATTAATATTAATCTGATTAAAAATATCTTTTAAGTTATCACATACAATATTTGTGTCTTTCCAAAAGTTGCTATTTTCAACTTTAACATTCTTTAAATGAATGTTAAGTTGTTCTTTAAATATTTTTAAATATTCTACTAGATTATTAGAAAATAAATCGTCTAATGTACTTTTATGCTCCCAATAATACTTAGCCCAAACAAAAACATCATTTATTTTAACAGTTTTAGAGTTTATAATGTGATTTGTATATATTACATCTACTAATTCTGATGGCCCACAAGAAATTCCAAAATTTACTGGTTTAACCCAAGACCAATCACTAAACACTGAATTTACTTTAGCTGTACAAAAAGCATCTGGTTTGCCAGATTTTTTTATTTTAAAATCTATTTTATCTCCTTGAGTAAAAGTTGAAAAAGCTTCTCTATTATTAAGCCTATCAATTGATAAATCAAATACTATTTTATAATCTGATAAACCTTTACAATCATCTATAAGCATATTAGCAAACAAATCAACTAATCTTGGCATTTTATCTTTCAGATTAAGATATTCTTTTGTTGTAGCTAATAATTCATAAATAAAAACTTTTTTATTTTCTTCTTTAACTACTTTATCATACTTAATTTTTATTAAAGTATTTATAAAATACCATTTGTCTTGGTCTTCTGTTAATTTCTTAATTCGATTAGCTAATAAGTGTAATAAAGAAGTTTCATTGTTATCTCCAAAAATGTAAAAGACTGAATCGTCAAATCTTTTAACTAAATTTTCAAATAAAGTTTGTTGACCTATATCTTCTTTTAATTTTGTTACAAAATTTTGTACGTCATCTTTTCCAATAAATCGTAATAATTTTACAATTGCTTTTTCTTGACCATTTCTTATTGTTGAATCCGAACCTAATCTGAAAAATAATTTTGATAATTTTTCTTTATCTACATTCTCAAAAACACACTTATAATGCATCTGATTTATAACCTCTACTATTTTAGCATTATTTGTTTCGTTAACAAGGTCTCCTATCTTTTTTATATCATTTTCTAATAAGTCTAAAATATCGGGAGAAGTACAATCTATAGAAATCTCTCTCCAAACACTACTATTTGCTTCTACATCTGAACTACAGGCTATTCCTTTTGATCTTGTAGAAGTATATGATGATATCATATTTATTATTTTTTGCTCTACTCCATTTTTACCTGAAGTTATTGCTTCTTGATGATCTTTTATCTCATCATAAGATAAGTTGATATATGATTTTTGTCCGCATCCTTTATTTAAATTAAAAAATAAATTAACAGATTTTTTCTGAGGTAATTTATTTCGGAGTGTTGTACTATAAACATCTGTTGAATCTCTATCATTTACATACCTTTCTTTAACAAAATTCCATGTATACTCCTTTGTAACTTTATTTGTTGACGGATTAACAATTTTAAACCCTGGTAAAGTACCAGTAATTAACATATTTGCCCTAGTAGCTCTTGTATGAATAGTCTTTGAATTATTTATATAAACAAATTTAAAATTTGGAGTTAAAGCATAACTATTTGCAAACTCCCCAGCTTCATCTCCTTGAAACCAGTATAGTTGAATTCCTGGAGCATGTAACTTTTGCCAATCCATATGGCTAAATGCTATACCTTCACCATTATTCATTAAATAATGATTTTCTTCTTTAGCTCCTGAAGCATTGTATTGATCAAATGGATGTTTCAATCCAAAAATACCATGTCCAAGTTCATGTGCTGCTATTCGACCTGCATCTTTTGTCTTAAATACAAAACCAAATTGACGCTTCAGCGGCATAAAACCTTTTAAATCTACCTTATCATCATCTAAGAAGAATAAATAGTACTGATCCTTTTTAGTTCCTTTCTTCTTAAAAGCATTAATAATCGTTTTTTCATCTTCTGTATAATGAGATAGAAGATCACTATCTCCCACTTCTAAAGATTTTATGTTTAATGTTAAATTATCTTCTTTAATATTAAACTTTATTCCAGCTTTGTTATATATTTTATTAATTCTGTCTCCAACACCTGAAATTGGGGTTCCATTTACAGAAACCAGCGTTAAGTTTATATTTTTTTGCTGTGCATGCCAAGTATTTAACTTACCTGCTACTGTATACTTTTTAGTAGAATCCTTAGGTTTTACTGTTGCTAATATTTCGTCTTTTGCAAACTTAAATCTTCTCTTTAACGCTAAGGTAGCTATGCTATCATTAGACCAAGTAGTCTCAACTTTTACTCCTTGTTTGGTTTTAAAAACTACATCTTTTTGTGTTTTTCCATTTGCAAAAGTTACTTCAGCTTTTATAATATCATTCTCATGATCTGGTATATCACTTATTAGTTTATATAAAACAGAATATTCTTTTTTATCATGTGTTTTTACAAACTCATACTCTTTTTTATACTTACTAGATTTTATATTTTCATTATACTTATCGGTACTATAATAGCCAGATGGAATAAACTTTACTCGAACATCTTTAGAAGTAATTTCTTTTACACTACCAGAACTTGCTACTCCTGAAGTATTATCTTTATTTGGCACTCCTCCATCAGCTGCTTTTCCTTCTTCTACAGAACCATCTTCTTTAACAGTCCATTGATCACCATTTTTATCTGTAATCGTAACTGGTTTATCACTAATTACAACATGTGTTTCTCCATCTTCTGTTGTAACTACAATATTTCCACTATCATCAACATCAACATCTTTTATATCTAAATTTGAAGCGTCGTAATTTGATACATCTCCATCATCTCCAGCTATATCATCTACTAAATCGTCTATATCAATAATATTTGACCAATTCGCATCATAATCTGTTACCACGACTCCATCAGTTAATTGATAACTTGAATTAATACTTACTCCACTAAATACTACTTTAATACGTGTAAACTTACCTATGTTTATGCTTTCTGATCCATTCTTATCATTACCATCATCTAAAATAGCATCAGATACAATATTTACAGCATCGACTATTTCTTTTATGTTTTCTAAAAAAGGTAATGTAATATATCCCCAACCACTAAAAGTTCCATTACTTCCAGATACTTCTCGTGTAACTACAGGAAAATCTCCAGCTGTAAACGTTTCATTAACACCTAACTTTGGTAATGGCTCCTTATTAGTTATGTTTATTTGAGGCATTAAACCACAATTATAATAAGCTGCTTCGTCTGTTGTTGGAGTTGTAAACTCTTGAATATTTGAATAAGCAAATCCAGAAAGTTGAGTACATTCTCCTCCTACCCTAAACTCATAAACTGTGTTGGCTTCTAAATTGAATATTTTACCTTCATTCGTATAACTATTTACCTCAAACCAATCGTCATCGCTAAAACCTTTTTTACGGTATTGTATACGATAACGTAAGTGATCGGAAATTTGCCAATTTACTTGCACCGATTCTGCAGTTAGTGCTTGTGAAATAACAAAGGTAGGTGCGCTACAGTCTTCTAAATATTTAAACCAAAATATTTCACTCTTACCATCATTTTTAAATACTGAGGTTTCATTTATTCCATCACTTACAAATGCTCGCACCTGCCAACCATATATTTTACCTGACAATAGTTGTGGTGCCTCTGGACCTACTAATAATGTTGTACTATGAGTTGTTGTTTGATAAAATGGTACTGAAGCTAAAAAGGAAGCTTGCGGGTTTTGTACATCCCATAGCTCTTTTAATGTATACTCATACTGTACATTACTTACGTTGCTATGGCGTGGTGTCCAAGTAAATAATATATTTTGCGGATTGGTAGCTGTTATAATATTATCATTAAATGGTAAGTTTAATATTGGTGGATCATTTTGTAATAAATAAGCCGTTGTACAATTTTTTCCTGATAATTTATGATTGGTAAAATAATCGTACACTTCAAAACAAAAGTCATAACCTCCATTTGGTAACGGACTATTATACTGCCCTGGTGTTATTCCTACTAAATTGTTTAATTGAAAATATGGTTGTAAATCTAAATTTGATAATCGTGTATTAATTCCCCCATCTAAATAAATTGGTGTTTCTCCAATTATTACATCTTGCGTTGTAATTGCTAAACCTTGGCCTTCAATGTACATTTTTAGTCGAACTCTACGTCCTACTTCATTAACATCAGTAAGTAATATATTTACATAAAGTTTCTCACTAGTTGTAGTTGCGTAATCAGATATTTTTAAACTGTACGGCGGTATTAGTTGTGGAGTTACTTGTACTGGATATGTTTGTGCAACTATTAATGTGTTAAAGAAAATACTTAACACTAAAACTAATTTTTGCAATATGTTTTTATAGCTTGGGGTAGTTTTCATAAACTTTTTCTTCTTATTTAGCTTCTTTTTGAATCTTTATGTCAACAATGATGTATGAGTTTAGTCCGTCTTTAACAAACTCTTTTATTTTAATAGCTCCTTTTCGTTTATCTGCTGTTTCAAAAACAATGATTCTTGGCTTTGTAAGACTGTCAAATTCTTTTAAACCTTCTACTGTTTCATTTACATTTAAATTTTTCAAAAATGTATCATTTTGCATTGCATCAAAACTTGCTACTGATACTGATGTTGAACAATTACATGATTCCTGTTTATTTATAAGTTTCGTTGCTATAGCATTTGGTATCTCTTCAAAAGCTAATGTTTGCGCTTTATCTGGACTTATAAACTTATTAAAAGTGAAACTTTCATTTAATCCAAAAAATACAATATCTATATCTTTTCCTATTTCTGAAGTAATCTCATTTTGTGTATATACTTTTCTTGTTACTGTTGAAAAATATGCTCCAATATTATTATTCTTGTGTGATGTATTAATTCCTAGCTTAATATCTTTAAAAACCCTCAAATTTGTATTTTCATACACTGTAATGGTTTTTGAAACTATTTTTTCATTCTTACTGTTTGAAGCTTTTAGTTTTAAATTATAAATGCCTGGATTTTCTAATATTATTTCAGGATTCTCATTAGTACTTTGAGTTATATTAGCTCCTTCAAAAGTCCATTGATATGCTGTAGCACTTACACTTTTATTCTTAAATGAAACTTTAACTGGTACTTGGTAATCATCGTCTTCAAAAGGTACTGAATATTCAAAGTTTGCTTTTAAAAGCGGTGCCACTTCTATTTCTTTTTCTAATACATACTCTTCCTCTCCATTACTTACTTTTAATATAATTTTATGCTTACCTGCACTAGTAAAAACTATATTCTCTGGATGTTGCTTTTTTGACGTATTTGGTAATCCTCCTTGAAAAAACCAATCGTAAGTTGTAGCTCCTGTTGTTGTATTAATTAATTTAACCGTTACAGGAGAAAAATTATTTTCTAAAACTTCTACTTTGAAATCAATATTTACAGCTGGTTTTACTACTATTTTTTCTTCCTTTATATCTACACTTCCATCTCGATTGGATGCTTCTAATTTTAAAATATACTCTCCTTCTTTTTCATAAGTAATTACTCCTGGGTTTTTTGCGTCTGAAGTTGCTGGTATTCCTCCATTAAAAGTCCATTTATAAGTGTCTGCTCCATCTGTAGTATTAATTATTTTAACTTTAACAGGAACTGTTTTATCGTTTTTAACTATTTCTGTTCTAAAATTTGTAACAACTGGTAAAGCTACTTCATTTACACAAGCTAAAACACTAAAAAGTACGATGATAAAAAATATTACTCTCTTCATTACTTAATTATTACTTTTCTAATTCTTTTTCCTTTTGGTGTTTCCAATAATAATACATAAACCCCTACAGATGTATTCATATCATACTCTATAGTATACTCTTTTTTACCTTTTAAATGTTTATCTACTATTACTGTGTTTGCACTTAAACTATATAAACGCAATGATATTTCGGCTTCCTTTTCTAATTCGACATCTACTTTAAACTTACCCTTATTTGGATTCGAGTACACTTCAAATTCTTTTATAAATGGATTTTTTGAATCTCCAACATCAGATAAATCTCTTGCTTTTAAAACATTTACTGTTTTTGTTGCTATTTTTTTACAATTACCTTCTGTTGCAATTAATGATAAATCATAATTTCCAGGAGCTGGGAAACGTAATACTAGTCCTTCTATTGTTTTTTGAACTATTGTTACATTCGAAGGTATTTTCCATTCAGTATTAGAGCTTATTGGATTTGACACATTAATTATTACAATATCCTCATTTACAAAAGCTTGAGATGTTAAAATTAATTGAGCATCAATTTTCACATCAGATTTAAAAATTTCTATATTCCTAGAAACTAAACATCCTTCTTTTGTTGTTACTGTTAATGTATATTTACCTCCTTCTGATAAAGTTACTATACTCTTATTACTTGTAAAACCATTGTCTGAAGTCCAAGTATATTTCGATACTCCATCCATAGTAACATCATATTCTATTGTTTCTCCAGAACATAAAGTAACTTCATCTGGTACTATATCAAAAACAAATTCCTCTACATTCTTTACTATAATACTCTTTACAATTGTACAACCTTTTTTATCTGTAATTGTAGCTGTATATGTTCCATGACATGCATTAGTTATTAATTTTCCTGTATCTCCTGTATTCCAAACTATGTTGTATGGAGCCAAACCTCCTTCTACTTCTAACTCTACTTTTCCTGTACATGTATTATAGCAAGTTACATTTGTTACTTTTGATGTTACTTTTAATGGTGATGGATTTTTTAATACAATATTTTTATTTGTTTTACATCCATTAGCATCGGTTATAACTACAAAATAACTTCCTAAAGACATATTTTTTAACTCTTTAGTTTTTGCACCAGTACTCCAAAAATAACTGTATGGTTTAGTACCTCCTGTGACATTTGCTGTTATTAACCAATCATTATCAGTTCCACAACTACCTGGTGTACCATCTATTGTAACTTCTAACACATCTGGTTGAGAAACAACAATATTTGCACTCTTTGTTTTATTTCCTTTACTATCTGTTACTTGTAGATAATAACTTCCTATTCCTATATTATCTAATGAAATTCCGTTGGATAGTAAAGTATTATTACTATCGTACCAAAAATAATTATAAGGCTTTATTCCTCCTGCAACTATAGATTTTATTGAAGCTCCTTTATCTCCATTACAAAAGACAATGTTGTCTTGCTTTAAGTTTACTAATAACTTATCTGGTTCGTTTACTTTATATGATACATTTACCTCACAGTTATTTTTATCTCTTAAAGCTAATGTATATGTACCTGCTTTAACATTTAATAAATCTTTTGTCAATGATACGATTGTACCAGATACATCTGTCCATGAATAAACGTATGGCTTAGTTCCTCCACTTACATTTAACGCTATTTTACCATTCGATAATCCAAAACCGCTAACATCTGTTATTGTTTCTTTTACTTCTAATAATAGTGGCTGTGTTATGTTAAAGTCTAAAACTTTGATTCCTCCTGATTCTGTTAAATAACAATCATTTGAATCTTTTATTTGAACTTGATAACTATCGCTCGATAAATTCTCTATTGAAACTGTTGAAGCGAATGAATTCCATGTTCCATAAGCATTAGTTCCTTTTTTTATTCTATAAAAATATCCACCTGTTCCTCCTTTAACGGATAATTCTATACTTCCATCTTTACTCTCAAAACACGATAAATTTTTAAAACTACTTGTTGCAGTTAACAAGGTTGGTTCTGTAAGATTATATACAGTACTTGTTGCATCTATTCCGTTTGCATCTACAACCTTTACATAATAAGATTCTGCTCCTAAATTTGAGATACTTACCGTATTACCAATTACTGCATTTGTTGTTGCATTATACCATGTGTAAGTATTTCCTCCAACTCCTCCAGTAGTTTCTAACTCTAAAACTCCTGATAAATCTCCATGACACTGGATACTCGAAGTCTCTTTTATTGATATTAATAATTTTTCTGGTTCATTTACTTTATATGATACATTTACCTCACAGTTATTTTTATCTCTTAAAGCTAATGTATATGTACCTGCTTTAACATTTAATAAATCTTTTGTCAATGATACGATTGTACCAGATACATCTGTCCATGAATAAACGTATGGCTTAGTTCCTCCACTTACATTTAACGCTATTTTACCATTCGATAATCCAAAACCGCTAACATCTGTTATTGTTTCTTTTACTTCTAATAATAGTGGCTGTGTTATGTTAAAGTCTAAAACTTTGATTCCTCCTGATTCTGTTAAATAACAATCATTTGAATCTTTTATTTGAACTTGATAACTATCGCTCGATAAATTCTCTATTGAAACTGTTGAAGCGAATGAATTCCATGTTCCATAAGCATTAGTTCCTTTTTTTATTCTATAAAAATATCCACCTGTTCCTCCTTTAACGGATAATTCTATACTTCCATCTTTACTCTCAAAACACGATAAATTTTTAAAACTACTTGTTGCAGTTAACAAGGTTGGTTCTGTAAGATTATATACAGTACTTGTTGCATCTATTCCGTTTGCATCTACAACCTTTACATAATAAGATTCTGCTCCTAAATTTGAGATACTTACCGTATTACCAATTACTGCATTTGTTGTTGCATTATACCATGTGTAAGTATTTCCTCCAACTCCTCCAGTAGTTTCTAACTCTAAAACTCCTGATAAATCTCCATGACACTGGATACTCGAAGTCTCTTTTATTGATATTAATAATTTTTCTGGTTCTCCTAAATTAAAAACCTGATTTAACTCACATCCTTTTTTATCTAATACCTGTAATTTATATATACCCGCTGGAATATTTAAAATACTATTTGTAGTACTTATAATATTACCTTTATCGTTTTCCCATTTAAAAGTATATGGTTTTGTTCCTCCTATAACAGAAACTGTAATTTCTCCGTCTGATAAACCTGCACCTGTTGGTCTTCTAAAAACATCTGTAACAATTTTATATTCATCAGGCTCTGTTATTGTAATTGTTTCTTCTTTTCTACATCCATTTTCATCTGAGACAACTACCTTATAAACTCCTTTAGTAATGTTCGATAAATCTTGAGTCTTTTTTCCATTACTCCATATATATGTATAAACTCCTGTTCCTCCTACAACTGTTAAATCAATGCTTCCATCATTACCTCCATAACAATTTACATCTGTCTTTGTATAACTTAATACTACTTCTGCATTCTCCTTTAATTTATAATCTTGAAATGCTGTATTCCCTTTGGAATCTTCTACTATTAATCTGTAATCTCCTGCTTTAGTTGTTAATCCTACTCCTGTTCCTATTACCTTAGTTAAGTTTAACTTATTATACCACTTGTAATCATATGATGAACCCGCTGTTAAAAATCCTCCTGTTACTGTTGAACTTATTGAGCCATCTTCTCCATTACATCGAATCTCTGAATTTAATGATAAAGATAATTCCAGTTTCTCTGGTTGATATATAGTATATTCTTTTATTAATTTACAGCCTTGTGAATCTGTTATTGTCATTTCATAAACAATTCCTGATACAGAACCTGCCAAACCTGTTACATTATTTGAAGTTCCTTTTTCTACACCTGTACTCTTTTCTTTTAAAGAGTAGGTATAAGGTGGTGTTCCTCCTGATACTGTTACATTTACACTTCCGTTTAATAAACCAAATCCACTCGCATCTGTTGTATTTGACCCTGAAATTGATAATCCTGCAGTTGGTTCTGATATCGTTACTGTAACTTCTTTTGTACATCCATTCTCATCTGATACAACTACCTTATAAACTCCTTTAGTAATGCTCGATAAATCTTGAGTCTTTTTTCCATTACTCCATATATATGTATAAACTCCTGTTCCTCCTACAACTGTTAAATCAATGCTTCCATCATTACCTCCATAACAATTTACATCTGTCTTTGTATAACTTAATACTACTTCTGCATTCTCCTTTAATTTATAATCTTGAAATGCTGTATTCCCTTTGGAATCTTCTACTATTAATCTGTAATCGCCTGCTTTAGCTGTTAATCCTACTCCTGTTCCTATTACCTTAGTTAGGTTTAACTTATTATACCACTTGTAATCGTATGATGAACCTGCTGTTAAAAATCCTCCTGTTACTGTTGAACTTATTGAGCCATCTTCTCCATTACATCGAATCTCTGAATTTAAGGATAAAGATAATTCCAGTTTCTCTGGTTGATATATAGTATATTCTTTGATTAATTTACAGCCTTGTGAATCTGTTATTGTCATTTCATAAACAATTCCTGATACAGAACCAGCTAAACCTGTTACATTATTTGAAGTTCCTTTTTCTATACCTGTACTCTTTTCTTTTAAAGAATAGGTATAAGGTGATGTACCTCCTGATACTGTTACATTTACACTTCCGTTTAATAAACCAAATCCACTGGCATCTGTTGTACTTGATCCTGAAATTGATAACTCTGCCAATGGCTCTGTTATCGTAATTGTAGCTTCCAATGGTGTACTTGGACAATTATTAATATCCTGTACTAATACTTTATATTTTCCTGCCTTTTGATTCTCTATTTTCTTTAAAGTTGAAAATACTACACTACTTCCTTCTTTAAACCACTTATAAGTATAATTATTTGCACCTCCAACAGCATTAATTTCTATAGCTCCTGTTGATTGACCTTTACATTTTACATTAGTAATTGTTGGTGTTCCTAATACTACTTTATTAGGTTCATTTAAAGTTATTTCATCAAACGCTTTTATTCCGGCTCCATTTCTATCTGTTATTTGAATTCCATATTTACCTGCACTTAAACCTTGTACTGATGAATTTGTTTTCCCAGAAAGAAATGATTTTGAACCATTTGATAAAATCTCATACCAATGATATTTATATGGTTTTAATCCTCCTACTACAGATACTTCTAACTTACCATCATTATCTCCATTACAAAATAAAACTCCATCTGATGGTATATTAATTGTTGGAACCAATTTATCTGGCTGATTTAATGGTACTTCAACTAATGTATCTGTACAACCTTTTGCATCAGTTACTACTAATGTATATTTACCTGCACCTACGCCAGAAAGGTCTTGAGATGTTCCTACATTTACTCCTAATTTATTTGTCCATTTATAAGTATAAGTCCCATTACCACCTGTTACTGAAACATTTATTCTCCCATCAGTTCCATTAAATGATAATGGATCTTGAGAGTTATCTAATGTAATCGTAAGTTCATTTATTGGTTCTCCAACAGTATATGTTTCTTCTAAAGTACATCCGTTCTTATCTGTAACAACAACTTTATAATTACCTTTTGACAAACCACTAATATTTTTTGTCTTAGCATTATTTGACCATAAGTATAAATATGGAGGTGTTCCTCCTCTTACATTTGTTAAATTTATTTCTCCATCATTACCCCCTTTACAGGAAACATTTTTAATTATTTTAACAATAGATAAATTTTCCGACGGTTGATCTATTACAGCAACATTAGATGTTTTTGTTTCTACCGTTTTACTATTATAAATAACTTTTACTTCTACTTTATAATAACCTACTCCTTTTGTTATAGAGCTTCCCGTATCTGATAATGTTGAAATAATACTTCCTGAAGCGGTAGTTTTATACCATTTATATTTATAAACATTACTTGCACCTCCTTTAACAGCTGCTGTAATTGTCCCTGTAGATTCTCCAAAACATTTTACATCCGTTTTTGTCAAATTAATTTCTAAAACATCTGGATCTGTTATAGCTACTGCTTTACTTTTAGTACAAACAGTTGTTTTGTCTACAATTTTAAATATATAATTATCTTTTTTTAATCCCTCAAACTTAACTGTTCCTCCATCTGAAACAATACTTCCAGATAAATTTACACCTGTTAAACTTGTTCCTTTAAATGTATATGTATATCCACTCGTTCCTCCATTAATCCTATATTCCACAAAACCATCTGAGGCTCCTGTCGAAGTTGTATTCCCTTGATCTATTTGACTTATAGATAATTCTTTAGATGGTCCTCCAATCGTAATTCCTGTTTTTAATGTAGTTCTACATTTATTACCATCTTCAATTAAAATTGTATAATTATTTGCTGCTTTTTTACCATTAATAATCTTAGTTCCTGTAAATGCCCCAGGTACTTCAACTCCATTTAAAAACACTTTATATGGAGATGTTCCTCCTGTAGGAGTTACTTTTATTGTTCCATTACTATCTCCAAAACATGTAACTTTTGTTGTTACAATATTACTTGAAGGTAAATCTAAAACACTTGGTTGAGATAAATTTTGAGTAGTAAATTTCTGGATGTATTTATCATTAACTGTAACTTTATAAGTACCATTTTTTAAATTATAAAAAATAATTTGCTTATAAGTATCTTTTGAATGCGCTAAATACGCTGTTTTAACTGGTGTAGTACCACTATTTTTATATAACTTTATTGTATAATTACCAGAAGCAGGTGCTACACCTCCTTTTACAATTACCTTTATAGAACCATCTCCTCCATTACAGGGTATTCCTAAATTTACAGATGCGTTAATTTCTAATAGTTTTGGATTTTTTAACTCTATTTGTTTGACTACTTTATTACAAGATAACCCTGAAGAATACTTATCATCCCTTAATTCTACCTCATACACACCTGAACTCAAACCTGTTATGGTTTTTTGTCCTTCACTTTCTGTTATAATACCTCCTCCTGGAGTTGGGGTTATTAAAACATTATTTTTCTTTATTATATAAGTATAATCTGCCCAACCTCCACTAGGCACTATAGTTAACTCTCCTTGGTTTGAATTATGGAACTCTAACTCTTTAACTGATAAACCTAAATTTAATTTTTCTTTAGGCCCATTTATATCTATTTCATAATAAATATTATTATTATCACTAGGGTCAGCAGTTTGAGAGTATACACCTGATACACTCGTTATTATTAATAAATTAAATAATAGTAATTTTATTTCTTTACTCATAACAGTTATATTCTTTATGAAAATATTATCTCGCATAACAATTTTTACTATCCTGTACTTTGATTCTATATTTCTTTTTCTCTAAACCATTTATAATTATACTTGGCCCTGTAAATTCTGTCCAATTTCTATAAAGTGTTACAGAAGTTCCGTTTACTTGATAAATAATGTACTTATATTTGGTTGTTTCTCCACTTGTAATATTTAATTGTATTTTCCCATCACCAGACTCAAAACAATTTTCATCATTTAGTTTTGTTGCTTTAAAATTTACTTTTGTTGCTCTTAAAACTGAAAATGGTTGAGACTCTTCAGCTGTAGTCCAAGTAATATCTCCACTAGGTAATTCTTGATTAAGATCTTTTAATGTTTGATATTTAACTTTATATACTTCATTAGGATCTAAAAACCCATTATTTAAACCTTTCCATGTGTAACTATAAGTCCCGTTTGAATTATCTGTTAGAGTTTCAACTTTTTCTTGCTTATAAAATTTAAATTTATTGTCTGAAAAATCTTTAAAATACACAGATAAAAACATTCTTTCATTAATTAACTGTCTATCAAAATTTATTTTAAAAGTACCATCAATACTATAATTACAAGTAGTTTTTATCGGTTCAGGTTCATTTGCTAATTTTGGAGCACATGGAAAAACTGTAAATGTTGTTGCCTTTGAACATAAATAAGGAGCCTTCGAACAATCAGCGTTTTTATAATATTTAATTCTGATTTTTACATTTTTATTAAGTGAAGCTCCTGTTAATTTTGAATAATCTAAATCAAAATAACTTTCTCTTCTTGCGTATGGTAATAAAGTTTTAAAATTCAAACCATCTACTGAATATAAAACCTCATAACTTGAAGTTTCATTACAATCATTAACATAAACCCTAAAGGGTTCACATACTTTTAATTCAGGACTACCAGAACCAAAATTTGTTTTATTATTATTTATTTGACGTAAATCACTATAAATACGATAAAAATTCAAATAATTTATTTTAACAGTACTACAAGAGTTAAATAAGTATTTATGCAATAAACAACCAGAGTTTTCATTTATCTTAACATTCTCTGTAGAATAAATTGTACTAAATCTATTTAACCCTCCGTCATTTTGATCTACACACTTTAAAAGAGAATTTGTTTTAAACATCATATCAACACGCCCGCTAATTTTGTTTAAAGGATCTTTAAATCTAACTATACTATCGTATTTTTTATTTTTTATAGATAATGGGTCTGATTCATATGCATCAAATACATCATCTTTATAAATCATTTTACTTTCTACTCCAGTTTTTAATGTTAAATCAAAATTTGCATTATACGCATCAAACTTTATACGATTCAAAGATTTATTATGCAAATCGATATTATACTCGATTTTATAATTATAATCTTTTTTAACTGTCAATACCTCAATATCAAATTTAACATCAATAATAGCTTGTCCTCCACCATTATCATAAGCAGCCATATTTCCTGTAGCAATACCGTTTGTATAACTTAAAACACTGCTAGTTTTATCTACAGACGCTGTATATCCATTACATGTTCCTATCCCATCTTGTTCGTGTATAAAAGAAGTAAAGCGAATACTTTTAGGTTTTTTTATTAAAAACCTATTAAATAATTCTGCTTCTTTTATTATTCTGGTATGATTAGTAAAATACAGTCTATCTGATGTATTATCTTCATAATTAACCCAAATAGCTATATGTTTGGCTGTCCCACATTGCCCACTTTTAGCCTTCATCCAATAATCAAAATTTTTAATTTTCAACTGATAATTATACTGTTGAGCATACCCCAATGCGTGAATAAAAAATATTAGATAAACTATTCTTTTCATTTGATTACTATTTTATCTTGCAAAACAATCTTTGCTATCTTGTACCTTAATTCTATATTTCTTTTTCTCTAACCCTTCAATAATTACCATTGGTCCTGTAAACTCTGTCCAATTCCTATAAAGTGTTACAGAAGCTCCATTAACTTGATAAATTATGTACTTATACTTGGTTGTTTCACCACTTATTATTTCTAATTTAATTTTTCCATCTCCAGACGTAAAACAATTTTCATCATTTAGTTTTTTTGCTTTAAAATTCACCTTTTCGGCAGGTAAAACTGTAAAAATATTAGACTCAGTCACACTTGCCCAACTTGGATCTGTGTGAGGTATTTGACCTCCTCCTTTAAGTGTTTGGTATTTAAGCTTATAATTACCTGGAGGTAAATTACCTTTCCATCTATAGCTATAAGTTCCATTAGAATTAGGCATTAAAACCAAAGTTTCTTCTTGACCATTTGGAGCTATATTATAGTTATTAGGTGTATATTCATAGTAAAGTGTCGCAATTAGTTTTTCTGTTGCTACTAAATTTCGATTTACAGTTAATGTAAAAGTTCCATCTTCTGAATAACTACAAGTTGTTTTTTCTGTAACTGGCGGGTTATTTACTAATTTAGGTGAACATTCTGTTAATTGAATTGTATATCTACTTACAGAATAAATTTTATCATTAGTGAAAGGTGCTGTGAATCTAAAACGTAATTGTAAATTTCCACTAAAGTTATTTCTCCAATTAGCGCCAAAAACATCTAGTAAACTAACATTTAAAGGATATCTATCTTTGAATTTAGGTAATGACTCCCATAAATTAGATTTATTTCTATACTCCCAAACTAAACCTGATACATTATGGTTTTTTCCATCTGAATGTTGAGGAAAAATATCCTGTTCTTCACACCTTCTATCTAAAGGTGCAATTATTTTTGGTAATAAAACAGCTTTATAACTTAAAGGTAAACAACTTTCTGCTCCACATACTATAGGGTCTGGTCCTGTATATGTAATCAATTCTGTATCAAAAAAATTTAATACTCTATTTACTTCTTTTCCTATACAAGCTTCCTGAAATTGCCCACAAGGCCCACTACAATTATCATAAGGATCATCATTATAACCTTCACCATAATCAACTATCAAATTAGCATTATTGTTTGTTATAGAATATTTTCCTTTTGGATGACTCAAAGTATAGCTATATCCATAATCTCCTATTCTACAATCGTTATTTCCATACTTACTACTTGGGGTATTGTTTACAGGAAACTTAGTTAAAACGTACAATTCAGATTGTGAAAAGATTGAAATAGATGTTAACAAAAAAAGTATACAAAGTATTTTTATTTTCATAGGCAATATCTAGTATTTTACTTCAATTCTTTTAATTTGACCTAAACTACCATCAATAAATACTGGACGTATTATATATGTATATATATTATTTGGCTTTACATCTTCATCTACTATTCTATTTATTGCTGGTAACACATTTCGCAATAAAGACATTTTCTTTCCTTTGGCAGCTTTATAAATCATTAATTCAACTATAGACTTTTCATTTACAACCTTCCAAAACAACTCTATAAAAGCATTTTTTTTATCGACATAACTCCCTATACTTTTAACACCATTAAGCAACTCAAACCTTGGAACTTCAATTGTTAATGGTTTAGTATTTAGTGATTTTAACTTGCTTTCATCTACTGCTTTGATTAAGTACTGATAATTCACTGCTCCTTCTACATTTGTATCCTTCCAATCTGTATACTCTACCTTAAGAGAATCTTTTGGTAACGTTGCTATTAAATTCCATTTAATACTATCTCTAACTTTTCTATATACTTCATGTTTAGCCACATCATCACTTTGACTATTTGCCCAAGTTAGATGTACTTTATCTTTTACTACTTCATAAAACGTAATTAAAGGTGGAGCTGGAGGTATAAAATCTGGCTTTTTTAGTGTTAATACATCTGAATATTTAGACATATTATACCTTTTGTCTACAGCAACAATTTTATAATACACTTTATTATTCAAACTCTTAACTGAAACGCTATCATAAAATTTTGTTCCTAAATGAGGATTTACTGTAAGTTGACTATATTCCTCATCTTTATTGTTACCTCTAAAAACTCTATAACCTAGCATATCTGGCTCTAGGTTTGGCTTCCATTTTAAAGTAACTACTCCTAAACTATCTACCTTACCTTCCAGACCTATTGGTTTTACTGGAGGTATTGAATCAACTGGCTGAACTAATACAGGATACGATGTTCTACTATTTCCTTCTTTACCAATAGCTGTAATAGTAAAATAATTAGTAGGATCTAATTTATCATATCTTATTTTTCTTTTATTGATTGGTATATTTCTTATAACTGTTTTATAATTTCCATCGGCTTTATTACTCTTATTCAATTCAAAACTTTGAATAAAATCATTTCCTTCTTTTAGAAATTCCCACTCAAGTATTACACTTTTATTATCATTTATTATTTCTTTTGTACTTATTTTAGGTACATAGGCCAATACTTTTATTCCTTTTCCTGAAATTATTTCTGAAGGTGGACTTAATTCTCCAAATGGTGTTCTTCCTTTTACTCTATAATAATAAGTTTTATTATTAGCTATTGAGTCTACATAATATATTCTTTTGGTATCAACTCTACCTCCACTATTTAATGTCGTATAAGGTAGTTTATTAACTCTATTAAATATCTTTCCATCTTCTGACCTCTCTATAAAATAACTATTATACTCTTGTTTATAAATCGCATAATTCCAATTCAACATTACTTTATTATCAGTAAAAATTGCTGCTAAATCTAATGGTTTTGGTAGTTTAGTATAATCTTGTAACCCTATAAAAACCCCACCACTTTTTATATTCATTTCATTTGTAGGTACTAAAGAAAATACTTTATAAACATATTTTTCTGTGGGTTTTACATTCAAATCTTCAAAACCTAAACCAGCTAATTTTGCAACATTAAAATCCTGATCAGCTACATATAAACCCCATGTAAAACGCTGTTCTTGTTCTTGAGACATATTTATTATTCCTTGTAATGTCCCCACTCCTTGAACATCAAAATTATCTCCAAATAACGATTGTGCCATAATAGCTGCATTATTATTTTTCTCTATAACTTTTAACCATTCATTTGGTTCAGCTGGTTTAAAAACACCTAAATCTTTTTCAATTGGCTTTGTTAATGTTTGCCCACTTATACTAATAGTATATCGTTTTAATTTATAACCATACTTACTCAATTTTCTAAATGCCATAGGTGTAGTTGGTCCCCAGCGTAATAATATTTTATTACCACTTTGGGGTCTAGCAAGAACTTTTATTTCATTCTCATTTGAGTTTTTTTGTGAAAAACTTAATAAAGTAGATAAAGTAAAAACTACGATTAAAACAGATTTCATTTTGTTATAAAATAGCATTAAAATTGGTTTTTATATTTAAATATTGCGCTAGTTCCTGTTATATTACCTGGCATTACGTATTGCATCTTCACTTTGTATTTCCCTGATCTAATTGCTGGAAAAACTCCATCAATTATATAACTGTACTTCTTTATTTCCGAAGCATACTTAGTAGGGTTATCTATATATTTGTTTACAACTTTGTACTGTATATCTACAAAATCTTTCTTGTAATAATAAGGTAAATGATATCTATAAGGCATTCTCGAATCTAATAACGAAAAATTAGGTCTTTCTCTTAAATAAGGTACATACCATGTTAGAATATCTACTCCCCTTTTAGGAGGTATCCCAAGTTTATCTACATCTCTATTTACTGTAAATTCAGGCTCTAAAGGATATTGTTGATATATAAGTTGATAAATTCTATTTTTATAATAAGAATCATCTAATGTTGCTTCTACTAATACTAGTGGTTTTCCTTCTGTAAATTTATCTCCTTCTAACTCTGCAATATCAAATCTCTCAGAACTCCTAACATCTGTTTGTATTGCATGGACATCTGAATAAATTGGTTCTAGATAATGTTCAACAGCATGCTTATTTTCAATTTTATCTTCAAAAGTATCATATGCACTTGTCTTAAAAGTATATTTCAAAATTTCTGTTTCAACATTATTTTTCACTACCGTTTGCACATTTTTATTTTTCACCTTCACTGTGTTCCCTTCATAACCAGGATTTTTCTCAGTATAAGTCACACCGTTTTCTGAACTTTCTTGACTAGCTGGAAAGCTTACAATTTTTAATGTATACTTTTTTATATTATTTAACTTACTAAGCTTAAAATTAACTTGCCTGCCTCCTTTATCATAAGTAACTGTATTATCTACAAGATGTCCTTCTTCATTTTCATAACGAACTCTTTGAGTCCATTCTGTTTCTGGTTTAAATAAATAAGGTTGTCCTCTTTTTAACTTTACATAACCATGTGAACTCTCTTTTTGATAAAAATATGATTGCTCTATTACTGGATATGTATAAACAATATTCTTAGTGGGTATATAGTCTGGCGCTTCTCCTGTTATAAAAGTTCTCTCTTCTATCTCTTGCGCTTTCTTTCCTTTATGCATAAGTGTAACCCATGCTCCTGACTTTAATTCTTGAAAACTTACTGCTACTTTTACCTTGATAGTTGATTTAGGTGGCAATACATCAAACGAAACATAATTTACAACATCATTAGAATCATTCCACTCTAACTCTCCAACTACTTCAGTTCCTTCTTTTGTAACGGTAAATTCGTCTAACAAAATTCTATAGGTTTTAACCCCTTCATCATCTTCTAAATCAAAAGGCTTGTTTATTTTCATATTAAATGCTGCTTGGGGTGTTGTGAAAACATCTACATCTGAAGATTCATTATCAGGACTTACTCCTGATATAATTTTTAAACCTCCCAGCGGTGCTCCTCCCACTATTTCACATTCATCTCCTAATTCTATTTTAAACCTAAATCGCCCACTAATTAATCCTCCTAACACACTAAAATGACCTCCTACATACCCTCTAAACCAAGCTGGATTTGGTAGCTTTGCTTGTAATAATACTGCTGCTCCTGCTTTTAAGATTGGGATTTTAGCTTTATAAAACCATAAATTTACTTTTATACCTAACTCTCCTTCTAAATATGCATATGCCTGTCCGTTTGCATACCATCCATCAATTCCAATTTGACCACTTCCTTTACATGCTGTTTCTCCATAATCTTTGATCATTATATCAAATCCAACTCCAGCTCTCAGACGCGCATAAAATATTAAGAAATTCATTTCTCCTGTATCTACGCTCAAATCCATTCCAATAGCAAAACCTCTACCATCTCCTAATGCATTTAGATCTCTCATATAATCTAAATCATTTAGTTTTACTCCTAAAATATCTGCTACCGCTTGAGGTGGTGGTGGACTTCCTGGGATTTTATCTCCGATCATTAAATAAGTTGTTGCTTTAACACTAAAAGCTCCAATTCCTACTCTTAAACCAATCCGATCTTTTGGTTTCCCCATGTGTAAATACCATCCATCTGGACCTGCATGAAAAACTGCCCAACCTGCTCTACCTCTTGGACCAACTCCACTAAAAAAGTTTCCTGGTGTATTTAAATACACTTCCATTTCACTATGAAAAGAGTTGTTTACAAAATCCATTTCCATAGAAAAATGAGCATCAATCCCCATATCAAAACTTAATCCATCTTGAGGGAAAGACACCTTACTATATTCTACTAAATTAGTTTCTTTTAATTTTTGAATTATTTTATTGTTAGCTCCAAAATTGTTGATTTTATTTTCCATTTCGGTAAGCTTCTTCTTAAACTCATCTCCGAATTTAATATTGATTCCTTTCATTATATGGCCTTCACCAAAAAAGAAAATTCTATTTAACCCCCCATGGTTATTAAAATCTATTTCAAACCCAACTTTTCCATTAAAAGCTTTTTCATTAGGTAAATTAAACCCAATCATTGCTCTAAAACCTAACCCATTCTCTGCATAAGGAGTATAATCCATTCCTGATGGTGGTTTAGGTGTTATTACTGGAACAGGGTTTCCATCTTTATCTAGTTCTCCTTGATATACTAATTTTGGAGCATTTGATGTTTTCTTCATATGATAGTAAGCTCCTCCACCGATACCATTTACTTGAGTAGGTCCTATCATTGGTTTTGTTGATAAATTTGAAAGATCTGCATATGCATCTACATACCAGTATCTTATATCTGTTTTACCAAACCAAGCTGTTGCTTTTACCTTTATATTGTTAAAATCGGCATTTAATTCGCCATAAATTCCATTACCATATACAGGATCATTCTCTTTTACATCGGCAAAACCTTCAAATTTTACTTTTCCTAAATCGGCCTTTATATCAATTCTATGTAATTTTATTTTTTCAAATTTCCAACTCTGAATTTTTTCTTTTTCTTCAAAACTTCCTACTATTTCTAAATCTGTCTTCCCTCTAAATCCTTTACGCATTAGATTTACATCTAACTTAAATTTTAAAGAGGCTATTTTATCATTTGTTGCAACACTAACATCAGATATTGTTACTGGAAATCCAGAGAAATTTGAATCTCCTTTATACCCCATATGGTCAACTGAAATATATGGTGACTCAGTTTGTAATTGAAGATTTTCAAATGTTACTCCTTTAAAATTAATTAGTTTCTTTCCTACATTATTTCCTCCTTTAATGTTTAAGCTACCATATAAATTTGCTTTAGGACGAAATTTTCCATCTTTAACTTTTAATGTAATTTTGGAATTAGATTTTAAATGTGCCTGAGCTGCAAAAACAGGAAAGTGTACTCCATTTTTTGATAAAGGCTCTACTGCTAAACTGTACTCATCATTACCTACATCGATAATAGCAGTATATTTCATAGCTTTTTTTACACCTTTTACATGCTCTGTCTGATTTACTATATCTTCAGTAGTTAGTTTTCCTGTTAAAGGCAAACCTATATGTCCTCCAAAACCTGCACCTGTAATATCTCCTGCTATAAAAGAAGCATATAAATCTGTTACTGATATTGGCCAACCAGAAGCAGAACCTTGCTCTATTGTTAACAAATTTTCAACACCAAATCTACCTGTTAACCCTTCTCCATCTATTAAAAATCCTTCCGCAGAGAATTTAAGTCTATTACTTTCATTTCTTTTTGCAAATTCTTTAGGCAACGTTACTTTTATTTTTTCAATAGCAACTCCTTTCCATAACTCTTCATTACCTGGTATTAAATACTTCTCTTTATACCCTTTTGGGAATTTTACTTTTTCAGAATTTCTTAAATCTGAAAAATCAAAAACAGCATTTTCAACCTCAAAAATAAATCCTCCTTTACCTAGTTTATTTACGGAACCATTTCCCGTTTCTTTTTTTCTTATATGAAATGGATAATTAAAATCTACTTCTGCTAAAATATCATTCCAATCACTTGCTTTTGCTTTAAATGAACCTCTTACCTTCGCCTTTTTATCTTTAACTACCGTATAATCTGGATTAAGAGGCTCTATCATCTTTCTAGAAAAAACGACATCAGCTGCAATACCAAATTCTTTAATTCCAGAGCAATCAATAGATACATAAGTATTATCTTCTTTTGCCCCTGTTTTCATATCAAAATTTCCTTTCAGTTCTAAAAAAGCATTGTTTCCGTTAATAGGTATAGCCACATCTCCTAATAAAGAAATATTCATATCTCCATAAATTCCCCCTTTATGAGATATTTTTACATTATCTGCTCCAAAAAACAGTTCTTTTTGCTTTCCGTTAGCCCCTACTTGTGGTATTGCTATTTTTAAAAATAAAGTTACTTCGGTATAATTAGGATAAAATTTTGCTTCACTAACCCCCATTATAGTTGTGCATGTTCCAATTTTTTTCTTCACCCCTATAGGCAAACTAATCATATCATCTGCCCCCAATACACCAGTATAACTACCCGAACTAGCAATACTATTGAATAGTGCTTTAGCTTTTCCTATAAGGCTATCTGCCTCTGCTGCTACTGGGTAATTTTCTTCTAAATACTTATAATTAAATTCTCCTTTAACTTTTGATGAAAAAGAAAATGCTTTAGATAATTCTTTCTTAACAGAAATACTATCTATAGGATTCAAATTGCTTGAAAATATTGTATATGTAAAAAGTAAAAAAAAGAATAGTAAACTTTTTTTCATAGCTATAAGGGGTTATTTTAATGAAACACAGCGTACAAAACTACAGATTACCAGCTGTAAAAACAAAAAAAATTAACAAAAATTTTAACATAATTATTTTAGGGTGTAAAGATATTTTTACAATCTTAAATTAATAAGATGAATGTTTATTCTAAATTTCTTGTAGAAATAATGATAAAGCCATAAACAATCCTCACACTTATAATAAAACAATTTTTACTCCATAAAAAAACCAAGCATTTAGCTTGGTTTTTATTATTATTTCTTTATTAATATTTTATACTCCCATGGTTCTAATGGAATTTCTTCTCCAGTTAGCTGAATTTCTTCTCCCGACATATAATCAACAAAACTTCCTTCATATTGAATACTTTCTTTAATTGGTTGCTTTGATAGATTTCCTATAAATACCACTTCTTTATCACCTTTTTTTCTTGAGAATACTAAAGCTTCTTTGGTTGCATCAAATAAATCATATGACGCTGCTACTTTTCCTCCACTTAAAGCTACATTAGCTGTTTTAAGCTCTCCTAATTTTTTTAATAAATCCCACTCTTTTCCTTTTGTATGCGGAATAGAATCTTTTTCAAAAAACTTTAATCTGTGATCTAATCCATATTCTTGACCAGAGTATATTAATGGCATTCCTGGAGCTACATAAGTTAATGCTGTAAAAAGCTCTGCAGCATCTCCCATTCTTTCTTTAATTGTACCATTCCAAGAGTTTTCGTCATGATTGGTTACAAAGTTCATTAGAATATCATCTTTTTCATACAAAGTATCTATTTGTACCATTCTTTTATTCCAATCTTTTACACTTTCTTCTCCCTTTGCAATATGATTCATTCTATGGTGTGTATCCCATCCATATCCCATATCAAACAAACCTTCTTTCATTAATTCTGGTTCCCAAGCTTCTGCTAACATAAAAATGTCTTTTTTAGCTCTTAATTGCGGAATTGCTTCTTGCCAAAAGTCAGTAGGTACTGATCCTGCAACATCACAACGGAATCCATCTACTCCTTCTTTTGTAATCCAATATTGCATGTCTTTTACCATCTCTTTACGTAGCTCTTTGTTATCGTAATTTAAATCTGCTACATCTGCCCAACCTACTGGTGTTCCATCTTCATTTAAAGGATCTGTAATTTCTCCTTTATCATTTTTAGTATAAAATTCTGGATTTGTTTTTAACCATGTATGATCCCATCCTGTATGATTTGGCACCCAGTCTAAAATAACATACATATTATTTTCGTGTGCTGTTTTTACTAACTCTCTAAAGTCTTCTATAGTTCCAAACTCTGGATTTATCTTAGTAAAATCTGATACTGCATAATAACTTCCTAATGCTTTTGCTTGTTCTTTTGGATCGGTTAATTTGGATGCAAAATCTCCTCCTGTTGCTTTTCTTTTTGTTTGTGAAATTGGGAAAACTGGCATTAACCAAATAATTTTCACTCCTAATTCCTTTAACTGAGGAATGTCTTTTGTAAACTGTTCAAATGTCCCTTCTTTTGAATATTGACGAATATTTGCCTCGTATATAATAGCATTCTCCATCATTTCATTTGTAACTGGAGCTATTGAAACTTCTTTTGTTTCTTTTACCTCTTTTTTAGCTACTTCTTTTTTCTCTGTTTTACAAGCAAACAACATTGCTGCTACTAAAAAAATACTAATTGTTTTTTTCATTCTTTATTGTTTAATAATACTCATAGCTACACCCCCACCTGAAGCTAATTTTATGTTCATTTTAGTTTTATTGGTTACTTCTATTGTTTCTATTTCTAAATCTAATGGATTGTTATTCCAATGCGCATTTTTACCATCTTTATAAATGGTTACCTTATAAGTTCCTTCTTCTAAAAAATTAAAATCTAATGGTATCTCTCTTGATTTTTCGTTTGTAATTGCTCCTAAAAACCAATTATTGGTATTTCTTTCCTCTCTTGCAATTGTTACATATTCTCCTACCTCTCCATTTAAAACTTTTGTTTGTTTCCAATCTACACCTACCTCTTTTATAAATTGTAAGGCTTTTGGATTTGCTTCATAATGTTCTACTAAATCTGCCGCCATTTGTACTGGACTATAAATAATAACATATAAAGCTAATTGCTGTGCTACAGTGGTATTTACCTGATTATCTTTTTTAAACTCATCAAACTTTATATTGAAAATCCCTGGTGTAAAGTCTATTGGCCCTGCTAACATTCTTGTAAATACAACTATTGGCAAGTGCTCTGGTGGGTTTCCTCCATCAGAGGCCCAAGCGTTAAACTCTTGTCCTCTCAATCCTTCTCTCGATATTGTATTTGGATATGTTCTTCTTAATCCAGTAGCTTTAATTGGCTCATGTGCATTAATTGCTATTTGATATTTTGCAGCCTTCTCTACAGTATTATTGTAATGATTTACCATTTTTTGTCCATGATGATACTCTCCTTTTGGTAATATCTTACCTACATAACCTGTTTTTACTGCATGCATTCCGTACTTTTTCATTAATGCAAAAGCAGTGTCTTGTTGCTTTGTATAAGTAGCTGTTGCTGCTGAAGTTTCATGATGCATTATAATATCTACTCCTTTTTCTTTTCCATAACGAACTATTTCTTCAATATCATAATCTGGATATGGTGTTACAAAATCAAAAACTCCTTCTCTATCTTCAAATCCTATCCAATTTTCCCAACCTGTATTCCAACCTTCTACTAATACTCCTTTGATATTATTCTTTGCTGAAAAATCGATAAATCTTTTTACATTTTCTGTCGTCGCCCCATGTCGTCCATGAGCTTTACCTAAATCTACCCATTTTCCATTTTCATCTTTAGTCATTCCATAATCCCAAGACGATTTACCTAAATGCATTTCCCACCAAACTCCTGTATATTTCATTGGTTTGAACCAAGAAACATCTCCTAACTTATTTGGTTCATTTAAATTAACTATCAAGTTAGATGCTATTAAATCTGAAGCATTATCTGTTACTTGAATTGTACGCCAAGGTGTATTAAACGGTAGTGTTCTTTTTACTTTATAATCATTGTTTTTTGAACCTACCAAAATACTCTTCAGTTTTAATTCTTTTTCATCTACTCCTAATGTCATCCCTGAATAATCTACTAATGCTGCTTCATGAAAACTTAAATGCAACCCGTTTTTACCAACCATAGTTACTGGTGTATTAACGGCATTATGTGGTATTTGTGTTTGGGCTAAATTTCCATGATTTGCTTTTGCTAATGCATCTATTTTCGATAATGGTGTTGTATTATATAAATGCTCGTAACTATCCCAATCTCCTGGAATCCAAAAAGTTTTATAATCTTCCGTTAAATTAAATTCTGTATGTTCTTCTGTTATTAAAACTTCTGATAATCCTTGTTGTTTTGGAAACTCGTATCTGAAGCCTATTCCGTCATTATAAACTTTAAATACTACTGAGAACTTACGTTTTGAACCGTCTTCTTCTAAATTTACTTTCAATTCATTGTAATTATTTACAACTTCTTCTTGCTCTCCCCAAGGCATTTGCCAAGTTTCATTAAAAGTACTTGTTTCTGTATTTAATACTTTTAAGTTTTCTTTTAATGCTTTTGCATTTTTAAACTCAAATCCTAAATACGATGTATCTATTACTATTTCCTTTTTTCTTTTAACGATATAGTATGATGATTTACTCTTATTTAAACCAAACTCTACTTTTAATTTCGCATCTGGTGAAGTTATTTCTATATCTTTTTTACTCTTACTACATGAAAATAAGAGTACTGTAACTGCTAATAAGACTAGTTTTTTCATCTTTAATTTATCTTTTCTAATAAAACTACCGGCTGACTTCCTTTTACCGCTATTTTTCCTTCTTTTACTTCGTAAGTAAGATTTGAAAAAGTATCTTTCAGTTTATCTCCATCTTCAAATATTGGAGAAACCATAATCTCATTGGTTTCATTAGCTAAGTTTAATCCAACCACGACTTTATCTGTATAATCTCCTTCTTTATAAACTCTAGAAAAAACATAAGGTTCTTTAGTTATCATCTGATGTTTTCCCGCTCCTACTGCCGGATGATTTTTACGAAACTGTCCTAACTTTTGCCAGTATTCTAATATTTTTTGCGTTTGTTTATTATTCGTTATTTCTTCCCAATTCATAAATGAACGTAACGTTGCATCTCCTTCTGTTCCTTCTATGACTAAAGAGCGTGCTGACTCATCTCCATAATAAACTTGTGACGTTCCTAATCCTAATAACAATCTATTTGCTGTTTCAAATGGCTTTTCTCTTTTGGGATCAAATGGCTGACCGTCATCATGTGAACTTACATAATTTAAAGTTCCATAACCTTTTAATTTTTTATTTAAAATACTATCGTACTTCACATTCGAGTCTTCATAACTCAATTGTTTTGCATTCCATTTAAATTCAAAATTGATTAAACTATTAAATGCTTTATCAAAATAGTTTACTTTTTTATCGCCAAAATCATAGTTTTTTTCTCCACTTATTCCATATCCATATACTTCTCCTACTAAATAAAATGGTGTTTTATCTAACACTTTCTCTGGGTGATCTTTTTTCCATTTTTCAAATGCATAATCACATTCTTTTTTAAATTCTTGCCATACATTTTCTTCTGTATGCTTTACTGTATCTACTCTATACCCATCTATTCCATATTCTGTAATATAGTCTGTTAACCATTTTATAATATAAAATCTTGGTGCTCTTGGGTAACCTGTTCTAGCAAAAAACTCATCTAATTCTTTTACTTCTTCTTCATATCTACCTTCTTGCTTCCATTTTTCTACTAGTTGTGGTGGTAATTCTACATTTTCATTACTCTCTGTTTTTATATCTGGTAAATTTTTAACCAATGTACATGTTACTGTATTTTTATAATTATTGTATACACATTGTGGTTCTGTCCTTACCCATTCTGATGGCCATACTGGGTCTTTTTCTGTAACTGGACCTGTATGGTTTATTACAGCATCTAACAAAATTCTAATTCCGTTTTTATGTGCTATTTCTACTAGTTTTTTTAAGTCTTCTTTGGTTCCATAATTAGGGTCTATTTTTGTCCAATCTTTTGTCCAATATCCATGAAAACCATAAGTTACTCCTGTTCCTTCATCTGTTCCTCCATGTATTTGTTCAACTATTGGAGTCATCCAAATAGCATTGATTCCTAATTTAGTAAAGTAACCTTCTTTTATTTTTTGGGTAATTCCTTTGATGTCTCCTCCTTCAAAACCTCTTAACTTCCCTGGTTCTTTTGTTCTATCAAAATTAACGTCGTTGGCTGTATCTCCATTATTAAACCTATCGGTTAATAAAAAATATAAGTTTGCTCCATTCCATACAAAAGGAGTTTTTTGTTCTTTTTTTACTGGTTCCTGCACTTTTGTTTTACAAGCTACCATACTTACCACTAGAAGAATTACAATTGCTAGTTTCCTCATTTTTAAAACTTTATTTTTATGTTTTTTGAAGTTGTTGTTTTCCAAGTAACTGGTATTCTTAAAACTTTTGTTTTAGCATTCCAGTCTATTTTTTCTTTCTTTTTCCCTACTTTAATTCTTGTAGGCTTAGCTTCAATATTGTGAATTATTAAACTAATTTCTTTTTCAGAAGTAGCATATTCTTTTCCTTTTTTTGAACTTAATTTAATTTCTAAACCTTTCTTGTCTAATTGACTTTCAAAAGTGATCAATTCAAATTTTCCTTTTTCAAAAGCTTTTACTGTTCTTCCATCATCATTATAGAGCTCTCTTTTACTTTTTTCTACTGAGGCATCATGATAATAATGAACATTTATCTTATTCTGATTATACTCTTCTGTATTTTGAATTATTTCTGTCATCGGAATAAAAGCTCCAGCTCTTACATAGGTAGGTATTGATGCTTCTATTACCTGTACTTTTTTTGTCTTACCTCCAATAATTTTTTCACCTGTATAAAAGTCAAACCAAACATTGTTTTTTGGAAAATACACCTCTTGTTTTCTAATTTTTGATTTCACGATTGGTGTTACTAAAAAATCATTCCCCCATAAATAGGTAGTTGATTTTCCTTGTAAAACTTTGTTTTCTTTTTCCTCAAAAAACAATGGTCTCATTAATGGTTTTCCATATTGGTTATTTTCAAAAACTAAGTGATAGTTATAAGGCAACAACTGATATCTTAATTCTATCGATTTTTTTGCTAATGCTTTTGTTTTTGGCTCTCTAAATACTGGTTCGCTCGCTACTTCTTCTTGTGCATGTGGCCTGTATATTGGCTGAAACACTCCATATTGTAACCACCTAGTATATAATTCGTCATTTAAATTTGCTCCTGCAAAACCTCCTAAATCTGAATGCATATACCCTAAACCTTGCATTCCCATTTGTAATGCTATTTCTGGCTGACTATGTAATCCTCCCCAAGTTCTATTTACATCTCCAGACCATGGTACCATTCCAAATCGTTGTGATCCTGAATATCCTGCTCTCATTAATATAAATGGTCTTTCATTTGGGTATTCTTTTTGGTAACCTTCAAAGATTAATCGTGCCCAATCATGTCCGTAAATATTATGTACTTCATCTGCACTTCCTGTTGCATGTTGTACCCAAGTTGGATGTACTTCTGGTTCTCCTAAATCTCCCCAAAAACCTTGTATCCCTAATGATTTTATATCTTTATAAATATTCCAAAACCATTCTTTTCCTTGTTTACTGTAAATATCTACTATTCCTGTATTACCAAAATAGAAATCGTAATTAGCGGGATTTCCTATAGAATCTTTTGCTAATACATTATTGGCTACAGCATCTTTCCATTTTTTTGATGTTGATACTATAAATGGCTCTGTTATTAAAACTGTTTTAACTCCTTCTTTTTTAAAATCGGAAACCATCTTTTTCATTTCTGGGAAAGAATCTTTATACACCTCTAAATTCCCCATTGTTCCTTGAATATCTTTACCAAACCAATATAAATCAAGGATTACTGCATCTACAGGTATTTTTTCTGATTTAAACTTTGCTATGGTGTTTTCTGTTTCTTTTTGTGAATGATATCCAAATCGACTTGAAAAATTTCCTAGCGCCCAACGTGGTAACATTGGTTGCTTCCCTGTTAAATTGGTATAATTATCTATTAAATTCAACCAAGAATCTCCTGCAATTACCTGATAGGTTTTTCGCCCAGAAATAGTTTCATAAGTCAATGTATTATTTTGTTTACTATCTAAATCTAAATAACCAATTGGAGCATTGTCAAAATGAATAGCATATAGATTTGAAGAGTATACTAATGGTATTGTGTAGTTCATTAGTTTCGATTTCTCTTCATAACCATAATGCGCTCTATTGTACAAGCGTAAACGATTCCCTCTTCTATTCATCCCCAAAGCTCTGGCTCCTCCACCATATAAAACTTCGTTTGGTTGTAAGTTAAATTGTAATGTTTCAAAATCGTCATTTCTTTGGTAACCATTTTTCTCCGAAACTAACTCTTTTCCTTTGTACCAATAAGAAATGTTAAATGGTCTTTTTTGAATGACTACAGAAACATCTTTTGTACTTAATTTTATTTTTTCTTTACTTTCTTTAAACTTAACATCTTTATATACTGAATTAATAACCACTGCATGTGATGCTTTTTTAGCTTCTTTTTGATCTTTAGGAACAAAAGTTGTTTCTACTATTTGAGAGTTTAAAAACTTAATCAAATAAGAACCATCAGAAACCTTTATTTTTAATTCATCTTTTACAAATTGTACTGAATCGAATTTTCTTTCTTCTATTTCATTTTTAAATAGCCATAAAATAGTTTCTTCAAAATTAGTTTTCCATAATTCTTCATTATGCTTTCCTTCTGGAACAACTTTTACTTTTATATTTTCTGATGGAAAATTCTGTTCTTTAAGAACATCTACCATCAAATTCATATCTCTTACTGTCTTACTTATTTCATTAAAAGCTATATTTCCACCTTCTTTTCCACCTGCTAAAAAATACATTTTTGTATCTGATAGATTTCCTTGCTTCTTTGAAAACTCTACAACTTCTGGAGCAAACCAAAAAGAAGGAGAGTACACTCCTATTTTACCAAATACTTTTGGATATTTTAATCCTGCATAATGAGAAATTAATCCTCCCATAGAACTACCAATAATTCCTGTATTTGGTTTATTCTTTAAAGTTCTGTACTTGCTATCTATATATGGTTTTAATGTGTTTACAATAAATTCTAAATAAGCTTCTCCTTCTCCTCCTCCATATTTATTATTCTTCCATGGTGAGTACTCATCTAATCGTTTTGAACCTCCATTGTCAATTCCTACAACTATAAGCTGTAAGTTTTTATCCTCATACAATTTATTTAACGCTTCATCAACTTCCCATTCTCCTGAAAAAGAGGTTTGTTTGTCAAAAAGATTCTGTCCATCGTGCATATACACTACTGGATAAGATTTTTTCGATTTTGTATAACCTGGTGGTAAATACAGTCGAATTGTTCTTTTCCTATTTAATTCTGGAATCTCAAATTCTTCTGATATAACTGTTACGTTTTTAGAAGCTGTTGAACTTTTCTCTGAACTTGTTAAATGAGACCAACCGGCTATTTTGATTTTTAAAGTATCATTTGCTTTATTGAACTTGTATGATCTATTATCTATACTTGTTCCATCAGCTGCCGATTCTGCAGTTTTCCATGAACCTTGCGTAAACTTGAATAAAATGTTTTTTGATTGTTTCGGAAGTGTTATGCTATAAACCCCCTCTTTATTGTCTAATTGATATTCTTTTTTACCACCAGACCAACCTTCAAAATTTCCAGAAATGAATATTGGAGTATCTTTTAAAGTTCCACTTGGTAATTCATCAATTGTAATAGTTACCTGTGCTAATAAATTGTAACCTATAAATAAAAATAATATACTTAAAAGTTTTTTCACTTAGTTTTATTGTTTTGTAGTTAATAACAAGCTTCCTTTTTTATTTAAAAGAAGACTATCTTGCCATACAATAGTTTTGTTTGTAATTATATTTTTAAACGCTTTTCCTTTAAGATTCATTTCTTTAAAGCGATTCAAGTCTAATGTATAAGGTTTATCGTTCTTATTTAAAATCAGTACCACTACTTCATCTTCATATTTTCTAAATAAGACATATACTCCTTCTTTTGGAGCAAAATGCACTGTTTTCCCCTCTTGAATTGCTTTACTTTTCTTACGATAAGTTAATAGTTTTGAAACAAAGCTTTGCATTTCTATTTGTTCTTTAGACAAACCGTTTTTTGTAAATGCATTTATTTTGTCACCTTCCCAACCTCCTGGAAAATCTGTTCTAATTAATCCATGATCTCCAGGTTTAGCAGTATCGTCCATTAAAATCTCAGTTCCGTAATATACTTGTAATATTCTTGGTAAAACTGCATAAGTAGCTAATGCCATTTTTGTATTTACAACATCCTCTTTAAGCTGCGTGTAAATTCTACTTTTATCATGGTTATCTGGAAAAATTAAAATGTCTTTTGGTGTTTTATAGTGAAAGTCGTTGGCTAAACCTTCATATATTTTAACTAGTCCTTTATTCCATTTTTCTGGTTCATTTAATGCATCTACAACATTTTTTTGCATTGCAAAATCCATAGTAGACTTTAAATTTGATTGATAACCATCTCTATTCTTTTTTCCTTTCTGCCAGTATCCTATTAACAATGGATTATAACTCCACTCTTCTCCTACAATTGAAAAATTCGGATATTCATTCATAATAGTATTTACCCAATGTGCCATAAACTTTTTATCTGGATAAGGGTATGTATCTTGTCGAATTCCTCCTAAACCTAAGGTTTCTATCCACCAAATTGAATTTTGAATGATATAGATAGCCATAAAAGGGTTTCGTTGGTTTAAATCTGGCATATCGGAAACAAACCAACCTTCAGTATTTTCTTTCGCATCTATTTCTGAAGCATATAAATCTTGATTTGTTGTTCTTTTATGATTTGAGTGTTTTACAGTTTTCCATGACCAATTTTCTTTATTTTTTTCATAGTATGATTGATAATTAACCCAATTATCAAAAGGTAAGTCTTTCATCCACCAATGCTCTAACCCACAATGATTAGCTACCTGGTCCATTATTAATTTCATTCCTCTTTTAGACAGCTCTAATGATAATTTTTTATATTCATCTAAAGTTCCAAATCGAGGATCTACTTTATAATAATCGGTCATAGCATAACCATGATAAGAAGCATTCGGCATATCATTTATTAAAACTGGAGTTAGCCAAATAGTCGTAAAACCTAAGTTTTCTATATAATCTAAATGATTTATAATCCCTTCTAAATCTCCTCCATGTCGTTTATAATCATCATTTCTATCGACACCAGTTTCTTTAAGGTTTTGAAAACTATCATTTTTTGAGTTTCCATTTGCAAAACGATCGGGAGTGATTAAATAAATTGCATCTGAACTATTGAAACCGATATACTCATCTGCTGATTTTTTTCTTGGCTTTAATTCGTACGTATGTGTTTTTTTTGAGTTATCGTTTAAAGTAAAAACAATATCAAACTTTCCTGGTTTTGTTTTTTTATCAATCGTTAAATCGATGAATAAATAGTTGTTACTTTTTGCTTTATGAACCTTGTTTATAGTTATTCCTTTGTAAGAAATTGCAGGTTTTGAATTTCCTATGTTTTTTTCTTTCACTAGTAACTGAAGTGTATCAGTTGTAAAACCCACCCACCAGTTTGGAGGCTCTACACGTTCTAAAAAAGTATTTGAAACGGCTACCTGAGTTTCTTTTATTTCACCTTCTTTTTTTTCAGAGTTACATGAAATAAAAACTAATAAAATAATATATAAACCTATTTTTTTCATAAGAATAAAACCTCACAGAAATTCATCTGTGAGGGATTAATTTTGATTACACAGTAATCATACTATTAGGGGATATTTTTATGCTTTTTGATTCGAATAAAACTTCTAATTCTTCAGTTCCTTCTAATTCAAATTCAGTCTTTTCGTGATTTACAGATACTTTTAATATTTGATTTCTAAAGTTAACTTTAAAAGAGTATCCATCCCATTGCTTAGGAATCTTTGGTTCGAATGAAAGTTTATTTTCTTTAATTCTCATTCCTCCAAAACCTTCAACAATACTCATCCAAGTTCCTGCCATTGAAGTAATGTGTAGCCCTTCTTCTACTTCTTTGTTATAGTCATCTAAATCTAAACGAGAAGTACGTAAATAGAACTCATATGCTTGATCCATTCTATCTAATTTAGCTGCTTGAATACTATGTACACAAGGCGACAATGAGCTTTCGTGAACTGTAAATGGTTCATAAAAATCGAAGTGTTTCTCTAATTGTTCTTTTGAAAAATGATCTTCAAAGAAATAGAAACCTTGTAATATATCTGCTTGCTTAATATATGGTGATCTTAATATTCGATCCCAACTCCATTTTTGATTAATTGGTCTTTGTGACTTATCTAAATCTGCCACTGACACCAATTCTTTATCTAAAAATCCATCTTGTTGTAAGAATACGTCATGCTTTTCCGAATACGGGAAATACATATTTTCTGCTACTTTTTTCCAAGCTTCTAACTCTTCATTAGTTATTTGAGTTTTTTCTAAAATTCGCTCGTAATCTTTAGCATAGTCCTTAGCTACTTTAGCAATGCTTTCTAAAGCATATTCTATACACCATTTGGCAGTATAATTTGTATACCAGTTATTGTTTACATTATTTTCATACTCATTTGGACCTGTTACTCCAAGAATTACATACTTATCTTTTGCAGTTG
This sequence comes from uncultured Tenacibaculum sp., assembly GCF_947499065.1. GTDB lineage: Bacteria > Bacteroidota > Bacteroidia > Flavobacteriales > Flavobacteriaceae > Polaribacter. The sequence continues at coordinate 341,128 of NZ_CANMMT010000004.1, read as the reverse complement.
AGAATGTAGCTCTTTGCTGCCAAAAACGCGCAATTCCAATAAGTACTTCTAATCCTTTTTCTGGTATATATGAATAGTCTCCTGTATACCTGAAATAATTGTAAATAGCAAACGCTATAGCTCCATTTCTATGAATCTCTTCAAAAGTAATTTCCCACTCGTTATGACATTCTTCTCCATTCATTGTTACCATTGGATACAATGCAGCTCCATTGGTAAATCCAAGCTTTTCTGCATTTTCTATGGCTCTATCTAAATGATGATAACGATATTCTAACAAGTTTCTTGCTACTTTTTCGTCTTTTGTAGCCATGTAAAATGGTATACAATATGCTTCGGTATCCCAATAAGTACTTCCTCCGTATTTTTCTCCTGTAAACCCTTTAGGCCCTATATTCAATAAAGGATCAGTACCTAAATAAGTTTGATTTAATTGAAAAATATTAAATCTAATTCCTTGTTGAGCTTTTACATCTCCAGAGATTGTTATATCTGAAGTTTCCCAAATCTTTGCCCAAGAGTTTTTCTGTAGTTCTAGCAAGTCATTAAATCCTAATGACGTAGCTTTTATTAAAACTGATTTTGCAGCTAAAACTAACTCGCTTTTATCATGATTTCTATCAGCAGTATATCCAGCAAACTTAAATATGGTATAACTTTCTTTCTCCTTAACCTCAGTTGTATAATTAAAAGAAACTTTCTTTTCTGACTTTACTACTTTTGGCTGAATACTTAGTTGTTTTCCATTCAATTCTAATTGAGACTCCATGAATGTACAAGTATGAAACTTAGTTTTCATTGTATGCGCCTCTATAAATGCTTGATTTCCTTCTGTTGATACATTTAGAGTGTTCCAGAATTTCGCATCCCAGTTTGTATCTTCATTAGTAATTCCACTATCTAAATATGGCTCAAAACTAATTGTGGCATTAGAATTTAACGGAGTTATTGTATACTTAATAGCACCTACTTCATCTAATTCTAAACTTAAAAAACGTTTTGCTTCTACAGAAATTTCTATTCCATTTTGTAAAGTCGCTTTGAAGGTTCTTGATAACCAACCTTCCTTCATATTTAACTCTCTTCTGAATTCTGTAATTTTTGAACAGGTATTTAAATCTACTTGTTCGTCATTTACTTTTACGTTAATTCCTATCCAGTTTGGAGCATTTAAAACTTTTGCAAAATATTCTGGATAACCATTCTTCCACCATCCAACTCTTGTTTTATCTGGGTAATAAACCCCTGCGATATAACTTCCTTGAAAAGTGTCTCCTGTATATGTTTCTTCAAAATTGGCGCGTTGCCCCATAGCCCCATTTCCAATACTGAAAAGGCTTTCTGATGATTTTACACGTTCTGCATTAAATCCCTCTTCTATAATACTCCATTCGTTGGATTTGATATAATCTTGATTCATTTTAAATCATTCTATTTTTTAAAACTCTACTTAAGTTTTGTATTCTATTTCTCTATTAACTCTTTTAAAAAAGCGATGCTTATCTCTGTAAAATCACTAAAAACATAATCTGCTTCTTTTAAAACATCTTTATCTCCAATACCTATTGATATCATGTTTGCATTGTTAGCAGCTTGAACTCCTGCTAAAGAATCTTCAAAAACAATACAGTTTTCTGGAGTTATTTCTAACAATTTCGCAGCATTTAAAAACACTTCTGGATCCGGTTTTGCTTTTGATACATCATTACCATCAACAACAGCATTGAAATCTGAAATTAAATTCACCTTTTTTAAAATTTGTCTAGCATTTTTACTTGCTGACCCCAGCGATATTGGCTGGTCTTCTTTTTTTAAGTAATTCAATACTTTAGGAACATCTGGCAAAATCTCACTTTCATCCATCTTGGCTATATAACTCAAATAATCATTATTTTTTTTTGCCATTAGTTCCATAAATTCGTCTTCTGGGATTGTTTTATTCCCCCAAGACAATATTTTTTCTAAAGATTTTACTCTACTTACTCCTTTTAATTGTTCGTTTTGAGTTTCGGTAAAATCAATTCCTATATCATTTGCTAATTTTTTCCAAGCTAGAAAATGATATTTTGCGGTGTCAACAATAACACCGTCTAAATCGAAAATAAATCCTTTCTTCATTTTTATTCTTCTACTGTTTGGTAAGTAATTGCTTTAGGGTTTGTTATTAAGAAGTTTGCTAAACCAGCTAATAGTAAACTTACCCCAGCTACTGTCATTGCATTAATAGCTTCTTCCCCTAATAAACCAGAAATAAAATTAACTCCTCCTAAGGCAGCAACTATCTGAGGTATAACAATAAACATATTGAATATTCCCATAATTACTCCCATTTTTTTGGGATCAACGGAACTTGACAACATTGCATACGGCATTGACAAGATACTTCCCCAAGAAAATCCTATTAAAACAAATGAGATTGTTAAATATTCTGGCGATGGTATAAACTTCATCATTAAGAAACCTAATCCCCCAAGGATTAAAGAAACCATGTGAACATACTTCCTATTAATTCTTCTTTTTGATGTATATAACACTAATAATAATGCAAAAGCCATTGATGATAATCCATATGTCCCCATATATGACCCCACCAAGTTTGATGATTTTTGAAATGCTGTATTCGCTACATTAAATGCTTCTGCTTGTGCAGCCACAGCCATATCATAGTTCGCTTCTATTGGCGCAGGCGTTTTAAACACGTGTTCTGTAAGAGCAGGGTTTGCCATACTCCACATAGTAAAAAAAGCAAACCAACTAAAGAATTGTATTACTCCTAATCTTTTCATAGTCGAAGGCATACTTCCTACATTATTTAAAATATCTGGAATAAATTGATTCTTCTTAGCTTTTTCTTTTTCAAAAGCTTCCATATCCTCTGGCGGATACTCTGAAGTAGTAAAAACTGTGTAAAGAATACTTATTAAGAAAACAAAAGCTCCAATTGCAAAGGCTACTTTTACCGACATTGGTACCACTCCTGAAGCAGCAGAATCACTTACTCCAAATTGTGAAACCATCCACGGTAAATTACTTGCTACCCAAGTTCCAATACCTATAATTAATGTTTGTACAACAAACCCATAAGAACGCTGAGATTCTGGCAACTTATCTGCTACCAAAGCTCTAAATGGTTCCATAGATACATTAATTGACGCATCTAAAATCCATAAGAAACCAGCAGCAATCCATAAAGCTGGAGAATGCGGTACTAAAAATAATGCTAAGGAACTTAAAATAGCTCCTATTAAAAAATAAGGACGCCTTCTCCCCCATTTCACACTCCAAGTTCTATCACTTAGATACCCTATAACTGGTTGAACTAATAATCCTGTTAATGGAGCTGCAATCCAAAGCATAGGAATGTCATCCTTAGCAGCACCAAGAGTTTGAAATATTCGAGACATAAAGCCTCCTTGTAAGGCAAAACCGAACTGAATCCCTAAGAAACCGAAACTCATGTTCCAAATTTCCCAGAAACTTAATTTACGCTTTTTCATTATCGTAATTAATTAGTTTATACTACGATAAGCGCTATGACTTATCTATTTATTTGTGGAATAAAAATTATTGATAAGTCTTTTTGTCGTGATAAAGATATAACTTAGATTGTTAACTATAAAAAAAAGTTACTATTACGATTTCGTAGATTCTCTAATCTTCAAGTTACTGGAAATCACTTTTGTTTGAAACCTTTTTTTATCATCTCCATTCTCTATTCTATCTATTAACATTTCTGCTGCTTGTTTCCCCATAGTAAACCCATGTTGAACAACCGTAGTAATAGATGGTGATGAATATTCTGATATTAAACCATCTGTAAATCCGACTATTGAAATATCTTCAGGTACTCTCAAACCTTTTTCTTTTGCTATTCGTATAGCGATAGCTGCATAAATTTCGTTTACAGCAAACACAGCATCTACCTCATGCTTAAACAATTCTTTTATTTGAGTATAAATATCCTTCTCTTCATCTACTTCAATAATTAAATCCCTATCAATAACTTCTCCTTGTTCTTTTAATGCTTTTTCATAACCTTGCTCTCTATGTAAACCTACTGTTACATGCTCAGGAGTAGTTATAATTGCTATTTTTTTACAACCTAAATCTAATAAATATTTAGTTGCTTTATATCCAGCCCCTATATCATCGACTATTACTTTATCACAATTTATGGATGCGTGCGTTCTATCAAACAACACTAAAGGAACTTCATTTTCCGTTAATCTTTCAAAATGAGAGAAAGTATTATTTTCTAGTGTTTCTTTTGCTATTGAAACTAATAAACCATCAACACTTCCATTAGTTAAAACATCTATAGTTTCTGCTTCTTTCTTCTCATTATTATTAGAAAAACAAACCATGATATTATACCCTCTTTTATTCGCCTCGTCTTCAATACCTTTAATAACTGTTGAAAAAAAGTGGTGTACAATTTTGGGTAAAATAATACCAATAACTTTTGTTTTCTGATTTCTTAATTGTAGGGCTAAATTATTAGGTCTATAATTATAGTAATCGGCATATGCTTTTATACGATCTTTTGTCTCCTTACTAATCTCATAACTGTCTCTCAAAGCTTTAGAAACTGTTGAAACAGATACACCTAACTCTTTCGCTATTATCTTTATGGTAATTTTTGGCTTCATATTTTACAAAACTGATAAATTTTTCGGTTAATATTATCGATATGTTAAGTTAAAGTAAAAAAGTTATTAACACGAAAACGTTTTCGCAGCATTAATAGTACCTAGAAAGACATTTTAATGACTACCTTCACGGAGTGGAATTTAAATTATTGATTGCTTATTAATCAAATTTACAGTTATTATTTAATAATTTATACATGAAAAATTTAAAATTATTGTTCAGTGGAATTCTACTACTTTCCTCTATAACAATGTTTGCCCAACAAACTGTTAAAGGTAAAGTTACAGAAAAAGACACGGGTGAACCTTTACCCGGTGTAAGTATTATCATAAAAGGGACAATTAAAGGTACTGAAACCGACTTTGATGGTAATTATAGTATTCAAAATGTTAAACCTACAGATGTTCTAATTTATTCCTTTATAGGTTTAAAAACAAAAGAAGTATTAGTAGGTAATCAAACCGCAATCAATGTTTCGTTAGAAAACGACAACCAAAACTTAGATGAAGTTGTTGTAGTTGGTTACGGTACTACTACAGTAAAAGATGCTACAGGTTCTGTAGAAGCTATTACAGCAAAAGATTTTACAAAAGGTAATGTTGTAACTCCAGAAAACTTATTAAGCGGACGAGTTTCTGGTGTAGAAATTAAAACAAGTGGTGCACCAGGTTCTGGTTCTGAAATCAGAATTCGTGGTGGTTCTTCTATCAGTGCCTCTAACAATCCTTTAATAATTATAGATGGTTTACCTATTGAAGAAAAAAGTGTTGAAGGGTCTCGTGGTATTTTAGCGAATATAAACCCAAATGATATAGAATCATTCTCTGTATTAAAAGATGCTTCTGCTACAGCTATTTATGGTTCACGTGCCTCAAATGGTGTAATTATCATTACAACTAAAAAAGGTAAAAGAGATTTCACTTTAGATTTAGATTACCAATTTACTTATGGTGAAATTAGAAATAGAGTGAATGTTTTTTCTGCAGATGCTTTTAGAAGCTTAATCCAACAAAGAAGACCAGGAGATACTGGCTTATTAGGTACAGCGAATACAAATTGGCAAGATGAAATTTTTAGATCTACAGGTTCTTCTCTTACTAATTTAACTGCTAAAGGTCAAATCTTCGGAGCTATCCCTACTAGGTTATCTTTAGGGTTTGCAAATCAAGAAGGAAACGTATTAACATCTAACTTTGATAGAAAAACTATATCGTTATCGATGAACCCTACAATATTAGATGATCATTTAAAAATAAGCTTAAATTATAATAGAAATTTTGAAGATAGTAGATTTGCAGACGCTCAAGGACAAATAGGAGCAGCTTTACGTTACGATCCTACACAACCTATTTATGATCCTTCTTCTCCATTTGGAGGTTTTTACCAACATAGAAATGGAGATGTAGTTTTAAATGGAACTCAGAACCCTGTAGCTGCATTATTACAAGCTAATAGTAATGGTAAAGTTTTTAGACATTTTGGGAATTTAAGTTTTGATTATAAACTTCACTTCTTTCCAGATTTGAGGGCTGTAGTTAATGTTGGTTTTGATAAATCTGAAGGTAGTTCAACTTTCTCTAAACCTTTTGATCTTGGAAATGCTAATCCGATATTACGTTTTGCTGGTGAAAGATCATCTAAATACTCACAAAGAAGCAATGAATTATTAGATACATATTTAAATTATACTAAAGAATTAGAAAAAGTAAATTTTGATATTACTGCTGGATATTCTTACCAAAGATTTAAATATTCTGGTGGTGAATCAGGAAATATACTAAACCCTACATCTTTTGCAACAACATTTGCAGAACCTAACGTTGTAAACATTGGTTTCTTTGGTAGAGTAAAAGTTGATTATTTAGATAAATATTTACTTACTTTAAACTATCGTAAAGATGGAACTTCACGTTTTAGTAGTAATAATAGATGGGGAGACTTTGGAGGTGCTGCTTTAGCTTGGAAAATAAGTGAAGAAGACTTCTTAAAGGGGTCTGATGTTATCTCTGATTTAAAATTAAGAGTTAGTTACGGTTTAACTGGACAACAAAATTTACCAGACATTAATGATGTATATTTAAACAGGTATCGTTTTGGAAATCAGAATTCACAATTCCAATTTGGTAATAATCCTATTAAAGCTACGATTCCTTCAGTTATTAACCCTAACTTAAAGTGGGAAGAGACTGCTACTTTAGAATTTGGTATTGATTATGGATTATTTAACAATAGATTTGACGGTTCTTTAAACTATTTTAATAAAAAATCAACAGACTTATTATTTAACACAGGTTTACCTGATGGTATTAACTTTAGTAATCAAGTAATTCAAAATGTTGGTGATTTAGAAATTAACGGTATTGAATTCACTTTTAATGGTGATATTATAAAAACTGAAGATATTAATTGGAATTTTACTTCTAATGTTACATATCTTGATAGAAAAATTACTGCTTTATCAAATAATAGTGATATTAGAACAGGAGATATCTCTGGAGGTACAGGTAATAAAATTCAACTTTTAAGAGAAGGATTTGCTCCAAACTCTTTTTACGTATTCAAACAACTATATAATAGTGCAGGAAAACCTATAGAAGGGGCTTATGCTGACTTAAATGGTGATGGAATTATAAATGACGATGATCGTTATTTAAAAGAAAACCCTGCTGCTGATTTAATTTTCGGTTTCCAATCAAACTTTAACTACAAGAATTTTGATTTATCTTTCAACTTAAGAGCTAATATTGGAAATTATGTTTATAACAATGTAAATTCTGCTAGAGCACAATATGCTTTATTAAAAGATAATGAAGTATTAGGTAATATACCTACTTCAGTTTTAGCTACTGACTTTGTAAATACTTCAGATGTTTTAAATTCTGACATCTTTATAGAAAATGCATCATTCTTAAGAATGGATAATATTACTATTGGTTATACATTTGATAGACCTATTAAAAAGTTTTCAAAAAATAGTATTCGTATTTGGGCTGGGGTGCAAAATGTATTTACTATTACAAACTATAGTGGTTTAGACCCTGAGGTATTTGGAGGAATTGATAATACTATATATCCAAGACCAAGAAACTTCCTTATCGGTACTAATATTAAATTTTAATACTAAAAAAATGAAAAAATATATTCAATCAATAAAGTTCATAGCTTTCTTAGCAAGTATAGCTTTGGTTGTTTCTTCGTGTACTAAAGATTTAGATATTACACCACAAGATGATCAAACTGTATTAAGTGAGGAGTTATTTAAAAATGAAAGTGCCTATAAAGAAGTTTTAGCTGGTGTTTATGCTAATTTATCTTTAACAGGAGTAGATGGAGCTGGAAGTTCAAACGTACAAGGTTTAGATGCTGGTACAAGTCAATATGGTCGTGTATTAGTATACTTACAAACTTTATCAGCAGATCAGATGATTTGGTCGTACGAAAACGATCCAGGTACTAGAGAAATTCAACGTAACATTTGGACTGCTCAAAACCCATTACTATATGGTTTCTTTGGTAGAGCTTCTGTTTCAATTTCTTTTGCTAACAACTTTTTAAGAGAAACTACCGATGCTAAATTAGATGCTAGAAATGTTTCTGCTGCAACAAGAACAAATATTAAAACTTTTCGTGCAGAGGCTAGATTATTAAGAGCATTATCTTATTATCATTTAATGGATTTATTTGGAAAAGCTCCAATGATAATTGAAACTGATCCGGTTGTTAATTTTAATCCACCACAAGCAGATAGAGCTGCTCTTTTTACTTTTATAGAAAGTGAACTAAAAGCTATTGAAGCAGATTTAATGGATCCAATGACAAACGAATATGGACGTGCTGACAAAGCTGTAGCATGGATGATATTAGCTAAAATGTACTTAAATGCAGAAGTATATATTTCCCAGAATAAATATACAGAGTCTTTAACATATCTTACTAAAATAATTAACGGAGGTTATACTTTAGCTCCTGATTATTTAAACAATTTCATGGCGGATAACAATACTAACCCTGCTAAAAATGAAATTATCTTTCCTTTAATTTCTGATGGTATTACAATACAAAACTTTGGTCCAACAACTGTTATGGTTAATGGAGAAGTTGGTAGCATTGAATCAAATGGAGTTTCGTTAGGTGTTGGTGCCAACGGATGGGGAGGTGCTTTAAGGGTTAGAAAGCAATTTGCTGACTTATTTAATGGTGGTGTATTTAACAATGACTCTAGAAATACATTAATCACAGCACAAAGAAATGCAAATATTACTGATATTTCAGATCAGGATCAAGGATATATTATTGCTAAATATTCTAATCGTACTTCAACAGGAGCACAAGGTAGCGATCAAACGTTTGTAGACACAGATTTTCCTTTATTTAGACTTGCAGATGTATACTTAATGTATGCAGAAGCTGTTTTAAGAGGTGGTACTGGTGGAACAAATGCTAATGCCCTTAACTATGTAAATCAATTAAGAACACGTGCAAACAACCCACAGACAATTACGGCTGCTGAGTTAACTTTAGATTTTATTTTAGATGAAAGAGCTCGTGAATTACACTGGGAAGCTCACAGAAGACAAGATTTAATTCGTTTTGGAAGATTTACAGGTGGAAATTACAATTGGGCATGGAAAGGAAATGCTAGTAATGGTATTTCTATCCCTAACCACATGAATGTATATCCAATTCCTAGCAATAGTTTAGCTTCAAATCCTAATTTAACTCAAAATACTGGGTACTAATATTTGAAAACATTTAATTATGAAAAATAAATTTTTAAAACTAACAAGTTTAGTCATTGCATTAGTTACACTTAGTGTGTTTAATGCTTGTGATGATACTTCAGATATATTTACAGTATCCGATGGAACTGCATCAGTTTTAGCCGATGTTAGTATAAATAAAATCACATTAGATCCTGTTAACACTACAACTCCTGCGTTAACTTTAAATTGGTCTAATGCCAATTACGGACAACAAACAGCTATTAATTATGCTGTACAATTTTCTAGTGATGAAGCTTTTACTTCACCTGTAACTGCTACAACATTAACTGGAAAAAACGATGTGACTTTTTCTATGGCTGAATTAAATTCTGCTGCAGGAAATGCAGGTTTAAATCCTTTTGAGTGGAGTACTGTTTATGTAAGAGTCGTTTCTTCACTAGGAACTCAAAATGGAAACCCAGTAAATTCTAACACAATTAATTTAATGGTTTACCCATACTTTAACTATGTGTTTAAAGATTATTATTTAGTTGGAAATGCAACAGCTGCCGACTGGAACAACAACAATAATAATCCTGCTTTATTCCGTAAACCTAACGATGAGAACGAATATACTTATACTGCTTATTTTGGAGCAGGTGAATTTAAAGTTCTTGAAACAAAAGGTCTATGGCAACCTCAATGGGGTACTAATGATGGTAACTTAAATGGAGGGGAATATGCTGGTTCAATTGAAGTAAATCCAGGTGGAGGAACAGATCCGGGTACATTCCCTGCTAATAACAATGCGATAACAGCTGGCTTTTATACACTTACTATCAACTTTGCTAGTAAAAAGTATTCTTTCAAATCTTATGATGCAACTGGAAAAACTAGCCCTGCCTCATTAGCTATACAAGGAACTGCTGTCACTGCTTCTACCCCATTAACAGCATCTACTTTTGATGGTCATATTTGGAATATTAGTAATGTACATTTAACTCCAGGAAATTTAAAGTTTGTAACAGGAGCTGGAGCTTCTTGGGGAAGTAATACTTCATTTTCTGGAACTGCAACTGATGGAGGTGCAGATATTCCTGTAATTGTTGAAGATGATTACGATGTTTGGTTTAATGATTTAACAGGAGAATATATCCTTGTTCCATTAAACTTATAAAAAATAGATTTTAACATAATCACAATAAAAATGAAATATTTACATAAATTAAGCCTAATATTATTAGCTTTCACGCTAATATTTAGCTCTTGTGATACGGAAGAAAGTTTAAATATTGTTACTCCAGAAGCTAAATTTGTATTGAATGCACCTGGAATTTCAAATGTATTTTTAAACTTTTCTTTACCAGACAACCCTGCTTTTACCATTACTTGGATTGATGAAGTTACAGGTAGCACTGATTATATGGTAGAAATGGCTTTAGAAGATACTTTTGCTAGTCCTGTACTTTTAGGAACTACAAATAAGAATAGTTTTACAATGACAGTATCTGAATTCAATACTGTTTTAAGTAATGCAAATATCAAATCATTTACAGAAACTGGTGTTTATATCAGATTAAAAGCTGGTAGTGAAACTTCTAATACTATTTTATTACAAGTATCAAAATTTGCCGTAAAAGTTCCTGTAATAACTAGCCCAGATAATACATTTACAAAAGTATTATCTGATACTGACCCTAGTTTAACTGCATTAACAATTAATTGGAACGACCCAGAGGCAGCTGATAATAGTAGTGTTAAAATTACTTATGAAATAGAAATGGCTCTAGGAGGAACTAATTTTGCTACCGTAAGTAATATTGGATCAACAGAAAACAAATCATTCGAAATTTCTCATGAAGCTTTAAATGATGCAGTTATCGCTGCTGGAGGAGTTGCTAATACTGCTGCTAACTTTGATTTTAGAATAAAAGCAATTGCAAAAACAGCTTCGGGAGATTTATCTAGAACATCTGAAATGATTACTATTTCATTAACTCCATATAAAGGTGCTGTGCCAGACAACTTATTCATGGTAGGTTCACATAATGGATGGAATAATGCTGATGCAACTCAAAAGTTTTATAATGATGGAAACGGAGTATTCTCAAGAGTACAAATGTTCAATGCAAACGACGAATTTAAAATGTTACCTACTTCAGGTTCTTGGGATGGAGACTGGGGAGAAGACCCAACAAATACTGGTAAAATAGTACAAGATGGTGAACAAAACATTAAAGTTACTACTGCAGGAAACTATATCGTAATTATCGACTTTAACACATTAAGTTTTAAGCTTTCTAAAATAGATAACTTATACATGGTTGGAGCTCATAACGGATGGAATAATGCAGATGCAACTCAGCAATTCAATACTTCAGGAAATGGAGTATTTACAAGAATTCAAACTTTCTCAGCAGGTGATGAATTTAAAATGTTACCAACTTCAGGTTCTTGGGATGGTGATTGGGGAGAAAATAAAAACTCTTCAGGAAAAATTATCCAAGATGATGAACAAAACATAAAAGTAGCTGACGCTGGTACTTATATGGTAACAGTTGATTTCAATGACTTATCATATTCATTAGTAACTGTTCCTTCTGCTCTACATTTGGTAGGATCAATTAATGGATGGGATAATACTACTGCAGCTCCATTTACAAAAATTTCAGAAGGAGTATTTGAAATTAATCAAGTATTAACTGCTGCTGATGAATTTAAGTTTTTACCAATGCAAGGATCTTGGGATAACGATTGGGGTGAAAGCTCTAAATATCCAGGAATGATTGTTAGAGATGGTGAAAGCAATGTTAAATCGCCAGGAAATGGTACATATAAAATTACTGTAGATTTTAATAAAGGTACAGTAACTGTTAAATAATTTTTTGAAAAGGCTGGTTTATAACTAAACCAGCTTTTTCTTTTTCTACCAAATTACAATGAAAAAAATCCTACTATCCCTTTTTACATTTATAGTATCAATAGGTTTGTTTTCTCAACAACAAAACATTGATTTTGCTATAAATCCAAATACGTTTAATGAAACAGATGATATAACAATTACTTTTTCAAATATAAATCCTGCAACATGGGGAGTTACTGATTTATATTTATGGAGTTGGTCATATGATACAAATGATTTGAATTCAATGGATGCTCCAAATAATGGTACTTGGACAAGCTCCAATGAAGCTCAAAAACTAACAAAAAACAACAACGGAACATATTCAATTACATTAAAACCAACCACATTTTACAACAGAACTGGTATTGGTAAAATAGGTTTTTTAGTAAAGGCAAAAGATGGTTCTGGAGACAAAAAAACGCAAGATATGTATGCTGAAGTTGGGGCTGCCATTCCTGACCCTATTGTTACAGAAGCTACATTACCAAATGGTATGAAAGATGGATTAAACTTAAATCCTAATGATAATACAAAAGCTACTTTTGTACTATACGCTCCTCAAAAAAAATTTGTAAACCTTATTGGAAGTTTTAATAATTGGCAAAGAGATGATGTAAACTACTTATTAAAAAAAGATAGTGCTAAAGACCGTTTTTGGATTGAAGTAACTAATTTAACACCTCAAACAAATATCACCTATCAATACCTAGTAGATGGTGATTTAAGAATAGCTGACCCCTACTCTACCACAATATTAGATCAGAATAATGATTCTGGTATTAATGCTACAACTTATCCGAATTTACCAGCATATCCAACAGGAAAAACTGAACATGCTGTATCCTTATTCAAAACAGGAGAAGCTGCTTACAATTGGCAAATTACCAACTTTACAAAACCAGCTAGAACAGATTTAGTAATCTACGAACTATTAATAAGAGATTTTGATCAATTACATAGTTTTGACGCTGTCAAAAACCGTTTAGATTACATCCAAAATTTAGGAGTTAACGCAATCGAATTAATGCCTGTTAGTGAATTTGATGGAAATGAATCATGGGGATACAACCCTTCTTTTCATATGGCCTTGGATAAATACTATGGAACAAAAGAAGCGTTTAAGCAATTTATTGATGAATGTCATAAACGTGGAATTGCTGTTATTTTAGATGTAGTTTATAATCACGCTACAGGACAAAATCCGTATTTCAGAATGTGGAATACAAGTAATGGTGGTTACGGAGGTCAACCAGCAGCAGATAGTCCTTTCTTTAATGTTTCTGCAAAACATTCATTCAATGTTTTCAACGACTTTAATCATAGCAAACAAGCTACAAAAGATTATGTAAAAAGAACATCACAATACTGGATTGACGAATTTAAAATTGATGGTTTTCGTTGGGATTTAACCAAAGGTTTTACTCAAAATTGTTCAGATGGTAACGATTCTTGTACAAATGCATATCAAGCAGACAGAGTTGCTGTTTTAAAAGAATATGCGGATTACCAATGGGAAAAAGATGCTAATTTCTATGTTATTTTCGAACATTTAGGAACAAATCAAGAAGAAACTGAATGGGTGAATTATCGTTTAAACGAAGGTAAAGGTATTATGTTTTGGAGCAATTTAAATCATCAATATAATGAAGCTACATTAGGATATCATGATAGTGGAAAATCAGATTTTTCTTGGATAGATTATCGCAAAAGAAACTGGACTACTCCTGCTAACATTTCTTATATGGAAAGTCATGATGAGGAACGCTTAATGTATAAAAACTTACAGTTCGGTAATTCAAACGCAAGTTATAGTGTTAAGAATTTAGCAACAGCATTAGAAAGAATGAAAGTAGCTGGTGCATTTTATTTTACCATACCAGGTCCTAAAATGATTTGGCAATTTGGTGAACTAGGTTATGATATAAGTATTGAAGAAAATGGTAGAACTGGTAATAAGCCTATTCTTTGGAATTATGAAAATGAGCCAAATAGAAAAGCTATTTATGATACTTGGAAAGACTTAATCAAATTAAAAAATGGAGATCCTATTTTTAGAACTGGAGATTTCACTTTAGATGTTAATAAAACTACAGGTTTAAAAACCATTCATTTAACAAAAGCTTCTGCTACAGGTAATGAAGTTAAATATGTTACTATCATTGGTAATTTTGGAATTACAACACAATCAATAAATCCAAAATTTCAAGAAACTGGTGATTGGTATGAGTTTTTAAATAACAACTTAAAAACAACTATTACTGATGTTAATGGGTTAATTTCACTGGCGCCAGGAGAATTTAAAATCTTTGGTAATAATCCTTCTAGTTTATTTGCGAATAATGATACTGATGGTGATGGTGTTTTAAATAGTAATGATAACTGTCCAAATACTCCTGCAGGAGCTAAAGTAGATGTTTTTGGCTGTGAAATATTTACCTTACCTGCAAACAACTTTTCTTTACAAGTTTTAAGTGAAACTTGTAGAACTAGTAACAATGGTAGTATTATAATTTCTGCTCAGAAGAATTTAAACTACACAGCAACGCTTACTGGTAATTCGGTTTCTTTAACTAAAACATTTACTACAACACACACTTTTGAAAATCTTTCAGCTGCAACTTATGAAGTTTGCATTACTGTAGATGGGCAACCTAATTATAAAATATGCTTTAATTCAGTTATTACAGAACCAGAAGATATTACGGTTGCTTCTAAAGTTGCAAAGAAAAGCAAAACAGTGGAGCTTAAATTAGAAGGTAGTAAAAACTATAATATTACGCTAAATGATAAAACTTATAAAACATCAAACTCGTTTATAGAATTACCTCTTTTACAAGGAAAGAATACATTAAAAATTGTAGGTGATAAAGATTGTCAAGGAATTTTTGAAAAAACAATTTATTTAGGCGAAGAAATTAGCACTTTCCCTAACCCGTCAACTACTCATATTAATGTTTATTTAGGTACTTTAAAAGAAAAAGCATCAATAGATATATATGCGTTGAATGGAAGTTTAATTTATCAAACATCAGCAAATTCTGAAACAAAAAGAATCGATGTTTCGGATTTAGCTAAAGGAATGTACATTTTATATGTAACAAAAAACAATGAAAGTAAATCGTTTAAAATAATTAAAGAATAATGGCTTTTCGTAATATATATTTTATCCTTTTTTCAGGTTTAATTTTAACTTCTTGTGGAGGTGGTAGTAGCGCGGAAGATATTCCACCAGCAGCTCCAACTAAAGCTACATTAGTTTTCCCTGAACAAAATTCTGAATGCAACGAAGGAACTATTATTAGTGATACTCAAAGTTCAGTAACATTTAATTGGTCTGATGCGACAAACACAACTAATTATGAAATCTTTGTAAAAAACTTAGACACTGATGTTACTTCTACATATACAAGTAGCGATTCTGAAAAGATTATCACTATTAACAGAGGAACTCCATACTCTTGGTATGTAGTTTCAAAAAATTCAGGTACACAGGTAGCACAAAGTGATACGTGGAAGTTTTATAATGCAGGTAAACCTGTTTCATCACACGCTCCTTTTCCTGCTGATCTAGTGAGTCCATCTATGGGAGCTAACTTAGCTAGTACTACAACAACCGTAAATTTAAAATGGACAGGTAGTGACGTTGACAATGATATCAATAAATATACAATTCAATTAAATACAACAAGCCCCCCTACTAGTTCTATAGGTACAGTAACGACAACTTCGTTAGACACCAATGTAAGCTCTAATACGACATATTATTGGAGAGTAATAACTGAAGATTCTAAAGGTAATACATCAACCTCAGAAATATTTCAGTTTAAAATTAACTAGAAAAAAAGGCATTTACTAAGTAAATGCCTTTTTTATTTCCTCTCTCTAGTGGTAAACACTAGCCCTAACCTATTATTTTTCAAAAAATTAAAAAAGAATAGCATTAATTCAAAAAAAAGTATACATTTGAATCGATGTTAAACAACAAAGGAAATATTAATTCTTTACCAGTCGTAAACTTTACGACTTCTTTTGTTGGCACTACTACAATTACTACTATCATTACGGGTACCCTTTAGGGGGTTCATTTTTTACATATCATCTTAGGCTATAGTTATATTTTTGAAAGACTCAAAAACAGATAACTCATTCAAAATCAATTTATAATTTCACACATTAAACAATGAAAGTTTTAAAATTTGGTGGATCATCAGTTGCCAATCATCAAAACATCAAAAAGGTTTTACATATTGTAAAACAAGTATCTAAACACGAAAAAGTTGCAGTTATAGTCTCTGCTTTCGGAAAAACAACCGATAAATTATTAGCAACAGCACAAGTAGCTTTAAAAGATAATAGTACCGTTAATCAATCAATTACAGAATTAGAAGAGTTACATTTTTCTGTAATTAAAGAATTAATTTCTGAAGAAAAACAATTAAAAGTAATTCAAGAAGTTCAGTTTTTATTTAACAGATTGAAGGCTATTTATGAAGGTATTTTTCTCTTACAAGAGCTTTCCCCTAAAACTCTAGCTAAAGTAGCTAGTTTTGGAGAAAGATTGTCATCTTATATTATTGCCAATGCTGCAAAGGAATTAATAAATGCAACACATAAAGACAGTAGAGAACTTATAATTACAAATAGTGATTCTTTAAATGCTCAGGTAAATTTTGAACTAACTAATAAAAACTGTAGCAGCTTTTTTAAAGAAAACTTTTTTGATGCAGTTATCTTAGGTGGGTTTATAGCTTCCAATGTAAAAAATGAAACAACAACTCTAGGACGTGGTGGTTCTGATTATTCTGCAGCCATTTATGCAGCTGCTCTTAATGCTAATGAACTTCAAATTTGGACAGATGTTAGTGGAATGTATTCAGCAAATCCTAGCATAGTAAAACAAGCATTTCCAATTACTCAAATTTCATATGAAGAAGCAATGGAATTATCGCATTTTGGAGCCAAAGTCTTGTACCCTCCTACTATTCAACCAGTATTAGAAAAAGAAATTCCTATTCGAATCAAAAATACATTTGATCCAGAAAATGAAGGAACTCTAATTTCTAAAGAATCTACCAATCATAAGCCTGTAAAAGGAATTACGCACATAGAAAATATAAATCTCTTAACTCTTGAGGGAAGTGGCATGATTGGTATTCCTGGTTTTTCAAAACGAATGTTCGAAACATTGTCTCAACAAAATATCAATGTAGTATTTATAACACAAGCTTCTTCTGAGCATTCTATTTGTATTGGAGTTTACGAAGAAGACGCTTCACTAGCGAAAGAATCATTAAATGAAACTTTTTCTTTTGAAATTCGACAACATAAACTTAATCCAGTTTTAGTTGAAAACAACCTTGTCATTATAGCTTTAGTAGGTGATAAAATGAAAAATCACCAAGGTTTGAGTGGACAAATGTTTAGTGCTTTAGGAAAAAATAATGTAAACGTAAGAGCAATTGCACAAGGAGCTTCAGAAAAAAATATTTCGGCTGTTATAAATAGTTCTGATGCAAAAAAAGCGCTGAATACATTACATGAACAGTTTTTTGAAGAAAAAGTAAAACAATTAAACCTGTTTGTAACAGGTGTTGGAAATGTAGGTGAACGATTTTTAGCACAGGTTTACCAACAAAAAGAGTTTTTAAAAGAAAACTTAAAATTAAACATTCGAGTAATTGGAGTTTCTAACTCTAGAAAAATGGTATTTCATGAAGAAGGTATCGATTTATCGAATTGGAAAAAACAGTTAAAAAATGGCGAAGAAAGCTCTATACAATCATTTTTTGAACGTTCAAAATCTTTCAATCTTCGTAATTCTGTTTTTGTTGATAACACAGCCAATCAATCGGTTTCTGAAATTTACGAAAACTATCTACGTAATAATATTGCAGTAGTTACTTGCAATAAAATAGCTTGTGCTTCAGATTTAGAAAATTATAAAAAACTAAAGAAAATCTCCAATAAGTATAATGCTCCGTTTTTATTTGAAACTAATGTTGGTGCTGGACTACCAATTATAGATACTTTAAAAAATTTAATCGCTTCTGGAGATAGAGTTCATAAAATACAAGCTGTTTTATCTGGAACTTTAAATTTTGTATTCAATAATTTTAATAACAAGAATACTTTTCATGATGTTGTTGCTGATGCACAAGCACAGGGCTATACTGAACCAGACCCGAAAATTGATTTAAGTGGAATTGATGTTGCTAGAAAAATATTGATTTTAGCTCGTGAAAGTGGTTTTAACTTAGAATTATCAGACATTAAAAACAATGCGTTCTTACCTGAAAAAAGCTTAAAAACAACCAATAATGATGAATTTTACGCTAGTTTAACTGAATATGAAGTTCATTTTCAAAAAATATTTAAAAATGCTAACAATCAAAATTGTCGTTTAAAATATGTAGCTGAATTTGAAAATGGGAAAGCTAATGTTGGTTTACAGCATATTCCTTCTGACCATCCTTTTTACAATTTAGAAGGTAGCGATAATATTGTGTTATTCTTTACAGATAGATATCCTGTAAATCCATTGCAGATAAAAGGTGCTGGTGCTGGTGCAGATGTAACTGCTTCAGGAATTTTTGCTGACGTTATTAGAATAGGAAATAATTAAAATTGAATGGTGAATAAGTATCAACATATCATAGAAACTTATAATAAGGTATCACAGCAATACCATGATAAATTTATGGAAGCAACTGTATATCATCATAGTTATGATAGGCTTTTAAAACATTGTAAAAATGACCATAAAACAATCTTAGATGTTGCCTGTGGTCCTGGAAATATTACTAAGTATTTACTTAATAAAAGGAGTGATTTTAAAATTCTAGGGATAGATGCCGCAGAAAATATGATTCAATTAGCAAAAGAACATGTTAAAGATGCTAGTTTTAAAGTAGAAGACTGTAGAAACATTAAATACTTAAATCAAAAATTTGATCTTATTATTTTCGGTTTCTGTTTTCCATATATCTCAAAAGAAGATTGTATTCAGTTAATTCAAGATGCTTATACTATCTTAAATGAAAATGGATTACTTTATATAAGCACAATGATAGGCGATTATAATACTGACTCTGAATATAAAACTAGTTCAGATGGAAAAAATAGCTTATTTATTCATTACCATAATCGAGAATATTTAGTTGATGCTTTACAAAACAACAAGTTTCAACTATTAGAAAATTACACAAAAAAATACCAAGAAGGTACTACGATTGGTGATACCGACTTATTTTTAATTGCAAAAAAATGAACTATATAAAAATATTTGCTCCAGCAACAGTTGCTAATGTTTCTTGCGGATTTGATTCTATGGGATTTTCCGTAGATACGATTGGCGACGAAATGACTTTTACAAAAACTGTAGAAAAAGGAGTTAAAATAACACAAATAACTGGCGCTAAAGGTTTGTCTTTAAACCCAAAAGAAAATGCGGCAGGAGTAGTTGCTTTAGCTATGCTTAAAGAACATTCAGTAGACTTTGGTATAGAAATTACTATGCATAAGGGATATTCACCTGGAAGTGGATTAGGAAGTAGCGCTGCAAGTTCTGGAGGTACTGCTTTTGGTGTAAATGAATTATTAGGAAAGCCATTTTCTAGCTTAGAGCTTACAAAATTTGCAATGTTAGGTGAAAAAGCTGCCTGTGGGACTCCTATAGCTGATAATGTAGCCGCAGCTATTTTTGGAGGTTTTGTCTTAATAAGAAGTTATGAACCTCTAGACATTATAAAGCTGCCTGTTCCTAATGAATTACAATTAGTTGCTATACATCCACAAATAGAAGTAAAAACTAAGGACGCTAGAGATGTATTACCTCAAAAAGTATCTTTAAAAGATGCTACAACTCAATGGGCTAACGTTGGTGGTCTTGTTAGTGGATTGTATACAAATAATTATCTAGTAATAGCCAATTCATTAACTGATGTTATTGTAGAACCAGTTAGAAAGCATTTAATTCCTCATTTTGATTTAGTTAAAAATGAAGCTATCAAAGCAGGTGCATTAGGAGCAGGAATATCTGGTTCTGGCCCTACAATTTTTGCATTATGTAAAGGTGAAAAAACAGCTAATAATGTATATAAAGCTATACAAAATGCATACAGTGATAAAAACATTGATTTTAATCTTTTTACATCTAAAATAAATACACAAGGAGTTAAAATATTAGAGACAAAATAAACACAACACAAAATGAAATATTACAGTTTAAATAAAAAATCACCAAAAGTTAGTTTTCAAGAAGCTGTTGTAAACGGATTAGCTCCTGATAGAGGTTTATATTTCCCAGAAAATATTACTCCTTTAGACAAAGACTTTATTGAAAATATTGGAGAATATTCTAATGAAGAAATTGCATATAAAGCTATTCAACAATTTGTAGGAGATGAAATACCTACCGAAACTTTACAAGAAATAATTAAAGAGACATTGTCTTTTGATTTTCCTGTTGTTTCAATTGAAGAAAATATTGGAACCTTAGAATTATTTCATGGTCCTACTATGGCTTTTAAAGACGTAGGAGCTCGTTTTATGGCACGTTGCTTAGGATATTTTAATAGAAACAACAACAATAAAGTAACTGTTTTAGTAGCTACTTCTGGCGACACTGGAGGTGCTGTTGCTCATGGATTTTTAGGGGTAAAAGGTGTAGAAGTAGTTATACTCTACCCTAGCGGAAAAGTAAGTGATATTCAAGAAAAACAATTAACTACTTTAGGGCAAAACATTACAGCTTTAGAAGTTAACGGAGTATTTGATGACTGTCAAGATATGGTAAAAACTGCTTTTCTAGATTCAGAAATAAATCGCGTTTTAACTTCAGCTAACTCAATTAACATTGCTCGTTGGTTACCTCAAATGTTTTATTTTTTCTTTGCTTATAAACAGGTCTATAAACAGCAAAAAGATGTTGTATTCTCTGTTCCTAGTGGAAACTTTGGTAACATTTGTGCTGGTATTATGGCTCAAAAATTAGGCCTTCCAATCAAACATTTTGTAGCCGCTACGAATGTAAATGACACTGTTCCTAACTTTTTAAAAGACGGAAACTATAACCCAAAACCATCAATAGCTACAATTTCTAATGCTATGGATGTTGGAAACCCTAGTAACTTTATACGTATTCAAGAATTGTTCAATAATGATTTAAATGCTTTAAAAAGTACTTTCTCATCCTATTCTTTTACAGATAAAGAAACACGTGGTGCAATGAAAGCAATACACAAAGAAAGTAATTATATTGCCGATCCTCATGGAGCCGTTGGGTACTTGGGAGCTAAAGAATATCAAAAAGAAAATCCAAATTCTATAAGTTTATTTTTAGAAACAGCACACCCAGTAAAGTTTTTAGATGTAGTAGAAAATACATTAGGTATTCAAGTAACTATTCCTGAACAAATTCAATCGATTATGCATCGAAAGAAGAGCGCAATAGCCATAAACTCATATGAAGATTTAAAAACTTTTCTTAATTCTTAAAATAAAAAAAGCCTCAATATTTTGAGGCTTTTTAAATAAATAATTTATAATTTATTCTTCGCTATTTTAAGTCCTTTCTTCATTAACTTATCAAACTCAGATTTAGGATATTTCTTTATACCTTCTTCAAAAAACTTAATAGCATTTTTATAATCTTTATGCTTTAAATAGAATTGAGCTAATCTATTTTTCCAATAAGCACTATCATATCTTCTCGTATCTAAAACATCTTTAAACTCTTCCATAAAAAAGCTAAAGTATTTAAAATTGTCACGTCTCCATGCTAACCATATCAATGAATTTTTAGTGCTATTATCTATTTTACCACTACCCCCAAAACGTTTAGCTCTTTCTTTAAAAAAAGACTTTAAATACGGAATTCCTCCTGCTTTTTCATAAGCTTCAATACTTTCAAAGACTAAGGAATCATAATTATGATAATAATACATAATCCCTTTGTACATTGCTAAATGTGGCATTGTTTCATGTACTTCATCATTAAATAATTCATATTTCCAAAGTAAATTTTCGGGATTGTGCTTTTTCAATTCTTTACTAAACGCTTCTGTTGAAGATATATAATAAATATCTTTCTTAGAATTCGCTATGTACAGATATACATCTTTAGTCGATTTAAAATTTTTAATAATCTTCTCAGATGCAAAACCTCCATCAGTTATAATAGCACCATTAAACAATTCGTTTTTTTCTAAAATTAGCTTACTAACATAATATGCAGCTGCTTCCCATCCATATATGAGTCGTTCATTTGTAGTTCTAAAGTTACCATCTATGAAACTAATCACTTCTTTCTCTAAAAATGATGTAAATTTTGTTCTCTCGTTATTAAACAAAGTTCTTCTTAATGGGTTTTTATTTTTAATTCCAACAATAATCATTTCTGGAATAGCTCCTGGAGTCCTTAATGATTTTTGAATCCCTACTCCGTTTGTAAAAAACCACTGCCCATCTAAAATATACATTACTGGATACCTTTCTTTTGAGCTATCATAACTATCAGGTAAATAAACTTGAATTTCTCTATTTTCATTTAAAATAGTTGATTCAATTATATAATTAGTACCAATGGTTATTTCATTTCCTTTCTTTTGAGAATAGGAATGAAATGTAACCAATAACATTAAAATTAAGATTGTTTGTTTAACCATAGTTTGAAAAGTTTTTTCTCAAATTTAAAAATATAGTTATCATATAATTAACGTTTTAGCTTCTTTATAAATATTTTAACTAAAACTTAAAAAACATTGATGATGCTTTACATAATTAATTTTTAACAATTAACTCTTTCACTTTTTTTTCATAGATTTATGGCAAACCGCTTACATTTATGCAAAAACCTACAGAAATTACTCGCCTTTTTGATTTCCCTTATTACCAGTTACATACCTATCCACAACAAAAATGTTTAGTTTATAAAGAAAATGATACTTGGAAAGATATTTCAACTCAAGACTATATAAAACAAGCTAATCAAGTAAGTAGAGCTTTATTAAAATTAGGAATAAAAAAAGGAGATAAAATAGCTGTAATTACGTCTGTAAACCAACCAAAATGGCATATTTTAGATATAGGCGTTATGCAAATTGGAGCCATAAATGTACCGCTATATCCTACATTCTCTGAAAAAGATTATGCATATATTTTAAATCACTCTGATAGTGTATTCTGTTTTGTTTCTGATGATGAATTATATCAAAAAGTGATAAAAGTTCAAGATCAAACGCAAATTAAAAAAGTATACACTTTCGAAGATATTGATGCTGACTATAGCTGGACTTCTTTCTTATCTCAAGGAAAAAATAATGAATTACAATCAGCTGTAGAAAACTCTAAAGATAATGTACAACCTGAGGACTTAGCTACTATTATTTATACATCAGGAACTACAGGTACTCCAAAAGGAGTTATGCTTTCACATCAAAATGTAGTTAGTAATATTTTTGCAGTAGGTGATTCCTTAGATTTACACGACAACCAAAAAAAGGCTATCAGTTACCTTCCTATCTGTCATATTTTCGAAAGAGCAGCGTCCTATTATTGTCAATACATGGGCTTTGAAATTCATTTTGCTGAAAGTATTGAGAAAATTGGAGATAATTTAAAAGAAGTTAGACCTAACTTTATGGCAGTAGTGCCAAGATTATTAGAAAAAGTTTTTGATAAAATTGTAGATAAAGGAAGTAACTTATCAGGTATAAAAAAACGTTTATTCTTTTGGGCACTTAAACTTGGAGAACAATACAAACCTTATAAGGCAAATGGTTGGTGGTATGAATTTCAACTAGGAATAGCTAGAAAACTTATTTTTTCTAAATGGCAAGAAGCTTTAGGTGGTCAGTTAGATTTTATGTTAGCAGGAAGTGCACCAATGCAGCCAAGATTAATTAAGGTATTTACTGCAGCAGGAATCCCAGTTTTTGAAGGTTATGGAATGACCGAAACATCTCCTGCCATTTCAGTAACAGACATGCGTAATAATGGTTTTAAAATAGGCACAGTTGGAAGAATCATTAAAGACGTTGAGGTTAAAATTGCTGATGATGGAGAAATCTTGGTAAAAGGTCCAAATGTAATGATGGGATATTATAAAAATGAGGAACAAACTAATGAAACCATTAAAAACGGTTACTTACATACAGGAGACATAGGAGAAATTGACTCAGAAGGTTTTTTAAAGATTACAGATAGGAAAAAGGAAATTTTTAAAACATCTGGTGGTAAATACATAGCTCCTGCTGTATTAGAAAGTGAATTAAAAAAATCACGTTTTATTGAACAAATTATGGTTATTGGAGAAAGTGAAAGAATGCCTGCAGCACTGATTCAAATATCTTTCGAATTTGTATACGAATGGGCTAAAAGACATCATCATACAATTACTGATGTTTCTACTGATCAAAAACTGATAAATCGTATTCAAAAAGAAATTGATTTTTACAATAAAAAATTTGGTAATTGGGAGCAAATTAAACGGTTTGAAATCACTTCAGATGAATGGACTACCGATGCTGGGCATTTAACCCCAACATTGAAAATGAGACGTAAAATTATCTTAGAAAAATACAACGATTTATATAAAAAAATATATAATTCACAATAAATCAAGCATTAAGCTCAAACTTGTGCAATCGGTCTATTTTTCATAATTTGCAGAGCCCAAAAATTTGAACATATGTCGATTGAAATTACTCGTCTTTTTGATTTCCCTTACTATCAACAAGAAACTTATAATTTAAAAAAAGCTTTTACAACAAAATATAATGGCAAATGGCAATCAATATCAACTCAAGAATATATTGACCAAGCAAATGCTATTAGTAGAGGTTTACTTCGTTTAGGTGTACAGCCAAACGATAAAATTGCAGTAATATCAACAAACAACAGAACCGAATGGAATGTTTGCGACATAGGAATTTTACAAACTGGTGCTCAAAATGTGCCTATTTATCCTACTATTTCTAAAGAAGATTACGAATATGTTTTAAATCACTCAGAAGCAACTTATTGTATTGTTTCTGATACTGAAATTTTAGAAAAATTAAATCAAATTAAAGGCAATACAAAACTTAAAGATGTTTATACTTTTGATGAAATTTCTGGAGAAAAAAATTGGAAAGAAATTTTAGAATTAGGTAAAGATGATAGCAATCAAAACGAAGTAGAAGAACGAAAAAATAATGTAACTTCTGATACACTAGCTACACTAATTTATACTTCAGGAACTACTGGTAGACCTAAAGGTGTAATGCTTTCACATGGAAACATTGTTTCTAATGTTTTATCTAGTGAAAAAAGAGTTCCACTTTTATATGGAGAGGAACGTGGACTTAGCTTTCTACCTGTTTGTCACATTTTCGAGCGAATGATATTGTATTTATACCAATATTGTGGTGTTTCAATTTATTTTGCTGAAGCAATTGATAAATTAAGTGAAAATGCTCAAGAAGTAAAACCTCATGTAATGACAGCCGTTCCTAGGTTGTATGAAAAAATATATGATAAAATTTATGCCAAAGGAGCTGATTTAACTGGAGTAAAGAAAAAATTATTCTTTTGGGCTATTGAATTAGGACTTAAATATAAGCCATATGGTGCAAATGGATGGTGGTATGAAAAACAACTAGGTATTGCACGTAAATTAATTTTCTCTAAATGGCAAGCTGCTTTAGGTGGAGAATTGAAATTAATGGTTTCTGGTTCTGCTGCACTTCAACCTCGTTTAACAAGAGTATTTGCTGCGGCTGGAATGCCAGTTATGGAAGGTTATGGACTTACTGAAACTTCTCCTGTAATCTCTGTAAACGATGTACGTAATGGTGGTTTTAGAGTTGGTACTGTAGGTCGTATGATAGATGGTGTTGAGGTTAAACTTGCAGATACCGGAGAGATATTAGTAAAAGGGCCTAATGTTATGAAAGGATACTATAAAGATCCTGAAAAAACAGCTGAGGTACTAAAAGATGGATATTTCCATACAGGTGATAAAGGAGAGATTTGTCATGATGGATTCTTAAAAATTACAGGACGTACCAAAGAGATGTTTAAAACCTCAGGTGGTAAGTATGTTGTTCCACCTTTATTAGAAGGTGAATTAAAACAATCTCGTTTTATAGAGCAAGTAATGGTTATTGGTGAAGGTGAAAAAATGCCTGCAGCACTTATTCAACCAAATTTTGAGTTTATTAGAGAATGGGCTGTAAGACATCATGTAACTCTAGGCGATAATGAAGATTTAATTAAAAACCCTAAAGTTATAGAGCGTATTCAAGAAGAAGTATCTCTTTGCAATTCTAAATTTGGAAAATGGGAGATGATTAAAAAGTTTGAATTAACATCTGAAGAATGGTCTATAGATGGTGGACACCTTACTCCTACCATGAAAATGAAACGAAAAATAATTAAAGAAATTTATAAAGATTTATACGATAAAATTTATAATAATTAATTTTACTAAAGTGTTGTGTAAGCAACACTTTTTTCTTTTTAAAATATGACTAAGTTTATTCATTTTACATCTAGTATAAATACTATTTCATTACCTCCAAAATTTGATTATCCTCATAACTATTCTCCTCACAAGTTAGCTATAATAGCTGCAAATGAATTACAAAAGTATTTAAAAAAACAAACAGATTTTGAGCATAACTTTGGAATAGAAAACAATACAACTAAAGATGCTTTAGGTAAAATGTTTGGTGTTTTAGTAGTAAAAAACTCAAACGAGGAAATAGGTTATTTGGCAGCTTTTTCAGGAAAAATTGAGAATAGTTCTGTACATCAACATTTTGTTCCGCCTGTTTATGATATACTAGATAAAAATGGTTTTTATATACAAACCGAAAATAAACTCAATCAAATTAATCAAGAGCTTTTTGAACTAGAAAACAATATTCAGTTCACAACAATTAAAAATGATTACAATACACTTTCGTTAACTAATGAAAAACTTTTAAACGAAGAACATTCTAAAATAAAAGCAAGAAGAAAGCTAAGAAAACAACTAGGTAAACAAAACAATCAATTAAATATTAATGAAGAGTTTTATTTACGAGAATATGAAGTTTATTTAAAAGCTAAGATTCCTCCTTTAGAAAAAGAATTTTTAAGCTATCAACAAAAAGTTAATCAATTAAAAAAACAACGAAAAAAACTTTCTGCTTGGGTACAAACTGAAATTTTTAAACACTATCAGTTTTTAAATCAAGAAAAAGAAACTCAAAATCTTTTAGATGTCTTTAAAAACTCAAAGCAAAACATTCCTGCAGGAGCTGGTGACTGTTGTGCTCCTAAACTACTTCAATATGCTTTTAAACATGGTTTAACACCTATTTGTATGGCAGAATTTTGGTGGGGAAAACCCTTAGCTACTTCTGTAAGAAAGCATAAAAACTTTTACCCAGCTTGTACTGGAAAATGCAAGCCTATTTTAACACATATGTTAAAAGGTATATTAGTAACTAAAAATCCTTTATTAGAGCAATTATCTGTCAATAAAAAGGATATTACAGTTATTTATGAAGATGATGCTTTAATGGTTATTAATAAACCAGAAGAATTGCTTACAGTAGCTGGTAAAGAAATACAAGATTCCGTTTATCAACGTATCAAAAATAAATACCCAAAGATTACTGGCCCAATAATCGTACATCGTTTAGATATGTCTACTTCAGGTATTTTATTAATTGCTAAGAATGAATATATATATAAAGCTTTACAAGCTCAATTTATAAACAAAACTGTGCATAAACGCTACGTAGCTTTACTTGATGGAACTTTATCTAAAAATAATGGATCCATAAACCTACCTCTAAGAGTTGATTTAGATGATAGACCCAAACAGTTAGTTTGTAATGAACATGGGAAACCTGCTTTGACTAAATGGGAAACAATTGAAGTTAATGATGGAAAAACAAAAGTACATTTCTACCCAATTACAGGACGTACCCATCAATTACGCGTGCATGCTGCTCATAACTTAGGTTTAAATACTTCTATTGTTGGTGATGATTTATACGGTGAAAAATCTAACAGATTGCATTTACACGCAGAACATATTGAATTTATACATCCAATAACCAAAGAAAAAGTGAGTTTTACCTCAGCTTGTACTTTTTAAAGCTATTCTACATACTTTGTTTTCTTAAGAGTACTTAAGATAATAAATGATATTAAAAAGAAAATTGCCAAACATAATACACTCCACTGCATTGAGTTTGTAATTGCATATAAAGCACCATAAACAGCGGTTCCTAATACGATTGCTATTTTTTCAGTAACATCATAAAAGCTAAAGTAAGTAGCATGATCTTCGGTTTCTGGTAATAGTTTGGAATAGGTAGATCTTGTTAACGATTGAATAGCTCCTTGTACCAAACCTAACAAACCTCCTAGTCCATAAAAATATAATTCAACATTCTCTTGACTTTTGTCTAACATAAATGCTGAAAAACAAACTAGCATCCATATTCCTATAGTAACTTTTAAAGCTGTAAAATTTCCATATCTATCAGAAAATCTTGAAAAGAAAAAAGCTCCTACAATAGCTACCACTTGTACCAATAGTATAGTAATTATCATGTTTGTTGAAGGTAATTCTAATTCAGTAGAACCAAAAATAGCTGCCATTAAAATTATGGTTTGAACTCCAATACTTAAAAAGAAAAAAGCTACTAAAAACTTCTTTAAAGTAGGATAATTCAAAACCTCTTTAAAAACAATTTGCAACTCTCTATATCCTTTCCATATATAATCATTGTCAGGTTGTTTATTATAAATATCATCTGGTAGCTTACGAAAAGTAATTTGTGCAAAACCAATCCACCAAATCCCAACCATTACAAAAGAAAGTCTCGAAGCCATTCCTGTGGTAATTCCTAGAGCATCAGGAAACATAATCATTCCTAAATTGATAATTAATAAAATTACAGATCCAATATAACCATATATAAAACCTTTTGCGCTTGCTCTATCTTGTTGCTCTGGTAGTGCTATTTCTGGCAAATAAGCATTGTAAAATACCCAACTTGCCCAAAAACCAATACTTGCTAAGATGGTAAACCAAATTCCAATCCATACAGTATCTACTCCATCAAAAAAGTATAATGATGCTACAGATAAACCTCCTAACCAACAAAAGAATTTCATAAACTTTTTCTTACTTCCTGTATAATCGGCAATACCCGATAAAATAGGTGAAATAAAAGCTACTACTAAAAAAGAGAAAGATAAAGCATAACTATACAAACTATCTGGATGTTCCCAATCCATTCCTAAAAAACGAACTGTTTTACCTTTGGTTACAGCACTATAATACAATGGAAAAACGGCTGTACTAATTACTAATGAATATACTGAATTAGCCCAATCGTAAAATGCCCAGGCATTAATCAGCTTCTTATCTCCTATTTTATACATATTTATTCTATTCTTTATACAAAAAAAACCGTTCAAAAAAATGAACGGTTTGCAATATAATATAAATTATTGAGTGCTATTATTTTTTAGCAGGTACATTGTATTTTGCTGCTAAACTCCTTGCTTCAGGTAAAAATGCTCTTAATGTTTTAATACGCTCTTCATTTGAAGGGTGTGTACTTAATATTTGTGCAGGCTGCTTACCTTTAGCTCGTTGACTCATTCGTACCCATACCTCAGCAGCTTCTTCTCCATTATATCCAGCCATAATCATAAAAACTAATCCTAACTTATCTGCTTCAGTTTCATGTTTTCTACTAAAAGGCAACATAACTCCTACCTGAGAACCTATACCATAAGCCATATTCCAAATTTTAGCATTCTCACTATTTCTAGTTCCTAAAGCCACTGCAGCTCCACCTAATTGTTGTAACTGTCCTGTAGACATACGCTCTTGTCCATGCTTAGCAAAAGCATGAGCTACTTCGTGCCCCATTACAGCAGCAACCCCATCTTCATTTGCACACATTGGTAAAATTCCAGTATAAAAAACTACTTTTCCTCCTGGTAAACACCAAGCATTTACTGTTTTGTCTTCTATTAAATTAAATTCCCATTTATAGGCATTTGCTTCTGCTACCATTCCATTGGCTCTCATAAATCGATCTACAGCTGCTGAAATTTTCTTACCTACTCTTTTTATCTGATTTGATTTTGCTACATTTTTAGACAGTTTATTTTTTTCTATAAATCCTTTATACTGAGCAAAACTTGCTGGAAGCACCTGAGAATCACTTACAAAATTAATACGTTTCCTTCCTGTAATTGGCACCGTGCTACATTGTATTAAGAATACTGTTAAAAAAGCTAAGGCTATACTTCTTTTCATTATTAATGTTTTTATTTGTTTGAGTTATATTATTGAGACACATCATTCAAAATAATGTCACAATTTTAGAACGCTTTATATTATTTAAAATTACAAATTCTATCTTTATCCAAAAAATCAATTTCATGAATTTTATGAATTCAAATATATTTCCTCCTAGTTTAACAATTCCTAAACCAGTTATTGCTATCGCTAAGGTTACACAATTTTTTTCAACTTCTTTAACTGCTAAACTTGCTTCAAAGCTTTTTATAACTCCTATTGGTTTTTCAATACCAAAAAGAGAAAAAGTAATGTTAGAAAGTGCGCAAAAGAAAACAATAAATATACCATCTATAAATCAAAATATTCAAGTTTTATCTTATGGATATTCCAAAAAGAAAGTTTTATTAGTTCATGGTTGGGCAGGTAGAAGTACACAATTATTTATGATTGCCGATAAACTTTTAGAAAAAGGATATATGGTAATTTCTTTTGATGGACCAGCACATGGAGCTTCTACAGGAAAAACTACTATGATGCCTGATTTTTTGGATACTATTAATGAAATTAATCAACAGTTTGGACCTTTTGAAGCTGCTGTGGGTCATTCTTTTGGAGGAATGTGTTTATACAATAGTATCGATAGAGACAATTTTAATATTAAAAAACTAGTTACTATTGGTTCTGCTGATAAAATTTCAGATGTGATTCTAAATTTCACCAACAACTTAAAAGTGAAAACTATAGTTGCTAAAAAGATTAAAGCTAAATTTGACAAACAATGGCAAACTAATATTGATAAACATTCCTCAAGTACTGTAGCAAAAAGTGTTTCTATTCCAACTTTAGTTATTCATGACTC
The DNA here is from genome assembly GCF_947499065.1 of uncultured Tenacibaculum sp. Taxonomy (GTDB): domain Bacteria; phylum Bacteroidota; class Bacteroidia; order Flavobacteriales; family Flavobacteriaceae; genus Polaribacter. Next base: position 309,707 of record NZ_CANMMT010000004.1, on the reverse strand, counting down.
TCAAGATGGAGATGTTCCTGTAAGTTGTGCACAAAACATTCGTCAAAATTTAAAAAGCGGAAAATTACTCATTACACAAGGCTTAGGACATACTAAAATTTTGCGTGATAAAAATGTAATAAACCGTGCCGTTAATTTTATTATACAAAACGAATGAAACAATTATTAGCTATCTTATTTTTAGGACTTTTTATTAGCTGTGCAGGAAATGCTCAAACTAAAAAAAGTGAAAAAAAGTACAAAGTTGAAAAAACAGCTTCTGAGTGGAAAAAAACACTGACTCCAAAACAATACTATATACTTAGAGAAGCTGGAACAGAACGCCCATTTAGTAGTAAATTAAACAAAGTTTATTCTAAAGGAACTTATGTATGTGCAGGTTGTGATACTCCTTTGTATAAATCTGAACACAAATTTGATTCTGGTTCTGGTTGGCCTTCTTTTGATAGAGAAGTAAAAGGTAATGTTGAACTGGATGTTGATTATAAAATAGGATATGCTCGTACTGAGTTAAAGTGTAATACTTGTGGTGGACATTTAGGACATTCTTTTAACGACGGACCTCGAGATACTACAGGAAAGCGTCATTGTATTAATGGAGCTGCTTTAAAATTTATTCCAAAGAAATAAATTCAAAAAAACAACGTAAATTAGAGCTAATTAAACTAGCTCTTTTTTTATGGATACATCTTACTTAACTAGCGTTAAAAAACAATTTGAATACTATAAAAGTTTAGGCGATAAAACTTTTATTCAGCTTACTGAAGAACAATTTTTTTGGCTTCCAAATGCTGATGATAATTCTATAGCTATTATTGTAAAACATATAGCTGGAAATATGCTTTCTAGATGGACAAATTTTTTAACTGAAGATGGTGAAAAAGAATGGCGAAATAGAGATGATGAATTCATCAACTCTTTTACCACTAAAGAAGAAGTTATTGCTTATTGGGAAAATGGATGGCAATGTCTTTTTAAGGCTTTAAATTCTATAACTGAAGAGAATTCTGACACTATTGTTTATATCAGAAACCAAGGACACACAATTACTGAAGCTATAAACCGACAATTATGTCATTATTCATATCATGTAGGACAAATAGTATTCTTAGGGAGGTTACTTCTGGGTAAAAATTGGCAATCATTATCTATAGCAAAAAATGCTTCTAAAGATTATAATGCAGAGAAATTTTCAAAAGAAAAATCACGTACACATTTTACTGATGATTTATAAGTAAAATTATAAATTTGCACTATGCAAAATTATCTTTTTACTTCAGATCGTTTAGGTTTTAGAAATTGGACAGATTCTGACCTTGACGCTTTACATGAGATTAATTCTAATCCAGAAGTTATGCGTTATTTTCCTACTATTTTAAAAAAAGAGCAAACGCTAGACTTTATTCATCGAATGCAAAAACAATTTAATGAAAAGGAACTTTGTTATTTTGCTGTAGAAATTATCGAAACTAAAGAATTTATTGGTTTTATTGGTCTTTCTGAACAAACCTATGCTGCCGATTTTAATCCTTCTATTGATATTGGCTGGAGATTACATCCTAGTTTTTGGGGCAAAGGTTATGCTACTGAAGGAGCTAAAAGATGCCTTGAATATGGTTTTTCTCAACTAAAACTTAAAGAAATTGTTTCTGTTGCTCCTATAATTAATACTCCTTCAATTATAGTGATGGAAAAAATCAATATGAAAAAAGTAAAAGAATTTAAGCATCCTCTTTTAGGTAACTTTCCTAAAATAGAAGCTTGTGTTTTATATAAAATTAGTGATTAATCACCTTCAAACCAGCTTTTAAAAGCAGATACTTTTTCTCTACTTACAATAATTTCTTTCTCTACATTTACTTTAGGAGTTATTTTTAAACGACTATTTGAGTATACTATAACATCTTCTACTCCATTAAGACTTACAATAAAAGTTCTATTTACTCTAAAAAATTCTGAGGACTCTAAAACTTTAATTAAGTCTTCAAGCTTATAGTCTAAAATATACTTTTTGTTTTCTTTAGTTACTAAATAAACTGTTCTTCCTTCAGCATAGAAAAGCAATATATCTGTAGTTTTTATAGAATGAATATGATTACCTAACCGAACTAAAAATCGATCTTTTGTTTTTAATTTTGTTACACTGCTTTTTACTTTATTGATAGCTTCTTCATTTACAAACAAACTTTCCATTGTTTTTAGTTTCACCATTGCCTTAGATACATCAGTAAATGTTATTGGTTTTAATAAATAATCAATACTATTTACTTTAAATGCATCTATTGCATATTCATCAAAAGCAGTAGTAAATATTACTGGCTTCGTTATTTTTACTTGATTAAATATTTCGAAACTCAAACCATCTGTTAATTGAATATCCATAAATGCAACATCATAATCAATTCCTTTTTCAAACCAAGTTACTGCGTCTACTATGCTACTTAGTTTTATTAAAACAGATACATTTGAATTATACTTTTGTATATATCGCTCTAACTTTTCTGCTGCTAAATGCTCATCTTCTACAATTACTATCTTCATCTCTTTAAGCTTTTTCTATAGTTAATTTTGGTAATAAAATTTTTCTCATCGCACTTGTTTCTTCTATTTGAATCTCAGAAGTACTATAAATACTAAAAACTCTTTCTATTTCTTTTAAATTTTCAGGTTTAAACTGTGTTGTAATTTTATCATTCGGACTATATTCAATAACCCAATAATTTTCCTCCTCTTTAAGAGAAATCTCTAATGTTAAAGAAGAAGTTATTGTTGTTCTTACAATTTGTTCTATAACAAATAACAAACTTTTAGGTACTGTTAGAAAATTAGACGCTATTTCATTTATTAAAACTATATTTCTATAGGGTAAATAATTGAACAAATTAATTAATTCGTTTACTATTTCTATTTCCTCTTCAATAGCTACTAATTGTTTTTTGTTACTTGATAGGATGTATCTGTAAATAGTTGCTAAATAATCTATAAAATCATCTGCTTTATTTTTTTCTTGCTCTATAAGAATTAACAATACTTCTAGGCTTTCAAATAACAATTTAGGATTTATACCTTGCTTAAAATCTATAAAATCGGTCTCTATAATTTGTTTTATTTCCTGCTCTTTAAATAACTTTTCTGTATTTGTTTTGTGCAAATACTGATTGCTTATAAATAATAAAATATAAATAAGTGTTACTACACTGAAAACACTATTAAAAAGCCATAACTCTTCAGAATTTGGTGAAAAACCTAATACTTGTTTATAGTACACAGTAATAGACACACTAACTATTACTATGCATAAAAAAAGTGAAACAATTATTTGCAGTCCTATATTCAACAAGATACTTTCTAACTTAGGTACTTTTTTAAAAAGAATAAGTAATATCCTAGAAAACTCTTGAACAATATATGATAGTCCTATACATACATACAGTTCTTCTCCTAAAAATTGCTCTTGTAATTGTGATACATTATTATTTACTAGTAGTATTAGTAAATAAATAACGGCTCCACTAAATACCGGACTTAATAACCTAAATAGAGGCTTATGGATAAATAATTTTTTCATCGTATGATAGGTATTTTAACAACAAAATTATTTCCATTAGTTATGATAATTCCTTCACCATGTAACAATAAGTATCTAGAACTAATATTTTTCAATCCAATTTTAAAAGAGTTTACTTTATATGGCATTGAAGTTATATTATTTTGAATAGTAATATGTTTTTGATCTGAAGTAATATGAATAGACAATGGTTCTTCATTACTCATAGTGTTATGTTTTACCGCATTCTCTATCAACATTTGCAATGTTAAAGGTGGAATTTTAGTTTCTATTAAATTATCATTTATTGAAATTTTACAACTAAATTTATTTTCAAAACGAGTTTCAACTAAATAAATATAAGAATGTACAAACTCTAATTCTTCTCGTATCGTTATCAATTTTGAATGATAACTTTTTAAGGTATAATCGTACATTTTTGCCAGCTTACGGATAAAAAGCTTGGCTCTAGTTTCATCTTTATAAATTAATGATGAAATTGTATTTAAACCATTAAATAAAAAATGAGGGCTCAATTGAGATTTTAAAGCATTCAACTGCAATTCTACTTGCTTTCGCTCTTGTTTTACTTCTTCTACCTGTAAAGAAGCATAAGAATAATATGAATAAAGAGCAAAATATATTATTTGATATATAATAGCTAGTATAAATAAGAGTATTCCTAACTTTATAAATACTGGTTGATATTTACTCAATATGCCTTCGATATCAGAAAGGTTATAAATACTAAAAAGAATAAAAAATAACGAAAAAGACAGTACAAAATGTGCTATAATTCCTAATAATAATCGAGTTCCAACTTGCTTTTTCCAAGGAATACTTTTATCTAAAAGTTTTGTCATTAGATAACAACCATACCCTATAACTATACCACTAAATGCTGTTAGAAAAAATTGAGGAAGCGTAAAATTTTGTTGCTCGCCAACTAGCAAATAATATCCTAGTAAAGCTCCAATTAAAGCTCCTAATAAAGTTATGAAAAAATGTTTTTTCACTTTAGGTTGATTAATTAGCTGATTGATTTTTTGCATGAAACTAAGGTAAGTAAATTTCGTTCTGAATATTTACTTACCTTAGTGAAGTTTTTAATAAATAGCCTTCATAGCTCTTCCGAAATATGTATCGGAACTTAATGATTTAGCTACATTCATGTAAGCATCTTTTACTCTTTGACTACTATTCTTTACTTGAGATCCGAAAGCAACCAAAGAACTCGATAGATAATTATTTGAACTCATGCTCTTCTTCATAGATTCAAATGTTTTTATCAATTGGCTTTCTGTTAATCTCTTCTTTGCTAATTTTTTATAAATTCCAGAAGCATAATAATCAGAACTCACATTTTTAGATACTAACTCTAATAATTTATCTAATGATTTATTATCTAAATCCTTTTTAAGTAATTCCTTTATAATATTTGAGGCATAATGATCTGACCCTACATCATCCATAGAAGAGATAAAAGTATCGTAGTTTTCAGAAGATAAATTTTTCTTTTTCAAAGCTTTCTTTAAAACTTGTGCTTTATAATAATCAGAACCAATACTTTTTGAAAGCTTCATAATTTTATCCATATTCGACTTATTTAACTCTCTATTTTTAAGAATATCTGATAAAACTTGCGATAAATAATAGTCCGAACCAATGCTACTTGAAATTTGTAATAAATCTGTTAATTGATTATCTGAAATTCCATCAGTTTTTATGGCCTTTCTTAACACTTCTGATAAATAATAATCAGATTTTATGTTTTCTGAAGCTTTGATATAAGCTGATAATGTTTGTGAATTACTTAAAAATGCTTTTTGATTTTTTTGTAATGTTTGCGATAAATAATAATCAGACTTTATATGTTTTCCAGCCGATTGTAATACTTTGACTAAAGCATCATTATTTAAATCTTTTTCTAGCAAAAATCCGAAGTATTTAGATTGAACAAAATCACTTTTCATCTCTCTAATTTCAGCTAGCACAGCATCTACTCCCCCTTTATTATAAAATCTATCTACTCTAGATTTTGCAGCAATTACAGTAGTTCTCACAATCTCTGGTAAAATTTCTGCCAACCATGCTTTACCTTCAGGATTAAACGCTTTTTCATTCCAACCTACATAATATCGTTTATTTAGTTTTCCACTTTCGGCTTCGATAACAACTTTTCGTTTTTTACCAAAACTCGATTTTTTTATGATGATAAAACCTCCTCTTGAAATAGCTATAATATCTTTATCGTCATCTGATAAAGTAATATCTCCTTCATATTCAACACTAAAATTATTCTTATCATTCTTTACATTAATTCTATGTACTCCTGTTTCTGTAGAAGTAACATGCGTATAGTTATCTGAAGATTTTTTTTGTGCAAAAACAAAAGTAGTACTAAACACAAATAAGAAAGCTACTAAACTTATTGTTCTTTTTAAATTAAATATTGATTTCATAATGTTTATTTTTTCATTTGGATACCTCAAAAGTATTTCCTCATTGGAATAAAAAAAAACTAAATGTAGTGAACTGCAGAATTTATGTATTCAATTGTATTTCTTTTTAAATTTCATATTTTTAAAGCTTTAAATAACATCATTTATGGATAAAGAAGGTATTGTTAATTTACTTGAAGAAAAGCATCAGGAGTTTTTTAAATGGATAGAAAATCAACCAGAAGATAGTTTTGAAAAAGGGCCTGAAGATAAATGGACTTTAGGACAGCATACAGTACATTTAGTGGATTCTTTAAAAAAATTAAACACAGCTCTAAGTATTCCTAAATTTATTCTCAAATATAAATTTGGAGTTACAAATCGTGAACTTCGCTCATACGATGAAATCTCAAAGCGTTATCAAGATAAACTTTCTAAAAATCTCGATAAAGCAAGAAAGTTTAATAGTTCAGTAAAAACACCAAGCAAAAAAAAGTTTCAACAACTACTTACTACTCTTCAAGTTCAAAATAAAAAGTTACAGTATAAAACACAGCATTGGAAAGATAAAGATTTGAATAATTTAATTTTACCACACCCTCTTATGGGAAAAATGCCTGTTCGTGAAATAATTATGTGGACAGCCTATCATACTGATCATCACCTGAATATTTTAAAAGAGAAACATTAATTTTAAATTTTCTTTAAAAAAATGAAAATATTCAAATAATCAGCATATAAAAACCTACAGTCCTAACAACTAAATTATTATATTTGTGCCTCTAAAAATGAAGTAGACACATGTTTAATAATTTAAGCGAAAAGTTAGATAAAGCGTTACATACGCTGAAAGGACACGGAAAAATTACCGAAGTTAATGTTGCTGAAACACTAAAAGAAGTTCGTAGAGCTTTATTAGATGCCGATGTTAACTTTAAGATAGCCAAAGAGTTTACTAAAAGAGTACAGAAAAAAGCCATAGGACAAGATGTATTAACTACATTAAATCCTGGTCAGTTAATGGTAAAGTTAGTTAAAGACGAATTAACTGAATTAATGGGTGGAGATACTGTTGGTATAAACTTAAAAGGTTCTCTTACGGTTATTCTAATGTCTGGTTTACAAGGTTCGGGTAAAACAACCTTCTCTGGTAAATTAGCTAACTTCTTAAAAACTAAAAAATCTAAACAAGTTTTATTAGTAGGATGTGATGTTTATCGTCCAGCCGCTATTAATCAATTACAGGTTGTTGGAGAGCAAATTGGTGTTGATGTTTATGCTGAAGAAGGAAACCAAAATCCTGTAGAGATTTCATTAAACGCTATTAAGCATGCAAAAGCAAACGGTAAAAATGTAGTTATTATAGATACCGCTGGTCGTTTAGCTGTGGATGAAGAAATGATGAATGAAATTTCTAACATTCATAAAGCTGTAACTCCACAAGAAACATTATTTGTTGTAGATTCTATGACAGGGCAAGATGCTGTAAATACAGCAAAAGCATTTAACGATGTTTTAAATTTTGATGGTGTAGTACTTACAAAATTAGATGGTGATACTCGAGGAGGTGCTGCATTATCTATTAAAACAGTTGTAAACAAACCTATAAAGTTTATCGGTACGGGTGAAAAAATGGATGCTATTGATGTATTCCACCCAAATCGTATGGCTGATCGTATTCTTGGAATGGGAGACGTTGTTTCGTTAGTAGAACGTGCCCAAGAACAATACGATGAAGAAGAAGCTAGAAAATTACAAAAGAAAATTGCTAAAAATCAATTTGGTTTTGATGACTTTTTAAGTCAAATACAACAAATCAAAAAGATGGGTAGCATGAAAGATTTAGTAGGAATGATTCCTGGTGCAGGTAAAGCTTTAAAAGATGTTGATATTGATGACAATGCTTTTAAAGGTATTGAAGCTATTATTCAATCCATGACTCCTCTTGAAAGAAGCACTCCTTCTACCATAAATGCAAGCCGTAAGAAAAGGATTGCAAAAGGTTCAGGAACTTCTGTCCAAGAAATAAATCAATTGATGAAACAATTCAACCAAATGAGCAAAATGATGAAGATGATGCAAGGTGGTGGCGGAAGAAAAATGATGCAAATGATGAAAGGTATGAGATAATATAAAGAGAAGCTACGGCTTCTCTTTTTTTATATACAACTTAACAACAAACCCACAACACACTAAAAATGATTTTACTAGACGGTAAAAAGACATCCGCCAACATTAAAGAAGAAATTGCTCTAGAAGTATTAGAATTAAAAAACCAAGATAAAAAAACACCTCATTTAGCAGCTGTCATAGTAGGTAATGATGGAGCGAGTTTAACTTATGTAAATGCTAAAGTAAAAGCTTGTGAGCGTGTTGGTTTTGAATCTACTTTAATTAGATTACCTGAAGAAACTACTGAAGAAGAATTATTAAACGAAATAAGCATTTTAAATGTTGACAATGATATCGACGGTTTTATAGTTCAACTTCCTCTACCCGATCACATTGATGAACAAAAAATAATAATGGCGATAGACCCTAATAAAGATGTAGATGGTTTCCATCCAACCAATGTCGGGAAAATGGCTTTAAATCTACCTACATTTATATCTGCTACACCTTTTGGTATTTTAGAATTATTAGACCGTTATAATGTAGAAACTAGTGGTAAAAATGTAGTTGTAATTGGACGTAGTCATATCGTTGGAAGTCCAATGAGTATATTACTGTCTCAGAAAAGAAAAGTGGGTAATGCTACAGTTACTTTAACTCATAGTAGAACTCAAAACTTAAAAGAAATAACTTTACAAGCTGATATTATTATAGCTGCTATTGGTATTCCTGAATTTTTAAAAGCCGATATGGTAAAAGATAATGTAACTGTGATTGATGTTGGAATTACTCGTGTTGCTGATCCTTCTAAAAAAAGAGGTTTCCGTTTAGTAGGTGATGTTGCTTTTGATGAAGTTTCTAAAAAATCAGATTTTATAACTCCAGTTCCTGGTGGAGTTGGACCAATGACTATTGCTATGTTATTAAAAAACACATTATTATCAGTAAAAAATAAGCAAGCTTAATTTTAAGCTGCCCTGTAAAATATAATGGAGGTATTATTAAATTAACACCTCCATTTTTTTTATTTAAAGTTTAATCTAAAAAGTAAATATTATAGAAAATATTTAAAGTACTACCATCAACTTTATTTACAAATACATGTTGACGGTTCCAATCTAATGCATCTAAAATAGTATTACTAGCACCTGGCCTACCACCATGTCCAGTCCAAGTTTTAGAAGCTGCACTGTATTCATAAAATACTGGAGCAACTCCTCCATTTGGTAAAACAGTACAAGTTGCATCACATTCTCTAGCTGTTGATACAACTCTAAAACGCTCTCCATTAATTTCGTCTATATCAAAGTCTACAAAACGACTTCCTCCTAAAATACTATAACTATTACTATACTTATAATAATCTCTTTGAGTATGTTCTACTCCATACCCCCACCAAAATGGGCTAACGGCATCGTACCATTGATTTAAATCTCTATCATACTTTTGTACTTTAAACCATCCTTGTATTTCTAAGCCTGATGTATTATGATCATAAGAATAGTAATCTAATAAAACTGCTGTAGGATTAAAACGTACTCTTCTTCTAGTTACTAATTCACAATTTCTTTGTGTATATTTCACATTACTAACTACTTTATATGGAGAATTATTTGATACATAATTTACTTTATATGAAATTGGGTATCCTGGGTTAGTTCTAGATACATTTGCTCCTTTTTCTAAGAATGCATTTATAGCAGTTAAATCTCCAGCCATTGCTCTTAATCCTGCAGTAATTCCAGGTTGAGCATCACCACCTATTTGTTTAACTTTTACTGTAGTATTCTGTAATGTTTGACTATATTTTGTTGATACATCTGCAGTTACAGAACCTATTGCTCCTTTATAAGCAAAGTTTAAGGCAGCCGATACATTTCTAGCACTTTCAGATGATTCATATATTAAAGTAAATAATCTACCATAAGTTACAGATTCTACATAACCTGCAGGGTTCATATCAACATTTGAAACCTCGCTTTTAAAGTCTGTTACGTAAGGAGCTAAGTCGTTTGGAGTAACATTTGAATTGTACCAACCTCTTTTTCCTATTAACTGAGCTTTAGGAGTCACAGTTGCTGTAAAAAAACGTTGTTTTAATGTTACAACATAACGAGTTTTTTTCTCATTAAAATTGATTCCTAATTGCCCCGCAACATCAACTCCATATCCTGAGTATCCAGCTTTTAAAGCAAATTGTAAATCACTTGCATTGTGAACTCTTTCTATAGAAACTTCAAACGCCGCTGGAAAGCTAGCACCAGAGTCATAGTAATTCCCCAGAATTCTATTTAACTCATTTCTAACAGTACCAGGAGAAGGGCTTCCCACTACTGTAGAGGTTGATGCAGCTGTTCCAGAAATGACGTCTAAACCTATTTCTATTGAGTTTCTATCCGTTCCATAAAAAGGAACAGATGTTGGTGCTCCGTCTTGAATTGATCTTAGAGCAACTATATTACCAGGCCATAATAAACTACCATTAGGGTTAATTAAAAAGAAATCCGAATCAGTTTTATCAAAACTTACTTCTTTCTCTACACAATTAGCTTCTACTTCTGATCTTGAAGCTAGATTATTATTAATTTCTTTAATTTCTAAATTGCTAATTCCATCAGGAATATTTTCATTTAAAAATTGACCTTTTGACAGTTCTAAGTTTTTTTCTACTAAAACTTCATCATTTTTACATGATACAACCATTGCTAAACACAATGAAAGTATTGTATATCCAATATATTTTTTCACGTTGAAAAATATTTTTTATGTTAATTATAATTTTTATTTATTAAAAACAAGGAAACAAATCTGCCAAACCGTTTGTTTAAAAAGGTATTCCTACCGAAGAAATTAATCTCTTTATGCTATTTCTAAGAAATGAAACATTTATAAGTAGATTTAAAACAATAATGAAATTATTTAATCTCATTATGTAATTCAATTGCATCCGGGGGGCTATGCTATCGCTTATTTTTTCAATAACCAACTATAATTATAGATGACTAGTATACTTAACTAAAGTTAAATTATTGGCTGCCAAAACTACAGCTTTATATCTAAAAAACAACACTTTAATGAAAAATATTTACATTTTATCTAAAAAAAATAGCAATACCCTACTAAAATAAGGGTTTCTATAAATTTAATTTAAATAAAATGTTTTTGGTTTTTTCTATATTTTAACTCAAAAAATATACAAAAACAAAAAAACAGCTAAAATGTATGCATGCATTTTAGCTGTTTTTAACTTGAGTTATAGGATTATAATTATTCTGTTTCTTTTACTTTAATTTCTTTTCTTTCTTCTGCTTTTATAACATTTTCTCCTAAGATAGATTTGAACTTTCCAAAATCTAAATTCTTTTCATCTAATTTAGATTTTTTCATCATATCCATAATTTTTGCAGGATTCATATTATCTCCTAAAAGACGAGCAATTCCTACTCCCATTTCTTTGCTATATCCAAATGCAATAATTTCATCAATAGCATCTGCTTCACCTGTGTAATAAATCACTGCTGTTGCTCCATCTTTTTTGAAATTTATTAACCTTTTATAATCAGAGTTCTTAAAAATCTCTTTTAGTTTATTCTTTTCAGCTTCATAAGTAGCTTCATCGGTTTCTTTAAAAGGTAATCCTGTAACATTTATTTTACGAATACTTTCGTAAGCTTTTTTATCTTCCTCTGATGCGTTATCTGTACTTAACTGTAAAAGACTAGCAGGTAAATCAAGAGAAATAAATCCTTTTTTGTCTTGGCTTTCTACTAAATAACCTTGTAATGATTGTTCTTTTTTACAGGAAATAGTAGCAAATGCCACTAATAATAATGAATATATAAATAATTTTTTCATCAGAGTATTTTTATTGGTTAGTAAATAGAAGTTGAGAAAATCTCAACTTCTATTTTTGTAATTTGGTTTTAATTATTTCTTTTTATCAGAATATTTACTAGCTATTTTAGATAGTTTATTTACGTCAATATCACCAGTTAAAGAAATAATAGTTGAGCTTAATTTACCATCTTTTTCATTTCTATTCATGTTTTTCACAAACATTAACACTTCACTAACAATATCTTTATTTTTAGTTGCCTTCACATAAATTTTTACTCTAGAACCTTTGTCTTTAACACGCATAAGTTGTGTTAAATCTGACCCTTTAATTGCTGAATTCACCATATTTTCCATTCTTGAAGCGACACTAGAATCTTCAGTAGAAAATACTTTTAATTCATTTAATCCTTTAGCTGTATTAAAAATCTCCATGTCTTCAGATTTTGCATCTGGAAATTTCTTTAATAAATCGAACATATCTTTTGTTACCACTACAGATGATACTTCATCAATATCTTCTAATTTATCAAACAATGATTGTCCGAAACTAAAATTTGCTGTGATAACAAACGCGAATAATAATATTATTTTTTTCATGATTTTCTTAATTTAAAAGTACTTGGTTTACTTGTTGGTTTACTTAATAATTTACTTTGTTTATAACTTTGTTTACAGTTTCTTCGTAGGTATTCAATTGTTGAATTGCATCATTCCCTTTGTTTAAGTTGTTTGAAACTGCATATAATGCTTCGTTTCCTTTGTTTAAATTGACTGAAACCATTTGCAACGCTTCTTTAATTTGTGCAAATTGCTTTCTTTGTTGATGTTCATCATACCTTTGTTTCCCTAGAAAAACGCTAAACAATAAGACTACTGACGCTGCTACTGATAACCATTTCCAGTTCTTCTTAGTTTTCTCAGGTTTTAACTGAATGGTTTTTGTAAAGGTTTCATCTTTGCTTTGTTTAAAATACCCGAAAAGCATACTATATTCTTCTAAATGTGGTGCCACATTTCCTGAAGTAAAGTAGTCTTGTAATACTTGTTCTTCTTGAAGAGTTGTTTCTGCCTCTAAGTATTTATCTACTAATTTTTCTATGTTAGCTAACTCCATAGTTATGTTTTTTTATTAGTTCTTGTCTTATTGTTTTTCTTGCTCTTGATAAGGCTACTCTAACAGCGGTTGGTTTCATGTCCACCATTTTGCAAATCTCATCAAAATCGTATTGTTCTATATCTCTTAACTGAATAATTATTTTCTGTTGTTCAGGTAATTTTTCAATTAATTCATGTACTTTGTTTACACTATCATTATTTTCTACTCTCTTGTCTAAAGATGTATCTTTTTCTTTATAATTACTATGAACTAACGTTAAATTACTAGCTTGCTTTGATTTTAATCGATCGTAGCAATAATTTTTCGTCATTGTCATAGCAAATGCTTCAACATTTTTGTAATTAGACAATTTCTCCTTGTTTCTCCACAATTTAAAATACAGTTCTTGCGTAGCATCTTCAGCTTCCTCTCTGGAAACCAGAAGTCTTTTTGCTAAGCGAAAGACTTTGTCTTTAAATGGTAGTACAACTTTTAAAAAGTCTGATTGGTTCATTGTTTAGTTAATTAGTTTAATGTAAAACCTAATAAATATTGTTTATTATTTTAAGGTTTACATAACTACGACGACGTAGTTACAAGTTTGTTACATCAATTTAAAAAAAAATAATATTATTGATTAAATTGCGTTGTATTATAGCTAATATATTCCATATGAAATTACTTAAAATATTCTTAGTTGCTTTTTTAGCAGTATCAATAACCTCTTGTAGTGATAAAGATGATACTCCTGCAAATATTCAAATTCCTAACTTTGTTTGGAAAGGTATGAATGCTTATTATTTATGGCAAAATCAAGTTCCTGATTTATCTGATAATCGTTTTTCTAATGATCAAGAATTATATAGTTATTTGTCTAATCAAAGTGACCCTGCTACTTTTTTTAGTAACTTACTATATATGCCTAATGAATACCCTAAAGATCCTAATAGAACTTATTCTTGGATTGTTGATGACTACGTAGCTTTGGAACAAGCTTTTCAAAGCAATCGTTTAACAACTGGTATGAAAGTTAAGGGTAAAAGTTTTTCAGATGGTTCTGGTGGCTATTATGTTTATGTGTATGATGTTGCTAAAGGTTCTAATGCAGAAACCAACGGAGTTAAAAGAGGAATGTTAATTACTCAAATAAATGGAACAACAATTACTGAAGCAAATGTTAATTCGTTATTTAACAATAGTTCATTTACCATCCATTTAGCAAACTACAATGCAGGAAATCCTATTGCTAACGGAACAACTATTTTATTAACCAAATCGCAATTAACTGAAAATCCAATAAAAGAAGCTAAAGTAATTACTAGTGGTAGTAAAAAGATTGGGTATATTATGTATAATCAATTTTCTAATGCTTTTGATGGCGACTTAAATGCTGAATTCTTAAAATTTAAAAATGATGCTATTGACGATTTAATTATCGATTTAAGATATAATGGTGGTGGTTCTGTTCAAACTGCTGTTTATTTAGGTAGTATGGTTACTGGGCAATTTAAAGATCAACTTTTTTCTAAACAAGTTTGGAATAGTAAAGTAATGGCTGTAGCTAATCCTAATCAGTTAATCAACAACTTTACTGATCAAATTTTAAATAAAGATGCTAGTGGTAATGTAGTTTTAAACGAAACTATCAATAGCTTAAATTTAGGCACTGTATATTTTATAGTTTCGGATAAAACTGCTTCTGCTTCAGAACTTATAATAAATGCTCTATCTCCTTACATCAATGTAAAATTAGTAGGGGTTCAAACTTATGGTAAACACGTAGGCTCTATTACTTTATATGATTCTGAAAACTTTAGAAAAAATGGTCCAAATTTTAGAACAAATCATACATGGGCTATGCAACCTATTGTATTAGAAATTCAAAACAAAAAAGGAGAAAACAAACCAGATGGTTTTATTCCTGAGGTAACTTTGGAAGAAAATCCTGGAAACTTAGGGATTATTGGTGATCCTACAGAACCTTTACTACAAAGAACTATTCAATATATTACTACAGGTTCTAAAGGTTTTCCTTCAGCTCCAACAATAAGAACTCATATTCCTTGGAATTCATCTATGAGTAATATTGATTATAACAATATGTATATTGATTTAAAATAAAAACCAATAAAAAAAGACCAGCTTTAAAGCTGGTCCTTTTGTTTACAACAAACTCATTTGTTGACCATTATCTTCATTTGGTATTTTTAAATTAATACTTAACTCTTTATTTAGTTTCTTAATAAAATGTGCTGCTAATAATGGGGATTCGATTTCTAAATTTTGATGTATAAAAAAGTGAATATTCTCCAAACCTAAATCAACCCATTCTTTTAATCTTACAACCCAATCGTCTAAACGAGTATAATCTGATACATGATTAGCTCCTACGTATCGTATAAATGCCTCATTATTTGTTAAACGCATATGTGCCATATCTCTTCTTCCTGCTGTATCAACCAATACATTGGCTATCTGATTTTCTTCTAACAACTCTGTAAACTCATCAAAAATAGATGAATCGTCATACCAATCTTTGTGTCTTAATTCTACTGCTAGTGGAATTCCTTTTGGCCAGCTTACAACAAAATTCTTTAGTGCTTCAAAATTTTTAGGCCCAAAATTAGAATGCATTTGTAAAAATATAGTCCCTAATTTTTCTTTTAAATGTACCGAATTATCTAAATACAAATTAACAGCATCTTGTACTCCTTGTAAACGCTTCCAATGACTTATCTCCTGCCCTAACTTAGGGAAAAACTTAAAATTTTCAGGTGTTTTCAATCTCCATTTATCAAATTGTTCTGCTGAAAATTGACGATAAAAAGTAGCGTTCAACTCTATTGAATTGAATTGCTTAGAGTAATATGCTAATTCATCTTTAGTTCCTCTAGGATAAAAACCTTTTAAATCGGCCTTGTTCCATTTAGCACAACCTACATAAACATTCAATTTATTTTCCTTCCTTTGAGAACTTAACAAATCAACTGTTTTTGTATGTGTAACAGGTAATGAAAAATCTATTAATTCTGGGTAATCTACCTTTCCAAATTTCATAACACTAAGAGTTTTCTAATCCTTCTTCAATTTCTTGATTATCTATCATTTCTGGCCTAAACTCACTCATTTTTTCTTCATTCAATCTTTTAGCATATTTATAACCAGACTTCCACCATTTTTTCATCTTCTCTTTCTCAAAAACTAAAGAATTGGTTGTTAAAACGGTAGGTGTATAGTATAGATTCAATTTTACATCGTGCTGTTTAGCAGATAACTTCCCTATGGTAATATTATGTTTTTCAACATTTTCTAGCATAAAATCGAAAGTATCCATCATTAAAGAAAATGGATTTCTAGCTGGTAATCTATTTATTTGAGTAACTTCAGTAGCTAAGATAATAGCATCTACTTCGGTTGCTCCTCTTAAAATAGCTTCTCTTATAGGAACTAAACTACCAAAACCACCATCTGCATATTGACAATGGTCTTTTTCTAACAAACTCATAAAAGGAACATAATTGCACGAACCCCAAACCCAATCGCAGAAATCATCATAACTACAATCTAAAATAGATTTATATTCAATTTGATTGGCTGTTAAATTAGAAACCGTTACTACAACATCTTTATTAGCTTCTCGTATTTGGTGGTACATCTTTTTAGTAACACTTTTTTTTATCAGCTTTCTTAGATTCTTACTTTCTCCAAAAGTCTTTCGTCCATTTAAAAAGTTCCAAAAAGTATTTCTGTGTCTAATAGAAATTACTTTGGCGCCATTTACTTTTCTAATTTTAAAAGGACTGTTACTAAAAATAGATTTTTGGTCTACAGAAGTATAAACATCTTTTAATTCATCAACCATCCCTAAAGCTAGGTGTGATACCATTAAACTTCCTGTTGAAGTTCCTAAAAACATATCGTAATCCTTTCCTTTTTCTTTCATTAAATATTGAGCAACGCCACCTGCGAATGCCCCTTTACTTCCACCTCCAGAAATTACTAATGCTTTCTTCATAGAATTAAATTGATTTATCTATTTTTATTTCTGTAAAAATATCAAAAAATGAAACGAATTTCACTTTTAATTTTAGTCGTAATTATTTCTTTTTCTTGCAAAAAAGAGTATACTCCTAGAAATATCGATTCAGTAAAAATAACTGAATATAAACAAGATAGTATTAGTATTCGTGCTATACAAGTAATTTCCGAAAACGAATTATTATACGCTGGTTCTAAAGGTGCTCTCGGTTTAACTCAAGACGGAGGTAAATCTTGGGATATAAAACGTCTAAAATACAATGATTCTATCATTCCTAATTTTAGAAGTATTGCTATGAACAAAGAAGGAGTTTTTGCTCTTTCAGTTGCAAATCCTGCATTATTATTTAAGGTGAATCTAGAAAAAGATACACTAGTTTACAAAGAAGAACATGAAAAAGTATTTTACGATTGTATGAAATTTTTTGATGATGGCTTGCATGGAATTGCTGTTGGAGACCCTACAGAAGATTGCCCTTCAATCATACTGACTTCAAATGGTGGAATTACTTGGAAAAAATTACCATGTGAAAAACTTCCTAAATTTGAAGAAGGTGAAGCTTTTTTTGCTGCAAGTAATACCAATATTACTATTATAAATAAAACCGTGTGGATAGCTTCTGGTGGTAGCAAAGCTAGAATTTTAAAATCTGTAGATTACGGTAACACTTGGAAAATTTACAATACACCAATTGTACAAGGTGATGGTCCTCAAGGAATTTATTCTATTGATTTTTATGATGAAAATAACGGGATTGCTATTGGGGGAAACTATTCTAAAGAAGATGATAATTGTGCTAACAAAGCTATTACTAAGGATGGTGGTAAAACATGGACTGTTGTTGCAGACAATCAAAACCCTAATTATAAAAGTTGTGTACAGTATGTACCAAACACCAATGGAAAAGAAATTTTTGCAGTAGGTAAAACTGGAATTTCATTTTCTAATGATGGTGGAATCTCATGGAAAGAAGTTAGTAAAGATAAATACTACGCCATTCAATTTGTTGATGAGAATACAGCTTGGCTTTCAGGACATGAAAAAATTGGAAAATTAATGCTTAAATAATTCTTAATTATTTGTTAAAACAAGATACTTTCTTTTTAGAAAAAGATACCTTTAACCTTTAATCAATTTAATTATCAATGAGAAAAACACTCTTACTCCTATTATTCATGTGCTTGTCTACAGTGTATGCACAAGAATATTTTCCAAATAACAAAGGAGTCAAAACATCAAAAAATAATGTATTTGCATTTACGAATGCTAAAATTTATGTAAATCCAAATACTATTATCAAAAAAGGAACATTACTTATAAAAGACGGTAAAGTTGTAAGTAGTGGAAAGTCTGTTTCAATTCCAAAAAATGCACAAGTAATTGACTTAAAAGGAAAAACTATTTATCCTTCATTTATCGATGCCTATACTACTTTTGGTATACAAGCACCAAAAGGAGAAGGATGGTCACGCAAGCGTCCACAATACGATGCTGGTAGAAAAGGATACTACTGGAATGATCATATTAGACCTGATGTAAACCCTTTAAATCAATTTAAATTTGATACTAAAAAAGCTAAAGAATTATTAAACTTAGGTTTTGGTGTTGTAAATACACACTTAGAAGACGGTATCATGCAAGGAAATGGAATATTAGTAGCACTTAACCCAAATAGTACTAATGCTTATAGAATTTTAGACAAAGAATCAGGAAACTATTTATCTTTTAGTAGAAGTAACAAATCGCGTCAAATGTACCCTACTTCTCGTATGGGAGCAATGGCTTTACTAAGGCAAACTTATTTAGATGCTGACTGGTATGCTAAAGGTAAAATGAAAAACACTGATTTATCTTTACAAGCATTGAATAATAAAAAAGACTTAGCTCAAATTTTTAGAGGTGGAAACTATCTAGACGATTTAAGAGCTGATAAAATTGGAGATGAGTTTGGAATTCAATATACCATAGTTGGTGGTGGTGACGAATTTGAGCGTATTAATGATATAAAGAATACCAATGCTACTTTTATAATTCCTATTAATTTTAGAAAAGCTTACGATGTTAGCGACCCTTTTTTAGCTGATCAAGTAGCACTTAGTGATATGCGTAAATGGAACCAAGAACCATCTAATCCATCAGTATTAGCTAAAAATAAAGTTCCTTTTGCTTTAACAACATATCAATTAAAAAAAGCAACTGACTTTACTGCTAACTTAAGAAAAGCTATAAAATACGGTTTAAACAAAACAAAAGCTTTAGAAGCTTTAACTACAGTTCCTGCAAACATTCTTAAAAACACTAAGATTGGAAACTTAAACAATGGAAGTTATGCTAACTTCTTAATTACTTCAGGAGATATTTTTGATAAGAATACTACTTTATACGAAAACTGGGTTCAAGGAGACAAAAATGTTGTAAACCCAATGAACATTAAAGACCTTTCTGGAGAATACACTTTAACTGCTAATGGTAAAACATATAACATGACTATTAGTGGAAAAGGAGCTAAACAAAAAGCAACTATAAAACAAGGTGATAAAAAAGTAAATTCTAAATTTTCTTTTAAAGATAACTGGGTAACGATTACTTTGAGAGAAGGTGATAATTTTACACGCTTATCAAGTTTTGTAGAAGATAAAAACTTAAAAGGAACTGCTATAGATAATAATGGAAATACATCGCAATGGACAGCAGTTTTCAACTCTAAAAAGAAAGATAAAAAAGATAAAAAAGGAGACAAAAATAAAACTCCTGAAATAGTGACTGTTACTTATCCAAATGTTGGATATGGTAATACTAATAAACCAAAGCAAGAAAATATTTTAATTAAAAACACAACAGTTTGGACTTCAGAAAATGGAACTATTTTAAACAATACTGATGTTTTAATTAAAAATGGAAAAATTAGTCAAATAGGTAAAAATCTTTCTTCTAGAGGAGCTAAAGTTATTGATGGAACTGGAAAATACTTAACAGCTGGAATTGTTGATGAGCATTCACATATTGCTACTTCAGCAGTAAATGAAGCAGGACATAATTCAACTGCTGAAGTTACTATAGAAGATGTTGTAAACCCTGATGATATTAATATTTACAGAAACTTAACAGGTGGTGTAACTTCAATACAAGTATTACACGGTTCGGCAAACCCAATTGGTGGACGTTCTGCAATACTTAAATTAAAATGGGGTGAAAACGCTGATAAATTAATTTACAAGAACTCTCCTAAGTTTATCAAGTTTGCTTTAGGAGAAAATGTAAAGCAATCAAACTGGGGAGATTTACAAACTGTGCGTTTTCCACAAACACGTATGGGAGTTGAACAAGTTTATATTGATTATTTCCAAAGAGCTAAAGAATACGATGCTAGAAAGAAAAGTGGTCAACCATACCGTAAAGATTTAGAGTTAGAAGCTTTGGCTGAAATTATAAATAAAGAACGTTTTATTTCATGTCACTCTTACGTTCAATCAGAAATTAATATGTTAATGAAAGTTGCTGAAATGTTTGATTTCAACATTAACACATTCACACATATTTTAGAAGGATATAAAGTAGCGGATAAAATGAAAAAACACGGTGTTGGTGGATCTACATTTGCCGACTGGTGGGCTTATAAGTATGAAGTAAATGATGCAATTCCTTATAATGCAGCAATCATGCACAGACAAGGAGTAACGGTTGCTATAAATTCTGATGACGCAGAAATGTCTAGAAGATTAAATCAAGAAGCAGCTAAATTGGTAAAATATGGTGGATTATCAGAACAAGAAGCTTGGGCTACAGTAACTATAAATCCTGCTAAGTTATTACACTTAGATCAACAAACTGGAAGTATTAAAGAAGGTAAAGATGCCGATGTTGTTTTATGGAGTGGAAACCCTCTTTCTGTATATTCAAAAGCAGAAAAGACAATTATTGATGGTACTATCTACTTTGATATTGATGCCGATTTACAAAAGAGAAAATCAATTAAAGAAGAGCGTTCTAAATTGATTAACATGATGTTACAAGAAAAATTAAAAGGAGCTAAAACTCAAGCACCTTCTAAGAAAACTAAAAAATTATTCCACTGTGATACTGAATAAGAACTTAAAAAAAACAAACATGAAACTAAAAGTAATATATAGTCTATTGTGTTTCTTATTCATAGGAAATATAATGGCACAACAAACGCCAGCTTCTAAACAAACTACCGATTATAGTATTGAGGGAGCTACAGCTCACTTAGGAAACGGAGAAGTAATTGAAAACTCTTTAATTATGTTCTCTAAAGGTAAAATTTCTTTTGTTGGAAGTGCTAACATGAAAATAGCTCGTGCAGGTACGGTAATTAATGCTAAAGGAAAACATGTATATCCTGGTTTTATTGCTGCTAATACTTCATTAGGTTTAGCTGAAATTGATGCTGTAAGAGCTACTAGAGATTTTGATGAAACAGGAAATATGCTTCCTCATATACGTAGTATTATTGCTTACAACACAGAGAGTAAGGTTGTTGAGAGTATGAGACCTAATGGTGTTTTTATGGCACAAATAACTCCAAGAGGAGGTGTAATATCAGGAACATCATCGGTTGTACAATTCGATGCTTGGAACTGGGAAGATGCTGTTTTAAAAACAGACGATGGTGTTCATATGAATTGGCCTAGTAGCTTTAGACCTACAAGCTGGAGCTTTGGTGGTGTAGGGAATTTTAAACCTAACAAAAACTACCAAAAAAGTATTAATCATATAGAAAAATACATTACCAGTGCTAAGAATTATTTAGCTGGTAAAAAAGAAGCAAAGATTTTACCATACGAAGCTTTACAAGGAGTGTTAAATGGTACGCAAAAAATGTTTGTCCATGTAAATGGTCAAAAATCGATAACAGATGCTGTAAATACTCTAAAAAAGCTTGGCATTAAGAATATTGTAATTGTAAAAGGTAGAGAAGCAGAAAAAGTAGCTGATTTATTAAAAAGCAATAATATTCCTGTAATTTTAGAAAGAGCGCACAGATTACCTGGAGGTGAAGATGAAGACTATGATTTACCTTTCCGTTCTGCTAAAATGTTAAGCGATGCAGGAATTTTAGTAGGTTTAGGTATGGAAGGAGATATGGAACGTATGAATACAAGAAATCTTCCTTTTTATGCTGGAACTTATGCCGCTTATGGTTTAGATAAAGAAAAAGCTGTACAACTGATCACAGAAAACAATGCAAAAATTTTAGGAGTAAGCGATAAAGTAGGAACTTTAGCTGTAGGTAAAGACGCAACTTTATTTATTTCAGAAGGTGATGCTTTAGATATGCGAACAAATATTTTAACAGACGCTTTTATACAAGGAAGAAAAATTAGTTTGGAAACACATCAAACAAAATTATGGAAACGATATTCCAACAAGTATAAAAATCAATAACAAAGAAGCTCGGTATTAACCGAGCTTTTTTTATACTTCAAAATTTATCTAAAAACTAGTAAGTCAAATACGCTATATTCAATATTTTTGCAACATGAAAATAATTAGCAGTACGCAAAATTCTTACATAAAAGATTTATTAAAACTACAAGACAAATCTAGAGAACGAAAGAAAAAAGGGTTGTTTTTAGTAGAAGGAAAACGTGAAATATCTTTAGTAATTAAAGGAGGTTATCAAATAGAAACAATTTTATTTGTTCCTGAATTATTTTCAGAAAAAAGTTTACAAGAAATACAAAAGCATACAACTAACTGTATTGAAATAACCAAAGAAGTATACCAAAAATTAGCTTACCGAGATACTACCGAAGGCGTAATTGCAGTAGTTAAAACTAAAAGTTTTGAGTTGAGTGCTATTCAATTTAACACTCCTACTCCACTTGTTTTAGTATTAGAAGGAATTGAAAAACCTGGGAATATTGGAGCTATGTTACGATCGGCAGATGCAGCCAATATTGATGCAGTATTAATAGCTAATCCAAAAACTGATTTATTCAACCCTAACATTGTACGTTCTAGTGTTGGTTGCTTATTTACCAATCAAATAGGTGTTGGTACAACAGAGGAAACTATTACTTTTTTGCAACAGCAAAATATTCATATTTACAGTGCTACATTGCAAAATTCTAATGAGTATCATAAAAACGATTACAAACAAGCTACAGCATTAGTGGTAGGAACTGAAGCAACTGGATTAACACAAGAATGGCGTGACAAAGCAACTCAGAATATAAACATTCCTATGCAAGGAGAAATAGACTCTATGAATGTTTCCGTGGCCGCTGCTATATTAATTTTTGAAGCTAAACGACAACGAGATTTTAAATAAAATCTATTTGTCTGCACTTAATCTTTTAACTATTTTTGCAGTCGATTATTTACTTATGGAAAAATTAAAACAACGTTGGGGTATTGAAAATAATTGGGCAATCATAGCAATCCTAATTGTTTTCGCTATTAACGGTTCTTTTGCAGCTTGGGTTGCTAAACCTATTACAGCTTTCTTAGGGCTTCACCAAGAAACAACTGCTGCTTGGATTTATTGGCCATTACGTATTTTATTAATTTTCCCTATTTATCAAGCAACATTACCTATAGTTGGATGGGTATTTGGTCAATTTAAATTCTTTTGGGCTTTCGAAAAAAAGTTTTTAGGTCGTTTAGGTCTAGGCTTCTTGTTTAAAAACTAATTTTTAATAATAGTAAATATTATTATTAAAAACATTTCATAAAATTAAGATTCAATTAATTCTATATAAAAAAGCTTAACATAAATGTTAAGCTTTTTCTTTTTAGTTTAAAATGTACTCTTGACAAATCTTTTCAAATTTCGCGATTAACCTTTGAGAACCTTCCTCATCACCTCTTCTAAGATGTCTATCTGATCTATTAAGTAACCTTTGACATCTTCTTATACTTGGACCTCCTGCAAATATTTCTGATTGTTCTTCTCTGGTTAATTCTTTTCCTAGTAATTTCATGTTTTAAAATTTAAATTAATAATGCTAATCTAGAGCTAAAAAATAAATTTCACATATATTTTGCTATAATTTTTTCTTAAAAATATCTATACCTTGAGTACTTTATGAATAGGAATTGGAAGTTGTACTCCTTCAGCTAAAAAACGTTTGTGTACAGCTTCTTTTAAAGCACACTTTGTTTTAAACTCTTGAAAAGGTTCATTCAACCAAACATAGGCACGCATATGTATGTGATCTGGATGTATATCTATTACACGTACATCTACTTGCTCTGCGTTTGCCATTACTTGTTCTGGAGTTCTAAAATCAATTACAGTTGGTAATTTTATAGCTTCTTCTTGTATAATTTTTCTAGCTAAATCAATATTAGCCTTTATACCTAGTTTGAAATTATTAAAACTTAAAACATGTGAATCTTCTATCGTATGATTCAATACTGAATCGGTACTAATTACCGAATTTGGTATAATTAATCGTTTATTTTCAAAATTATTAATTACCGTATGACGTAAAGTAATGTCTTCTACAATACCAACCCTTGTATCGTCTAATTTAATATAATCTCCTACTCTAAATGGACGGAAAATAACAATAAAAGCTCCCGCTATTAAGTTCGATAAAGCTGCCTGTGCCGCGAAACCGATTATCGCAGCTAATATACCGGCTCCTGAGAATATTAAAGTAGCTTTACTTCTAAAAGCTGGCACAGTCATAATAATATAGGCTATACCGAAAAGACCTAGAAAAAACTTAACCGAATTTCTAAAAAACAAGATACTTGTTCTTCCATAGCGATCTGTTTTTCTTCGTTTTATTATTTGAACTATAATATAACGCGTAATTCTAGATAATAACCAAACTACTAATCCGACGAGAAGTATATAACCTACAATTCCAAAAAAAGAATCTAAATTAAACTGGTATGTATGTAGTTCTTTCATTACTTTGAAAGATTAAATGCTTTTGTTGCGTGAATGGTTGTAGTATCAAAAACAGGAATTGAAACATCTTCTTGTTTTATCAATAAAGGTATTTCAGTACATCCTAAAATAACTCCTTCTATACCTTGCTCCTCTAATTTACGTATAATTTTTAGATATGCTTCTTTAGAGTTTTTATTTAAAACTCCTTTAGCCAATTCATTATAAATAACTGTGTGGATAATAGTTCTATCTTCTTTATCAGGTATTATTGTTTCTATACCCATACTTTTTAATACATCTGTATAAAAAGTTTTCTCCATAGTATACTTTGTACCTAACAATGCTACCTTTTTTAATTTCTTTTCTAAAATTACCTCACCAGTAGCTTCTGCAATATGTATGACAGGAATTTGTATGGCTTCTTTAACCTCGTTTATAGTTAAATGCATGGTATTGGCACATATTACAATACAGGATGCACATGCCGCTTCTAAACTTTTTGCTGCATCAACCATGATAGTAGCCAAAACATCCCATTTACCTTCGGTTTGAAGTTGAGATATTTGACCAAAATCCATAGAATTAATAAGAACTTTTGCCGAGTGCTTTTCGCCAAACGATTCTGTGGCTAACTTATTTAGTACCTGATAGTACATAATAGTTGACTGCGGTGTAATCCCTCCTATTAATCCTATTGTTTTCATTTAAAATAAGGCTGTTTGACTATCGTCATCTTCTTCGGCACTCTTTTTCTTCTTTTGAAGTGCTCTTGCCAATGCTTTCTTTGCTTTATCCTCTTTAGTTTCTACAAATTCCTTTTGCGGAGCTTCCTCTACTTCTAAAGGCAATGTTTCTTCAATTGTTTCTTCTTCGTTTACCTCTATCTCTTCTACTTTCTCCTCTTCTGGTTCTTCGTATGGTAAAGATTCTAATAAATTAACTGTTCTAATTTTATCAGTTGTTAATTGATTTCCTAAAGCTTTGATACCTTTTATAGAAATAAACTCTTCAAAGTTTACCTGAATTCTTTCTAAACTTCTCTTTGAAAAAACAACCTCAGCCATTGGTCTGTAATCCGTAGCAATAATTTCTAATTTAGATTTTTCACTTTCAGAAATAAAAACCTCTTCCTTGTCTGGAGTTTCTATTAAGAAACGTTTCACATAGTAACGCTCTTTTGCTCCTTCAAAATAAATAGCTGATATTGGCTTCTTAGGATTCCATTTCTCCAGTACAATCATATCATTTTCAAAATGCATTGCTAAATCTGGTGAAACTGCTTTTATTTTTCCTGATTGTGTTGCTATTAATATTTTGTCTTCTGCTCTAAATTCTCCTAATAAATCTCCTCTTCCATCTACATTTAATCGTTGAACAGCATCGTCGAACCAAATCTTACGAGGTTTTAAAGTAGAAACTCCTGCTGATTTAAATTCGATTTTTTTAATTGCGAATTTTGTTATTTGGTTTCCTCTTACCCCTCTTCCTTTTATAGCTAAATCGGCAAAATCAATATCCCATTTTAACTTTTTTATACTACCTACAGCACGTAAGTTAATTGTAACTACCTCTGCTTCTCCATTTGGATTTGCTGAAAAGTATAAAACTTTTGAACCTTTATTTCCATTGGTTAAATCGTATTCTTTGTCGCGAGTTACACTCGTTACATTGAATCGCTTCATATAACTTGGTCCTTTGGTTCCATCTTTATACATCATATTATACACCGTACGTTTGTCTTTCTTTTTAAAGACTGCTATGTGTAAAATTCCTTTTCCTACAAAGGTTTTTGATGCTACTTTTGTTACAATCATAGTACCGTTATCTCTGAACACAATGATATCGTCAATATCTGCACAATCGGTAACATATTCATCTTTTCGTAAAGAAGTACCTATAAATCCTTCTTCTTTATTTACGTATAATTTGGTGTTACGCATTACTACCTTAGTAGCTACGATATCATCAAATATTCTAATTTCAGTTCTACGTTCGCGTCCTTTTCCGAATTTTGCTTTTAAAGCTTTAAAATAGTCAATTGCAAAATCAATCAAATTATCTAAATGATGTTTTACCTCTGCTATTTTTTCTTCTAAAGCTTCTATATGCTGTTTCGCTTTGTCAATATCGAACTTAGAAATCTTTTTAATTCTAATTTCTGTTAATCGGACAATATCTTCCTCAGTTACTGGACGCTTTAAATGTTTTATATGTGGTTGTAATCCTTTATCTATTGCTTCAATTACTCCTTCCCATGTTTCTACTTCCTCAATATCACGATAAATTCTATTTTCAATAAAAATACGTTCTAACGATGCAAAATGCCATTGTTCTTCTAATTCGTGTAATTGAATTTCTAACTCTAACTTTAACAATCTAACAGTTAGGTCTGTTGAATGTTTTAATATTTCAGATACTCCAGCAAATACCGGTTTATTATTTTCAATCGTACATGCTAATGGTGATATTGAATTTTCACAATTCGTAAAAGCATATAAAGCATCTATGGTTTTATCTGGCGAAACATTTGGAGGTAAATGCACTAATATTTCTACATTAGCTGCGGTGTTATCCTCTATCTTCTTTATCTTAATTTTACCTTTATCGTTAGCTTTTAAAATACTATCTATTAACGATGTAGTAGTTGTTGCAAATGGAATTTCGGTAATTACCAGCGTTTTCTTGTCTAACTGCGAAATTTTAGCTCTTACTCTTACCTTTCCTCCTCTTTTACCATCGTTATAATTGGTAAAATCAGCGATTCCTCCAGTTAAGAAATCTGGTACTATTGTAAAACTTCTTCCTTTTAAATATTTTACCGAGGCATCTATTAACTCATTAAAGTTATGCGGTAATATTTTAGTCGATAATCCTACAGCAATACCTTCTGCTCCTTGTGCTAATAATAATGGGAACTTTACTGGTAAATCTATTGGCTCTTTTCGTCTTCCATCATACGACATTTTCCATTCTGTAGTTTTTGGATTAAAAACTACTTCTAGAGCAAACTTTGATAAACGTGCCTCAATATAACGTGATGCTGCCGCTCTATCTCCTGTTAAGATATTACCCCAGTTTCCTTGCATATCAATTAGCAGCTCTTTTTGTCCCATTTGTACCATGGCATCAGCAATAGACGCATCTCCATGTGGGTGATACTGCATGGTATGACCTACAATATTGGCTACCTTGTTATAACGCCCATCATCTAAATCTTTCATCGAATGCATAATACGACGTTGTACAGGTTTAAACCCGTCTTCTATTGATGGTACAGCACGTTCTAAAATTACATACGAAGCATAATCTAAAAACCACTCTTTATACATTCCTGTAACCTTGGTAATGGTTTCAGTTTGTTCGTGATTTTGATTTGCTAATTCTTCGTCGTGTTCGTAATTGTTGTTTTCTTCACTCATTGAATAATGTGTATTCTTTTAAGAGTTCTTATTTGTTAGTTTTTTACTACTCAAGTATATTATTAGATACACTAAAATAGCAACTATCATTCTTACATAATTCTTACTATTTCTACTCCAACTTAAATCATTAAAGTCGAGGTTAGAAACACTTATAATAAAAAATGTTGCAGCTACAAGTAAATATATTTTTATTCTTCTCTGCTTATCCATTTTTATGAATTCTCCTCAGCTAAGTCTAATTCTACCTTTAAATTTTCTATAATAAACTTTTGGCGATCTGGTGTATTCTTACCCATGTAGAATTGTAACATTTGATCTATAGACATTTCTTTGTCTAACATTACTGGATCTAAACGTATATCATCTCCAATAAAGTGTACAAATTCATTTGGCGAAATCTCCCCCAATCCTTTAAATCGAGTTATTTCTGGCTTTCCTCTTAATTTATTTATAGCTTCTTGTTTTTCTTCTTCTGAATAACAATAAATCGTTTCTTTTTTATTTCGAACTCTAAAAAGTGGTGTTTCTAAGATGTATAAATGTCCTTCTTTAATTACTTCTGGGAAAAACTGTAAGAAGAAAGTTATTAATAATAAGCGTATGTGCATTCCATCGACATCGGCATCGGTTGCGATTACAATATTGTTATATCGTAAATCTTGTAAACCATCTTCTATATTTAATGCTGCTTGTAATAAATTAAACTCTTCATTTTCGTATACAATTTTCTTAGTTAATCCGTACGAATTTAAAGGCTTTCCTTTTAAACTAAATACTGCTTGTGTATTTACGTTTCTCGATTTTGTAATCGATCCACTTGCCGAATCCCCCTCCGTAATAAACAAAGTAGTATCTAAGTATGCTTCCTTTTTTGTGTCTCCAAAGTGAATACGACAATCGCGAAGTTTCTTATTATGTAAGCTTGCCTTCTTGGCTCTATCTTTTGCTAATTTTCGTATTCCTGAAAGCTCTTTACGTTCCTTTTCAGCTTGTAAAATCTTTCTTTGTAAAGCTTCTGCTACTTCTGTATTCTTATGTAAGTAATTATCTAATTTTGTTTTTACAAAATCGTTGATATAGGTTCTTACGGTTGGTAAATCGCCTCCCATATCTGTAGAACCTAACTTTGTTTTTGTTTGACTTTCAAAAACTGGCTCCATTACCTTTATGGAAATCGCCGAAATAATTGATTTTCTAACATCTGAAGCCTCAAAATTCTTTCCGTAAAATTCTCTAACCGTTTTTACAATCGCTTCTCTAAATGCAGCTTGGTGTGTACCTCCTTGTGTAGTATGCTGTCCATTTACAAATGAGTGATATTCTTCTGAATATTGTGTTTTACTGTGTGTAATTGCAATTTCAATATCGTCTCCTTTCAAATGGATTATTGGATACAACATATCATCTTGATTGTTGTTATCTTCTAATAAATCTTTTAATCCATTTTCTGAATGAAATTTCTCCCCATTAAAAACAATGGTTAACCCTGGATTTAGGTATACATAGTTTTTAAGTAATCGGATTATATATTCTGGACGGTACTTATAATTTTTAAAGATAGAGTCATCAGCAATAAATGTTACTTTAGTTCCTCTTCTACGCGATGTTTCTTCTAAAAACTCTTGATTTGTTAAACTTCCTTTTTCAAACTCTGCAGAGGCTGACTTCCCGTCTCTTGTAGATTCTACTCTAAAATACGTAGATAAGGCATTAACCGCTTTGGTTCCTACCCCATTTAGTCCTACCGACTTTTTAAAAGCTCTAGAATCGTATTTTCCTCCCGTATTCATTTTCGACACTACATCGACTACTTTTCCTAACGGAATTCCTCTACCGTAATCTCTTACAATTACTTTTTCTCCTTGAACAGATACTTCAATTGTTTTTCCAGTACCCATTACAAACTCATCAATAGAGTTATCTAAAACCTCTTTTACCAAGATATAAATTCCATCGTCTGGAGATGAACCATCTCCTAGTTTTCCAATGTACATTCCCGGACGCATTCGGATGTGTTCTTTCCAATCGAGCGAGCGTATATTATCTTCGGTATATTTTGTTTCTTGAGTCATAAAATTTAAGGAAATTGAAGTCTCTGCTAAAATAGTATTTACTCTGTAAAAACAAAAAACTCTGTTGAATTAATTTTCAACAGAGTTAAGGTTTTCTATTCTATTTTCTATAATTTCTATACCTCCATCGCCACTGGCTTAACAACTAATGTCATTGTTGCAGACGATTTTGAGTTTCCATCAGATACTTCTACATCAATTAAATATGTTTTTGGTGGAGTTGTTTTTCCTGCTTGAACTCTTAAAGTTCCATCGCTTGAAATTGTAAACAAATTACTTTCGTCTTTCTTTATTGAAAACGTAAGTGAATCATCTTCTAAATCTGTAGCTACTATTTTTAATGTTATTATTGCATTTTGAAAAACCTCAAAAGCTTGTGCTTTAATAATTGGTGCTGTGTTTATTACTGCATCGTCTTTTGAACATGAAGTGAATTGTATTAAAAAAATTAATGCGAATAATGTGGTAATTTTTTTCATTTTATGTTTGCTTTTATAATTTTCTTCGGCAAACATATTAGCTTGTTTTTCTCTTTTATTCTTTTTGTTTCCCAACGTTCTTTTTTTGTTTCCGTATAATAAAAAACACTGTTAGTTTTAGTTCTAACAGTGTTTTTTATTATTCTTTTGCTAATCGTTTTTTTCTAAATCAACCCAAAATCTTTAGTTATTGCTATTAATTGAGTGGGATTTTTAGCATTAAAACTTTCTTTCAAAATTTTTAATCTTTTCTCTACCGAGCTAATACTATTTGGTTTTATTTTATTTATTTCTAATTCTTTACAAATACCTCTTTGATCCAATCCATTTGCTAATTTTTTCAACAAAAAAACATCATAATCTGTAATCTCAAAACTTTCTTTTTTCTTTAGAACATGTGATAATTTTGGAGATATAAAGAATGTATCATTATATACTAGTTCTATTGCAGTTTTTAACTCCCTTTCTCCATGTATTGATTTCCATACATAAGCATTTATCTTCAACTCTTTACACAATTGCTGTACTCTAAAAGGTTTATCTTCTACAGAAAAGATAATCGTTTTTAATAAAGGCTGTAGTTTTTTTGCCTCAGAAATTAAATCTTCCCCTGTCTCCAGTCTTTGTGGATTTGGATTTTCTAAGAAAGATAAATCGCTAATTAACAAATCAAAAGGTTCATTATCTAACCATGCCTTTTTTAATTTTAAAAAAGCTTCATCACAATATTTTGCGTATTCTATTTTTGGAATTTCTATACTTTCTAATGCTGCTTTTATTCCACTAGACATAAAATCGGCATCTTCTGCTATTAATACTTTTTTAAACATATTTATTTCTTAAATCGAAACGTTACATGAAATCCTTTTTGTGTTTCTAAATCAAAAGTAATAGTTCCTCCTATCGATTTAATACGGGTTTCCATATTTTTCAATCCACTTTTCATTTCTATTGTATCAACTCCCACTCCATTATCTTTGTATTCCACCTTTAATGTATCTTTTATCTCTGAAAATGCTACAATTACCAAACTAGCTTGACTATGCTTTTTCATATTTACTAAGAGCTCCTGTAATAATCGATACAACACAATTTGTTTTTCTTTTTGTAAAGCATTTAGGTTTACCTCGGATAACCCTTTATTCATTATTTTACAAGTATCTGAAGTAAAATCTACAAATAATTGTTTAAAAAAACCTTCAAACAATTTCCCTGTAATAACTGGACTATTTTCTCTGGAAATATTTCTAGTAAGTGTGTATATTTTTTCTAAATCGTATAATATTGAAGTATTTTCTCGCTTTTCCTTTTGTAGTTTATTCATGACTAAATACATATCATTTGCTAGTACATCATGAATCTTTTTAGCCAGACGAGTTTCAGTATTATACACCTCTACAATTTTTTCTTTTTTGGTTTTATTTCTTTTGTAAAAAACATAACTAACAAACCCAAGAAATGAAGTAAGACCTATAAAAGTCCAAAATTGTTTTTGTGTTTTTTGCTCTTGAGCTACTAATTTGTTTTGTAGTGCTTTTTTTTCATTCTCTTCGCTTTCATATTTTACTAATGCATATTTATATTGTGATTTCTCTTTTGCTAATTGCAAACTATCACCTATTCTAATTCTCTCATTTACATAAATAAGCGCCTTTTCAGGTTTTTCTTTTGAAGAAATTTTGTCAATAGCCTCCATAACATCATAAGGGCTTTTTTCTTTCTTAGAAACATTATACATTTTATATGCATATTCTAAAGATTCGTTCTTATTCAAATTATAATAATAATCTGATAAATGTGCATAACTAGCTTTTAATCCATTAAAATCTTTTTCTTCTTCTCTAATTAATTTAGCCTTAACAAGTTCTTTTAATACATTCTTTTTTGGATTTTGCAACCATTTCGTATGTGCTAAATTATCTATAATTCGTGCTTGTGTTTTTGGTTCTATTTTAAAAAAAGAATGGGTTAATAGAGTTTCTAAAATCTCAATAGATTTTGAGTATTCTTTTAAATCTTTATAAACATTTGCTATATTATTTTTATACTCAATAATGTTCTTGTTATTGTTTGATAAATTAATAGCTTTTTGATAATAGTTAATAGCTCCTTTAAATAGCTTTTGCTTTCTATAGTTTATTCCCAAATTATTATAAATCACTGCACTATACTTTTTATTATTATTGAAATAATTCAGTGCTTTAATTGCTGTTGTATTACTTTTTTCATAATCACCAAAACTAGATTCTATAATAGCTTTATTTGAATACACTTTACCTAATCTTATACTATCTTTTATTTCAATAAAAAATAGTATTGCATTATTATAAAAATAATATGCTGAATCTGTTTCATTAAATTTTTCATAATAAAGACCTAATCTATTATAAGCTTTTCCCGAATATAGCAAGTTATTATTATTTAAGGCTTTATTTAAATATTCTTTAAGGTTAAGTTTTGTTCTTTTTTGATCACCTTCTTTATGAGATTTTTTAACCTTATCAGCTATGAATTTGTAATCTTCTTTTATTATTTTTTTTTCATCTTTCTTATTACAAGAACAAACAATTAAAATTATTAATAAAATTAAATTGTATAATTTCTTTCTTTTTTTCATTTGTCTAAAATAAAAAAGGTTGAGTAAATTACTCAACCTTTTTTATTTTTAATCTTCTTCATCATCATCTATTGGGGTTTGTCCATCTTCCCCTCCTGTATCCAAATTTTGATTACCTGTTGTACTTTGAAGTTGCTCCTCTATTTGGTTTTGTACAACATCTTCCGATAAATCTGTACAAGATGTAAATACCCCACTTATTATTAAAGCTACTATAAAAATTATTTTTTTCATTATTCTGTCTTTTAAAATTTGGGATTAAGTCCCCACTCCAAGCACATTACTTAGAGTTTATTAGTGTTTGAAAACACTTGAAATTTTAAAAGAGTCGCGCGCCTCTTTCATGGGAAGTGGAGATAAAAAATCAGTAAGTTTTAATAGCTTCCCCTCTAAAAAAATCACCGATTTAAAATCTATTTTTAAAGAATTTATTGACTTATATTTTAAGTACTTAATCAATTAATTCTGTAGCAAATATTGTTTCTATTGATAAATTTCTATGGAAAAGAATTGGAAAAGAATTGGAAAAAAACTTCCTTTTTACGGATTCCCTTTTTATTAGCCTTTTTCACCTATCTACATTTGCGAGAACCCAAAAAAACCTACGATGCTCAAGGAATTATTAAAACAACTTTATTTAAATCTTGAAAACGAAATTGAAAATGATAGAAAAAATAAAACGGGGAATTTTGATTTTTTTGAAGAAAGAATTTTAAAACAAGAACGATTTAAAAAACACAAAAACGTAAGCGTTACTTCAAAAACCATGAAGAACTACTACGAAAAACATGTTGAAGGAAGAAAAAATAAATCAAAAGAACCAAATATTGATTTAAAAAATCTAATTGCTGAATATTTAAATTATGAGAGTTATACAGATTTTATATCCAAATCAGCAATAATTAAAAGTTCTAAAAAAAAGAATAAGAAATCAACTAATTTTTCTTCTTTAAAATTATATAGAAAACTTAGTCATCAAATGGCTATGTGTTGTTGTATACTGTTTATATCTACGTTATCTCTTTTCTTTTATATAAACAACCATCATTCCAATAATAACTACATTGTTGTGCATGACCTGCATCATAAAAAAAACATTAATGATAAACATGCTATAAACATTACTATTTTAAAAAAAGAAACTGTAAAAAAGAACACTATTTTTTTTTAATTCAAGAAGGTTACTTCTTCGTATTGAAGGATTAGAAAAGTATTTTCAGATAGAGAGTCCCCCATCCCCCAAACTAAAATACTTATTTACATAAAAAAACGCCGCTAGTTTTAAAAACTAACAGCGTTGTATAATTTATATTTAAATAGATTTTATCTTCTACTATAATTTGGTGCTTCTTTGGTAATTGCTACATCATGTGGGTGACTTTCGTTAATTCCACTTGCTGTAATACGAACAAATTTCCCTGTATTTTTCAAAGTCTCAATATCCTTTGCTCCACAGTATCCCATACCTGCACGTAAACCTCCTACAAATTGATGAATGCTTTCTACCAATTCTCCTTTATATGGTACACGTCCAACAATTCCTTCCGGTACTAATTTTTTAATATCATCTTCTACATCTTGGAAATAACGATCTTTTGAACCTTGTTTCATTGCTTCTACTGATCCCATTCCTCTATACGACTTGAATTTTCTTCCTTCGTAAATAATAGTTTCTCCTGGGGATTCTTTAGTTCCTGCTAATAAAGACCCTAACATAACACAATCAGCACCTGCTGCTATTGCTTTTGGAATATCTCCTGTATAACGAATACCTCCATCGGCAATTACTGGTACTCCTGTTCCTTTAATCGCTGCAGCTACTTCTATAACAGCTGAGAATTGTGGAAATCCTACTCCAGCAACTACTCTTGTTGTACAAATAGACCCTGGTCCTATTCCTACTTTTACAGCATCTGCTCCCGCTTCTACTAAATATTTTGCTGCTTCTGGTGTTGCTATATTTCCTACAACAACATCCAATTCAGGGTATTTATTTTTTACTTCTTTCAATACTTTTACAACACCTTGTGTATGTCCGTGTGCTGTATCGATAATTACAGCATCTACACCTGCGTTTACTAATGCTTCTGTTCTTTCAACTGCATCATGTGTTACTCCTAAAGCAGCTGCTACTCGTAAACGTCCATAACTATCTTTGTTAGCAGTAGGCTTTAAAGTAAGCTTTGTGATATCTCTAAAAGTAATTAAACCTACTAACTTATCGTTATCATTAACAACTGGTAACTTTTCAATCTTATTCTCTTGTAAAATTACTTCTGCTTCTTTTAATGAAGTTCCTTCTGCTACTGTAACTAAATTTTCTGAAGTCATTACTTCAACAATTGGACGCTCATTGTTTTTCTCAAAACGTAAATCACGATTCGTTACAATTCCTACTAGTTTTCCTGCTTCATCTACAATTGGAATTCCTCCAATTTTATGCTCACGCATTGCTTGCTTTGCATCTAAAACAATAGCTTTTAACGATAAGGTAATTGGATCGATAATCATTCCACTCTCTGCACGTTTTACTTTACGTACTTCTTGTGCTTGCTGAGCTATTGTCATATTTTTATGCAACACTCCTATTCCTCCTTCTCTTGCCATAGCAATAGCCATAGCAGATTCGGTTACAGTATCCATTGCAGCAGATACTATTGGAACATTTATCGTTATGTTTTTTGTGAATTTTGTTTGGATTGAAACTTCTCTTGGAAGCACTTCAGAGTAAGCTGGAACTAATAGTACATCATCGTACGTTAAACCTTCGCCTACAAATTTTGATTGATGAGCTTGCATGTGCAATTAATTTAGTGTGTTGTTAATTAATTGCGTACAAATATACTATAAAAAAAGTGAATTTTACCTTTAAATTATAGTTAACAAAATATAGTTAATAATTTTATTTAAAATAAATCTAAATAAAATTTGCTCAACTCAAAAAGTCAAGTACATTTGTGTATTATTTTAAATAAATCTAAATAAAATGAAAAAAATTTTAGGATTAACAATATTATTAGCCTCTGCTACATTTGTTAGCTGTTCTGATAGTAACGACGTAAATCCGGCAACTGCCATAGAAAATAAAAAAACAGAATTTGTTGCAAATTATGTAAACATTGTAGAAGCTAACTATAATGATGCTTTAGTTAAGACTAAGGAATTAAAAACTGCAATTGATGCTTTTGTAGCTGCTCCAGATGCTAATAAATTTCAAACTGCTAAAGACGCTTGGTTAGCTTCTCGTGAACCTTATGGTCAAACTGAAGCATACCGTTTTTACGATGGTCCAATTGATGGTGCTAATGGAGAACCTGAAGGATATATTAATGCTTGGCCATTAGATGAAGCCTTAATTGACTATGTTGCTACTGGTACTGGTGGACAACAAACTTCTGATGATAGACAAAATATCGTTAACAACTTAGCTAAATACCCAACATTATCTAAACAAGTTTTAAGAGATATTGCTGGATATAACAATAATGAATCTAATGTTACAATGGGATACCATGCTATTGAATTTTTATTATGGGGACAAGATTCGTCTACTCCAGCCGATAAAAAAGCTGGTCAACGTATATATACTGACTATACTACTGCTACTAATGCTGATAGAAGAAAACAATATTTAAAATTAGCTACTGAAATTTTAGTAGATGATTTACAATCTGTTGTAGATCAATGGAAAGATGGAGCTGCATATAGAAAATCGTTCTTAGCATTAGCTAAAAATGATGCAATTGATAAAATTTTAACTGGTGCTGCTAAGTTGAGTAATGGTGAATTAGCTGGTGAAAGAATGACTGTTGCTGTTAAGAATCAAAATCAAGAAGATGAGCATTCTTGTTTTTCTGACAACACTCACAGAGACATTTTCTTAAACGCACAATCTATTAATAATATAATTAATGGTACTTATAAAAAAGTTGATGGAACTACAATTTCAGGAACTTCTTTATTAGATGTTTTAACTTTAGTGAAAGCTTCAGAAGCTGCTACTTTAAAAACTACTGCTGCTGCTGTTATGCAAAAAGTAAAAGTTATTTCAGATGCTAAGTATTTTGACAACCAAATCATAGGTGAAACTATTGATAATAATACTAAGCCAGTAATGTCTGCTGTATCTTCTTTAGAAAAACAAGGTGATGAATTAGCGCAAGCTGGTAAAACAATTACTGGAAAAAATATTGATCCAAAAGTATAAAGCTATTTATACTTAACATAACAAACAACACTAACCAAACTATCTTTATAGGTAGTTTGGTTTTTCCGTAAAAAAACATAACAAAAGTGAGAAGATTTTTCATTTACTCAATACTAACATTACTATTCTTTTCTTGTAGTAGCAAAAGTGAGTATACTTCAATGTATCCTTATGAAAATGGAGAAGAATTGTCTGCTGGTAAACTAACAACAACAATACTTGGAGCTAATGCTTTTGATCAACAAGTACCAGGATTAAATCAACTAAATAGGCGTTTATTTTTTGTAGGAAATTCTTTATTCAGACAAAATTGGGTAAGTGCGCCAGCCTCAACAACTGCAAGAGATGGTTTAGGTCCAACTTTTAACGCAAGAGCATGTAGTTCATGCCATAACAAAGATGGTAGAGGAACTCCTTTACAGGCAGGTCAACAATTTTCGGCAGGTTTTTTAATGCGTGTAAGTACACAAGGTATGGGAACTCATGGTGGTCCAAACCCTGTCCCTAACTATGGAGACCAAATACAAGAACACGCTAACTTAGGAGTAGCTTATGAAGCTAAAGTTTCTGTAAAATTTGAAACTATTAAAGGAACTTTTAATGATGGTGAAACTTACGAGCTAAGAAAACCAATTTATACTATTGCTAATGAACAATTTGGTTCATTACAGAATGTATTGACCTCTCCAAGAGTAGGACAACAAGTAATTGGTTTAGGGCTAGTTGATGCTATATCTAATAAAGATATTATTGCCAACGTAGATGAATTTGATAGCAATAATGATGGTATTTCTGGTAAAGCAAATTACGTATGGGATGTAGTAAAAAAGGAAACTACTCTAGGAAGGTTTGGCTGGAAAGCAAATCAACCTAATTTAAAACAACAAGTTGCTGGTGCTTTTAGTGGCGATATGGGATTAACTACTTCTCTATTTCCTGATGAAAACTGCCCTTCTCCTCAACAAGATTGTAAAGATGCTCCTAATGGTGGATTGCCTGAAATTACTGATGAAGCTTTAAAAAATATTATGATATATTCTTCATCTTTATCTGTTCCTGTGAGAAGAAACTATAAAGATGAAGAAGTCTTAAAAGGAAAACAATTATTTAGAGATATGAAGTGTGCTAGCTGTCATATTGAAAGCTTTACTACCTCAAATAGTTACCCTTCAAATACTGCATTACAAAATGTAAAAATTAGACCTTACTCTGACTTTTTATTACACAATATGGGTGATGATTTAGCAGATAATAGACCTGATTTTTTAGCTAATGGTAAAGAATGGCGTACGCAACCTTTATGGGGTATCGGCTTAATTTCTGAAGTCAATAGTCATACATTTTTATTACACGATGGTAGAGCACGTAATGTTGAAGAAGCTATTTTATGGCATGGTGGTGAAGCTGAAAAAAGTAAAGAAGAATACAAAAAATTAACTAAAGAAGATAGAACAGCTGTTTTATCTTTTATAAACTCATTATAAAATGATTAAAAATATTTTAATTACTATACTAGGATTACTATTTATAATAGCCTGTAATAGTAACTCAGATTCAGTACCTGCATATGATATAAAACAATTACGTACCGATATTATTAATAATGTTGAGAAACCTACAACTGATAATTTTGTTAAAAGCATTGATGATTTAAATATGGCTATCAATAATTTTATGTCAACTACAAATGAAGCAAATCTTGAATCAGTTAAAAAGGCATGGAAATTAGCTGCTCAAAACTATTCATTAATTCAAGTATTAAATATTGGTGATATCAAAACTTCTTATATACAAACTTCTTTTTTTAGTTGGGTAGCAAATGAAAACGCTATTGAAGATTATATTTCTTCAACCAAAGAAATTTCTGAACAAGCAATTAATTCTATTTCTACAAACTCTAGAGGTTTAAGCGCCATTGAACTTTTAATATTTAAGAATACAAATACCGAAACTCTTCAGAGTTTTTCAAATACCAGAAGAAAAAATTATTTAAAAGTATTGGGATTAAATTTAGTTTCTAAAGCAACTATTTACAATACTAAATGGGCTTCTTTTAGAACTAAATTTATAGAAAATCAAACTACTGGTATTAGTGGAGGAATTAATCAAGTAGTTAACCAAATGTATGCTTTATTAGAAGACGTAAAAAGCTATAAAATTGGTCAGCCAGCTGGAATTGAAAAAACTGTTTCACCCGATGCTTCGATATTACAAGCTACTAAAAGTTCTTACTCTTTAGAACTTATTAAAAAGAATATTGAAAATGTAAAAAATATCTACTTTGGAAAAGACAATG
The DNA here is from genome assembly GCF_947499065.1 of uncultured Tenacibaculum sp. Taxonomy (GTDB): domain Bacteria; phylum Bacteroidota; class Bacteroidia; order Flavobacteriales; family Flavobacteriaceae; genus Polaribacter. Next base: position 269,672 of record NZ_CANMMT010000004.1, on the reverse strand, counting down.
GTATTGATGATTATGTGAGTTTTATTGCTAAAAATGAGGAGTTAAACAACAAAATTAAAAATCAAATACAAACTTTAGAACTTAGTATTTCTTCTTTAAATACTACTTATTTAAAGGATGCAATTTTCAATAAAAAACCTGAGGTTAAAAAATTATACGATGAAGTAAGAAATTTATTAATTCTAATAAAAACTGATGTAGCTAGTACCTTATCTGTTACAATTACTTTTACAGATAATGATGGTGATTAATCTCTAATTATATTTTATAAAAAAAGCGGAAAATACTTCAATATATTTTCCGCTTTTTTTACATATTTTGAAATAGTTTTTTCACATAGGATTCTTCTGGTTTTTCATGTACCTCTTTGGTACTACCTTCTTGTAAAATAATTCCTTGCTTTAATATGATTATTTGATCTGAAATAGTAATCGCATCTTTTATATCATGCGTTACAAAAATAGCTGTGGTATTCGTCTGTTTTATTATTTGTAGTATATCTTGTCTTAATTGACTTCTTAAAATCACATCTAAATTACTAAAAGGCTCATCCAATATTAAAAGTTCAGGTCTTGGTGCCAAAGCTCTAGCCAGTGCAATACGCTGTTGTTGCCCTCCTGATAATTCATGAGGATACCTTTTTTCCATTCCAGATAAACCTACCAATTTTAGTACTTCTTTTACTCTTTCTTCTTTATTTTCTTGTTTAGAAAGTCCGTATGCAATGTTTTTAAATATTGTAAGATGTGGAAACAATGCATAATCTTGGAATACCATCCCAACATTTCTTTGTTGTGGCTCTATAAATACTGAATTAGAAGAAACTGTTTTATTATTTATTTCTATCTCTCCACTATCTAAGGTTTCTAAACCTGCAATTAAACGTATTAAAGTTGTTTTTCCACTTCCACTCTCTCCTACTACTGCCAATACATCTCCTTTTTCCAAAGAAAAACTAACATCGTTTAAGGCTTTTACTTTACCTGAATTAAACGTTTTATGTAAACTTTGTATTGTTAATAATTTAGTACTCATTACTATTCTTTAGAGATTAATCGATTTAAAAATAATACGGGGATAATTCCTGTTAGAATTATAAACAGCGAAGGTAATGATGCTTCTGCTACTAATTCGTCACTTGCATATTCGTATGCTTTTACTGCTAGTGTATTTATATTATATGGTTTTAAAATTAACGTTAAAGGTAATTCCTTCATAACATCAACAAACACTAAAATAAAAGCGCTTAATATTGCTGGTTTTAATAATGGAAACTCTACTTTACTAAATGTTTGAAAATTTCCTTTTCCTAAAAGCTTTGAGGCTTCTGATAAAGACTTACCAAACTTTAAGGTACTTGCCTCAATTGGGTTATAAGCTACCGCCATATAACGTACAATATATGCATATAATAATGCTATGATTGTTCCATTCAATATAAAACCTATTTTATAATTTACTACTTCTTTAAAAAATGTTACCAACCATTTATCTAAAGAAAGAGTTGGTATTAAAACTCCTACTGCTATTACTGCTCCTGGAATTGCATAACCCAACACTCCTATTTTTGCGATGGGTTTTAATAAAGCTAGTCGATTCCATTTTGTTAAGAATATTAATAACAACGCAAATATTACCGTTCCTAATGCTGCTATAATTGCAATTCCCAAACTCTGTAATGAAATAGTTATAAAACTTTGAGTAAATACATCTTCATAAGTTAAGTATGCCCAATACAACAATTGGAAAACGGGTAATAAAAAGCCAAATAAAACTGGGATAAAAGCTACTGTAAACAAAGCTATTTTTTTCTTAACTGTACTTTGTTCTCTTTTTGCTTTCTGATGATTTCTGGTAGTATTCGAATATCCTATTCTTCTTCGCTGCCATTTTTCTAAACTAATTATTAGAAAAATAATTGCCACCAATATAGCTGATAAGTAAATTGCTGTTTCTGGCTCTTCTAATGAAAACCATGCTCTAAAAATCCCTGTTGTAAATGTATTGATACCATAATATTTAGCTGCACCATAGTCGTTTAAAACTTCCATTAATACTAAGGTGAGTCCACCTATAAATGCTGGACGAGATAATGGTAATATTAATTTAAAAAAAGTTTTAAATTCTCCTGCTCCTAACAATTTTGAAGCTTCAATAATATTGTTTGATTGATTTAAAAAAAAGGCTCTTGAAGCTACATATACATATGGGTATAATGAAATACTTAAAACAAAAATAAGTCCAAGGTGATTCATTACATCTACCTTCACAGCAAAGAGTTTTTCAAAAACACCTCCATAATCAAAGATCCCTGCATAGGCATAAGCAGTAATATACGATGGTATGGCTAATGGTAAAATTAATAACCATTCTAACTGTTTTCGAAAAGGAAAATAATATCTAGATACTGCATAAGCAGATGATATTCCAAATACTAATGTAAGAATGCTAGTTCCTAGAATTAACCAAAAAGAATTTAGTAAATAATTAGGCAATAAATTAGCCACTAAATGACTCCATGTTTCACCAGGCCCATAAAATAAATTGATAAAAATGGTAATAACTGGAACTGCTATAAACAAAACAATGGTCAATAAAATTATTGACCATTTGTTAGTGTCTCTTTGTATATTTTGTAACCTGTTTATCACTAGGAATTATCTAATTTAAAACAACAAAGGTATTGATTATTTCCATTGAGCTGAATCAAAAACTAAAACAGCTTTTTTATTGTTTTCTCCTAACTTAGTTAACGATAAAGTATCTTCTTTAAATTCTCCCCAAGACTTTAATAAATCTGATGAAGCAACTTCTTTGTTTACTGGATACTCGTAATTAGCTTTTGCAAATACTTCTTGCGCTTCTTTACTTGCTAAAAACTCAATAAATTTAATTGCATTTGCTTTGTTTGGTGCATATTTAGCAACTCCTGCTCCACTTACATTGATATGTGTTCCTCTATCTGCTTGATTAGGGAAAAATATTTTAATTCCTTCTCCAGCTTTTACTTCTTCTGGATTCTTTGAATTTAATAATTTACCAATATAGTATGTATTTACAACAGCTACATCTCCTTCACCAGCAACAACTGCTTTTACTTGATCTCTATCATTTCCTTTTGGTGAACGCGCCATATTTGCTACCATTCCTTTAGCCCATTCTGTTGCTTTTTCTTCTCCTATATTTGCTATAATTGAAGCTAATAATGATTGGTTATAAATATTTGATGAAGAACGAATTAATATTTTGTTCTTCCATTCATCATTCGTTAATGCTTCATAAGTAGATAACTCTTCTGGCTTTACTTTTTCTGGATTGTAAACTATTACACGTGCTCGTTTTGTTAAGGCAAACCAATTATTATCAGCATCTTTTAAATGTGCTGGAATTGTTTTATCTAAAAACTCAGAAGTAGCCGATTGTAACAATCCTTTATTCTTAGCTCTTACTAAACGTCCTGCATCTACAGTAATTAATACATCTGCTGGTGATTGCTCTCCTTCTACCGTCATCTTTTGCATTAACTCATCTGCTTTTGCATTGACTACATTTACTTTAATTCCTGTTTCTTTTTCAAACTTGGCAAATAATTCCTGATCTGCTTTATAGTGACGGTGTGTATAAACATTTACCACCTCTTGTTTTTTCTCTTCCTTCTTTTCTTCTTTTTTTTGCTCATTTTTACACGATGTAAAAATTATTGCTAAAACTAAAATTGTGAATATTTTTTTCATTCTGATTGATAAATTTAGTACTGCTAATATATATTATAAAATAACTTTAAAGTTTAAATTGTAATGTTACATAGTAACTTCTTGGTGAAGAAGGAATAATTCCTGGTCCTGGATATCCTGTAGCTCTTCGTGTAAAATAGCTTTCATCTAATAAATTGTTTACTCCTGTTTCTATTTTCCACTTTTTATATGAATATGAGAAAGAAGCATCTAAAATAGAGTATGCTGGAATTGGACCTATAGTACCGTAACTAGGATGCGTATTATCCACAACAGCATGAGTAGCATCTGTTTGTTGTTCTGATAAATGTGTAAACTGTAAGCTACTTAAGAAATTTTTATACCCAAATTTAATTCCTGTTTTTAAATTTACATTAGGTATAAACTCTACTTGATTTCCTACTACAGATTTTTCTACTGATTTTGTATATTCAGATTGGGTCAATGCAATATTTACAAAATAATTTAATAAATAATCTTTAGAAGAAAACTCAAATACATTCGCTAAACTTACATCAGCAAAACCTTCAAAACCATAAATAAAAGCATCTCCTACATTAGTTCGTAATCGATCTCCTTTATTAGGACCTTCACTAACCCAAAAAATACCAATTCGTTTGTTATAAAACAATGCAAATCCACTTAAATCATAGGTTATAAAGTTTTTAAACTTCCCTCTAATTCCCAAATCAGCAGTACCTCCTTTTTCATCATCTATATTTTCATCTACTTGAAAAGTTGGACTTACTGTACGAATATCATTAAAAGTTACTGACCTATAATTTTGTGAAACATTTGCATACACTTCTAAGGATTTTGTAGGTTTATAACTCGCTCCTATTCCAAATAAAGCAAAACTTCTTTCTTTTACCCTATCGTCTCTAAAAGTATTAATTCCATTTGGTAATGGAGCCCCACTAGAAAGATCTGCATTATTCCAAAGAACAGTTTTATAACTTCCATTACTTTCAGTTTTTATATACTCTAAACGAAAACCAGGAGTAATAGAAAACTTATTAGATATATTAAAAATATGCTCTCCAAATAATGCTATGTTTGTATTTGGAAATTTAAAATCAGATGATGCATATTCATTTACATCAGTAAAATTAAAATCTGCATCTGTTCCTTTAGTCCCAGGACCTTGCTGCTCTGAATTATTTGCCTTATAATATTTTATTCCTACTAAATAAGTGTTTTTGGTATCTTTAAAATTATAATTAGATAAAAATCTAACTTCAGCTCCCCAGTTTTTATACTTCCCTACAATTAAATCTCTAGTAGCATAGGCTCCATCAAATAGAATTTCATCAGGGAACTCAATTGGACTTGTATTTCCTGATTTATAATTCCCTCTAAAACCAACTGCTTTTCGAGAAGCATCTAAACCGAACAAGTTTACACTTAATTTTGAATTTTCACTAAAATTATGATCTAATTTTACAGCCCATAAATTCCAATTAATTCGAAACCAGTTTCTTGATCTATTACTTTGTAATGGATTTTGATTAAACCAAGTATCCTGTAATCCTCCAGCTTGTTTAGCTAAATAGTTTAAATAAGTGGCTTCAACAGTTAAGGTAGTTTTATCGCTTAGTTTATGTTCAATATGCCCATAAACATTAATTGAATTAAAAGCAGAATTTGGTCTAAAACCATCTCCTCTCTTATAATTTATATATCCATAATACCCCGTTTTCCCAACAGTTCCTCCAACACTATTAAACGAATTGAACAATCCAAATGAACCTAGAGATTGACGTGTTGTTAATTCAAATTCTTTATTCTTATTAGGCTCTTTAAATTTAAAGTTTAGTAATCCTCCAAACTGCGTTCCATATTGCAAAGATGCTGCTCCTCTAATTACCTGTATTTCTTTTAATGCTTCTGCTGGTGGTGTGTAATAACTTTCTGGATACCCTAAAACATCTGCACTAATATCATATCCATTTTGCCTAGTATTAAAGTTAGATGTTCTATTCGGATCCAATCCTCTACCTCCAATATTTAATTGTAATCCAGCATCATCGTTTTCATAAATATTAAGTCCTACTACTTGACTATATATTTGGCGCGCATTATTTGCTGCTTTATTACCTACAGTTTCTTCTAACAATACTACTTCTGTTTTTTTTCCGGCGTAAATAGCTGTTCCTTCTACCTCTTTTAATCTTTTTAAACCAAAAACTCTCCTTCTTCTTTGAGTTATGACTACTTCTGAAAGTTCTTCATCTAATCTTAAAAGACTAATGTTTGCTATTACATTCTTATTAGATAAAACGATTAGCTTTTCCTTTATTTCAAAATTATACGAAAAATATACTACTTTATAACTCCCAGGTTTTAGCTGTTTTGTTTCATACTTTCCATCAGTATCGGTTTTCCCTAAAGTTCCTCCAGAAGCATTAAAAATTTCAACATCTGCTATTGGGTTCCCTTTTTCATCAGAAACCTTTCCTGATATAGTATATTGAGCCACAATACTTTGTATTGATAAAAGTAATACAAAAACGATGCTATAATCCTTTAATTTTAATTTCATGATTAAATGGTGTAATCCAATTTTTATGTTTAAAACTTTCTTTTTGTTGATATAAATCCACAGTTGGATCTATAAATTGTGTGCTTAGGCGTCCATTAAGTGTTACATAACTATCTACATATACTTGAGGGTTTTTCATGCCTCTTTCTTTGTACGTGTCACCTAAAAAATGAGCAAACTCTAATATAAAATCAGGTTGAAAGCTCATCTGTTTTTCTTGTATTGTAGATAAAAAATCACTATTTGTAACATAAAGTTGCTTATTCGTTTCTTTATCTATTATTTTAAATTCTGCATATCCTGCTTTTTCTATCAACATGACTCTCCATGAAAAACGATATCCTTCTTCTGTCCAGAACAATTCTCCAGGGTATAATAAATATCGAAAAGGGAACAGTAACTGAAAAATAAAAAACACAGTTAGTATTCTTACAATAGCTTTTTGTTTCTTTACATTAAAGAGCGTCTTATTCTGATCAAAATATTTCTTAGATATTCTAAATATAGATGCTACGACCTCCAGTATTCGATGATGTAGTTTCGCATCAAAAAAGATAATTGTAGACACAATCATTATGTAAGGAAACATTCCTATTGAAAACAATATTCTTGTAAACACATGAAATACCACTACCATAATAAAAGCATAGATTCTTGTTCTCTTATATAGTAATAAAAAAGGTATAGTTAAATCGTATATAGCTCCTGCCCAACTCATTGCAAAATGAAACCACACTTTAGGCATTAAAGAACCTACAATTGGTAAGTCGTTTTGTACTGGCAACCAAATATTTAAAGGAGAAGATCTAAACAACCAATCTGAATTTAATTTGGCTAATCCTGCATAAAAATATACGATACCTAGCATTAACTTTATACTATCAATAGTCCAATTAGGAACTTTTTGAAAAGAAAGCTCTTTGTTTTTCTTTGCATCAATAGAAAAATATGCATTTGCTGGTAAAAAAATTAAAATAAAAGCTATTAAACTCACAAAATAATAGTGGTTTAAATAATAACTTTTATCCATTAACTCTATATAAGTAAAACTTAAGAAAAAAGTTACTATAGCTATTCTAAATTTATACCCTAGCATAACAAATACTGCTGCAATAGCACAAATAATAAATAGAATGTATGTATAATTCCCCAAAGGTTTTATCCATTCAAAGCCATAAAATGAAAAAGAATATTTTGGTTTAATATATAACTCATCAATCCATCCTTTTAACCAAAATCTAACAAGGCTACAGAACATCATAAAACCAAAAAAAATACGAAACACTGCAAGTGGAGCAGCTTCCGTATTTTTTTGTAAATATTTTTTTACAGTTTTAATCATTATCAGCGTCGGTAGAAGTATTTTTAATACTCATCGCACTCATCATATCTGGTTTAAAACTTTTTAATAACGACTGCAAAGAATCGTATGTACTTAAAAATACAATTTTGTTACTTTGAATTTGACTTGCAAAATCATTATCTAATGCAGTAGCTTTTTGTTCTATATCATCAAATTTTGTATTAATTAAATCTGCTAAGTCTTTCCTTTTTAAAAACTCCAAATATTGTTGTAAACTTTTTCCTGTATTTCCATTATAACCAACTCCTTTAAAAAAGTTTTTAGTAGCTGTTAGAGCTGTAGTAAATAACTCTTTTGAAATATCTTTTTTATAATATGCCTCTACTAGCTTTACATCAGGTATTCCCGTCTTAGCTCCAGATGGATTTGCTATTTTAGGATCTCTTAACTGCTTTTCATAGAAAGGAATTACATAGAAGTTTACTAACTTATCTACACTACTAGAAATTGAGTAACCATCACTATCAATGAATGTTTGTCTATAACTACCTTTCCAATCGTCATACACTGACTTAGTTAATGTATGTACTCTAATAGCAACATCGTTTAAATATGTCTTATACTTTCCAGCATTTGTAGCTGTAGCATAAAAAGTAACAGTTTCTGCATCAGTCCCCTGTCCATTTAATAAATAGTCTAGTGCAGGAAAACCTTGCACGGCTAATAAGTTTGGAGACTCTAAATTATATGTTCCAGAAGTTGCGTATGAATTTAATTGAGTTACACTAACAGGAATAGTATTCATACTTCCTACCATATTTACTTCTTGTGCTTTCCCTACTTGAAATAAAGATACTTTTTGCCAAGATACATATGCATTTTTCCAAGCATTTCTAGCAGCTGTTAAATTTGCTTCTGTAACATCATTTACGAATGTATTTACAGCATCTTTTAATAAATTAGTTTTTGTTTCAAAATCTTGATAAGAAGGAATAATCATTTGATCTGCCCAAAAAGTAAGCATCTCTTTCCTATTAAAATTATCTGGATTTACGTTTACATCACCATTACTACTTGAACTACAAGCGATAATAAATAAAACTAAACATGAATATATTATTTTTTTCATTTTTTTAATGAATTGTTAATTTTTTATTAATCTAAATAAAAAGCAAAAGTAACAAAAATAGCTATGTTTTCACATAGCTATTTTATTTTTTTTAGCATTTAAGCTTCTCGTATACTTAGTCTTTTAAATTTACAGCATCTGCAACACTAAAATTAAAATATCCAGCTAAAGCACCTGCTATTTGATCTAATTGAGCATCTGTAACAGACCATAATCCATTATTAGCTTCTAATGCAGCAATAGAATTAGCTATTTGTGAAGCTTTTACTTGACTTCCATTAATTTCAGCATAGCGTAATGATAATACAAATCCGTAAGCTTCTGATAAAGCATGTAATTTATTTGCATCCTTAGCTCCTTTACCATTTAATAAATAGTGAGCTGCCATTACACCTATTACTTTAGAAATTGACTTTCTAATAACTTCTGCTTGTTTCCCTGCTAAAGTATAATCTTTTGCATCTACAGCAGCTCTACCTAATTTAAATGCATTATAAACATCATTAAATATTCCTTTAAATTTAGTATCGTTATCTACACTCTTTAAATAAGAATTTAAAAACCCTTTTCTGTCATTTAACGAGTTTACTGGAGTTGCAGGAGTATCTTCTAAACCAAAAACATAACCATACGCTTCATCCCATCCATGTTGCAAAGCAGTATAGTTTTTAGTAGCATCTCCTTTATAAGGCTTTCCAGCTTCGTGATCTGCTTTATTTGCATCGATAAATTTTTGCGACACATATTTATTTATAATTTGGTCAGCCATTACAGCACCAATTAATGTTTTAGCAACAGCTTGATTATATTCAAATCCCTTTGCACTTACATATACAGTTCTAGAACCTGTAGTTAATTTACCAGCTGTTCCTGAAACTGCATCTGTATTCCAGTTATTATAAACAGTTGTTGCATGATCAGTAATCCAGCTATCCATTTTAGTTCTTAATGCATCAGCTTCTACTGCTGTTACATTAGAGTTTGTTGCTGATGCAACTGTAGATCTTAATTTTTTATCACTGTCATTTAAAGACTTTCCATTTGATGGAATAGTTCCAGCAAATCCTTTACCATCTTTAAACATCTTTACTAATTCAGCTTCTGTTTTAGTATTAGTACCTAATGCAGATTTTAATTCTCCTGCCATTTTTAAACGTGCTTCCTGTCCAGTAAAACTAACGTTTGACTTCCCATCTTTACCTACAAAGGCATAAGTAGCTGGAGCCTGAACTTGTGCAGGTGAATTATCATCAGAACACGATGTTAACACCATAGCTGAAACAGCTAACATTGAAAAAATTACTCTTTTCATTTTTATTTAGATTTAATTTTGATAATTTTCTGCAAATCTACAGAACAAAAGTAAATCTCCAAACTTTATTTAGATTTATTTTAATTTAAAATAAAGGATTGATTATATTGTCTTTAAATATTCTATAACTCCTTTCCTTATATCAAAACTTAATTCTGATTCTTTTGGCTTATAAATATTAAGTACTCCAGGGTTTTTATCTGATAACATAGGAATATCTAAACCTCTTAATAAATAATCTGAAAAAGCTACTTTATAAACTTTAGTATCTTTAATTTCTTTTCCATCTATTAACCACTTACCTTTTACTTGTTTTACATTGTAACGCTGTAAGTATGCTCCTGTACCTGCAGCCTTTAAGCCATAATCTAAAACTTCTTTTAATAAGCTACCTTTTATATCAACTTTCAATACAGCTCCTCCATATGGTAATACTCTGAAAATATCAATAACTGTAACATCTCCTGTTAACTCATCATCTATACGAACAGAGCCCCCGTTTACCAAAGCACAATCTACTTCGTTTTCATATGCAAAACTCATTGATTTTGTAATGATATCTCCCATATTTGTTTGTACTGTTCTAATAGGTGTTTCCCTAGCATCTAAAGGTATTTCTGTTTTATAAATTACTTCATAAGGATTAGGAACAATCTCTTTTATTTTATTATTTAAAATCTTCTGCCATTTATCAACTATCACATTTACTTTTTCATCAGCAACAATTTGATCATTAATTTCTTTTAATTCAGATTTAAACTCAACTTTTTTAGTTGTTGGGTCGTATTCAAAACGATGTATATATGCTGTTTTAGCATTAGCATCTGCTTTTGTTATAATAACATCTCCAACTTTATCATAACTGTTTGTATGCTCATGACCTCCCATAATTAAAGGTACATTTGGTAACATTTCAGCTATTTTTTTATCTTGCGCTAAAGAACCATGTGTTAAACCTATTACCACATCAACCTTATCCTTTATCTCATTATAAGAACGTTCTATTTCTTTATACATATCTCCATAATACACATAACTTCTTGGATTTGACGGGATGCAAACACTAATAAAACCTACTTTTAATTGAGTTCCATCTTCATTTTTAAATTCTTTAATGAAAGAATCCTTTAAATACTTTTTTTCTCCATTAACCATTTTATGAAAATATTCATGCTTTCCATCTACATTATGCAAAACATTGGCTGATATCCAATCGAACTTACTTTCATTAAGTCTTTCTTGTAAGTTTTTATAACTCAAGTCAAATTCATGATTTCCAAATGCAACTAAATCAAAATTCATTGCATTCATTACTTCTACCATTTGTTTTCCTCTTACTCTAGTCCCATCTACTTTCATTGTACCTATTAAAGAAGGATTTAAAAAATCACCTGCCAATACTAGCATTACATTTTTATCTTCCTTTAATAAGTTTTGATGTACCGTTTCTACTCGTGCCATTCCTCCATACTTTCCTCCTTGGATAGGCGCAATTTCATAAACATCATTTAGTTGTAAAATTGTAAACTTAGTTTTAGCAGTTTCTTTTTTTGAAGCGCAACCAATTGTAATAACAGCTAATGCCGCTACCATTAAATATTTAATTTGTTTCATTAAGTATGTTTTTATTAATTACCTTTTAGGCTTGTAATGTAAGTATTTACGAGTGTTTTTCCTTATCATCCTTCTGTATTCTACTAACTCTGGAAATTGATAAAAGAAATTTATTTTTTTATGAGCAATTGTACGAGGCTTTCTAATTTTTGGTCTAAGTACAAAAGCTGTCCAACTCTCTACAATATCTTCTTCTGGGCTTTCAGCAGCATAATCAGTAACAAACTCTGTACGATTATTATCATACAAATCGTATAATTTCTCTACACAATTAGCTTCTGTATAACAATATTTTTTTTGAATAGTATCCCAACTATCTAACAATCTACCTTTCCAAAACAAATTAACAAACCTATTAATGTAGCTACTTCTATATGCCTCTCCTTCTAAAGTTAAATATAATTCTCCTTCTTCTTGAGTTGCTTTTGTAGTAGGCCTTATCTGTGTTCTATTTAAAGTCAATAAATGTCCAAATTCATGTACCATAGTATAAACAGACTCGTGAAGCCTCCTTCTATCATTTGTTTTAAGATTTACATCCTGAACATCTATTTCCAATTGCCACTTGTCATTTCTAGAGTTTAAAGATACTAAGGCCCCTGTTTTTTCATCAATCCCATCAGTCATTAAAACAATACGTTTAATATATTTTTTGGTTAATTTTTGAGGAAAAATTCGATTAAACTCATTCCAATAATAACTAGCTAATTCGTTTTTACTTGATTTATTTTTTAATAAAACCCCATTTTTTATATGCCATACACCTATTCTTCTATCAGTTTTTGCTTGATAGAATGTAGAAAAAAAGAAAAAAAGAGTTAATATTTTAATTTTCATCATTTATTAAAAAACTTCTAACGCTTTATTATAAGCGCTTTCAAAACTCATTGGTTTAATATTTGTTTCAACTTTTTCAGCTGTAAAGTATGATAATAACTTTTCTGTTGGCATATTACCTGTTAATTCGTCTTTTGCCATTGGGCAACCACCATACCCTTTAATTGCACCGTCAAAACGACGACAACCAGCTTTAAAGGCACTATCTACTTTTTCGTGCCATTTTGTTGGCGTTGTATGTAAATGGGCTCCAAACTCAATTTGTGGATAATTAGGAATTAAATTTGAAAATAAATAATCTATATCTTCTGGTGTTGAGCTTCCAATTGTATCAGACAATGATAAAATCTTAACACCTAATTTAGATAATTTTTCGGTCCACTCTCCTACTATATCTACATTCCATGGATCTCCATAAGGGTTTCCAAACCCCATAGACAAATATGCTACAACTTCTTTATTTGTCCTATTTGCTATAGCCAATACTTCCTTTAACGTATCTATTGACTGTTCTATTGTCTTATGTGTATTTCGCATCTGAAAATTTTCAGATATTGAAAAAGGATATCCTAAATAATCAATCTCTTTAAATTGTGATGCATCATTTGCTCCTCTAACGTTTGCTACAATTGCCAATAATTTACTTCTTGTTGTAGACAAATCTAACATTGATAAAACCTCCGCTGTATCTCTCATTTGAGGAATTGCTTTAGGCGACACAAAGCTTCCAAAGTCAATTGTATCAAAACCTACCTTTAACAATGAATTAATATATTTTGCCTTCAACTCGGTTGGAATAAAGTGACTTTTAATTCCTTGCATTGCGTCCCTAGGGCACTCTATAATTTTAACACTGTCAATCATTGTGCCAAATATACGTATTTTGATTCATTTTTTCTGTTGAACTTCCTTATCAATTAAGCTAAAAACCAAACACCACATAAACCATTAAAAAACAACAAATTAACCAATAAAATCAAATGTTTTACAAAAAAAAGTTACTTTTATTTAAAATAAACTGTCACAATTTAAAAAGTAAATTGTCTCTAGTATAGAATGATTTCTTTGGAGTCTAAAAAAACACATATCAACCAACTAATCGAACGCTGTAAGAAAAACGATAGCACTGCTCAAATGCAGGTGTACGATGCATATTATAAAGCAATGTATAATACTGCTTATCGTATTTTGAAAGATGAGTTTGAAGCTGAAGATTTAATTCAAGAAGCTTTTTTAACTGCTTTTTCAAAGTTACATACTTTTAAAGGTGAAGTTACTTTTGGTGCTTGGCTAAAAAAGATTGTAATTAATAAAAGTTTAACTCAATTAAAAAAGAATATTCGTTACGATGAAGTAAAAATGGAAGTAGTTTCTAATTATGAAGTAGAAGATACGGCTATAGATTACAATTCTTTAAATGTTAAACAAGTACTAGATAGTTTACAAAGTTTAAAAAGTAATTATCGAATTATCCTTACTTTAAATTTGATTGAAGGATATGATTATGAAGAAATTTCTCAAATAATGAAGTACACTAATGAAAATGTGCGTACAACAATATCGAGAGCTAAAAAGAAATTAAAGCAAGTTTTACTTGCCAATACTAATAAAACACAAGTGTATGGAGGATAAATTACATCAATTTTTTGATGAAAATGATTTCGATATTTTCGAACCTCATTCGGGGCATTCGGATCGTTTTCAAAGAAAACTTCAGCAATCTAAAAAAAATAACAAACCAACGCTTTTTTGGATGAGTATAGCAGCATCTGTAATATTGGTTTTAGGTTTTTACCTTGGTAGCTACCAACAAAAAAGTGTTTATGATTTAGCTGATGTTTCCCCTAAAATGGCCGAAGCTCAAAGCTTTTTTGTATCAACAATTAATCAGGAATTAAAAGAAATTGAACAATATAGAAGCATTGAAACAGAATCTATTATTGAAAATTCTTTAGATGAAATCGAAGATTTAGAAGATAGATATCAAAATTTAATCAAAGAACTCTCTAACAACGACAATAAAAGACAAATTATTCAAAAATTGATTAACAATTACCAACAAAGATTGGAAATTTTAGAGAGACTTTTATTACAATTAGAATTACAAAATAACCCAGCAAAATTAGAACTTAAAGACGATGAAATTATATAAATTACTTTTCTTATTTTTTCTTATTCCAACTGTTTTAACAGCAAATAATGATAGGAAACACGAAAAAAGCAAAACCATTAATAAAAACTTTACGGTAAATAAAAATGCCACTTTATACATTAGTAACAAATATGGTAATTTAAATGTTACTACATGGAATGAAAATCGTATTGAAATTAAAGTAAAAATAACTGTTAAAGGTGATGATTTAAGTAATGTAGAACAAAAACTAGAGGCTATTGATGTTCTTTTTGAATCTTCAGAAAACTTAGTCGAAGCTCGTACTAAGGTTGAAAACACCAAATCTAAATGGTCTTGGTGGGGTAAAAATAACACCAACTACAAGATAAATTACTTTGTAAAAATGCCAATAAGCAACAATGCTGATTTAAACAACAAATACGGAAATATTGAATTATCAAGTTTAGAAGGTAAAGCTAATTTAAACTGCGATTATGGTAATATAGAGGTTGATAGACTTTTAAACAACACCAACTCTATTAGTTTAGACTACTGTGGAAATTCAGAAATCAATTATATAAAATCTGGTATTATAAGTGCCGATTATTCAAAATTACGAGTTGAAAAAACTGAAATCTTAAAGGTTAGCTCTGATTATTCATCTATAAAAATTGGTGAAGCTGAAAACCTTAAATTCAATAGTGATTACGGAAGTATCTCTGCTAGAAGCGTTACCAACATTAATGGTGGTACTGATTATGCTGCTGTAAAAATTGGAGACTTAAAAAAGCGCTTACAAATTAATACCGACTACGGAAGTATTAGAGTTCAAAACATAATGAAAGGGTTTGAAAGTGTTACAATTCATGGAAGCTATGCCGGTATCAAATTAGGGACTAGCAGTGACAATAACTTTAAATTTAATATTGATTTAGGTTACGCCGGATTTAACTATCCTAAAAGCAAAGTAGACATGTTTAAAAACATTAAAAAAACGACTAAAAAATATTACGAAGGTACTTTTGGTAATGGTAATTCAAATTCAGTCATCAATGTAAAATCTAGGTACGGAGGTGTCTCTTTAAAACTTAACGACTAATTTTCTTTCGTTCAATCATAGATACACAAATTAAGTAACGCGCTACATAATACATAGTTGTATAAACAATTACATAAATTATATTATAATCTAGAAATTTATTAAAAGCTATTAAAACATCTGCGGTTACAATAAGTAAAATACCAAATAAAAAGAACTTACTTCTTTTATTCATTTCATTTAAATAATTGAAAAAAGATAAGCCTATTATTATTGCAGAAGTGACACCTAGTAATATGAATGAAATAGAAATTTCTTGAAGATATGGTTTTAACAACACAAAAATAGTTGTAAATAATAGCAAACTAGGAATTACATAGATTAATAACATTTTGGGGTTTGTTTTAAATAATGCTCTTCTAGATAAAATAATATACAAAAATCGATTGGCTAGTAGTAAATAAATACCAAGCATCATAAAAGCATCATCGAAAATTAAAAATGTATCGGATGCTATGGAGTTCATTAAAACTAATAAATAGAAATAATTAATTTTTTTTGAAGAACTTAAATATAAAAATGACAAGAACATTAATGAGAAAATTTTGATAATCATCTCAGTAATTGAATTGCCTGTGTCAATAAAAAACAAAGAGGCAAAACATGCTAAAAAATAAGCAACACTATATAAATTGATTTTTTGAGGCATATAAAACTTAAATATAACCAATTTTAACTTTAAAATAAATAAAATGAAAAAACAACTTATTACAGCTCTTATAATTTTACTTTCACTTAACATTAATGCACAAAGTTGGTGGAATTCTAAAAAAATAAAGGGTAACGGAAACGTAGTTACTAAAACAAGATCTATTAGCTCTTTTGATAGAGTAAGCGTTGGTGGTTCTTTTGATGTTAACTTAGTAGCTGGAACTGAAGGAAAAATAACGATTGAGGGAGAATCTAACATAATTCCCCATATAGAAACTGAGGTAAAAGGTGGTAAATTAAAAATTAAATTTAAGGAAAACACAAATATTAGAACTACAAGAAAACTAGTAGTAACTGTTCCTTTTGAAAGAATTAGAGCTGTTTCATTAGGAGGTTCTGGTAATGTACGAGTGCAAAAAAGAATGAAGGCTGACGATGCTTCTTTTAATATTGGTGGTTCTGGAAACATCTCTGCTGATGTTGATGCGAATACTGTAAAAGCTTCTATTGGAGGTTCTGGAAACATTAAATTAAAAGGTAAAACAGATAACTTTAAATGTTCTATTGCTGGTTCTGGTAGTGTAAAAGCTTACGGTTTAGATGCAAATACTTTAAAAGCTAGTATTGCTGGTTCTGGAAGTGTACAAACTAGTGTAAGCACTAAAATTAAAGCTAGCGTTGTAGGTTCTGGTAGTGTTTACTATAAAGGAAATCCTAAAATTGACAGCAATTCTATTGGTTCTGGTGATGTTATCGACAGAAACTAATACATTGACTCTATTATAATTTAAAAAACCACATAGAAATTATTTCTATGTGGTTTTTATATAATGTAGAAAAATGTTAGTTTTTTGGTTCTAATAATTTTTCTAACTTTTCTAATCGGTCAGACAATCCTTTTAATTTTTTCAATTCTTTTTCTTGCTCTTTAATTTTCTTTTCTTGTTGAATAGCATACAAGGTTAACTCCTCTATTTTTTGTAATAACTTTGCATCCATTTCTCCTAAATAGATACCATTTTTAAGCACTTCCTTTTCTGAAGGAATATCTTTTAGATGCCCTTTTTCTTTAATATAAGTTTCTACTTCATCTAGAGTTGGCAAACTATACTCTTTTTCAAATACAAAATCTGACCAACCTATTAAATCTACCTTAACTTCTTTCGTATGTATGTTTCCATTTACAGCTAATTTAGAATCTGGTGAAATAGTTCCCATTCCTATTTTCCCATCAGACTGAATATAAAAACCATTTGTAACACTATTTATATTTAATATCACGTCTCCTTTTCCATTTTGCCAAAACTCTGCTCCATTCCCTGAATTATACGAACCTGATAATTTAATTAAAGGAGAACCTGGTGATTTTACTCTTAACTGTTTATAATCATCAACACCACTAACAATATCCATTATATATTCAGGATTTGAAGTTCCTATACCCAAATACCCTAAATTATTCATCACTATTTGCTCAGCTCCGTTATTTCCAAAAGAAATTCCTCCTGTATAAGAGGTTAAAAATAGTTTTCTCCCTACCGATTCTATTCTATTTCTAGAGCCATCCCATTGGCCAAATTCAATTGAACTTGTATTCTCTTTAACCTTAAATCGAGTATTTACCAAATTGTTTTGTGCTTTAATATTAGCATATAACATTAATAACATAACTCCTAGTATTGTTTTCTTCATTATTATAAATTTATTTTTAATTATTGAAGAAATAAAAAGTGCAAAGCAATTCTGTAGTCATTCATAGCAATTTTATTTCTTTTTCAATGCAAATGTACATTATAAAAACAAAAAAAGAGTTCTTATTTTGAACTCTCTTTGTTACAAACCGATTATTATTTATTTACTTTTCAATAGCTTTTCTAACTTAGACAACCTATCAGATAAATCTTTTAATGATTTTAATTCCTCTTCTTGTTTTTTAATTTTTTCCTCTTGCTCTTTAATTTTCTTTTCTTGTTGAATAGTATACAAGGTTAACTCTTCTATTTTCTGCAATAACTTTGCATCCATTTCTCCTAAATAGATACCATTTTTAAGCACTTCCTTTTCTGAAGGAATATCTTTTAGATGCCCTTTTTCTTTAATATGAGTTTCTACTTCATCTAGAGTTGGTAAACTATACTCTTTTTCAAATACAAAATCTGACCAACCTGTTGCTTCTACTTTAATTTCTCTTGCTCCTATTGATCCTTCTACCGCTAATCTATGACTCCCTGTAGTTGTAGTTCCTATACCTACTTTACCATCAGAATTAATAACAAATCTTCGTGTTCCAGCTAAAGAAATTTCCAATCCATCATTACTAAACCCTGAAATATACGGGTTAATATCAACATGATTTCCTCCTGTAAACCCTGTATTCAATCTTAACGCATTAACTCCAGGACCACCACTTTCTACATAAATTTCTTGTTTTGCTCCTGGTGTTGATGTTCCTATACCTACGTTACCGTCAGTTTTAACTATAACCTTCTCTTCACCACCTGCTTGTAAACTAAGATTTTTTGTTGACTTAGCTCCCACTATTGCTTTGTCTCCAACCCAACTTAACACTCCAAAATCTGCTGCTGGTCCCCAACTAACTACCCCATCTCCTCTAAACTTTATTCTATTATTTAATTGTAATGTTGTCACATCATAAGTTCCTGCATCATTAATTTGCAACTTAGCACCAGGATTTGATGTTCCTATACCTGCATTACCATTCTCATCTATATAAAATCTTGATTTTACACTTAGCTCATTTCCGACTGTGGTTTGTACTGCATTTGGTGTTGATAAAAACTCTAAGGTTCCTTTACTTAATCTTAATGCACTTCTCTTTGCGGAAAAATTATCAAAAGTAGATACTAACTGCCCTGCTACCCCTTCATCTTTCATTCCGGCTGCTCCATATCCTAATATTAACGCTCCAGAACTATAGTTTGAACTTAATGTCCCTATATAATCGTTTCCTCCATATTTTTGTGCTAAAAATATTCCTCCCTTAGTTGAATCTTTATCCCCTGCTTGAATAACACCTTCTACATGTAATTTAGCATTAGGAGACGTTGTTCCAATCCCCACTTTACCTGTAAATGAAACATTTCCGTTACTATAAAACTGTGTCGCCTTAGCCCAATCCCATGCACTATTTGTTTTAGGTGCAACTAATAAAGAGGTTCTATCATCTGGAGTATGGAAAATCCACGAATTTGCACCTCCGCTTATTAAGTCCTGAGATTTAACACTAAAACTCACTACAACTAACATGATTAATAAAATTGTTTTTTTCATAATTATTTTTTTAACGTTTAATAAATCAAGAAGAAATAAATACGTGAAGAAACCACATAGTTAGGCTCAGCAATTTTATTTCTTTTTCATTTCAAAAGTACACTTTTCAATATAAAAAAAGCTCCCAAAAGGGAGCTTTAAATTATATACTAACATTTATTTAAGCTAAAGATGCTAAACTCGATTTAATCGTTTCAATCTTAGCTAATGTATCCGATTCTTTTTTACGTTCTAATGCAATTACTTGTTCTGGTGCATTGCTTACAAAACGTTCATTTGATAACTTCTTTTGAATTCCAAATAAGAAACCTTCTGCTCTTTTTAATTCTGCATTTAATTTCTTTGTTTCAGCTTCTACATCAATATTTTCAACAGAAATAGGAACAAAATATTCATTAGACTTTACTCTAAACGAAGCTCCTTCTACCTTTTCTGACACATAGTTAATTACTGAAGCATTTGTTAACTTTTGAATAACTACATCAAAATCATTACCAACATTCTCGTTATTTACTACAAATAACTCTACTGCTTCTTTAAACGAAATATTTTTATCTTTTCTAATTGTTCTAATACCTGAAACAACATCTGTAGCAAACTCAAACTCATTGATAATTGCTGTATCTACCTTTTTAATCTCTGGGTATTTAGCAATAATTAAAGCTTCCTCTGGTGTTCTTTCTGTAATGTGCTGCCAAACTTCTTCTGATAAGAAAGGCATAAACGGATGTAATACCTTTAAGTTATCTTCAAAAATAGCAATTACTGCATCAAATGTTTTCTTATCAATTGGTTGTTGATATCCTGGTTTTACAGTTTCTAATAACCATGAAGAAAAATCGTCCATGATTAATTTATAAATTGCCATTAAGGCATCTGATAAACGATATTTAGAAAAATGATCTTCTATTTCGGCTAGTACTGTTTGAAACTTCGCATTATACCATTCTAATCCAATTTTTGCAGCTTCTGGTTGCTCTATTGTAGCATCAACTTCCCAACCTTTTACTAAACGGAAAGCATTCCAAATTTTATTTGCGAATCCTTTTCCTTGTTGACATAAATCTTCATCAAACATTAAGTCATTTCCTGCTGCAGAACTTAATAATAATCCTACACGAACTCCATCAGCTCCGTAATCGTCAATTAACTTTAACGCATCTGGTGAATTCCCTAACGATTTAGACATTTTTCTACGTTGCTTATCACGTACTAAACCTGTTAAGTATACATTTTCAAATGGACGCTCATCCTTGTATTCGTATCCTGCAATAATCATACGTGCTACCCAGAAAAATAAAATATCTGGCCCAGTTACTAAATCGTTTGTAGGATAATAATATTTAATTTCCTCATTCTCTGGATTACGGATTCCATCAAAAACAGACATTGGCCATAACCAAGAAGAGAACCAAGTATCTAATGCATCTTCATCTTGACGTAAATCTGCTTCTGACAACGAGTTATTACCTGTTTTTTCTTGTGCCAATTTAAGTGCAGCATCTATATTTTCAGCTACTACAAAATCTTCTTTTCCATCTCCGTAGTAAAATGCAGGAATTTGTTGTCCCCACCATAATTGACGTGAAATATTCCAATCACGAATATTTTCCATCCAGTGGCGGTATGTATTCTCAAACTTTTTTGGATATAACTTAACCTCACTATCTTCTCCTAAAACTGCATCGATAGCTGGTTTAACCAACTCTTCCATTTTTAAGAACCATTGATCTGATAATCTTGGTTCAATAACAGCTTTAGTTCTTTCTGAAGTTCCTACTTTATTTGTGTGAACCTCAGTTTTTACTAATATTCCTTTTTCTTCTAACTCTTTTGCTATTTCTTTACGAACTACAAAACGGTCTTTCCCTTCATAATGTAAACCAAATGAGTTTAAGGATGCATCTTCATTAAAAATATCTACAACTTCTAATTGATGTTTATCTCCTAGGACCTTATCATTCTCGTCATGTGCTGGAGTTACTTTTAAACATCCAGTACCAAACTCAACATCAACATATTCATCTTCTATAATAGGAATTACTCTATTACAAATAGGTACAATTGCTTTCTTACCTTTTAAGTGTGTAAAACGTTCATCATTTGGATTGATACAAATTGCAGTATCTCCAAAAATAGTTTCAGGACGTGTGGTTGCAATAGTTAGTGTATCCTCAGAACCTTCTATTTTATATTCTAAATAATAAAGGTTTCCTTGCTTTTCTACATGAATTACTTCTTCATCAGATAAAGTTGTTTTTGCTTCAGGATCCCAGTTTACCATTCTGTATCCACGGTAAATTAATCCTTTATTATATAAATCAACAAATACTTTAATAACTGATTCAGACAACGCTGGATCCATAGTAAAAGCAGTACGCTCCCAATCGCAAGAAGCTCCTAATTTTTTTAATTGCTCTAAAATTATTCCTCCATACTCGTGTTTCCATTCCCAAGCATGTGCTAAAAACTCTTCTCTAGTTAAATCGTTTTTATCAATTCCTTGCTCTTTTAACTTCGCTACTACTTTTGCTTCAGTTGCTATAGATGCGTGATCTGTTCCAGGAACCCAACATGCATTTTTACCTTGTAAACGTGCGCGACGAATTAACACATCTTGAATAGTGTTATTCAACATATGTCCCATATGCAATACTCCTGTTACATTCGGTGGTGGTATTACAATTGTATATGGTTCTCTTTCATCTACTTCAGAATGAAAATAATTGTGTTTCATCCAGTAATCGTACCACTTTCCTTCTACCTCTTTTGAATTATATTTTGATGGAATATTCATATATTTTTATATCTTTATAACCAATTATTGTCTAAGACTTAATCTTTGGCATTATTTTTGAAATTTCGAAAGCAAAAATACAACTATCTCTGAGGTACAGAAAATAAGATGTTGTTTTTTTGGAACTAAAAAAATAATACTAAATTTGTAACGGTTTAAATTAAACCCCTTAATTAATTTCTAAATTATGAAAACAATTTTATCATTCCTAGCTGTTTGTTTTATTACGTTAACAGTAAACGCTCAAGAATTTAAATTTGAAACTGAAACTATTAACTACGGTAAAGTAGCTATTGGATCTGAAGGAAAACGTACATTTGAATTTACTAATGTTGGTGATGCACCTTTAATTATTAAAGATATCAAGTCTACTTGTGGATGTACAGTTCCTAAAAAACCTGAAGCTCCAATTATGCCAGGACAAAAAGGACAGATTGAAGTTTCTTACGATACTAACAGACCAGGTGGTTTTTCTAAAGCTATTACTGTAATTTCTAACGCTAAGAAATCTAGAACAATGCTTAAAATAAAAGGATTTGTTTCTAAAAAAGCTGCTCCAGCTAAAGAAAAAAGTATGATGAATGATAGTGAATAATTAATTTCACACTACATATAAAAAAAACATCACCAATTTTGGTGATGTTTTTTTTATATCCTTTTTTCTAATCTAAACTCAAACCTCAAATCGACATCTCCTCTTTTTACTTTTATCCTTATCTTTTTGTTTGGTTTTTTATAAAACATTTCAACTATTTCTTCCAAAGTAAACCCATAAGCTTTCTGGTTATTTATTTCCTCAATCCTATCTCCTACTTTAATTCCAGCTCTATCTCCCGGAGACCCTTTGACAACCTTGTCTATTTTATATTTTGGTTTAAACCTATATTGATACGTATTAACAAAAGAAATTATATCATTATTTGCCAATCGATTCCCTTCACTATATGTATCCACTATTTTTCTCACTTCTCTTTCTTTAACCAACTCTTTACCCTCAAAAACGACATGTAAACCACTCATGTTATAAAAAAAACCAGCTTTTAAAGATGAATTCTTTTTTAAGGTCATCTTTTTATTCGGATAATCAATCCATACCTTAAACCTCCTTAAAATACTACCTCCTATACTACCATTTCTTTCTCTAAATTGACGTGCATTAAATGTTGATGTTGAATCTAAAAAGGATACTGTAGGTTCTTTTAGCTTAAACCTACCTAATGATACATGAGGTATTTTACTTCTATTACCATAAATAGTACCACTTATACCTTCACCTAAAATATCTCTAAAATTTTTTATAGGTGTTTTTATAATATCTTTAGTATCTTCAAACAACCACATTGCATCACTTCCTCCTGAATCAACCAATACTTTTAAAGGAGTTTCAATATTATTTACCGTATCTATTCTAGCTTTTATATCTATATAAGGTTTATTTCTGTATAACTGTAAAGGAAAAACTTCACACTTTCTACATTTAGACTCTTTATATTTTTCTGGGTTATAAAAAACAATTCGTTTAGTATTATAATTTATTTTAACTATAACATCTTTTAATAAATTATATCCTATTATTCCATGTATGGTAACCCCCATTTTGGCTGACAAATTAAAGGCGTCTTTTAAAATAACATAAATTTCTTGATTTAAACCTACTATGTTTTTTATTCTAAATTTATTACCTCTTGACAATAATGCTTCAATAGGCTCTCCATCTCCTAATCCTCTTATGAAAACTTTTTTGACATTATTTAATCCTATACTATCGTTTTTTGACAGGTTGAATAAAATTGTTTTATTCACTCCTGTGTCTAGTATAAAAGATAATTTATTACCATTTATTTCTAATGGAATTACAATTAAATTATTAATCAATTCAAACCTTAGTTCCTGTTTATCATCATTCTTACCGAAGAAACGAAATTTTTCTTGAGAATAAATTGTGACACATAAAAAGAAACTAATAAAGTAAAGTAATCGTTTTTTCAAAAGGGAAAGTTTTAAGGTATAATTTTAAATATACAACCTTCATTTTATATTTTCATTTTTTTAAGATTTTTTTAACCACTCATTTTCATAAAAAACAAGTTAATTTTATCAAATATATTTTGCAAATTTGCCAAACAAATAACTAATTCTATTTACAATGCCATCTATTTCTATAAAAGGAAATTCTATGCCACAATCGCCAATTCGTAAATTGGTGCCTTATGCTGAAGCTGCTAAAAAGAACGGAACTAAAGTTTATCACTTAAACATTGGTCAACCAGATATTAAAACTCCTCAAGTTGCACTTGACGCTGTTAAAAACAACGCTATTGAGGTATTATCTTATGCCCGTTCTGAAGGTTCTGAAGAATACAGAACAAAATTAGCTAATTATTACGCTAAAAATGATATTCATGTAAATGCTAATAACATTATTGCTACAACAGGTGGTTCCGAAGCTTTATTATTTACTATTGGTAGTATTACTGACCCAGGTGATGAAATTATTATTCCTGAACCTTTTTATGCTAACTACAATGGTTTTTCAACTGCATCTGGAGTAAAAGTAGTTCCAGTAATTTCTAAAATTGAAGATAACTTTGCTTTACCTGCAATTGAAGATTTTGAAAAGCTTATTACTTCAAAAACTAAAGCTATTTTAATTTGTAACCCAGGAAATCCAACTGGATACTTATATAGTGAAGAAGAAATTGAAAAGTTGAAACAAATCGTTTTAAAACACGATTTATTTTTAATTGCTGATGAAGTTTACCGTGAGTTTACTTATGATGGTGAAAAACACAATTCAGTAATGACTTTAGAAGGTTTAGAGCAAAATGCTATCATGATAGATTCTGTTTCTAAACGCTATAGTATGTGTGGAGCTAGAATTGGTTGTATTGTTTCTAAAAATGAAGAATTTATTAATACCGCTATTAAGTTTGCACAAGCTCGTTTAAGTCCTCCTACTTACGCTTTATTAGCTAGTGAAGCTGCTTTAGACACTCCTCAAAGTTACTTTGATGAAGTTATTGAAGAGTATGAAGATCGTAGAAATACTCTAATCTCTGAACTACAAAAAATTGAAGGTGTTAAAGTAGCAAACCCTAAAGGTGCTTTTTATTGTGTTGCTGAATTACCAGTTGAAAATGCTGATGATTTTGCTCAATGGATTTTAGAAAAATTCAATCACAATAACGAAACTATTATGGTTGCACCTGCTAGTGGTTTTTACTCTACTAAAGGAGAAGGTAAAAATCAAGTTCGTATTGCATATGTTTTAAACAAAACTGATTTAAAACGTTCAGTTGAAATTCTAAAAATTGCTTTAGAACAATACAATAAATAACATTGGATATTCAAGAAAATATATCATTAAAAAAGTACAATACGTTTGGCATTGATGTTAATGCCAAACGTTTTGTTTCTATTGATTCTCTCTATAGTTTACAACAACTTTTAAAAGAAGAACAAGATTTATTTCTAATTAGTGGTGGTAGTAACATGCTATTAACTAAAGAAATCGAGAAACTAGTAGTTCATCTCAATTTAAAAGGTATTTCTATAGATAGAGAAAATGATAATGATGTTTATCTAACTGTAAATGCTGGTGAAAACTGGCATGATTTTGTCCTTTGGTGTGTTTCACAAGACTATGGCGGATTAGAAAACTTATCTTTGATACCTGGTAATGTTGGTACTTGTCCTATTCAAAATATAGGTGCTTATGGTGTTGAAGTAAAAGATACTATTACCCGTGTTCAAGCTATAGACATTGAAACAGGAAAATTAGTAGAATTTTCAAATTCTGAATGTAAGTTTGGTTATAGAAATTCTATTTTTAAAAACGAAGCCAAAGGTAAATACATTATAACTTCTGTGAGTTTTTTACTTACTAAAAACGAACACCAGCTAAACACTTCTTATGGAGCTATTGAAACTGAATTAGCTTCAAAAAATATTACTAGTCCGACTATTAAAGACGTTTCAGATGCAGTAATTGCTATTAGACAAAGTAAATTACCAGACCCTAAAGAAATTGGAAATAGTGGTAGTTTTTTTAAAAACCCTGTTATTTCAACAACGCTTTTTCAAGAACTACAAAAAGATTTTCCTAACATTCCTAGTTATCCAATTTCTGAAGAAGAAGTTAAAGTCCCTGCAGGTTGGTTAATAGAACAAAGTGGTTTTAAAGGAAAACGTTTTGGTGATTATGGGGTACATGAAAAACAAGCTTTGGTTTTAGTCAACTACGGAAATGCTACAGGTAAAGAAATTTATGAGTTAGCTCAAAAGATTCAAAAGACCATTGAGAATAAGTTTTCTATTGAATTAGAAATTGAAGTAAACGTTATTTAACCTTCTTTTTTTAAGATTTCTATATGACGAATTAGTCTTTCTGTATCTAAGCCTAAAGTACCGTTATAAACACCTCTAATACGTCCTTTTTTATCTATCAGTACAAAGTTTTCTGTGTGAATAAAAGCGTTTTCATCTTGTGTTTTTGCAAAGTCTTCATCAGCAAAATATGCTTTTCTTGCTAGGTTATAAATTTGCTCTTTATCGCCAGTTACTAAATTCCATTTATCTGAATTTATATCATTATCTAATGCATATTTTTTTAATACAGGTACAGAGTCTTTTACTGGCATTACAGTATGTGATAATAGAAGTACATCCTTATCATCTTTAAATTTTTCTTGAAGCTTACTCATATTCTTTTCAAGAATAGGACAAATTCCAGGACAAGACACGAAAAAGAAATCTGCTACATAAATTTTCCCCTTATACAAATTACGGCTGATTCCCTTTCCGTCTTGATTTACCAAATTAAAATCTGGTATAGTATGTATTTTATCATATTTGGATGAGTCTTCTGAAATCCATTCTGGTGTAAATTCTGCCGAATTAAAAAATGGTAGTGTAACTTCTTTATTTATCTTTTTTTCAGTTTTACAAGCTGTTAAACTAAAAAAAAGAAGCATTAAAAAATAGATTATTCTACTTTGACCTATACTACCTATAATTTTATTTGAATGACTCATCTTTAACATTTACTGAATAACATTTTTTTAATCCTATTAACCCAAATCTTTCACCATTTTTGGTAACAAAATTTGCTCTTAACTTTCCATCACCTTGCCACATCTTTTGACTTCCATTCTCCTCACCTTCTTTGTAATTAAAATCTTTATATATCTGTCCGTTCTTATACCAAATTTTAACACTACCATCATACTCTCCTTTAGTATTGAAGTAATAAATAAATTTTTGATTTCCATTCTCCCACCAAGCTTTATGAATTCCAGACTTTAATCCTTTTTTATAAAATCGTTGCTCAGCTATACTCCCATTTAAATATTTTTTCAACTCTTCTCCTTCTTTTTTTCCGTTCAAATATTGAGCTGAATCATTTGTTTTATTTACTTCATTATAAGAAATCATAGTGCCCGAAAATGGAACTCCTTTATAAAAAAGGACTCCATTTTTCAATTCTATGTTATTATTAGGATATTGAATTTTTAGTGCAATTTTCTCTGGCTTTTCTACACAAGAAAAAAAACTAACACATAGCCATATAAAAAATAACTTCTTCAATTATTGTGAAATATTTCCAGGTGTACCATAAAATGCATTTCCATTAATATACGGGTCATCAGCAGTAATATGATAGTGATAGATTCCATTTGGAAAATCCACAGTTGCTGAAGTATGTCCATGGTAAATATCTAAATCAGCACTTGTAATTGTTGTTCCATTTTCCTCAGGACCATATACTGGAAAACCATCAGCTAATAATCCTAAAAATGCACTTTTTCCATTTTGAGCTGTAAGAAATAATGGTTCTTGGTGATAATGATATTGACCTGAATTTTGCGGATGTCCTAAATACTGATCAAAAGAATTTATCTCATTGGTTAATGGTTGATTATTAGGCCCTGCATACTGATTATAAAACGCAACTCCATTTATAGCTAATCCCATTGGCCCAAGAGAAGTATTCGTTTTGGTAGATGCTTCTGATGGATTTAACGGAATTTGAAATGTTATATTCTGAGAAGCTATTGTATTAGGGTTTTGGTTCCAATTTGGGTTGGTTCCATTATATGCTTCATAATTTGCATTTCCTACTCCCCAATATGGACTTTTATGATTAGGTAAATTATTTGTTGTAAAAGTTACTACATTTCCATTGATAGCATATGTTACTCCAGAAACTCCATCAAATTTGGATAAGATAGGTGTAATATCATATGTTGTTCCTGAAGGATTACTTCCATCACCATTATCACTTACATCGTCACTTGAACTACATGCATATAATACACTCGTTACTACTAATAATCCTAATAATGCTTTAACTAGTTGATTTAAATTCATTTTAATGGGGTTTTTAGTTTATACAAGATACTCATTTCTTCTAAGACCTTCAAAAACTCAAAAAGTTTAAAATGAATTAATTTTTTTTCAAAAAAAATAGACATCATAATTATGATGTCTATTTTAAACCTTCAATAAAAGTAATATTATTCTTTATTTATCAAGTTCTTATAAATAACTCCTGCTACAATTGCTCCTCCAACTGGAGCTATCCAAAATAACCAAGATTGAATTAAATATTCTCCTCCAACAAACAATGCTTGACTCATAGAACGTGCTGGATTTACCGATGTATTTGTTATCGGAATACTTATTAAATGAATTAAAGTAAGACCTAAACCAATAGCTATAGGAGCAAAACCTTTTGGAGCTTTCTCACTAGTACTTCCTAAAATAATTAACAAGAAAAACATTGTTAATACAAACTCAGCTACAAAAGCAGCTATTAAATTATAACCACCAGGAGATAATGTACCATAGCCATTGGCAGCAAAACTTCCTATTGACTCAAAACCTTCTTTATTAGAAACTATTAAAAATAAAAAACTAGCCGCTAAAATAGCGCCCAATAATTGAGAGGCTATATAAGGAACTAATTCTTTTGAAGAAAATTTTCCTCCAGCCCATAAACCCAATGATACTGCCGGATTAAAATGTCCTCCAGAAATATGTCCAACTGCATAAGCCATGGTTAAAACTGTTAAACCAAAAGCTAGTGCTACTCCTAAAAACCCTATCCCTAAATCTGGAAAATTTGCAGCAAAAATTGCACTACCACAACCTCCAAAAACTAACCAAAATGTTCCGAAAAATTCAGCAAAATATTTTTTCATATGATTATATAATAAATTAATTGATTATTAATTAGGACACTTAAAAAAATAAAAGTCACAACATTACAAACTACACAATAATCCATTTATATAATCTAGGAAGTTTGTATCTTTGCCTCACTAAAATTTTTCAAGAAATGAAATTAGTTTTCGTAACAATTGGATTATTAGCGCTTGCATTTGCAGGAATTGCTATTAAAATTTGGGCTAAAAAAGATGGTGAATTTGCTGGAACTTGTGCTAGCCAAAATCCTGTTTTAAATCAAAGTGGTGAATCTTGTGGTTTTTGCGGTAAAACACCAGACCAGTTCGATTCTTGCAGTGAACCACAACACGCAAACTAAATTTATTTTATTTATATGATCTTTACTGTAGTTTTCTACATTTTTGTAGCAGTTACGATTATACAAATAATTTATTTTTTAAGTTTTTCCGTTTTTGCTTTTAAAAAAGAAAAAAAAGCAATCTCTAAAAATATTCCTATCTCAGTTATCATTTGTATTAAAAATAAAGCAAATGAGTTAGCAGATTATATTCAAGAGTTTTCTAAACAAAATTATACTGATTTTGAAATTGTTTTAATAAACAATGCTTCTTCTGATGATACACTTGATGTTATGGAAAATCTTCAAGAGGAATATTCTAATATCAAAATTGTAAATGTTGTAAATACTGAAGCTTTTTGGGGAAATCGTAAATACGCTTTAACCCTAGGTATAAAAGCTGCAACTCATGAACATTTATTATTTACAGACATTTCTTGCAAACCTGATTCAGCCTATTGGATTAAGGAAATGAGTTCTAATTTCTCTCAAGAAAAATCAATTATTTTAGGCTATCAAAAAATAAAATCTAAAAAATTATCTTTCTCAAACCTACTTATTAGATTCGATAATATTTTTAACCATATTTTATCTTTCTCTTTTGCTAAATTTGGAAGTCCTTTTAGCGCTAATATTAAAAACTTAGGATATACTAAAAGTGAGTTTTTTAAAGTAAATGGTTTCATTAAACACATGGATAGTTTTATAGGTGAAGATGATTTATTTATAAAAGATGCTGCCAATAATAAAAACACAGCTATTTCTATAGCTGAAAATAGTCGTGTAACTTCTAATTCTTATATTTCTTTTAAAGATTGGTTTACACAAAAAAGGAAATTATCTATTATATTTCCTTTGTATAAGTTTAAACATCGTTTTTTCTTAAACCTTTTCAAGTTTACGAAAATTATTTTTTTCCCTTTAGCTGTTTATGTACTTATCTTAAAATGGAAAATAACTCTACCTATTGTTTTATTCTACTATTTCATACAGTTTTTAGTTATTGGAAAATCAGCTTTTAAACTTCACGATAAAAAAATCCTTTTCTTATTGCCCATACTTGACATTTGTTTAGTATCATTACAAATCATTATATTTATAACAAATACAATTTCTAAACCTACACATTGGAAGTAAATAAAGAAAAAGTTCTTCACCACATTCAGCTTGCTAAGAAAGGAAACCAAATTTCTTTTAATTTCCTATTAGACACTTTCTGGGGAAATGTATACAACTATCAATTATCAAAAATTAAAAATGATAATGATGCTGAAGATATTACTATTCAAACTTTTTCTAAAGCTTTTGATAAAATAGACACCTTTAACGAAGAATATCAATTCAAAACTTGGTTAATTACTATTTCTAAGAATGTACATATTGATTTTCTACGTAAAAAAAAGTCTACGATTTCAATTGACACTTCTAAAGAACAAGAAGAAGCTGCTTTTCAGGTAGTCGATGATGCTCCTTCTCCTGAAGATAAAATTATTACAGAACAAAATTTAGCTAAACTTTTAAAGGATATAAAAAAGCTAAAACCGAAATACCAAGAAATAATTAATTTACGTTTTTTTCAAGAGTTAAGCTATAAAGAAATCTCAGAAAAAATAGGGGAACCGATGAATAATGTAAAGGTTAAATTATTGAGAGCTAAAAAATT
Source organism: uncultured Tenacibaculum sp. (assembly GCF_947499065.1). Taxonomy (GTDB): domain Bacteria; phylum Bacteroidota; class Bacteroidia; order Flavobacteriales; family Flavobacteriaceae; genus Polaribacter. The sequence continues at coordinate 238,062 of NZ_CANMMT010000004.1, read as the reverse complement.
ATTAGCAGAAATAATAAAGAAATCTTAAATTGCCCCAACTTTAGCAATTAAAAAACTAAAGAATTGTATAATTTATTATACAGTATCAATTAATTTAACATTTTCTTTCATTTCCCTTTATGAAAAAGTCTTTTTTAAATTTACTTGGTCCTGGTTTGTTATTTGCTGGTGCTGCAATAGGAGTTTCTCACTTGGTACAATCTACAAGAGCTGGTGCCGATTTCGGTTTTGGTTTACTTTGGGCTTTACTAATCGTTAATATTTTTAAATATCCTTTTTTTCAATTTGGACCTCGTTACGCTTCGGCTACTGGCGAAACTTTGTTAGATGGTTATAAAAAACTTGGCAAATATGTTTTAGTTAGCTATTATATTTTAAATTTTGCCACTATGTTTACTATTCAAGCTGCGGTAACAATTGTAACTGCAAGCTTAGCTTCTAACATCTTTGGTTTTACCAATGATTTAGTAATATGGTCAATTATAATAATGTTTATTAGTGTAATTATTTTAGGAATTGGAAAGTATAAATTACTAGATAATTTAATGAAATACATTATACTAACATTAACTATAAGTACTATTTTAGCTGTAAACATTGCTTTATTTAGCACTCAAAAAGGATTTAGTTTTCAACAAATAGTACCTAGTGGTACTGCTCAAATAACTTTTTTAATAGCCTTTTTAGGCTGGATGCCTGCTCCTTTAGATATTTCTATTTGGCATTCAATATGGTCGGTTGAAAAAAGTAAAACTACTTTCGAAAAAATAAAACCTAAACATGCTATTTTCGATTTCAATGTTGGATACATTGGAACCTTCTTTTTAGGTGTTTGTTTTGTAATGTTAGGAGCATTGGTTATGTATAGGTCTGGTGAATCTTTTTCTAGTAAAGGAACTGTATTTGCCTCTCAACTAATTAATTTATACACAAAAAACTTAGGTGATTTTTCTTACTTATTCATTGGTATAGCTGCTTTTACAACCATGTTCAGTACTACATTAACTACATTGGATGCTTCACCTAGAGCCATGAGTAAAACTTCCACTTTAATTTTTAATAAAAAAACAAAGGCTTCTTATTGGTTCTGGATGTTATTTTTAGCTATTGGTACTTTTCTTATTCTAAAATATTTTTTATCTGACATGGGATTTTTGGTTAAAATAGCTACGGTATTATCTTTCTTAACAGCTCCATTCTACGCTATTTTAAATTATATATTAATTACCGGTGAACATACTCCTGAAAAGCATAGACCTGGTTTAGGCTTACGTATTTTAAGTATTACTGGTATTGTATTTTTAATCGCATTTAGTATTTGGTTTTTATTAAATTTGTGATAAAAATTAATATGAAATTCACCGAACTTTCTCTTTATAATGAGTCTGGTAAAGCCCCTATAACAAATTTATCATTAGTCCTTATTTTTGGAATATTTATCACACTTTTTGCTAGTTATTTTTATAGCTTAATTGTAACCTTTATGCCTTTAATTTATTTTAATTTTATACTAGGTTTAGTATTTGGCTATTCAATTTCTCAAATTAGTTATTTACTTAATAGAGTATTTAAAATAAGGAATCGAAAAAAATCTATAATAATAACTTTAATCTTAGCTTTTTTAGGAGTGTATTTTCAATGGGTAAGTTATTTCTATATAATATCCGTAGAAGAAGTAAAATTAGTAATCGACACTAAATTTTTTATTCAAATTTTAATAAGACCAGATTTACTAATAGAGAACATAATAACCCTTAATAAAATAGGAAGTTGGGAACTTTTTGGTTTTCTCATTAAAAATTTCTCACTATCCATAATATGGATTCTAGAAGCTACAATAATTATACTTATGGCATATTCTGGATACAAAAACATAAGTATTGAACCTTTTTCAGAATCAACCAATAAATGGTATAAAAAGCTTTATATCGATAAAGATTTCGAGCAAATACATTTAAAAAAGGACTTCATAGAACATTTTAATAATAATATACTTGACACTATAAACTCTTTAAAATATGGAAGTGCAAATCGTTATTCTAGAATTTACATTTATTGCTTAGAATCTGAAACTAGGAGTTTAATTTCGATTGAAAACGTAGTAATATCTCATAATGATAATGGAAAGAAAGAAGTAACAGAAATATTACCTCCTTGTTATATTGGAATTGGTACTATTAGTCAATTAAAAAAAGAATTTAGTTTAAAAAAAATTAGCTTGATAGATTCCATTAAAGATCTTTATCAACAATAAAAATTGTAAATTTGCAGTTCAATTTTTTTATAAAATGGAAAATAAATCTGTAGTACTACCTGAAAGAACAAAAAAGCCAAAATGGTTACGCGTAAAGTTACCTGTTGGTAAAAAATATACAGAACTTAGAGGTTTAGTAGATAAATACAAGTTAAATACTATTTGTACTAGTGGTAGCTGTCCTAATATGGGAGAATGTTGGGGAGAAGGAACTGCTACTTTTATGATTTTAGGAAATATTTGTACTCGTTCTTGTGGTTTTTGTGGTGTAAAAACCGGTAGACCAGAAACTGTTGAATGGGACGAGCCTGAAAAAGTTGCTCGCTCAATTAAATTAATGAGTATTAAACATGCTGTATTAACTTCAGTAGATAGAGATGACTTAAAAGATGGTGGATCTATCATTTGGGCTGAAACCGTAAATGCTGTTAGAAGAGCAAATCCTAATACTACTTTAGAAACTTTAATACCAGATTTTCAAGGAAATGAAAAATTACTTGATAGAATTATAGAGGTAGCACCTGAAGTAGTTTCTCACAATATGGAAACTGTTCGTAGATTAACTCGTGAAGTTCGTATTCAGGCTAAATATGATAGAAGCTTAGCTGTTTTAAAATATTTGAAAGATAATGGTATGCGCACTAAATCTGGAATTATGCTAGGTTTAGGTGAAACTGAAGAAGAAGTTATCCAAACAATGAAAGATTTGCGTAGTGTTGGGTTAGACATTATTACTATTGGTCAGTATTTACAACCAAGTAAAAAACACTTGCCAGTTAAGCAATTTATTACTCCTGATCAGTTTAAAAAATATGAAACTTTAGGTTTAGAAATGGGCTTTATGTATGTTGAAAGTGGTGCTTTAGTTAGATCTTCTTACAAAGCGCATAAGCATGCTAGTTAATTAAAACACCAGTTTATTAATAAATTGTTAAAATTAACAGTTCACCTACACATTTGTTAACACAAAGACTATATATAGTTAAAAAATTGTGAATTCTTAAACATCAACTTCAAAAACATATAAGTAATTCGTAATTTTGGCACAGAATTTGAAAGCAATAATTCGTAGACAAGTAATATTGTTTTCATTGTGTAAATTATTTGAATTAGTTGATTAACAAAAGCCCACTCATATGAGTGGGCTTTTGAATTCTATCCCATAAAAATTTATTATTTTTGGTTACAACCTTATTTAATATGTTTTTAAAAAAGATTTTATTCTGCTGTATTATTTTTTTCATCCTATCATGCAAAAACACCTCAACAAAAAATGATACTAAAAAACATAAATACACCAATAGCTTAATTCACGAAACAAGCCCGTACTTATTACAACATGCGCACAATCCTGTAAACTGGTATCCTTGGAATGAGAAAACATTAGAACTCGCCAAAAAAGAAAACAAACTTTTATTAATTTCTATAGGATACTCTTCTTGCCATTGGTGCCATGTTATGGAGAAAGAATCTTTTGAAAATGAAGAAGTTGCTAAAATAATGAACGACAATTTTATTAATGTAAAAATTGACAGAGAAGAACGTCCTGATATTGATAAAGTTTACATGACTGCTGTACAACTTATGACTGGAAGTGGTGGGTGGCCCTTAAACTGCATAGCTTTACCTAATGGAAAACCTGTTTTTGGCGGAACTTACTTTCCAAAAGACCAATGGATTAATGTTCTTAACCAAATTTCCTCTCTATACACAAAAGAACCTCAAGAACTAATTAATTACGCTGAAAAACTAACAGAAGGCATTAAAGAAAACTCTTTAATTTCTATTAATAACAAAGAACAAGATTTCAACAAATCTTATATAAAAAATTCCTTAGACAACTGGTTCAAACACTTCGATAATTCATTTGGTAGTATTGATAGTTCTCCTAAATTTCCAATGCCTGTTAATTATGAGTTTCTATTACAATACGCTTATCTCACAAAAAACAAAGAACTTTTATCTCATGTTAATACTACCCTAACTAAAATGGCTTTAGGTGGTATTTTTGATCAAAGTGAAGGTGGCTTCTCTAGATACTCCACTGATAAAAAATGGCATATTCCTCATTTTGAAAAAATGCTCTACGACAATGGTCAACTAGTTAGTCTATATTCTAATGCTTATACAGCTACACAAAAGCCTCTTTACAAGGAAACTGTATATCAAACATTAAACTTTATAGAGAAAGAATTAATGGATAAAAGTGGTGGTTTTTATTCATCTCTAGATGCAGATAGTAGTAACGAACATAATAAACTTGAAGAAGGAGCTTATTATGTATGGACTAAAAACGAACTTACTTCAATTATCCCTAAAGATGATTTTGATTTATTTTCAAATTATTTTGGAATCAACTCATATGGATTATGGGAAGAAGAAAAATATCATTTAATAAGAAAATTTACCAATGAAGAGTTTTCTAAAAAATACGATGTATCATTAAATAAACTAAACAAAAAAGTAGCGCAATGGCGTTCATTATTAACAAAACATAGAAGCAAAAAAAACAAACCTAGATTGGATGACAAAATCCTTACTTCCTGGAATGCTTTAACTCTAAAAGGTTATGTTGATGCTTACAAAGCTTTTGACGATTCTCACTTTTTAAATATCGCTCTTAAGAATGCTAATTTTATTAAAGAAAATTTAATTAAACAAAATGGTGAAGTTTTCAGAAATTATAAAAATGGTAAAGCAAGTATTAATGCTTATTTAGAAGATTATGCTACCCTAATTAACGCCTATTTAAGCTTATATCAAGTCACATTCGATTCTCAATGGCTATCACTATCAAAGAAGCTTACTGATTATGTTTTTAATCATTTTTACGATGAAAAAAGTAATTTCTTTTATTATACTTCTAATTTAGAAAAAGAATTAATCGCTAAAAAGATTGAAACCGATGATAATGTTATTGCTTCTTCTAATTCAATCATGGCTAAGAACTTATTTTTATTAAGTCATTTTTATGAGAATGAAGAGTATTTAAAAGTAAGCAAGCAAATGCTACACAATATTAGTCCAGAAATGAATAATTTTCCTTCTTCTCATGCAAATTGGCTTTCTCTATATTTAAATTATACCTATCCTTTTTATGAAGTTGCTATTTCAGGAAATAAAGCTCTTGAAAAATCTACTCTATTAAATAAAGTTTATTTACCAAATAAGTTAGTTGCTGGTAGTCTTAAAGAAAGTAATTTACCTTTATTAAAAAACAGGTTTTCTTCTAAAGAAACATACATATACGTTTGTATTAATAAAGCTTGTAAATTACCTACTAGTGATGTAAAAAAGGCAATAAATCAATTGAAAAATTAAATATCAGACACCACATTCAAACACATCCTAACTATATGATATGGAGTTTTCCACATAGCTACTTTATGTTCTAGCCTCTCTCCATTCTCTGTTATTTTTGAATGCCATTCTCCATTATTATTATCAATAAAATTACCTTTCACAAAGCACCATACTTTATTCAAGCTAATTAAATACTCTTCTTTTTTAGCTTCTTTATACAGCGTATAAAAAGCAAGCATAGCCTCAGTTTGTACCCACCAATTCAATTCAACATCTAATTCTTTAGAAGCTATATTTTTCCCTGTTAACACTGCCCCATCAAACGTTACTGCTTCATTTAGAAAATTAGCAATACTATACTTCATTTTTTCAACAATAATTTCTTCATATTTTTTATAACCAAGAGACCTCGCTATATCTAGCAACATCCATGGAACCTCTGCATTGTGTCCAAAAGAAATTGTTTTACTTATATCAACCCATTGTTCATCAAATTCTAAAACTAAACACTTATCGTTTTTCCAAAATTTGTTTACAATAGTTTCTAATAAATATATTATTCTTTTTCCTAATTCTTTATTTTCATACACTTTATACAAAGCACTATAACCTTCTAACAAATGCAAATAAGTCCCTAACTTCTTAATCTTATCTTGAACTCCTTCTTTAAAATCTTCATTCAAATAACTTCCATCAGAAGACCTCAATTCTTTCTCAACAAACTCAAACAAATTTACTGCCCAAGTTTTTACTTCTTCTTTTTTTGATAATTTATAATATTCTGACAATCCTAAAATAGTATATGCCTGGGCTATTGTATTTTTTGTTGTATCTATTGGTTCTCCGTTGTAATTAAGCTCCCAGTATACAGTTGATGTTTCTTTATCTTTAAAAAAGTACTTTAAGTATTGATAAGCTCTGTTAGCAAACGCTTCATTATCTTTTACACCTTCTTGATTACAAACCGCTGAAAAACTCCACAAAGTTCTGGCATTCAATATAATTCCCTTTGGTGCTTTTGGTATCACATTTCCTTTATTATCAACTCCGCCAAAAAAACCTCCTTCTAAATTATCTATAGTATTCGTTTTCCAATAATCTAATACATTTTGTAATTCTTTTCTTATTTCAACTTGAAGCTCTCTTTTAATAGAACTACCTACAACTCCTACCATCTATTTACGAATTCCTTTGTTCATTTAACACCTGCTCTACTTCTTTCATTTTTTTAGTTGTTAATGGATAAAAAAGTAAAGCCACTACAGCTAACAACACAAACAATGCTGGAACTAAACTCATATTCAATTTTATCCCCTCAAGCATTTCCGCAGTTTTAACTGCTACATCCCCTTCATAATTATACATATTTAAAATAGCTAAAGTTATTGCTCCAGCTACCCCTCCTCCAAATTTCATTGCAAATGTACCTGCCGAGTAAATTAAACCAGTGGCTCTTCTTCCATTTTTATATTCTGAATAATCGGCTGAATCACCCAACATAGCAAAGAAAAGTATAGGCATTAATCCTGCCCCAAACTCTGAAATTATACCAAATAAAAATATACTCCCCACTTGGTTAGGCTCTAACCAATAGATAGCTCCTGCAGTAATTGACGAAAGCAAGACACTTAAAATAAAAAGCCTCTTTTTCCCTATTCTTTTTGATAAATACGGAGCAAACAATGTAGAAATCATAGATATTACCAACAATGAAAGTAAGTATAATCCAGCTAATCCATTTTCTCCTCCCCATCTCGAAAGACTTCCAAAAAAATTTGTTTCATCTTGTACATAATGTGTAAAATAATACATTGTTGCACTTTGTTTTATTACATTATATGTTACAAAAACAAAGCCTAGAAACAATAAAATCAACCACGCTTTATTCGTTATTAAATCTTTATAATCTTGCTTTACATTCGATTCACTATTTATAACTGGTATCCTCTCTCTTGTAGTTAAAAACGTAATTACTGAGAAAATAGCCAATATAAACGCTAACACATACATAGTATATTGATAACCTAAGTTTTTATTTCCTTCTCCTAAAAAATCTACCAATGAAATAACACCAATTGTTGCTATTACTCCTCCTAAATAAGCTCCAAAAAAACGATACGACGACAAAACGGTTCTTTCTTTTATATTAGAAGTCATAACCCCCATTAAAGCTGAATATGGAACATTATTAGCCGTATACATCAAAGTATAAAATATAGAAGTTGCATAAGCCCAAATTAGCTTTCCCGACAAACTTAAATCAGGCGTTGTAAACTGTAATATTAAGGCTACTCCAAATGGTAATGCTGTCCATATTAACCAAGGCCTAAATTTCCCCCATTTTGTTTTAGTTCTATCTGCAATATTCCCCATAATTAAATCGGTAACACCGTCTCCTAAGCGAATTACAAATAGTAACATAGCTACAGCTGCCGTACCCAAACCGAAAACATCGGTGTAAAAAATAGGTAAAAAGGGGCCTATGGTTCGCCAAGCAATATTTGCTGCTGTATCCCCTAAAGCATATCCTATTTTTTCCTTTATTGATAATTTATTTTCGGTTGACATATATTTTGTTTTATCTATTTTTTGTTGTTTCTCTAAGTTCTATACTCGTATTTATAACCTTTGTTATTCTTTCTACTGGAGCTTTCCCTTCTATTCTTTCAATAATCATACGAACAGCATTTTTCCCTATCTCTTCAGAATGCTGTGTTACTGTTGATAATTTTGGATTACAAAAAGGCAATACATTTTGGTCTGAAAAACCTATTATTGAAATATCATCTGGGAATTTATATCCAAAATCCTTTGCCTTATTTATTGCTATCACTCCTAATGTATTATCAATAGCTAAAATTCCATCTACTTCATCATACTCTTCAAATACTTTACTCACTTGTTCTTCTAAATCAACAGTAGTATCTATATTTACTATTACTGGTTTTTCTTTATACGTCTTACTTTCTGTAATTGCTTTTAGGTAACCATCTGTTCTAAGTTTTCCAACATTTAAACCTTCAAGCGTACTTAGCAAAGCTATTTTTCTTCTCCCTTCTTTTAATAATTGATTTGTTGCTTTATAAGCCGCTCCAAAATCATCAATAATTACCTTATCACAATTTACATTCTCTATCATCCTATCAAACATCACAATTGGTAATTGTTGCCTTAAAATAGCCTTAAAATGCTCTACCTCATCCTTTCTTTGTGTTTCTTCTGCTACCGAAATAATGTAACCATCCACACTACCATTAGCCAAAAGTTCTATATTCTTTTTTTCATTTTTATATAATTCATTTGATATACAAGTAATAATACTATACCCTAATTTTGAAGCCTCTTTTTCAATTCCATGTAAAGACTTTGCAAAAAAATGATTTAGAATATCTGGAATAATAACACCTATAGTTTTTGTCTTACTTTTTTTCAAGCTTAACGCTGCTTTATTAGGCTTGTAATTATATTCCTTGGCTAATTTTTGTACTTTTTCAATTGTCGCTTGACTAATTTCATAGCTATTATTTAGTGCTTTTGATACTGTAGATACAGAAATATTTAGCTCCTTGGCTATATCTTTAAGTGTTATCATTTTTTTCTATAAAACTAATGAAATTAAACTGACTATTGTAAACGGCAAACTATCACTATTGATAATTTATTCTTAATTTATAAAGTAAAATTCTATAACTAATTATTACTCATAGATAAACTCTAACTTTTCTTTTGAAGCTGAACTCGCTCCTATCCAAACATTGAATTTCCCCTTCTCAACCCCATATTCCAATTGATTATTATAATATTTTAAATCTTGGAGTTTTATTGTAAAACTTACCTTTTTCTTTTCATGAGGTTTTAAACTTATTCTTTTATAACCTTTTAATTCTTTTACTGGTCTTGTAATACTCCCTACTACATCTTGAATATACAACTGAACCAACTCACTCCCCACTCTCTTTCCTATGTTAGTAATATCAACTGAAGCGATTATATCTCCACTATCAGTTAACTTATTTGTTGATAGTGTTAAGTTTGAATATTTAAACGTTGTATACCCCAATCCAAAACCAAAAGGATATTCAGGTTCATAACCGGCATCTAAATAATGAGAAGTATTCCCTAAAGAGCTTTGCCATGCTCCAATTGGTATACTATCTATATGTACAAACTCTTTAGCACTTGCTGGCCTCCCTGTATTCTTATGATTGTAATATAATGGTAATTGACCAGCCATTTTTGGCCACGTTATTGGCAATCTTCCTTTGGGTTCTTTTACTCCATAAATCATCTCATAAATAGCATCTCCTCCCATAGTTCCAGGGTGCCATGTCATTAAAACACCATCAACTTTATTTTTTATGTTTTGTAAAGTTATTGGACGACCTGCCATAATTGTTAATATTATCGGTTTTTTAAGCTTAGACAACTCTTTTATTAACTCTTCTTGTGCTCCTGGTAAATTTATATTCGCTCTACTATGTGCCTCTCCTGATAATATTGCTTCTTCTCCTCCTATAAACAAAATAACATCTGCTTTTTTAGCTTTAGACATCACTTCTCTAAATTGTTTTTTACTTGTATCTCTACTATAAGCTAAACCTTCTATAAACTCAAAATTTGCGTTATGGTTTTTAAAAGACATTACCGGTGTTACAGTATAATTCTTATCTCCATCAAAAGTCCAAGTTCCTAATTGTTCCCTAGGTTTATCAGCCAAAGGCCCAACTATAAGTATTTTCGTATTTTTATCTAAAGGGAGAATATTGTTTTCATTTTTTAATAACACTGAACTTTTTATAGCTGCTTCTTTTGCTAACTCTAAGTGTTTAACATCGTAAAGTTTTCCTGTTTTATTCCTATACGGATTCTCAAACAACCCCATTCTTATTTTCACTCTTAAGATATCTGCTACCAATTTGTCTATTTGATTTATTGATAACTTTTTTTCTTTTAATAGTTCTTTTACATTATCCTCATAAGACTTACTTGTCATTTCCATATTCAATCCAGCATTAATAGCCTTTTCTGCTGCTTTCTTTTCATCTTCTGCGTAACCATGAGCTATCATTTCTGTAACTGAATTCCAATCGCTAACCACAAAACCATCAAATTTTAATTGCTTTCTTAAAATGTCTGACAATAATTCTTTATCCCCTGATGCTGGTACTCCATTTACTTCATTAAATGAAGTCATTACGGTTTGAGCTCCCGATTCAAAAGCTGATTGAAATGGTGGTAAATAAGTATTATATAATTGTTCTTTACTAATAATTGCTGTATTATAATCTCTACCTCCTATTGCTGCTCCATATCCTATAAAATGCTTTGCACATGCAATTAAACTTGTTGGATCAGATAAACTATCTCCCTGAAAACCTTCTACATATGCTTTTGCCATTTGTTTTGCCAGATATGGATCTTCTCCTGGCGATTCTGCTACCCTTCCCCATCTTGCATCTCTAGCTATATCTAACATTGGTGCAAAAGTCCATCTTACCCCAAATGTAGAAGCTTCTATTGCTGCTACTCTAGAAGAATTCTTAGCAACTTCTTCATCCCAAGACGCAGCTATCCCCAAAGGAATTGGAAAAATTGTTTTAAACCCATGAATTACATCTCTTGAAAAAATTAACGGTACTTTATTAGGACTTTCTTCTACAGCAATTCTTTGCAATTCATCTGCATATTCTTTATTCATCACATTTAAGAAAGCTCCTATTCTTCCTTCTCTAACAGCTTTTTTCAATGACTCTGGCAATGTTCCTTTCACCCTACTAGAAGTTCCCCTAAGATTTAACTGCCCTATTTTTTCTTCTAATGTCATTTTAGACAAAAGTTTTTGTACTTTAGATTCTATTGGGGTATTCTCTTTTTTATCCTTTTCACAACCTATTGCGAAAAACATTATAATTCCTAATAAAAAAATAAATATTGCGCGCATATTGTTTTTACTTTATTTGTTCTACAACTAACTTTTCTTTATTATAAACTGGAGTTTTAAAATAGCTTGACCTCACCCCTTTTACTCCTGGAATAGCAACAAACACAGAGCCTGCTAATGGATATTTTTCTCTTTCTTCTTTTGTCATATCAACACTTGCAGTTGTTATATATAGTTTATCTAAGTTTTCTCCTCCAAACGCACAAGAAGTTACATTATGAGCTGGCACTTTTATTTTAGTAACCAATTTTCCTGTTTTAGGATTATATTGAGCTACTGCATTTCCATTCCACATTCCTACCCATAACATATCATTTTCATCTATAGTCATTCCATCTGGAAAACCATCTTTTTGATTAACCTTTACTGCTATTCTTTCATTTGAAATTGTATTTGATTTTAAATCAAAATCAAAAGCTCTAATATTTCCTGTTGGAGTATCTATATAATACATTATATCCCCCTTTTTAGTCCATACAATTCCATTAGAAATTGTTATATTTTCTAACATCGTTGTTGTTTTCCCTTGATTATCTACTTTATATAACTTTCCACTAGACTTTGTTTGCTTTAAATTCATTGACCCTACCCATAAATTTCCACTTGGATCACATTTCCCATCATTAAATCTATTTTCCTTAATTAAAGCTTCAATATCCGACAGAAGTGATATTTCTTCAGTATCTGTATTCACTAAATAAATCCCATCTTCCAAAGCTACCACTACTTTATCTCCTGTTTCTGAAGGAACAACTGTTCCAATTTTTGACGGCATTATTATTGTCCTATTCTCTTTATTCATTGGATTATATATGTGTAATCTCTTTTTTTCTATATCTACCCAAATGAAATTTTTCTTTTTATAATCCCAAAATGCCCCTTCTCCTAATTTTGCAGGAGTTTGATATTCTAAAACTGCTTCAACCGAATGATTTTTTACCTTACACGCTTCTAAAATCATAAACCCCACTACTAACAATAGTATATTTATAAGTACTGCTATTTTTCTTTCTTTTAATTTAGTCAACCTCATTCTTAATGATTTTTATTTCAAAATAAATGTATAACTCCCTTTCCTATTCTTTAAAAACAGGCAATTAAACAACTCCATTTATTAAACATCTATTTATCTATGAGAAGTATAAAAATGTTACTATCACAATAACACATATTAATATCCCTACTAATTTTACATGTTTCCAAGGTGTGATATCTACTTCTTTTGTGAATTCTTGGATATAATCTTTATCTCTTGGATTCAGTTTACCTATTAATAACATTATTAGCACATTCAACACAAATAGTATTGCCATAACATGTAAAAAGTGAGGATAATTCTCCTCTCCAAATACATAAGGTTTTAAATAGAATTGACTAATCACATACAATACAACTCCTGATATTATGGCGACTTTTGCTGCTATAGCTGGTACTTTTTTAGTTAAATACCCAACAACAATTATTGTTAATATAGGTATACTATAACAACCATTTACTTCTTGTAAATAACCAAACAAACCATCTGGTGCATTAGCAATAAAAGGTGCTACGAACATTGATAATACCGCCAATACAACTCCGAATTTTTTACCTGCTAATACCACCTGTTTTTCACTTGCTTCCTTATTTATATATTCTTTATAAATATCTATTCCGAAAAGTGTTACCGAACTATTTAGTGCACTATTAAACGAACTTAATATTGCTCCAAACAATACAGCAGCAAAAAAACCTACAAATGATAATGGTAAAACCTTAGTTACTAGCTTTGGATAAGCTTCGTCTGGGTTTGTTAATGATTCTCCAAAAAGATGAAATGCTATAATACCTGGCAATACTACTATGATTGGTCCTAAAATTTTAAAGAATGAAGCTAATAATAATCCTTTTTGACCTTCTTTTAAATTTTTCGCCCCTAGAGCTCTTTGTATAATAGCCTGATTAGTTCCCCAATAAAACAATTGTACCAACATCATACCAGTGAAAATAGTAGCAAATGGTATTGAGGAATCACTTCCCCCTATTGAATTTAGTTTTTCTGTATGCGTAGTTGTTAAAATAGTTACTCCTTCTACAAAGCTTCCTTCTCCAACTTCAATTAAACCAAAAACTGGAATTAACAAACCTCCTACTATAAGTCCAACTGCATTAATTGTATCTGATACAGCTACCGCTTTTAAACCTCCAAAAACTGCATAAATAGACCCAACTATTCCTATTGAAAATATACATATCCATAAAGCTGTTTCTTTTGATACTCCCAATAATTCTGGTACATTAAACATTGTACTTATTGCCAACGATCCTGAATATAATACTATAGGTAAAAAAACTACAACATAACCAGATAAGAACAATCCTGATGCTATCGATTTTGTTATTTTATCATATCGTCTTTCTAAAAAAGTTGGCACCGTTGTTAAACCTCCTTTTAAATACCTAGGCAACAAAAACACTGCTGTAATTACCATTGCTATTGCCGCCAAGGTTTCCCAAGCCATTACCAATATCCCTTCTTTAAAGGCTTGTCCATTTAAACCTACTAATTGCTCAGTAGATAAGTTTGTTAATAATAACGATCCCGCTATAACTGTAGCTGTTAAACTTCTTCCTCCTAAAAAGTATCCTTCTGAAGATTGTTCATTTGTTTTTCTAGTTGCCAAATAAGCTATAACTGCTACTAAAACCGTAAACCCTATAAAGGAGATTATACTTAACATATTCTTTTAATTATTAATTTTTATAAACTGTAGGTAATCGTTATTTTTTACTGAAATGATATACTTTTGATTACCCACTGTAATTGGCACCAAATCTTTTACATCTCCTTCTGTAAAAAACCCACTATTCATTGATGGAATTGATTTGAATTTTCCTTTCCCATTCCCTTCTAAAAACACTCCATAGCTTCCATCATTTCTTGGTGTTTCTACTTCTGAATTATATAAATTTCCCGCCATTAATGCGTCTAAATCCCCATCGTTGTTAAAATCATTTACTATAATTTGATTGATACTTGAAAATTGAGCTTCGATTGGTAATTCATGTACAATTAATTTACCTTCTTTATTTTCCAAATAGATACTTGCAAATGAACTTACTTGATAATGCAAGGAGTTTTCTAAATTCTTACTCCCATAAACATCCACCAGAGTAGCTGTTGAAAATTCATTGTAATTTTTAAACTTACTTTTTAGCGATGGAATTTGTTGAGACGAACACTGCTTTCCTCTAACTGGATATTGCTTTCCTTCATTATAATAACTCAATACAATATCATTTTCATTGTTTTTATCAAAGTCATTTACATAAATATCAAATGTTTCTTTTTCTGTAGCTTTATACTTATAGTTTAAACCATTATTTCCAACGATGTAATCCATATCTCCATCATTATCAAAATCTCCTTGATTTACACTCCACCACCAACCTGTGGTATTTTTAGTTAGCCCATATTTTTCTGAAACTTCTTCAAATTTTCCTTTATGATTTACAAACACTTTTATTGACATCCATTCTCCAACAACTATAATATCTTCCCATCCATCGTTATTTATATCAGTAACAACTGCTGATGTTGCCATTCCTAAGTTTTTAAGTAACGGTATTTTTGAACTTGTTACATTATTGAATTTTATAGATTTTTCATCCGAAGCATTCTCTAATAAAGTACTTGATGCTGGTAACGGATACTTTCCTGGAATTTGCCTTCCTAAAACCAAAACATCTTGTTTACCGTCTTTATTAAAATCTAATTTATAAGCTCTTGAACCACTGTTTTGTAGTTGTGGCAACGCTTTTTTTTCTTTCTGAAAATTACCCTTTCCATCATTTACATATAATCTATCTTGTAGCATTGTTGATTTTTCCGCATATTCATACCCCCCACTAACCACATATAAATCCTGATCTCCATCATTATCTGCATCAAAAAATAACGCTCCTAAATCTTCTGATAACTTGTCTTTTGTTATTTCTAAATTTTGTTTTTCATAAAAGCCTTCTTTCTTTTGAATAAATAATTTTCCTTCGTTTCCAAAAGAGCCTCCTATAAAACAATCCTCTAAACCATCATTATTTACATCAGCTACTGCTACAGTTGGTCCTAAAGTTGACATTTTGTGTGGTAATAAAACTTGTTTATAAAAATCGTTTATATCATTCTCTACGGGTTTGTACGCTAATAATTTTGAATTTTCATTTGAAAATATTTTCTTTTTTGCTAAAATTTTATCTTTTCCTTTCCCCGCATTAGCATACTCTAAAACTATAGACTGATTCGTTTTTACCCCTGTAAGAACTTCTTCTATTCCTCTAGGCCAAACTACTTTTAAACTATCTATTTTTTTAGCATCTCCTAAACCGAAATGTAATTTTGGTGCTACTGACGACTGAAATCCTCTTGTTAAAGTTAATTCTTGTTTTTGTAGATTTTTTCCAACATAAGTATAAACTTTAGCTCCTAATCCAAAAGGATTTTTTTGAGTCCCTTTAAAAGAAACACTTAAATAATTTTTATCATTTCCTTTATTTTCAAATACACTTGCAACTTCATCAAGATTATTGATAACTACATCTAAATCTCCATCATTATCAAGATCAGCATAAGTCCAACCATTTGAAAACCCTTTATGCTCTATTCCCCATTTTTTATTCACTCTTTCAAACTGAATTCCATTAACATTTTTAAACATAAAATTGTCAATTTTTTCAGAAGGAATCATTTTTGTTTTCTCTAATAATGAGTATTTATTATACTCTTCTCCATCTATTTTCTTAAAAAAATCTTTGTTATTTACCTCTCTTCTTGTTCCATTGGTTATATATAAATCCTTAAAGCCATCATTATCAAAATCGGCAAACATAGGGCCCCAACTCCAATCTGTAGATGAAGTTCCTGAAATCCTAGATATGTTTGAGAATTTTGGAACATTATTTTCTATACTTCCTACATTTAATTGCAAGCAGTTATGCATGTATTGATAATGGAATCCGTAAAGCACTGTTTCATAAAATAATCGAGGATTCATACTTGCCATATTGGCTTTTTGTCGTCGATTATTATTCGATTCCATATCTACTTGAAACACGTCTAATAACTCATCATTATTGATATCAGCAATATCAATCCCCATCCCATAAAAAGAAGTTTGAGAAGTTGCTTCTTTTATCACCTCTTTAAATGTTCCATCTTGGTTGTTTATGTATAAAAAATCTGGAATACTGTAATCGTTCGACACATATAAATCTTGCCAACCATCATTATTTAAGTCTGCAGCTACGACTCCTAATGAAAAACTATAATTTTTCACTCCAGATATCTCTGTAACATCAGTAAAATAACCTCCGTCATTTCTATACATTTTATCTGTTTCTTCATCTGAAACATTTTTCATTCTATGGTCATATATTGCATTTGAAGTAGTTGGATGAGCAATTGGATAATTTGCCACATACAAATCTAAATCTCCATCATTATCAAAATCAAAAAAAGTTGCTTGTACTGAATTCCCTAATGCATCAATTTGATATTCTTTTGCTTTTTCTGTGAATGTATTATCTCTGTTATTTATATACAACTCATTTCTCTTATCTCCATTTTTACCTGAAACTGAACAATAGATATCTAAGTAACCATCAGCATTTACATCTGCCATTGTAACTCCTGTATACCATTTTGAACTTCCTTCAATTTTGGCTTTTCCTGAGATATCTTCAAAAGAAAAGTCACCCTTGTTTAAGTATAATCTGTTTTTGACTTGGTTTCCTGTAAAAAATAAATCTACCAATCCATCATTATTTATATCACCTGCAGCAACACCTCCTCCCATATAAATAGAGGTATATTTAAAGTAATTTAAAGAATCTGTTTCTGTTAAATTATTTTCAAAACGAATACCTGTTGTATTGAATTTTAACTCATTGAACAACAGGTCGTTTTTTTTAGTACTTTTTTGATTAGTACACGCTACAAATAATATTACAATTATGATTAAAAAGGGAAATCTCATATACTTAAATAAGACTTAATAAACTAGATAGTTAATTGCTTTTTTTAACAATTAACTACCTAGTTAAGTCAATAATAAAACAAAGTTTTTTTTAATATCCTGGGTTTTGATCTGCACTCGTTAACTTAGAGTTCTTGTCAATTTCTGTAATTGGTATTGGAAATAAATCGTTTTTAGGAGTATATCCTGTACCTGCTAACTCAGTTGCTGCTTTACCCCAACGTACTAAATCCCAAAAACGCTGACCTTCATGTGCTAACTCTAAAAACTTCTCGTTAACAATTGCTTCAAATAAATTGTTTCCTGACAAAGTTGGATCAACATCTGAAAGTCCAGCTCTTGTTCTCACTTTATTCAATTCCGTTCTTGCATCAGCATCTTGTCCAGTTTTATTGTATGCTTCAGCAGCTAGCAATAAAACTTCTGCATATCGGAACAATCTAAAGTTTGTTGAATAATTCAATTCTTTTACTCCACCCGAACTTGTATCCTCTGATTTTGTACTATATTTTATTCTTATTGAACCTTCATAATCCCAAACAGCACCTCCAGGAGCAGCTGATTGATCTACACTTCCTCCTGCAGCTATCAATTCAGCTTCTGTCATTAAAGTAGCTGCTTTTCTATTAGTATCTCCTGCCGTTATAAAAGCATCTGTTAGTTTTTTAGTTGGCAAGTTGAATCCCCAACCATTTAATAAGTTAACCGCTGAAACATCAAAAATACCATCTCCTCTAGGCCCCATTAACTGAATGTGTAAGTTACTCTCATTTCTTCCTCCCCAAGCTATATTTCCCCAATCTCTTCCTGTTGTTGAAACATATCCTATTTCTAATAAAGATTCTCTACCAAACTCTTTATTAATACTCCAAATATCATTTGGCGATGCTTCTAAATCGTGAGATGAATTTGAAATAACACTTTGAAAAAACGGTATAGCTTCTGAGTTTTTATCTTGAAATACTAAAACCTTTCCCATTAAAGCTTCTGCTGCTCCTTTTGAAACCCTAAATGAGTTTCCTAACACCGATTTTTCTGGTAATGATGCTATTGCATCTGTTAAATCTGCTTCTATTTGAGCATACACTTCTGTTCTTGTAGATTTACCGATTCCAAATTCTTCTGGTGTTGTTGGTACTGTTAAACGTAAAGGAATATCTCCAAACATTGTAGTTAACTCAAAATAACACCATGCCCTCATAAATTTAGCTTCTGCTAATGCTCTATCCTTATTACTTAAATTAGAATCTTTTATATTTTCAATCACTAAATTAGATAAAGCTATTGTTCTATAAAACAAATCCCATACACTTGATATTGATGCATTTGAAGACGAAACATTTGTAAAATCATCTATATCTTGTAATTGAGGTTGATCTTGAGAATTACCTCCTGCTGCATTAGCATCATCTCCTGGTAATAATTTTACTAAAAAGGCACTATGCCAATCTCTTCCATAATTGTATTGCATTAAATCATAGATACCTATCACTGCAGACTCAACATTTTCCTCCTTTAAAAAGAACGTTTCTAAGTCCTGTACATTTTGTGGAGGATTTACTGTAAAATCTTTATCACAAGCAAACACCCCTATTAAAAGTATTGCTATAACTGTTAAAAATTGTTTTTTCATAATTTATAAATATTAAAAATCTAATGATAGTCCTAACAATGCTTTTCCTGGTGTTGGATAATAACCTCTATCTACACCGATATCATTATTTCCAAAGTTTCCAATCTCTGGATCAAGACCTTTATAATTAGTAAAAGTGAAATAATCATCTAAAGACACATAAACTCTTAAATTGTTAAGATGTAATTTATCTGTTAAAGATTTAGGAACTCTATATCCTAGTTGAATTTGTTTAATTCTTAAATACGATCCATCTTCAACCACTAAATCTGTATCATATGCTGTATTAGCGTATTGCGCAGCTGGAAAAGATGCATTATCTCCTGCTTGTGTCCATCTATTATTGTAAAAATGTATTGGTTTGTTCGTTATAGGTCTTGATGGCTGATGATATGTAGCCATAATATCATTTCCTATTGTTCCTTGAAACTGTACGTTAAAATCGAAATTCTTGTATCCTAAACTAACATTACCTCCATACAATACATCTGGATGTGGTGAGCCAATCATTGTTTTATCAGCGTTATTTACTGAACCATCACCATTAGTATCTACTAAATTAATTTGCCCAGTTGCTGGGTCAATACCATTAGTTTTGTATCCATAGAAATACCATACCGGTAATCCTTTTGTAAATCGAGTAACTCCATCATTATTTTGCGGCGCACTTGCTCCAACTATTGAAGTTCCTTCTGGTACAAATAATACTTCTGTTACTTCATTATTTAAAGTAGATAAATTAAGATTTACATCGTATCTAAATCCACTTTCTGATTCATCTCCGTAACCTAACTCAAATTCAAAACCTTTATTTTCAATTGTTCCTGCATTAAACGCACCAAATGGAAAACCAGCAGAACCTGGTGTTATTAATTCTCCAGTATTCAATATCAAATCTTTTGTTGTCTTAACATAATAGTCAACTGAAAAGTTCATTCTATTATTAAAAGCTTTTAAATCTACTCCAAAATCCAATTGTTCTGATGTTTCCCATACTAAGTTATCATTAGCATAACTTGTTAGCTGAGCCCCTAAAGCTCCTAAATAATTAATTGGATTACCTCCTATAAAACTAGTCATAAAAGTTTTATCTGTATTACCTGGTAAATTACCCCAGCTACCATTTTGTCCCCAGCTTGCTCTTACTTTTAAATAATCAATTTTTGAATCTTCATTCCAGAAGTTCTCTTTAGAAACTACCCATCCACTTGATACAGCTGGAAAAAATGCTGTTTTATTTTTCGTAGGAAACTTATCTGATCTATCACTTCTAAATGATGCTTCTAGTAAATACTTACCTGAGTAATCATACGACAATCTACCGAAAGCTGAAACTAAATTATTTCTGTATACTGGCACAAAAGGACTTACTCCTTGAGTATCTACTAACTTTGTAGTCGTTTTAGTATCCTCTGCTGAATAACCTACTAAAGCTGTAAAACTATGCTCTTCGATTTCTTTAGTATAAGTTGCAAAGTTTTCCCATAACCATCTGTTACTTTCAACATCAGCCGTTGATCTAGTTAAAGTTGTATTTTGAGCTTCTGAAGAAACATAATAAGGATAATTAGTATTTACAGTACTCCATGTATTTTGCTCTAACCCTAGTCTAGTTGTAAAAGTTAAACCTTCTAAAATTTTGAACTTAAAATAGGTAGTATTTAAAAATTGAGTTGCATCTGTAACATTACTATTCATCACATTAGAGTACGCCACGGGATTTACCACCTCTCCTGTAGAAAAACTTGGATATCCATATACATTACCATTAGCATCTAGTAATAATGGTACTCCATTATTTGTAGCATTATCAATTACTGTTTGAGGCACTTGCCCATTAGGATATATAACAGGAGTTAAAGGATCAATTATTAACATATTTTGTATAACCCCTCTAGTATCACTGTTCTCTGTAATACCATTTTTATCAGTTATAGAATATGTAGCATTCAACCCTACTTCTAACCAGTTTGTTAATTCTCCTTTAAGATTCAACCTAAAGGTAGTTCTTTTAAAAGATGAATTATCTTTTCCTACAATACCTTTTTGATTCAGATTAGATGCAGAAAAATAATACGACCCTTTCTCTCCTGCCCCAGATAAACTTACATCATTTCTATACATTGGAGCTGTAACAAATGTTTCATCAATCCAATTGGTATCATAACCATTATTTACTACACCTGTTTGACCTGCTTCATTCATATAAGTAACAAATTGAGAAGCATTCATTAACTTCATATCTGTTCTTACACTTTGAGAAACAAATTGAGAATTAACACTAACTTTTAACCCTCCTTTTTTTCCTGTTTTTGTTGTAACAATTACAACTCCATTAGCACCTTCTGTTCCGTAAATAGCTGAAGAAGCAGCATCCTTTAAAACTTCAATATTTTCAATATCACTTGGAGGTAAATTATCTAAGTTAGCCACTTTCATTCCATCAACGATAAATAATGGATCAGAATTACCATTAGAACCAGCACCTCTAATTCTTATCTTTGCTCCAGAACCTGGTGAACCTGATGATGCTACAACTGTAACCCCCGAGGTTCTTCCTTGTAAAACTTGCTCTACTCTTTGACTAGAAACACTTTTTATCTCTTTACTATCTATACTAGAGATAGCACCAGTGACTAAACTTTTCTTTTTTGCTCCATAACCAACAATTACAACTTCATCTAAATTGTTAGAATCCTCTTCTAATAAAACATTTATAATCTTTCTTCCATTTACACTTACCTCTTTTGTTTTATACCCGACAAAACTAAAAACAAGAATTGCATCTGGCTTTACATTATTTATTGTATAAGACCCATCCATTTCGGTTACTGCACCTATGTTTGTACCTTTTACTACAATATTTACTCCTACTACCTCTCCTAAATTATCTGTCACAACCCCTTTAACGGTTTGTGAATACCCATAAATACTTAGAAGAAAAGCAGATAAAAGTATTAACTTTCTAAAAAAACTGTTTTTCATAATTAATAATTAAATTATATTTTTCTGTTATATCACTAATAATCTCATTCGTTTTTTAAAGACTTCGTAAATAATTAAAGATTACTCAAATTAGTCTACAGTTTACGAAAAGGATTTAGATGATACAAAACTATACGTTAAAAAAGCTACTTAATAATATATTTTTGTCATTTAGTAATATATTTTTTATATTATTGAACCATAAAACCATAAAAAAAATGCAAAACAACATTCACAGAGAGATTACTCAACTATCTCCTTCAGACAGCTTTTTAGTATATTATAGAGTAAAAGACGAATTTGATTTCCCCTTACATTTCCACCCCGAATATGAAATAAACCTCATCCATAAAGGAGCTGGAGTTAGAAGAATTATAGGAGATCATATTGAAAAAATTTCCGATTACGAACTAGTACTAGTTGGACCTAACCTTCCACATTGTTGGGAACTTCACGAGTGCACCAACAAAGAAATACATGAAGTAACCGTTCATATTCATAATGATTTACTAGACGAAAAACTACTTTCTAGAAGAGTTTTCAAATCCATAAGAGATATGTTTAATAGATCTATTCATGGAATTCTTTTTTCTGAAAAAACCACAAAAGAAGTTATGCCTAGACTAAAAAACCTCCCAAAAACCTCTGGAATTGACTACTTTATAGAATTCATCTCTATACTACACGACCTTTCCACCTCTAGAAACCAAAAGCTTCTATCTACAACCTTTTCTAATATTGAAAACTTCGAAAACAGCGATAGGATCAAAAAGATATACGAATACATACAAGAGAATTACCATAAGAAAATTACTCTTGACGAGATATCTGAACTCATTAATATGAGCCCAGTATCCTTTAATAGATTTATAAAAAAGCGTACAGGAAAAACATTCATCGCATACCTAAACAGTACACGTGTAAGCGCAGCCACGCGACTCTTATTAGAAACCGATTTAAGCATTAGCGAAATCGCTTTTAAATGTGGTTTTAACAACATTGCCAACTTTAACAGAATCTTCAAAAAAGTAAAAAACTGCACCCCTAGCGAGTTCAAAACTGAGTTCAAAGGAATACAAAAAGTTTTATAATACTATTTTGTCATTTAAGAACACATAAAAAACAATAAGTTAAAAAAAATACCACCTTTTGATTATTTATGTATACTTTTCAAACACTCTTTCTTTTAATTTTGCATACCATAAACATTAGTTCAAAACATAATTCCACAAGTTAAAACATGAAAAAAATTATTATTCCAATAGTAATCGTAAGCTCATTAATCATTCTTGTTGGATGTTATTCAAAAAATGAACAACACAAGAAAGGTGATATAATGATGAACACAGAAATTGAAAAAAAAATTGATTCCCTCTTAGAAAAAATGACCGTTGAAGAAAAGGTAGGACAAATGAATCAATATAATGGTTTTTGGGATCTTACTGGGCCAGCGCCGAAAGAAGGAAGCGCCGAAACCAAATACCAACACCTTAAAAATGGATGGATTGGTTCAATGCTAAATGTAAGAGGTGTAAAAAATGTAAGAGCTGTACAAAAAATTGCCGTAGAAGAAACTCGCTTAGGTATTCCTTTAATTATAGGTTTTGATGTAATTCACGGATACAAAACACTAAGTCCAATACCTTTAGCTGAAGCTGCAAGTTGGGATTTAGAAGCTATAAAAAAGTCTGCAAGTGTTGCAGCAACAGAAGCCTCTTCTGCTGGAATCAACTGGACTTTTGGGCCGATGGTAGACATATCAAGAGACCCTAGATGGGGACGTGTAATGGAAGGAGCTGGTGAAGATCCTTTTTTAGGAAGTAAAGTTGCTGTTGCTAGAGTCCATGGTTTTCAAGGTACTGACCTAAAATCGTCAAATACCATAGCTGCTTGTGCTAAACATTTTGCTGCTTACGGTTTTTCTGAAGCGGGTAAAGAATACAATACTGTTGATATTGGTACCTCTACTCTCCACAATGTTGTACTACCTCCTTTTAAAGCCGCAGTTAATGCAGGAGTTAGAACTTTAATGAATTCTTTTAACGAACTTAACGGTGTACCTGTTACGGGAAGCAGTTACTTACAAAGAGACATTTTAAAAAACGGATGGGGCTTTAATGGATTTGTTGTTTCTGACTGGGCATCTATTAATGAAATGATTAATTGGGGGCATGCTAAAGATAAAAAAGAAGCTGCTGAAATAGCTGTAACTGCTGGTTCTGACATGGATATGGAAGGTTATGTTTATGTAAAAGAATTAGCCCAATTGGTTAAAGATGGTAAAGTAAATGAATCCTTAATTGATGATGCAGCTAGAAGAATTTTACGAGTAAAATTTGAATTAGGTTTGTTTGATGATCCATATAAATATTGTAACGAAGAAAACGAAAAAAACTCTTTATACAATCCTAAACATCAAGAAGCTGTTTTAGATGTAGCAAAAAAATCTATCGTATTACTAAAAAACGAAAACGATTTATTACCTCTTAAAAAGAGTGGTCAAAAAATCGCGCTTATAGGATCATTAGCAAACGACAAAAACAGTCCTTTAGGTAGTTGGCGTATTGCTTCTGATGACAACACTTCTATATCTGTTCTTGAAGGAATGCAACAATACAAAGACAATATTTTGAACTACAGTAAAGGAGTTGATTTAATTACCGAAAAAACATCTTTCACTAGCGAAGTAAAAATAAATTACACGGATAAAAGTGAGTTCAAACACGCCATAGCAACTGCACAAAAATCGGATGTAGTAGTTATGGTACTTGGAGAACATGGTTTTCAAAGTGGTGAAGGAAGAAGTAGAAGTGACATAGATTTACCTGGACTTCAACAAGAATTATTAGAAGAAATATATAAAGTAAATAAAAACATCGTACTTGTATTAAACAACGGTAGACCTTTAGCTATTGGATGGGCTTCTGAAAACATTCCTTCAATTGTAGAAGCTTGGCAACTAGGTTCACAAGCTGGAAATGCTATTGCTCAAGTTTTATATGGTGATTACAACCCAAGTGGAAAACTTCCTATGACTTTTCCAAGAAACGTTGGTCAAATTCCTATTTACTACAATTATAAAAACACAGGAAGACCAATAGATAAAGACAATAACGTATTCTGGTCTCACTATATTGATGTTGAAAACACCCCTCTATACCCTTTTGGTCACGGCCTAAGCTACACTACTTTCAACTATTCAAACTTTAGAATTAGTAAAGAATCAGTGTCAGTAAACGATGCTATTAAAGTATCTGTAAATGTTACCAACACTGGTAAATACGACGGTAAAGAAGTTGTTCAACTATACATTCGCGACATGGTTGGTAGTAACACACGACCTGTAAGAGAGTTAAAAGGATTTGAATTAATTGAATTAAAAGTTGGAGAAACTAAAACCGTAGAGTTTACTCTTGACAAAAATACTCTTGGGTTTTATAATAATGATGGGGAATTCATTACTGAACCTGGAGATTTTAAAGTTTTTATTGGTGGTAGCTCCACCACAACATTAGAAGGACAATTTGAATTAATTCCTTAACAATAAAAAAGCCCGTAAGTATTACGGGCTTTTTTATTTTATATTTCTAAAATTAGCTTATTGCGCTAATTACATCGTATTTAGTAATAATGTGGTGCTTACCATTTTCTAAATCAACCAATACTGCTTGATTCTCTTTAGAAATCAACTTAGAAACCTCATCAATAGAAGCGTTTAATTTAACTTCTGCATATTTAGCTCCCATTACATCCTTAATAGGCTTATCTGCTATGTTTTTATCTTCTAAGTAGCTACGTAATAATGTTGATTCATCTACCGACCCCACAAATCCATTGGCGTCTCTTACTGGAATCTGTGAAATTTTAAAATCACGCATTCTTTCAATTGCATGAGAAACTAATTCTTCAGTTTGTACAGTAACTAATGGCTTATCAATATGCGACTTGATTAAATCTTCAGCTGTAGTTACTTCTTCTTCTAAAAATCCTCTATCACGCATCCAATCGTCGTTAAACATTTTTCCTACATATCTACTTCCGTGATCGTGGAATAACACAACAACTACATCGTCTTTTTTAAACTCATCTTTTAATTGTAACAATCCTTTAATTGCTGACCCTGCTGAATTTCCTACAAAAATACCTTCTTCCGAAGCTATTTTTCTTGTATACACAGCTGCATCTTTATCTGTTACTTTAGTAAATCCATCAATTAAAGAAAAATCTACATTCTTAGGTAAAATATCTTCTCCAATTCCTTCTGTGATATATGGATATATTTCGTTCTCATCAAAAATACCTGTTTCATGATACTTCTTAAATACAGAACCATATGTATCTACTCCCCAAATTTTAATGTTTGGATTCTTTTCTTTTAAATATTTAGCTGTTCCAGAAATAGTACCTCCTGTTCCTACTCCAACTACAAAATGTGTTATTTTACCTTCTGTTTGTTCCCAAATTTCAGGTCCAGTTTGTTCGTAATGCGCTTTTGCATTTGATGGATTATCATACTGGTTTACATACCAAGAGTTTGGTGTTTCTTCTCCTAATCTTTTTGATACTGAATAATACGAACGTGGATCATCTGGCTCTACGTTTGTTGGACAAACAACTACCTCCGCTCCTACAGCTCTTAAAATATCCATCTTTTCCTTAGACTGCTTGTCAGAAATTACAAAAATACATTTGTATCCCTTTATAATTGCTGCTAAAGCTAATCCCATTCCTGTATTTCCTGAAGTACCCTCAATAATAGTTCCTCCTGGCTTTAAACGACCATCTGCTTCTGCATCTTCAATCATTTTTAACGCCATTCTATCCTTTACTGAATTCCCTGGATTGAATGTTTCAACCTTAGCCAATACTAAAGCATCTACTTCTTTTGTTACTGAATTTAACTGAACTAAAGGTGTATTACCAATAGTCTCTAATATATTTTTTGCGTATTTCATCTTCTAAAATTATGCTGCAAATTTATGCAAATCGAATGGATTTTGAAGGGTGTATTTTGGTTACTATATATGACGGAACTATTAACATGAAAAAACATAGGATAAGTGTCCCTATATTTAACAATAAGATAACCCAAAAACTAATTTCAACTGGCACTGAAGACACGTGATAGGTTTCAGGATCTAATGTTATAGGTTTGAAATATTTCTGAATAAATAATAAGGTAACACCAATAATATTCCCCCAGAAAAGCCCTTTCAATATTAAATAAAAAGCATTGTATAAAAAGATTTTCCTTATACTCCAGTTAACACTTCCCAATGCTTTAAGAATACCAATCATTTTAACACGTTCTAATATCAGTACTAATAAAGCTGTTATCATATTTATACCCGCAATTAAAATCATGATTGCAATAATAAATCGAACATTATTATCAAAAAGTTTAATCCAATCAAAGATTAACGGATTACTTTCTACAATAGTACTACTATTTAAAGTTGCTCCTACATTTGAATAAACTTCATCTCCTTTTTCCGCTAGCATATCAAAATCATCAATTACAACTTCAAAACCTCCTATTTGATTATCGCTCCAACTATTAATTCTTTGTACTTCTCTAATATCTCCAATTAATATAGATTTATCAAACTGCTCTAGTCCTGTATTATAAATCCCAACAATAACAGGTTTACGTCTTTTATGCTTTAATTTACTTTTTTCAGAACTAAACAATGTTTCAATAGTATCATTCAGTTTAAAATTTAATCGATTCGCTATCGACTCTGATATTAGTATCTCTTTATTTCTTCTTTGATTAAAATTAGGTAATCGTCCTTCTTTTAAATATTCTTTAAAAAAAGAAAAATCATAATCAGACGATACCCCTTTAAATATAATTCCTTCAAAATCGGTTGGAGTTCTAATAATCCCTCCTACATTCGCAAAAACTTGTACGTTTTTAATTCCATCAATATTTTTAAACTCGGGATAGAAATCTTGGTTTTTATCAATTGGAACTGTAGATAAATCAGAATTATTATTATCGTAATTTACAATTTGAATATGCCCTTTAAAGCCAGACATTTTATCTCTAATCTTCTTTTGAA
Organism: uncultured Tenacibaculum sp.; assembly: GCF_947499065.1. Taxonomy (GTDB): domain Bacteria; phylum Bacteroidota; class Bacteroidia; order Flavobacteriales; family Flavobacteriaceae; genus Polaribacter. Next base: position 209,870 of record NZ_CANMMT010000004.1, on the reverse strand, counting down.
AACCCGATGCTATCGATACCGATATTAACATAATAGCAATACCCAACGCAATAGCAATTGTAGCTATTTTAATTATTGGTGACGATATACTACTTTTATGCTCTTTACCAGCAATAATTCGTTTAGCTATAAATAATTCGAAATTCAAAAGTTGTTGTTTTTTTAAGTAAATCCAAAAGTAATTAATTCTTCTTTAAATAATATTATTTATCATGATTAAAGCTTCATTTTCTGACAAAGAATTAGTTACTGATATTTTATACAGTGCTTTTGTCAACATCAAAAAAGACAATTCTATAAGCTTTGTTGTAAAACAAGATTCCAAAAGAAATAAACGTCTTCGTTTTTTAATGGAATATCTATTTTTAACTTCTTTTGAATTTGGTGAAGTTTTTATTTCTGACAATAAAAAAGCATGCCTACTTATCAACTACCCACATTTACAAAAAACAACCTTAAAAAACTCTTATTGGAAACTTCTTTTAATCATTAAAACTATTGGAATTTTTAATGTGTTTAAAGTACTTAAAAGAGAACGTGAATTAAACAAACATCATATAAAAACACCACATATTCATCCAATTATTATGGGTGTGCTTAACGAGCATCAACACAAAGGCACTGGTGTTCGACTCATTGAGGAAGTGCTTTTACATTTTAAAAACAATCAACTTCCTTGTATTATAGAAACTACTACCAAAGAGAATTTAAAGCTGTATAAAAAATTTGGCTTTAAAATTGTAAGAGAAACTCATAGTTTAAATTATCCACTATTTTTCTTACGAAAAGATTTTTAAACTGTAACTTTATCTTTTAAAACATACATTTAAATGAAGAGAACTTTTAACCACCTTTTATGTTTAATTTTTATCAGCTTTCAACTAAACTCTTGTGCTCAACAACAGAAATCAAAAACCAAAAAAGCTATAAAAGAAACAGAAACTTTACAAGTAAGAACTGGTGCTGATAGAATTAATTTATACTTACCAAAACTAAAAGGTAAAAACGTTGCTATTGTAGCCAATCAAACATCAGTTTTAGAAGTTTTACAAAGAGCCGAAGTAGCTCCAAACGTAATGGGTTCAAAGTTAGTTCAATTTCATTTAGTTGATTACTTAAATGATTACAATGGAATTAACGTTCAAAAAGTTTTTGCTCCTGAGCATGGTTTCCGTGGAAAAGCAGACGCTGGTGAAACTGTTATAGATGGTATTGACACTAAAACAAAGTTACCTATTATATCGTTATACGGAAAAAACAAAAAACCTTCTACCGAACAGTTAAAGGGTATTGATGTTGTCGTTTTTGATATACAAGATGTAGGAGCTCGTTTTTACACTTATATTTCTTCTTTACATTATGTTATGGAAGCCTGTGCTGAATCTAATATTCCAGTTATTGTTTTAGACAGACCTAACCCTAACGGACATTATATTGATGGTCCTGTATTAGAACCTAAACATAAAAGCTTTGTAGGAATGCATCCTGTTCCTGTAGTTTACGGAATGACTATTGGTGAATACGGACAAATGATTAATGGTGAAAAGTGGTTAAAAGAAGGAATCCAATGTGATTTAACTGTAATTCCATTAGAAAACTATACACACGATTACAAATACAACTTACCAATAAAACCTTCTCCTAATTTACCTAATGATACATCCATAAACTTATATCCTAGTTTATGTTTTTTTGAAGGAACAAAGGTTTCTGCTGGAAGAGGAACGGATAAGCAGTTTCAAATTTACGGTTCTCCATTTATAGCTAATGCTAAATTTAGTTTTACTCCCCAACCAAACGAGGGTGCTAAGTACCCTAAGTTTAAAGGTGAATTATGTTATGGTGAAGACTTAAGAAAAACTCCTTACTTAGCTGAATTAAATCTTTCTTGGTTATTAAACGCTTATACAAACTCTCCTAAAAAAGGCTTTTTCAATGCTTTTTTTACCAAACTAGCAGGAACTAAGAAATTACAGCTACAAATTGAACAAGGTATTTCTGAAAAAGAAATTAAAAACTCTTGGAAAAAAGACTTGGAAAACTTTAAAAAAGTTAGAAGCAATTATTTACTTTATAAATAACTATCAATACTTAATTATAAAAATGCATAGCGCATATACATAAGTTTCATGTATATGCGCTATATTTTTTAACTATATTTGTTTGAAAAAATTGCATGGAGTTTATTCCTACATACTTTGTACACCTAAATAAGTTTAGTTTAATCAATAATGAAAAGCATCGATTCAGATAACTAAAAGTTTATCTTTAAAGAAATTGTCAACCAATATGAAAAGAAATTCCGTAAACACCCAAAAACGAAATCAATACTCTATCTTATTCCCTATTTTGACAATTCTTTCAATTGGAGCTATTATTGTTTTTGCAAATAATTACGAACCTAATTGGAGTTATAATTGGAGTGGAATTAGAGTAAAAATAAAAGACTCCATAAAAAAATCGGAATTACGAGGAATTACAAGCGGTGTTGGCGGAATGGGAGTTTCTACAATAGATGAAGTAGATAGAAGAAAATGGATTATGAAACACGCTACAAAATCTGAGCTTCAAAAATTGATTGAATACCCTAATGGGACTGTCAAAGCAATTGCATATGAAGGTCTATTAAGAAAAAAAGATTTTGTCAATAAAACTGAATTAGTTTTGAAAGCAATCCAAGACACAACATATCTTTTAGAGTTTCAATCTGGATGTACTGGATGGAACAGAGAAATTGGAAGGTATCTAGTTCAAGATGTTTTAATGATTGACGACCAAATTCCTAAATTACCTCCTAGTATGCGCACAAATTTTGGGTTATCCAAAATTGATAAAGACAAAATATTATCCGAATATAAAAAGCTCCCAAAAGAAGAATATTAAAATACTATACTTTACAACGTTCTTGTAGAGGTACACTCCATATATAAACCATTCATTAAAAACATCTGTGAATAAATTAACCAATTATACAACTGAAAAGATATTTACTAGACTTTTAACAAATAAGTCTAAGAAAAACTATTGGAATTATGTGGGTGAATTACGAAAGCGAAAAACTGACGAAATTTTTAAAAGAAGTGTTTTATTAACCAAATCTAATTTTGCTAAAGAAAGAATAATAGGAATAGATATACTATCTCAATTTGGTTTTCCAAGACTTTATAAAAAAGAAATATTAACATTATTCTTTGATTTATTAAAACACGAAACTAATAAAAATGTTATAACTTCAATATTATATGGAGTTGGACACAACAATGAAAAATTAACAAATAAACAAGTTGAACTGCTTTGTTCTTTTCAAAACCATAAAAGTGTATCCGTAAAACGTAGCTTAATTTCTTCTCTTCTTTCGGTTGAAAAAGATAATGCTATAGATACTTTAATAAAACTATCGAATGATAAAGATTCTGACATAAGGGACTGGTCTACTTTTGGAATCGGAAGTCAAATTGAAACAGATAACGAGAAAATAAGAACTGCTTTATGGAATAGAATTTCAGATAAAGACGAAGAAACAAAATATGAAGCTATTACTGGTTTAGCTCAAAGAAAAGATGAGCGAATAAAAGAAGTTTTAAAAAAAGAACTTAAAAACATTGACGGAAATTGTTCTCTTATTTTAGATTCTATTGAGTTACTCAATGCTAAAGAGTTTATTCCATTACTAGAAAAGAAAGTTATCGAAAATAAAAAATCAAAAAAAGTAAATGAAGATTGGCTTTTAGATACTATAAACAAGCTAAACGAAAAATAAATTCATAACAATAATGTAAATGAAGCAAGTATTAGTTATAATATTAATTTTTGGAAGTCTAAATTTATTTGGACAAAAATCAGATATTGAAAATTTAATTAATCAAATCGTTAAAGATGAAGTTCCCGAAAATTTTAAATATTTTTTTTTAGTTTCTAAAAGTATTGAACAACAAAAAATACACGAAATACGGCTAAATCATGAAATAAGAAAATTAAAATTAGCTAATAAAAACTTTCCTAACGATTTTATTTATACACAAGCTGAAAAAGATACTATTAATTGGGAAGATTATAATTTAAATAAAGTAAAATATGTTTCTTCTAAGAAGAATTATATTCGTTATTTATCCCCTCCACAAACTAAAAAAATAAGGTTTGTTAAATACAGAATTGACCAAAAGAAATATGACAGTTTAATTAACAACAAAGAACCATATACATTAATTGTAAAAAAGAAATGGTTATGGAATAAAAAAAGAATTTGGCATAACAAAAAGTTCTATGATACTTTTGTTAAAAGCTGGAATATTGACGATAAAAATAATCCTGAAGAAACTGTTTATTTTCATTTTTCAAAACCAATTTTTTCAAGTAACAAGAAATATGCATTAGTTTCTATAATCAAAAAAAGACGTTGTAGCGGAAGTGAGTTTACAACATTTTATAAAAATGATAATGGAGTTTGGAAAAAAATTAAAGAATTTAAACTCGGTTTCTTTAGCACTTTTACAACACATATTAGATGCGAAGATATTAAAAGGGTTAATTATGAATAAAAACTACTCCTCCCTAACCATAAACTTCCATAATAACATTGCTAAAACACTTCCTAATATAGGTGCTATAATATATATCCATAGTGAATGAATATTTCCAGAAAGTACTGCTGGTGCTAAACTACGAGCTGGATTAAAAGAACCTCCTGAAATTGGACCTGCAATTAAAATAATTCCAGTTACAAAAACACCTATAACTATTCCTGCTAAACAACTGTAATCTTTTTGACTCGTTACCCCCAGAATTGTTAGCATCAAAAAAAATGTTAATACAGTTTCTAGCACAAATGAAGAGATTACACCTCCACTAGGTAAGGTTTCGCCTAAAGTTTGTGTTTCTGCAAAGATTAAGTATAATAATACGCTTGCTAAAAAAGCCCCAAGTACTTGAGCAATCACATAATGTATCACTTCTCTTTTAGGTATTAACTTACCAACTGCTAAAGCAATGGTAACCGCTGGATTGATATGCGCTCCAGAAAATGCTCCAAAGACATAAATAATTCCCATTATAACAATTCCAAAAGCTGCTGAGATTCCTAACAACCCTAAACTTCCTTCTGATAAAGAATTTACAATTACAGCTCCTGTACCGCAAAAAACCAATGTAAATGTCCCAATAAACTCAGCTATATATTTTCTCATAATTACTTAGCTATATTCAATAAAAAAAGGATAGCCATGGCTACCCCCTTTCTTTCACCTTTTCTTCTTTTAAATTGCGTTTGCTCCTGCTTCTGCTACTATATGATCGTTTTCTACTGAGCTACCACTTACTCCAACAGCACCAATAATAGTTCCGTCTGCATCTTTTACAGGTACTCCTCCTGGAAATGTAATTAATCCATTATTAGAGTTCTCTATATTAAATAAAGGCGCTCCTGGTTGCGATAATTCTCCTATTACTCCAGTATTCATATCGAAAAAACGCGATGTTTTTGCTTTTTTAATTGAGATATCTAACGAACCTAACCATGCTCCATCCATACGAGAAAAAGCTACTAGATTTGCTCCTGCATCTACTACAGCTATGTTCATTTTAGTATGTATTGCTTCAGACTTTTCTTTTGCTGCTACAATTATTTTTTCTGCTTGTTCTAATGTAATATTCATCTTCTTATTTATTAATATTTCCGATGCAAAATTACAGTAGCTTCAAAGCTTAATAGTTACAAGATAGGTTCATCTTGTTATGAAAAAAGGTCAAATTAAATTTCTGATGGATTGATTCCAAACTGATTTTTAAAAGCAGCACTAAAGTTTGACAGGTTATTATATCCTAAATCTAAGTATACATCCGAAGGACTCTTGTTTCCTTTTTCCAAAAGCTCTTTAGCTTTATTCAATCGTTTATTTCTAAACCATTTTCCTGGAGATTCCTTGTACTCTTTTATAAAGTGTCTTTTAAACGTTGAAAGACTCATATTACATAAAAAAGCTATTTCGTCTAAGGTAAGTGATGTATAAAGGTTTTTCTCAATAGTCTTTTTTAAAGGAGAAGCTTCTTTTGATATTAATGAGAATAAATAGTCTTCAAACGATTCGCCATACTTGGTAATTAAGTACACCAATAACTCATCAAACTTAATAGCTAATAAACTTTCTACTAACTCTGACTTTGTGTTCTTAATGGTATTCAATGAGTTTAAATAAGATTCTATATAATCGTCATTTTCTATTACATAGCATGAATTAGCTTGCATCTCTTTTTCTGTACTACGACCATGTTTTTGAAAAAACTCTTTTAGTTTTTCTTCCGAAAAGAATAGCAATTTACAATAATAAGTTTCTTCAGCATCTAATAACTCACTCCAAAGGCAATTCCCTTTTTTAATTAAAATTGATTGTGAATTATCTACTAAAAAAGCGCCTTCTGCAAAATGAACCTGCTTTTTCCCAGTCTGTAAAAAACTAAACATATGCATGTTCAGATTTACTTTGGTTTTAATAGCATCCTCATTCATCTTGAGGTCATACACAAAAAGCTCAGGAAGTTTTGTACTTTCTATATAAGATTCAGGTATGTTATCTATAGGTATTTTACTCACTAAGCTATTTTCTTAAACTGTTAATTTAAGAAACCTTGCTCTTGCATCCAAGAGTCAGAATAAATTTTGTCCATGTATCTTATTCCGTGGTCTGGTAAGATTACCACCACTACACTATGTTCATCGAACATATCTTTATCGGCATACTGTTGTACTGCTTGCATTACTGCTCCAGAAGTATATCCACAAAATAATCCTTCAGTTTTTACCAACTCTCTCGATTTCAAAGCAGCTTCTTTATCAGCTACTTTTTCATAGATATCTACAACGTCGAAATCTGTTGATGAAGGAATTAAGTTTTTCCCTAAACCTTCTATTTTATAAGGAGAGATTTCGTTTGAATCAAACTCGCGAGTCTCATGATATTTTTTAATCACAGATCCAATTGCATCTACTCCTAAAATTTGAACATTAGAATTTTGTTCTTTTAAGTAACGCCCTGTTCCAGAAATGGTCCCTCCCGTTCCACTTGCTACAACAACATGTGTTACTTTACCTTCGGTTTGTTCCCAAATCTCAGGACCTGTAGTATGGTAATGCGCTTCAATATTTAGTTCATTGAAATATTGATTGATGTAAATTGAATTTGGAGTTTCTTTATGAATTCTTTTTGCTGTTTCATAATACGAACGAGGATCGTCTGCAGCTACATTTGCAGGACACACATGAACCTCAGCTCCCATTGTTTTTAAAACATCAATTTTGTTTTGAGATGACTTATCGCTTACTGCCAAAATACACTTATAACCTTTTACCATAGCTATCATTGCTAAGCTAAAACCTGTATTTCCTGAGGTAGTTTCTACAATAGTATCTCCTGGTTTCAGAATTCCTTTTTTCTCTGCATTTTCAACAATATGTAAAGCTATTCTATCTTTTGCTGATTGCCCTGGATTGAATGCCTCAACTTTCGCGTAAAATTTACCCGGCAAGCCTTTTGTAATTCTATGTAGTTTAATTAAAGGGGTTTGTCCTACTAGTGCTAGTATATTATCGGCTATTTGTTGATTTCTATCCATTATATTTAATAAAAAAACGTCATTACGAGGGTGAATAACGAAGTAATCTTTTTTTATTGAGATTGCTAATCTTCGTTGCTCTCGCAATGACGCTTACACTCAATCGAGCGCAAAAATATAACTATTTTTCTAACTTATCTTCTAACATTAAAAAGAATGCATATTCTTCAGCTGTTTCTTTTAATGCATCAAACCTACCTGAAGCACCTCCATGTCCTGCATCCATGTTTGTATGTAAGAACAACATGTTATCATCAGTTTTTAAATCTCTAAGCTTTGCTATCCATTTTGCAGGCTCCCAATATTGTACTTGACTATCGTGTAAACCTGTAGTAATTAACATATTTGGATATGATTTTGCTTCTACCTGATCATATGGAGAATACGATTTAATGTAGTCGTAATATTCTTTATCGTTAGGATTCCCCCATTCGTCATACTCACCAGTAGTTAATGGAATACTATCATCCAACATAGTTGAAATTACATCTACAAATGGTACTGCTGATATAATTCCATTATACAGTTCCGGATTCATATTGATAACTGCTCCCATTAGCAATCCTCCTGCTGATCCTCCCATTGCATATAAATGCTCTGGCGATGTATATCCGTTATCAATTAAATATTTAGAACAATCAATAAAATCGGTAAATGTATTTTTCTTATTCAACATTTTACCATCTTCATACCACTCTCTTCCTAAATACTGACTTCCTCTAATATGTGCTAATGCATACACAAAACCTCTGTCTAATAAACTTAAACGTGTTGTTGAGAATCCATCAGAAATAGTATATCCATACGAACCATATGCATATTGTAATACTGGTGTATTTTTATCAATCTTAGTGTCTTTATGATGTACAATTGATAAAGCTACTTTTTTACCATCTCTAGCTGGCACCCAAATACGCTTACTTACATAATTTGTTTTATCAAACTTTCCACCTAATACTTCCTGTTCTTTTTTGATTTCTTTTGATTTATCTTTCATGTTGAAATCAATTACCGAACTTGGAGTTGTCATAGAATTATATGAGTAACGGATGATATCTGTATCAAATTCTGGATTTGAATACACTCCTGCTGAATAAGTTTCTTCATCAAAAGGTAAGTAATAATCTTCCGAACCATCCCAACGCTTAATTCTAATCTTGTTTAATCCGTTGTTTCTTTCTTCTAAAACTAAATAGTCTTTAAAAATTGAAAAATCTTCGAATAATGTATCTTCTCTATGAGGAATAACATCTACCCAATTCTCTTTAGTAGTTTTATCTTCTGGAGTTTTCATTAACTTAAAGTTAGTTGCTCCATCTTTATTTGTTTTGATATAGAAATGATCACCATAATGCGCAATATCATATTCTAAATCACGCTCACGTGGTTGAACAACTCTAAAATCTCCATCAGGATTATCAGCTTCTAGTACTTGATACTCTGTAGAAACCGTATTATACGAACCAATTACTAAGTATTTTTTCGATTTTGTTTTCGTTACAAAAGTTCCAAATGTTTCGTCTTTTTCTTCAAAAACCAATACATCTTCAGATGAATCTGTTCCTAAAACGTGCTTATATATTTGTGAACTTCGTAATGTTTTTGGATCTTTCTTTGTGTAGAAAATTGTTTTATTATCATTTGCCCAAACTGATCCTCCTGTCGTATTTTCAATCTTATCTGGATAAACTTCACCAGTCTCTAAGTTTTTAACTTTTATAAAATACTGACGACGGCTTACTGTATCTGTTGCAAAAGTTGTTAATTTATTATCAGGTGATACACTTAAACCTCCTAATTGGAAGTAATCATGTCCTTCTGCTTCATCATTAACATTAAACATTATTTCCTCTTCTGCCTCTAAACTACTTTTCTTACGACTATAAATTGGGTATTGTTGTCCCTTTTCATAACGAGTTATATAGAAATATCCGCTTTTCTTATAAGGTACTGATTCATCATCTTCCTTAATACGACCTTTCATTTCCTCAAATAACTTCTCTTGAAACTCTTTCGTATCTTTTGTTACTTCATCGTAATATGCATTCTCTGCATTTAAATAATCGTATACTTTTTGGGTTTGATTGTCTTTAACTTCGGCATTTTTTTGCTCATCAGTTAAACGCATCCAAAAGTAATTATCTATACGCACATCTCCGTGTTTCTCTAAGGTAGTTGGCTGCTTATCAGCAACTGGAGCTTTTATGTCTTTCTTCATTTCTTGTTTTTTGCAGGACGCAAAAATAAGGCTAAATGCGATAGCGGGGAACATAATTTTTTTCATTTTTATTTAAATTAAACATTTTACTTGTGAAAATACTATTTTTGCTTGTATATAAATAATAAAAAAGACGATTAATGTTTGGAGATATTTCTGGTATGATGGGCAAAATAAAAGAAGCCCAGCAAAAAGTTGAAGAAACTAAAAAACGTTTAAATACAGTTTTAATTGACGAATCTGCTGCCAGTGGTGCTATAAAAGTTACGGTTACTGCCAATAGAGAAGTAAAAGCAATCACAATAGACGAATCTTTGTTAGAAGACAAAGAAGAATTAGAAGACTATTTAATTTTGGCTTTAAATAAAGCTTTAAAAAGAGCTGGTGATATTAATGAACAGGAATTAGCTATTGCTGCCAAAGCTGGTATGCCTAATATTCCTGGAATGGATATGTTTAAATAACAACTAAGATGTTTGTACAGTTTGAAGATTATATGTTGCCTTGCTTAAACAAAAAACTCTTTGGAGTTGATTGTTTAGGATGTGGTATTCAACGTGCTTTAGCTCTAATTTTAAAAGGTGAATTTATAGAAGCTTTTAAAATGTACCCTGCTATTTACACGCTTCTTCTTTTAGCTTTTGTTATTATTCTTAACTTCTTTTATAAAGTTAAACATGCTCAAAAAATAATCAGTATTTTAGCTGTAATTAATGTACTTATTATCGTGATAAGCTATATTATAAAAATGAATCAATTAACTTAATTTTATAAATCTACTATGGAAAAACAATTTAACCCAACTGTTATTTATGTATTATCAATTATAAGTTTTTTATGTTGTTGTTTTGGTGGTTTAGGTGTTGTTTTAGCTGCACCTGCCTTTATTATTGCAAACAACAAAATGAAAGATGCTGAAGCAAACCCAGAACAATATGATGCTGCATCTTTAAAAGCAATAAAAACTGCTAAAACAGTTGCTATGATTGCATTAATTATTAACGTTGTTTATTTAGCTCTTACTGGTTACAGATTGGCTACTGGTTGGGATGAAATGATGGAACAAATAAATGAGATAATAGAACAAAGTAGATAAAAACTTCTGTTTAAATAAAAAGCGATCCAATTGGGTCGCTTTTTTTATACAACTATTTCAACAAAAACCTTCATAAAGTAAGGATTCCTAATTATATTTGCAACCTCTAGATTTCTTCATGTTTTAAGAAAGTAGAAATCAATTGATTTTTAATAATAAGTATAATGCAAAGCAATTTATATATAAAGTCAAATAACATAGTTATTGATAACTTAGATGAAATTCATTTTAGTCAATCTAACAAAACAATTATTGAGCAGTTCTTAAAAGAATTCAAACATAGAAAAGCGCTACAAGAATTTAATTTGCCAATAGATAATAAAATTCTCCTTTATGGTCATACTGGTTGTGGTAAAACAATGACGGCAAAGGCTATAGCTGGTGTTCTTAAAAAGCCAATGGTTATTCTAAATTTAGGTGGCATTGTTTCTTCTAAACTAGGGGAAACTGCTAAAAATATTCAAAGTTTATTTGACAAGGCTATTAGACAAAACGCAGTACTGTTTATTGATGAGTTTGATGCAATCGCAAAAATGCGCGACTATGATCAAAAAGACTCTGGAGAAATGAAAAGATTAGTGAATACTATTATTCAACTTATAGATTATTTACCTGATAACGTTATTTTAATTACTGCTACCAATTATAAAGAAATAATAGATACTGCAATACTAAGGAGGTTTCAAATACAACTAGAGTTTAAGCTTCCTACAAACAGTTTATTGGATGTATATTATACAAGCTTACTATCTCAGTATCCTGAAAAATATAGAGATATTCAAAGAATCTATAATGTTTCTTATGCAGAAGCAAAAAACACTGTTTTTAAAGAGTTAAAACGACAAATTATTTTAGAAGAAGAACTAAAATTAAGTATTTAATAATTACTGAACGATACAAAAAAAAAGTTCAAAAACATTGATTTATGAGTACAACTATCGTAGATAATTTACGCATCATACAAAACCGAATAAATAATGCTTGTAAAAATTCAGGAAGATCTACAAAAGAAGTTCGGCTTTTATTAGCAACTAAAACTGTTAGTCCCGAAAAAATTAGTATTGCTATGCAAGAAGGTGTTACTTTAATGGGTGAAAATAAAGCTCAAGAGTTTAAAGATAAATGCAATGCTGTTGCTGAATGGAATCCTGAAATTCATTTTATTGGTCATTTACAATCCAATAAAATAAAAGAAGTATTAAAATGGTGTACTTGTATTCAGTCCATAGACAGGCTTTCTCTTGCCGAAAAACTTCAGCAAAGACTCTCTTTTGAAAATAAAGAAATAGATGTGTACATTCAAGTAAATACATCTAATGAAGAAAGTAAGTTTGGTATTAGTCCTGAAAATGCAATTGAATTGATTAAACAAGTTTCGAAACTTAAAAACATTCATATAAAAGGCTTAATGACCATTGGTTTATTAAGTTCTGAGTCAAACGAAGTACGAAAGTGTTTTAAACTATTAAAAGCTATTCAAGAAGAAGTTATTCAATTAAATATTCCTAATGTATCTATGGATGAATTATCAATGGGCATGAGTAATGATTTAGAAATAGCTATTGAAGAAGGTGCTACTATTGTTAGAGTCGGAACTGCCATATTTGGAGAAAGAATTTACCCTGATAGTTTTTATTGGAACGAACAAAATTAAAACACACTTAACCTTACATAGTTAGAACTTATTTAAAGCATAATTTAAATCATACCTTTTGCCTTAAACTCTAAGTATTTGTTTATTACATTTACCGATAATTGTGCTGGTTTTGTTAAAATAGCATGCACACTATTTTTTTCTAGCTCTTTAACTATCAACCTTTTTTCATAGGCATATTTTTCGGCTATTGTTTTGTGATATATGCTTTGTAAATCTTCTGTATTTTCTGTGATTAACTTATCTAATTCTGTATTTTCAAAAAATACTGTAACTAATAAATGTTTTTTAGCAATCATTTTCAAATAAGGCAACTGTCTTTTTAAAGCTGAAATATGCTCAAAGTTTGTATATAAAATCAATAAACTTCGTTGATTTATTTTTCGCTTTATAGTAGCATATAATAAAGCAAAATTAGCATCTGAAAAATCGGTTGTGATTTTATATAATTCTTCATTTATTACCGATAAATTCGTTTTCTTATTACTTGCTGCTATTATTTTTTCTACATTTTTAGAAAACGTAAGCATCCCTGCTTTATCATTCTTTAACAATGCTATATTTGAAAAAGCCAATGTTGAATTAATTGCATAATCTAACAACTTCAATCCTTCAAAAGGCATTTTCATAACACGTCCTACATCAATAATAGAATATATGGGTTGTGATTTTTCATCTTGGTATTGATTCACCATCAACTCTCCCCTTTTTGCTGTGGCCTTCCAATTTACAGTTCTGACATCGTCACCAGGAATATAGTTTTTTATTTGCTCAAACTCCATGGTATGTCCAATACGCCTAATTTTCTTCATTCCAAACTCTGTCAAATTATTATGCATTGCTAAGAATTCATACTTCTTCATTTGAACATAAGAGGGATATACTTTTACGGCTTTATCATTTGAAAAAACATATCTTCTTGAAAAGATCTGTAATAATGTTGAAACAAATACATGCAAATTTCCAAACTTATACTCTCCTCTTTCTACTGGACGAACATTATAGGTAAACGATTTTTTATCGGCTACTTGAAGTGATGTTAGATAATCAAAATCTCTTTTTTGAAATTGTTCTGGCAATTCATCGATAACTGAAACAAAAACCTGAAATGGATATCTATTTTCTAATGTAATTGCTATTTCATTTTCATCTGAATTAGATAATTTATCAGAAACTATACGTTGAGCTGAAAAACCTTTTTTAAATCGATATAAAACTATTAAATCAATACACATGGTTATTAAAAACAACCAAACAAACATCCACGTAAGTGAATATAATACAGGTAACCAGAACGACAATAAAAATAATCCTGATATAATGCTTATGTATATAAAAAAGCGATTATGTATGTATATAGATTTAAAAAACTGAATCACTATCTTGGTACTTCTACTGATTGTACAATTATTTCTATGACTTTATCTGCAGTCATTCCTTCCATTTCTCTTTCTGGAGTTAACATTATTCTGTGGCGAAGTACTGGATAAATACTTTTCTTCACATCTTCTGGAATTACAAAATCACGTCCGTTAATTGCTGCAAACGCTTTTGCTGCCATTAATACTGCAATACTTGCTCTTGGTGAACCTCCTAAATATAAATGCGAATTATTACGTGTATTTGAAATTAACTCAGCAATGTATTTTATAATTTTTTCTTCTACTAAAACATCAAATACTTTACTTCTATACTCTAACAGCTCTGTCTCCGTTAAAACAGTTGTTACTTTTGTTTGAGGCAACGCTCCTTTACGTTCGTTATGAGCTGTTAAAATTTTAATCTCCTCTTCTAAATTTGGATAACCTACATTTATCTTAAACAAGAAACGATCTAATTGAGCTTCTGGCAATGCATATGTTCCTTCTTGTTCTATAGGATTTTGTGTTGCTAACACCATAAACGGTGGTTTCATTTCATAACGAGTTCCATCCATGGTAATTTGTTTCTCTTCCATTACCTCAAATAAAGCAGCTTGCGTTTTTGCTGGTGCTCTATTTATCTCATCAATTAGAACAATGTTAGAGAATATAGGTCCTTTTTTAAATTCAAAATCAGAAGTTTTCATATTCAAAACAGAAGTTCCTAATACATCAGAAGGCATTAAATCTGGTGTAAATTGAATTCTACTAAAATCTGTAGCAATTGTTTTTGCTAACAACTTAGCTGTTACTGTTTTTGCTACTCCTGGAACACCTTCTATTAAAACATGTCCATCTGCTAACAATGAAACTAATAATAAGTCTATAAAATCTTCTTGTCCAACTATAACTTTAGCTAGCTCTTCTTTTATTTTTACTACTGCTTCCTTTAATTTAGATAAATCTATTCTATTTGAAAACAATTCATTTGATTCGATTGTTGGATTCTCTACACTCATCCTATTCTTTTTTATTCTTTAAACGCTTCTATAGCTTTGTTTAACGCTATTAATTCTTCTTCTTTTATATGTTCTTTTGACGCTATTGCATCTATCTTTTTAAACAAATTGACTACATCTTCATATGGTTTTCCACTCCTACTTGATAATTTCTCATAGAAAGCTTCGTCTATTTTTAATGTTGACAATCTGTAAGTAGTTCTTATATATTCTAAAAAGTAATTTATTTTATGTGATGCTATATTTTTATGATCTGATTTTTCATAATACATGTTAGCTATTGTTCTTGTAAAAGCTAAGGTTTGATTTTTTAAAGGTGTAATTACTGGAATAAATCGCTGTTTTCTTTTCCCTTTAAAAACAATAAAAAACAATACCCCTATTAAAGCCACATAATAAGCCCATTTTAAATGTTTTGAACTTAACACATAATGCATTGGCGAGGCTATTCTACTCTTTCCCGTTTTGTAATATGTGTCCCATAAAATTATATTATTACTATAACTTTTTCCTTCGCCAATACCTGAATTATCTTCATCTAAATACGACAATACATTTCCTACATATTCATAATTATCTTCTAGCAACATACTATAATTAGTAAATGCTTGGGGAAAAGTATGCAAATAAAAATACCCTTTTCCGTACTTTGTTCTAATATAATTAGCTTTGGCACTTTCAATTACACCATCTCCATCTTTAATAATTATCTCTCCTAAAATGGTTGTATTTAATGTGTCAATTTCTGAAAAGTATCGTTTCGGAAAGTCTCTATCAAAATAATACTCTTTGTTTCCAAACTCTGGATTACTCATTTTTTGATATGCCTTTTCTTCAAATGCAGACGTACTTAATTGCTTTGTTCTTACATTTAAAGTATCTATATAAATACCATTTGTTGCTATAAATACATTATTTCCTCGTTCTACAAAATCTAATAATTCTTCAAACTCTTCATCTCCAAAATTAAGAGCATTATCTATAAACAAATAAGTTCCTTTACGTGTAGAATCTTTTAAAAATAGATACGGGTTTTGATATATATCTTTTACTTTCTTTTCTGAAAAAAGAGATGGCAACTCTTCGTGTAAAATATATGTTCCATAAGGTATCTTGTGATTTGCAGCATAACTTGGAAACCAATTTATTTCTTTTGGTTTTACTGATTCAATATAAACAATACCAAGTATTATAAATATCAATAAACCAATATATATTTTTAGTTTTTTATCCAATTCCTTAAATTTTAGCAATCACACTTTTAAAGTTTGTTTCGGCTTGTAAAAACTTTTCTTTATCTATTAAAAAATCTCCATACCAAACATAATCATATAAATAAGTCAGTTTTTTAAACTCTGAGTACAAGCTTTTGTTTAACGATAACTCTTTTATATAATCTTCGTTTGTTTTTTCTTGTTGCCAAGAAATCAATTCTTTTTCCGATAGATTTTTCAACAACAATAAGTAATAATAACGTACTGCTAGTTGATAATTTCCTTCATTAATTGCTTTTTGAATTAAACCTGGTAAATCCTTATCTCTTATCAACGCTTCATCTTCTGAAAGATTTACAATAGACTTTGCGTTTTTACCTTCCATAATACTTCTTGCTTTTACTTTTAAAAAGAATTTTATAATAAAAAATAATACTAATCCAGCAATTATATATGGTAAGGCTCTTAAAACATCCCATAAAAAACCTACAGCTGGAGTAATATCTTCAAAGAAATAAGACAATATATTTTTTACAATCCTTTTTAACCAATCCCAAAATTTGTCAAAAACTGTCGGTTCACTTTCTTGAACAATATATATAAACTCCTTTTGTTTTTTATACTCTTCTATTTTTTCAGCATCAAATTTCTTTTGCTCGATTCTAGAATCGTCAAACTGAACTTCCTTTTTTTCTTCTTGTGAAAAAACACATAAAGAAAATAATAAAAACGTTATGTAAAAAAGATACTGTTTCAAAATATTATTGACCTAAACCATCTATTTTTTCAATTGTTCCTGTTAAGTTCTTTTGCTCATTAATATCAAAATATATAAACACGTTTGTTATTAATGTTATAGAATAAAAAAAGAATCTACCTATATATGCTATAATTGTTAAAATTAAAAAGATAGGATCCATAAAAATATTAAAAATCTGAGTTGGATCTTGATTTTTAACTCCTATTCCCATTTGTACGAATTGATATATAGTTGCAGGTATTTGAAATATATAACCTAAAATCATAACTAATAATCCAACAACAATTACAACTCCTAATGTTTCCCAAAAATGACCATTTATAAAGTTAAAGCTTTTTCCAATTGCATCAGTAGCAGAAACATTTTCATATACAAATATAGAAGCAGTTAAAGACAAAACAGGTATGGTATAAAAAAGCGGTAAAAAACACAGCATAGCACTAATCACAAAGATTATTCCCATTAAAAAAAGCATTCCTGTAAAAGACCAAAACTTTGATTTAATTTCTTTTTTAATATAATCTTCTTTTACAATTCCCTCATTGTCTATATAAGATTTTATATAATACATACCAGCCAAATTAACATAAACCAATGCTATTAAGTAAAAAATAGACATTAGTATAGCTGATAAAAACATTCCCCCTGCAAAACCTAAATTAGGAGTAGGATTGGAATTTGTTTCAAAATCTAATCCTGAAAACATACTAGAAGCAGAATACATGTAGAAAATTAAAGATGCAATTGCTAATAATATAGGAATAATAGATACTTTCATTATTGTTTTAAAAAAAGGCTTTCCTTCTAACCTTATGAATTTAAAAGCATCGGTAATAATACTTCCTAAATCTCTTTCTCTTTTAAATTCTATATATTCTTTAGTCATTTGTTAATTGATTTTTATGTACTTGTATTGGATAGATTACGTAATAAAATATTATAATAGTCAAGGATGATAAGATTATCAAAACTGCTAACCAGTCTGGCATTTCAGTATGTCTGGTTACAAAACCTTCTAAAAAACCAGCTATGATGAAAAAAGGAATGGTACTTACCATAATTTTCAATCCATCTTTCATACTTCTTTTAAAAGATTCTAATCGAGAATATGTTTTAGGAAATAACAATCCATTACCCAAAACTAATCCTGCACAACCTGCTATTACAATTACTGATATTTCTATGGTTCCATGAATCCAAATGGTTCTTGAAGATTCCCACAACAAACCTTTATCGTAAAAGAAATACAAAAACGAACCTAGCATAATTCCATTTTGCATCATTATATATAAAGTTCCTACAGAAAATAACATTCCTAAAACAAAAGCATACATTGCTACTCTTATGTTGTTTACTGTAATACCTATAAACATATCTAATTCATTCGCTTTTTTATAAACTGCCATAGGATCACCTTTCTCTATGTTTTCTAAAGTCATGTTTACATAGTTATCACCTAAAATGAGTCGTACAAAATCAATATCGTTTGCTGATGAAAAAGCTCCACATAAAGTAAAAAAAGCAAATACTCCAAAAGCAATTAATAGTTGCTTTTGATGCTTATAAAACAATAATGGAAATTCAGTTTTAAAAAAACTAAAGAGTCTATTCTTACTCTCCTTCTTGGTTTTATATATTTTTTGATGTGCTACTGAAGCAATCGAATTCAAGTACACTACAGTATTTCCTTTTGGATAAAAGGTTTTAGCGTAGCTTAAATCGTCAGTCAATTCAACATATAAATCAGATAATTTATCAGGGGACACAACTGCTTTGTTGTATAAAACATCTTCAAAAAGTTGCCATTTTTCTTTGTTCTTATTTACAAAAGCAGCTTCTCTCATTTTTTAAGAAAAATAGTAGTTTTCTTTCGTGCAATTTCTTTAATCATAGAATCTTTTTATCTTCGCTAAGCTAAAAAAAGTTAAAGAAACAACAATAAAAAAAATTGAAAAACTAATCAATGGATAATTTTCAAATAGAAACTGCACAAAATATTTCTATAAATCAAAATGTAGCTCATATAACAACGCGCATAGGTTCGTATTTAATTGATGCCTTATTTATAATTGGTTATTATATAATAATCATACTTATTATGGGGATGTTAGACATAGCTCCAAGTATGGAATACATGAGTTTATGGGCACTTATTAGTTTACCTGTCTTTTTTTATAGCTTAATTTTTGAGGTATTAATGAACGGACAAACGCCTGGTAAATATTTTAACCAAATTCGTGTTGTAAAACTAGATGGTTCTAAACCTACATTTGGAAGTTATTTAATTCGTTGGTTATTACGTGTTATCGATTTTACCTTGGCTAGTGGTTCTGTCGCTGTTTTAACTATTCTTTTAAATGGGAAGGGACAACGCTTGGGTGATTTAGCTGCTGCAACTACAGTAATTTCTGAAAAGAAAAGGATTAGTTTAAAAGACACTATTGCTAGTGATATCGACAACAATTACACTCCTACATACACACAAGTTACTTTATTAAAAGATAGTGACATACATACTATTAAAAATGTATTTAATGATGCTAGAAGAAAAAGAAATCATAAGGTAATTCTAAAATTACATCAAAAAATCATTGAATTAACAGGTATTCATACTGAGGAAAAACCAATAGACTTTATTAATACTGTTATTAAAGATTATCATTATTACGCACAACAATAAATTACAGACTAAATTCTTTTAATTTATTTCACTGGAAATTAAACGACTAAAAAGACTCCCCTTTTTTCGTTAATAAAAAGCTTTTAAAAAAGCAGATTTAACAATTTTAATCTTTTATTTTCGCCCTCCCCTTATCCAAAAAAACACAAATTTCTGACCGATAAGAAATAAGCATGGCAAACGAAAAAAACTGGTTACAATACTATAAAAACAGTTTATTTGATAGTGAAAACTTAGCAATAGATATTGCTAAAATTAAAAACCTTTTTCATCAAAACTCATCTGATTTGAGTAATGCTCTAATCAATTCAAAGCAAGTAAATGAATTGTTAGATGTTGAAGAAAGAAGAATTAACAGATTAAGAGGAGTTACCAAAAAAGACGATCCAAAGTGGCATCAAGTAGAAGAAACTAAAATACTTATAGCTCCTTTTCATTTAACATATCAAACAGAAAATCCAAAATATAAAAATAGAACTATACATCCTTTTTGGATAACTGTTGTTGCAAATAGATCTGGACAATTATCTGCTCCAAAAGAGATATTTCCTTTAATTGTTCGTAACTATTTAACTCCAATGGCTGATGTAAAAAATGATTTTATTTTTTCATCAATAGACAGCATTTTAGATGCTAAAAATATAGAAGAACCAGAACCTGAATATGAAGATGAACCAGTTGCATGGGATGAATATTGGGATTATATCAATGAGGTTTTTTTAGATGTTACACGTCATAATTTATACAGTTATAAAACAGAAGGATATAATACAGTACATCAACTAACTTACTTTGCTGTAAGTTCTAAAATTGCCACTGCAAAAAGTATTCTTTTTCTTTATGAAAACTTATTAAAAGATGAAGAAGAACTTCCTGCTCTTTCAAAAATAATTAGTCCTTATGTGAGAGAAAGAAGACAAGCGATTACAGATAAAGAGTTTTTAAGTTACAATCATTTGCATTTAGGTCAAATGTCTAATGAATTTCCTTTATCTATTAGTCAGCGTAAAACATTACTTTCATATTTAGTAGCTGAGGAAAATGCTGTTACAGCCGTAAACGGACCTCCAGGAACTGGAAAAACTACATTACTACAAAGTTTAGTTGCTACGGAATTTGTAAAAGCTGCTATTAGAGGTGAAGATGCACCTGTTATCGTGGCTTGTTCTAATAACAACCAAGCAGTAACTAATATTATTGATAGTTTTATCAATTCAAAAAGTACCATGGAAGGTTTATCTGAACGATGGATTCCAGATTTTAATGGATATGCCACCTACCTACCTTCTAACTCTAAAAGTGAAAAAACTTTAAAAGGAATTAATTTTTTAAAAGGAAATCTTTTCAAACATGAAGGTACTTTATGTAATTTAGAAAATGAAGATTATATACAAGAAGCGGCTTACTATTTCCTAACTAATTACTGTAATTACTTTAACGTATCTTCAAATTCTCTTGAAGATGCTTGTAATCATTTACAAGATGAAATTATAGCAATAGAAGACATTCTAATTGATGGAGTTGAATTTTCTGAAAACTATATCAATTCTATAGAAAATATAAACAGCATCCTTTTAAATGAAAGTGATTTCATAGACAAAGATGATTTTAAAATTGGAAAACTTCAAGAATGGAGAACCATTATAACCAATTTAAAAAACGCATCGAAAGACATGGATTTCAAAACTAAAGTACAGCAGTATTTTAGTATTGGTAGCTCTTCAAATACTGAAGACTGCATCTTTAAAATGGATGAATTTACATTTAATAATCAAAATAGAACTGTTTCATTTTTAAAAGAAAGTATTAACAACTTTAATTTAATTCTACAGTCTCACCTGAAATTAAAAAATTGGAAATATGAAAATAACATCCAAGGCTTTCCTTCTACTAAAGAAGCGCTGATGTGGGATAATGAATATGAGAAATTAAATTCGACTGATAAAAGCAATCGTTTTTATTACGATGAATTAGATGTTAACTTACGTCATAAAGCCTTTCTTTTAGCAACCCATTATTGGGAGGCCCGTTGGTTATTAGAAACTCAAGACGCTATAGAAAACGATACAGAAAGAGGTACTGGAGAATTAGCTATTCAAGCAAAATGGAAGCGTAGAGCTATGCTAACACCTTGTTTTGTGGCTACTTTTTATATGGCTCCAACACATTTCTTATTTAGTCAATTTCAAGGAGAAAACGAATACGGAAAACCTGTTTTTGAATACCTACCGCTATATAATTTTTTAGACTTATTAATTATTGATGAAGCTGGACAGGTAACTCCAGAAGTTAGTATCCCTATGTTTTCTTTAGCTAAAAAAGCCTTTGTTGTTGGCGACTTAAAGCAAATTGAACCTATATGGTCTATTCCTGAAAGGATTGATGTAGGAAACTTAACTAGCCTTAATATGCTTGAAAATAAAAGCGACACTTCTTATCTTGGTGATATTGGTTTTTTGGCATCAAGTGGAAGTATTATGAGAATGGCTCAAAACGCTTGTGAGTATGAAACTCCTTTGAAGGAAGAAAAAGAGCAAGGATTAGTTTTATTAGAACACAGAAGATGTAACGATGAAATTATTGATTTTTGTAACGAATTAGCTTACAATGGTATCTTAAAACCTATGAAAGGAAAAACAAAAGATACTCAAGCCTTTCCTCCTATGGTCGCTTATCATGTTGAAGGAGTTAGCGAACGTAAATACAATAGCCGTCGTAACATAAAAGAAGTAAACGCTATTATAACTTGGTTACAGCAAAACAAGGAAACTATTCAAAAAGCTTATGGTGTAGATACTATTGAAAAGCAATTGGGAATCATTACTCCATTTGCAAGTCAAAAAGGAGAACTTTCCAAAGCTTTAAGCGAAGCTGGTTATAAAGTTAATGATATTAAACTAGGAACAGTGCATGCATTACAAGGAGCTGAACGTAATATCATATTATTTAGCTCTGTATATTCAAACGAAGATGAAGGAACCATGTTCTTTGAAAAAGACAACAAACCTAACATGTTAAATGTTGCTGTTTCAAGAGCAAAAGAAAGTTTTATACTATTTGGTGACACTCGAATTTTTGACGAAACAAAAAACACACCTTCGGGAGTATTAAAAAAGCATTTACATGTGCATGAAATGGTAAATTAAATGTATTTAATATATTTGAATAAAATTAATTGCTTAAAAAGTTACTACTTTTTTGCGCCTAAATATTAAACTACTATGAAAGTAAAAATTAAAATTGCTATCCTAGCTGCCATAGGATTTATTTCAACGTCCTTCGCTCAAGGACACCAATTTAACGTTACAAAAAATAGTCCTAATTTTCCGAATGGTGTTGCTAATCAAGTTTCTTATATTGACTTTGGAGACATCCAGTTTTGGGGCTATATGGAAATTACTCTAACTTCTGGATACAGCTATCAAAACAGCGTTGGAAAATATACTAAAATTTATGAAATCGGTAAAAACCCAGGTAATTTACTCTATAGATCTTCAAGTGAAACAAAAACAGTTTTTGGTTTATTATCTAACCAATGGAAATTAGGAGAAGCTTTTTTAGATACAAACAATCATTTAAAAATCCCCATATATCATTTAGTATCTACGAGCAATACTCTAACAATAAACATTAATGGACTATCTAAAACAACCTTTGATAAAAACTTAATTACAATTACCTCACCAACTGTAGTTTCAAACAATGAAACTAGAGACTATGTAACTTATAAATCTCAAGTTAACATTATGGATAAAGTAGGTATAGGAACGTTAATCACAGGTCCTCATAAATTAGCAGTAGAAGGTTCTATTGGCGCTAGAGAGATAAAAGTTTTAGCAGCTCCTAACTGGGCTGACTTTGTTTTTGAAAGTAACTATAATTTACCAACGCTTTTTGAAGTTGAAAATCATATAAAAGAAAAAGGGCATTTAAAAGACATTCCTAGTGCCAAAGATGTTAAAAACAATGGGTTCTTTTTAGCTGAAATGGATGCTAAACTACTTCAAAAAATAGAAGAACTAACTTTATATACCATTACTCAGGAAAAACAATTAAAAATTCAAAAAGAAAAAATCAAAACATTAGAAGCTCAAACTAAAGAAATTAAAGAACTGAAAGAATTAGTAAAAAAGCTTTTAGAAAATAAATAAAGGAAAAACTTCATAAAAAAAGCAGTATTGAAATTTCAATACTGCTTTTTTTATCACCTCTAAAAGTTTATTATTTCTTAAACTCAGAAATTGTTTTCTTTATAATAGAAATACAATCACGTAATTGCTCCTCATTCATCACTAATGGTGGTGCAAAACGGATAATGTTTCCGTGAGTTGGCTTAGCTAATAAACCATTATCACGTAATTTAATACAAATATCCCAAGCAGTTGAGCTTTCTTCTGTATCGTTAATTAAAATCGCATTTAATAATCCTTTACCTCTTACTGAATTTACTAAATCTGTTTGCTCAGTAAATGCTGCTATTTCCTCTCTAAAAATCTTACCTAAACGCTCTGCATTTTCAGCTAATTTTTCTTCTTCAACAACTTCTAAAGCCGCTATAGCAACAGCTGCTGCAACTGGATTTCCTCCAAAAGTAGAACCATGATTACCTGGCTTAATAACATTCATAATGTTATCATTTGCTAATACTCCAGAAACTGGATAAGCTCCACCACTTAATGCTTTACCTAAGATTAAAATGTCTGGTTTTACATTTTCATGATCTACCGCTAACATTTTTCCTGTACGTGCAATACCTGTTTGAACTTCATCTGCTATAAATAATACATTATGTTTTTCACACAATACCTTAGCTGCTGCTAAATATCCTTCAGATGGTACATATACTCCAGCTTCTCCTTGAATAGGCTCAACTAAGAAACCAGCTATGTTTTTATCACTTTCTAAAGCCTCTTCTAAAGCTTTTAAATTATTATACTCTATTTTAATAAACCCATTTGTATAAGGTCCGAAGTTCTTACGAGCAACAGGATCATTAGAAAACGAAATAATTGTAGTAGTACGTCCGTGGAAATTATTTTCACAAACTACAATTTGTGCATCATTTTCATTAATTCCTTTTACTTCATAAGCCCATTTTCTACATAACTTTAAAGCAGTTTCAACAGCTTCAGCACCAGTATTCATTGGTAATAATTTGTCAAAACCAAAAAGTTCTGTTGCAAATTTTTCATACCTTCCTAACATGTCATTGTAAAATGCACGAGAAGTTAATGTTAATGTTTGCGCTTGATTTACCATTGCTCCAACAATTTTTGGATGACAATGCCCTTGGTTTACTGCAGAATAAGCAGATAAAAAGTCATAATACTTCTTACCTTCAACATCCCATACGTACACTCCTTCACCTTTACTTAAAACCACTGGTAATGGGTGATAGTTATGTGCTCCGTGTTTGTTTTCTAAATCGATCGCTTGTTGCGAAGTTAATTGGTCTAAAACAGCCATTTTTAATAATTTTAAATTTATAAAATAACCATTCCTTATCTACCTTTATCCTTTCGAAGAAGTTTCGAAAATTCAGCGTGGGAAAGAAATCATCCCTAAAAAGTCCTGCAATTTACTAAATATTCAGGGCATTTAAAATCTTATTCCGATATTTTTCCAGACAATGAAGAAACTTGCAACTCCAATCTTTTAATCTCTCTTAATAATGCATTTTTATCCATTTGCATCCATGCGAATATTTTTAACATACTTACACCTAGTAAGAAAATCATAGTTCCTACCCCCCATTTTATTAAATCTTTTGTTGCTTCCGAATTAAAAAACTGAACAATACAGTAAATAAAAAGCCCAAAGAATACTAAGGTCATGATATTCATTAAAACCATAATCCATTTATTCTTCCCTTGAAATAACCCACCAATCATTTGAAAAACATTCTGTTCATCTAATTCCTCATAAAATCTTGCCTCCTCTTCAGTTAAGGTTTCTTTTATTAATTTGTCAATATCTTCTGATTTCTCCATAATTTTATGTTTTTATTATTTTCTTTAATTTTTCTCTTGCATGAAACAACCTTGATTTTGCTGTTCCAACCGATATATCTAAAAGTTTACTTATTTCTTTAAGTGAATATGATTCAGTATAAAACAACTTAACAACCATCTGTTGTTCTATTGATAATTTTTGAATTGCTTTTAACAAACTACTTTTCAATTTTTCTTCTTCATTAACTTCTATAGAAACAACTTCTTTTGCATGCTCATTGTAATATTTTTGGTACTTATCTAATACTCTTTTATCTGCTCTCAACCAATCTATCGCCTTTCTATTTACAATACTAATTGCCCAACTTTTAAATCGATTGGGGTTTTCAAGTTCTCCTAACTTTCTTATAATAACCTGCCAACTTTCTTGAGCTATATCTTTAGCTATATCTCGGTCTTTTACATACCAAAAAGCAAGCTTACAAAATTGAACATGCCATTTTTTCACTAAAGCTGTTAGTGCTTTTTGATTTCCTTCTTTATAGGCTAAAATCAAATCTTTATCAGTAATATTATTCAATTTTTTCATTATCGATTACACCTCATAGACGTATGAAAAGCTAAAAGGTTCAATTTTCTTTTTAAAAATAGAAATTTAAGTTTGAGTTAAAAGTATTTGAAACCATATCTTTTCCTAATTTTGCAAACCATAAATTATAGTTTACAATGCCACGTAGAGAACGAAATAAGTTTGTTAAGAGAAACGAAACGATAGAAATTTTAATTGAAGATTATGCCTTTGGAGGAAAAGGAATTGGAAGAATTCGCTCAGATGAAGGAGTTTTTGTTGTTTTTGTTCCCAACACTTTACCAGGACAGTTGGTAAAAGCTCGTGTAGTTAAGTCGAAAAAGAAATATGCTGAATGTAAACTAGTAGAGGTTATAAAACATTCAGAAAACGAAGTTGAAGTTCCATATCAAGATATTCCAGGTGCTCCATATATTCAGCTACCTATTGATCTTCAACATCAATACAAAAAAGAAAGTACACTTTCTTTGTTTAAACGAATTGGTAAAGTTGAAAATATAGAAGATTTATTTGACGAATTCGTTGCTTCTCCTAATGTATTTCACTACCGAAATAAAATGGAATATGGATTTTCTGCTATAGGTTACGATAGAGTTAATAAAAAAGATGATGATTTTTTCACCCTAGGTTTTAAACGCCGTGGTGTTTGGTGGATGGGAGATAATTTAGATAAAGACTCTGGATTATTTGATGCTCAAGTTGAAGATAACTTAAAAGTAATTAGAGAATACTGTGAAAAAACTGGTTTAGCTCCTTGGCACGGACCAAAAAAAGAAGGATTCTTCAGATATTTTGTTGTTAGAAAGTCATACAAAACCAATGAGTTATTATTTAATTTGGTAACAACTTCATATGATTTACCTAAATTTGACTTACAAGCTTTTGCTAATTTATTAAAAGATATTTTTGGAGATCGATTAGCAGGATTACTACATACCATTAATGATGAAATTGGCGATAGAACTATTGCTACTTCTGGAAGTATTAGTCTTGTTACTGGAAAAGATAAAATTGTAGAAGAATTATTAAATCTAAATTTTGAAATAAGCATGAAAAGCTTTTTTCAAACTAACCCAAAATCTGCAGAAAAACTATATACCAAAGTTGTTGATTATGCGTTAGAAAACAAGGATGCAATAGACAATACAGTTGTTATGGATTTGTTTTGCGGAACTGGAACTATAGGTCAAATAATTGCTTCAAAAGCTAACAATACTAAAATTGTAGGTGTAGATATTGTAGTCTCAGCTATTGAAGATGCTAAGAAAAATGCTGAAAGAAACAATATAAAAGGTTTAGAGTTTTATGCTGCTGATGTTGGTAAATTTTTAAATGAGCACCCACAATTTAAAAACAAAATAAGAACTATCATCTTAGATCCTGCTCGTGCTGGTATTGCTCCAAAAACACTTAAAAAAATCATAAATCTAAATGCAGATAGAATGGTTTATGTATCTTGTAACCCAGCAACTCAAGCTAGAGATACAGAAGAGTTAATGAAAAATGGCTATCAATTAAAAAAGATTAGCTTGGTAGATCAATTTCCGCATACAGCGCATATTGAAACAGTAGTATTATTTGAAAAATAATTTTTAATGAAAAAGTATATTTTATTTTTTGTCGTAATAACAGGATTACTTTCTTGTGAGAGAGATGATTTTTGTGTACAAAATCTAGTAACTCCAAATTTAGTTTTACGTTTTTACGATAAAGACGATAATAGTCAAACAAAAGCAGTACAACGCTTATCCATTATAGCTCAAGGAAAAACGGATAGTTTATTTACCAATCAAACAATTGATAGTATTGCTATCCCATTAAATTCATTAGCTACAGAGACAGTGTATACACTTAAAATGAATAATATTGATAATACTTTAGCTAACAATCAAATAGCTACACTTACTATAAAATATATTCCAGAAGAGGATTATGTTTCTCGTTCATGCGGATACAGAGTTATCTATAAAGATGTTAATTTAACATACACTGGTTGGATTGATAATTTATCTACTTCATTAATCACTAATATTGACAATCAAGCAAAAGCCCATGTACAAGTATATCATTAGTCTTTGTCTTACACTTAGTTTTTTACAAGGATACGCTCAAAAAGCAAAGAGTTCTGAAGCAAAAAAAGATACGATAACTTACAAAACAGGTTATGGACTTCGTTTAGGGGTTGATATTAGTAAACCCGGACTTTCTATTTTTGATAAAAGTTATAATGGATTAGAAATTGTAGGTGATTACCGTGTTTCAAAAAAATGGTATATAGCTACAGAATTAGGATATGAAAAAGAAATAACTTTTGAAGATTTCACTACTTCGACTTCTAAAGGTAGTTTTATTAGGTTAGGAGCCAATTATAATGCATATCAAAACTGGTTAGACATGAACAATGAAATTTATGTTGGAATGCGTTATGGATTTGCTCTTTTTGACCAAACTTTAAATAGCTATAAAACAAATGTTGGTAATAGTTATTTTCCATCAAATACAATTACAACTCCTGTAACAGAAACTGGACTAACAGCCCATTGGACTGAATTCCAACTAGGTATAAAAGTTGAAACTTTTAAAAACCTTTTTGTTAGCGCTGGTTTTTCTTACAAAATAATGATTAGTGTAGACGATCAAACAAACTTCAAAACACTATACGCACCAGGATTTAATAGAGTTTTTGAAAGTAAGACTGGTTTTGGATTTAACTATACAATATCGTACCTAATACCTTTTGTTAATAAGTAATTTTAAATATTACCCTTGTTTTTAATACCTTTACAGTCATTTTTATAAAAGTTATTAACAATGAGTAAAGTCCCAAGCGTAAATTTAGCTGACTTTTTATCGGGTGATGAAAGCAGAAAACAAAAATTTATAAACGAAATAGGTAATGCTTATGAAACTATTGGTTTTGTTGCATTAAAAGGTCATTTTTTAGATGATGAACTAGTAGACAATCTATATAAAGAAATTAAAAACTTTTTCGAATTACCTACTGAAGTAAAAGAGAAATATGAAATACCAGGAATTGGAGGGCAAAGAGGATATGTTTCTTTCGGAAAAGAGTCTGCAAAAGGGAAAAAAGAAGGAGATTTAAAAGAGTTTTGGCATTTTGGTCAGTACGTAGATGCTGATTCTAAATATGCAAAAGAATATCCTGCTAATGTAGAAGTTGAGGAGCTTCCAGAATTCAATAGAATAGGAAAGCAAACATATCAAATGTTAGAAAAAACAGCTAAATATGTTTTACGTTCATTAGCATTACACTTAGGATTAGAAGAAACTTATTTTGATAATTATATCAAAAACGGAAATAGTATTTTACGTCCAATACACTACCCTCCTATTGAAACTGAACCAAAAGGAGCTGTAAGAGCTGCTGCTCATGGAGACATTAACTTAATTACATTGTTAATGGGAGCTCAAGGAAAGGGATTACAAGTACAAGATCATGATGGAGTTTGGCATGACGCAATTGCTCAACCTGATGAATTAATGATTAACGTTGGTGATATGTTATCTCGTCACAGTAACAATAGATTAAAATCAACTATACACAGAGTAACAAATCCTCCTAAAGAATTATGGGGAACTTCTCGTTATTCTATTCCATTCTTTATGCATCCAGTTTCAGACATGAAATTAGATGTTTTGGAAAACTGTATTGACGACAATAATCCAAAGCAATTCGAGGATATTACAGCTGGTGAATTCTTAGACGAACGTTTACGTGAATTAGGATTGAAAAAGTAATTTAATGGATTTACAAGATCAATTAAAAAACTTATTTCCAGGTCATCAATTTGAAGAAAAACCAACTGAAGAAAAACCAGATATTTGGCTTCAAGATGATCCTATCCTTTGTAAATATGAAAAACGCAAAGGAAAACCTGTTACAATTTTAGACGGGTACAATGGTGCTACTCAAGATTTTAAAAAGCTTGCTAAAGAAATAAAAACCAAACTAAGTGTTGGTGGTAGCTTTAAAGATGATACTATTATTATTCAAGGTGATTACCGTGATCAAATAATGGAAATATTAAAAGATAAAGGCTTCAAAGTAAAACGCGTTGGAGGCTAATATTATTGAAGTGTCAAGAATCTTTTTTCTTGACACTTTTCCTTCAAACAACTTTAAAGTGTTAAAATATAGGTAATTAATAATAACGTAGAAAAATCAGCGTTTATTATATACCAACAGAAGAAATCAAAAAGAATTCCTCAATATTATGACATCCTCATTATTACACATTACCAACGGAGACACAACAACTCTACAGTTAAAAAACTTAAATTTTAAAGGAGATATTATTACATGGAGAGAAATGTTGTGCGAAGGAAAAACATCCGTTGATGTAGGAAGTGAAAACTTTTGGAAAACCCGTTTTGATTTTCTCAAATCCTCCTATAAAGTAACTAAAAGGAAGTTTATTGACTACACTTTAAAAGAGTATAGAAATCTTTGTAATCAAAAAAAGCAAGACGAAATAGTCTTATGGTTTGAGTACGATTTATTTTGTCAAATAAATATGTTGGCCGTTATTAGTTGGCTTAAACGTTATAGAAAAAATCAAAAAATCTCTCTAGTTTGTAGTGGTAAAGTAGCAAACAGTGAAAAAATGTTAGGTTTAGGAGAACTATCTCCTATTCAATTAAAAGAACATTTTAAAAACAGAACAATACTTAACCAAGACGATATAGAATATGCTGACTATATATGGCAACTTTATTGCTCAGATAGTCCTTTACAACTAGAAAATTCTTTAAAACTCAACCCTAAATCACCTTTCGTGTATTTAGAAGAAGCTATAAAAGCACATTTACTACGTTTTCCATCTATAGAAAATGGATTGAATCATATTGAAAACAATATTTTAAAAACTGCTAAGAACAATAAATTTGAAACAAAAAATAAGTTTATTGGTCACCTATTATCAAATCAAGAAGTTTATGGGTACGGTGATATTCAATATGTTAATAAAACAAATCAATTAAAAAGCTTATTTTCTTCATTTAACCCAGTTAAATTAAATAAAATAGGTAAAAAAGTACTGCATAATCAAACAAACTATTATGCAAAAATGCGTTCTGATTTTTCGTATCTTGGAGGCGCAAAAAAATACAGCTATCTATATGTAAACTCTACAAACAAGCTGTTAAAAATTACATCATAAATGAACATACAACATTCTGAACTCATCTTAAATCCTGATGGAAGTATTTATCATCTAAATTTAAGACCTGAGCATATAGCTACCGATATTATTTTCGTTGGAGATCAATATCGTGTTGACAAAGTAACACAACATTTTGATTCTATTGAATTTACAACTCAAAAGAGAGAATTTAAAACTACTACAGGAACTTATAAGGGAAAAAGATTAACTGTTATCTCTACAGGAATAGGACCTGATAATATTGACATTGTTTTAAATGAACTTGATGCTTTAGTAAACATTGATTTAGAAACACGTCAGGTAAAAGAAACTCATACACAGTTAAATATTACTAGAATTGGTACTTCTGGTTCTTTACAAGCCGACATTCCAGTAAATAGCTTTTTATTAAGCTCTCATGGATTGGATTTAAACGGTATGTTACAATCTTATCAAGTAGAAGAAATTGCTAATTCTGAATTAGAACAAGCTTTTATTAAACATACAGATTGGAGTTCTAAAAAATCGTATCCTTTGGTAGTAGCCAACGGAAAAGCATTAGAAGAAAAATTACTTTCAGATAAGGTACATAAAGGTATTACAGCTACTGCTGGCGGTTTCTATGGACCTCAAGGACGTGTTTTACGTTTAGGACTACAAGATGCTCAATTAAATGCTAAAATTGATAGTTTTAATCACAATGGTAATAGAATTACAAATTTAGAAATGGAAACTTCTGCTATTTATGGCTTATCAAAATTACTAGGTCATAACGCAGCTTCAATGAATGCTTTAATTGCCAATAGAGCTAATGGAACATTTAGCGAAAATCCTGGTAAAGTTGTTGCAGATTTAATTCAATACACTTTAGACAAATTAGTTGAATAGATGCTAAATTTAAAAGTAGGTGGTGTACCAGAGCATTTCAACTACCCTTGGTACATTACCTTAAAAAATAAAGAATATACCGACAACAACATAAATTTACGTTGGCAAGACTTCCCTGGAGGTACTGGTGCTATGTGCAAAGCATTACGTTCAGGAGAAATCGACATTGCAATTGTACTTACTGAAGGAATTATCAAAGATATTATCAATGGTAATCCTTCAAAAATTACACAAACCTTCGTAAAAAGTCCTTTAATTTGGGGAATACATGTTGGGGCTAAATCTTCTTTCAAAAAAATTGAAGATTTAGAGCATGCAACAGTAGCCATTAGTCGTTTTGGCTCTGGATCTCATCTAATGGCTATTGTAAACGCACATAATAATGGTTGGGATGTTGAAAAACTAAAATTCAAAGTTGTTGGTAATTTACAAGGAGGAATTGATGCTTTAACTAATGGTGAAGCTGACTATTTTATGTGGGAACATTTTACCACTAAACCTTTGGTTGACAACAATACTTTTAGACGTTTAGGAGATTGTCCTACACCTTGGCCTTGTTTTGTAGTAGCAGTTCGTAATGAAGTTTTAGAGAATAATTTTAATGAAGTAAAAAAAGTTTTAGATATAATCAATAACTGCACTTCTGACTTCAAAAAAATTAAAAACATCGATAAAACATTGTCTATCAGGTACGAGCAACAATTAAATGATATTCAAGAATGGTTATCTATTACAGAATGGAATGATGGAGAGCCAGTAACTGAAAATTTAATTACAAGCATACAAAATAAAATGGTTGAGTTTAACGTTATTGATGAGAAGAAAGATTCTGGTGAGTTAATCAGAAATATGTATATTTGATTTTTTAAAACCCAAAAAATGAAAAAAATAGTATTTATTGCAATTTGTGTTGTTAGTTTAGTAGGTTTTTCTTCTTGCGGAAGCACAAGTCCTTGCGGTTTAGCAAAAACTAATCAAACAAAACAAAACCAACATCAACAAGAAATCATAGTAGCCGATGCTACTGAGATAGCTGAATAAGTTGATGTTTCTTTTATTCAAATTCAATAAATCCGCTTTTTTAGGCGGATTTTTTAGTTCTTCTTTTTTAACATTGGAACAAATTTAAAGTCTCCCAATTCATGTTTCTCAAATTCCTTAGGTGATTTTCGAAGAAATAAAGTCATAACTTGCTCCTTATCCCCTACTGGTATTAATAACCTTCCTCCTATTTTTAACTGCCCTAATAAAGCTTTTGGCACGTATGGAGCACCTGCTGTTACTATAATTTTATCAAACGGAGCCTCTTCAGGTAAACCTTTGTAACCATCACCAAAAATAAAACGTTTTGGTCTATACCCTAATTTAGGTAAAAACATTGATGTTTTTTTAAATAATTCATGCTGACGCTCTATTGAGTATACCTCAGCGTTTAACTCTAACAAAACAGCTGTTTGATATCCAGAACCAGTACCAATTTCTAAAACTTTTTCCCCTGATTTAACTTCTAATACTTGCGATTGAAATGCAACAGTAAAAGGATGTGAAATTGTTTGATCTGCTGCAATAGGAAATGCCTTGTCTTGGTAAGCATGTGATTCAAAACTACTATCAATAAACAAGTGCCTTGGAATTTTTCGTACAGCATTTAACACTTTTATATCATATATCCCTTTAGCTTCTAAAACCTTTGCTAATTGATTTCTAAGCCCTTGATGTTTGGTAGTATCTCTCACAAATAGTAAAATTTCGACGGGCTAAAAGTAGTAATAAATCTCTACAAAAGTGTATCTTTGTTAGCGTTGATTTTTTGTATAAATCATTTCTTTTTATATAAATATTCAAATAACTAATAATCTTTCACTTATGCTAAAAGCCGGAGTTTTAGGCGCAGGACATTTAGGTAAAATACACTTGCGTTTGTTACAACAATCAGAAAAATATGAATTAGTAGGATTTTATGATCCTTTTACCGAAAATGCACAAAAAGTAGCTAAAGAGTTTGGTTACAAATTATTTAACTCTATAGAAGAACTTATAGATGCCGTTGATGTAGTTGATATTGTTACACCAACCTTATCTCATTTTGATTGCGCCAAACAAGCCATCGAAAAAGGAAAACATATTTTTATAGAAAAACCAATTACAAATACTTTGCAAGAAGCAGAAGGTATTAGAACCTTAGCTAGTCAGAATCACATTAGAGGACAAGTTGGTCATGTGGAGCGTTTTAATCCTGCTTTTACAGCTGTTAAGGATGTTATTGATACTCCAATGTTTATTGAGACTCATAGATTAGCTGAATTTAACCCAAGAGGAACTGATGTCCCTGTAGTATTAGATTTAATGATTCATGATATTGACATTATTCTATCCGTAGTAAAATCGAAAGTAAAAAATGTTCATGCTAGTGGTGTTTCTGTTATTTCTGAAACTCCTGATATTGCCAACGCTCGTA
This sequence comes from uncultured Tenacibaculum sp., assembly GCF_947499065.1. Taxonomy (GTDB): domain Bacteria; phylum Bacteroidota; class Bacteroidia; order Flavobacteriales; family Flavobacteriaceae; genus Polaribacter. The sequence continues at coordinate 175,215 of NZ_CANMMT010000004.1, read as the reverse complement.
TTGAATTTGAAAATGGATGTGTTGCTAACTTAACATCTAGCAGAATTTCAATGAAAAACATGCGTAAAAGTCGTTTTTTCCAGAAAGATGCATATATCTCTGTAGATTTCTTAGAGAAAAAATCGGAAGTAGTAAAAATGAAAGATGTTCCTGAAAATCCAGATGAATTTGCTATGATTTTACAAAATGCTGAAGGTGTAAAAAAGCAAATTTATTTTGACAATCCAGAAGTAACACCTAACAATGCAATTCTAGATGAGTTAGAATCTTTTGCCAATGCAATTAATACTGATACAACTCCTGTTGTTTCTTTAACTCAAGGAACAGAAGCTTTAAGAGTCGCTCAAATGATTATTGATTGTTTCTAATCAAACTTTAAATAAAAAATAAAACTATACATACAACATGGAAAATATCGCAGTAATTGGAGCTGGAACTATGGGGAATGGAATCGCTCATACATTTGCTCAATTTGGATATAACGTTCAACTTATTGATATATCACAAGATTCTTTAGATAGAGGTATTGCAACCATTACTAAGAACTTAGACAGAATGGTAGCTAAAGAAAAAATTAGCTCTGAAGACAAAGACAATACTTTAAACAATATTACCACTTTTACCTCTATAAAAGAAGGTGTACAACAAGCTAGTTTAGTAGTAGAAGCTGCTACAGAAAATGTTGACTTAAAATTAAAGATTTTTAAAGATTTAGATGAAGTTTGTCCTGAAGAAACAATTCTAGCAACTAATACTTCTTCTATTTCAATAACTCAAATTGCTGCGGCAACTAAAAGACCTGAGAAAGTAATTGGAATGCACTTTATGAATCCAGTGCCAATTATGAAGTTAGTTGAAATCATTAGAGGATACAACACTTCTGACGAAGTAATGGACTTTACAGTTGATTTAACGAAGAAAATAAACAAAGTTCCTGTAGAGGTTAATGACTACCCTGGTTTTGTTGCAAATCGTATCTTAATGCCTATGATTAACGAATCTATAGAGACATTATACAATGGAGTTGCTGGTGTTGCTGAAATTGACACTGTAATGAAATTAGGTATGGCACATCCAATGGGTCCTTTACAATTAGCCGACTTTATTGGTTTAGATGTATGCTTATCTATCTTAAATGTAATGTATGATGGATTTAAAAACCCTAAGTATGCTCCATGTCCATTATTAGTTAACATGGTTATGGCTGGTAAATTAGGTGTTAAATCTGGTGAAGGTTTTTACGACTATAGCGAAAGTAGAAAAGCCGAAAAAGTGGCTAAAATGTTCTCTTAATCGCTTTATAAGCTTAACAATAATAAAAAAGGAAGTTTCTGATTTGAAACTTCCTTTTTTATTTTAAAATAACGAACCTATAATTTCTTTTATAGTAATTCCTTCTGCTTCCGCTTTATAATTTTTGACAACCCTATGCGATAAAATAGGAATTGCAACTGCTTGAACATCTTCAATATCTGGAGAATATTTTCCTTTAACAGCTGCATGCGCTTTAGCAGCTAATATTAAATTTTGTGAAGCTCTTGGTCCAGCTCCCCAGTCAATGTATTTTTTAACAAAACTAGTAGCTCTATCAGATTTAGGTCTTGTTTTACCAACTAAACCTACTGCATACTCTATCACATTATCTGCTACTGGAATTTTCCTTATTAATTTTTGCACCTCTATAATTTCTTGAGCAGAAAAAATTGATTTTACGTTTTGATTAATTATTGAAGTCGTATTCTTTACTACTTGTACCTCTTCTTCAAATGATGGATATTCCAAGTTAATAGAAAACATAAACCTATCTAATTGCGCTTCCGGTAAAGGATAGGTTCCTTCTTGCTCTATTGGATTTTGAGTTGCTAGCACAAAAAATGGTAAATCTAACTTATATTGATGCCCTGCCACTGTTACAGATTTCTCTTGCATTGCTTCTAACAATGCAGCTTGTGTTTTAGGAGGTGTACGGTTAATCTCATCAGCCAAAATTATATTAGAAAATATTGGTCCTTTAATGAACTTAAAATTTCGATTCTCATCTAATATTTCACTTCCTAAAATATCAGAAGGCATTAAATCTGGAGTAAACTGTATACGACTAAATTGTAAGCCTAATACGTTAGAAATTGTATTAACTAATAATGTTTTTGCTAAACCTGGAACACCAACTAAAAGAGAATGTCCTCCACATAAAATAGACAATAAAGTATAATCAACGGCTTCTTGTTGTCCTATTATTACTTTTCCTATTTCTTGTTGCAATTGAGAATATTTTTGAACCAAATTGTTTACCGCAGTTACATCAGACATAAATTATCTTTTATTTTTAATACAATATTTTTTACAAACTTTTATAAAATGAGATTCCCGCTTTCGCGGGAATGACAATATAAGTATAATAAAATTATTATTTTTTATTTATTTCCTTTTTTCCAATCTTTTTTAAAGGTACAAGACTTATAATTATTTCCTAATTTTATATAAGTTTCTTGGATTTTATCTTTAGACCATTTAACAACCTCTTCTTCTTTCTTTTTTGCTAAAGCAAACTGTTGCATTCTTACATAATCTTTTACAAGATCAGCTTTATGTGTTTCAGTTTTATTCTTTAAAAAGATTAACTTATACATCTTTTCACCTTCACGTGTTTCATCATAAAATATATCTGAAAGATCTCCTTTTTTAAGCTCACTAATTCTTCCAAATAAATCTGGTGGCATTCTTGTTAATTCAAAAGTAGACTCGTTTGTATAAGGGTTAATTATTAAACCACCATTGTTCTTCGTATCTTTATCTTCAGAATATTTTTTGACAGCTTCTTCAAAAGTTATTTTTTCTTCTTCTAAATCTTTTTTAATTTTTTCTATTTGCTCCTTAGTTTCTTTTAATTTTTCATCAGCAATTTCTGGTTGCAATAAAATATGAGAAACATCTCTTCCTTTTCCTTTTATTTTATTTAGTAAAATAATATGAAATCCAAAAGGAGATACAAATGGTTCTGAAACTTCTCCCTCTTCTAAAGAAAAAGCAACTTCTTTAAATTCTTTAACAAAGTTTGTTTCTTTAGTAATAACTCCCATATTACCTCCATTTTGAGCAACACTAGGATCATCAGAATTAATAATAGCTTTTAATTTAAAGCTTGCTCCTCCTTCTACCTGCTTTTTAATTTCATTAAGCTTTTTTATGATACGCTCGTTTTCCTCTTTTGTAGGCTCTGCTTTTAATACTAATTGAGCTATTTCTACTTCAGCTGGTATTTCTGGCAACTCATTTTTATCTTTTAAACCTTTAAAATAAACACGAACTTCTTCTGGAGTTACATCTACTTTTTCAGTTATTTTTTGTTGCTCTTTCTCAATTAATGCATTTTCTTTTTGGACTCTCCCTAACTCTCTCTTAAAATCTTGCAAATCGTTAAATCCATAAGCTTTATAAGCTTTTTCTTCATCTCCATATTGATTAACAAAAAAAGCCACACTCCTTTGAACTCTAGAGTCAATATCTGCCTGTGAAACTACAACACTATCTATTACTGCATGATGGGCTAATAATTTTTGCTGCATTAATTCCTCTAGCATTTCGCAATCGGAAAATTTCACTTTCCCTTCGCTTCTTGCTTCAACTTCTTGTTTGAATTTATCTATATCAGAATCTAAAACAATATTTTTACCTATTACTACAGCTACTCCATCAATTTTTTTAGCTTGTTGAGCATTTACAACTCCTAAACTAGCTAAAAAAAAGGTGAATAAAATACTAGTATTCTTTAAAGTTTTTGTTTTGAATTGCATCATTTATCAGCGTTTTTTCTATCTCTCTTATTAATTCTAATTTTCTTTTGTGTAAAATAATTTGCTTAATCCTTGAACTAACAAACGTTAAAGGGGCCGTAGCATTTCTTGGTAACATATTTTTTACAGCGACCAAATATACTCCTAAACTATCTTCTTTTTGTATGAATTTGGATATTTTTAACAAATTTTCCTTAGATTCTTTCTGAAAAGGAGCAATACTTTTCTTTAGATAATCAATTGTAACCCAAGTTGAGTCTTGTAATCGGTAGGATTTAAAGTTTAATAAATAACTTTCCAAATCTTCTTTATCTTCTTCTTTATTGGACTTAAACTTTTTTACCGTTTCATCCTTATCTAAAAAATCTTTACCAAAATGAATATATTCAAACTGTAATAACTCTTCGTTTAGCTTGAAGTTTTCTTTATTTTTCTGATAATACGAATCTATTTCTTCTTCTGTTACAATGGTATCTAATTGCTGCTTTATAAGACGTTCTTTATAACCATTGATATATAGACTTTTTTTGTAATCGTTTACTAAGCTTTCTATTTTCTCACTATTTACTTCAGAAATATTTTCTTCCGCTTTAGCTAATAATAATTGCTGTTTTGCCCATGAATTTATTAAACCTTTTACAATAACTAAACTATCTTTTGCTGTTATTCCCTTTGGTAATAAATCCTCTATATCTTTTTTGTATAAATTTTTATTATATACAGTTGCAATAGGCTTGTCCTCCCTAAATTTTTCCCTCTTAATACTAATTAAATCACAAGAGACTATAAGTAGTAATGTTATAAAAAAGAATCCCCTCTTCATTTTTTATTGATTAAATATTTTTTTAAACTTCTTTAACTCCCTTTCTTTTACTATAATTTTATTATTTTCTCTTAAATTTTCAACCCATTCTTTTTCTAGCTTCTTTTGATAGTCATTCATAATATGACCTCTAACTTCTTCAAACTTTTTATTCTTATATTTCGTTTTATTTAACTCATACATCTTCTTTAGCTCTAAGGTATCTTTAGATGCTCTATTCCAAATCTTTTTCTGCATTAAATCAAACAATAACAATCCTTCTTTATACTCTAACAATACATTTCTGTATTCTGGTTCTTTATGAACTAAATCATCTTTAAAATAGGTTATAATTTCAGCATCTTTAAATTTTTCATACAAATCTTTCACATTATGACTATGCCTATGACCAATGAAGTTCATAAAATCCTTTTGTAAAATCTTTTTATCCTTATTTATTGTAAATAAAACCTCTTTTAAATCTTGAGTTTCTAAAACATGTGTATTAGTATTTAAAAAAACTTTTAAAGCATTTTTATTCTCTTTTATTTTATACTCTCTTTTAAGTTTATTTAATACCGCTTGTTTTGATAAACCTGCTCTATTGGATTTTTTCATTTTTCTAGTCAATTCACTTTTAATCTCTTCAAATGAACCCACCGGATATTTTTTCAATAATTTTACAATATGCCATCCATATCTAGTTTTGAATGGTTTACTATAACTTCCTTCTTCATTTAGTCCTCTTACTGCATTCTCAAAACTTTCTACCATCTTTCCTGTACCGAACTTTGGTAGTTTTCCTCCTAAAGTTGCTGTTCCTTTATCTTCTGAATACTTTTCAGCTACATTCTCAAAAGACTCTCCTGATTTTAACTTTTTATAAATTGAGTTAATTTTCTCCTTGTCTCCTTCAGAAGCTTTTATTAAAATATGAGCAACTTCAAATTCTCCTTTGGATTCTCTCTTTCCTGTAGTTTTTAAAATATGATATCCAAACCTTGTTTTAAACGGTTTAGAAACTTCTCCTACTTTTGTTTTATAAGCAGTTTCTTCAAAAGGGTATACCATAGTAAAAGCTTTAAAATATCCCAAATCTCCACCATTAATTTTGGCAGAAGGATCTTCAGATACTTCCTTCGCCACTTTTTCAAAAGATTCACCAGACAAAATTCTATTTCTTATGTCTGATATCTTCTTGTAAAGAACTAGTGAATCTTTTTCTTCCATCTTCTTTGGATACTTAATTAAAATATGACTAGCTCTTACTTCATTCTTAGTTCTATCGTAAGCTTCTTTTATTAATTTTTTTAAATAATCATTATCCTGTAAATAAGGAGCTATTAATTGGTTTTTGTAACCTTCTAACTCTCTTTTATAAGTCTTTAAAGTATCTAATTTTAATTTATAAGCTTCTTTTACTTTTAATTTATAATTTATGTACAGTTCAAGATAGTTATCAATATCTTTAGATGCTTCATCTTCTAAAACAGCTAAATTTTTCTCATATACTTGTTTAAATTCCGAAACCATAACTGGTTCATTATTTATTCTAAATAGCTCTTTATCTTTTTGAGCAAAAGACATTGAACTTACAAAACATACAAAAAAATATAAAAACTGTTTTCTCATCTTATAACGATATTATTCCTTTAATAGCTTCGGCTTTTTTATAGTACGATATTACTTCATCAGCCCCTTTCACCTTAATATGTATAGAAACACTAACATACTTTCCCGTTCTTGATTTTTTGGTATCAATAACAGCTCCTCCTGCATTAAATAACTCTTTTACTTCCTCTACTTGATTACCATCTGTTGGCACTATAAATTTATATAAATATTTGGCTGGAAACTTGGTAGTATCCTCTAATTGTGCTTTTAACTTAATATAAAACGCTTCTCTATCTGACATATTTTTATTCTTTTAAAAATTTTCCATCATAAATTGTCTTAAAAAATGATGGAGAACAAAATTACACTATTTATTACATTTATAAATTGAAACTTTTATTTTTGCAAAATGCAACAAAAAATAGTAATTATAGGAGGTCCAGGTACTGGAAAGTCTTCAATTTTAAGAGAGCTTATAAAACGTGGTTACGAATGTATGCCAGAAATATCAAGAGAAGTAACCCTAAAAGCTCAAAAAGAAGGTATAGATCAATTATTCTTAGAACAACCTTTATTATTTAGTCAACTATTATTAGAAGGAAGAGAACAACAATATTTAGATGCTCAAAAAAGTGATAGTTCAATTATCTTTTTTGATAGAGGAATTCCTGATGTTCATGCGTATATGAATTATTTAGGTAACGACTACCCTCCTATTTATAAAGAAAAAAGTAATAAACACTTATACAACAAGGTGTATATGTGCGCTCCTTGGGAAGCCATATACAAATCTGACAATGAACGCTACGAAACCTATGAGCAATCTGTAAAAATTGATACTTTTTTAAAGGAAGCTTATGAAGAAATAGGTTACGAAATTATCAACGTTCCTTTTGGAACTGTAAATGAACGATGCGATTTTATTTTACACTCGTTAAAAAACGATGTATGATGAAGCTTTAAAAATATTAAAACATTATTGGGGATATTCTTCTTTTAGAACTCCCCAACAAGAAATAATTTCTTCTGTTTTAGAAGGCAAAGATACTATTGCTTTATTACCTACTGGTGGTGGTAAATCTATTTGTTTTCAAATACCAGCCTTATTAAAAGAAGGTGTTTGTATAGTGATTTCTCCATTGGTTGCTTTAATGCAAGATCAGGTAAGCAATTTAAATGATAAAGGTATAAAAGCTACTATTATTCCTTCTGGAAGTTCTCAAGACGATATTATTACTTTGTTTGATAATATTAAATTTGGAAGAACCAAGTTTTTATATCTATCACCTGAAAGACTTCAGTCCCGTTTTATTCAAGAAAAAATTAAGCAACTTCATGTTAACTTAATTGCTATAGATGAAGCTCATTGTATTTCTGAATGGGGGCACGATTTTCGGCCTTCATATCAAAACATTAAAGTACTAAAAGAACTACAGCCTGAAACTAATATCATAGCCTTAACAGCTACTGCTACTAACAAGGTTATTAATGATATTATTACTTCTCTTGCAATAGAATCTTCACAAGTATTTAAAAAATCTTTTTATAGAGAAAATTTAGCATATCAAATTTTTAAAACTGATGATAAGCTTGGAAAGCTTCGTAAAATTTTTACTAAAACAAAAGCGCCCGCTATTGTTTATGTAAATTCAAGAGCAAAAACTAAAGAGATTAGTGCTTATTTAAATGCAAATAACTTTAAAAGTTCTTTTTATCATGGAGGTTTAACAGCTCTCGAGAAAAAGATAGCTTTTGATAATTGGATGAGTGAAAAAACTCCAATTATTGTAGCTACAAATGCCTTTGGAATGGGAATAGACAAACCAAATGTACGCGTAGTTATACATTTGAATTTACCTTCTTCTATAGAAAATTATATTCAGGAAGCTGGACGTGGTGGAAGAAACGGAAACAAAGCTTTTTCTGTAGTATTAACTAATGAAAGTGATATAAAACTTAGTAAAGAGTTATTAAAAAAATCTTTACCAACTATTGATGATATTAAAATCGTTCATCAAAAACTATATCAACATTTTCAAATAGCTAAAGGAGAACTTATAGAAACTAGTTTTAACTTTAATCTTTTAGAGTTTTCTAATAAATATAAATTAGCTCCTAACAAAACATATAATGCGTTACAAATTCTAAATAGTAATGGGATTATTGAATTAAATAATAATTTTAATCAAAAATCTACTGTTCAATTTATTGTTTCGAATAATCAAGTATTATTGCATTATAAACAAAATTCTACTTCCAAAAATTTTATACAAAGTTTATTACGATTGTATGGTGGTATTTTTGAAACTCAAATAAAAATTGATGAGTTTTATATTGCAAAAAAAACAGGCGTTACTTCTTGGTTTGTTATTCAAGAATTAGAACGTATGGCTGAGAATGGTTTTATTGAATACAATAAAGCTACCAACGATTCCGAATTATTTTTTCTTCATCCTAGGGAAGATGATAGGACAATTAATAATGTATCAAAAAGTATTAAGATTTATTTAGCTCAGAAAGAACAAAAAATTAAAGACTTAATTTTCTTTATCAAAAACAATACTATTTGTAGAAGTCAACAATTACTATCTTATTTTGGTGAAGACTTTGGTACAGAATGTGGTATTTGTGATGTTTGTTTAAACAAAAACAATAAAATTTCTATAATAACAAATGAAATTATTGCTTTACTAAAGAAGAAAAAAGAACTAACCGTTCAGGAAATGTCTTTATTGTTAAATCAAAAAGAAGCAAACATTTTAATACTTTTGCGCGAATTGTTATCGGAAGAAAAAATTAGTAGTTCAAACAATAAATATTTTTTAATATAAAATGAAAGATTTACGCATCGTTTTTATGGGTACGCCAGAGTTTGCTGTTACCATATTAAAGCACTTAGTTGAAAATGATTATAATGTAGTTGGAGTAATTACTGCGGTTGATAAACCAGCTGGTAGAGGTCGTAAACTAAATCAATCGGCAGTAAAAAAGTATGCTCTTTCACAAAACCTACCTATTCTTCAACCTAAAAACTTGAAAAGTGAAGAATTCCAAGAAGAATTAAAAAAGTGGAATGCTAATTTACAAGTTGTAGTAGCCTTTAGAATGCTTCCTAAAGCCGTTTGGGCTATGCCAACTTACGGAACGTTTAACTTACATGCTTCATTACTTCCTGAATATCGAGGTGCAGCTCCGATTAATTGGGCTATTATGAATGGAGAAACTAAAACAGGAGTTACAACTTTCTTTATAGATGATAAAATAGATACTGGAGAAATCATCTTACAAAAAGAAGTTTCAATTGAAAATGATGAAATTTTAGGTCAGTTACATGATAAACTAATGTATTTAGGAGCTGGTTTAGTAGCAGAAACTGTTGATTTAATTGCTAAAGGTGATGTAAACACCACAAAACAACCAGAATTGGAAGAAAAATCAGCACCAAAACTTTATCCGCATAATTGTAAAATTGATTGGTCTAAATCTTTAGATGAAATATACAATCATATACGTGGATTAAATCCGTATCCTGCTGCTTGGACAACTATATTAAATGGAGAAGATGAAATTTCGGCTAAAATATATGGTATTTCTAAAGAAATTGTTGCTCATGAAGTAGAATATGGTACAATTGTTACTTCAAAAAAAGAACTAAAAGTAGCAACGAAAGATGGTTACCTTATTATAGATCAAATAAAAATTTCAGGTAAAAAATTAATGGATTCTAAGAGTTTATTAAACGGTTTTCAGTTTGAAGAAAATTCAAAAGCGCTGTAGCCCTTTATTTATAGGCTTTTAGCTTTTTCGGTAAAAAACAACTGGGGTTATTAACAATTACCCCCTATTTATTAACAAAACTTTGTTTTTTTGGTATGATTTCTTGCACAATCCCGCATTCCGTCTATATTTGTTGAGCTATTAAGCAATAAAACATTAATTAATTTTTTAAAACTTATTAAAATTATGAACAAATCAGATTTAATCGATGCTATGGCTGCTGACGCAGGAATTTCAAAAGCTGCTGCTAAAGCTGCATTAGATTCTTTAACTTCTAACGTAACTAAGTCTTTAAAGGAAGGAAACAAAGTTGCATTAGTAGGATGGGGAACTTGGTCTGTTTCTGAGAGAGCTGCTAGAACTGGTAGAAACCCTCAAACTGGAAAAGAAATTCAAATCGCTGCTAAAAATGTAGTTAAGTTTAAAGCTGGAGCTGGTTTAGCTGACTCTGTAAACTAAGACTTATTTCTAAACATATTAAAAACAGCATTTAGGTAACTAAATGCTGTTTTTCTATATAAAAGTGTCACAAAATAGTTTTAACTGTTGTCTATTAGGTATAAACATAAAAAAACTCTTAAAATGAAAAATATAATAACGTTAGTCGCTTTTCTATTTTGCTTAACAAGTTTTGCTCAAACAAAAATAAATGCTTCAGATATTATTAGAGATGTAAAAAATGGTAAAGCAGTTAATATTTCAAACGCAACTATTACAGGTGTTTTAGACTTTACTTTTATGAATGAAGCCTTACCTAAATTACCTAAAAGAAAACGTTGGTGGAATAACGGTGGTTCTAATACCATTGAAAAACAAATTACTAATAAAGTTTCTTTTGTTAACTGTACTTTTACTGATGATGTATTGGCATATATTCCTCACGAAAAAAGCGGATACACTTTTATTGCAAACTTTGAAGATGTGGTAACTTTTAGAGATTGTGTTTTTAAACAAAAAGCAATGTTTAAATACTCTGACTTTGAAAGTAATACTGATTTTTCTAATACAAAATTCAATAACGACTCTACTTTCAAGTATGCGAAATTTGATAGAGACATAACTTTTGAAAATACTTTTTTTGACGAACCAGCTACTTTCAAATATGCAGAATTTAAACAATTTGTGAGCTTTGCCAACTCTACTTTTAATGAAAGTGCTACTTTTAAATACTCTGAATTTAATGATGGTGTTTCTTTTAGAAATGTAAAGTTCCAAGAAGATTTAAATATTAAATACACCAAGGTTCGTGGTCAATTTGATATAACCAATATGGAAGTTGCTTATGAAATTGATTCTAAATACACTAAAATAAATGGAAGAAGCTTTAGTAAGCACTTGTTAAAAAGTAAGAATTAATTAAGAAAACATACAAAAAAGCCGTTGAACATATCAACGGCTTTTTTTTATTCTTCAATTTGAAATTGTTTTTTCATTTTTTTACTTCCTTCATACAATTCATATTTTACAAAACGACAATCTAAATCGGCATTTTTAATAGGAATTCTTTTTGAAGTACGTAAACCAACATGTTTTAATGCTTGAATATCTGAAGTAATTAACCAAGCTATTGAATTAGGGTAGCTATGCTTTAAGGTATCTCCAATTTTTCTATAAAACTCTTCTACATTAATATTTAAACGCTCTCCATAAGGTGGATTAAACAAAATTGTTGTCTTACCAAACACCTCTTTTTTAGAGTTAAAGAAATTTACATGATGAACCCCTATAAACTCTTCTAAATTAGCATTAACAATGTTCTGTTTTGCTTTATTTACTGCTGATGGTGCTTTATCAAATCCCATTATTTTAAAATGAGAACTTGTTATCTTTTTTAATAAAGAATCCTGAATTACAAAATATAAATCTTCATCGTAATCTCTCCAGTTTTCAAAAGCAAAATGTTTACGATTTATATTTGCTGGAATCTTATTAGCAATCATAGCCGCTTCAATCAATATAGTTCCGGAACCACACATAGGATCAATAAAGTTTTCTTCTCCTTTATATCCTGACAATAACACCAAACCTGCTGCTAAAACCTCGTTAATTGGCGCAATATTCGTTGCGCTTCTATATCCTCTTTTATGTAAAGAATCTCCTGAAGAATCTAAAGAAATAGTTAACCACTCCTTATGAATGTGAATATGAACCTTAACATCAGGATACTTTAAATCTACATTTGGACGCTTATTATATTTATGCATAAAATAATCTGCAATAGCATCTTTAGACTTTAAACTAATGTAGTGTGAGTTTGTTGTAAAGTTTCTAGAATTTACAACTGCTCCAATAGCAAAAGTTCCTTCTACATCTAAAAAACGTTCCCACTTTACACGTTGAATTGCTTCATATAAATCTTCTTCATCAAAAATTTTACTTCTTTTAATTGGCTTTAAAATACGAATTGCTGTACGCAAAGCAATATTTGCCTTATACATAAATCCTTTATCGCCTCTAAAGGAAACACTACGTATTCCTTCTTTAACATCTTGAGCTCCAAGCTGTCTTAACTCATCTGCTAATACTCCTTCTAAACCAGCCATTGTTATGGCTGTCATTTTAAAATCGTTTTCCATCTAAATGTAAAATTTCACTGCAAAAATACAGTTAATTTTCTCTTAGCGAGAATCTTTTTTTTTTCATCATAAAAAACGTAAGATTTATGTATTTTTGCAGACCTTATAGTTATGAATACAACAGACTGGTTTACTTCTTGGTTCGATACACCATACTACCATATATTATACAAGCATAGAAATGATGCCGATGCTCAATTCTTTATGCGAAATATTACCTCTTTTTTAAACTTGCCTAAATCAAGCCATATAGCTGATTTACCTTGTGGAAAAGGACGTCATTCAGTTTATTTAAATTCTTTAGGGTATAAAGTTACTGGTGGCGATTTAAGTAGTAATAGTATAAAACATGCTAAACAATTTGAAAATGATACTCTTCATTTTGAAGTTTGGGATATGCGTACTCCTCTAGAAAATAAGTATGATGCCGTTTTTAACCTATTTACAAGCTTTGGTTATTTTGATGACGATGAAGAAGACATCACTATTTTAAAAAGTTTAAAAAATGGTTTAAAAGAAAATGGTGTACTAGTTCTTGACTTTCTAAATGTTGAGAAAGTAAAAAATTCTTTAGTTAAAGAAGAAACTAAAACTATAGATGGCATTGAATTCAATATAAAAAAGGAAATTAAAGATGGTTTTATATTAAAACATATTTCTTTTTCTGACAATGACAAACAACACTCTTATACTGAACAGGTAAAATTTTTAACTTTAGACAAAATGCAATCGTATTTTGAAAAAGCTGGGTTAAAAATAAAACACGTATTTGGTGATTATAGTTTAAATAAGTTTAACCCTACCACTTCTGATAGATTAATTTTAGTTGCTGAATGAGTTATATTTCTTTAATATTTTCTGTTATCATTGGTTCATTACTTGTACTAGTTTTAAAACCAAATAATAAAATTGTTCGCTTATTGCTAGCATTTAGTGGTGCCTATTTATTATCGGTAACTATTTTACATTTATTACCCGAAGTATATGGTCATTCACATGACGCAAAAAATATTGGAGTTTTAATATTAGTAGGAATTATCATTCAGTCTATTTTAGAATCATTCTCTAAAGGTGCTGAACACGGACATATTCACTTACATTCAGACAAATCTAAATTCCCTTGGTTATTATTTGTTAGTTTATGTATCCATGCTTTTTCAGAAGGCTTACCTATACACCATACAAGTGATAATTTATTATGGGCTGTAATTGTTCATAAAATACCTATTGCTATCGTATTAACTACATTTTTAATAAATACAAAATATAGTAAGCAAGCTATTATTTCTTTTTTAAGTTTCTTTGCTTTAATGAGCCCCTTAGGAGTACTTGTTTCTGATAAAGTAACTTTTTTTAATCTGTATCACACAGAGATTACTGCTCTTATTATTGGAGTTTTTCTTCACATCTCTACTATCATTCTTTTTGAAAGTTCTGAAAACCATAAATTTAATTTACAAAAGTTCATCGCTATTCTTTTAGGGGTTTTATTAACTGTTTTTACTTTGTAATAGTTTTACCTATATTTAGGTAGTTTAAAATACCTAATTATAGGTACTTACATTAATTTTCTTTTTTTCAAATTTGGAAATGAAAATTAATCTTAAAACCTAATATTATGTCTAAAGAACTTACAGGCTATGTAAAAATCAAAGAAAAAGAAAAGTATCAATTTATTTATGCCAGTAAATGTTATGATACATTTTTCTCTGTATACGCTAAGTTTACAGAAGAAGGTGAAAAAATTAAAGAAATAGAATTATTTATTGTAAACTATGATGGTAACTTAAATCTTGGGTTTATTACTAATAATCTAAATCCAAAATATGTTTTTACTATAGAAACTTCTCTTTTTGTCCCAATTCCAATTAGTGCTGATAACAAATATGATATTATGAAAATTGACTTAAGTAATAGCAATATTTCAACTACAAACTTTAGTAACTTTTTTTTCCTAAGGTTTTTATTTCCTTCTTTATTTAATAACACTTTGTTTGATTCCGAATTTTATACTAGACAGAGAGATTCAAGAGAGCCTCAAAGAAATAATCTTGAATTTGGAAAAGTTGCCGATATGGTTGATTTCGATGCCAGAATTAATGAAATAGAATCTCATGTTATTAATCATAAAGCAATAGGATACAACTGTGTTACTTCTTTGATTGAGAAAATTGATAATTAATTTTTTAATCGACATAAACCTTTAATTAAAATAAAGGTTTATGTCTAAACTATTAGCAGACTTGATTTATCAGAAAAATACATTTATAAGTTTCTTATTTCTCTTTATAGGAACAACTAATCTTTTTTCTCAAAAAAAAAATGACTCTATTGACATTTTTTTTTATAATATTATTAATCTTAAACTAGAAAAAACTAAAATTCAACTCAAAAATAAAAGCATAAATTATCATAAAGCTTTAGATTCTTTACATTTACTTCTAATCCAAAAAAAAGAAGCTAATTTTAAAAGTTTAAATCATGAGAATATTTTTTTTAAAAATCAAAATGATACATATACAAAGATATTAAGTTTACTAATAAAAGGCTATTCTAAACTATATATCCAAAATTCTATTGATCAAGCTTTTAATTTTTTTTCTAAAACTATTCCGTTATATAAAAAAACTTCTTCTAATGAGTTAAAAAAATTTTGTTTAATATCTCTATTAGAAACATTAGTTAAACAGAATATTCAAGCTAATAAAAGCTATGAAAAATTTTTAAATCAGTATAAAATTATTTGTAAATCTGAAGTGGATTGGCTTCTTTTTTATACCTATAAATTTTCTCTTTTAGCTCAAACAGAAACATTCAATGTAAAAGAATCTAAGAATAAACATGAATTTAATATTATATTCAAAAAGCTTGACTCAATAGCTAAAAATATTGATAATAATCAAAAAATAAAGTATAAATATTATTTTAATAAGGGTGATTATTTAATAAGAGAAAAACCAGATTCAGCTTTAACAAATTATAAAAAATGTTATAATCTAATCTACAAAAATGATTATTTTAAATCTGTAAAAAAAATCATTTACCTTAGATTTTATAGAGTTTACATCGCAAAAAAAGAATACTCTAGAGCCTTATATTACCTCTATAAAAGTCAAGAATTTATGCAAAAAGACAATCACGTTGACTTATTTGTCTTAAACTCGTATAAAGCCAATACTTTTAAAAAAATGAATATTTTAGACTCAGCTATTTATTATGAAAATAAGGCTAAATACAATCAAATAAATTGGGATTTACAAAAACAAAATATGGAAATCTCAAGAATGAAAGTAAAACTAAATACTGATGAAAAAGAAGAAGCTATAGTTCAACAAAAACAACAAATTGTAATTAGTGAATCCAAAAGAAAACAAAGTCAAAACTTTCTTTATATCTCTTTAGCTTTTTTAGTTTTAAGCGGTACTATTGGGCTTCTAACTCTAAAAAACTCTCGTAAAAAAAGGTTGTTAGCTGAACAACAAAAAGAATTAGAAAAACAAAAAAGTTTAACTCTTATAAAAGAACACGAAATCAATACCATTAATGCTATGATAGATGGTCAAGAAAAAGAACGTATTCGAATTGCAGAAGATCTTCACGATAATATTGGTAGCGTATTAGCTACTTTGAAATTACACTTTGAAAATTTAAAATTAAACAGAGAAAAAGAACATTTCAATCAATACGAACTTTATGCAAAAACAGAAAAACTAATAGATGAAACCTACTTAAAAGTTCGAAGTATTGCGCATGCTAAAAATGCTGGTGTTATTGCTAACAAAGGTTTACTAGTTGCAGTAAAACTAATGGCTGAAAAAATATCTGATGCCAATAAAATTACCATTCATGTCTTAGATTTTGGATTAGACAAAAGACTTGACAATCAGCTAGAGATTACTGTTTTTAGAATTATTCAAGAGCTCATTACCAATATAATTAAGCATGCCAATGCTACTGAAGCAACCATTAATATTTCTCTTTTTGATAAAAACTTAAATATTATTATTGAAGATAATGGACAAGGCTTCAATTATGATAAGATTAATTTAAAAGAAGGAATTGGAATTAGTTCCATCAAAACTAGAATAAATCACTTAAAAGGCACTTTTGAAGTAGATTCAACTATAAATAAAGGTACTTCTATTATAATAAACCTTCCAGTATAATACTTATATATAGGGATATATTTCAATATCACATTTATTATCTTTGGTAAAAACACATAGAATATGATAACTATTGCTATGGCTGAAGACCATCAAATGCTGATAGATGGAGTTAAATCTTTTTTTGAATATGACGAAAACATCCATATTATTGGCACCGTCAATAATGGAGAAGATTTAGTAAAACTCGTTAGTTTAAAACAACCCAGATTAGTAATTACTGATATTCGAATGCCAAGGATGGATGGAATAAAAGCAACTAAGTTAATAAAGGAAAGATTTCCTCACATCAACATACTTGCTTTAACCATGTTTGATCAACCAGAAGCTATTAAACAGATGTTAGATTCAGGTGCTTCTGGATATTTACTTAAAAATTCTGGAATCAAAATGCTTTCCAAAGCTATTGTTACTGTAGCTAATGGTGAAACTTTTTTTGATCCTAATGTAGCTTTTAACTTTATGAATGATTACATAAATGAAAATGTTACCATAGGTAAATCTGAAAAAATTGTTTTATCAAATAGAGAAAAGGAAATATTACAACTAATTGCTAACGGAAATACCTCTAAGGAGATCGCTGAAGCATTATTTATAGCTAAAACTACAGTTGACACTCACAGGAAAAATATGATCCGTAAACTTAATTTAAAAGGCGGTAATGAATTAGTTAAATATGCTATTGATAAAAAGTATCGGTTTTAATCACTCTCTCTATTTACTAAATCAATAGAAAACGCTGGTAAACAGACAGCCAAATATTCGCATGCTTCTTCAAAAGGATTAGAATATTGAATACGAACGTTTTTTTCAATTTTAATAGATTCTCCTGCGCTTAACACAATAATATCTCCATCTATATTAAATTGTTTCTTTCCTTTTATTATATATGTATACTCTTCAAATTCTGGAGTTTGAAAAGGCTCACTCCATCCAGGAGGCGCAATCATATGTGCTATACTTACTTTTGAATTATGATCTGAAGCATTACCAAAATGCTCTTCTATTAATTTACCATCTGTTGTTGGTACTACAAATGGACTTTTTTGAATCGTGTATTTTTTACTCATTTTATAAAAATAAAAAAACCGAGACAATTTGTCTCGGTTTTTAGTTTCTTTTAATTAAACCAAATTGTAAATGATTTTATTTTTGCCAAATCTGGTATTTGTTCTTTTGTTACCTTTTGGATACTAAATTCTTTTAAACCTAAATCTTCTTTATCTATAGCTATTGTCGCGTTTAAATCGTCTATAAACAATGTTGCTGAAGAAAGTGACGATTCTACTTTATTTACAGTATTATTAGCATTTATTTCTTGAAAAGTTGAACTAATATTTAAACCTGATTTTGTTTTAAATCTACTATCAAAAAACTCTATACTTTTGATTGTTGAAGTTGAATCTAATTGCTCTTGAGGGATAATAGTTAATAAATGTTTTCCTCCTTTTTCATAAACCATATACTTATCATCTTCATTAAACATATTATTTCCCTTTGCTCCTTCACTCAATACTTTTACTACAGAATCATTTTCAAAAATTTTCTCAACTTCCTGCATTGTAGTTTTTGTTGTTAACTTACCTACTTTACCTTTTGAAATATCATATTTACTATTTCCACATTGAATAAATAGTATTGACATTAAAGCGATGATAAGTGGTTTGATCTGGTTCTTCATTTGTTTCTTTTTTATTAAAACGTCTAATTTTATTATTTGTTTTCTACTTCAATACTTTTTTTAATATCCCAAATACGCTTCTTATAAACGTAGCACTAGTTAATACTTTTACTATTGGGTTTTGTCTTGTACTTCTAGCTCCTGTTGATCTGGATCTATTTCTTGTTTTTTCTTCTTCCTTTCTTCTAGCTTCCTCTGTTTTCTCCTTATTTATCTCTTCAATCTTTTCATTTAGCATTTCATAAGCACTTTCTCTATCAAGTGTCTCATTGTACTTTGGAACTAACTTAGAGTTATCTATAACTTGTTTAATTTCTTTCTCCGTAAGCACATCCATTCTACTCATAGGTGCACGCAACATTGTTCTTGCTAAAGGGGTTGGTATTCCTTTTTCATTTAATACTGAAACTAAAGCTTCACCAATTCCTAATTGAGTTAATACCTCTTTGGTATCGTAATATTCTGAATCTGGATAGTTTTCTGCCGCTAATTTAATCGCTTTTCTATCTTTAGCAGTAAAAGCTCTTAAAGCATGTTGTACTTTCATTCCTAACTGTGCCAAAACATCTTCTGGTACATCTTTAGGATTTTGCGTTACAAAATACAATCCTACTCCTTTCGATCTAATTAATTTAACGATACTTTCTATTTGGCTTAATAATGCCTTAGATGCCTCATCAAATACCAAATGTGCTTCATCTATAAAAATTATCAATTCTGGTCTACCGCTATCACCTTGCTCTGGAAATGTTTCATATACTTCAGCAAGTAACTGTAACATAAAAGTTGAAAATAACTTAGGCCTGTCTTGAATATCCGTTAATCGTAAAACAGAAATTACTCCTCTACCATTTTCATCAATTCTAGTTAAATCGCCAATATCAAAAGACTTCTCTCCAAAGAAAAGGTTTCCTCCTTGTTGTTCAATTTCTACTATTTTTCTTAAAATAGCTCCAGTACTAGCAGTAGAAATTCGTCCATATTCTTCTTGAATTTCTTTTTTCCCTTCATTAGTTATAAATTGAAGTATTTTCTTAAAGTCTTTTAAATCTAATAAAGGTAATTGGTTATCGTCACAATACTTAAAAATAATTGCTACAATTCCAGACTGTGTCTCAGTTAAATCTAATATTCTAGATAATAAAACCGGACCAAATTCAGAAACAGTTGCTCTTAAACGTACTCCTTCTTGTTCAGAGATTGATAAAATTTCGATTGGAAATTTTGTTGCATTAAAAGGGATACCTATTTTTTCGTGTCGCTCATCTATTTTTACATGTCCTGGGCTAGGCTGTGCTAATCCACTTAAATCACCTTTAACATCCATTAATAAAACTGGAATACCTTTTTCCGACATATTTTCTGCCAGTACTTGTAAAGTTTTCGTCTTACCAGTACCTGTTGCTCCTGCAATTAATCCGTGACGGTTTAAAGTTTTTAAAGGAATATTAACCAAAGCATTGGTTACTGTTTCTTCCCCCAGCATACCAGCTCCTAATGTAATAAAGTCGCCTTTACATTTATAACCTTCGTTTATGTAATCAAAAAAAGTTTCTTTATTGCCCATTATTTTGTAAAATTTCGATAAAAATACTATTAAAATTAGCATTTCAAAAACTCGTTAACTCTTATTTGTTAAGTATTTTGTTAACTTTACCATAAACCCTAGTTAAACAACTAATTATGAAGTCTTATTATTTTATTTATTGTATACTATTTTCATTATTTATTTCTTGTAATAACTCTGAAAAAAAAGCTGATTTAGTCTTTTATAAATCGAAATTAGAGCGTAAGAAAAATGCTCCTTTCTCTGATGCTGTTCAAGCTGGTAATACTTTATATTTAGCAGGTCAAGTTGGTATTAATCCTGAATCTAATAAGTTGGCTGAAGGTGGTATCTCCAAACAAACTGTTCAAACCTTAGAAAATATTAAAAATGTATTGGAACTTCATGGTTCTGACCTTGAACATGTAGTAAAATGCACTGTAATTTTAGCAGATATTAATGATTTTAACGACTTTAATGCAATTTTTCGTAAATATTTTCCTAAAAATAAGCCTGCAAGAACTACCTTTGCAGCCGATTTATTAGTAGGTGCAAAGATTGAAATTGACGTAATAGCTGTAAAAGTAGATGGATTTAAAGACGCAAGAGTTAATTGACAAAGGTGAAATGCTTCCTTTAATGGAAGAATTTTATACAATACAAGGAGAAGGTTCTCATACAGGAACTGCTGCTTATTTTATTAGAATTGGTGGTTGTGATGTTGGTTGTCATTGGTGTGATGTTAAAGAAAGTTGGAATGCTAAACTTCATCCTCCAACAAAAACCGACATTATTGTAGAGAATGCTAAAAAATATGCTAAAACTGTTGTTATTACAGGTGGTGAGCCTTTAATGTGGAGTTTAGATTATATTACTAAAGAACTTCAGGATAAAGGAATGAAAACTCATATTGAAACTTCTGGAGCTTATGATTTTTCTGGACAATGGGATTGGTTTTGCTTGTCTCCTAAAAAAACAAAGCTACCTACAAAGAGATGTTATAAAGAGGCAGATGAATTAAAAATGATTATTCACAATAAAAGTGATTTTAAATTTGCTGAAGAACAAGCTGAAAAGGTAGGTAAGAAATGTCAGCTTTTTTTACAACCTGAATGGAGTAAAAAAGAAAAAATGACACCTTTAATAGTAGATTATGTAATGAATAACCCTAAGTGGCGTGTTTCTTTACAAACTCATAAATATTTAAATATACCTTAATAAAAAAGCAACCAAACTGGTTGCTTTTTTATTATAGAAGAATTTATAAATTATCTTTTCACAGAAAATAAAAAACTCGCTACAATAGTATTGAAGCGAGTTTTTATTATAAATTTCAAGAAGTTCTATTATTCTTTGTAAACTCCCATATTTGCATATTTGTCCATACGTTGAGCTACTAAATCTACATCATTTAAATCTTTCAACTCAGCAAAAGCTTTTAAAATTTGCTCTTGTACTGCTTTAAATGCTCCTTCTCTATCTGTATGTGCTCCTCCGATTGGTTCTTCAATGATTCCGTCAATTAACTTTAACTTCTTCATATCTTCTCCTGTTAATTTTAAAGCTTCAGCTGCTTGTTCTTTATACTCCCAGCTACGCCATAAAATAGATGAACATGATTCTGGTGAAATCACTGTATACCATGTATTTTCCATCATGTATACTTTATCACCTACTCCAATTCCTAATGCTCCTCCAGAAGCTCCTTCACCAATAACTATGGTAATAATAGGAGTTTTTAAACGAGTCATTTCTAAAATATTACGAGCAATAGCTTCACCTTGTCCACGCTCTTCTGCCTCTAATCCTGGATAAGCTCCTGGTGTATCTAATAAGGTAACTACAGGAATACCAAATTTTTCTGCCATGCGCATTAAACGTAAAGCTTTACGGTATCCTTCTGGATTAGCCATACCAAAATTACGATATTGACGTGTTTTAGTGTTGTATCCTTTTTGTTGACCTATGAACATAAACGACTGATCGCCTATTTTTCCTAAACCACCAATCATAGCCTTATCATCTTTTACGCTACGATCTCCGTGTAATTCCATAAAAGAATCTCCACAAATGGCCTTGATATAATCTAATGTATAAGGTCTATTTGGGTGACGTGATAATTGTACACGTTGCCATGGAGTTAAGTTTTTATATATATCTTTTCTTGCTTTTTCTAATTTTTGCTCAATTTTCTTGCAAGTTTCTGTTACGTCTACGTCGCTTTCTTTTCCTATATCAAAACATTTTGCCAATTGATCCTCTAGTTCTTTTATTGGCATTTCAAAATCTAAATATTCCATTGTGTATATAGTTTGATTTTCTATTTTTATAGTTAGTCGTTTGTAAAGGCAAACATACTAAAAAAATGTACAGTTTACCTTGGTACTTTTTTTAAAAATTCTATTTTTTTCTAATTTTCTTTTTTATCGATGCTGAATTCTTAAGAACTCCATTAAGTAATACTACCAGTAACACTATTAATGCTCCATAATAAAACTCTGTATTCATTTGTTCTTTTTCTCCAAACACAATTAATGCTAATATAATTGCATAAATTGGTTCTAAGTTAATTGTTAACATTACCGTATATGGAGTTAAATACTTCATTACTTGTACAGAAGCTATAAATGCATATGCAGTACAAATACTACTTAAAATCATTAAATACAGCCAATCATTTGTAGATAGAGTAAAGAACTCCATCGAAAACTTTTGTGTTACTAATAAATATAAGGTTACTCCTAAAACTCCAAATAATAACTGATAAAAGGATATAACATTTGCATTGTGTTTCTTTATAAACAAGCCATTTAAAACAGCAAACAAGGCTGATAAAAAAGCTGATATCAATGCATAAACAATTCCTAATGTATATTGACTTTCAAAATTAAAAATAATGTATAATCCTACGATTACTAATAATCCTAGTAGAATTTCAATTGATTTTATTTTTCTTTTGAAAAAGAACGGTTCTATCAACGAAGCGAAAAAAGCTCCCGTACTCATAGTTACTAAAGCAACTGAAACGTTTGATACTTTTATTGCTTTAAAAAAAGTTATCCAATGTACTGCGATAATAACACCAGAGATTGCAAATTTTAGTAAAGCTTTTTTATCAACTTTAAATGATATCTTTCGCATCAAAAAATAAACAGCTATAAAGCCCACAGCTAATAACATTCTATACCAAACTAATGGAACTGCATCAATAGATATTAAAGCTCCTAAAATTGCTGTAAACCCCCAAATAAAGACAATAAAATGTAAGTGGAGGTAGTTTTTAAGTTTATTTCCTTGCATTTAAGTATAAATAGATAGCATACAAACCAAAAACAATATTAGGAATCCAAACATTTAACAAGGCATTGGCTCCTGCTACTGCTCCTAAAACTTCAGCTACTTTTAAAAAGAATACATAAGCAAACATTATTGATATACCTAATGCTAAATTTAAACCTATACCTCCTCTACGTTTCTTATGAGCTAAAGCTACTGCTATTAAAGATAGGATATAACTTGCTATAGGTAAGCTAGTACGTTTGTATAATTCAACTAAGTAGGCATTTAAATTTTTAATACCTCTTTTCTTAGAAATTTCTATAAATTTTATAAGCTCTGGTGACCCCATTTCTTGAGCCATTACATTTTTATAATTAAAGTCCTTTGGAGTAAAAGCAAATGCAGTATCTAAACTATTTCCTGAAAATATACTATCTCGATCTTTATATATCTTCCTCTTTTTCCATCTGTATAACTTAAATATGCTATCTTTCTCTATCCAATTAATATTTTCTGCTGTTAGCTTTTCTTTTAACTGAATTCCATCATAAATCTCTGTAGAAAAATAATAGCCTGAATTTCTTTTTAAATCGAAACTTTGAGCAAAAACATAAGTACTATCATTCAGCTGTAAACTAAATTCTCGTACAGTAGTATCTACATATCTTTTTTTCTTTAAATATTCTTTTTCAAAGGCTTTTCTTGTTTTACTACTTGATGGTACAAAAAAGTGATTCATTAATAGTGCTATAATACATACAATAGTAGCTCCTATAAAATATGGATATAAAAAGCGTGTAAATGATATTTGTGCTCCATTAATAGCTACAATTTCTGTATTATTAGCTAATCTTGAAGTAAATAAAATTACTGCTATGAATAATGCCAAAGGCATGAATGTATTGGCATAATAAATAATAAAGTTTACATAATAATCGTCAACAACCTGAAAAAAGGTTAGATTTTCATGTTGTAAAAACTTATCAATTTTCTCTGCAATATCTATAGCTACTGCAATAGGAATTAATATTAGTAACGTAAAAAGAAAAGTTACTAAGTATCGTTTTAATATGTACCAATCAAGTTTTTTCAAAAGCTTTACCTAGTTTTATAAACGCTTATCCATTTGTTTTACCATTTTATCTTTCCACTCAGCAAAGTCTCCTGCTAAAATATGCTTTCTAGCTTCTCTAGTTAACCACAAATAGAATCCTAAATTATGGATAGAAGCTATTTGTTTTCCTAACATTTCTTTTGCTGCAAATAAATGACGTAAATAGGCTTTTGAATACATTGTATCTACGTAAGTAATCCCCATTTCATCTATTGGAGAAAAGTCGTTTTCCCACTTCTTATTCTTTATGTTGATAGTACCATGAGCCGTAAACAACATTCCGTTACGTGCATTACGAGTTGGCATTACACAATCGAACATATCTACTCCTAAAGCAATATTTTCTAAAATATTAATTGGAGTTCCAACCCCCATTAAGTAACGTGGTTTATCTTCTGGTAAGATTTCTGTTACAATCTCTGTCATTGCATATAGTTCCTCTGCTGGTTCTCCTACAGAAAGTCCTCCAATTGCATTTCCATCTGCTTCCACAGAAGCTATAAACTCTGCTGATTGTTTTCTTAAATCTTTATAAGTACTTCCTTGAACAATTGGAAAAAGTGTTTGCTCGTATCCGTATTTATAAGGTAATTTTTCTAAATGATTTACACAACGCTTTAACCACCTATGTGTCATATGCATTGAACGTTTTGCATAGTTATAATCACATGGATAAGGTGTACACTCATCAAAAGCCATAATAATATCAGCTCCAATGGTACGCTGGGTTTCCATTACATTTTCTGGAGTAAAAAAGTGCATTGAACCATCAATATGACTTTTAAATTTAACTCCTTCTTCATTAATTTTTCTTCTTCCAGAAAGTGAATATACTTGATACCCTCCACTATCTGTTAGAATATTTCGATCCCAATTCATAAACTTATGTAAACCTCCAGCGGCTTCTAATGTTTCTAATTTAGGTCGTAAGTATAAGTGATATGTATTCCCTAAAATAATATCAGGGTTAATTTCATTTTTTAATTCTGATTGATGAACTCCTTTTACTGTTCCTACCGTACCTACTGGCATGAATATAGGAGTTTCTATTGTTCCGTGATCTGTTGTAACAACACCTGCGCGGGCTTTACTTTTTGGATCTTTTGTTTTTAAATCAAATTGCATAAGTGGCAAAGATACGCTTATTTAATAATTGAAAAATTAAAAGAATTATAAAGTTTTTACCTTCTCTTTCTTCTATTTGATTGTTTTGAATTTCTTCTTGACGCAGATGATTTTTTTCTAAATGCAGCACTTTTTTTATTGAAGTTTGTCACTTTTACATCTTCCTTTTTCTTGGGCTGTTTTGGTTTCTTTTTTTCAACATCTATCGAAGCTTCTTCTGTTTTAGATGAAGTCGCAATCATTTTATTGATTTCTTTCATCTCATCTGAAGTTAATTCTCTCCAATCTCCTACTTTCAAATTTCCTAAGGAAACATTCATAATACGTTCTCTTTTCAATTTAGTTACTTCGTAATCTAAATATTCACACATTCGACGTATTTGTCTATTCAATCCTTGTGTTAAAATAATTTGAAAAGTAAAATCACCTAACTTTTTTACTTTACATTTTTGAGTTATGGTTCCTAAAATTGGAATTCCATTGCTCATTTTTGTTATAAAATCATCAGTTATTTTTTTATTTACTGAAACAATATATTCTTTTTCGTGATTGTTCCCTGCTCTTAATATTTTATTTACAATATCTCCATCATTTGTTAAAAATATTAATCCTTGCGATGGTTTATCTAAACGTCCTATTGGAAATAATCTTTCTGGATGTCCTACAAACTTTACAATGTTTTTTTTCTCTTTACTATCGGTAGTACATACTATCCCTACAGGCTTATTTAAGGCTATATACAACGTTTTTGGCTTTGCTTGTAGTAATCGTCCATCCACTCGAACTTCATCGCCCTCAAATACTCTATTTCCTAGTTGAGCTACCTTTTTATTTATAGTTACTCTACCAGCTACAATAAACTTTTCTGCATCTCTACGTGAGCAAATACCTGTACTGCTTATAAATTTATTAAGGTTTGTTGAATTTTGATTCTTATTTTCCATTAATGCAAAGAAAAAGAAAATCCTCAAGTTTTAGCTTGAGGATTTCTATTATATTATTAGAATTCTTTAAAATATAATCATTTTTTGAGTACATCTTGCCAAACTTGGTCTTCTGTCATAATCAAAACCTAATGTAATCATATGCGTACCGTAGTTAAAATCTTGTGTTTTATTAACGTTTATACTAAATCCATATGACATATATAAGTTGTTCTTTTTAAGACCGAATAAAGGCGCAATTGCATTTGGTTGAAAGAATTGATCGTTTAAGAAAGTATAACTTACCCCTGCCCAAACATATCCATCTCTTATTCCTTTTCTTGCCTTAACATTCAAATCTGTTCTAGACCTTTTATCTGCTTCATAATATTCTACAAGTACAGAAGGTTCTAATTCAAATCGATTACTAATTCTAGCCATTACAAAAGATGAATAAATTGTATATCGTCTTAATGTCTTAGGCTCATCTAATGTAAAATTATCTATTTTCTTTTCTAATAAATTATTCACATTAGCACTAAAACTAAAACGTTCGTAACGATAAAGTAATCCAACATCAAAATTTGAATTCGTTATTGATCTATTTGGCAATGTTTGATTTGTATTATTTTGAGAAGTATCTATCCCAAACTGAACAAAATTATAACTCAATGCAAATGATAAAAAACTATCATGGAAATTACTTAATGTTAAGTGACTTGCAAATGATATTTTAGCTCCTTGTTGAGTTGTAAAACCATTTTTATCATTAAAAATGGTTAACCCCCCACCAAATCTATCTGCTAATCTTGCTTCAACAGTTATAGACTGTGTATCAGGAGCTCCTTTTACACCAATCCATTGACTAACTCCATTCAATCTAACCTGTAACCCCGCACCAATACCTGCAAAGGTTGGTGAGATTAAAAAGGGGTTATCTGCCATATGATTTATGTACTGAGGTAAATTTACCTCCTGAGCAACTAATTTTACACTAGAAATTACGATGCTTACAATTATTAATATTTTTCTCATTCTTATCTATATAGTGTAAAGTGACCCATTATTTTCTTCTCTTCACCTGATAATTCATTATAATAAATAGTATACCAGTAATCTCCAGATGGTAAAGGTTTTCCTTCATATAAACCATCCCATCCTTGTTGAACTCCTTGGAAGTTTTGAATCTTTCTCGCATACCTATCATAAATAAATACTCTTAAGTTATGATAATCTTCTACTTCTAAAGGATACCAATAATCATTTACTCCATCTCCGTCTGGTGTAAATATATTAGGAACTTTTATTGTAACATATACTCCTCTAACTGTTAATGTTAATTCACATCCTCTAGCATCTCTTACTGTAATAGTATAATCTTTAGTTTGTAAGATTGTAAATTCATTATCACTTCCCTTATCTACCCCATCAACGGTAAAGTTATATGGTGGTAAACCAAAGTTTACATTAGCTATCAACTTGTTCTTTTGAGAATCATCAATAGTCATAGTCAAGGCTTGTATATCTTGAATATCTATTGGATTACTTGTTGAATTCTCAGAACATGCTGTTGCTGTATGAGTTGCCGTTACTGTGTATCCATTACCAGCTGCAACATCTATAAACTCTCCAGTTGTATTTGTTGTAACTGCGGCTCCACTTCCGTCATATAACGTATAAGACATCGAATTCTTATACTTATCATCAACAATTGCTTTGATAATATTTCCTGAAGGACATGTATACTCAAAATCAACTGTTAACCTTAAGTCTACAGGTTCAGCTGTAGTTAAAGGCGATAATGATTTTGGAGCACATCCTCCTCCACTATCTCTTACACTTATTACATAAAGTGTATTTCCTACAATTCCTTCTGCACTACCTAATGTAATTTGGTTTTGAGAAAATGGTGTCGCAATCTCAACATTATTTATACTAATAAAATAAGGCTGTGTTCCTCCTTGAACATCTACTGTAATTGTAGGTGTTGGATCATTTAAACATGTTTGCTCTGTTACATTAACCAATCCTATATTTAATTCTGTTGGTTCGGTAATTATAACTTGTATTGGAGCTAATGGACATCCTATTACATCTTTAATAGTTATCATATATACTCCAGCAGATAAGTTTTCAAATACATTATTCTTCACGTACTTATCAGCAGGGAATTCTGGTCTATCTGGTACAGCTGTAATATTGTACTCATAATCTCCATTTCCATCAAAAGCGTTAACAGTAATAGATCCTGTATTACCACCAAAACACGTTACATGAGTTGGAATTGCATTACCACTTAATGGTAATGGTTCAGTTATTTGATGCTCTGCAGTTTCTGTTGTACAAACATCTCCTGCTGCATTTGTACTTCTTACTGCTATCTTATAGATACCAACATTTAATCCTCCAAATGAGTTTGATTGTTGCCATCCACTTATTACTGCGTTTGCATTATCTAATAACTGATATTCATAATTACCTAAACCTCCAGTAACATTTGCAGATAATACGGCATTACTATCTCCGTTACATGTTATGATTGCTGCACTTGTATCTAAATTAGCAACTAATGCTACATAAGGATCAATAGTTATTGTAGTTGGATCAGAAATACATAATTGATTATCTCTTACATAGAACTGATGCTCTCCTGATCCTACATTAAATATTGGATTGTTAACGAAGTTAATACCATCATTACTATACATATATGGACCATTACCTCCAGATCCTGTTACTTCAACAGAAGCTTGTGGTCTGTTACAAGTAATATCTGCTGTAATATTAGCTGTTGCTGTTGCTTCAGTTGGATCAACGATATTAATTGGTCCTACTCTTCCATCACAAGAATAACCATCTGATATAATCACCGAGTATCCATTACCTGCAGGTAAATTATTGAATATTGGTGATGTCTGACTTGTTGTTCTTGTACCATCTGGTAACTCTAATACATAAGTATATGTTAACGGTGCCGCTTGTAATTGACCTCCTGCTACACCTGTTACCTCAATTGTCGCTGTACTTTCTCCACTACAATTATTAGGAGTAACTGTAAATGCACCCGTAATTGTTGTTCCTGCATCTAATTGGAACGTTACTACTTCTGTACAATTGTTAGCATCTCTAACTGTTGCTTGATAATTACCTGCTGTTAAACCTGTAATAGCATCATTATTATTGTATGCTTGAACTGTTGCTCCAGTTGTTAAATTAACTAACTCATATTCATAAACTCCCCAACCTCCTTGTGCTGTTAATTTAACTTCACCTGAATCAGCTTGGTTACACTTTAAGTATGTCAACGCATGTGCTAATGTTAAATCATTTGCTGGCTGATCTATTGTAAAGTTCGCCGATCTAGCAGAACAGAAAGGTGAATTTGGCATAGTTATAACCGCATAGTAATTACCTGCTGGTAAATTATTAATTGTTGTGGTTACATTTCCTGTTCCATTTCCTGTTATTCCTGTTGTTGCTCCACCTGCTACATTAAATATTTCATAAGTATATATATCTGCATATGGTGTTACTGGGTTGAAACTCAAGTCAACACTTCCATTTCCTCCGAAACACGCTCTTTGGATATTATCTACAATCAATTCAAACTTTGGTGCATCTCCAACTATATGAGCTGTTGATAATATACATCCTGTTACTGGGTGAGTAATAGTTATTGTATAATTACCTGATGCTAATCCTGTAAATATTGCTGGATTTGTTGCTAATGGTACTACTTGTGTTGCTGTAAATCCTGTAGCTGCTCCTGTTATTGTATAACTTGCATTTGCTATATCTGGATTTATCTTAACTGTTATATCTTCTCCTGTATTACAATCGATAGCTTTTGTTACTGTGATTGTTGCATCAACTAATTTCTCAAATGGTTGTATTGTTCTAGTTACCGTAGCAATACATCCCTTGTCGTCAAAAATTGTTATTGACACACTACCTCCTGCTTCATTGGTAACTCCAAAACTAAATGATGTACTGTCTTGTGTTATATCATCAGTTGCATCTCCTGGCGTTCCATTATCGTATACAAATATTGCTCTTACATAATTTCCTGTTCCTCCAGTAATATTTCCTTTGTTAACAGTTACAGTTGCATTGTTCGTCGTGTTTCCTGTTGTACAGGCAAATTCTACTACTCCAACTGCTAATGAAAGATCTATCGTTGCATTCTCCGATATTGTTACTGTTCTTACTGTTTGACAACTATTGGTTCCTGTTCCTGTTATTGTATAAACAGCTGCAGGTAAATTTTCAAAAGTTTGACTCGCTGCATTAAGTGTTACTCCAGTCGCTGCTGCTGCAGGCACCGAACTTATCGTATATGTTAATGGTAATATTCCATTATCTGTTGCTGATAATTGGATTACTCCTGTTGCATCTCCATTACAAATATTATTCGTTGTTGCTACCGCTGTAAATGTTGGCTGCAATGCTGGCTGAATTACAATTGTTTTGCTTATTGAACAATCTGGGTTTGCCCCCGTATCTGTTATTGTTACTGTATAAGTATCAGCTACAGTTGGGTTAAATACTAATGGATTAACTCCACCTGTTGTTGTTTGAGCAACTAAGGTTCCACTTGCTGCTCCTACTACTTCATATTCATAAGTTCCTGAACCAGATAATATATTTAAGCTTACCGCTGCTGCTGGTGTTCCTGAACAATCTAACTTTTTAGTCTCTATTAATGAGAAATCTAAGTTTGGTGATATTGTTACATTCGTTGGTGTTCCTGCATCACAACTATTAGAATCTTTTACATTTACTACATATAAATCTCCACCTAGGTTAGTAAATGTATGTGTAGCTGATGTTGATGTGTGGGTAGCCACTACTGTTCCTCCAACTGTTAAACTATATACATAAGTTCCTGTTCCTCCTGTAGCATTTATAGTAATGCTTCCACCTGTACTTGAATCACAAACATTGTCATTATCTGTTACTCCAAAAGTTACTGGTGTTGGCACAGGTACGTTCACTGTAGCTTCGTTTAAACATCCATTCGCGTCTCTTACTCTAATTCTATAATCTCCTGATGCTAATCCTGTAAACACATTATTATTACTATATGTATAAGTACCTACAACTCCTCCTGCTAAGAATTCTAATTGGTAATCATAACTTCCCCAACCATTAGTACCTGTTGCTGTGATAGTTCCATCTGACCCTCCATTACAACTTACTGGTGGATTAACTACTCCGCTAACTCCTAATGCTCCTGCTGGTCCTTGAATTTCAAAGTTTGGAGATTGTACTGGACAGAATGGACTATCGGTCATCGTTACTGAAACATAATAGTTTCCTGCTCCTAATCCAGTTAATGACTCTACTACATTTCCTACTCCATTTCCTGTTATACCTGTTGTTACTCCTCCTACATTGAAAATTTCATATGTATAATTTCCTGTATATGGAGTACTTGTACTAAAGATTAACTCTGAACTTCCTGAAGTCGTTCCAAAACATGTTACATTTTGAATATTATCAATATCTAATGTAAATGTAGGTGCAGCTTCTACTATATGAGCTGTTGATAAGATACATCTTGTTACTGGGTGAGTAATAGTTATTGTATAGTTATCAGTTGCCAATCCTGTAAATGTTGCTGCATCTGTTGCTGTTGGTACTACTTGTGTTGCAGTAAATCCTGTACCTGCTCCTGTTATGGTATAACTTGCATTTGCTATATCTGGATTTATCTTAACTGTAATATTTTCTCCTGTAGCACAATCAATTGCTTTAGTCACTGTGATTGTTGCATCTATTAATCTTTCAAATGGTTGAATAGTTGCTCCTACTGTTCCTAAACATCCTTTGTCATCATATACATTTATTGTATAGTTTCCTCCTGCTTCATTTGTTGATGTATAAACGAAACTTCCACTATCTTGAAGAACTGTTCCTGTTCCTGCATCAATAAACACTGCTCTCACATAATTTGTTGTACCTCCTGTAATATTTCCTTTGTTGATAGTTATCGTTGCATTGTTTGTCGTATTTCCTGTTGTACATCCAAACTCTGCTACTGTTACTGCTCCTGAAACATCAATTATAGCATTATCCGATATCGTTACTGTTCTTACAGTTGGACAACTATTGGTTCCTGTTCCTGTTATTGTATAAACAGCTGCAGGTAAATTTTCAAAAGTTTGACTCGCTGCATTAAGTGTTACTCCAGTCGCTGCTGCTGCAGGCACCGAACTTATCGTATATGTTAATGGTAATATTCCATTATCTGTTGCTGTTAACTGAATTACTCCTGTTGCATCTCCATTACAAATATTATTTGTCGTTGCTACTGCTGTAAAATCTGGTCGTAACTCTGGTTGAACTACAATTGTTTTACTTATTGAACAATCTGGATTCGCTCCTGTATCAGTAACTGTTACTGTATAAGTATCTGCTACTGTTGGATTAAATACTAATGGGTTAACTCCACCTGTTGATGTTTGTGCTACTAACGTTCCACTTATTAACCCGACAACTTCATAGTCGTAAGTTCCTGAACCTGATAATATATTTAAACTTACAGATGCTGCTGGTGTTCCTGAACAATCTAACTTCTTAGTTTCTGTTAATGAGAAATCTAAGTTTGGTGATATTGTAACATTTGTTGGTGTTCCTGCATCACAACTATTAGAATCTTTTACATTAACTATATATAATGCATCTCCTAAGTTAGTAAATGTATGTGTAGCTGATGTTGATGTGTGAGTAGCTACAACTGTTGTACCAACTGTTAAACTATATACATAAGTTCCTGTTCCTCCTGTAGCATTTATAGTAATGCTTCCACCTGTACTTGAATCACAAACATTGTCATTATCTGTTACTCCAAAAGTTACTGGTGCAGGGGTTGGTATATTAATATCTTGAGATCTTGGACAACCATTTCCATCAGTAACTCTAATTCTATAGTCTCCTGGAGCTAAGCCTGTAAATACATTGTTATTACTATATGTATAACCTCCAATTACATTATTAGCTAAATCTTCTAATTGATATTGGTAACTTCCCCAACCTCCTGTTGCACTAGCTGTAATTGTTCCATCTGATCCGCCATTACAACTTACTGGTGGGTTTACTACTCCATTTACTAATAATGGATTTGCTGGCTCTTCAATTGTAAAGTTTGCTGACCTTGCTGTACAGAAAGGTGCTCCTGTTGAAGTTAATGTAGCAATTACATAATATTCTCCTGCTGCTAAATTAGCTATTGAAGAATTTCCTGTTAATCCATTAACCGTTCTTTCAATTGCATTTGTGGCTGCATGATATACTGTATAATTGTAATTTCCTGCATATGGTGTGGCTGGGTTAAAATCTAACAAAGCACTACCATCATCATTCATTTTACAGGTTTCATTAGTTACATCAGATATTAATATATCAAATTGTGGCGCTACTCCAACGGTATGGAAAGTTTCTAACTGACATCCTGTTGTAAGAGGAGGAGCTGCAATAGTTATTTTATAATCTCCTGTTGGTAAGTTATTAAAAATTCCTGTTGTGTTTGTTACTGCAGCATATACATTTCCATTAATTCCTTCAATAGTAATATTTGCAGCCATTGCCGCTACTGAGGTATAAGTAACTGTAATATCTTCACCTACTCCTGTATTACAAGGAATATCATTATCTACTGTTACTACTGGTGCACTAATTGCATTAAACTCTGTTATTGCTGTATTCACTATTGCTGAAGAACATCCTTTATCATCATATACGACAATAGTAACAGGTCCTCCAGAAGTGTTTGTAGTTGAAAAACTTAAACTAGCACTATCTTGAGTTTCTACCGCTCCTGTTGCTGGCGTATATGTAAATACTACTCTAGTGTATGTACCTGTTCCACCTGTTGTTCCACCTGGCAATGTTACTGTAGCTGTATTCACAACATTTCCTGTTGTACAAGCAAACTGAGTTACAACTGGTGCTGGTGGCACAATTGGATTTAAATCTCTAATTTCTACCGCAATAGACCTAGGGCAGCTATTTACAGTTGATGTACCCGTTATTGTATAATTACCTGCTGGTAAATTACTAAATACAACTCCTGCTGCTGAAGAAATTGTTCCTGCTGCTGCTGGATCTGGAGTAATAGTATAGTTTAATGGTAAAATTCCATTATCTATAGTAGTTACTGTAATTTCTCCTGTACTTGCTCCATCACAAATATCATTTACTGTAGGCGTTGCTGTAAAGTTAGGTTCTACTCTTGCTGCAATGTCTATTGTTTTTGTTACTGAACAATTTGGAGTTTCAGCTGTGTCATGTATTGTTACCGTATATGTTCCTGCTGTTGTTGGATTGAAAGTTAAAGGATTAGTTCCTAAAGCTGTTCTTGCAACTACTGCACTTGGCCCTGCTATTTCATATTCATAATTAGCTAATGCTGAACCTGAAGTTACATTAATTTCTACTGCTGCTTCTGGTGTACCAGAACAATCAATATTTTTAGTTTGAACTAATGTAAAATCTAATGGTGCTTGTATAGTTCTTACTACTGTAGGACTTGTACAACCATTCGCATCTTTTACTATTACATTATAACTTGCAGGAGTTAATCCTTCTGCTAAATATGTTGTATTAGTTGTAGGAGTACTATATGTTGTACCTCCATCTGTAGAGTATTGGTATGGTGGTGTTCCACTTCCTGCTGTAATTGTAATTGTTTTATTAGCATCACAACTATTAGGTACCGCTGCTACTGTAGGTGAAGGACTTAAGGTTATTGTTACAGGTCCTAAATTAGTAGTACATCCACTGCTATCTGTAACTAATACTTCTACATCTACTGAAGTTGCTCCAGCTGTATTAGCAGCTGTATTACTAACAGTAATTGTATTACCAGTTAATGTATGTGCAACTGCATTTCCTGCATTTCCTGTTTCATAAACAGTTGCTGCATAAGTATAACCTCCAAAACCTCCTAAAATATTTTCAATTCTAACAAGACCGTCAACATCACAAGTAATATTGTTAACAGCATTTAAAGTACCAGATATTGGTAAACCTTCATCAATTGTTACATCTAAACTTCCAAACTCACATACTGGTGGTCCTCCTGTTGTATTAGTTAATTGTATATAATAATCTCCTGCATCTAGCCCTCCTGTTGTAATAGTTAAACTTGTTTCTCCTACATTATTAGTCACTGCTGCACCAATATTCGTAACTGGATTTCTTTTATATAAAGTCCAATTAAAAGGAAGAATTAAATCTCCAGAAGTATTATCTATTGTAAAAGTTATTTCTCCGTTACTAGCTCCATTACATTGATTATTATTTACTGTACTTGAAATAGGTACAGATGGTGCAAATACATCGTAAATATTTTCTATGTTCTGCTTAATACAATCATCTGAAGGATCTCCAACCACTGCTCCTGCTGCATTCTCATTTAAATCAACAACATAGAAATCATAATTTAAACCAGGTATTAAACCTGTAAAAGTTCTTGTTCTATCTTGAGCTGGTGGTGTTGGACTTGTTGTATCAGGCGGTAACCATGCTCCAACTGGTACTGTTGGGTCATTTAGAATAAACCTAAAAGGACCAACTCCTCCTATTGCTTCAACGGTTACACTGAAACCTCCTACACAAGTTCCTGGATTAGTAACTGGATTAACTATCAGTCCTTCAACAGTGTATGGAACTTCATAAGCTCCAAGGCTTTCTATACAACGAACTGTTACTCCATCAGTATCTAATACTCTAATAACAGGATTTACTGTTGTACCTGAATTAATTCCTGTAAAACTATCTGAAGTTTGCCAAGTTGCTCCACCATCATCACTAAATTCTAATGTATATGGCGCTACAACTGGATACCCTGTAAATTGGAATCCAAAAAGCGCTTCATTTCCTGCAAAAGGTGTTCCACAAGTAGGCAATATTGGTGTTAGAGTTGCTGTTAATGCTGGTGGATTAGTTAATGTTACTGTTTCAGTATCAGAACATCCCAATGCATCAGTTATGGTGATTGTATAAGTTTCAGCTACTAAATTATTGAAACTCGTACTTGTTCCCGTGAAATTATTAACTGTAGTTACCGGACCTAAACCATTTGTTACAACTATTGTATGTGGTCCTTGTCCATTATTTATTTGTAAATCAATACTTCCTGTATCTCCATTACATGTAGGCTGATTCACAGTAACAGGTCTTACTATAGCTACATTTGGTATTTGATTTACTACGACATCTTCTATTATAAATTGACAATACGGAGCTGTTCCATTATTATCTCTTACATATACATCATATGTACCGTTTCCAGTTGCTATTGGATTTGTATTATTGAATGTTCCATCAGCTGGTTGTGCCGCATTTGCTGCTACTAAAGAAAACACATAACTACCTGCTCCTCCTGTAGGATTCACCAATATCTGTCCTGTATTACAACTTGCATCTGTAACTGTTGTTGTTGCTAATAATTGAGGGTTTATAATATGGTTATTGGTTGTTGTTGTACACCCTAAACCATCTTGTACAGTTACACTATAAGTTCCGTTTGTTAAACCTGTAAATGTATAAGTGTTAGTTGTCGATCCTTGTAAAGGTCCACCATTTAAACTAAACTGATAGTTACCTCCTCCTGAAGTAACTGTAACTACCAACTCTCCATTAGTTCCATTATAACATACTTGTGGTACAACATCGAACGCTACTGTTGATGGTGAATTTACGGTTACTGTTGTTGAAGACGTACAATTATTAGCGTCTTCTATATTAATAGTATAGGCTGTTCCACTTGCTGCAACTCCTGTAAAGACAGGTGATATTTGCCAAGCTCCTCCATTTATATTATATCTATATGGTGCTGTTCCTCCGGTTGGTGTAGCTTCAATTGTTGCTCCTGTTGGTGCTGCACAACTCGCTTCTTTTGTAATTGCTGCTGTAACTGATAAAACTGTAGGGTCTGCTAAAATTACAGTTCCTATTGTTCTAGTACATGCTGCTGGCGAACTATTATCTGGCCTTACCATTACAGTTTGACTTCCTGCTGATAAACCTGTTATTGTAAATGGGTTTGAAGTTGTAGTATTCCAGTTAGTTCCTCCATCTGTTGAATAATCAAAATTACCTGTAACGTTGATTGCTTCAATTGTAATTGTTCCATCATTTGAAGCATTACAATTATTTCCTGTACTAGCAGTAATTGTAGCATCAAAAGCATTATTTGGTTCTACATTTACTAAAACATCTGTTGTACAAGCACTTCCATAACCTACTGTTATTGTATGTGGACCTACTGCAACATTATTAAAAGTAGCGGTTGCTTGTGGAGCTCCACCGTCTAAACTATAAGTATAAGCTCCTGCTGGTGTTGGGATAATGGTTACATTTCCTGTTCCGTCACAATTATATACAATAGTTGGTATTCCAAAAGTTGGTGCAGTTGGTAATGGATCTATAACAACATTATTCAAGTCTAAGAAACAACCGTTTGCATCCACTACTCTTGTATTATAAGTACCTGCTGCTAAATTAGATACTGAAGTTCCTGTTACTTGTATGAATGGGTTTGGTAAAGGTGCTCCATTTACTCTATAAAAATACGTATATGCAGGAGTTCCTCCAGTTGGTGCTGTAAAAGTTATTCCTCCTAATATTGTACCTCCTGTTGCATTACATGCTAAATCTGTTTCAGCTGCCAATCCTCCTGCTAATGCAGTTGGTACAGTAATTATTTCTGTTGGGTATGGCATAGGAATATTACATCCATTTGCATCAGTTACAACAATCTCATAAGTACCTGAATTTAAACCTGTAAATGATACATTATTAGTATTTAAACCTGGTTGTGTTACCGTATATGTTCCTGTTGTACTATTGATTGTTGCACTAAATGGTGCTGTTCCATTTGATATAACAACATTTACTGTTCCAGTTTCACCATTACAATTTGGTTGAACCGCAGATGTAGTAATTGTTGGATCTGCAATCCTTTGAATTGTTACAGTTTCCATTACTTGACAAAAATCTGTTCCTCCATTTTTATCTTGTACATAAACATCCCATGTTCCTGCAGCAACATTTACAGGATTCGTTGTATTGAAATCTCCTGTCGTTACTGGTGTTCCACTTGTTACTACTGCAAATCTATAATTTGTATCTCCTCCTGTTGGGTTGATTGTAATTCGTCCTGTATTACAAGTCTCATCTACTAAGGTAGTTGTTAAACCTAATTGATCATTTAATATATGACTTGTTTGAGTCGATACACACCCTGATCCATCTCGTACATCTACTGTATATGTTTTTGGAGTTAATCCCGAGAATGTATAAGTTGTTGCTGTTGATGGAGTTGGTGTTTGCCATGGTCCTCCATCTAAACTAAATTGGTAATTACCATTTCCTTGTGCAACATTAACAATAATTTGTCCATTACTTCCATTATAACATTGCGTTACTGTAGCTGTATGCATAACAGTATCCGGTGCATTTACAGTAATTGTTGCATTACTAGTTGAAGCACAGTTTCTACTATCTCTTGCTGTAATAGTATAAGCTGTTCCACTTGCTGCTATTGCGGTGAACACTCCTGATGCTTGCCATGTGGTTCCTCCATCAATACTATATTCATACGGTGCTGTTCCTCCTGTAGCTACTGCTTCTATAGTTGCTCCTGTTGGTGCAGCACATGTTGCTGGTTTTGTAATTGTAGCTGTTACTCCTACTGCTGCTGGTTCTGAAATTGTTACTGTTCCTAAATTTAATGGACATGTTAACAATCCTACAGTAGCTCGTACTCGAATATCATGCGTAATATTATCTAATCCTGTAATTGTTACTGGGTTCACTGTTGTATTTACCCAGTTTGCTCCGCCGTCAATACTGTAATCATACGATGCTCCTCCATAATTTGAAGCATTTATAGTAATTGTTCCATTATCAGCATTATTACACGTACTATCTGTATTTCCTGTAATACTTGCTGTAAACTCTTGGCCTGCTGCTACATTTACAATAATATCTTCAGTACATGAGCTTCCATAATTTACTGTAAATGTATGTGAACCTACTGATACATTATTAAATACATTGCTCGCTTGCGCTGCTCCGCCATCTAAACTATAAGTATACGTTCCTACATTTGGTGTAATTGTTACATTTCCTGTCCCATCACAGTTGTATGCAATCAAACTTCCTAATGATGGTATCGCTGGTAATGGTACTATTGTGATACTTGGTAAAGTAAACTCACAATTATTTGCATCTCTTATTACTAATGCATAGGTAGCGTCAGTTAAGTTTGGTTTTATAGGATTATTAGAAAATACTCCATTGATTCCATATGTATATGGTGCTGTTCCTCCTGTTGGTGTTCCAAATGTTATAACTCCCTGTTGTACACATGTATAAGGTTGTGTTATACTTGCTGTTCCTGATAACGCATTTGGCGCTGCAACTATTACTGTTGGATATGGAGTAGGAATGTCACATCCATTGGCATCAGTTACAACAACCTGATAAGTATCTGAAGCTAATCCTGTAAAAGATACATTATTAGTGTTTAAACCTGCTTGTGTTGCTGTATATGCTCCTGTTGTACTATTGATTGTTGCACTAAATGGTGCTGTCCCATTTGATATAACAACATTTACTGTTCCAGTTTCACCATTACAATTTGGCTGAACAACAGATGTAGTAATTGTTGGATCTGCAATCCTTTGAATTGTTACAGTTTCCATTACTTGACAAAAATCTGTTCCTCCATTTTTATCTTGTACATAAACATCCCATGTTCCTGCAGCAACATTTACAGGATTCGTTGTATTGAAATCTCCTGACGTTACTGCTGTTCCACTTGTTACTACTGCAAATCGATAATTTGTATCTCCTCCTGTTGGATTAATTGTAATTCGGCCTGTATTACAAGTCTCATCTACTAAAGTAGTTGTTAAACCTAATTGATTATTTAATATATGACTTGTTTGAGTTGATACACAGCCTGCCCCATCTCGTACATCAACCGTATAAGTCTTAGGCGTTAATCCTGAGAATGTATAAGTTGTTGCTGTTGATGGTGTAGGTGTTTGCCATGGTCCTCCATCTAAGCTAAATTGGTAATCTCCATTTCCTTGTGTAACATTTACAACAATTTGTCCATTACTTCCATCATAACATTGCGTTACAGTACCTGTATGTGTTACCGTTTGCGGAGGATCTACTGTTACGCTTACTGGTACACAACTATTTTTTGCTATTGTTATTTGTACATTGTCAATTAAGTTACCTACACTTAAATTTCCTGTTGCTGTAGACACTGCTTCAAAAGCAATAATTGTAGTAGATTGCCCAGCTGGTACTATATATGTTCCAGAATATACTCCCCATGCAGAAGTACCATCTTTCATTGTTTCAACAATTGGTGCTGTAGCTAAATCTCCTCCAATTCTAACAGAAGCTTCATCTTCTCCAACTCTACCTCTATGTGCTACTGACCAATTAATTACATCTCCTGGTTCAGTACAATACTCTTGATATAAAGCTCCTGCATTTTTGGCATTTAATTCAGCTAAAGCAACTCCATCATGTGGTGTTACTCCTAAGAAATTATTATACCAAATTTCAATTCTATTTGAAGGATCTGTAGTATCCCATCCAGGTACATCATCTTCATTTCTCTGACGAAAGCCTTGAGTTGCTAATGCAGGTGATTCAAAACTACCATTCTCAAATAAGTTAGCTGTACAACCACACTCATTACAACTTCTACTATCACGTACCATTACAATGTAATCTGTTGCACTAGGTGCTACATTAGTAAATACCGGTGAGCTTTGCCAAGTGGCACCTCCATCTATACTAAATGTATAAGGTGGTGTTCCTCCTCCATTTGTTACAGCCGTAATTGTTGCTCCTGTACTTGCTCCTGTACAAACTGCAGCTTGTGTTACTGATGCAGATAATGTTAATTCTGGCGGTTCAGAAATTGTAACTGTACCTAAATCAACATCACAGTTTAACGCACCAGATGTTTCTCTTACAAATACATGATAAGTATCAGCTGCTAATCCAACAATTCTATATGGATTGTCTGCAGTAGATGACCATGTTGTTCCTCCATCTATAGAATAATCATAACTACCTCCTGTAAAATTATTTGCTGAAATTGTTATTGTTCCATTATCAGAACCATTACACTCACTATCTGTACTTCCAACTATACTTCCTGTAAATGCTTGACCTGAAGCAACATTCACTACGATATCTTCTGTACATGCACTTCCATAACTCACTGTAAATGTATGTGCTCCTACAGCTACATTATTAAACACATTACTCGATTGAGCTGTTCCTCCATCTAAACTATAGGTATAAGTTCCTACATTTGGTGTAATTGTTACATTGGCTGTTCCATCACAATTATAAACAATAGAACTAGCTAAAGTAGGTGCTGCTGGTAATGGAGCAATGACTACATCATTTAAATCTCTTGAACAACCATTAGCATCTTCTACTCTAGTATTATATATTCCTGCTGGCAAATTAGAAACTGTAGTTCCTGCTGCTGCATTAAAAGTAGCCGCACCAGCTAATCTATAATAATATGTATAAGCTCCTGTACCTCCTGAAGGTGCTGTAAATGTTAACGTTCCTAATACTGTAGCACCAGCAGTATTACAAGAAAGATCTGTTCCTGCTACACTTCCTCCAGCTAAAGCTGTTGGTTCATTAATAGCAATATTTGTAATTTCATAATTACACTGGTAACTTGTTTTTGAAGCTCTTATTCTTACTGTATAATTCGCATTTGCTGCCAAGTTATTGAAAACACCTGTGGTATTCCAATTAGTACCTCCGTCTAAACTATACTCAATTGGATTAAAACCTAAGTCACTTCCTACAACATTAACTTCTATTCTACCATCTGTTAAACCATTACATGAAATGTTTGTTGCCGTATGTGTAAACTGTAATGGTGCTTCTACATTTATAGTTACTGGCCCAGAAATTGTGGAACAGTTATTACTATCAACTACAAGGAAAGTATAAGTTCCTTCTTGACCATTTACAACATTATAAGTAGTATTTGTAAAATAATCTGTAGAAGGTATAGCTGCAATATTTGCATGTAAATTTACTCCATCTTTAGACCATACTGCAAATGAATAAGTATCTCCTGTGTTTAAAGTTCCTCCTGTAGCATTTAATGTTATAATTCCATCCGATGATCCATTTAAACATGAAATATCTTTGGTAGCTACTGCATTTAAATTAAGCTCTGCTGGTTCTACTATTGTTACCATCTGTGTAGCAGTACAATCAGCTGTTGAAACAGTAACTGTATAAACTCCTCCATCAGTTACATTAAATGTATGATCATTGGTAGCTACAGGTCCAAAAGTAGCTACTGTTGCTCCACCTTGTGTTAAGGTATACGTATAATCTCCTGGTACATTATTCGCTTGAATTCTTATCTGTGCTTGTTCATTAGCACACTGCATATTCGTTGTAATAACATCTAAATCTATAGTCTCTTCCTGAATATTTATTGCTGGGAATGTATATGTACAAGCTGCGGCAGAAGAACCTGCTAAACGGATAGATAAATTATAATCTCCAGGTTGTGTTACTGTAAATGTATTACCAGCTTGGAAAGGAGCATTAAATCCTCCAGGCCCCGTTAAACTATACTCGTATCCAACAGGAATGTTATTAATCGTAATATCAGCCGAAGCCCCACAAAGAATATCTTCTTTTACTATAGTAGGGTTTAAAGTAGCTTTGTATACATTGAAATAATAAGTTGTTGGACATAACCCATCGTATAATACTTCTAATTTATACTCACCTGCATCACTAAAAGTTCTTGATAAATCTGTTCCTAAATCATTCCAAGTACATGCTGAATTTACGTTTGCACATCCAGCAACTGTTTGGTCTGGACATGAGCTTTCATCTAATTGAAACCAACGTACTGTAGTTGCAGAACTAGATGTAAAAGGTAAATTTATTTGTCGTGTACTTCCATCTCCACATAAGTATATTTCTGCTAAAGGAAAACTATTACTCGGACATGAAGTTAAAATTTGATCTGCTGAAGCAGCTAATGGATTTGGTTGATTATTAAAAGCAACTACATTAATTGTTTCTGTACTATCAATACAACCTACTGGTGCTGTTTTCGTTACAACATAGGTACCAGCTTGAGTAACTGTTAATGTTTGACTTGTTCCTATCACTACTCCTGGATTATTTGCATTTACCCATGAATAAGAAGCAAAACCATTACCTGCAACTAAATCTAAATTACCCCCACATAAAACTTGATCTCTTTCAAAAGTACAACCAGAAGTATCTACTAAGAAATTTGAAGTTCCCACAATTCCAAAATTACAGGCATCAATTCCAGCAAAACTTGGTTCATTTATAACTCTTGGTGTTCCTCCTTCATCACTATCATAATTAGCAAAAGCCTGATTTTCTATCCTATTAGAACAAACATCTCTTAAATCGTTACAATTTGAAACTACCTGTACTTTTATTTTTATTTCATAAGCAGGATCTCCTTCTTCAACCATATTATCAGGTATGTTGAAACGTAATTCTCCTCTAAATCCGTTTCCTGCTGCTGGTGGTGTATATGTATAATTCGCTGCGGTTATCCCTGCAGGTAAAATTAAATCTGACTCTAATAAATCAACGTTTTTAGGTAATAAATCAACAATTTCTGTATTCAATGCATTATCGGTTCCTACATTTTGAAATCTTATTGTATAAAATAATTCATTACCTAAGCCTACTGGCGCACCTGAAATGTCATTTCCTGCTGCATCTTCAATAGTTTTAATCATTTGTATTTTAGGCTCAATAATTTCAACCGATAAAGCATTTAAAAAAGGCCAATATACATCTCCACTAGTAGTAAATCGTAAATTTGCACTGGTTTGATTATTTCCTATTAATACATTATTGTTATTCCTTACACTGTATAAATCAACATCAAAACCTAGTGTATTCTCACTATCAGGTGTTCTATCTGTTAAAAAGGCATCATTCTCACTTATAGAACCATTGAAAAAATTATATCTCCAATTCCCAGGACTTCCTGTTCTTGGATTTATGTTTGGTGTAAATTGATTAATGTACCAGCCGTTCGTATTTTGAATTTGAAAACTATCACCTGAAATACTTCTATCTCCTTCCAAAGCTCCCACTAAAACTTTTGCTCTTACTGGTCCTACAGGAATTGTTTTAAATCCAGAATATGAAATAGTTGCATTATTTGTTCCATCAATAGTAGAAAACCCATCAAAAATCGAAATATTTTTACTTGATACATTTTCATTTTCGTAAACAACTACTAAAGTCCAACCAGCAGCTCCACCTAAACCAAAAGGATCATCTCCTACTACCGCCTTTATATCTGCAGCATAA
Source organism: uncultured Tenacibaculum sp. (assembly GCF_947499065.1). GTDB lineage: Bacteria > Bacteroidota > Bacteroidia > Flavobacteriales > Flavobacteriaceae > Polaribacter. The sequence goes on along the minus strand of NZ_CANMMT010000004.1, from coordinate 130,410 downwards.
TAATCTCCATTTGGATTTGTCCCTAAACCAGCAAGTAAACTTGTAACATCACTAACACAAACATATGGTCTTTGCGTAGTAGTTCCTTGGTCATAAATTCTTTGTCCTGTAATATTTCTATAATTTACATCCCCAGGTATTTTAAATTTAATTTGATCAAAATCATCATCTCTTGTTTCAAAACCAGACCATGTCTTATATGGATACACTCCACCCCAGTATAAATATGCATGCACTACTTTAGAACAAGCTGGTAAATTTAACCCTGCTCTTGAAGAAGAAAAAGTAGAAGGATCACCATCAATATCAATATAATCCATAAATAAACTTCCGTTAGAAGAATATCCATCATAAGATACGTTTGGTGTATTTGATCCAGACGATCTGCTTAATATATTATTAGCTATAAATGTAATATCACCTCTCAAATTGACACCACCAGTACCTAAACGATTTGTAAAGGTAACATCTGGTCTTGCGTTAAATTCTGTTGAAGTTCTATCTTCTTGATAATTTATTTTTTCTTGTGAAAACAGTAAACCTGTTTGCCAAAATATTATTATAATTAATAGTAATCTTTTCATCATAATAGGGGGAATTTAATTATTGGGGATAATTAGTGTACCTAAACTTTTATTATTTTACGTTTATTATAGATTTTCTATCATAAAAAGCGCCGTCTAAATTGCTTTCATACAATCGTATTGCTTCTTTTCGATCTTGGGTCTTCGCTATATATATATGCATATATCCTGTTGCTGGATTTATAAAATAACCAGCATCTATATTATCATTTCTTAATTCGTCTACATTTCTATCTGCCAACGATTTTTTAGAATTTACATAAACAACTATGTAATAACCAGGTTCTACACCTTTCATTTTAGCCATTGTACGTACTCTTGCTGGTGGTTGCTTTTTAGGTTCTTTATAACTATCTCCTTCTTTTCCAATAGTTAATTTCCTAATATATACACCATCCTTGCTATTCTTTTTTACCTTGATAGAAGATTCGTCATTCTTATCATTGTTTTTCTCAAAGAATCTTGTTCCTCCACCAAACTCTTTTTCTAATTTCTCTTCTGCATCTTCTTCTTTCGCAAATCGATCTAAGTAGACCCAATATATTTTTGATTTTGGGTCAAATATAGATTTCGCCTCATAACCTAATCTTGCCCATTTATCTATTAATGGTTGCACTCGTTCTTCATTTTTATACCTATCTGCAATAATGTAATACATCGTTCCTCCTCCACCTACGTGGGTTATTGTGCTTTGTCTCCATGGTTTATTAGACCTTCTTCTTAAAGAAGTGTCTTTTGCATCTGTTTTCTTAACTTGAGTTGGTGTATTAACTTTCACAGGTTCAGGCTGATTCTTCAATAAACGTAGAATTTGATCTACTTTTTTATTTAAAATATCTATAGAATCTTGTGCCTTTTGAATTTCATCCGATAAATCGTTGTGCTCTGGATTGTCATATTCTTGCTTTTTTGTACCTCTATTAGGTAAAGTAACTTTAACATTACCTCCTCTTCTGGTTGGACGATCTCTTCTAAAGTATTTTTTACCAAAATTGTATATCAATCCAATTTCATTAGTTGCGGCAAAATCACTCTTTTCATAAGTAAAACCGATAGCTAAACTTTCTGAAATATTTACTCCAACTCCTGCTGAAATACCGTATGTTTTATCATAACCAGCTTTTATCCATCCTGCTTTAGGTAAATCTAAAATAGCATTACCTCCAGCACTAAAGGTTCCTTCTCCTGGTTTTCTTGCTATTGCTAACACTCTTAAATCAGCTCCTTCGAAAATACCAGAAGCATAGGTAAATTCATGAGAATACATTGCATGGGCTGAATATGTTTTTTCACCAAAAGAAGTAGCCATCTCGCTACTTTTTAAATTAAAATCTACTAAGTTTTCAAAAAAGACACCTACATCAAATTTACCAAACGATAAGGTTACCGCTGGTTGGAAATTAACAATTGGTATATCTTGAAAATTTGCTACTTGCTTATCTGGCACAGCTGAATTTACTTTTAAAGCATTAGCACTTCTACGGCTATATAAAAAGTTAAATCCAAAAGTTAAATCCATATTATCGTTCAATTGTAAACGATGTGCATAATTTGCTAAGGCCCCAAAATCTTTAAAAACTCCTACTTCTTGTTGATAAATAGCTAATCCAGCTCCTACGTTCTCACGCATTTTACCAGAATAGGTCCCTAAATACAATCTTGGATTATCTTCAAAAGCTATATTACTATTTCGTACTATAGCTGTAATTGATGTTTTATTTTCTCTTAAAGCTGAAAAGGTAGGAACCGTTAAAAAACGATTAAACTTCATGAAATTTCTTGAAGTAAAACTATTGTATTCTTGCGCACTATTAGACATCTGCGCTTCTAACGAAAACGTAGTTACTAATATTAACGTGTATACTATGTATTTTTTAATCATCCCCATATACTTTAATCTAATACCGATATTGTACCTGCTTTAATTAGAACATCATCTCTAATTATTTTGTAATAAAAAACGCGCTGATTCCCCAAACTTTCAGTTGGCCAATTATTTTGGTAATCGGTTGTATTTAAAATTTCTTTCCCGTTTGAATTATACAACTGTATGGTTACAGTTGGTTGAAATGCATATCTATTAGATATTTGCCAAGTATCATTTACTCCGTCTTGATTTGGCGTTACAATATTTGGCACTATAATTTGGTCGTCTTGTTCTACGACTTCTATTGTTTTAACAACGCTACAACTTCCTACACTTACTACTACTGTATAAAAACCAAGTGCATTTACATCTAATGTTTCGTTTGTTGACAATACAGTTCCCGTATCATCTTGTCCTTCATGCCACACATAACTTTCTCCTCCAGATGCTGTTACCGTTACCGTTTGTCCTTGATTTAATACTACTTTTACAGATGGTGTTACTTCTATTGCCGACTCATCAAACAATACTACATTAATAGGGGCTATAGATCTTTCACACCCAAAACCTGTCATTTTAAGTACATACTCACCTATTTCGGTTACAGCAAAATCTACTACATTAGTAGCCACCGCTGTTGTCCCTCCATCTTTAAACCACTCATAGGTAAAGCCAGGCAATAAGCCTCCTCCTATTTTATAAGTTATTGTACCTCCTGGGCATAAAGAATTAGAATTAGGCATAGAAGTTATAGTTGGTAATGGCGCAGCCAATTTCACACTCGTTTTTGCTGACTTACCATTTTGAGTTCCTAGTATACATGACTTTACCTCTAATTCATATTCTCCATTATCTAAATATGAATTAATATCAAGTTCTTTTCCTGTACCTCCAGTTGTTATAGGGTTTCCGTCTTTATGCCATTGATATCTTATTAACACAGGAGATGTCTCATTAAGCTGATCATCTGTTAAATCATATTCATTTGCATTTTCTTCAACTGACGCTTTAACTCCTATAATAACTAATTTAGCTGTAGTAGATTCACATTCAGTATAATTCGTATCCTGAGTTCTAATATCAACTATAAATTTTTTTAAAGTAAAAACAGAATATGTTTCTGATTTAACTGTTGCTGGACATGAAGAAGATGAAGTTGGATCTGTAACAATTGCATAATATTCTCCTGGTGAAGTAATATTAAACTCAAATAAATTTTGACCTGTGAGGGCTATATCGTTTCTATACCATTGTACTGTTGCTCCAGATGGTGCACCAGTAACTTCTGCCTTCTTGGTTTCACAAGGCAACATTACACTTTCTCCTGAATTTACTGTAGTAATACTAAAGCTTGCAGATGATTTTTGCTTCAATTCAACTTCATTGGAAGTTGTTGTACAATCTCCAGTATCTATATCTAACCTATATTTACCAAACTGACCTTCTGCAGGTATTATGTAAGTATTAGAGTTTGAAGATTGTTTTTCTACTCCATTATAATACCATTTATATGTATAAGAAGAATTATTTATTGAGGCTTTAAGCTCATAATCTTTAGTACTACATATTTCTTCTATAGCACTTACATTAGCTATTTGTGCATCAGCATTACTAATTCCAGTAACAAGAATCCTTACCGACTCTGCATTTTTACATATTCCATAATCTACAACAACGTAATAAAGCCCAGGCGCTGTAATTGTATACTTTGGATCCTGTGTGGTTGCTACCAATATATCTACAGCTCCATTTTCTCTATACCATTGATATTGACCAACTGCTGTGGTACTTAAAAAAACTTCTAAATCCTGACCTGGACACAATGTAGGTTTATTATTACCACTAGCATCTTGTATACTTAATCCTCCATCTACAAACATATTATAATAAGCTTCAAAAGAACTAGATTCTACACTCGTTACAACAGGAGATGTCGTACGAATACGTATTTTATAGTTCTTTCCAAAAGTACCAGGAGGTAATGTAAAACCTACATTATCTATTTTAAACTTATTATTTGGAATAGGAGTATTCACTTCGGTAAGTTTCACAGCTGGTGATCCAAAATTACCATCTGCATCAGATAATTCTACAATAAATTTGTTATCATCATTAAATAAACTACCTGAATAACTTATGTCTATTAGAAAATTTTTATCCCCAACAGGAGCATCATCACAAGCACTTGCTCCAAAATGTAGTGTAGGTGGAAGCAGGGTTTGTGCAACCGTAGTGTAGTGAATACAAAAGAGAAATACACCTAAAAGTATTTGTATGCTTCTAGTTATTTTGTTCATTTAAAGGGATCCTAAGGGACGATAAAAATACACTTTTTTTTAAATAAAGGTATTAACACGCTATAATATTATTAGGAAATATATAAAAAGTAAGTCACTTTAACAATTTATAAAACAAAAATCGCACTATAACCCACTAAAAAACAAGGTATTTCCCCTTTATTATTTTTAATAAAATTAACATTAAAAAAACAACAAAAATCTACCGTATATTTGTGGTCCATTTTTAAGTATTCATGACAGAAAAAATCACCATTGCCATAGACGGTTTTTCATCAACCGGAAAAAGTACCATTGCTAAGCAATTAGCTAAAGAATTAGGATATATTTATGTAGATACAGGCGCTATGTACAGAGCTGTTACATTATATGCTATGCAACAAAATTATATCTCTGATACGCATTTTAACCCAGAAGATTTAATTGTTAACCTAGACAAAATTTCACTTTCTTTTTCTTTTAATAAAGATTTAGGTTTTGCTGAAATGATATTAAACAGCACTAATGTTGAAAAAGACATTAGAACTATTGAAGTTTCTAGACTAGTAAGTAAAATTGCTACAATTTCTGAGGTTCGTAAGAAATTAGTGAGCGAGCAACAAGAAATGGGTAAAAACAAAGGTATTGTAATGGATGGTAGAGACATTGGTACTGTTGTTTTCCCTGATGCTGAATTGAAATTATTTATGACTGCTTCTGCTGACAAACGTGCAACGAGACGTTATAAAGAATTATTAGATCGTGGTGATGATGTAAATTATGAAGAAATTTTACACAATGTTCAAGAACGTGATAGAATTGATTCAACACGAGAAGACTCTCCTTTAGTAATGGCAGATGACGCTGTAGAATTTGATAATTCTGATATGGGACTCAAAGAACAGTTTGAACGCATTATGAGTTTAGTAAATAGAAACTTACAGTAACTCATCACTATATAAAATAAAAAGCCAGCTCTAAGGAGCTGGCTTTTTAGTATTTCAAAAATATTTTTAATTTTCTTCAAATTTTGAATTCTCAGAGTAGGTACGCCACTTTGCTAAACATGCTTCTATATCAGCTGGAACTTCAGAATTAAATTGCATAAACTCTCCTGTTTTAGGATGCGTAAATCCTAATGTTTTGGCATGTAATGCTTGTCTAGACAATACTTTAAAACAATTATCTACAAACTGTTTGTATTTTGTAAATGTTGTTCCTTTTAATATTGCATCACCTCCATAACGCTCATCATTAAAAAGTGTATGTCCAATATGTTTAAAGTGTGCTCTAATTTGATGCGTTCTACCTGTTTCTAATTTACACTGCACTAACGTAACATAGGTTAAACGTTCTAAAACTTTAAAATGTGTTACCGCGTGTTTTCCATGTTCTCCATCAGGAAAAACATCCATTTGCAAACGATTTTTAAAACTACGTCCAATGTTTCCTTCTATAGTACCTTTATCTTCTTCAATATGCCCCCAAACTAATGCATAATACAAACGCTCTGTAGTTCTATCAAAAAATTGCTTTGATAAATGCGCCATGGCAAACTCAGTCTTCGCAACTACTAATAATCCACTCGTATCTTTATCAATACGATGTACTAAACCTGGACGTTCATTAGAATTTGTTGGTAAATTTTCTACATGGTGTATTAATCCATTTACTAAAGTTCCTGAATAATTTCCATGACCTGGATGCACCACCATTCCTGCTGGTTTGTTTACAACAATAACTTCATCATCTTCATAAACAATATCAATAGGAATATCTTCAGCTACTAATAAATTTTCTGCTGGTGGGTATGATAAAACGATACGAACTACATCTTTTGGCTTTACCTTATAATTAGGTTTTACCACTACATCGTTTACCAAAACATTTCCTGCTTTAGCTGCTTGTTGAATTTTATTTCGAGTAGCATTTTCAATAAAATTCATTAAAAACTTATCTACTCTTAAAGGCTCCTGTCCGTCTGTTGCTACAAATCTATGGTGCTCGTATAAATCGTCACTTTCCATTCCTGGAGTTGTATCTTCCTGCATAAATCAATAATAAAAATTAGTTACCGTTACCGTCTCCTAAAATAAGTTCAATGGTAGATTTCTTTGGTAATTTTGTTCCTGGTTCAATTTTACTTCCTTTATATATTAAACCTCTTACTACATTCTTTCCTATGTCTCTTACCCACGTAATATCTTTCCCTACATTAAACCCTATAGAACGTAAATGTGTTGATGCTTGCCTCTGAGTTCTTCCATTTAAATCTGGAATTTCAACATCTCTATATTTTGATGGATTTAACGTCAAATATATTTTACGTTTTTCTTTTACAAAATCGCCAGTTTCAGGATTTTGCTCTATAACCGATTTTTTTGGATACTCTGGATTATAACTAGCACTGTCTATTACTATAAACTCCAAATTTAGTTCATCTAATTTTTTCTCAACAGCATCCAAAGACATTTTATGCAAGTTTGGTACTTGTATTTTCTGATTATGATTTGTTGTTACTCCCAACCACCATTGTAACACAAAAACAAATACTAAAATAGAAACCACAGCTATTCCTATTTGTATAAAGAAACTTTTGCTCTTTATAAACTGAAACAAATTTTTAAAATTTTCTGAAAATTTACTCATATCGATTTTTTGTAAAGTGGCACAAATTTACAGTAAAAATATTACTATTTTTAATTCATTAACTCTTAAACGAGTTTTTTTGGTAAGTTTGTATAATTATGCTGTAATCTATTTTACAAATAAGCAATCAAAAAATAATTCAAATACAAAAAAGTGAAAAAAAATATAGCTGTAATTATGGGAGGTTATTCCTCTGAAGTAGAAATTTCTATAAAAAGTGGAAACGTAGTTTACAAGCATCTTAACAAGGAAAAATACAATCCTTATAAAGTTCATATTTTAAAAGACAAATGGGTTTTAGTTGATGATAACGATATTGAATACCCTATTAATAAACACGATTTTTCAGCTGTAATAAACAATGAAAAAATTTCATTCGATTGTGTTTTCAATGCTATTCATGGAACTCCGGGTGAAAACGGAATTATTTTGGCTTATTTTGATTTAATTGGATTAAAGCACACCTCTGCTCCTTTTTACCAAATGGCTTTAACTTTTAACAAAAGAGACACTTTGAGTGTTGTTAAAGAATACGGAATTCCAACAGCTACATCAGTATATCTGAATCAAGGAGATGAGATAAACACAACGCAAATTATTGAGAAAATTGGTTTACCCTGTTTTGTAAAGCCTAACAATGCTGGTTCTAGTTTTGGTATTTCAAAAGTACATACTGAAGAAGAATTAATTCCTGCTTTAGACAAGGCATATGAAGAAGATTCTGAAATATTAATAGAAAGCTTCCTTGACGGAACTGAAGTTTCTGTTGGTGTTATTGAATATAAAGGAGAAGTTACAGTATTACCTATTACTGAAATAGTTTCTGAAAATGACTTTTTTGATTACGAAGCTAAATATGAAGGGAAATCGCAAGAAATTACACCTGCCCGTTTAACTAAAGAACAAGAAAAAAGAGTTTCAGAAGTTGCCAAACGTGTATACCAAATTTTAAATATGAGTGGTTTTTCTCGTTCTGAATATATATTTGTGAATAACGAACCTCATTTCTTAGAAATGAATACTGTACCAGGTATAACTGAAGCTAGTATTTTACCACAGCAAGCAAATTGTGCGGGTATTTCGTTAACTGAATTATGTGGAAACGCTATTGAAATGGCACTAAAAAATTAACACAATGAAAAAAGCAATATTTCCAGGGTCTTTCGACCCTATTACCTTAGGCCATTTAGATATTATTGAACGTGGTGTTACTTTATTTGACGAATTAGTAATTGCTATTGGTATTAATTCCGACAAAAAATATATGTTTTCTTTAGAAGAACGCAAACGTTTTATTGAAGAAACATTTAAGCACGAACCTAAAATAAAAGTAGTTACTTACAGCGGTTTAACTGTAAATTTCTGTAAAGAACAGAACGCTCAATTTATTCTTAGAGGTTTGAGAAATCCTGCCGACTTTGAATTTGAAAAAGCTATTGCGCATACCAACCGAAAACTTTCAGAAATTGAAACTGTATTCTTATTAACATCTTCTGGAAAAAGTTATATCTCGTCTTCAATAGTTCGCGATGTTATTAGAAATAATGGAGATTATACCGGTTTAGTTCCAGATGCTGTAAGAATTTAATAAAATGAAAAAATTATACTTTATATTCCTGCTTAGCTTTCTTGCTTGCAAACAAAATTCTACAAAAGCAGCAAAAGATTTTACAACACTTTTCGAAAAATCAAACGGAACAGAAACTCCTGAATATAAAGAGGTAATTTCTTTTTATAAAGATTTAGCCAATACATATAATGAGATATCATTATTTGAAATTGGTGAAACTGATTCTGGTAACCCTTTACATTTGGCTATTTTTAATGCTAATGGAAAAACTGACTTAACAAAAATTAAAAATTCTTCAAAAAATAGAATTTTAATTAATAATGGAATTCATCCAGGAGAATCTGATGGTATTGATGCTTCCATGCTACTTTTACGTGATATTGTTCAAAACGATTCGTTAAAAAAAGCTTATGCAAACTCATTAATATGTGTTATTCCTGTTTATAATATTGGAGGCGCTTTAAATAGAAATTCTCATACAAGAGCAAATCAAAACGGTCCTAAAGAATACGGTTTTAGAGGTAATGCTCGTAATTATGACTTAAATCGTGATTTCATAAAACAAGATACCAAAAATGCGGCTGCTTTTGCTGAAATTTTCCATATCGTTAGCCCAGACATTTTTATTGACAATCATGTAAGTAATGGAGCTGACTACCAATATGCTATCACACACTTATTCACACAACATAATAAGTTAGGTGGTAAGTTAGGACACTTTTTAGAAAATGAAATGCGTCCATATGTAGAAAAGTCTTTAGCTCAAAAAGAAGTTGCTATTACACCTTATGTAAATGTTTGGGGAAGTACTCCAGATAAAGGATGGTCACAGTTTTTTGATTCTCCAAGATATTCTACAGGTTACACTACCCTATTCAATACACTTGGATTAATGGTAGAAACTCATATGCTTAAGCCATATAAAATTAGAGTAAATCAAACTTATGACTTGTTATTTTCTAGCCTAGATTTTTCAGAAAAATATTCTTCAGAAATTAAAGATTTACGAAATAAAGCTTTTGAAGAAGTAATATCCCTAAAAACATATCCAATTTCATTTAAGGTTGATAATACAAATCCTAGTGAGTTTAACTTTATGGGATACGAAGGAACTTATATTGATAGCGAAGTTACTAACGGTAAGCGTTTATTTTACGACAGAACTAAACCTTACACTAAAAACATTCCTTATTACAATAATTTCCTTGCTACTAAAGAAGTTAAAATACCAGAAGCCTATATTTTACAACAAGGTTGGCATAAAATAATAGATAGATTAACAACTAATAAAATTGAGTTTACTCGTTTTAAAAACGATACAACTTTAATCGCAGAAATACAGCATATAACTGACTTCAAATCTAGAAAACAGCCATACGAAGGACATTACTTACATTACAACACACAAACTAAAAAGACTTTAAAGCCAGTAATGTTTAAAAAAGGTGATTTATATATTCCTACAAAACAAAAAGGTATTCGTTATTTAATTGAAACTTTAGAAGCCGAAGCAACTGATTCTTTCTTTAATTGGAATTTTTTCGATACTATTTTACAGCAAAAAGAAGGCTTTTCTTCCTATGTTTTTGAGGATATTGCTGCTGAATATTTGAAAAACAACCCAGATTTTAAACAGAAGTTTGAGGAAAAACTAAGTACAGATAAAGAGTTTGCTAAAAGCGCTTATGCCCAATTACTATACATATACAAGGCGACTCCTCATTATGAAAAATCGCATATGATGCTTCCTGTTTTTAAAAAATATTAAACTAATGTTAATTTTTTTATAGAATTCTTAGTTTCATTTTCATATTTTTGGAAAATTAGAATATACTAATGAATAACGAACCTTTAAAATCAGTTTGTGAACAGAAAAATTTCGAGAAAATTTTCAATCAACATTCACAATCTTTACGAAACTACATTTATTACAAATGTGGAGATACTCAGCAAGCAGAAGATATCGTTCAAGAGGCCTATATAAAACTCTGGGATAATTGCGCAAAAGTTATATTTGAAAAAGCTAAATCTTTTTTATACACTGTTGCCAACAATAAGTTTTTAAATGAAGTTGCTCATAAAAAAGTAGTTCTAGAGCACCAAAAGAAAAATATTGTTCCAGATAGAACCAATGAGACTCCTGAATTTCTTATAGAAGAAGAAGAATTTTATATAAAACTAAAAAGAGTAATTGCTAACTTACCAGAAAAACAACGGGAAGTTTTTTTACTAAGCAGAATTGATAAAAAAAAGTACACTGAAATAGCGGAGATAGTAGGAATTTCTGTAAAAGCAGTAGAAAAAAGAATGAGTAAAGCTTTACTAACATTAAAGGAACAAATTGGTAAAGTTTAAAAAACTATATTTATAGTAGGGTAAATAATATTTTAAATGTTCTAATACAAATAGCAAGAATACACAGGAAATGGAACAAGAATATAAAGATGAAACTTTTTTAGCTCGTTGGATAGCCAATGAACTGACTCCAGAAGAGCTAAAACAATTTCAAAGCTCTGAGGATTACCATCATTTTAAAGCTATAAATGATGCTTCACAGCAACTAAAAGCACCAGCTTATGATAAAACTGCTGCTTTAAATAATCTAATAGGGGAAACATTAGAGAAAAAGAAAGAAACTACTACCAAAATAAGGAGGTTAACTCCAGCATGGTTATATGGTGCTGTAGCCTCTATAGCTTTGATAGTTAGCTTTTTTTATTTTAATGCAAACAATACCAATAGTATTTCTACAAGTTTCGGGGAGCAAATTACTATTTCGTTACCTGACAACTCTAAAGTTCACCTTTCTCCAAATTCTAAATTAGAATATGTTGAAAAAGATTGGAATACTAATAGAAGTTTGTCATTAGAAGGAGAAGCTTATTTTGAAGTTGAAAAAGGTAAAACTTTTACAGTTAATACAACAGAGGGGAATGTTACTGTTTTAGGAACTAAGTTTACTGTTAACTCTTCAAAAAACTTTTTTGAAACTCAGTGCTTTGAAGGAAAAGTTAGGGTTACTCCAAAAAATAATAATGAGGTTATTTTAACTAAAGGTAAGGCTCATAGAATATTTAATGATGGTAGTGAAAGTTGGAATTTTGACCAAAAATCTCCATCGTGGATACATGGTGAAAGTAGCTTCACTAACGCACCTATTAGTCAAGTAATTACAGCTTTAGAAAAACAATACAAAATTAAGTTTGACACGACTAGCATTGACGTAAATAAGCGATTTACAGGTACATTTACTCACAAAAATATTAATGTTGCTTTGAAAACAGTTTTTGCTCCAATGAAAATTTCTTTTACATTAGCAAAAAATAGTCCGATTGTATTGAGATATAATTAATGAAGCAAAAAATAAGTATACTTTTGATGTGCTTGACAATGTCTATTTTTTCTCAAGAAAAAATAGACATTGCTTTTTTAAATGCGCCTATATTAGATGTTTTAAAACATACAGAATCTAATTATAAGGTGAAGTTTTCTTATGACTCAAATATAATTAAAGAAGTATACTTTACTTTTAACAAAAAAAAATGCCATTTAGAGGAATTACTTACCGAAATAGAAACTCAAGTATCATTACAATTTAATAAAGTTGATGACCGATACTATTACATATCCGTTTTTAAAGAATCTAAGTTTAATAATTATAATTTATTAAAAGAAGTTCAAATAAGCAATTATGTAACTCTTGGTATTAATAAAAATAAAAATGGTTCTATTTCTATTTTACCTCAACAGTTAGGCGTGCTACCAGGTTTAACAGAGCCTGATGTTTTAGAAAGCTTAAAGATTATTCCTGGAGTTCAAAGTCCAAATGAAACTGCATCTGGTATTTATATCAGAGGAGGAACTCCCGATCAAAATTTAATTTATTGGGACGGTATTAAAATGTACTACTCAGGACATTTTTTTGGTACGCTCTCTGCCTTCAATCCATATACAACTAAAAAAATAACTTTATCAAAAAGCGGAACACAAGCCCGTTATGGAAATAGAATTTCTGGTGTTATAGATATTAAAACTCAAGAAAACATCCCTTCAAAAGTTACTGGTGGTTTTGGGTTTAACATGACTCACTTTGATGCCTTTTTAAAAATTCCTTTATCAAAAAAAGTGGCTTTTACAACGTCTTTTAGACGTTCTTTTGCCGATTTAATTAACACCTTTACTTTTGATAAATTATCTAAACGAGTATTTCAAACATTTGATGCTAATCAAGAAAGAAGAATAATTAATAAAAGTGTACCTTTTGAAAGAGATAATCGCTTCTATTTTGCAGATTATACTGCTAAATTAGTTATTAAACCTTCAGATAACGAATCCTTATCTTTTAACTTTTTATACACAAAAAATAAACTTACAAACAACTTTAAAATACCATCTTATCAAGATGATTATCTAGATGATTTGAATATCACCAATAGAGGTTTAAGCTTTCTTTGGAATAAAAAATTATCTACCAATTTGACTCAGAATTTTAAAGCTTATTATTCTAACTTTAGATTAAACTATACAGGAAAATATAACTACATTAATAATTATTTAATACGTCACTCTATAAAAAATAACTCTGTTAGAGATTTAGGTTTTTCTTATAATATTAACTATAGTCTTAATTCAAAAACAAACTTTCTTTTCGGGTATGATTTCTTATCTAATGAGACATCTTATAAATTAAATTACAAAGCAGATATTAATTCTGACAATGTAATAAACACCTTACAAGAAGATTCTGGCACTAATAATACGCATTCATTTTTCACTGAATATTTGTACGATAATAATGATTGGAGGATTAATTCTGGAATTAGGTTAAATTATTTTGATAAAATTAATAAAACAGTAATTGAGCCTAGATTATATATTGAAAAGAAAATTAATAATGGCTTTAGCGTTAAAACTTCTTTAGAACAAAAACATCAAACACTAAGTCAGATTATTGAGTTTCAAACATCCAGTTTAGGTTTTGATTTGGAAAATCAAGTTTGGGCCCAAGTTAACGACAATAATATACCTCTTCAAAAAAGTTTTCAATTCTCACTAGGTACGGTTTACAATAGAGATGGTTGGAAAATTGATTTCGAACCATACTTAAAATATATTAGCGGTATGACTTCTCAAACTAGAGGTTATAATGATCAGACTACCGATTTTTCAAATGGAAAAGGTGAAATTTTTGGTATTGATGTACTTATTAATAAAAAAATTGGTAATTATAGAACATGGATTAATTACTCGTATACTAAAAATAAATTTAAATTTATCGACTTAGAAAACAAGTTCTTTCCTGCAAACCATGATATTACAAATTATTTTTCATGGTCTCATGCCTTTAAATTTAATAATTTTGAATTTTCTTTTGGTTGGAAACATAGAACAGGGAATCCATATACAGATGTTCGCCAATTTATAATTAACCCTAGCAGTGGAACACCTACTATAGTACTTAATACTGATAATATAAATGCTAAACGGCTACCAAAATATCATCGATTAGACACCTCTGTTACTTATTCTTTTAACTTTTCTAAACGATGGAAAGCTAAGTTAGGTTTTTCAATTTTAAACATTTACAATCGTAAAAATATTCTAAGAAGAACTTTTACAGCTATCCCTGTGGTTAACAACGATAATAATCAAGTGATTTATCAATTAGGTAAAATTGATAAACTTTCATTAGGAACCACTCCTAATTTAGTTCTTAGAATAAGTTTCTAATAAAAAACCCCGCCAAATAGCGAGGTTTATATTTTAATAATTTCTATATTTTTTAGTCTCTTCAAAAACATATTCTAGAATTTTTTTCTCTTTATCGTCAAATTCTATATTACGTCTTTTCATTACCACATCTGCTACCTCAAATACTTTATTTGTTTTATACTCTGTAAATCCAGAAGCTCCTCCCCAACTAAACGATGGCACAAAGTTTCTTGGGAACCCACTTCCAAAAATGTTTGCAGAAACTCCTATAACAGTTCCCGTATTAAACATTGTATTGATTCCACATTTAGAATGATCTCCCATCATTAAACCACAAAATTGTAATCCTGTTTTTGCAAACCTACCAGTTTCATAGTTCCATAATTTTACCTCAGCATAATTATTTTTAAGGTTTGAATTGTTAGTATCTGCTCCTAAATTACACCATTCTCCTAAAACCGAATTTCCTAAGAATCCATCATGACCTTTATTTGAATACCCCATTAAAACAGAATTATTCACCTCTCCTCCTACTTTACAATAAGGCCCTAATGTAGTAGCTCCATAAATCTTTGCTCCTAATTTTAAAACTGATTTTTCACACATAGCTAAAGCTCCTCTTACTACAACTCCTTCCATTACTTCCGCATCTTTACCAATATAAATTGGCCCTGTAGAAGCGTTTAAAACTGCATAAGTCAACTTAGCCCCCTTCTCTACAAAGATATCAGCTCTATTAATACAATTAACCGTTTCTGGGATTGGTTCTGATTGTCTTCCTTCAGTAATTAAATCGAAATCGGCACGAATTGCTGCATCGTTTAAAGAAAAAATATCCCACGTGTTTTTTATTTGTACAATATCATCTTCAAATTCTATTTGCTCATACTTGGAAAAGTCTACTTCTTCTTGTGTATCTGCTGTATAAAAAGCAATAACATCATCTCCTCTAAAAACTGCCTGATTCTCTTTTAATCCTTTTACAACCTCAACCAATGATTTGTTTGGTAAAAAAGACGCATTTAACAATACATTCTGCTCCATTTCTACCATTGGATATTTTTCTTCTAAATATTCTTCAGTAATGGTAGTAGTTGTTAAACCAAGGAACTTTTCCCACTTTTCTCTAATTGTTAAAATACCTACTCTTAAATCGGCAACTGGTTTTGTATATGTAAATGGTAATAATGCTGTACGCACATCGCCATCAAATAAAATATAATTCATTTCTGTTTCTTTTTGTAGATACACAAACTTACTACTTTCCTTTGATTTTTTAAGTCTAATTTTTTAATATTACTTTTGTCCTAACAAAACCTAATTGGTTTTTAATTTTTAAACAATGAAAAAGATTTTAGCCCTTATTATTGGTATTATTTTATTAGTTGCTGGTATATACTATGCATTTATTTATTATGTTCCTTATAGCGAAGGTGTTCGATCTGGTGAACTAATCAAGATTAGTCATAAAGGTGTATTTGTTAAAACTTGGGAAGGAGAAATTAGTCAAGGAATTTCTGGAGCTCAAATTTTTTCTTTTTCAGTAGAAGATAAAGAAACTACCGTTATTGATAATTTAAAAAAATACCAAGGTAGGTATGTAAAAGTTACTTATAAAGAACGTTTTGGAACTTTCTTTTGGTTAGGAGATACTAAATATTTTATTACTAAAGTGGAAGAAGAAGCTTCTCCACATTTTAGAGGAGTTACTAAAGAAAATGAACAATAATTATAAAAAAATAGAAGATACTTGCATTACAATTTCTGAACTAATGCTTCCTTCACATGCAAATTTTAGTGGTAAAATTCACGGTGGTTATATCTTGAACCTAATGGATCAAATTGCCTTTGCTTGTGCTTCTAAACATTCAGGAACTTATTGTGTTACTGCCTCTGTAGATACCGTTAATTTTATTAACCCTATTGAGGTTGGCGAGTTAGTTACTATGAGAGCTTCTATTAATTATGTTGGAAATACTTCTATGGTAGTAGGAATCCGTGTAGAATCTCAAAACATCCAAACAGGTAATGTAAAACACTGTAATTCTTCTTATTTTACTATGGTTGCTAAAAATGAGCAGGGAAGTAACTCTAAAGTACCTGGCATTATAATTAGTAACGATAATGAAATGCGTAGATTTTTAGAAGCTATTCATAGAAATGAAACTAGAAAAAATAGACTCGAAGAATTTGATAGTGAAAACTTCTCTGTACAAGAGCACGCAAAAGATTTAGAAAAATATAATATCAAAATTGAATTATAAAAAAACCGAAGCTTAAAGCTTCGGTTTTTGTTTTATACATAGAATTTAAAAATTCTTATTATCTAACAATGTTCCCGCTAATTGCAATAGCTGAAGCTCTGCATTTTTAGCAGTATACTTTGCTCTACTTACACTTAACTCTGCGTTAATTAAATTAATCTGAGCCTGACGGAAATCTATTGAAGTAATTTGCCCTAATTTGTATCGCTCATTAGTTCGTTCAAAATTACGTTTATTCGTTGTTACATTTTTTTCTTGGGCTTGTAACGAAAACAATGCATTTTGATATGTCTCCCAAGCATTATTCACATCTCTTTCTAATTGCTCCTCTTGCTGTTGTTTTTGAATTTCTTGTGTTTCTAAAGCTATTTTTGCATTCGCTACATTAGTTTTAGTTCTTCCTCCATCAAAAATATTCCAAGACAAACTTAAACCTGCATTTACCCCAGTTTGTGTGTTTGATATTGGACTAAACTCATTGGTAGCATCATTATTACTTTTATTCCAAGCATATGAACTTGTTAAACTTACGTTTGGCATCCATCCTGCTCTATTAATTTTCACATCCAATTGCCTTAATTCAATGTTCTTTTTTGCCTGTAAAATAGCTGCATTGCTTGTTTTAGCCTTTTGTAAAACATCTATCAAATTTAAATCAATTGCGTAGGTTACATTGGTATCTACTTTTACAGGGGTGTTTACACTTCTACCCAATACCACGTTTAAATCTCTTTTCGCGTTCGATAATTGACGTTTTAAATCTATATATGTAATACTATCATTATTAACATCAACTTCTGCATTCAGCACTTCTAACTTAGTATTCTGACCATAATCAAAATTATACTTAGCTCTTTCTAATCTCTTTTTAGAAATTTCTAATGTTTCTTTTTGAGTCTTTTCATTTTCCGTCAACCTTCCTACTTCATAATAGGCTAAAAACAATGTAGTTAACGTATTTTCCATTACTTGTCGTGCTTGTAATTCTGTTAAATTATAATTTTCTTTTAATCGTTTAAAGGTATTTTGCCTGTTAAACCCGTTGAAAATAGTATAATTCAATCCTACTGATGCATTGTATGATTTTGATTCAGCTCCTGTAACTGAATTCGTAGTTCCGTTTTGAAATTCAAGATCCGTATTGTTCTTACTATAATTTGCTCCAGCATTTCCCGTAACAGTTGGTAAATATCCGCTGTTATAAATACTTTTATTGTTTTTAGCGGTTTCTAAATTATTCTTTGTTACTCTAATATCGTAATTATTCGCTAGTGTTATTTCTACTGCCTTCTCCTTACTTAATACTTCTTGTCCGTAAAAAGAAATACTAGTGAATAAACACCCTATGATTAAATGTATTTTTTTCATTTCTGTTTTCTTTTACTTTTCTGATTCTTCGTTTTCTGCTTCTAATTCTTTAATAGCCCTTTCTACTTCTTCTCTACTTGGCTTTTTTCCTGTCCATAACCACTTAGTATATACTTTTGAGTAATTAGATATAGACAATAATATTGGTAGCGTTAAAAGTGTTAAAAATGTCGCTATCACAATTCCATAAGCAATAGATATTGCCATTGGAATTAGGAACTGAGCTTGCCTACTTGTTTCAAAAATTAAAGGTGCTAATCCAGCTACTGTAGTTATTGTTGTTAAAAATATTGCTCTGAATCTTGATTTACCTGCTGCAAATAAAGCCTCTTCATATTCCATCCCTTCTTTTAGATAACTATTGAACTTGCTAATAAGGACTAATCCATCATTAACCATAATTCCTATTAAAGCAATAATTCCTAGAAGTGATAAAATATTTACAGCAAACCCATGAATCCAGTGACCCCAAGCAACTCCTATCAAACTAAATGGTACCATAATTAATAGCATAAATGGTTGCCCATATGATCTAAACGTAAATACAATAACAATATAGATTAACAATAAAATTACTGGCCCAACTATTTTTGCTGAACTAGATACTTTTGAAGCCTCTCTATTTTGTCCTTCATATAAGGCTGTTACTGATGGATATTTTGCCGAAATTTCTGGCATTATTCTCTCTTGAATATCTGTAAGGATATCTGTAGCACTTCCTTGGGTGGTTTTTAAATCTGCTTCTACCTTTATCTCTCTTTGTCCATCTAAGTGACTAATTGATATTTCACCTCTTTCAATTTGATAACTTGCTATTTCTGAAAGCGGAATTCTACTTCCTGTAGGAGTTACGATTCGCATGTCATCTAAATTTTTAATTGACGATCGCTCTTCTTTATTATACCTAACCCATACTTTTATTTCATCTTGCCCTCTTTGAAAACGCTGTGCTTGTCTACCAAAAAAACCACTTCTTATTTGCGACATTACCTCGTTCAAATTCAATCCTAATAAATAGGCATTCTCTTTTAATTGAATTTTAATTTCTTTAATCCCTTGCGGATCGTTATCAGTAACATCTTTTAAATCTTGATTCTTTTTTAACTCTTCTTTTAACTCTGTCTTAGCCGCTTTTAGCTCAGTTATATTATTACTTAATAAAGAAACTGATACTGGACTTCCTCCAAAATTACCTCCCGAACCAAAGGTTAGCGTTTCTACTCCATATACTTCTCCTACTCTTTCTCTAATTGCATTGGTAATTTCTCTTGAACTAAAAGAACGTGTTTCTCCAGGTAATAAATTAATTCGTAAAGATGCTTTAGCAGATCCTGGTCCTATTTGTTTTAAAATATTTTCTACTACTGGTTCACCTTCTACTCCATACTTTTTAGTAAATTCTTTCTCTACTTCCCAAGTTTTTGCTTCTATTACTGATATGATACTATCTGTAATTTTCTCATTGGTTCCTTGCGGCATTGTTAAGTTAACCGAAACTCTATCACTTGCTATAGATGGAAAAAAAGTTCCTTTAATAATTCCTCCTTCAAAAGCTCCTTTTGTTAATACTAATAATGATATTGGAATTATTATACCAAAAAACTTATTTTCTAATACAAATTTTAATGCAGGAGCATATAATTTATCCCGCATAAAATCCATTAACTCTTCTGCGTATTTATTAAACTTGTATAACTTTTGATTTCTATCTAGTGCTTTTGAATGTGCTACGTGAGCTGGTAAAATAATTAACGCTTCTACTAATGAAAGAATTAACGTTAATGCTACCACAGTTGCTACTTCTCCAAAAAACTCCCCTATATTCCCATCTAAAAAGAAAAATAATGAGAATGCTAAAACGGTAGTACTTATGGCTGATATAATTGGTGGCACTACTTCCATTGTACCATCTATAGCTGCTCTAATTGGATTTTTCCCTTTCTCATAATGATGGTAAATATTTTCTGATATTACAATTCCATCATCTACCAGAATACCAATTACAATGATCATTCCAAATAGCGATAACACATTTATTGTAATATTAAAATATCCAGCTAACATAAACATTCCGAAGAATGCAACTGGTAATCCAGCTGCCACCCAAAAGGCTAATCGTGGACGTAGAAATAATGATAAAAATAGCATTACCAATAACATTCCTTGCCATGCATTTTTAAATAACAATTCTGTACGCTGGTTTAATGTTATTGAAGAGTCTCTCGTTACCTCTATTTTTACATTATCGTGTTCTACATTAAACTTTTCAATGTATTCGTTTATTTTTTCTGCTGATGTAAGTAAATCTTCACTATTTGTATTACTCACCTGCATTCTTACCGCTAAATTTCCATTGTAAAAATTTCTATTAGGTGTTTCATTCCAAATATCTCTTACTGTTGCAACATCTTTTAATCTAATTATTCTCCCTGAAGCGTCTGCTTTTACTACTAAATTATCTAATTCATCTCCGTAGTATGACCTGTTATTAGCACGTATTAAATACTCTTCTGCATCTGTTTTAACCGATCCTCCTGTTGTTAAAATATTTGCTGTAGAAACTGCATTAGCTACTTGATTAAATGTTAGTTCGTATGCTAATAAATCATTTTCTCTTACGGCTATTTCTATTTCTTCTTCTGGATATCCTGAAATTGAAATTTGTGAAATTCCATCTATTCTTCTGATGTCATTTTCTATTTCTCTCGCTATATTTTTTAATGATTTTAGCGAAATATCATCTCCGGTAACTACAAAACTTATGGTTTCTGCTATATTCTCTATTTTAGCAACTACTGCTGGTTCCATTCCTGTTGGAAAGTTTGGAACTTTATCTACTGCATTTTTAACATCTGCTAAAACAACATTTATATCATAACCTTTTAAAGTTTCTACCGAAATAGTTGCGGCATTTTCTGAGGATGTCGATGTTACTCTATCTACTCCTACTAACCCTTTTAAGTTATCTTCTATTTTTAAAACAACTCCTTCTTCAATTTCTTGAGGTGATGCCCCAGGGTATGCAACATTAATATTAATAAATTTTGCATTTGTTAATGGAAAGAAAGATGATTTTAGTGATGAATATCCAAAAAATCCTAATATCACAAAAGTTATAATAATAATGTTTACTGCTACGGGATACTTTATAAAATATGCTATTACTTTTTTCATATCTTATTTTTTTGCTGTGCTTTTATTTTCTGAAAATATTTTAACTGGCATTCCTGCATAAGCTCCTGCAACTGGTTTATTCACTAATTCTTCTCCATTAGCTAACCCTTTTATTACTACTGTATTTTCATTGAAGTGCACTGGGTTAATTTCAACTAAGTCTAAAACATTATTCCTTACCACATACACTGCTTTATTTTCAACTAACAATTTTCTATTTACCTCTATGGCTTCTTTTTCTGATTTAACAGGTACATTTGCCTCTAAGTACATTCCTTCTCTTAAATCCTTTCCTTTTACTTCTATAAATACTTGAACTGTTTGTGAAGCTTGATCTATTTTTCCATTAATTCTAGAAACTTTTCCTTTCCAAACCTTGGTCTTTTCTAGGTTATGCAACGCTACTAGCTTACCTACTTCTAAAACATCTACCAATCCTCCATTTACCGATAATGCTAATTCAAATACAGAATTATCAATGAACTCTCCCATTTTTTGTCCTGATCTTACCAAAGTTCCGTTAGTTACCAAAGCCTCAGTTAAAACCCCATTAAAAGGAGCTCTAATGTTGTACTTTCCTAATTTTGTTTCTAGATTTTTGATAGTATAAAATGTGGTATAGATATTTCTTCCTGTTATAAAATACTTCTCTTTATCTGACTTTGGTACTGGAAGTGGTTGTACCGTTTTATTAATATCAAAGTTTTTCAAGTAAGCATTCCAGCTTTCAAATGAATCTGGGTAATCCAAACGCATATCTGGCATTATTGAAGCTATTAAATTTTGTAACGAACTTCTTTGTGATTGAATAGACGCATAAAACTCTTGATTATTAATTTTTAAAAGTGTTTGTCCTTTTTTATAAGATACTCCTACTCTAAAATCTTTCCCAGTATTTTGTAAAACCCCTTGTACTTCAGAGTAAATATCTACTTTATTTTTAGCTACTAAATTTCCATTTGCTGAAATATTAATCGCTACATCTCCATTTTTCACCTCTTTTACAAAAACAGTTTTTTCTACTTTTGTTACTTTTTGTTCTGGTACTTTTTTACTGTTTTTTAAATAGTTTGATATTAAAAATGCTAATCCTAACACCACTATTCCTGCCACTACAATAATTACTTTTCTCATGTTCTATATTTTAGTTGCTACCACAACCTTTAGTTGATTTTTGTATTAAATTTCCTTGTACTTTCTTAATTACATTAATTGTATCTTTTATTTCTTTTTCTGAAATATTTTCTTGTAATGATGTTACAAAACTGTCCATTATTGGCATGGTTTCTTTAAGCAATTCTTCTCCTTTTTTTGTCAAATGAATATGATTTATTCTTCTATCTGATTTCGAAGGAATTCTTGCTACTAAACTTTTCTTTTCCATAGTATTTATCAGCCTAGTCAAAGAGGTCTTATCTCTACCTGTTAAAAAAGCTAGCTCCTGTTGTGGCACTCCATTCTTTTCTTCTAACTTTTTTAAAAGAACCCATTGTATTTTAGTCAAGTTTATATTTTTCTCATAAAATAAATCCTGAATATGATTATCTATCATTTTCATTGTCCTTCCTAACCAGGGCGCTAATGTTTTCTCTAAATCCATATTCCCGTTCCTTTATTAGACGCAAAGTTAGATTAAAAGATTAATTTAGTTGCATATGCAACTAGTTAACTTTCTGTTAAAATTGTTAACTTAAAAAAAACTACTCTTTATTCCATTCCTCCATCCAATTACTCATTGCTTCTTTCAATTCTTTTTTAACTTTTGAATTATATTTTTTTAATTGAATTTCTGACAAAACTTTCTCTAAATTTAAATACTCTTCCTTCCCTACTGCTTTCATTTTTTTTCGAATACTGAACATTGATGAATTCTCTACAACTTCCTTCCTTGCTTTAAAAGCATCTAAATTGATTCTAAAAATTTCTTTTGCTTGTTCTTCCGAGAGACCTAATTTTTCCTTCATTAAATCTGTTTTCTTTTTAGCCATTTCTTCTGCTGGAATTGCTTTAAACTTTTCCAATTTTGACTGACTAAAACCTATAGTTGAAATCATCAATACAATCACAACCGTTATTTTCTTTAATACATTCATCTTGTTTGTTATTTAATTATCAAGCAAAAGTATTTTAGAGGTATAAATAAAGTAGAATCTGTTATACCAACTCTTAAAATGTATAGACAAACTGGTTTTAGACTCCTAATCTTTTTAAAATAGCAGCTTTGTATGTTTCACCTATTGGTAAACGTTCATTATTTACAATAAGTTTGTTTTTTTGATGTGAAGACACGTAATCTATATTTACAATGTATGAACGGTGAATACGAAAAAATTTTACTGAAGATAGTTTTTCTAAAATAGCTTTAAAACTCATTAAGGTAAGTATGGATGAGCTTGAATCGATTGTTTTTATCTTTATATAATCTTTTAAACCCTCGATATAAATAATATTTTTAGTTTCTATTTTTACATTTTCATATTCAGATTTTACAAAAATGAAATCATTCTGAACTTCATTCGTAGTATCTTTCCTTTGCTTTAACTCATAAAGCTCTCTTGCTTTTGTTATAGCTTTTATAAATCTTGGAAACGGTATTGGTTTTACTAAATAATCGGTTGCATTCAATTCAAAACCATCTAAAGCATACTGAGGATAGGCTGTAGTAAAAATAAACTGAGGCAAATTAGATATAGATTTCACTAATTCTAAACCTGTTAAATTTGGCATTTCAATATCTAAAAAAACCAAGTCTAAATCGTGTTGTTGCAGTAAAGATAAAGCCTCTAAAGAATTATTGGTTTTGGCTACAATTTCAATATTTCCAACACGTTGAACATAGGTTTCAATAATATCTACTGCTAAAGGTTCGTCATCAACTATAATACATCTCATCTATTTTACTTCTTTTTAAGTTTTACACAAACTTTAAATTTTTCTTTATTAACTTATACGTAATTGCAAACTTACTTTGTACAAATTATCCTTATCTGAAATTTCTAATTTATGCTTATTTGGATACAACAATTTTAAACGTTCTTTTGTATTCTTTAAACCTATACCTGAATTTATATCATCTATTTGTTTTCTATTCTTTACGTTTACACACTCAAATTTAAAATGAGTATCATCTACATCTATAGTTACAATTATTTTTGAGTTTTTTATTGGATCAATACCATATTTAAAAGCATTTTCAATAAATGAAATTAACAATAATGGTGGTATTTTTTGATTGGTAATTTCTCCTGATACTTTTAAAGAGATTCCCTCTTTATCTATCAATCGTAACTTTTGTAGGTTAACATAATTCTCTATGTAGCTAATTTCCTTTTCTAACAATACAAAATCATCATTTGCCTGATATAACATATATCGCATTAACTCTGATAACATAATAACTGCTTCAGGAGCTTCGTCTGCTTTTTTTACTGTTAAAGAATAAATACTATTTAATGAATTAAATAAAAAATGTGGATTTATTTGAGATTTTAAAACCTCTAATTCAGTTATCCTTTTCTGACTCTCTACATCTTTTTTATCTGTTTCATTTTTAGTCCAAGCCAAATATGTTTTAATTACTGCTCCAAGAATTACTAGAATAATATTAAACATTACACTTATTGAAAAACTCTTATAAGCTTTTAAGTTTATTTTCTGTGGTAAGGATTCAAAATAACTTGAAAAATTAAAAGACCTGTATATGAGAGCACCAAGATAAACTACCAACAATACTGCTATTACATATAAAAAAACTTTCTTTTTAAATAATAACTTTGGAACTAGCACTAAATAATTAATATAGAAAAATACAATTCCTAAAGAAATTCTTACCAAAAACGGCAATGGAATTTTACCTTTATCTAAATAAAGTTGAGTTCCTACAAACAAAATAAATGTTAGCCATATAGAACTATGTATTAATAAGCGTTTGTTTGCCTTATCCATTTCTTTTAAAAATTATCTAGATAAATTTAACCTATTTATTTTTACTTCGTCTCTTTTTTATCAACTCCGATAAATCATAAGCAACTCCTATTGAAAAGAAAGGTCTGTTATCTATATCAAAATCGTACAATTCATCTTTATCTACATCTAATAAAGAATACGTATTACTAAACGAATAACCAGCATTAGCATTAGCTCTCCATCCTTTTGCAAACTTATAACTATAACTAATATTTGCTAAGAAATTTCTAAACTGAATTTTTTGAGCTTCTTCTCCATTAAAAATCGGACTGTTACTTCCCGATAAATTCGCATAAAAACCTTGTTGTCTTGCTTCTATCCTAAAACTATTTTTCTTATTTAAATTATAATTGAAAAAAGTACTCGGAAAACCAATTCCATATGAAAATCGTTCATTTAATTTTTGTCTAAAACTTATAAAAGGAATCACACCTGGTTTTCCTGATAAAGTAGCATAGGCAATTCCAAAAATCATAACACTTCCTTTCTTAAAATCCCCCCATCGCTTTGTTGCTAATAAAGCTCCATTCAATAATAAATCTTCTGAACTTAAACTTCCTTTAAGATTTGAAGAAATAGCTGGATTTACTCTCGCAGTTAAAAGCCATTTTTTTTTCAATGGATAAGTATAAGACAATGCATATGATAGGTTATAAAAAGTTTCTATTTCTTTTGTATCAAATGGATAACTCTTATTATAATTCAATGTTGAATAATCAATTCCAATAGAATTGGTTACAAATCCCTTTCCTACTTTTACTGGAATATTAGCACGAATTTCTGTACTATTAAAATCAAAATCTTTACTACTTGGCGAATATTTATGCTCAATACTAAATAAATCTGGTTGTTGCTGACTATAACAAGATCCTATTACACATAGAAAAAACACAACGTTTATTACTTTTCTCATTGATGGCTACTTAAAAATTAAGCCCCAAACCTATAATTACTATACAGCATAATGAAAAAAATTATACTGGCTTAATTTTTCAATAGATGAACCATCATTTTTTATCTACAAAAAACCCGAAGAACTTAATCTTCGGGTTTATTTTATCATTTTTTAATTAATTGTGTAGACATCATTGACTGTTTCACTCAATCTGAAATATCCAAACACCTCTTCATTACTATCATTTATATTAATACAATTTCCTTTTACACGCGCTGGTGTAGTTTGAAATGGCCCACCTTGTCCAAGTTGTTCTATTAATAAATCTATGTAGTTATAATATCGTCTTGAAATTCCTTGAAAACTTAAAGTAACCGTTCCTCCTTTAACTAAATCCTCATCTTCATACTCGATAAAATTCTGATTACCATCTGTAAATTCATCTTTTAAAGTTTCTAAATCGGGAATTGCTAAATTTGATGCTTGAAATACTCCAAGATAATAGTTAGCGACATCTTTAGGATCGTCAAAGTATATTTTTAATTTAATTTCATCATTTCCTCCTATCGATGGAACTGCTTCTTGTTCTATATTCTTAATACCTACAACTGAAATTAATGTTTCTGTAGCTCTATAAGTTTTTCCATCGTAAAGTACTTCTAATTCGTATTCGTCATTCAATACTGGATTAAATGTTCCTATGGTATAATTTCCATTATTTTGATTCGCAAATGTAAAAACCTCTCCAGTATTAGTATTCGTTACTTGAACTTGAGCATTTAAAACTGACTTATTGGGTTCGTTTGAAAAATATTCAGTTGATGTACTCAATTTAATAGTCTGATTTACTCCCGATGTTCCTTTTTCCCATAAAATAGAAGCTTCAATTACCAAACGCTTTCCTCCATTTGGAACACTAACATTTACTACTTCTGTACAGGCATAAAACAAATTAATAATAAGAATGATTACAACTGATTTTATAATTAACTTTTTCATTTTCTTAAAATTTTAAATTATAACTCACTGAAGGAATAATACCAAAAATGGTAGTCTGCGTAGCTTCATTAGCTCCTGTTGTAGCATTTTGTCCAAAACTTATGGAAGCCGCATTATTACGATTGTAAATATTATAAATACTAAATACCCACTCTCCTTTCCATTTTCTATTCTTATTCTTTCTTGGAGTTAATGTAGCAGAAACATCTAATCGATGGTAAGCAGGCAATCTACTTGCATTTCTTTCACTATATGTAGGGATGGATAATCCTTGATAATTAAATTGACCATTAGGATATGTTACTGGTCTACCCGTTTGAAAAATAAAATTAGATCCAAAACTCCATTTTTCATTCAGTTTATAGTTTCCTGTAAACGAAACATCATGAGTTCTATCGTAAGCTGTGTTATACCAGTTACCATTATTAATTCCTAATCCACCAGAAGCATTCCCAGGTGCTCTTTGCTGTGCTTTTGACAAAGTATATGATAGCCATCCTGTAAAATTTCCTTGGTTTTTTCTCAATAACACTTCCAATCCATAAGAACGCATTTCACCAATTAAAATCTCACGTTCTATATTGTTTTGCGCTATTAAATCTGCTCCATCAATATAATCTACTCGGTTATCTACTGTTTTATAATACACCTCTGTTTCTATAGAGTACATATTATTTTTAAAATTTCTGAAATACCCCAAAGCATATTGATCTGCTAACTGTGGTTTTAAAAATTTACCACTTGGCGCCCATACATCTAAAGGTGTTGCCGAAGTTGTATTGGATATTAAATGTAAATATTGTGCTGTACGGTTATAACTTGCCTTTAACGAAGATTTATTATTTAATTGATACGATAAGGCAAAACGTGGTTCAAAATTACCAAATGAGGCTATTGTTTTTCCACTTGAATAATTAGTTTCTCCAATAGCTTCTGCTCGCTCATAAATACCTAATTCAGAATTATACACTACTGGTAAATCATTTTGATACTCATTTAATGTTTGGGCTCCTAAACGATAAAAAGTACTATAGCGTAATCCATACATAGTGGTTAACTTATCTGTAATTTTATGCTCTAAACTTGCATAAATCCCACCTTCAAAAGCACTCTTATCATCTAATTTTCTAGAATTTATACCAGAAGCTTCGTTTAATGGATTTAACTCTCCAGGATTAAATTGATAATAAATTCCGCTAAGTCCAAAATTGAACTTCATTTTATCGCTCGCATAATAGCCAACATCATATTTCAAATTATAGTTATTAATATTCGACTTCCAATCTAAGCCTTGCATATCAAGCTTCAAAGCATAATTATATCTACTGTAGATTACTGATAAGTTTGAAAATAACTTGTCATTAAAAATATGATTCCATCGTAAGTTTCCTGAAATATTTCCATATGAATTAGAAAACCTCTTAGCCAAACTAAAATCATCTTGCCCTAAATATCCTGACAAAAACATTCTATTCTTGCTATCAATCTTATAGTTTGTTTTAAAATTAAGATCGTAAAAACTAGCACTGTTACTATTATTCGCCAGTTTTAAAAATAAATGTGCGTATGATGCTCTACCTGATAACAAAAACGAACCTTTATCTTTAAATGTAGGACCTTCTGCTGTTAATCTACTCGATATTGCTCCAATACCTCCTGTAAGTGCAAATCGCTTGCTATTCCCTTCTTTTTGACGGATATCTAACACCGAAGAAACACGTCCTCCAAACTGCGCTGGAATCCCCCCTTTATATAGTTTTATATCCTTAATAGCATCGCTATTAAACACCGAAAAGAATCCAAATAAATGCGATGAATTGTAAATAATAGCTTCATCTAACAACACTAAATTTTGATCTTCTGCACCACCACGCACATTAAATCCTGAAGCTCCTTCTCCTGAATTTGTAACTCCTGGTAAAAGCTGTATTGATTTAATAATATCTACTTCTCCCATTACAGCAGGAATCTGCTTAATTGTTTTGGTTGATAATTTTGTAACACTCATTTGAGGTGTTCGTATATTCGTTTTCTTTAAGCCTTCCGAATTAATCACAACCTCGTCCAACTGTGAAGTATCTTCTTGTAGTTCAAAATTGAGTTTTAAATTACTATTTAGTGATACTTCTTTTTCAACCGTATTAAATCCTAAATAAGAAATTAGCAAAGTATAATTTCCTTTGGGAACCGTTAACGAATAAAAACCATATTCGTTTGTTGACACTCCTAAATTGGTTCCTTTTAAAAGAACAGTAGCTCCTGTTAATGTTTCTCCGTTTGCTTCAGATTTTAACGTTCCACTGATTGTTATTTTTTCTTGAGCAAAGCTTAAAAAAGATGTAAAAAATATTACACAAAAAATGAATTTCTTCATAAGAGTTTAAATGTTTTTATTGGTTTAAAATCATCAAACATAACGAGAAGAAATTGTTTGTATTTGCCCGTACAACTGGCTTTGGAGCGAAATACTGGTTTTAGGAGTGAAAAGATTTAGATTAACTTTTCTTTAAGAATACTAGAATTACCAAACCTCTTTCTAGTACAATGAAATTTTTGTTTTTATATCCTTTAAATAAGTTTTTGAAACTGGAATTTTAATCATTTCTGGACTACCCAATATCAAATTTGGTTTTTGATTTAGATATTTTAAGCTTTCTATGTTCATCAAATTTACCGCATAAGATCGATGACACTTTATTAGAGATGGAAAGTCTTTTAATTCATTTAAAATTTTTGAAAAACGTGTTCTTACACTTTGTTCTATCAATCTTCCATTTTTCAAATACTTTATTAAAATATATTGGTTTTGAGATTCTATTGCATAAATAGTATTAATAGCTACTGTTAATTTACAAACATCATTTTCATCTAACACCTTTATTAAATCCTCATTTCCAGAAGCTATTTTATAATGCTCCTTAATAACTGTCAAATCTTTTTCTAAAGTAACCTTATCACTTAATAACTGTTTTAAATACGTATATACTAGTATCCCCATTACTGGGTACAATAACACTATACATAAACTAAAGTATGTTAAAAATGAATAAAAAAACATTTCTCTCATAATATTATCAATAGTGATAACATCTTCCTCAAAAACAAAGTAATCAATAATTGTAGTAACACTTACAATCAATAATACATCAATAAAAAACCATTTTAAGAAATATTTGATAGTATAATTTTTAACCAAAAACTGTTTTCGTAAAACAAATTGACTAAATGCTAAAACTAAAAATATAACACATGAAAAGAATAACAACAATAACAAAAGTTCTACAATATTATAACGACTATTTTTCAATACTTCATAAATCCCAAAAGGCTGATAAACCAACACAAAAAGCATTAAAAATATAGAGCTACTTGATACATAAAACCACTTTTCTTTATTAGTATTAAAAAACTCGAAAGGTATATTTAGAAACTGTCCTATTTTCATTTCTGTATTTTAAAAGTTTGATCATACTTAAAACAGTTTCTATTCAAAAATAGTATATGAGATTTACTTTTTTGCACGAAATTTTAAACATCTTTTTCAACTAATTACAATCAAAAAGAAGCGATTTTTATAATAAAAATCGCCTCTTTAATATTTTGTATTCTTTTGTTTATTTACTTAAATACATCTTACGTCTTGAATATAAATCATAGAAAGTATCATCTCTTAATGAATCTATAAATAAAATACTTTCTCCTGTAGATTTCATTTCTGGTCCTAACTTCTTATTTACATTCGGGAATTTGTTAAACGAAAATACTGGTTGTTTAATTGCAAATCCTTCTAATTGTGGATTGAATTTAAAATCAGTTACTTTCTTCTCTCCCAACATCACCTTAGTCGCGTAGTTTACATAAGGCTCTTTATAAGCTTTCGCTATAAATGGTACCGTACGGGAAGCTCTTGGATTTGCCTCAATGATATATACCTTATCGTCTTTAATTGCAAACTGAATATTTATTAATCCTTTTGTTTCTAAAGCTAAAGCGATTGTTTTTGTATACTCTCTAATTTGCTCTAATACTAACTCTCCTAAGTTAAATGCTGGCAAGGTTGCGTTAGAATCTCCTGAGTGTACTCCACAAGGCTCAATATGCTCCATAATTCCAATGATGTACACATTTTCACCATCACAAATAGCATCTGCCTCTGCTTCTATTGCTCCTTCTAAATAATGATCTAATAATAATTTGTTATTAGGAATTTTACGTAATAAATCTACCACGTGCTCTAATAACTCCTCTTTATTGATTACAATTTTCATTCCTTGCCCTCCTAATACATATGATGGACGTACTAAAATTGGGAAGTCTAATTCGTCAGCTAAAGCTAAAGCTTCATCAGCAGTTTCAGCTACACCAAATTCTGGATAAGGAATTTTATTATCTTTTAATAACTCTGAGAAACTTCCTCTATCTTCTGCTAAATCTAAAGCTTCAAAACTAGTTCCTAATATTTTGATTCCATACTTCGTAAGCTTCTCAGCTAATTTTAATGCAGTTTGACCTCCTAACTGTACGATAACTCCTTCTGGCTTTTCGTGCTTAATGATATCGTAAATGTGCTCCCAGAAAACTGGTTCGAAATATAATTTATCTGCCGTATCAAAGTCTGTAGAAACTGTTTCTGGATTACAGTTAATCATAATTGTTTCGTACCCACATTCAGCAGCAGCTAAAACTCCGTGTACACAACAATAATCAAACTCAATTCCTTGTCCAATTCTGTTAGGTCCTGATCCTAAAACAATTACTTTTTTCTTATCTGAAACTACACTTTCGTTTGCTGGTAACTTCTCACCATCAGCAGTTTCAACTTCATTCTCAAAAGTTGAGTAATAATATGGAGTTTGTGCTTTAAACTCAGCAGCACAAGTATCTACTAACTTATAAACACGTTTAATTTTTAATTCCTCACGTAATTTATAAACCTGACTCTCTAAACATCCTAACATATGTGCAATCTGACGATCTCCATATCCTTTTTGTTTAGCTTCTAATAATAATTCTCTATCTAAAGTGTCAACTGTATACGTAGAAATTTCTTTTTCTAAGTGATATAACTCCTCATATTGTTTTAAATACCACATATCTATTTTAGTGATATCATAAATTTTACTTAGAGGAATTCCCATTGCTATTGCATCATAAATAGCAAAAACTCTATCCCAACTTGCATTGGTTAATTTATCTATAATTTGGTTATAATCTTTATACCCTTTACCGTCAGCCCCTAAACCATTACGTTTAATTTCTAACGACTGTGTTGCTTTGTGTAATGCTTCTTGGAAAGAACGTCCAATTCCCATAACCTCTCCAACAGCTTTCATTTGTAAACCTAAAGTTCTGTCAGAACCTTCAAATTTATCAAAGTTCCAACGTGGAATTTTTACAATTACATAGTCTAATGTTGGCTCAAATAATGCCGATGTAGATTTTGTAATTTGATTATCTAACTCATCTAAGCTATAACCAATTGCTAACTTCGTAGCTATTTTTGCAATAGGATAACCAGTTGCCTTACTTGCTAAAGCAGAAGAACGAGATACACGTGGATTAATTTCTATGGCAATAATTTCTTCTTTTTCATCTGGAGAAACAGCGAACTGTACATTACATCCACCTTCAAAATCACCAATAGAACGCATCATTTTAATAGCCATATCACGCATTTTCTGGAATGTCTTATCAGAAAGCGTCATTGCTGGTGCTACCGTAATTGAATCTCCTGTATGAATTCCCATTGGATCCATATTTTCAATAGAACAAATAATAACTACGTTATCATTCTTATCACGTAATAACTCTAATTCATATTCTTTCCACCCCATCATTGCTTTATCAATCATTACCTCATGAATTGGAGATGCTTCCAACCCTCTACGTAATAATTTATCAAAGTCATTTGGATCATATACAATAGAAGCTCCTGCTCCACCTAATGTATAAGAAGAACGAATTACTAATGGGAAACCAAATTCTTGTGCTATTTCTTTACCTTTTAAAAATGATGTCGCTGTAGCTTGTGGCGCCATTGGCACATCAATTTTTAGCATTAACTCTCTAAATTTCTCTCTATCTTCAGTAATATTAATAGCATCAATGTCTACACCTATTAATTTTACACCAAAATCTTCCCAAATTCCTTTATCATCAGCTTCGATACATAAATTTAATGCTGTTTGACCTCCCATTGTTGGTAAAACTGCATCAATTTGTGGATGCTCTTTTAAAATTTGAATTATTGATTTTGTTGTTAAAGGCAACAAGTATACATGATCAGCCATTGAAGGATCTGTCATAATTGTTGCAGGGTTAGAGTTGATTAAAATTGTTTCAATTCCATCCTCTCTTAAAGATCTTAAGGATTGAGAACCTGAGTAGTCAAATTCACAGGCTTGTCCAATAACAATCGGTCCAGAACCGATGATTAAAATAGATTTAAGGTCTTGTCTTTTAGGCATTTTGTTGTTTATTGTGTTGTATTGGTAAAAATAAAAATTGTTTAGGTATAAAAAAAGGTGTTACTAAAAAATAGTAACACCTTATCTAATTAACTACAGTTAATCATTATTTCTTTGGTCTTGGAGCTGAAGATACAGTTAAACTCTTTCTTCCTTTAGCCCTTCTTCTAGCTAATACTTTACGTCCATTAGCAGATGCCATTCTTTCTCTGAAACCGTGTTTGTTTCTTCTTTTTCTCTTCGATGGTTGGTACGTTCTTTTTGGCATTATTTATATTTTTAAAAATCTTCTTTAAATTATATTTTGCTTTTTGAAATTCCGTCTGCTAAAAGCGTGGGCAAATATACAACAGTTTTTTTTTCTAGCAAACCCTATTTTTATTTTTTTAAAAAATATTTTCAATTTGCTAAATTAAGTAATTTTTATAGATGTTTTTTATGTTTTTTATTTGTTCGAATTGCTAGACTTCTTACTTTTGCCCAAACCTAACAATACCATGAACAACACTAAATACGTTTTTGTAACAGGAGGCGTAACTTCATCACTAGGAAAAGGAATTATAGCTGCTTCTTTAGCTAAACTATTACAGCAAAGAGGTTATTCTGTAACCATACAAAAACTAGATCCATATATAAATATTGACCCAGGAACATTAAATCCATACGAACATGGAGAATGTTATGTTACTGATGACGGAGCTGAAACCGACTTAGATTTAGGTCATTATGAGCGTTTTTTAAATATTCCTACATCACAAGCTAATAATGTGACTACTGGAAGAATTTACCAATCGGTAATAAACAAAGAACGTAAAGGAGAGTTTTTAGGAAAAACAGTTCAAGTTATTCCTCATATTACTGATGAAATTAAACACAGAATTCAAATTTTAGGGAATACTGGAGACTATGACATTGTTATTACTGAAATTGGTGGTACGGTAGGTGATATTGAATCTCTTCCTTATGTAGAGGCTGTACGTCAATTACAATGGGAATTAGGTGAAGACAATGCTATTGTTATTCACTTAACTTTAGTTCCTTATTTGGCAGCTGCTGGTGAGTTAAAAACAAAACCTACACAACACTCTGTAAAAATGTTAATGCAAAGTGGTGTTAGCCCTAACATATTAGTTTGTCGTTCTGAACATGAAATTAACGACAACATCAAACGTAAACTCGCTTTATTCTGTAATGTTAAAAAGCAAGACGTAATTCAATCTTTAGATGCAGAAACTATTTACGATGTTCCAAACTTAATGTTTAAAGAAGGTTTAGACTATGTTGTTTTAGATAAGTTAAATTTATCTACTCGCAAGCAACCGAAATTAAAGGCTTGGAATCAGTTTTTAGAACGTCATAAAAACCCAACTGCAACTCTTGAGATTGGTTTGGTTGGTAAGTATGTTGAACTACACGATTCTTATAAATCAATAACAGAAGCCTTTATTCATGCTGGTGCTGCTAACAAAGCTAAGATTAAAGTTCGTTGGATTCACTCTGAAGAATTAACTCCTGAAAATGCTGCTAGTAAACTTGAAGGTTTAAACGGTGTTTTAGTGGCTCCTGGTTTTGGTGATAGAGGTATTGAAGGTAAAATTGCAGCCGTGCAGTATGTACGTGAAAACAATATTCCTTTTTTAGGTATTTGTTTAGGTATGCAAATGGCAGTTATTGAATATTCTCGTAACATTTTAGGTTTGCAAGATGCTAATTCAACAGAAATGAACGAAAAAGTAGCGCATCCTGTTATTAATTTAATGGAAGAGCAAAAAGACGTTACTGAAAAAGGTGGTACAATGCGTTTAGGTGCTTGGGATTGTGAAATCACAAAGGATTCTAAAGTATTTGAAGCTTATAAATCTGAATTAATAAGCGAGCGTCACCGTCACAGGTATGAATATAATAATGATTATAAAGAGCAATTAGAAGCTGCTGGTATGAAAGCTACGGGTATAAATCCAAAAACTGGATTGGTAGAGATTGTAGAAATTCCTACACATCCTTGGTTTGTTGGTGTACAATACCACCCTGAATATAAGAGTACGGTTTTAAACCCACATCCTTTATTCGTTAGCTTTATTAAAGCTTCTTTACAACAATCGAAAAAATAAATTTTAAATCCTGTAATTTTTAATTGCAGGATTTTTTTTGAAATAAATTGGAACACTGTTTGAACTATAACGTATATCAAAATTAATCACAGTAAAACATCATAAAATCTGTAGGGTTTTACTACATTTGTCGGGTTTTTCAATTATCAGAAAAACAAAAAATGACAAGTTGACATTATAACACATAATCAATGGAACAAAAAAAATTTGATTTTAATTCCTTTATAGGAATGCTTTTATTAGGAGGAATCATGCTTTGGTGGATGAATAGCCGAAAGCCTGAAGTTACTCCTGAAACAACTGCTCAAACCGAACAAACTACGCAAGTGTCTTCAGCTCAAAATAATGTAGCGGATACTGCAATCTTAAACGATTCGTTAAGACAAATTGCTTTAAAAAATAAATTAGGGGCTTTTGCCTATGGAGCTTCTACCACTAAAGAAGGTGTCACTTCTATAGAAAATAAGCTTGTTAAATTAACGATTGATAACAAAGGTGGACAAATTACAGAAGCTTTAATTAAAAACTTCAAAACATACGATTCTCTTCCTTTATACTTAGTTAAAGACAAGAACGCTTCATTCAATATTAATTTTGGTACTACTGACAATCGTATTTTAAACACAAAAGACTTATTATTTACTCCTTCTTTAACTAAAAACGGAGACACTCAAGTTCTTTCTATGAAATTAAAGGTTTCTGAAACTCAATTTTTAGAATACCGTTATGAAATGAAAGAAGGTGATTACCGTGTTGGTTTTGCTGTACGTTCTCAAGGATTAAGTAATGTAATTAATAGTTCTCAAGCAATTAATTTAGATTGGAACTTAAAAGGTTTTAGACATGAAAAAAGTTTAAAAACCGAAAATATGTATTCATACTATTATTACAAAGCTGATGATGAAGTTGAATACTTACAAATGAACGATGATGAAACTGTAAGTGATGTTGATTGGGTAGCCTACAAACAACACTTCTTCTCTTCTATATTATCTTCAAAAACTCCTTTTAACAGTGCTAGTGTAAAATCTGTTGATTTTGCTGGAGAGGAAAAAGATAGTGTATTTACAAAAACATATAGTTTAAAAACTCCTTTAGCTTTAACTAACGGAGAATTAAACTATGACATGCAGTGGTTTTACGGACCTACTGACTATAACTTATTAAGTACTTATAAAGGTACTGGCTTAGATGAAATTACAGATTTAGGTTGGGGAATTTTTGGTTTCTTAAACCGTACTATATTCTATCCTGTATTTAATATGCTAAAAGGGTTTATTGGTAACTTCGGATTAATTATCATTTTAATGACAATTGTAGTTCGTATTATCATGTCTCCTGTACTTTATAAATCATATTTATCAAGTGCTAAGATGAAAGTGATTCGTCCAGAGATGGAGGAAATCAATAAAAAATATCCAGGAAAAGAAAATGCAATGAAGCGTCAACAAGAAATTATGGCGATTCAACGAAAAGCTGGAGTAAGTATGATGTCTGGTTGTATTCCTGCTTTACTTCAAATGCCTGTGTTCTTTGCTTTATTTAGATTTTTCCCTACGAATATAGATTTCAGACAAAAAAGTTTCTTATGGGCTAATGATTTATCTTCTTATGATATTGTTTTCCAATTACCATTTAGTATTCCTTTTTATGGAGATCACGTAAGTTTATTCCCAATATTAGCTTCTGTTGCTATTTTCTTTTACATGAGAATGAACCAAAGTCAACAAGCAAATATGCAAGCTCCACCACAAGAAGGTATGCCTGATATGAGTAAGATGATGAAGTATATGATTTACTTCTCTCCTATTATGATGTTATTCTTCTTTAACAACTATGCAAGTGGATTAAGTTTATATTACTTTATCTCTAACTTGTTAACCATTGCAATTATGTTAGTAATTAAAAACTATGTAATTGACGAAAAGAAGATTCACGCTCAGATTGAAGAAAACAAAAAGAGACCTGAGAAAGCTAAAAGTAAATTTAGACAACGTTTAGATGATGCTATGAAGCAAGCACAAGAGCAACAAGCAGCTCAACAACGTGCTAAAGGTAAGAAATAAACAAACTATTAAGTTTTATAAAAACCCCGTTTAAATTGAATTTAAACGGGGTTTATTTATTTAACAAACTGGCAAGTGAAGTTATAATATAGTCAATCAATTTTTATACTAAACTCCGTAATCAAATCTATTTGATATCATCAGCGAACACCACTGAAAGAAAAAACTACCTTAATTAATTAAAATTAAGATAGTTTAAGTATTTTTTAATTTTACTATATTAGTTATTCTTATAAAGATTAATCTTTTTATTTATCCAAATATTAACTTGTTTTTTACTATTGACCAATAACGAATCTACTAAAAACCATCTTTTATTTTTAAATACAAAACATTTTTTAGTATAAGGAAAAGTTGGGGAATATTTTATTTCAGAATTAACATTCTTTTTCAATTCTTCTTTTTCTACAACAAATACTATAGGAATAAAGTTAACTTTCTTTTCTTCTATTTTCATTTTACTAATAGAATCCTCCAAATGATATAACTCATCTTCTGAGTAGTTTTTGTAAAAACTTTTATCTTTATGTTTCAATAAAAGTAATACGTCTGCCATTCCTAAAATGTTTTTGGGGTTCAAATCTGAATCATAAATACACCCATAATCTGGTATTCTATAATAATCATTTAGATAAACAAAACTATCACACGCTAGAGTAAAATCTAACTTTTTAGAATATAAATCATCCACTACTCCATCTTTTATAGTTGTAGAGCTCTCTGTTTTTTTTAACCTTATAGTATCCTTTTGTGTTGTTCTCTGTTTTATTACAGCTTTATTTTTACAAACAACAACAACATTAAGAAGGATAATAAAAACTATTAATTTCTTCATTAGTATTATTTTTTAATTAAAATTTGGCTCGGGCCTGAAATCCCCATACCAACCAGCATGTTTAACTAAACTCTACCATTAAGCCTATAAACAGCTGTTCTTGAAACACTTTTTAAAGTAGTTCCTTCATTATTAACATTATACCTCTTACCTAATTAAAACTTCTATTATTTTTTTACTTCTTTCAAAAAATCTTTGTTTTCTAAAACTTTTTCAACTTTATTAATAAAATTTCTATTGTATTCAGATTTAACATAAAAAATATATAATTTTAAGTCTTCTGCTTGATAAAAAGTATTTGGCCCTTTAATATAGTAACCTACAACTTCATGATTAGTTCCTTCTATTTCAACATACTCTCTATAGATTCCCTTCTTTAATTTGTTTTTGATTTCTAAAATAAAAGCTGGGTCATGAAATATTAACTCTTTTATATATAGTAAATCATTATTCTTTATATTTTTAAAACGTGCTTCTCTAGTTACATTGGTTTCTTTCTTTAAAAAGTCATTGATAGTTTTATCATATTTATCCAATCTTATTTCTACTAAATCAAAATCTGTTTCAAGATATTGTGCTAAAATTTTAAAAAAATCTGTTTCTTTTTTTATTTCTATTATTAAATTTTTCTCAATCTCTTTTTCTTTATTGATATCTAAACTTTGAGAATCGTCATTAGATTCTCTTTTACAAGAACTAAAAAAAATTGTAAGTAATACAATAAATATTATTTTGTTGCTCATTCTATTATTGGTATTGTGTAAAATTATGCATTCTAATCCTACCATCAGGTTAAGTATTTCATTTATCAGAAACTCTATTTAAAATCTAATATCAACTCTCTGAAGAGATTCTTTGAGAAGTCTTTTTCCAAGAAAATCTTTTTCTGAAAAATTAAATATATATCTGTTAATATTTTTATCATATACATAATCATAACTTAATTTTTCTAATTTAAAATAATCACTAGCCCAAGATGCAATAGCAAAAAACAGCCCTTCATCCTGGTAGTCACAAGGAGAAAACTCAATAGATTCAATTGATATCATTAACTTTTCTTGCATATTGATACTACTTTCAATCCATTTTAAACCATTAATCAAAAAAATATAATACGGTTTCGTTAATCTACAATTATCCAATTTTAAATATAAATTATCATTTATTTTAAAACTATTATAATCGATTTCAGAATAAGTTTTTATTTCCAATAGGACAATTATACCCCAACTACTTTTAGAAATTTTATAGCAATACATATTATTTAACTTTTGCTTGTTAAGAAATGAAAAGCTTCTTCTTAAACTCTTTACTTTTTACAATTTCTTTTATCATATCAACATAGCTTCCATCTGAAACGGCATTAGTATAAAAAATGTATAGTCTATTTTTATAAACATAATAACCGTGTGGCATTTTAATTTCATCAAACTTATAAGTGTACTTTATTCCGTCTATAATTTCAATCTCGGAATAAACTCCAAGTTCTATTTTCTCTGCTATTTTATTTATCTCTTCCTTGTCAAGAAAAATCCATTCTTTTACAAAAACTTTTGTTTTTCCTTTTACAGACGAAAATTGTAACTCTCTTGATAACTCACTATTAATAAAAGATAAGCTATAACGTTTTGTAAAATTTATAATTTCTTTATCTAGAAAAGAACCTTTCTTTTCTAACACTAAATCATTCTTTATAGACTCTGTAAGTACCTCTATAAAATCTTTCTTTGTATCTTTTTCTTTATCGCTTATTTTTGATTCTACAGTTAATTTCTTTTCTTCCTTTCTTTCAAAAAAATTACAAGAAATAAAAAGTATTATAATAATAAATGATTGTATAACAGTTTTCATATTCATAATTACATTATAGATAATAGACTAACTACTTCAACAACTAAAGTATAAGTAGATATAATAATAACAAAATAAGCATACGGTTTTCTTCCCTATTCACTCATATAGTAACTAATGAATATCATCTTTTTTCATACTGAGACTTACATAAGTGAACTCTCCATTAAATTCAGAAAAATGTATGACTAGTACCTTTAATTTCTCACCTAATTTAGGATATTCATCTAGACTAATGTTTCTTTTTCCTATATAAGGAGCTAAAACTATTCCATAAAAATTTTTATTTATATCAACATACACTCCATAAGGCTCAACTTTAAAAACTTCTCCATAAAGAATATCACCTATTTGAATTTCTAATTTTAATTTTTCCCAACTTTCAATTGTTCTCTTATTTGTCATTCTAAAGTTTTATTCTTGAGAATCGATAGTAGCAGGTGATTCATGAAAAAACTCATATAATCTTTTACCTACTTTATATTTATTATACTTACCCAAGTTTATATCTGAGTTTTCAGGGTTTTTAGTTGAATAAAATACTTTTACCTTTTTACCTATACAACATTTACTTCCATCATCGCATTTAAAAGGTGTAACTCTCTTTTCTCCAATAATTTTCTTTTCTTCAACAAAAAAAACATACTTTATATAAAACTTACCTCCAATATAGTGTCCTCCAATAATTTCTCCTTCAGTTACAACACCATTATCTATTAGGTCATTACTCTTTGTTACAGAATGATACCCAATAAATCCCAAGATAAGTATCACAAAAAGTTTTCCCGATATTCTGTCTAATTCTGTAGACTCCATAAAAACTGATTAATAATTTCCAAAAATAGAAAAGTCCGTTTCAAAATATTAGTATGAAATCCCTTTACTTTTTATTTAACATTCCTTTAACTAAATCCATTTAAACCATTAAAGAACTTCGCAGTCTAATAGGTCTTAATTAAATACAAACATGAAATATTTCACTTACTTATTCTTATTATTTTCAATAAGTTTATTTGCCCAAGCTCCCAAAAAGAAAAGACCAAAAGTTTCTTTATCCGGAACCATTATAGAAACGCAATCAAAACAAGCGCTAGAATACGCTACTGTTGTACTTACCCATGTAAAAAGTAAACGAGTAACTGGAGGGATTACAGACCTTAAAGGAAATTTTGATATTCAAGTTCCAAAAGGTGAATATGCTATAAAAATTGAATTCATTGGATTTAAAACTAAAACACTTCCAAACCAAACACTATCTCAAAACACCAATCTAGGGACTATCACTTTATCTGAAGACACTGAAACTTTGGAAGAAGTAGAAATAATAGCAGAAAAGTCTACTGTAGAAATTCGTTTAGATAAGAAGATTTATAACGTAGGTAAAGACATGACTGTTAAAGGAGGAAATGCCTCTGATGTTTTAGATAATGTTCCTTCTGTAAATGTAGATGCTGAAGGAGCTGTTAGTTTAAGAGGAAATGAAAATGTTCGTATTCTTATTGATGGAAAACCATCTGCTTTAGTTGGCTTAACTGGAACCGATGCTTTAAGAAATTTACCTGCTGATGCCATTGAAAAAGTAGAAGTAATTACGGCTCCATCTGCTCGTTATGATGCTGAAGGTACTGCGGGGATTTTAAATATTATTCTTAGGAAAGGAAAAATTACAGGGTTTAATGGTTCTGTAAATCTTACGGTTGGTAACCCTGATCAATTTAGTCTTGCTCCTAACTTAAACTATCGTACCAAAAAAATTAATTTATTCTCTAACATTGGATATTCTTATCGTAAAGGCCCAGGAAATTCTTATTCTAAATTTTCTTATTTAGGTGACGATAATATCATAGATAGTATACAAATTGAAGACAGAACTTTTGATAGGAAGAATAAAAACTTCAATGCCTCATTAGGTTTAGAATATTTTCTTACTAAAAATAGCTCTATTACCGGTTCTTTCTTCTATAGAGACTCAAAAGGTGATGATGTAGCTACAA
Organism: uncultured Tenacibaculum sp.; assembly: GCF_947499065.1. Taxonomy (GTDB): domain Bacteria; phylum Bacteroidota; class Bacteroidia; order Flavobacteriales; family Flavobacteriaceae; genus Polaribacter. Next base: position 87,762 of record NZ_CANMMT010000004.1, on the reverse strand, counting down.
ACAATATTGAACAGATAATGTTTAAAAATCCTGGAAAAATCTTACGTATTGAAGACGAAGATGAAAAAGGAACAGACAAACAATATTCTATAAATTATACTAACAATTTTGATGGCAAAGGACAAAAGTTAACAATCGATTTACAATATGGTGAAAGCGATGAAACTGAGCTATCACCCATTACATCAAATGGAGTTTTAGTTGAAGATAATTCTCAAATAACTACTTCAAAAGACAAACTTTTACAAATTGATTATGTTTTACCTATGGGAGAAAACAGTCAGTTTGAGTTTGGACATAAAACAACTTTACAAAATTTAAATTCCAATTTTAAAGTAAATATTTTAGACCCTACTAATAATTTTGATCCATCTAATGCTATTAACTTCAGACAAAATATCTATGCTTTTTACACACAGTTCGGTAGCAAAATAAACAAGTTTTCATACTTATTAGGTTTAAGAACTGAAATTACTGATATTGATTTAGACTTATTAACCACAAACAAAACTTCTGATAAAAACTTTACAGAATGGTTCCCAACAGTAAACTTAGGATATGAGCTTAACGATAATGAAAACATTACATTAGGATATAGTAGAAGGCTAAGAAGACCCCGTCATTGGTTTTTAAACCCTTTTGAAACTAGGAGTTCTACAACCAATTTTTTTAGAGGAAATCCAGATTTAACTCCAACCTTTACCAGTTCTTATGATTTAGGTTATAATACAAAAATTAGCAAGTTTAATTTAGGGGCTTCAATCTATTATCAAAATTCAACAGATTTAATTCGCCCAATATCTTTAACTGAAGTTAGAAATGGCAATAATGTTTTTGTACGTCAACCACTCAATTTAAATGATGAACAACGTTACGGTTTTGAGTTCACTTCTAACTACTCTCCTGCCAAATGGGCTCGATTCTCTGCTTCTTTTAACTATTTTAAATTCAAGACAGAGGCCTTTAATTACACATATAGCTATACAGACACAAACGGAAATTCAGTAACCGAAACATTACCTCTTCCTGAAGTAAATGAAAGTAGTTGGTTTACACGTTTTAATTCAAGAATAACTTTGCCAGCTAAAATTCAATGGCAAACACGTATTATGTATCGTGGACCAAGAGCAAGTGCGCAAACCGATAGAGATGGTGTATTTGTTACCAACTTATCTTTTAGCAAAGACATTTTTAAAGACAAAGCTTCTTTAGTTTTAAATGTAAGTGATTTATTCAATTCTCGTAAGCGTCAAAGCACTACGTATTTTGGTGGTAGAGAAAATCCAAGTACTATTTCTGAAGGAGATTTCCAATGGAGAGAACGTCAAATATCATTGAGTTTTACATATAGATTCAATCAAAAGAAAAAAAGAGAACGACCACAAAGAAATTTTGATGGTGGCGGTGAAGAATTTGGCGGATAAAAAAAGAGGAAACATTTAGTTTCCTCTTTTTTTTTAACAACACTTTACCATTCATTAAATAAACCCATAGCTATTCCAAAGGTCTAATAAAAAACTAAAGATTTATTTATGAAGAAAATCATTTTAACTGGCCTATTTATTTTCTTAGTTCTTGCTAATGTTTTTTCACAACAACAAGAAAACCTAACAAAAAGAATTGACCAACAACTCGAAAAAGTTCAAGAAAAATTAAAACTAGATAATATTCAACTTTTAATGGTTAAAGAGGTTGTAGTAAAATACAGTCGACAAAAAAGAGCTTTGCACAACCAAGAAATGCCTAAAGAAGAAAAAAGAGTTCAAATTAGAGAACTTAATTTAAAACAAGAAAAGGAACTAAGTCAGTTTTTAAATGAAAAACAAATAATTGAATTCAGAAAAATAATGAAAGAACAATTAAAGAAAAAGAGAAAAGAGCGACCTAGAGGAAAAAGAAACGGAAATAGAAGAAATCAATTTTAAAACAAAAAGGCTCGCAAAATGCGAACCTTTTTGTTTATAGTATTCAGAAAACTTACTTACCTTCAGCAGCTTTCTTAGCTTCTCTCTTTAATTTTAAATTTTCCCAGATAGTTCCACCAATCCAGTAAGGAACTACGAATGTTAATAAGAAAATTAACAACCAAAATCCAGTTGTAAAAATAAACATGAATAATACTAATCCTGAAAATTCTGAAAAATCTAACATTTGTTACTATTAATAATTGTTACGCGACAAAATTAAAACTATTTTTCTTTTCTTCCAATAAAATCTGATAAAAATCATTACTAAAAACTATAAGAATTTGTAATTTTGGATTTCGTTAATTTAAAGCCTTTTAAATCATTTTATAATGACAAAATATAGAATCGAAAAAGATACCATGGGACAAGTAGAGGTTCCTGCTGATAAATATTGGGGAGCACAAACAGAACGTTCTCGTAATAATTTTAAAATTGGTCCTGCTGGATCTATGCCTTTAGAAGTTGTATACGGATTTGCATATCTTAAAAAAGCTGCTGCTTATACCAATGCTGAATTAGGTGTTTTAGCAGAAGAAAAACGTGATTTAATTGCGCAAGTTTGTGATGAAATTTTAGAAGGTAAGCACGATGATCAGTTTCCTTTAGTTATTTGGCAAACTGGTTCGGGTACTCAATCAAACATGAACTGTAACGAAGTTATTGCTAATAGAGCACACGAAATTGCAGGAAAAGTAATTGGTGAAGGTGAAAAAACTATTCAACCAAATGATGATGTAAACAAATCACAATCGTCTAACGATACCTTCCCTACTGGAATGCACATTGCTGCATATAAGAAAATTGTAGAAACTACAATTCCAGGAGTTGAACAATTACGCGATACTTTACAAGCAAAATCTGAAGCTTTTAAAGATGTTGTAAAAATTGGTCGTACACACTTAATGGATGCTACTCCTTTAACTTTAGGACAAGAATTTTCTGGTTACGTTGCACAATTAAACTTTGGTTTAAAAGCCTTAAGAAATTCTTTAGAGCACTTATCTCAATTAGCTTTAGGAGGAACAGCTGTGGGAACTGGGTTAAATACTCCTGCTGGATATGATGTATTAGTAGCAAAATATATTGCTGAATTTACGGGATTACCATTTGTTACTGCAGAAAATAAATTTGAAGCTTTAGCTGCACATGATGCTTTAGTTGAAACTCACGGAGCTTTAAAACAATTAGCTGTTTCATTAAATAAAATTGCTAATGATATTCGTTTAATGGCTTCAGGACCTAGATCAGGAATTGGAGAAATTATTATTCCAGCAAATGAGCCTGGTTCTTCAATTATGCCTGGAAAAGTAAACCCAACACAAGCGGAAGCTATTACTATGGTATGTGCACAAGTTATGGGTAACGATGTTGCCGTAACTGTTGGTGGTACTCAAGGGCACTACGAGTTAAACGTATTTAAACCAATGATGGCTGCTAACGTATTACAATCTGCTCAATTAATTGGAGATGCTTGTGTGTCTTTCGATGTTAATTGTGCTGCTGGTATTGAGCCTAATCATGGAAGAATTACTGAATTAGTAAACAATTCATTAATGTTAGTTACTGCTTTAAATACTAAAATAGGATATTATAAAGCCGCTGAAATAGCAAATACAGCACATGCAAATGGTACTACTTTAAAAGAGGAAGCTATTAATTTAGGATATGTAACTGCCGAGCAATATGACGAATGGGTAAAACCAGAAGACATGACTGGAAGTTTAAAATAAAACTGTATTTTTGTACAAAACTTAAAAGCTGCAATTTTTGCGGCTTTTTTTAGCGAAAAGAATTAACCATATTAAAAGATAATGAAGATGAACAAACACGAAGAATATATGAGTGAAGCTGTAAAAGCAGCTTTACGTGGAATGCAAAATAACGAAGGTGGACCTTTTGGTTGTATCGTTGTAAAAGATGGTGAAATTGTTGGACGTGGAAATAACAAAGTTACTTCTACTAATGATCCTACTGCACATGCAGAAGTTACGGCTATTAGAGATGCTTGTAAAAACTTAGGTTCTTTCCAATTAGATGGATGTATAGTATACACTTCTTGTGAGCCTTGCCCAATGTGTTTAGGTGCTATTTACTGGGCTAGACCTGACAAAGTATATTACGGAAGTAATCAAGTTGATGCTGCTAATATTGGTTTTGATGACGAATTTATTTACAAAGAAATTCCATTACCATACGAAAAAAGAAGTATTCCTTTTGAGCAAATTGGACGTGACATTGCTTTAGAACCATTCCAAAAATGGACTGAAAAGCAAGACAAAATAGAATATTAAAAAAAATCCCTTGTAATATGTACAAGGGATTTTTTTTAGTTTTATTCTAATTGAAATCTAATAAACTCCTCTACTTCTTGTTTCGCTTTCATTGCTTCTACCTCATTAAATGTTTTTCCTTCTGCTCGTTTTATATAAGCGTCAAAAATATGACTCATATAAATAGGCGAACTATTTTTAGTATAACTCACTGCATTATGACAACTAAAACAATTTGCTAAATTCCCTACATTAACTTCCGACAATTTATCTTGAAAAGTTTGAGTAAATGTTTCCATAGTAACATTTGCACAATTTAATGATCCTCTAGCGAAAGCTCCAGGATAAGCACTAGATACTTCTCCTCTTAATCCCACTAATATTTGTGCTTGTTGCTCTGGCGTAAATCCATCAGTATCTATCCATATAGAACCATTATAAAAATAGTTTTTCCAAGGCCCTTTTTCTTTCTCTAAATGCCCTTTTACACAAGCATTAATATCTCTGATGTTTTCAAAGTTTAAAGGCTCTTCTTGACTCGTATTCTTCATAAACGCTCCCGTACTATCTCTTGGAACTCCATATTGAAACAAATCAAAAGCTTTACTTTTTAAAACAGGTTGTTTTGTTAATGTATCCCAAGTTATACCTGCTATTCCAGAAGTTTCTCCTTTTTCAAATAACAATTTCTCTGTTGAAGAACTTGCTTTATCCTCTCCTCTGTCATAATTTGGAGCCATATCTGTATGCTCAAAAGTTGCCCAAATAAACTCAGGATGATTTTCTACAACTCCTACAACATGCATTCCTAATAACGCTACTTCTGTATTAACATAATCTACTCCGTTTTCACTAATTCCAGCTACTGTTGTATAATAATCGTCTATTTTATCTTCTGGAATGGCCGATTTAGCTACCCAAGAAACTTTTAATTCTAATGAACCCACTGGAAAAGACGATAAATTATCTTTCGATAATGTTCCGTTCAAAATAGAATCTTTAAACTTAGTTGCAGCTTTTTTGAATATTGGACTTACATGAATTGAATAGTAAACCGTTTCTGCTTTATTATTCTTTTTATTGTACGCTGGATTAGTTTTTAATATTCCTGAAGGTCCAGCTTGTTTAGTATCACTCAACATCACTGCAACTCCATTTTGTAATGGAACATCATCTAAATGTGAAGTTACCTGATGCATTCTTTGAGGATTTAAGAATAAAGGTAATTTTTTAGTAATGACTATTGGATCTGGTTGCCCTCTAATTATTATAGGAATTAAATCTACCTCAATAGTTGGTTTTGTTAACCATAAAAATTTTTGCCAAGACCATTGATGAAAAATTCTATTTGTAGTACTAGATACATCAAAAGGACTTCCTTTTCCTTCTTCTGGTGGAGGTGTTTGTTCGTGAGGAAACCAATCGCTCATACACAAACTCGCATTTGACTTCTCGTTATAAGCTATTTTGTCTTTCTCTTTTTTTAACTCTTTTTCTTCTTTTTTACATGAAGTAAAAATAATAGCGCTCAAAATGAGTACTGCTATTAAATTTTGTTTTAATAGTAATTTCATAATTGGTTAGTTTTTGTTAATTACTAACAAATTATAGATTTTTGACACAGCGTCTTAAAAAAATGTCATGAAACCCCGATTTTACGTTGTGAAAAAAGAAATATTAGGATTTAGAAAATAATATAACAAAAAAGCCAGTCATTTTTAACTGGCTTTTTTGTTATATTATTTTATGCTTCTGTTTTGGTTGTTTTTCTAAACATTAACCACACCCCGATTAAAACTAACGGTATACTTAATACCTGTCCTGTATTTAAAGAGTTCAATACCCAATCTTCTCTTCCTTCTACTTGTGGTTTCTTTAAAAACTCTATAAAGAACCTCAATGACCATAACACAACCATAAATAACCCAAATAAGAAACCTGATTGATTCTTTTTGTCTGTTTTCCAATAGAAGTACCAAAGTGCAAAAAACAGTCCTAAATAACTAAATGCTTCATATAATTGAGTTGGGTGACATGGTACTGTTTCACCTGCTCTTTTAAAAATAACTCCATAGCTACTTCCTGTTGGCTTTCCATAGATTTCTGAATTAAAGAAATTTCCTAGTCTAATAAAGAAACCTGATAAAGCTACCATAATCCCTAATCTATCTAAAATAAATAGCCAAGGTTTATGTAAATGTTTCTTAGCATAAAAGTACATAGCAATTGGAATACCTATTGCTGCTCCATGACTAGCAAACCCAGTAAATCCAGTAAATTCCCATCCTTTTACGAGTCCAAATAATGTCGAAGTTCCTTCTACCTCTTTAAATGGTAAAATTATTTCTAACAAATGATTTTGATAATGCCCCCAACTATAAAAGAAAACATCTCCTAAACGCATTCCTATTAACATAGAAACGAATACATACATAAATAACGGGTCCAATTTTTCTACTGGAATATTATCATTGATGTAAATTTTCTTCATAAAACGAAGTCCTAAAACAAATGCTGCTACAAACATTAAGCTATACCAGCGTATTCCTAAACTTCCAATTTTTATGATTTCAGGATCTAAATCCCATACTATTGATAAAAAATTCATTTATATAATTTTAATTTGTCTTTATTGCTCATTAGAACAACAACAACTGTTATTCTTCTTTTTTTCTGGAACAGGATCATAACCACTTCCTCCCCATGGATGGCAACTAAAGATTCTTTTTAATGCCAACCAACCACCATAAAACAATCCATGCTTTTGTAAAGCTTGTATTGTATAACTCGAACATGTTGGAGAATACCTACATGTTGCTGGTGTAAATGGTGAAATTGCAGTTTGATAAAATCGAACCAACATTATAAACGGGTATGTTAAAATCTTTTTCAACTTACTGCCAATCCTTTTTTAATAATTCATATCGTCTATCGGTACAATTATCTTTTTCATTATGAAATTCCTTAACTGGTTTTAAAAACTTATTCAACACTTTATTAGATGGAATATTTTCCACCCAAACATCTGCTGTTATTTTTTCAAACTTTAATGATAAAAAAGAATGATTAATCATTTCTTTAGTAATTTCTGTGGCATAACCTTTACCCCAAAAATCTTTTCTAAAACGATATCCTAATTCTCTCTCCTCTTCATCATTTGTAAGAAAACCTGCTAAACCTATTAATTCATTTTTATTTTTCTCAAAAACTCCCAAAAGACTAATCTCATTTCCTTCTATATCTCCATCAAAAGAAAGTGCTATTTGAAATTTCATTTCAACATTTTCTTCCGAAGGCTTTTCTTGAGGAATTGCGCTTATTATTTCTTCAGCAGTTAAAAGTTCTACAAACTCATTTCTATGAATCTCTTCAATTTTTTTAACTACTAGTCTTTCAGTTTGAAAAACCATAACTCTTAATTAATTGTAAAAGTTGTTCCTTCTCTTCCGTCTTTTAATTGAACACCTAAAGCCAATAACTCATCACGAATCTGATCAGATAATGCCCAATCTTTATTCTCTCTTGCCTCCTTACGTAACTTAATTAATAATTCAACAGTACCATCTAATGTTTTGGTATCCTGCTGAGTTGTTTCTGAAACTAATCCTAAAACATCAAAACAAAAAGCATTTAACGTATTTTTCAATTCTTCTAAATCATCAGAAGAAATAGTTGCTTTTTTATCTTTTAATAAGTTTATAAATTTAACAGCATCAAATAAATGCGCAATTAAAATTGGAGTATTAAAATCGTCATTCATGGCATCATAACATTTCTGTTTCCATGCTTTTACATCAAACTCAGAAGTTACTTTATCTGCATTAATCCCTTTTAAGTTTTTAATAGCTTCCATCAACTTATTAAATCCTTTTTCTGAAGCTAACATTGCTTCTCCAGAGAAATCTAAAATACTTCTATAGTGCGCTTGCATAATAAAGAACCTTACTACTCCTACACTAAAAGCTTTAGGAAGAATATCATTCTCACCTGTTAAAATAGCTTCTGGCAGAATATAATTCCCAGATGATTTAGCCATTTTCTGACTATTTAACAACAGCATATTTGCATGCATCCAATAATTAACTGGCTGTACACCTGAACATGCATGTGATTGAGCTATTTCACACTCATGATGCGGAAATTTTAAATCCATTCCTCCACCATGAATATCTATTTGTTCTCCCAAATATTTTGAACTCATCACAGAACATTCTAAATGCCAACCTGGAAAACCATCGCTCCATGGCGAAGGCCATCTCATAATATGACGTTCATCTGCTTTTTTCCAAAGTGCAAAATCTTGTGGATTTTTCTTATCCGATTGCCCGTCTAATGCCCTTGTATTGTGAATTGCATCTTCAACAGTTCTCCCTGATAAAATTCCATAATGACTTGTTTCATTATATTTTAAAACATCAAAATACACAGATCCATTTATTTCGTAAGCTAATCCTTTATCCATGATTTCTTTAATCATTTCTATTTGCTCTACGATATGACCTGTTGCTGTTGGCTCTATGCTTGGAGGTAAAAAGTTATAAAGTGCAGTTACCTTATGAAAGTCTACCGTATAACGTTGTACGACCTCCATAGGTTCAATCTCTTCTAAACGTGCTTTTTTCGCAATTTTATCTTCTCCTACATCTGCATCACTTTCTAAATGACCTGCATCGGTAATATTACGAACGTAGCGAACTTTAAAACCTAAATGTAACAGATAACGAAACACCATGTCAAAAGACATAAATGTTCTTACGTTTCCTAAATGTACATTGCTGTATACAGTTGGACCACATACATACATTCCTACACGTCCTTCGGTTACTGGTTTAAAAAGCTCTTTAGATTTTGTTAAAGAGTTATATATTTTTAGTTGATTTTCTTCGTATAATTTCATAGAAATAGTGACTATTAACAGATGCTAAAGATAGTCACTTTATGAAGAATAATGAAAAAGAATTTGTTAGCAATTTTATAAAAATTTAAAGTAATTATTTTTACTATAGATTATTGTTTTTTTAAGGTTAATTGACTGTATTTCCCTTTAATTTCTACAGTTTTATTTTTTGAAGTTATTATAAAATCTCCATTAAATTTTAAATCTCCATTTTTTAAAGTTCTCATATTATCGCTAACATCAAATTTTAGTTCTCCTTGCATATCTAATACATTTATCCCAGCACTTGAATAATTTAAATATACTTTAAAATTGTTATGATTAGGATGTATTTTCTTGATTGTTAACTCTCCAAATTTGTTAATCAACTCTACATTATCATAGATATTATCTACTATTACTCCAGATGAATTTGTATCTAAAGTTGTATTAGCAACCGATGCTACATGAGCATCGGTTACATTATTTAAGAACAACGTACAGGCGTTTAATGAATTTATAGTTACTGGAGAATAAGATACATTTAACTTTCCTCCATTTAACACATCTGCCTTGAAAGTACCATAACTTACTTTACCTGAAGCTTTCGTTTTTGGTAATTTGACTTTACAATGACGTGTATTTAAATCGAAAGTAGCATTCTTTGGCACTTTGATAACGATCTTTTTAGTTACTTTTATTTTTTTCCCATTTACCGTAAAATCATTTCCTTCTGTTGAATACGAGTAACTATAACTTGATGGGTTTTTACCCATTTTTTTAAGAAATTTATTTCTTTTAGATTCAATCAACATTAATCTTAGTTCTCTTTCTCTTTTCTTTACTTTTTCTTTTAGCTCTTTTTGTTTTTCCAGCACTTCTTTTTTAGCTTCTAGAAGTTCTCTTTTCTTTTTTCTATTTAATTTTTTTCTTTCTTCTTTTAATTTCTTTTTAAGCTTTTTGTATTTTTTACTTTTCTTAAACTTTTCCCATTCTTTTTTTGATTTTATAGTAATATCATTTGTTTCATCTTTCCATTGAAAAAAATAATTATCTCCATCTTTAGCATACTTATCAAAATCAAACTCCTCAAGCTCTACACCAAAAGCAATCTCTTCAAAGTTAATTTCTGGAATTACTACATCTGGAATTTCTATATTATCTATTTCTGGAATTATAATAATATCATCGTCATCGTTATCATTATAAAATTCATATATCTTAGGAAGGTTATTTCCTGATGAATTAAAGTATACAATATTATCATTACCTATAGAATTAAACCTATTTTTATTAGCACTGATTTGTACCTTACTTTTATTTCCTAGAGCTTCAAATCCCCAATTTTTTAAATACTTTTCAGCTTCTTTTTTCTCTAGCCCTTCTACTTCTATAACAGCTTCTACTGAAACTTCATTCTTGTTCCATGTAGTTACATCTATCTCTGCATTTGAAGCATTAATATTCACCAATACATCTTTATTAGTATTGAAATTTTCACTAAATTTCTTATTGTATTTCTGTGCAGATACTGCCGTAGTTAGCAGTAAAACTAAAGCACTTATTTTAAATCGTTTGAATGTCATTTTGAGTTGGATTTTTAAATTCTTTTAATTGTTTTTGCATACGTTTTAACAGCTGTAAACGCAATTGCAGATTTCCAATCAATGCATTGATAGTATCATCGTTAACTCCTTTTTTATTGAGCTCTTCGGTTAACGACTTATATTCTTTGGTTAATTCTCCTATTTTAGATAAATAACCATCAAATAATTCTTTATTATCTTCAGTTAATTCTAACTGACTTAATTCGTAGTTTATCGTATTTACGTAATATGTTTCTAAGGTTTTTAACTCAGGAGATACATTTCCTAAACTAATTTGATTATCTAAAGGATTAGGCTTTTCAACAACAGTAGATTCAACTATTTCAACTCCTCCAATAGGATAAAATTTAATTCCTAAACCTAAAAGTACAACTATAGATGCTGCAACATATAGCCATTGATATGACTTTTTCTTTGATGGTTTCTCATGCAACTCTTCCATCAACCTCTGTTGAAAACGCATTCTATGATTTGCTGACAATTCAGCTCGTTTCTCAACATCTTCTTTTAATATTTCTCTAATATCTTTTTTAGACATGGTGTACTGCTTTTAATTGTTCTTGTACTTTTTTCTTACCTCTTAACAAGTGTGTTCTAGAGGTTACTTCTGAAATTCCTAATATTTGTGAAATCTCTCTATGATCATAACCTTCTAACAAGAACAAGGTTAATACAACTCTATACTTTTCTTTTAATTTTTCTATACAACTTACTATTTGTTGATATGATATTGTAGCTGCCACATTCCAATCCTCATTATCATCATCTATCATTGTAGTTACTTCATCATTAATAGAAATCAACTCTACTTTCTTTTTCTTTAACCAATCTATACTCTGATTAATTACAATTTTTTTTAACCAAGCTCCAAAAGCGACTTCCTCTTTATAATATTGAATATTTTTAAACGCTTTTATAAATGCCTCTTGCATTATATCTTCAGCTACATAAGCATCTTTTACATAACGACTTGCAATTGTATGCATAGCTTCGCAATACAAATCATACAATTGCATTTGTGCTTTTGCATCGTTGTTTTTACATGCATCTATTACCGATTGATGTAGCTGTTTAGTTGGTTTCATTTTTGATTTCTTATACTAAAGACGATACTTTTTTCCTAGTGTTGCATTTTTGCTAAATTTTATTTCTAAATTTACATTATTATTTCGTTTTCACTTGATATGACTGACAAAAACAAATCTGCTCTTTCTGAAAAAGATGGTGTTTCTCAACCAGAAACAACCAGTAAATCTTCTGCTGAAAAAATAAAATTAAACAGAAAAAAAAGAACTACAACTCTAGAATTCGTAAATCATATTTTAGCGGGTAATATTCCTTTTTTAAGTAGAGCAATTACTTTAGTTGAAAGCACAAATAATAAACATCAAAAACAAGCTAACGAAATTTTAGAAGCTTGTTTACCTCATGCCAATAAATCTGTTAGAATAGGTATTACTGGTGTACCTGGAGTTGGTAAGAGTACTTTTATTGAAGCTTTAGGAAAACACCTTACTTCTTTAGGAAAAAAAGTAGCCGTTTTAGCTGTTGATCCTAGTAGTTCTATTAACAAAGGAAGTATTTTAGGAGATAAAACTCGAATGGAACAATTAGTTACTGATGAAAATGCATTTATCAGACCTTCTCCTTCTGGTACTTCTCTAGGTGGTGTAGCTCAAAAAACTCGTGAAAGTATTATTTTATGTGAGGCCGCTGGATTTGACACCATTATTATTGAAACCGTTGGAGTTGGTCAATCTGAAACTGCGGTACACTCAATGACAGATTTTTTCTTACTCTTAAAACTTGCTGGTGCTGGTGATGAACTACAAGGTATTAAACGTGGAATTATTGAAATGGCTGATGCTATTGTAATCAACAAAGCTGATAGTGGTAATGAGAAAAACGCTAAGATTGCTAAAGTTGAGTTTAATAGAGCGTTACATTTATATCCACCTAAAGATAGCGGATGGCAACCTAAAGTTTTACTAGCTAGTGCGCTTCACAACAAAGGAGTTGATAATGTATATCAAATGATTAATGAATATATAAGTGCTGCAATAGAAAGTAATTACTTTGACACGAAACGAAATGCTCAAAACAGGTATTGGTTATTGGAAACCATAAACCAGCAATTAAAAGATAATTTCTATAACAATTCTGCTATTAAAGAATTATTAAATAATGAGCTTATCAAATTAGAAAATGGAAAAACAACACCTTTTGCTGCTGCAAATAGACTATTAAATAAATAACTATGAAAGAAATAACTAACACTTTAACTTGGGATGATTTTACTAAAGTTGAAATGCGAATCGGAACAATTATCAGTGCTGAAGAATTTAAAGAAGTAAAAAATCCTGCTTATAAAATGCAAATTGATTTTGGAGAATTTGGTATTAAAAAAACCTCTGCACAAATCACTAAGTTATACACTCCAGAGGAGTTAATAGGAAATCAAATTATTGCCGTTGTTAACTTTCCTAAAAAGCAAATTGCAAATATGATGAGTGAATGTTTAGTTTTAGGTGGTATTGGTGACAACAAAGAAGTTACTCTTATTGCTCCTGAAAGAAATATTAAAAACGGAACTAGAATTGGGTAAAAATCAGTTCACTTTGACAAACTTAAAAACGCAAAATATTTTACCAGATTCAGACCTTATCTGTTTTGTAGTTCCTTCTCTTTTTTCTAAAGCTGAATGCAAAAAGTTTTTAAATAACAATATTAAAAGTTCTTTTCAAGAAGCTATCACAAACTACCCTACACATTATAGGAATAATGAAAGAACTGTAATTAATGATAATGATTTATCTAGTTATCTTTTCAAACAGGTAAAGCCTTTTTTACCAAAAACCTTAGAAATCAACTCTAGCATTGAATCAGAAAATGGAATTTGGCATTTAAAAAAATTAAACAATAGACTTAGGTTTTGTAAGTACTCAAGCAATCAGTATTTTAAAAGACACCTCGATGGTATTCATTATGAAGATTATGTAACTCAATCAAAGTTAACATTTATGATCTATTTAAATGATGCAACTGAATTCAAAGGAGGTAAAACCTTATTTTTCGAAACTAAAAGCACAAATAAAGTTTGGGCATCATATATCCCTAAACAGGGAGATTTGATTGTTTTTGACCATAATGTTTGGCACGAAGGCGAAATATTAACACAAGGTGAAAAATTTGTTTTAAGGAGTGATATTCTATATTCCAAAAAAAAGGAAAACAAAAACTTACAACCATTTTTTGGGCACCTAGGTTATATTTGGTCTTTATTAAAAAATAATGATGAAATTATTTTGAGCGGTGGTCGAGATAAAGAAATAAGAGTTTGGACTAACTTAGGAAAACTAAAAACTTCTTTAAAAGGCCATCTAAATTCTGTTTTATGTATTGAAAAAATAAATAACAATATTTTTATTTCTGGTTCTAGAGATAAACAAATAATTGTTTGGAAAAATTATAAAATACTAAATAAAATTAAAATTCATTCGGCTGTTATTCTTTCATTGTGCCGCTTAACAAATAATACATTTGTATCTAGTAGTGGTGATAACACTATCAAAATAGTAAAACTTAATGGTAGGGTTCTAAAAACTTTTGATGAACATAGCAATTGGGTTTGGCAAACAACAAAAATCAACAACTATACTCTTGCTTCATGCTCTGAAGATTGTTCTATTAAAATTTGGAATATTAATAACGAAAAATCTATATATACTTTTCATGAAACTTCTCCAATTATTAGTATCACATTTAATAATCACACAAAACAATTAATTAGTGGAAATTTAAATGGTGAAATTACTATTAGAACTTTAAAAAATGATTTTAGTCTTTCTAGTATAAAAACATTCCAAGCACATTCCGAAACCATTAGGTCTATAAAAATTTTAAATAATAATTATATTGCTTCTGGAGGAGAAGATAATTCAGTTAAAATATGGAACTTAAAAGGTAATCTAATATCCACATTTAAACACTTAAATTTTGTTCAATCCGTAGAAACTTTAAATTCAAATACTTTGATAAGTGCTTCTTATGATGGAACTATCAAAACTTGGGATATTGAATCGTTAACAAAAATCAATGACTAAATTATATAAATATAACATCAATTTATTTCTATATACCTTTCTACTTATTGTTTTTTTTAATTGTACAAACAAAAAGCAAAAAGCTAATACCCCACCTAAACCAAAGACTCTAATAGTTCAAAGTAATCTGACAGATTCAAGAGATGGTGAGACTTACAAAACTGTTCGAATTGCAAACAAAACATGGATGGCGGAAAATTTACGTTACAACTCTTCTGGCTCTATGATAAACCCTAACAATCCTTCTAGAGCTTATGGTCGATTATATAACTTAAATTCATTAAAAGATGCTTGTCCAAAAGGCTGGTATATTCCTTCTGATAAAGAATGGGACGAATTAGAAATAGCTCACGGAATGCCTTCTTCTTTTATTAGCAAAGGTGGTTGGCGTGGTGAACATGCTATACATTTGAGAAGCGTAGAGCATTGGAATAATGAAACTAATAACACCAACAAACTTAAATTCAATGTACTTCCTGCTGGTTATTTTGATACAGGAAAAACAGGGCTTCCAAAAGGTTTTGAAGGTTTAGGATTTGCAGCAGCATTTTGGTCATCAACCCAAAATAATATAGCTACTGCTCGATTTATGTTTAGTGGAAAAACTTTTGTTAATAAATGGGAAGACAAAAACAATAATACCAACATGGCTTTGTCTTGTCGATGTGTTAAAGATTAGCACTATTTGCTAAACAAAAACATATCTAAAATCCTTTTCTTACTTTCATAAATATTTTATTAATTTCGAATTTCTAAACTATATTAATGAAAGTTTGTATCGCCGAAAAGCCAAGTGTAGCCCGTGAAATTGCTAATATCTTAGGAGCCAATACCAAACGAGATGGATATTTCGAAGGTAATGGCTATGCGGTTACTTATACATTCGGTCATTTATGTACACTTTTAGAACCCAAAGACTACAAACCTCACTGGAAAAGCTGGGATTTAAATAATTTACCCATGCTTCCAGATAAATTTGACACTAAAGTAACGGAAGATTCTGGTATTCAAAAACAGTTTAATATTGTTAAAGGATTATTTGAAAGAGCTGATGTAGTTATCAACTGTGGGGATGCTGGGCAAGAAGGAGAATTGATTCAAAGATGGGTTATTAATCAAGCAGGTTATACCGGTGAAATTCAACGATTATGGATTTCTTCCTTAACTGAAGAAGCTATTAAAGAAGGTTTTGAAAATCTAAAAAATAACGACGATTACAACAATCTATATTATGCAGGTTTTTCCCGTGCTATAGGTGATTGGTTACTGGGGTTAAATGCTACTCGATTATACACAGTAAAGTTTGGAGGTTACAAGCAAGTGCTTTCCATAGGTAGAGTACAAACTCCTACCCTAGCCATGTTGGTTAATCGATTTAAGGAAATTCAGAATTTTAAACCTCAACCTTATTGGGAACTTCAAACCTTATATAGAAACACACTTTTTAGCTGTGAAGAAGGTCGTTTTTTAAAAAAGGAAGATGGTGAAGCTTTTGCTAACAAGGTAAAAGAAGCTGATTTTGAAATAACATCTGTAACCAAAAAGAAAGGAAAAGAATATGCTCCTAAGTTATTTGACTTAACTGGATTACAAGTATATTGTAATAATAAATTTGGTTTCTCTGCTGATGAAACTTTAAAAATAGTTCAAAAATTATATGAAATGAAAGTAGTTACCTACCCTAGAGTAGATACTACTTTCTTACCAAATGATATTTATCCTAAAGTTCCTAATATTTTAAAAGGGTTAAAGCAATTTGCAAGTTTAACACAACCTTTATTAGGAAAGAAAATTCGTAAATCGACCAAAGTATTTAACGATAAAAAAGTTACAGATCACCATGCTATCATTCCTACAGGAATAGAAATCAATTTACAGTATAATCAACAACAAGTGTACGATATAATTGCTCGTAGATTTATTGCTGTTTTTTATCCTGATAGTGATATTGCAAAAACGGAAGTAAAAGGAGAAGCTGACAAAGTTCCTTTTAGAACTTCTGGAAAAGAAATTTTGACCAAAGGTTGGCGTGAAGTTTTTGAATTTGGTATAGATACTAAGAAAAATGAAGAGAAAGATGTGTTACCTACTTTTGAAAAAGGTGAAAAAGGTCCACACGAACCGTCTTTCTTAGAAAAAGAGACCAAACCACCTCGAAATTATACAGAAGCAAGTTTATTACGAGCTATGGAAACAGCTGGTAAACAAGTGGATGATGAAGAAATGCGTGACTTAATGAAAGAAAATGGAATTGGTCGCCCGTCTACTCGCGCTAGTATTATCGAAACATTATTCAGACGAAAATACATAGAACGTCAAAAGAAGTTAATTATTCCAACCCAAACAGGTATAGATTTGATTAATTTGATTGATAATGAATTATTAAAATCTGCTGAATTAACTGGTCTTTGGGAAAAACGTTTAAAAGAAATTGAACGTGGTGAATATAATGCTTCTCACTTTATAAAAGAGATGAAGCGAATGGTAGATACTTTAGTATATGAAGTACGATCAAGTAAAAAAACTGCTCGTTTATCTGCTGAAACCACAGTTAAGACCACAACTACAAAACCGAAAAAAGCTTCTAAAAAGAAAGAAGTTGCAGGAAAAGAATGTCCAAAGTGTAAAAAAGGTCAACTACTAAAAGGAAACTCAGCTTTTGGATGTTCTAATTATAAAAACGGATGTGATTTTGTTTTAGCCTTCCAGTTTTTAGGTAAAAAGATTTCTGAAACTCAACTTATTCGTTTAATTGACAAAGGTTGTACTACTAATTTAAAAGGTTTTAAGCAAGGCGATGAAAAAGTTGAAGGCTTGGTTCGTTTTGATGATGATTTTAAATTAAAATTAGAACCAAAGAAAGGAACTTCTGCTCCTAAACAAACTTCTCAAAACGATAGTGATAAAATTACATGCCCGAAGTGTAAAAAAGGGACTGTTTTAAAAGGTAAATCGGCTTATGGATGCTCTGAATACAAAAACGGTTGTGATTTTGTTTTTACTTTCGATAACATCAAAAAAATGGCTAATGGACAACCATTAACCAAAGAATTAGTTTTAAAAATTATTTCTTCAAACTAATTTCGTTTTTATAATATTCAATTAACTTATCAGGATTCTTAATTGTGTTTTTTATCCATTCAAAGTATAAGACCTTTTGCTCTTCTGGAGTTAATTGCCAGTCTACTTTTGTTTTTCGTAAACGAGAAGTAACATCATTTAAAATAATAGCTGCTGCAACAGATATGTTTAAACTTTCTGTAAAACCTACCATTGGAATTTTTAAAAAACCATCGGCTTCTTGTTTTATATAATCAGAAATCCCATCTTTTTCTGCTCCAAAAACAAAAGCTGTTTTTTTAGTTACATCAAAATCGGCCAGTACACATGAATCTGTATGTGGTGTAGTTCCTATTATTTGATATCCCTTACCTCTTAAATCTTCTAAACACGCCTTAGTATTATCTCCATCTTCTTTAAAACGATTAATATTTAACCATTTCTGACTTCCTTTGGCTACATGTCTAGAAACTTTATTGGTAAATTTATTTTCAATAGCATATACATCTTGAACTCCAAAAATATCACAACTTCTCACTACTGCGCTTGCATTATGAGGTTGATAAATATCCTCTAAAACCACTGCAAAATGACGAGTTCTTTCATTTAATACTCTATGAAAAGTATCCTTTCTTTTTTCAGTAATATAGTCTTCTAAATAAGCTAACAATCCTTCATCAATCATACAGCAAACATACTAAAATTTCATATTCTAGTCCCTTATAAAAGAATCATTTCAATAATTGAGGTTTTAAAATCGCTACGAAAATTAATAAAGAACTCTAAATTATTTTAAAAAGTTAAATTCCCTATCTCAATATCTCCCTCTTGTTTATCTAATTTCACAATAACTATTTGTTTTTCTTCATTTCTCCTTCCATAATTCTTATATACATTCAATTTTAAAATAGTAGGTCCAGATATTTTTTGAACATTATCAGCATAATAATTAACCATAATTTTATATTTTCCTTTAATAGCTTTTTTGAGCATAAATTCCTCTGGTCCATAACCTTCAATCATATCAATTGACATTCTTCCTCCAATTAATGTTTCCCTGTTCTTATAATATGCTTTTTCTCCGTTTGGATCAATAACCCATAAATCAAGATCAGTATCATTATGATTCCAATCAACAACTATTCGTATATCTACCGGTATTGATTTAAAAAGCTTTCTCTGATATTTACTCAACTTTAATTTATTTCCATACTTAGAAACTAATTTTGTAAGTTCTACAAAAACAACAGTTTCTATACCATCAAACCGTTTGTCTATATCTTTTTCTAAAAGTTCTCCTTTATAAATCTTATATAATAAATTAAAACTATCTTGATAATCACCTGTTAATTCATACATCAATGCCAAATCTCTGTATGACTGTGGCTCTTCGGGTCTCAACTCTAGTACTTTCTTATAAATTTGCTTTGCTAAATCATATTCTTTAAAATACTCTAACTTATATGCCAATGCTTTTATAAGCTCATAATTATCTAATTCAATCTCTATTAAATTAGTCAGAACTCTAATTGCTACTTCTTTTTCTCCCTTTTGATTAAAAAAATCAGCTACATCAATATAAAACATTGGACTATTAGAATAATCATCTCTAATTTCTAGATACTTTTTATAAGCAGATAAAACTGAAGCTTCACTTTTTAGAACATTTAGATATGGAGTCTTTGGATTCCAAGCTTTTAATTCTATTCTTTCTTCTATCAATGAGTTTAATTTATCAATTTCTTTTTCATTAATTTCTTTTCCTTCTTTGGTTATATAGATTATAATGCCATTTCTTGCTTTTGCTCCATAAAGTTTTGTTGCATTAAAAGGCTTTATTACTTCTATAGTCTCAATCTCTTTGGAATTTAATTTTTCAACAAAACTCTTTTCTACTGGAATTCCATCAATTATATACATTGGGTCATTTTGACTCAATAAATTATTTTCTTTTATAGAAACGTTTGCGTCTTCCTCATTATTTTGAGAAATCTTTACTCCCGAAGATTTACCTATTAAAGATTCTATTACACTACTACTTACAGATTTTGACTCTTTTTTTACCCCATAAGCCACAACAACAACCTCTTCAAGTACGTTATCTTCTTCTAGTTTTACATTTACAACATTATTACTATTTACAACAACCTCTTTGGTTGAATATCCAACAAAAGAATAAACTAAAACCTCACCAACTTCTACATTTAAAGTATAATTACCATCAAAATCGGTTTCAACTCCTCTAGTATTTCCTTTAACTATTACAGTAGCTCCTGGTAAAGCACCAGATGAATCACTTACAATACCTTTAACAACTTTTTTAGAATAATCTATATCAGTTGTGGGCACATCTACATGACTATCATTAGTTCTAGTATTAATTGTAGTATTTACTTCATTTGTACTAGTATTTATAACTCTTGACGTTTGAGACATTCTAATTTTCTTTTTCCTAACTTTCTTTGGGTAAGTTAATTCGTACCAATCTCTAATTTCTTCATATTGATCAAAAAGTTCTTCTTTTCTATCTTTAATATCCTCTTCCTCTAAAACTTGAGTCTCCTCTTTCTCTTTTAATAACTCTTTATAACGTAACCTTAACTCTTTTGGTGGCTCTATACCATATTTAACATAATCTTCAATTCTATCTAAAATTAACATTGAAGTATAATCTGTTATCAAATGATACTGCTTTGCTAAAGAAACTATTTTCTTTTTGTTTTCTTCTTTTTCATTATTTAAATACTTCAATTTCTCTTTTGCCCAAAGTCTCTTAACATTATTTGATTTTTGAGAATCTTTTAAATTGAGAGTTACTATTTTTGAGACTTTTCCTTGATATCCAAACTTCAATTCTATTGAAGGGTTCTCTTTAAATCTTCCAGAAATTATAAAGTCACCTGTAACATTTACTCTATCTTTTGGATACACCTCTTCAATATTGGCAGAGCTTTTAACCCCTAAGAATTGTAACACTTCTTGTTTTAAAAATCTATTTGCTTCTTCACTATTAAGTTTTCCTAAATTTACATATACACCTCCTTGATTTGTAGCAATTTTATTTAATAGAAAATGATTTGCAGACTGTAATGAATTAATTGTATAAATTGTTTTTTTCTTAATCTCTTTTATATTTCCTAAATTTACTAGCCCATCAGAAAATAAAAGTATTTCGTCTGATTTTAATTTTAGAGTCTTTAATATTTCTAAATTAGTTCCTCCATCATAAGTTAGAGATTGTATTTCCTTTTTAAGATTACTCCATTCACCATTAGTTATAACAAATTTTTCTTTTTTATTTATTGCATTACTAAAAGAAACAAACTCAACTTCTATATTTTGTAAATAGTTAAAATACATATCCAAAAGTTTTACTTCTTTATTCAAATCTTTATTTCTCATTGAAAAAGATGTATCCCAAAGAATACTTAACCTTTTTGGTTTCTGTTTATTTCTTGATTCTTTTTTTAAAGGAATTAAACTATAAAAATAATCTAAGTAAGTTAGTGTCTTTTCTGATTTTAAATTTCTTTTTATCTCTATTTTAATTGGTTTTCGAGGAATTACATTCTTTTCATTTAAAGATGCACTCATTCCATTTTCTTTTTTAATAAAATGGATATATTTAGAAAACTCACTTTTAATAGTTGGTTTATTTGTTATTCCAGAAATAAAAACGTCTAAAGAGAACTCCTCTATAAGTTCCTTAATTCCTATTGGTAACTCAAATACTAATTTATCATTAACTGTTGATAGTTCTTCTTCATATGTTAAAACAACTCTTTTATTTTTCTTAGGCAAAATTGGATATACTCTTGCTTTGTAATTATTACCTGATGTCTTTTCTAAAAGCGCTGGGTCAATATTTTGTCTAACTGTAGTTTCATAAGCAACTCTAGCTAGTTCTTTTTCAATAACTACTGCCTCTCTTAATTCCCCATTAAAATCCATTGCAAACTTATATACTGATTGTCCTTCTCCTAAAGGAAATACTAACTCCCCTTCAAGTGTTCTATCTAGTCCATTATAAAACTCCATATCATAAGTAGTAGTAGCAAAATTACCCGTAATACTAACATTTACTTTTAGACTAGATAATTTTAGTTCTCCAGAATCTTTTAAAGTTATTTTAGGTATTTTTTGTGTAAAAACACTAAAGCTAAATAATAGCAGGCTTATTAGTAGTACTTTTTTCATAGTAGATGCATTAAATTTCAGATAAAACTCAGCATTTAACTTGAAAAATAATATTAAAAATGAGTGTACATCTCTTTTTAATGAGTAAAGTCTCTCATGTAAAAAAGGAAAACATTTCATAACGTTATAAACTAACTTGGTTTTTATACTTTATCCAACCATAAAAACTTTCTAAGTAGATCAAAAACCTTTGATTCATCTCACTAGCTACTAGTAATCGAAATTTCATATTTTAGTCTCATGAAAAAAAGATTAGTAGTGTTAACTGGTGCTGGTATTAGTGCCGAAAGCGGAATTAAAACATTTAGAGATGCTGATGGACTATGGGAAGGACATGATATTTATGAAGTGGCTTCACCAGAAGGTTTTCGTGCAAATCCTGAATTGGTATTAGACTTTTACAATCAACGTAGAAAACAATTATTGGAAGTTAGCCCAAACGAAGCTCACTTTAATTTAGTAAAGCTAGAAGAACATTTTCAGGTAGATATTATTACTCAAAATGTTGATGATTTGCATGAACGCGCTGGAAGCTCTAATGTTTTACATTTACACGGAGAACTTTTAAAAGCTAGAAGTACAGCACATGAACACCTAGTTTATAATTGGGATTCTGATATTATCTTAGGTAGCTTATGCGAACAAAATTCTCAATTACGCCCCCATATAGTATGGTTTGGAGAAGAAGTTCCTATGCTTGAAAAAGCTGTTGAAATTACTTTACAAGCTGATATTCTCGTTATAATTGGTACATCAATGCAGGTGTATCCAGCAGCTAGTTTAATTGATTATGCTCCTGAAAATACTCCTATTTATTTTATAGATCCAAAACCTGCGATGAGTAGCAACTCAATGAATAACTTAACGATTATTAAAGACGTTGCTAGTTTAGGAACCAATAAACTAATAAAGCATTTAATATAAAAACACTAAGATTTCTCATCCATGAAAAAGAAAATTCTATTAAGCCTTATTCTTCTATTTTTAATTTCTGGATGGATATTATCAAAGCAAGATTTTAAAAAGGCACCTCCAACGCTTTATTATAATGCTAATATAATTACGGTTAATAATCAACAACCTACTGCAAATGCCATGCTAGTTACTGATGGTATAATTGAAGAAATTGGAGAACTTAAAAATTTTCCTGAGTTCAAAAATGAAGATTTACAAAAAATAAATCTTAAAGGAGCAACCATAATGCCTGGTTTTATTGATCCTCATACTCATTTTGCTTTATCTATGTTTTTTCAAAATATGTATGACTTATCTGGATTTAAACATAAAAATAATGCAGAAGTATGGAAATATTTTGAAAAATGTGCCTCAAAAGTTTCTAAAAACGAATGGCTTATTTTTAAAGGTTTAGACCCTGTTTTAGTTAGCGATTTAAAAACTCCAACATTACAATACTTAGATAAAATTACTCCAAACAATCCTGTAATTATTTTTAGTCAAAGTTTACATAGTTATTGGGTTAATTCTAAAGCCTTAGAAAGTGTAGCTATTACCCAAAATACTGCTAATCCTTCAAAAAACAGTTATTACGAAAAAGATGCTAAAGGAAATTTAACAGGCCTTATTGTTGAACAAGAAGCTTTCAAACCTTTTATAGAAAAATTAAAAAAAGAAGTTCTAACTCCTAAAGTATTAAGTAGTTCTTCAGAAAAAACAATGTTGAATTATGCTAAAAATGGAAATACAACTATTGTTTCTACAGGTTTAACTATTAATGATAGCAAACCACTTATTTTAATGAAGCATTTATCTGATAAAACACCAAGTTTATTAGGTAACTTTTTAGCTTTAATTGGTCAATTACCAAAAAGAAAACCTACTCCTCGTCATTTTATTTATGTACGTCATGATATGACTTATATTTTACCAGAAACAAAAGGAAAGGCTAACGATTTTTATGATATCATAGGAATTAAACACTGGTATGATGGTTCTCCATATACAGGTTCTATGTATATTAATGAACCTTATTTAACCTCTGACTTAACTGAAAACAAATTACACATTCCTACTAACTCTAAAGGAAAAGCTTTGATTGATAATGATGAATTGAAAGAGTTTATTACAAAATACCATAATAATGGATGGCAAATAGCTATTCATGCTCAGGGTGATGCTGCAAATACTGAAGTAATTAATGCTTTTGAAGAACTTGATAAAGAATTAGATTTTAAAAATTCTAGACATCGCTTAGAACATTGTTTACTTTTACCTGAAAAAGAATTATTAAGAATAAAAAAACTAAACCTATTTCCTAGTTTTCACATAAACCATTTACTCTATTATGGAGATGCTTTAAATACCTCTATTTTAGGTGAAGAAAGGACTTCTAAAATATTACCTGTCAAATCTGCTTTAAACACCGGTATAGTAAGTACGTTACATGCTGATCAACCCATGTTTGAAAGTAATCCTTTTAGGTTAATTCAAACAGCAATTGAAAGAAAAACCAAAAAAGATAGTTTAATTGGTGGCAACGAACGATTAAATCTTCTTGACGCTATAAAAACCTTAACTATAAATGCCGCATATCAAATACACAAAGAAGACAAAATTGGCTCTTTAGAAAAAGGAAAGTATGCCGATTTTATTGTTCTTGATAAAAATCCTTATTCAGTAAAGACAGAGAAACTACATACCATTAAATGCCTTCAAACATTTATTAATGGAAATAAAGTTACCTATTAATTTTTAAGGATTCTCTTAGATTTTTGAAACTAGTTTATTAAAATACTCAAACAACTCCCCTTTCGATATAGCACTTCCTTTTTCTATTAAATCGAAAATTTCAGGATTTCTCTCGTTTGTATATTTTTTAGTTCCTGTAAAAAACTCAATCTTCTCATCATTAGGATTTTTCATCAACCATTCAAATCCTTCTTGCTCTAATACATTAATATCTTTATCGATTTTTATTACAATACGATGCATTTCTTCCTCATCGCATTTAAATAAATTAACAACCTTAGAAGAAAAGTGCTCTAAATACTCGGTTCTCGTAAGTACATCGTCCCAAACAACATCACTAAAAACATTCATTTCGTCTTCAGCTACGTGTGGTTTTTCTTCTTTTAATTGTTTCCATTCTTTGGCATCAATGCTTTGTGATGCTAAAAAACGTGCAAACTCTTCGTGTAATCCTTCAAATTGTTCCTTAGTAAGTTGTCTGTATTTCATAAAAAAAACCGCCTTTTATAAGGCGGTTCAAATATCTGAATTTCCGAACAAATTAGAAAATCCATATAAAATTTATAATTATCTAGTAACTGTACCAGAAATTGCTTTACCAGCATATGTATTTGCTACTGTAAACGCAGTAGATACGGCTTGATTACTTAAAGCTTGAACAAAAGGTTTTAAACCAAATGGTGCTTGTGCATCATTAGTTGTTGGCTCAATAGAAATAACTACTGTTGCATTCGTTAAATCGATAGGGAAAGTCACATTAGGGTATCTATTATTAGGGTCTACGATATAATCTTCACCAGGGAAAGGTGGTACACCATTTGGTCCTTTAAATTCATTGTTATTTGCCGCTCCAAAAAAGCTTATATCTGCCATATTAGGATCTGAGAATCTTCCTGTTGATACTGGTGTTGGATTACCTGAATTGTCATTTACAACAACCCATCCTTCATAAATCCATCCGTTACCTAAAGTTGGTAAATTAGTAAATCCACCTGTTGTTGGAGGTAAAGCATCTATAAACCAAATTCCGTTAGCATCTGATCCTACTGTTCCAACTGAAGGTGCTTTTAAGAAAGCTTGTCCAGTTGCCGTTTCTAAATTACTTGACCCACTATATAAAGCATCATTTGTTGAGGGTGTTGCCGTAGTGTTAGTAAAAGCTCCTTTTGAGAAAATCCATCCACTTGGTGAAGATAAATCTGCTCCTGTTTCATTTGCAGATTCAATAGTAAGCACATACTCTGTAGCTGTATTTACTTTTGTAATATCTATTGAACCACTTGTATGGCTTGCTCCTTCTGTATGAGAAAATCTTCCTGTAGAAATTTTTTCAGTTCCTACAATTAGCCATCCTTCATATACATAATTAGCTCCTAAATCTGGTAAGTTTTGAAACGTTTGAGTTACTGTTTTTGTCGTTGCAACATTATCATTATCGTCGCTACAAGAAGTAAAAGTTACGATGCTTAATGCCGCTAGGCTCATTATTATTTTTCTCATTGTTTTTGTATTTTAAATTTTACAAAAACAAAGTTATAGCCTACATTTTTTTTAAAATGTCAGCTAGCTGACACTTAGGCTATATTTTTTCGAAGTCTTAACTCTTTTCTATTAAATTCTATGACATTGTCTTGTTTTAACTCATTCATAATTGAGTTTAATGTCTGACGTGAAGTACCTATTAAAGTGGCTATATCTTTTTGACTATATGGATGTTTTATTACGTGATCTCCATTATCTGGACATTCATATCCATAATCTTCACAAAGGTCTTTGAAGAATTCTAATAATCTTGTTTTAGTATCTTTAAATAAAAGTAATTGCAATCTTCTTTCTAGCTTTTTCATTCGCAATCCTATAAACTTATATATCTTAAAGCTTACAGATGCATTGTCTCTCATTAAATCGTGCATCGTATCTTTAGCTACAGGACATATAAGTGTTTGATTATCTATAGACTGTGCAAACTCATTTCTTTTTTCAATTCCTAAAATTGCTTTTTCACCAAACAGTTCTCCTTTGGTTAATATTGCTTTGATTACTTCCTCTCCTTCTTCTGTGTAGTATCCTATTTTTACTTTCCCTTCATCAATTAAATACAACTTTGTTGCTGCATCATCTTCAAAATAAATATAATCGCTTTTTTTGTAGGAATTAAACTCATGTCCAGCCTTATACTCCGAATATTTATGCGGGCATAGTATTTTAAATAAATTAACTTCCTCGAAGTACCACAAAGCTCTCATAGTTAAGGCATTTGTTTGTGTAAGTCGAAAAAGATTAAAATTCATTACAAAAAAACTCTGGTAATATCCAGAGCTTTAAAGACTAATCTTTTTTATAATATTTTCAATCATTTGAACACCAAGGCTTAATTGTTCTATAGATACAAATTCATTGGCTCTATGTGCTTGCTCTATGGATCCTGGTCCACAAATAATACTTTCAAAGCCTGCTTCTGCAAATTGCCCCGCTTCTGTAGCATAGGCAACATAACTAGGTTTGGTATTTCCTGTAACCTCAGCAATAAGTTTTACTATAGAAGCCTCTTCGCTAGTTTGAAGTCCCGGAACTGGAGGATGCAATAACGTATTTTCTATTTTAAACTCTGGAAAAAGTTTTCTTTTTTCTTTCTGAAGTTCATTGCAATACTTCTGATAATCGTTTACAATATCCATAATACTATCTTCTGGTATTGAACGAACATCCCATTGAAATGTAGTATTTCCTGCCACAACATTGGTAGCTATTCCTCCTTTTATTTGCCCCACATGCATTGTTGAATGTGGAGGTAAAAATGATTCATTTCTACTTTGTTGCGATAATTCTTTCATTTTGTTTTCTAACCAAAGAATTAATCTAGTACTTTCATGAATAGCACTTACTTCCTTCTCTATTCTACTACTATGACCTTGACTTCCATTTACTTTTGTTTCGACATACAAAATTCCTTTTTGTCCAACAATTGGTTGCATCATTGAGGGCTCTCCTATAATAGCATATTTAGGTTTTTCTGTATAATAGGATTTTATATGTTCTGCTAATTCTGGCGCTCTTAAACATCCTATTTCTTCATCATAAGAAATAGCAAAATAAATTGGTATTGATAAGTTGGCTTTTACCATTTGAGGTAATACTGATAAAAAACAAGCAATATATCCTTTCATATCGCAAGCTCCTCTTCCATATAAATTACCTTCTTTTTCTATTAATTCAAACGGATTGGTATTCCATGGTTGGCCTTTTACTGGTACCACATCGGTATGTCCTGATAAAATAATACCTCCATCAACAGCTGGTCCTATTCTACAATGTAACGAAGCTTGTGTTTTCTCTTCATTGTATACATATACTGTTTCTACACCGTATTGGTTAATATAGTCGCTAATCCAATTGGCTATAGATAAATTATTTTGTTTACTCAATACATCAAAACTCACAAGTTTTGCTAAGATTTCTTTGGCTGTCATTTTAATAATTTATAAAAGTAGCAATAGTTAAAATAGTCCATGAAAGTACTAATATTATAATTACCAAGGGCAAAATAAATTTAAACCATCTGTTTAAAGGAACTCTGCACATACTTAGCATAGCTATGAGTCCGCCCAAAGTAGGATTTACCAAATTGGTTACTCCGTCTCCTATTTGAAATGCTAATATGGTTGTTTGCCTAGTTAACCCTAATACTTCTCCTAAAGGAATCATTACTGGAAGTGTTGCCAATGCTTGTCCACTACCAGAAGGAATAAATAAGTTAATTACTCCTTGCGATATTGACATACCAACCGCAGCAAAAAACTGAGGTAATCCCTGTAATAAATTCGCCATTTCAAAAGATATGGTATCGCTAATATTACTCATATCCATTAACACTTTAATTGTAGTTGCAAAACCTACCATAAAAGCACCTGGAGCTGCTTTTGCTACTGATTCTAATACTGTTTCGCTAAAAGTTGTTGGGTTCATTCTTGATACCAAACCACTTCCTATTGCAATCATTAAAAATATTGCTGAAAGTTCTGTAAAATACCAACTGTGTTTAAATACACCCCAAAGTATAATTCCTAAACCAATAACAAATACACTTAAAACTAAGTAATTACTTTTAGTAATTGTATATTCTGAGATAGATTTGGATAATTTTATTCCGTTTTCATCCAATCCTTTTCCTAAAGATTTTTCTGGGTTATCAGTTATTTTTTTTAAATAACGAATATTATAAAATGCTAATGCTCCTAACGATAGTAAACATAATATAGTTCGTAATATAGCTCCAGAGAATAAAGGTAGTTCTGCTATTTTATGACCAATTCCTACCGTATACGGGTTTATGGGTGATAATCCAAAACCTACGGTAATTGCTGCCACTGAAATACCAGCTGCTAAAATTAAATCGCCTCCAATAGCTATACTCAATACTGCTGCTAGAGGTACCATAGCAATATTATGTTCATACCCTACAAAAACTCCAAGAAAACCGTAAAAAAAAGTAATTAAAAATACGATAAGATACCTTTTTTCATCCCCTAACTTCTTCACTAAAGTTCCTGCTGCATTCTCTATAGCCTGCGTTTTTTCCATAACACCAAACATAATTCCCCCTGCCAAAACAATAAAAATTATATTTACTGCCGTTTTAAAACCTAAAGGAATTGCTTTAAAAATATCGAAAAAACTTACGGGTGTACTCTGAATTATCTCATATGAATTGGGTATTACTCTATTTCTTCCTTCCACTAAAACTCTTTCAAATTTTCCTGCTGGAATTATATGCGTAAATGCAGAAACCAATATTATGATAACAAATAGTAAAGTTAAAGCATGAGGGATTTTAATTTTTTTCAAAAGTATTGTTTAAGAATTATCATTCATCCCAAAAATAAAAAAGTGCAGTTAAAAACTGCACTTTCTATATAAAATATTTGATTTTTAGAAAATTAAGCGTTCTGCTTTTTTATTAAGTTTAATGCTGAACCTTCTTTATACCACTCTATTTGTCCTTTATTATAAGTGTGATTTGCTAAAATTGTATCTTTAGAACCATCAGCATGTACCACTTCTATAGTTAAAGGTTTACCAGGAGCAAACTCATGTAAATCTAAGAAATTAAATGTATCATCTTCTTGGATTAAATCATAGTCAGATTCGTTTGCAAATGTTAGTCCTAACATTCCTTGTTTTTTAAGGTTTGTTTCATGGATTCTAGCAAATGATTTTACCAATACAGCTACAACTCCCAAATGACGAGGCTCCATAGCTGCATGCTCACGTGAAGAACCTTCTCCATAATTGTGATCACCAACAACTATAGTTTTAATTCCTGCTGCCTTATATGCTCTTTGTGTTTTAGGTACTGCATCATATTCTCCAGTAATTTGACTTTTTACAAAGTTTGTTTGCTTGTTATAGGCATTTACGGCACCAATTAAACAGTTATTTGAAATATTATCTAAATGTCCACGATAACGTAACCAAGGCCCTGCCATAGAAATATGATCTGTAGTACATTTTCCAAAAGCTTTGATTAATAATTTTGCGCCTTTAATTTCATCTCCTATAGGTGTAAATGGCGTTAATAACTCTAAACGTTCCGAATTTGGGTTAACCACAACTTCTACCCCACTTCCATCTTCTATAGGCTCTAAATAACCGTTATCATCTACTTCAAATCCTTTTGGTGGTAATTCCCATCCTGTAGGCTCATCTAACATAACTTCTTCTCCATTTTCATTGATTAATTTATCAGTCAATGGATTAAAATCTAAACGACCTGCTATTGCAATAGCCGCTGTTAATTCTGGTGAAGCTACAAAAGCATGCGTATTCGGGTTTCCATCGGCACGTTTTGCAAAATTTCTATTAAATGAGTGTACTATAGAATTTTTAGGTGCATTTTTTGGGTCTTCATAACGCCCCCATTGACCTATACATGGACCGCATGCATTGGTAAAAATTTTAGCATTTAAATTTTCGAAAACTTGTAGAATCCCATCTCTCTCAGCCGTATAACGAACCTGTTCTGACCCTGGGTTAATACCAAATTCTGCCTTGGTTTTTAATCCTTTATCCAAAGCTTGTTGTGCTACAGATGATGCTCTAGACAAATCTTCATAAGATGAATTTGTACACGAACCTATCAACCCCCATTCTACTTGCAATGGCCAATCATTAGCTGTTGCTTTTTCTGTCATTTCTTTACCTACTGAAGTAGATAAATCTGGCGTAAATGGTCCATTTAATAAAGGTCCTAATTCTGATAGATTAATTTCAATTACCTGATCAAAATATTTTTCTGGGTTTGCATACACCTCTGGATCACCTGTAAGATGTTCTTTAATTGCATTTGCTGCGTCTGCTACATCATCTCTATCAGTAGCACGTAAATAACGTTCCATAGAATCGTCATAACCAAAAGTAGAAGTAGTTGCTCCTATTTCAGCTCCCATATTACATATGGTTCCCTTACCTGTACAAGACATAGCTGTAGCACCTGGACCAAAGTATTCTACAATTGCCCCTGTTCCTCCCTTTACTGTTAAGATTTCTGCTACTTTTAAAATTACATCTTTAGGAGCCGTCCAACCTGATAACTTACCTGTTAACTTTACTCCTATTAATTTTGGAAACTTTAACTCCCAAGGCATTCCTGCCATAACATCTACTGCATCTGCACCTCCAACACCAATTGCTACCATTCCTAACCCTCCAGCATTTACGGTATGTGAATCGGTACCAATCATCATTCCCCCTGGGAAAGCATAATTCTCTAGTACTACTTGGTGAATAATTCCAGCTCCTGGTTTCCAAAATCCAATTCCATATTTATTAGAAACTGATTCTAAAAAATTAAATACTTCGTTTGAATTATTTAACGCTGTTTGTAAATCTACTGAAGCCCCTACTTTTGCCTGAATTAAGTGATCGCAATGTACTGTAGTAGGTACTGCTACTTTTTTCTTTCCCGCTTGCATAAACTGCAATAAGGCCATTTGTGCTGTTGCATCTTGACATGCTATACGATCTGGTGCAAAATCTACATAATCAACTCCTCTTTTATAAATAGTCGTTGCTTTTCCATCCCATAAATGCGTATATAAAATCTTTTCAGCAAGTGTTAATGGTTTACCTGTAAGTTTTTTTGCTGCATTAACTCGCTCTTCAAACTTACTATAAACCTTTTTAATCATTTCGATATCAAAAGCCATGTGTTTGTTTAGTTTTTTGTTACATGTCTAAAGTTAGGAAAAAATGACGTAATCGAATTGATTTCACTATAATTAATACAAATAGAAGTATCTGATTAATTGATAAAAACAGTATAAAAAATAAAAGTCCGAGCTTTAAACTCGGACTTTCTTTTATTATAAAAAACAATATAAATTACATTACTAATTGTTTTTGTGATGGCTTAAATTTAGTTAATACTATACCATCTACTGCTGCTTCATATTCTTCCATAGTAGGAGTTCTTCCTAAAATAGTTGATAATACCACTACTGGTGTAGATGATAATAATGATTGTCCTTTTTTCTCAGCTGTATCTTTTACAACACGTCCTTGGAATAAACGAGTTGATGTAGCCATTACAGTATCTCCTGGCTCTGCTTTTTCTTGGTTCCCCATACAAAGGTTACATCCTGGACGCTCTAAATATAATTTGTTTTCATATTTAGTACGTGCTGCTCCTTTAGGGTTATCATCGTCAAATACAAATCCAGCATACTTAGCTAATACTTCCCAATCACCTTCTGCTTTTAATTCATCAACAATATTATATGTTGGTGGAGCTACTACTAAAGGAGCTTTAAATTCTACTTCTCCTTTTTGTGCTTCAATATTTTTTAGCATTTGTGCTAAAATCTGCATATCTCCTTTGTGTACCATACAAGAACCTACGAAACCTAAATCTACTGGCATTGTTCCTTCATAAAAAGATAACGGACGAATAGTATCGTGAGTATAACGTTTAGATGGATCTTCATTATGTACATCTGGATCTGCAATCATTGGTTCAGCAATTTCATCTAAATCAATAACAACATCTGCATAATACTTAGCATTTGCATCTGGCTTTAATGCTGGTCTTTCTCCTGTTTTTAATTCATTGATACGCTTGTTAGCTTTATCAACTAAACCTTTAAGAACCTGTTTTTCGTTATCCATACCTTTATCAATCATAATTTGGATACGCTCTCTAGCAATTTCTAAAGATTCTATTAATGTTTCTTCTTCTGAAATACAGATAGAAGCTTTTGCTTTCATTTCCGCAGTCCAGTCAGTAAAAGTAAACGCTTGATCTGAAGTTAAGGTACCAATATGAACCTCTATTATTCTTCCTTGGAATACGTTTTCTCCTCCGAATTGCTTTAACATTTGTTGTTGTGTCGCATGTACTACATCACGGAAATCCATAAAACTTCTCATCTCTCCTTTGAAAGTAACTTTTACAGAATCTGGAATTGGCATAGTAGCTTCTCCTGTTGCTAAAGCTAAAGCTACAGTTCCTGAATCGGCACCAAAAGCAACTCCTTTAGACATACGAGTGTGAGAATCTCCTCCAATAATTACATCCCAATCATCTACAGCAATATCATTTAACACTTTGTGAATAACATCAGTCATTGCATGATACTTTCCTTTAGGGTCACGAGCCGTGATTAACCCAAAGTCGTTCATGAACTTCATTAATCTAGGAATATTTGCTTTAGATTTGTCATCCCAAACTGAAGCTGTATGACATCCTGATTGGTAACCAGCATCTACAATTGGTGAGATAACAGTAGCTGCCATCATTTCTAATTCTTGAGAAGTCATTAATCCTGTAGTATCTTGAGAACCTACAATATTAACCTCAACACGAACATTAGATCCTGTATGTAATGTTTTTCCTGGAGTTGTTCCTACAGCATTTTTATTAAATATTTTCTCTACTGCAGTTAACCCTTGTCCATCTATTGAGATTTCTTTAGATGCAGCATACACTTGAGGAACATCAATTCCTAAAGCTTTACAAGCAAATGTTTGTAATTTTTTACCGAAAACCACTGCATAAGAACCTCCTGCTTTGATAAACTCCATTTTTTGTGGTGTTAAAGCTGTTGAGATATCTTTTAATTCCTGATCTCCGTTATATAATTTCTTTGTTTTTGTATTGATTGTTAAAACTGTTCCTGTTTCAACTGAGTACATTTGCTCTAATACTGGCTCTCCATCTTCATCGTAAACTGTGTTTCCTTCTTCATCTTTTTTCTTCACCCAGTTTTTTAAATCAATTCCTATACCACCAGTTACACCTACAGTAGTTAAGAAAATTGGTGCAATACCATTAGTTCCAGCAATTACTGGTGCTATATTGATAAATGGCACATAAGGACTTGAAGAAACTCCTGTCCATAATGCAACATTATTTACTCCTGACATTCTTGAAGACCCTACTCCCATTGTTCCTTTTTCAGCGATTAACATAATACGCTTATCTGGGTGTTGCTCTTTTAATGCCAATACTTCTTGTTGCATTTCTTTATTATGCTCAAACATACACTGACCGTGTAACTCACGATCTGATCTTGAATGTGCATCTGCTCCTGGAGATAATAAATCTGTAGAAATATCTCCTATACCAGCTACATATGTAACTACCTCTATTTCTTCATCTATTTCTGGTAACTTTGTAAAAAACTCAGCTTGTGCATAGCTTTCGATAATTTCTTTAGCTATTGCATTTCCAGATTTCATAGCTTCTTCTAAACGCTCAGTATCTGCTTCATATAAGAATACTTGAGTTTTTAATACCTTAGCTGCTTCTTTTGCTATCTCTTCATCATTTCCTAAAGCTAAGTCTAATAAAACTGCTATTGATGGTCCACCTTTCATGTGAGATAATTGCTCAAAAGCAAACTCTATAGAAATTTCTTCCACTACAGATTCTCCTAAAATAATCTCTTTTAAAAATTTAGCTTTTACGCCAGCAGCACTAGTAGTACCAGGTAATACATTATAAATAAAAAAGTTAAGAGACTCTTTACGGTGTGCATTATTTACATCTTTAATTTGCGAAATAATATCTTCTAATAATTCACTTCCGTCAATTGGCTTAGGATGTAATCCTTGGCCTTTTCTTTCTTCAATCTCTTTAAGATAATCTGAATACGTGTTCATAAAAGGTTTATTTTTTAGTAATTAAAGAAAACTTATAAGTTTGTTAAATTCTACTTGAAAAGATATACTACTTTACAGTTAAATTATTTTACTTAGTAAATTTTCTTTTATAAAAGCTAGCTACGCAATGCTTTTTGAAAAGCTTTTCAACTTTTATAGCTATGTTTTTATATAAATTATTTTGTTAATTTTTAGGCTTAGCAAAACTACAATTTTAGCCTGAGATTAAAAAATAAACAACAAAACCCAAAAAACAATAAATTTACTTAATTAAAAACCTAGTTTTTGAGAAAAATCTAAAAAAAAGCAGTTTTAATCTCCTTAAAATTACGAATATGATAATTGACTGTTTTTTAGATGTTAAAAAATATTGTTATAATGATTCTAAATAAGAAAAAAAGCAGACCAGTAAGCTGGATTCTGTTCCTCTAGCGAGGCCCTTATCATTTATCTAGTTTTACAATTACTTGTAAAATCAATCTGCCTACCCCTTAGAATCGCGCGAGTAACGCTCGAGCTCTAATGTACATGGCATTGCACCGCATAGAGTTTACCTGGTTTCACTACAGCATTACCTGTACATACTTTCTGTTGCACTTGTCCTCGGTTTACACCGGACGGATGTTATCCGCTATGCTACTCTTTGGTGTCCAGACTTTCCTACTTATACTAAATATAAGTCGATAAGATAGGTCTGCTTATATATTTTTGTGATTTTTTAGTCTTAGTTCATAAAAAACCCACTCAAAATTTGAGTGGGAAAATTGCTATGAAAAAGAAAAAGTGTCTAGAACGTCTCCTAGACACTGCAAATATAAAATTGTTTTTCAAAAAAAAAAAATATTTTTTCTTTTTTTTTAAGAAAACATATCTTTTACTTTCTCAAAAAATGATTTATCCGATTTTTGTGGATTCGGGCTAAAGTTCTCGTCTTCTTGCATTTGCTCAAAAAACTTACGTTGCTCTTTAGTTAACTCTTGTGGCGTCCATACATTCACATGAATTAAGAAATCTCCATTTCCATATCTTTCAATACTTGGTAATCCCTTACCTTTTAATCTTAAAATTTTACCAGATTGTGTACCTGCTTCTATTTTAATCTTTACTTTTCCTGTTACTGTTTGAACTTCTTTTGACGCTCCTAAAACAGCTTCTGAAAAGTTTATATATAAATCGTAGTGAATATTACTTCCTTCTCTTTTTAGAGTTTCGTGAGGAATTTCTTCAATTAGAACTAATAAATCTCCTGAAATAGAATTTTTACCAGGAGCTTCATTTCCTTTCCCTCCTACTTTTAATTGGACACCTTCTGTTACTCCTTCAGGAATATTTATAGAAACAGTTTCTTCTTTTACTATTAATCCTTGAGCATCTGAACCATTTGGTTTACTACCAATCATTTCTCCTGCTCCATGACATGTACCACAAGTAGTTGCTGTTTGCATTCTACCTAAAATAGTATTGGTAACACGCATTTGTTGTCCAGCACCATTACAAGTAGTACAGGTTTTGTAAGTTACTCCTTCAGCTTGAACCTTTCTTCTAACTTTTACCTTCTTTTCTACTCCATTGGCAATTTCTTCTAAAGTAAGTTTTACACGAATACGTAAATTACTTCCCTTAACTCTAGCTTGACGTTGTCCGCCACCTCCGAAACCACCGAAGCCGCCTCCAAATGCACCTCCGAAAATATCTCCGAACTGACTGAATATATCATCCATATTCATTCCTCCGCCACCAAAACCTCCTTGGCCACCTTCAAATGCTGCATGTCCATACTGGTCGTAACGAGCTTTCTTATTCTCATCACTTAGTACTTCATAAGCCTCAGCACATAATTTAAATTTTTCTTCAGCGTTTTTATCATCTGGATTTTTATCTGGATGATATTTAATCGCCATTTTACGGTACGCCTTCTTTATTTCAGACTGTGTTGCTGATTTTGAAACACCTAATACTTCGTAGTAATCTTGTTTTGCCATTTTAATTCAATTGACAATTAACAATTAACAAAAACAATTGATAACTGATAATTGGTAATTTTGTTTACGCTTGTCCAACCACCACTTTTGGGTGACGGATAATTTTATCTCCTAACTTATATCCTTTTTCTACACAATCGATAATTTTTCCTTTCAAATCATCAGATGGTGCTGGAATTTGAGTAATTGCCTGATGTACTTCTGCATCAAAATCATCTCCAGCCTTTACTTCTACTACTGTTAATCCTTTTTGTTCTAAAGTTTTAACTAACTTTTGATATATTAACAATACACCTTTACGTAATTCTTCTGCTTCTTTATCGTCTTCTATATGAGTTAACGCTCTTTCAAAATCATCTAAAATTGGCAGTAAAACTGTCATTACTTCTTGATTTGCCGTTTTAAATAACTCAATACGTTCTTTTGAAGTTCTCTTTTTATAGTTTTCAAACTCAGCAAATAAACGTAAATATTTATCTTTTTCTACTTGGATTAACTCTTCTGTAGTTGGTTCTTCTTTCTTAACAGCCTCCTCACTTTCAACCACTTCCTCTTGATTTGCCTCAGCTTCAATATTATCTTTTAACTCGTCTTCTTTAGTATATTGATCTTTACTCATTGTAAATCGTCTCTTTTATTTTCTCTTTATTTAAGCAATAATTCTGCCAATAGATTAAAATATGTCAACATGACATTTTACAATTTTAAATTCTAAGTCTTTGTAAATAGGGATTTTTAAAATTTCTTAAAAAAAACACTTTTTTTCATTTATAATTTCTAATTTTAGAAAAATTATAAACAAACTTTTAAGTCCCTCATTAATTATGAAAAAAAACTTATTAAACATTAGTGGAGCAACAATTTTAACTAGTAAAGAGCAAAAAAACTTAACTGGAGGAATCTCTTTTGACCAAGACATTCGTAAATGTGGTTGTGATTGCGCAGGAAGAGTTACTGGACCTTTTTACTGCCACCAATTAATAGCTTGCCCTCAGGTTTATACATGTGATGAAGAAAGTGCTTTATCATAAAAAACAACTATTTAAAGATGAAAAACCAGCTTTACAGCTGGTTTTTTTATGTTAGTTTATTTCTTTATTATTTTCAATTTCTATTGGTTCTTTATCTTTCTGAAATAACCTTGCCGATAAATTTCCTTTCAACACTATAGAATCACCATTTACTTCTAACCAACTCCCTTCTCTTAGTCCTAATACCTTAGTTTCATTAAAAACATGATATTCTTTAATTCGTGTTTCTCTAGTTTCTCCCATATGAGTAGAATCTGGATTAGGGTCTAAATAATGTGCATTAATATTGAATGGTATAAACTCTAATGTTTTAAAACTTGGCGGATATACAATAGGCATATCATTAGTATTCATCATAGTTACTCCACATATATTACTCCCTGCACTTGTTCCTAAATACGGTATTCCTTCTTCTACTACCTTCTTTAAATCAGAAAAAATATTGTTTTTATAAATTTGATTTACTAGTTCAAAAGTATTCCCTCCTCCTGTAAAAATAGCTTCCGCTTTTTGAATTGCTTCTTGAGGAGTTTCAAACTCATGTAGTCCTACTACTTTTTTATTTATTTTTTCAAATGCTTTCCTAGCAATTGCTGTATATTCATCATAACTTATTCCTCCTGGTCTTGCATAAGGTATGAATATTATTGTTTCTACACCTTTAAAAAAAACGGAAAGAGTTGGTAAAATATATTCCAAATATCCACTACCGTGAACTGTTGATGTACTTGCTATTATAAGTTTTTTCATAAATCAAATTAACAAAAATTTACCATGTTATTAAAACATTTTTAAGAAGGTTAGGTAGTTTATTTGTTACATGAAAAGATTCCTACTTTTATTTTTTACGATATTATCTTTTAATGTAACAGCTCAAAATAATCCTAAAATTATTTCTGGTTATATTTTTGTAGACAGTATTCCTACTCAAGATGTTCATTTAATAAATAAAAAACTTTCTATTGGTACTATTACTGATGAAAAAGGACATTTCGAAATTTTAGCTAACAAAGGAGACATGCTTATTGCTTCTCATCTAAATTTTGAATACACTGAATATAGCATTAGTGGTCAAGATTTAAAAACTGCAAAAATTAGTATTTATATTGATAGTAAAAATCACTTACTTGATGAAGTTGTTTTAGAAAAAAAGAAAGGAATTTTTGATATCGATAAAGATATTTTAACCAATAACGCTCCTATTGTTAATGCTAAAACTCTAAAACTCCCTTATGCCAACAGTAAAAAACCTGAAAAAGATAAAACACTAAAAATTAAATCGGGGGTTTCTATTAGTTTAAGTGGACTTATTAATTCCATTAATGGTAACAGTAGAAGAGAAAAAATATTACGAAAAGTAAAATATCAAGATGAAAATATTTCTAAAATAAGAAAACATTTTACAGATGGGTTCTTTGTGCAACAGTTAAAAATTAAAAAAGAAAATATTAATTCATTTTTAGAACATTGTACTTCTAGAGGAATTATCAATTTATATAAAAAAGATAAGCTTCTAGAACTGACTTCTATTTTGATAGACAATAGTAAAAACTCTCCATATCTTTTAGAAAAAGAACAAACAAAACTTACCCAAAAATAAGCCTATGAATAAACCACTACTTTTTTTTCTTTTATTAATTATACATAATAGCTATGCTCAGCAAAAACGAAAATTTTTATATGCTAGTATAAAAGATAATTTTAACTCTATTACTAATGCACATATTATTAATTTAAACACTAATCAAGGTACTTTTTCTAATGATTCTGGTGAATTTAGAATTCTTGCAAAAACAAAAGATTCTCTCCAGATTTCTTTTGTAGGATACACAACTAAAATCGTTGTTGTAAGTCCTAATGATTTTGGTATGTTAACAACTACTATTAAGTTAGAAAAAACAGATTATGAATTAGATGAAATTGTTATAAAAAAGCACAATTTAAAAGGCATTCTTTCAATCGATTCAAAACAAGTATCCAAAGACCAAGGAATTGTTAAATCCATGAAAGCCAGAGACTTCTCAATGGTTAACTTTGATAAAATTGTTATTTTACCAATAGATGAAATTGACAGATCCAAAGCTCCAAACATGAGAAAAGTAACTGATCCTACTACAAAAATCCCCAGTATTGGTATTAGTTTTAATACTGGTTCTCTTAAAAATGCATTAAGAAGAAAAAGGCTTAGAAGTGAACAAAAATTTAAAGAAAACTTCCCTGAAAAATTACTCTCAGAACTTTCACCTAATTTCTTCTTCAAAGAATTAAAAATCCCAAAAGACAAATACTATCATTTTCTAGATTATTGTAATCATTTAGAAATTGATAAATTATACAAAAATGGCAACATATTTGATGTGATAAAAATATTAAAACAAGAAAGTGTTACCTATTTAAAAAGTATAAATTCTCAGGAATGAAAAAACTCTTACCTTTTTTCACATTAGTGTTTTTGCTTTCTAAAGTCCACTCACAAGACTCTAGAAAGTTTTTTTATGCAGAAATAAAAGATAAAATTGGACCTGTTATTAATGCTCACATAATTAATTTAAACACCAATCAAGGTACCTATACTAATGAAAATGGTGAATTTAGAATTTTAGTAAAAGTTAATGATAGTTTAAAACTATCATTCGTTGGTTACAAAACGAAAACATTTCACATCAAAATGAAACATTTTGGTATTCAAAAAAACATTATAAATCTTGTAAAAACTCCCTTTGAACTAAATGAAGTAAATCTGAACGAAAATGATTTATCTGGTTTCTTATCTTCTGATAGTAAAAAAGTTAAATTCAAAAAAGAAATAAATGCAGTTACCTTAAAGCTTCCGTATGCTGGAGCTAAAATTTTAACTCCTGCTCAAAGAAAATTACAAACTGCTAAAGGCGGAAGTGTTCCTTTTACATTTGGCTTAGCAAATTCTTTCTCTTTAGATTATATTTTAAATAGTATTTCAGGAAGAATAAAAAAACTAACTAAACATAGAGACATAGAATCTTTGGAGTTTAAGGTAGAAAAAATAAAAAAAACCTATAGTTTACATTTTACTAAAGAATTTGGAATTAAAGAGTCTGATGTCTATAAGTTTATCTACTACTGCAGTTACGATAAAAATTTTAACACTGTATTTAACTCAGGAGAAATAGATTTAATTCAATTTTTTAAAGTCAAATCAAAAAGCTTTAAAGAATCCAATCCTAAAGATTATACACATTAAAAATTCAGATGGTAAATAATAGTTAAAGAACTAAAATAGATTCCATCTTCACCCCATCATAAATATCTGGCTCATAGCTTTTCATAAATTTTTCGTATCTTTAGAAGTATACCGATTTTAATTTATCATGAAAAAAATACTTCTTCTCTTTATGCTACTTTCTCAATTTCTTTTTGCCCAAGAGGAACGAAGAACATTGTTTGGTATTATTTATAATAAAGATGGAGTGTTAGAAAACGCCCACATTGTTAATTTTACTAGCAATCAAGTTACTTTTTCAAATGAAAAAGGAGAATATCGAATTTTTGCCAAACCTAATGATTCTATTCGTTTCTCTTCAATAGGTTATAAAACAATATTTGAAAAGCTTACTCCTGCTGATTTTAATGTTTACAGAAAAAGAACTACTTTAGAAAAACAAGTTTATGAATTAGATGAAGTTTCACTTAACAATAACGAACTTTCAGGATCTCTCAGTAATGATTTAAAAAAAGCAAAACCAAACTCAAAATTAAAGCTCGCGAAAAAAGCTAGCAATTTTTCTGATATACAATACACTAATAATTCAGTAGACCATATAAATACTAGTGTAAAACCAACTATAGTTAGAGCAGATCCTACGACTACTTTTGAAGGTTTTGGTACAACAACAATAATTCCATTTAGGCAACTAGGGAAAATACGTAAACTTAGAAATGAATTGGCTGCCAAAGAAAATTTGCCCGCTAAACTTTTAAATGAATTAGGTGAAGAATTTTTCTTTGTTGAATTAAAGATTCCAGTTAATAAATATTACCACTTCCTTGAATACTGTAATCCATTGGGGATTGAAAACTTATACAATAGTAATGAAATGTTAAAAGTTATAAATATCCTAAGAAAAGAACACTTAGGTTATCTTAAACTTATCAAAAAACATTAATTTGGCGCAATAATTGATTTTTATCGAAGTATGAAAAAAATATTCATTGCTTTATTTATTGTTCCGCTTTTATCTTTTTCAGTACACAAATATTACATCTCTTTAACTGAGATAACTTTTAAAGAAGAGAATAAATCCATCCAAATTATAATGAATGTTTTTATGGATGATATAGAAACTGCGATTAATACTGATTATAAAGTAGATTTACAATTAACCACAAAAAAAGAACTTAAAAATGTTGATGAATACTTTTTTAAATACTTAAAAGAACATCTCAATATTAAAATCAATAATAACGATTATTCATACAATTTTATAGGTAAAGAGTACGACGGAAACATTGTTTATTTCTATTTAGAAATTGAGAATATATCAGTAGTAAAGTCTATAGAAATTAAAAATACAGTTTTAGTCAATTACTTCCCTGATCAGCAAAATCCTGTAAAAGCTATCGTCAATAAAAAACGAAAAAGTTTATTTTTAACAAAGAAAAATGATAAAGGTTTGTTAAAATTTTAACGTAACTACTTTTCTCCCAGTTAAAATTCAGTAACTTTCCGCACATATTTTTATAAAATCAATCAAAACAAACAATGAGAAAATATTCTACGTTACTATTTTCGGCACTTTTTGTTTCAGCCTCTTTATTTGCGCAAGAGACAAAAAAGAAAGAGCCTCAAAAGGGTCATACTGATCAAAATAAGTTTCGTCAATTAAAAGATGTATTGGCTACACCTAACGATCAGCGTACCGCTTCTGGTGCACCTGGTCATGCATATACACAACAAAAAGTGGATTATGTAATGGACTTACGCTTAGATGAAGCTGCTAATACATTATATGGAGACGAAACAATTACATACCACAACAATTCTAAAGATCATTTAGAATACTTATGGGTACAATTAGATCAAAATATGCGTGCTCCAGACTCAAAAACACCATTAGCAAAGTCAGAAGGAGCTAGTAGTTTTCAAACTCCAGAAGGTTTTGTTTCTAAGAATATGGGAAAACCAAAAGATTTTGGTTACAAAATTGATGCTGTAAAATATTTAAATGGTAGAGATTTATCTCACACTATTAACCGTACAATGATGCGTATTAATTTACCAAAAGCATTAGCTCCTGGTGAAGTTTTTAAATTCAGAATAAAGTGGCACTACCTAATTAACAACTCTGTTGAAGATGGTGGTCGTTCTGGTTTTGAATCATTTCCTGATGGTAACAAAAACTATACTATCGCTCAATTTTTCCCTCGTTTAGCTGTATATGATAACGTAGAAGGATGGCAAAACATGCAGTTCTGGGGACGTAGCGAATGGGCTTTAGAATTTGGTGATTATGATGTTAAATTAACTGTACCAGCCGATCATATTGTTGATGCTACTGGAGAATTACAAAACGAAAAAGAAGTTTTAACGAAAGAACAACGTAAGCGTTTGGCTAAAGCTAGAAAATCATATAAAGACCCAGTTTTTATAGTAACTCAAGAAGAAGCTGAAGCTAACGAAAAAGAAGGAACTTCAAAAACTAAGACTTGGCACTTTAAAGCTAAAAATGTTCGTGATTATGCTTTTGCATCATCAAGAAAATACATTTGGGATGCTATGGCTGTTAACATAAATGGAAAAGATGTTATGGCTGTTTCTTTATATCCAAAAGAAGGAAATCCTTTATGGGAAGAACATTCAACTAGAGTTGTAGCTAACACTTTAGAAGAGTATTCTAAAATGACTTTTGATTACCCGTACTCAAAAGCAGTTTCTGTACATGCTAAAAATCAAGGAATGGAATACCCTATGATTTGCTTTAATTATGGACGTCCTAACCCTGATGGAACTTATTCGGATAG
The DNA here is from genome assembly GCF_947499065.1 of uncultured Tenacibaculum sp. Lineage (GTDB taxonomy): Bacteria > Bacteroidota > Bacteroidia > Flavobacteriales > Flavobacteriaceae > Polaribacter. The sequence goes on along the minus strand of NZ_CANMMT010000004.1, from coordinate 43,808 downwards.
AGTAAAAAATGGAATGATTGGTGTAATTACACATGAGGTAGGACACAATTTCTTCCCTATGATTGTAAATTCTGACGAACGTCAATGGACTTGGATGGATGAGGGATTAAACTCTTTTGTTGAAATTTTAGCTGAATTAGACTACGACCCTAAATTTAACACTGGAAACTTACCTAAAGATATCGTAAGATATATGAGTTTAGATCAAAATAACTTAACTCCAATTATGGCACAAGGTGACTATGTTAAAAACTTTGGACCTAATGCTTATACTAAGCCAGCAGCTGGTTTATATATGTTACGTCAAACAATCATGGGACCTGAATTATTCGATTATGCATTCAGAACTTATGCTAAAAGATGGATGTTTAAACACCCAACTCCAGCAGATTTCTTTAGAACTATGGAAGATGCTTCAGGAATGGATTTAGACTGGTTTTGGAGAGGATGGTTTTATACAACTGACTATACTGATATAGGTATTAAAGAAGTTAAACCATTATACTTAACAGACAAACCAAACGAAAGAACTAAAAAACTACAAGAACAATATCCAAATTATTTTGCTCGTTTAGGTAAGTTAGTTTTCTTAACTACTAATAAAGAAGATGCTAATTCATCTGACGTAGAAGCATACATTAACGGATTACCTGCTGATAAAAAAGCAAACTTAAAAGCTGTACCTAAATACATGTACCAAGTAGAGTTTGAAAAACCAGGAGGATTAGTAATGCCTATCATTGTAGAGCTTACTTATGCTGACGGAACTAAAAAACGTGAAACTTTCCCTGCTCAAATATGGATGAAAAACGACAACAAAGTATACAGAGTATTTTCTTCAGATAAAGAAATTAAAAGTATTGTTGTAGACCCAGACTTAGAAACAGCTGATATTGATACTTCAAATAATAGCTGGCCTAAGAAAACAGCTAATAAGTTTGATAAATTTAAAAATAAAGTAAAAGGATAATATATTTTATCTATCGTTTATATATTAAAAACGCAGCTCATGAGCTGCGTTTTTTGTTTTGTAAAAAGTTAAATGTATTATTTCTGAAATAATTTATTAACTTCATTTAATGTTAAAAATTTAGAAACAGTCATTACATCTGGATCTCTACTAACATATTGTTGAATCTGCATTCTCATTTCACCATCATCTCCTCTTTCATATTTAAAGAAAATTACATCTCCATTAGCTTTAATTTGAAATTTATTTCTAGGCATTTCTTCAAAACCTCTCAACATAATTTGATGTAATTTTTCAACATCATTATCCGTATTATTAAATGAAAAGAATACATATTCATTTATTGGATTATTAATGTTTTTATAAAATAAATTATACGATTCATTATCTCCTACCTTTTCTAAGTATACAAATTCTACTTGTCCAACAATATCTACTTTTGTTGATTCAACAAATTCAATTTGGGAATACGATACTACAGAAAAAAATAAGGTTGCTAAAAAAAATAGTTTTTTCATAAAGTTTAAGGGTTTAAAGTTCGATCTAAATATATTTGATTATAATTAAATAAAAGAACGTTTTTATAAATAAAAAATTATACTTCTCTTTTTGAACCATCCTTTCATAACAAAAAATAAGCTTTAATATTTCACCTTATCTACCTCATTTTTACAGAATAAAAACAGTACTTTAGAGCTATCAATCTTTTAAATTTTATGAAATATTTTTTTTCTATTTTAAGCCTTATAACTTTCCTTTCATGTAATAAACCAGCTTCTGACATATTAGAAACGGGAAATTATAGAGCTATTTTAAAAGTTCAAGACCAGCAAGAACTTCCTTTTATTTTTAAAGTAAAAGAGAATAATTTAATTGAAATATATAACGCTAACGAAGTTATAGAAGTAGATGAAATTACTTACAAAAACGATTCAGTGTATATTCAAACTCCAGTTTTTGAAGGTTATATTACAGCAAAAATTCATCCTAATAAAAAACTAAATGGATACTTTATAAAACCTAGTTTAAACAGAATTGTTCCGTTCTCTACTGAGGCTAGCAATAAAAGATTTGATTCAAAAAACAAACCCAATTACAATATAACAGGTAGATGGGAAACTATTTTTAGTCCAAATAAAGAAAATGACAAATACATTGCCAAAGGAATATTTACACAAGAGAAAAATAAAGTAAAAGGTACTTTCAGAACCACAACTGGTGATTATCGTTATTTAGAAGGTGTTGTAGATGGCGACTCTTTAAAGCTTTCAACGTTTGATGGAGCACATGCTTTTTTATTTACTGCTAAAATTAATGACTCTAGCATGGTTGGTAATTTTTACTCTGGGAATCACTGGAAAGAACCTTTTGTAGCCAAACTAAATAATAATTATGAACTACCTGATGAAAATTCTTTAACAAGTTTAAAAGATGGTTATAAACATTTCAACTTTTCTTTCCCTAATGAAAATGGAGAATTGATTTCATACTCAGACAAGCAATTTCAAAACAAAGTTGTAATTGTACAAATTATGGGAACATGGTGTCCTAACTGCTTAGATGAAAGCAAATATTACGTTGAATATTTAAAAAAGAATAAAAACACAAATCTAAAATTTGTAGCACTAGCTTTTGAAACAGATAAGACTCAAGAAAAAGCTTTTGAAAAAATTAAACGTCTAAAAAAACGATTGAACATTACATATCCAATACTATTAGCACAATATGGAGGTTCGGACAAAAAGGAAGCTGCAAATAAACTACCAATGTTAAATCATATTCTCTCATACCCTACCACAATATTTATAGATAAAAAAGGAATGGTTCGAAAAATACACACAGGTTTTAATGGTCCTGCTACCGGGAAAAAATATATCGAATTTAAAAATGAGTTTAAACACTTTGTAAACACTCTATTAAACGAGTAATAACTTACTCTTTTTAGTTTTTTTTAATAACCTCCTACTAATATTATCAAAGTTTAAATCATTACTTTTACCCTATGAAATGGATTTTTTATTTAATATTATGTTTATCTCTTGCTACACAAGCACAAGATTTACCTAAAGGTTTTACATACCTAAAAAACATAGCTCCTTCTATAAAAAAAGAGCTTAGATATTGTTCAAGTAATAATTTTATAGGAAAACCGATAGATGGGTATGAAAAAGATGTAATTATTACCACTACGCAAACAGCCAAAGCTTTGAAAAAAGTTCAAGATGAATTACAGAAAAAAGGATTGAGTCTTAAAATTTTTGATGCTTATCGTCCACAAACAGCAGTAAATCATTTTGTAAGATGGGCACGAGTAATTAATGACACTTTGATGAAACAACAATATTACCCAAGCGTAAATAAAAGACATTTATTCAAATTAGGATATATCGCTTCTAAATCTGGACATTCAAGAGGAAGTACTGTAGATTTAACCATAGTCGACTCTAAAACAAATACTGAGTTAGACATGGGAAGTCCTTATGATTTCTTTGGAATTTCTTCACACATCACTTATCCAAAATTAACAAAGAAGCAAAAAGAAAATAGAAGCTTGTTACAAAGATTAATGAAAAAAAACGGTTTTAGACCTTACACTAATGAATGGTGGCATTTTACATTACGTAGAGAACCTTTTCCTAAAACTTATTTTAAATTCCCTGTAAAGTAGTAATTTTTAACGCTTTATTTAGACAAACAAATAATATCGGCATTATATTTGCTCAGATTTACGTTATATGAAAAAAGCTATACATTTTATATTCATTCTTGGTCTAATTACTATACATACCAATAGTTTTGCTCAATTAGATAATTCTTCTGGTGGTAAAAAAAAGGGAGTTTCTTCCTTCGGTTTTAAAGTTGCACCAGCCAAAGAAGTTAAGAAACCTAAATCTTTAGACTTTAAAAACAACAACGGTTTTAAAACTGCACACACTAAACAACAAAAAGAATTACAAAAAAAGCAAGCTGAAAGGGATTTTGAAAACAAAGGGATTTTAACAAAAGCTAAAATCGCAGAAGAAAGATACTTAAAAGCATTTCAAAAAATAAATGGAATGTATCAATACCCTATCATCGATCAAGATTTAGGAAGTTTTAGTACAAAATCTCAAAGTGTTAATATCATATGTAGAGATTTTCAATATCCTGATGGAGATAAAGTAACTATTTTTATTAATGGTATTCCTGTTGTTAGTAATATAATATTAAAACAACGTTACCAATCATTTAATATTCCTTTAGATGAAGGTGTAAATACCATAGAAATATTAGCTATTAATCAAGGAACTTCAGGTCCCAATACTGCTGGATTTAAAATTTTTAATGATACAGGAATGCTAATTTCAGCCAATCAATGGAATTTAGCTACAGGTGCAAAAGCTTCGATAATAATTGCAAAAGAAAAAGAATAACTTCAGGCTGTTTTAACGTTACGAAAACCTTACAGCAACTTTTAATAAGAACTTTTTTTAAATTACCAAAAACTACTTACTTTTGTAGTTACGTTTTATAAGAAGTAAAACAAACAAACGTTAAATAAACAACTAATATATAATGAATAAAATCACCAAAGAAACCTATATCAATTGGTATAGAGACATGCTATTTTGGAGAAAGTTTGAAGATAAACTAGCAGCTGTTTACATTCAACAAAAAGTAAGAGGTTTTTTACACTTATATAACGGTCAAGAGGCTGTTTTAGCAGGTTCATTACATGCAATGGACTTAACTAAAGATAAAATGATTACTGCATACCGTAATCACGTACAGCCAATAGGTATGGGTGAAGACCCAAAACGAGTTATGGCCGAGTTATATGGTAAAGCTACAGGAACATCTCATGGTATGGGAGGTTCAATGCACATTTTTTCAAAAGAATTTCGTTTTTATGGTGGTCACGGTATTGTTGGTGGTCAAATTCCATTAGGAGCTGGATTAGCTTTTGGAGATAAATATAAAGGTAATGATGCTGTAACACTTTGTTATTTTGGTGATGGAGCAGCTCGTCAAGGTTCATTACACGAAACATTTAACATGGCAATGAACTGGAAATTACCAGTTATATTTATTGTTGAAAACAATGGTTATGCAATGGGTACTTCAGTAGAAAGAACTGCAAACCATACTGATATCTGGAAATTAGGTTTAGGTTATGAAATGCCTTGTGGACCTGTTGATGGAATGAATCCTATTAAAGTTGCTGAAGCTGTAGATGAAGCTATACAAAGAGCTCGTCGTGGTGAAGGACCAACTTTCTTAGAAATGAAAACATACCGTTATAGAGGACACTCTATGTCTGATGCTCAACACTATCGTACTAAAGACGAAGTTGAAGAGTACAAGAAAATAGACCCTATTACACAAGTATTAGACATTATAAAAGAAAACAATTATGCTTCAGATGAAGAAATCGAAGCTATAAATAAAGAGGTAAAAGATTTAGTTAAAGAATGTGAGCAATTTGCTGAAGATTCTCCATATCCAGAATTAAACCAATTACACGATATGGTATACGAACAAGAAGATTACCCATTTATAAAATCTAAGTAAAAGACCTATGGCTACAATTATAAATATGCCTCGCTTAAGCGATACGATGGAAGAAGGAGTTGTTGCTTCTTGGTTAAAAAATGTAGGTGACAAAGTTGAGGAAGGTGATATTTTAGCAGAAATCGAAACGGATAAAGCTACGATGGAATTCGAATCTTTCCATGAAGGAACTTTATTACATATTGGAGTACAAGAAGGTGAAACATCTCCTGTTGATACTTTACTTGCTATTATTGGTGAAGAAGGTGAAGATATTTCTGCTTTATTAAATGGAGGTTCAGCTCCAGCTGAAACAAAAGAAGAAGCTCCAAAAGTAACTACTGAAACTAAAACTGAAAGTGCTGCAGTAGCTATTCCTGAAGGAGTACAAGTAATAACAATGCCTCGTTTAAGTGATACTATGACTGAAGGTACTGTTGCTTCTTGGTTAAAAAGTGTAGGTGACTCTATAGAGGAAGGAGACATTTTAGCTGAAATCGAAACGGATAAAGCTACTATGGAATTTGAATCTTTCCACGAAGGAACTTTATTACACATTGGTGTAAACGAAGGAGAAAGCGCACCAGTTGATAGCTTATTAGCTATTATTGGAACTGCCGGAACTGACGTTTCTTCTCTATTAGAAGCTCATAAATCTGGTACTTTAACAAGTGCAGGTACAGCTACTCCTAGCAAAGAAGAAGCTCCAAAAGTTGAAGAAAAAGCTTCTGAAGCTCCTAAAACAACTACCGAAGTAACAAACAATAATACTAGCGGAGGAAGAATTTTTGCTTCTCCTTTAGCTAAAAAGATAGCAAAAGATAAAGGTTACAATTTAGCCGACATTAAAGGTTCTGGAGAAAACGGACGTATCGTTAAGAAAGATGTTGAAAACTTTACTCCTGTTGCCAAAGTTGAAGCAACAGCAACTACTAGTACAACTTCTACTCCAGCTGCTGTAACTAATTTTGCTATTGCTGGTGAAGAAAATACTTCTGAAGTTAAGAATTCTCAAATGCGTAAAGCAATTGCAAAAGCATTAGGAAACTCTAAGTTTACTGCTCCACACTTCTACTTAAACATTGAAGTAGATATGGATAATGCTATTGCTTCGAGAAAAATCATTAACCAAATGCCTGACACAAAAGTATCATTTAATGATATGGTTGTAAAAGCTTGTGCTATGGCATTACGTAGACACCCACAAGTTAACACTATTTGGAAAGATGATGTTACTGTATACAACCAACACATAAACATAGGTGTTGCTGTAGCAGTTCCTGACGGATTAGTAGTTCCTGTTTTGAGACATACGGACCACATGAATATAAACGAAATTGATATTCAAGTTCGTGATTTAGCTGGAAAAGCTCGTAACAAGAAATTAACTCCAGACGAAATGCAAGGAAGTACTTTTACAGTTTCTAACTTAGGAATGTTTGGTATTGAAAGTTTTACTTCTATTATTAACCAACCTAATTCAGCGATTTTATCAGTTGGAGCTATTGTTGAAAAACCTGTAGTTAAAAACAGTCAAATAGTTGTTGGTAATACAATGAAGTTAACATTAGCTTGTGATCACAGAACAGTTGATGGTGCTGTAGGAGCTCAATTCTTACAAACATTAAAAACATATTTAGAAAATCCTGTTACCATGTTAGCGTAACATTTTTTCAAATACCATAATAAAAAAACTCGGAATGTAAAATTCCGAGTTTTTTTATTTCTTCATGTAATGTATCATTTTTTTTTCGACGAACTGAGGGTTAAACAACCCATCAAAAAAAATTAAATGAAACATTTACGAATCTTACTAGTACTATCAATAATACTATTACAAAGTTGTGTTCAAAATGATATTATAGACGACAGAGTTGATGAAAAACTAGCTTTTAGCACGTCAATTCAAGAACTTACTATTAAAGGTACTTTTCAATATAATACCAAATACACAGATAATGTTGGTGAAGTACAAACCCCTACTATTACTTGGGCGACCTCAAACCCTGATATCATATCAGTTTCTAACTCAGGTTTAATTTCTGCTTTAAAAATTGGTACTTCAACAATTACAGCTTCAGTAACAACCTCTGAGGGTAAAGTAATTACGAATGAAAATGAAATTACCGTTGTTAAAGCACAACCTAAAATAGAGATTGATAATTTACTTCAGAATTTAACCATAAATACAACACATCAATACACAACAACCTATACAAACGATTTAGGTGAAAACGAAACGCATCCAGTAACTTGGTCAAGTTCTAATTCAGCCATTTTATCAGTTTCTAGTAGTGGTTTAATTACTGCTGTAGCTTTAGGCGACGCAACCATTACTGCAACAGTTACTATAAATGGGAATGCTATTTCTACAGAAGATGTATTAACCGTAGTTGGTGTAGCAGAAAGATTAACAATTAACAATCCTGTTACTGAATTAGATGCTGACACTAATCAAACACATCAATACACTACAACATATACAGATCAAACAGGACAAGTACAAACCCCACAAATAACTTGGTCAAGTTCTGATACTAACATAGCTAGTGTTTCTTCTACTGGTTTAGTTACTGCTAAGTCTATTGGTTCTGTTACTATTACAGCTAGTGTAACTTTAAATGGTAATACAACTACTGACGAAAATACTTTAACAATAACAGGTAGTGGCCCTAAAGAAAAAACAGGAACAATAAAAACGACTAGTAGTTATGCACTATCAGGAACATTTACATTAAAAGAAATCCCTGGTACTAACGATTTAGAATTAAGTATTAATGCTGATTATAATGCTTCAACATCATTACCTGGTTTATATTTATACATGACAAATAACCCTAGCAATATAGGAAATGCTAAACAAATACAAAAAGTAACTGTATTTAATGGTGCACATACCTATACAATTAAAAATACAGGAATAGATGATTTTAACCACTTATTATATTGGTGTAAACCATTTAGTGTAAAAGTTGGAGATGCAGAAATTAAATAATTTAGAATACATAGAAATGAAAAAATATATCATATTATTAGGTTTAATAATTACTTGTTCAAATTCATTATTTGCACAATGGTCTAAAGGAAAAGGAAAAGGTTATTATAAATTATCTGCATGGTATTTAAAATCAGATCAGCATTATACGAATACTGGAGCAATAGACCCAAATGTAACAAGAACACAATTCAACACTAGTGTTTATGCTGAATATGGACTTACTAATAAAATAGACCTTATTGCTTATGTCCCTTTCTTTTCAAGAGCAGCTCAAAACAATCAAATTTCTGGAACCAACAACAATGTAATTCAAAAAGGAGAGTCTTTTAACTCTTTTGGTGATGTAGATTTTGGTGCTAGATATGCATTTTACAAGAAAGGAAAATGGGCCGCAGATGTAAAATTACTTTTAGGATTACCAACCGGTAATGATTCTGGTGGTAGTGATGGAAGCTATCAGACAGGAGATGGAGAATTTAATCAATATATATCTACATCATTAGGATATTCTACAGCATTTAATGAATTACCTTTTTATGCTAAAACACATGTTGGATATAACAATAGGTCCAAAGGTTTTTCTGATGAATTTAGAGGAGGTTTAGAAGCTGGTCTTAACTTATTCAATAGAAAATTTTGGATTATAACTCGTTTAAACCTTGTAAAATCTTTAAAAAATGGAACGCTAAATGCTGCTAATAGCAATGGAAGTATTTTTGCAAACAATGTAGAGTACACTAGTTTTGGTATAGAAGGAGCTTACTATATAACAGAAAAATTAGGAGTGTCTGCTGGTTTTGACTCAGCATTTTCTGGAAGAGTTATTGCTGCAAATCCATCATTTACAGCTGGTATTTTCTTAGATATAAAATAAGAACATTCTTAAGTTATCATAAAAAAGCTCGCTAATAGCGAGCTTTTTTTATTCTGAATACTTACGATAAGTAAATGACTTATGTACTATTTTCCATTCACCTTTTATTTTTAAAAGCATCATATAATCTGTATATATTCGTTTCCATTTTGGCATTAAAATTTCAACTTTAGCCATTGCTGCATCATTTTCATAATCAACAGAAATAATACGTCCTATTCTATTTTTCTTTTTCCCTGATTTTATATTATTAACATAATTCTTTCCTTTCCATGTTACTAAAGTATCGTTTTTGATATGGTATAAATTTAGATTTTCATCAAAAGCTTTACGGACTCTTTCTGGCTCTCCATTCGCAGTTCCTTCAATATAATTTAACAAGGTTGTATTTATCTTTTCTATTTCAGTTTGTCCTATTACAGTTTGAATAGTCAAAAACATTATTAATAAAGTTGCTGTTTTTTTCATAATCATAAATATTTCTTCAAACTTCTAAAAACCAAAGACAAACAACTAATTTTTGCACTTTGAAGTTCTTCAATATTATAATTCTGAATAAAAATTAGCCTTTAAATTGCTTTCTATACTGAGCTGGTGTGCTTCCTGTTACTTTTTTGAAAGCAGCATAAAATGTAGTATTTGAAGAAAATCCTACTTCATAACCTATAGCTTCTAAAGTAAAATTATCATTCGTTTTTAATATTTTCTTTGCCTCTTCTACTCTAAATTCATTTATATATTGATTAAATGATTTTTGTAGATTATTATTTAAAAATTGTGATAATTGATGTGGAGTAACACTAATTTCCTTAGCTAAATCTTTAAGTTTTATGGTATGATCTTTAAACAATTTTTTTTCTTTAAATACTTCAGACAACTTTGTTTTTATTAAAACAGCTTCTTCATCTGATATCAAACTAACTTTATACTTTTCCTCTTCTTCAAAAAATATAGTTGCTTTTTTTCTTCGCATAAACCAAATAATTATAGACAAATAGAAAATAAATGAAAACGATAAAGCTCCAACTATATATGAAGTATAGTTTACTGTTTTATAAGCCAACCAAACAATTCCTATTCCTAAAACCAAATTAACTAACCAAAACTCTTTATCTGTTAGCTTTTCATTTTTAGAAAACAACTTTTTTAAACTATCCTTTATTAAATAACCCGATATTAAAATGTAAACAAACCATTGGGTATATAACAAGTAACCAAACGACATAAATCCTAATCCCCATAATTTCCCTTTATTCTTTTTATATGGATAAAAATAAAACCAAACAACCATTATAACTATAGCAGGAATAACATGCCACAACCAAGTATATGATTTTTTAGCTACTATAATTTTTTTAGTTTCTTTGATATAGAGATATAAAAAAGGACCTATCAAAGCACAAGCTATTAAACCAAACTCTATAAAAAATTCAAAAATATTTCGATTTATAAATAAAAAAGCTGACTTTGTTATTCGAATACTTAAGACCAAAATTAAAGCTGATAAAAAATAAGTAGAACGATTTCTATTTTTTATAAAAAAGGCAAAATATGCACTTAATAAAATACCGTCTAAACCGCCTATTGCACTTAATAAAAATAATAACTGATTAGTCAAAGTCTTATATTTAATTACAATCAAAAATAATAAAAAACGCTCGGGGTTACCGAGCGCTTTTCTATTATGCAATCTATATATCTAAAAATCGAACCTATAATTCATTTTAAAAGCAATTCCCCAGTTTTTCCTATGAAAGTTTTTATTAAGATTATCACTTACAACCAAATACACATAGGATAATGGCTTATACTCCCATTGAAGTCTACTGTTTATATTAAAATTATCTTGTTGTGTATTGTATTGAACATAGGTTGTCCAGTTTAAACGTGTATTAAAAAATATTTCTCCTGTAAGCCTCGTTAAATGAAAAGTTTCCTTTCCTAGTTCTTTTAAATCGATAGAATTAACATCATAGGACGCTTCAATATTTGCAAAAGGCAATAACTGATAATTTAAATAAACACCTCCTGCAATTCTATCTCCCGAATAATAGTTTCCTTTCTGAATATTAAACCTATATCGTAGTTTTTGATTATTGGCTGAATTGTACCCTAATTTTAATAAACCAAAACGATAGGTATCGGGCTGTAATGCATTTCCATTTCGTAAAGGGTCAAAGCCATATTTTAAATCAATAACATCATAATTAAACACATAATATAGAGCAGATAAATCTTTGAAAAATACTGCAGAATTAAAAAAATGTGATGTTTGATTTAATTTACCATTTTCATCAAAATACGTTTGATTATCGTAATTCATATAGCGAATTCTATTCAACTTTTTAGACTCATCATAAAACTTCACATATTGAATTCCTACTGAAACTTGCTTATAACCTTCTCTAAACACCTCATCATTTATAGCATCATAATTATACAATCTTGGCGTAAAACCAACATCTGTTATATAATTCTTTTGAACATTTCTAAGAGATGCATTCCATGAAAGTCCTCGTTTATTAAACCAAACCCCTAGATTATAAAAGTTATTATCACCAGAAATACCATCATTAAAACTCTTCCCATAATTAGCCAACCCTATCCATTTATTATTATCCGATTTATAATTCAAATTAACACCAGCAACTCTGTTATAATCGTTTTTAAAACTAAAACCATTTGTTTCTTGTCTATTTATTAAAAAACCTGTTGTTGTAAAGTTTTTAGATAATTGTTGCTCTGCTACAAATGCCCCGTAATTTTGTGAAAGATTATCTAACTCTTTTTCAGTTTGAACATTTAAAACACCAATTCTTGTTTTAGAAGAAACATTTCCTGATAATTTCAAACCAAAATCAATATTGCTACTCGCTCCTATTTTTCTTGAGTAAAAAGGATTAATACCATTAACTCCCAGATTGGAAAATAAATCAGCATTCTCTAAAAAGAAATTTCTACGCTCTGGAAAAAACACTGAAAAACGTGTAAGATTAGTTACCTGTTGATCAACATCAATTTGAGAAAAATCTGGATTTAATGTCACATCTAATTTTAATGATGAAGTTACATTATACTGTACATCTAAACTCGGAGTAAAATCTGTTTTATCGCTATTATTCTCTACATCTTTTTGATAGTTAACCGTAACAGATGGAACAACAGCAAACCTTGAAACTGTTTTATCAGGTAAGCTTTCTATAGTAAAAGGTCTTGTAAAACGTAAATCAAAAGTTGGATAATTTCTAGACAAGTCGGTCATTATTGTCCACGAATTATTTTTAATATCTCTAACATACATTTGAATTCCAAAAACAGCATTGTCTTTGTTATAGTTTAACGATTTTAATGGAATTGCTATTTCATAAATTTTGTGGTTTCCTTTTTGAAATGTTTTTACTTCCCAAATAGTACTCCAGCTAAAATTCAATCCGTATCCTTGATTCCTTTTTTCTACCAAAGCATCGACTTGTGTACCATAAGCATTACTTGCAAATAAGTATCCGCTTTGTTGTTGATTTTGAGTATCAAATACGATAATAAAAGCATCGCTTAATGCAATAGACACATCTCTTTTTAAAGAACTAACTTGAACTTTAGGTGTTGAGTCCTTATAAATAGCATTTATAAATAATTTCTTTCCATTATGAAACAACTTTACAGAAGTTTGATTTTCAGCTAAACCTATATCTGTAGGTGCTAGATTATGAAAATTGGTTACCTCAGGTAGTCTTTTCCAAACAGCTTCATTTGGTTTACCATCTAACTCTATATCTGTATTAATAAACGGTATTGTGGATTTTGATACTTGACCTAATACTACAACTGAATACATTGAAATTAATAAAACAAAAACTTTACTCATTCTAATTAGCTTTTACTTCACTAACCTTTGTAGCTGTTTTACTTATAATCTTCCAGTTTCCTTCTATTTTTTTCAATAAGAATAAGTCTATGTATACCCATTTTCGTTTAGGGCCTGCAATTTCAACTTTAGCAGTTGCAATATCTTTTGTGATTTTAACTTCTAATATATTTCCTTCTCTTCCATTAAATTTTCCAGCTTCTCCATTCTTAAAGAAATTAGCATATTCTTCAGGCGTATATCTTTTAAATCCTTGCCTTCCGGTTAAATATAATGTAGCATTTGAAGCAAAAGCACTTTTTATTAAATCGAGCTTATTATAAGAACTTCCAGTAATATAATTTTGAAGTGTTTTTTCTATTTCTATTTGGTCATTTTGTGCACTAGCTATTTGACAAAAAGCGAATGTTAGAAATAATAATACGTGTTTCATTTTTAAGATTTTTAGTTTTACCCAAACTTCTTAAAAACATCTAAAAACGAAATGATTAATTATAATTCAGTTGTCCTAGATTATAATTCTGGAGAATTTTATACTACAAAAACTGTTTTTGATATTGCGCAGGTGTCAATCCGACCTGCTTTTTAAACGTAGCATAAAAGTTTGATTTTGAAGAAAATCCTGCTTCAAAGCCTACAGTTTCTAATGTTAAATTGGTGTTTTCTTTTAAAATATTCTTTGCTTCATCAATTCTATAAGTATTTAAAAAGGCGGCAAAGCTTTTTCCTATATTATCATTCAGTAATTGTGATAATTTGTGCGGTGTAACCTGTAATTCTTTCGCAATATCTAGTAGTTTAACATTGCTATTTTTATACAATTCTTTTTGTTTCATTAAAGTATCTAACTTTTCAATTAGCAATGAAGCTTCATTTTCCTGAATTTTTTTAGCAGCATATTTTTCTGGAATATCCTGAAAGATAGTTTCTCTATTCTTCTTCGATAAAAAGAAAATTAACAGTACATAAAACACAACCGAAAAAGTAATAGTTCCTACTAAATACAAAAAGAAATACCCTACAATATATGCAATGAAAATTAAAGCATTTGCTAAAACAACTCCTATTAACCAAAGCTCTGCTGTAGTACATTTGTTTGTCTTAGAAAATACTTTCTTTACAATATCTTTTAAAAGATAAAACGAAGCTAAAATGTATAAACTCCAAACTCCATAAATTACCCAAATAAAATCCCCCCAAAACTCATAATTCCCAGTATAAGGCCTTACTATTCCTACAATTGTTACAAATAAAAAAAGAATACTAAAATGAATAATCCATGATTTAGGAAGCGTCTTTCTATTTTCTATTGATGATTTTATATAATAAAATAACGTTACTCCTATTAAAAAGCAAGCTGACAAACCTACTTGCATAACCAATAATTCTATTTGATCCTGTGGTGCAAAAATTCGATAAACAGACTTTCCTATTCGCAAACTTAAAAACAAGACCAATAGCCCAAACCAAAAATTTTGTATTCTTTTTTGTTTATTAAAAAACAGGAAGTAAATACTCACTAAAAAACCGTTAAATACACCAAGTGAGCAAAGAAAGAATATGATTGGGTTACTAAAATTCATTACAATTTTATAAAGTCTAAACTTCGACTAAAATATAAAATAATGAATTATAATCTTTTTAAAGTTCGTTAAATACTTTTTTTGCTTGCACTATATGACGCTCATTATGATAAATTACAAATCGAAAAGTATCTCCTAATCGCAACTTTAATAAAGGTAAAGTTATACTTGTTTTTGTTTTGGTTAAGTTTTTGTTAGCTGCTACTTTTAACAATTCTAAAAGTTCTTTTTGAAACATTATAAAGCGCTGCAATACTTCTTCTTTATTTAATTTAGAATATATCGGGTTTTTACTTTTAAAAGTATTCATTGTTTTCATTCCTTCCTTAGGCAACATATCTAAAGCAAACTTATTCCCTAAATACCCTGATGTAAATGTATTTGATGCGGGATACTTAGAACTTTTCATTCTTTTTCCTAGTTCTGGATTATAAAATGCTGCATATAGATTTAAATGTTCCAAACATTCTAAAACTGACCAAGACTTCTCACTTTTTTTAGATTGAAGTTTTGCTTCTGACTCC
This sequence comes from uncultured Tenacibaculum sp., assembly GCF_947499065.1. Lineage (GTDB taxonomy): Bacteria > Bacteroidota > Bacteroidia > Flavobacteriales > Flavobacteriaceae > Polaribacter. The sequence goes on along the minus strand of NZ_CANMMT010000004.1, from coordinate 28,464 downwards.
TTTTGTAAGGCTTCTGCATATTCAATATGTGCTGTTACATATTGTTCTAATTCTGTGAGTAAATCTGCTACTTTAAAAACCATTCTCTATTTTTATTTCAAAATTGAGACTTTTAACTATTATAATTCTTGATTCTAATCAAGAGTTTTTAATATTCTCGATAATGTTTCTGGTGTCATTCTTAAATAAGACGCTATATACTTTTGTGATATTTCTTGAAATACCTGTGGACTTCTTTTAAATACTCGTTCAAATCGTTTTTGTGGTGAATAGGTTATAAGGTCTATTTCTCTTTCTATTTGCTGATACACAAAACTCTCCAACAATTTTTTCCAAACCTCTTCATACTCTTTCGCAGAGTTTATAAAACGCATATATCGTTTTTTAGAAATTACTTTCAATTCGCATTTCTTTAAGGCTTGAATAAAAAAAGAGGTCGGCTGTTCAGTTAAAAAACAATCCAAAGCGGTTATTATTGAATTTCTATACCCAAACCTTATGGTATGTTCTTCTACCTCATCATCAATAAAAACACGTAAACTTCCTTCTTTTACAAAATATAAATTGGTATTCGTATCTCCTTGATTTACCAAGAATTCGTTTCGCTTAAGCGTAATTTCTTTTTCCCACTCTCCTTCTAATGCTGCTAACAATTTTTCTAATGGATTCATGTAAACAAATTCAATTGATTGGTTTGGTGTTTATCAAATTTAGTAAAATCTAACGGAGGAAAGTGACTTTCCTTTAAATACAATTTTCTGGCTAGCTTAAACTGCATTGTTATTTGTTCAGCTATTTTCCCTTCTCCTCTCATTCTGGTTGCAAAACTTGAATCATTTAAGGTTCCGTTATGACAGTCTTCTATTTGATGTAGAATTTTGTTTGCTCTATCTGGATATGCTTTTTGTACCCAATTGGTAAATATCTCTCCAATAGCACCATTTAAACGCACTACTGTATAACCTACTGACTTTGCCCCTAATTCACTAACCTTTTTTACTAAAGGTATAATTTCATGACTATTTATTGACGGTATAATGGGAGCCATCATTACATTTACTGGGATTCCATTCTTAGCCAACTCTTTTACTGTTTCTAATCTCTTTTTTATGGTTGCAGTTCTTGGTTCTACCGCTCTTCTTGTTTCTTCCGATAAAGAGGTTATTGAAATACTTACTCTTAACAAATTCATGGAAGCCATTTCTTTTAAAATGTCTAAATCACGAAGTATTAATGAGTTTTTAGTAATTATACTTACTGGATGCTTTAGCTTTAGTAATACTTCTAACATCGCTCGTGTAATTTTTAACTTCTTTTCTATGGGTTGATAACAATCCGTATTTCCCGACAACATAATATTTTGTGCTTCCCAACTCCTACTTCGTAGCTTTTTTTCTAGTAATTCTGCCGCATTGGCTTTGTATAAAATTTTTCTTTCAAAATCCAATCCTGCTGAATATCCCCAATACTCATGACTATTTCTTGCATAGCAATAAATACACCCGTGTTCACATCCTTGATATGGATTCATTGAATATGTAAATCCTATATCGGGACTCGTTACTTTGTTTAAAATAGTTTTGGGATAAATTTCTAAGTACGACGTTTTATTATTGTCAACCTTTTCGTTTTCTACTTCACAATAATTTAAAAAGTCGTCTAGCACCTCATGTTGATGTTGTAAAAATTTATTATGGGTATTATGCTGTGCACCACGTCCTTTAATGTAGTCCTCCATTTTTAGTCTCAATAAAATTATATAAAAAATGTCTTTAGAATGATTTTATCGAGAACACGTTAGAAAACTTCTCGACAACTAATTCCGATAGAAAAACGGAATCACTCGAAGTGACTTTATAAAATTACAGGAAAAAGAAACATGAAAATGTTAATGTTTGAATAGCTTATTAACAATATTCAAAACTCCATATTTATAAAAGAAAAACGATGAGAAAATTAGTAACTAAATTTCTCATCGTTCTTTTTATCTATTAAAATATCATAAGCTTTTTTAAACTCTTCTCATTTTATCAAGCAACCAAAAATCTGCTAATACTAAAGCAGTTAAAGCTTCAACAATAGGGACAGCTCTTGGAACTACACAAGGATCGTGACGTCCCTTTCCATGTATTTCAGTGGCTTCTCCTTCTGAGTTTATCGTTTCTTGATTTTGCATAATGGTAGCTACAGGTTTAAATGCTACTCTAAAATACACATCCATTCCATTAGATATTCCTCCTTGCACTCCTCCTGAAAGATTTGTCCTCGTTGTTCCATCTTCATTAAAAATATCATTATGCTCTGAACCTTGCATTTTAGCTCCACAAAAACCACTTCCAAATTCAAAACCTTTTACTGCATTTATAGACAACATCGCTTTTCCTAATTCTGCATGTAACTTATGAAAGATTGGCTCTCCTAAACCAACTGGCATATTTTGAGCCACACAAGTAATTGTACCTCCTATGGTATCACCTGCTTTTCTTATTTGATTGATTTTTTCAATCATTTGTTCTGCTGATGCTTCATCTGGACAACGTACTATATTGCTTTCTGTTTTTGAAAAATCTAAATCTTGATAAGGCTTTACCATAAAAATATCACCTACAGAAGATGTAAAGGCGTTGATATTAATGTGCTTTATTAATTGTTTAGCCAAGGCTCCCGCTACAACCCAATTGGCTGTTTCACGAGCAGAAGTACGTCCTCCTCCTCTATGATCTCTTATACCATATTTCTTATCATAGGTATAATCGGCATGAGATGGACGATACACATTAGTATTATGATTATAGTCCTTACTTTTCTGATTGGTGTTCTTAATTACAAAACCAATAGAGGCACCAGTTGTTTTACCTTCAAATATTCCTGATAAAAACTCTACAGTATCTGGTTCTTTACGCTGTGTTACAATTTTAGACTGCCCCGGTTTACGTCGGTCTAATTCATATTGAACAGCCTCTAAATCTACTTCCATACCTGCAGGAAAACCATCAATAACTCCTCCTATTGCAGTACCATGTGATTCACCAAATGTGGTTACTTTTAAAATATTTCCAAATGAATTAAACATGTTTTCTTTATTTTAAGACGAAAGTAAATTATTTACCCTGAATAATTGCAATGAAAAAACCATTATTATTCAAATAATATGGCTGTAAAAAAGATTTTTGATGACTTATTTTTTCTTTTTCAACCTAATGAAAACTCAATTTTTAAAAAAAGTAAAAAAAATTACAGCACCAAACTTACTGATAGTAAAAAACTTACGATTACACATTTAAAAAACGCTTACTTTTCATTAAAAAATCTGTCTATTTCTTTTTCAAAACTAAAAAAAGATACTATATTTGCACCCGCAATCAAGGAAATATCTTGAGTGCTAGTCAGGAGAAATGGCAGAGTGGTCGAATGCGGCGGTCTTGAAAACCGTTGTCTGTAACAGGACCGGGGGTTCGAATCCCTCTTTCTCCGCAAAACCGAAGCAATAGCTTCGGTTTTTTTTAGGGGATTAAAGAAAAAGCTTACAACGTAAGCTTTTTTCTATTTATACAAGTTTCTTCTTTTAAATACTCCCTTATATTCAATTAGAATACACATAAAATATTTTCCAATAAAAAAAGATTTATAATAAAAGAAAAAAGTTGTAGTTCATTTAGATAAAATATACTATATTTGCACCCGCAATCAGGAAATACTTGATAGCAGGTCTGGAGAAATGGCAGAGTGGTCGAATGCGGCGGTCTTGAAAACCGTTGTCTGTAACAGGACCGGGGGTTCGAATCCCTCTTTCTCCGCAAAACCGAAGTAACTGCTTCGGTTTTATTATTTTTAGGGGAATTAAAATAAAAGCTTACAATGTGTAAGCTTTTATTTTTTTATAATGTTTTCTACACATTATATTTTCCTTAGTAATAAAGGAATACCGATTTACTTCTTGTAATCCTAATATGAGGAAAACTTAGAATCCTTTTTCTAAAATAATCGAATCACTTTGACTTACTTTTTGACGCCAGGCTTTTATTGCTTGATACTCTGGATCATTATAAAAAGCTTCTGCTGCTGTCTTTGTTGGAAACTCTACAATTACAACACGCCCTTCAGGAACTGTTCCTTCAATAGTCAATGGATTTTCATCTACTGCTACCGTTACTCCTCCATGACGTTGCACAATAGGCACTGCGTTTTCTATATACTCTTTATTAAAGGTTTCTAAATCGTTTACACGTACAAATGCTAACATGTATGCTTTCATAATATTTATTTTAATGATTAATACTGTCACAAATGTATTTTGTCAACAATTGGTGTGCATTAATAAATATTAAGAATTCAAATTATCGCGAAGCTCTTATTTTGTCTCCTTTAGCTTTACTTAGCGCTTCTGGAGTAATCCCTAAATAAGAAGCAATCATTCTTTGAGGCACTCTTTGGGTTAAATTAGGGTATGTTTCTATAAAATGTTCGTAACGTTGTAAACCAGAATAACTCATTAGCATAATTATTCTTCTTTGAAGTACCAACATTCTTTTGGCTATGGCTGGAGCGTTTGGAGAAATTTGACTAAAATCTTTTTCTCTTACTTGAATTACTGAATCTTCAAGAGCTTCAATAAAAAAATCACTAGGTTGTCCTTTTTCAACAGCATCTGCTATAATCCACCCTTCCGGAGCAAACATAAAAATATGTTCTTTCCCCTTCTCATCTATAGTATAACTTCTTAAAAGTCCTGATACCACTTCATAAACCATAGTTTCAAGATCTCCTTTATATTGTAAAATATCTCCTTTCTTAACTTCTATAGTTTTCATTCTTGAATTTTAATAGTTTAAACCTTATTAAATATACATAAACTAACTAATTCTTTAATAAGAAACCATCATATATGAGAAAAGAAGTATACTTTTCAGATACTTCTTTTCCTTAAACTATAACCAAAAATTAACAATGAAAACTTAAACTTTCAATTATTAATCATAAAATTACTTCTAGAAATCAGTTTTTTAAGAAAAATTAGATGAAGTTAATTTATGTATCGATAATGAGAAGACTTTTACACATGAAATAATCTCATTATTACTATTTTTAGCCTCTAATTAAAAAACTGCTATTCTTTTAAAATGATTTTCTTTCTATTTTTTATACTCATCATTGCTTTTATCCTTATTAGAAATACCGGTAAAACTAAATCAGAAACAAATAAATGGAAACAACCTGCTTCTGCTTTCCCTAAAAAATGGTCAATTATTTTAACTCAAAAAGTAACTTTTTATAACGCCCTAACATCCGAAGAGAAAGAATTGTTCGAATTCAAAGTCCATGAATTTATTTTAAACTGTAAAATTATTGGTGTAGATACAACGGTTACTATTACCGACAAACTTCTTATAGGTGCTAGTGCTGTGATTCCTATTTTCAATTTCCCTAATTGGAAATACCCAAACATTTCTGAAGTTATCTTATACCCAGATATGTTTAATCAGCATTTTGAAACTGAGGGCGAAAACCGTAGAATTTTAGGTATGGTAGGAAATGGCTACATGGAAGGCAAAATGATATTATCTAAACCTGCCTTACATTTAGGTTTTACCAATGAATCTGATAAAAAGAATACTGCCATTCATGAGTTTGTGCATTTAATAGACAAACTAGATGGAAATATTGATGGTGTACCTCATGTATTATTAGAAAAACAATATACTATACCCTGGATTGATTTAATTAATAAAAAAATTGACGAAATTTATAATGAAGATTCAGACATAAATCCATACGGTGGAACCAATAAGGCTGAATTTTTTTCTGTTGCTAGTGAGTATTTTTTTGAAAGACCTAAGCTATTAGCCAGAAAACATCCGGAGTTATATGCTTTGCTTGAAAAAATATTTAAACAAGACATGGACGATATGAATCTTCATTTTAAACGTATTGATATTTCTAGAAATGATCCTTGTTTATGTGACAGTGGTCTTAAATACAAAAAATGTTGTGGTACTAACTAAACTCTCTTTAACTAAAACTATTATTTACAGCTCTCTACTCTTGAGTTTGTTATATAGTTGTAATTCTAAAAAAGATTCACCACCTTTTAAAAGTTCTAGAACTGCACTTCTTTCAAAACTAGACAGTAATTTAAGCGAAGAACAATGGGATAGTGTAAATGCAACTTCTCCTAAAGTGATTCAACATAAAAAAGTAAAACGAAATTCGAAATACAAAACATTAGGTTGGTATCTCTATTCTAACGGCACAGTTTATAAGAATTATAATTTCGACTTACTTTGGGCACTTTCTTATTTTTCTTATAAGGTAAACCCCACAACAGGAGCTCCTAAAAATATAGGCAACTGGAAAACCACTGCTATTATAGACAGCGCTAAAGCTCACAATTGCAAAGTATTTTTATCGGTCTCTAATTTTGGAAGTAGTAACAACGCTACATTTTTAAGTAATACCAAAGCTCAAGAAAAATTAATTGACAATCTAGTTACACTTTTAGATTACAGAAAAGCGGATGGTATTAATATTGACTTTGAAGGTATTGCTAAAAAAGACAAACAACTTTTTTCCTCTTTTGTGAATCGTATTTCTAAAAAACTAAAAGAAGCCAATCCTAATTATCTAATCACCTTGTGCCTCTATGCTAATGACTGGCACTATATTTTTGATATTAAAAAAATAAACGTTTCTGTTGATTTTTATACACTAATGGGGTACGACTATTATGGAAACTTTAGTTCCAAAGCAGGTCCGATTAGTCCACTAAAAAATAGCTCCGAATTTGGAAATGGGTTAGAACATTCCATTAAATATTACCTAAAAAAAGGAGTATCTCCTTCTAAACTTATTGTCGGACTCCCCTATTATGGTGCTGAATGGTATACAAAATCAGAAAATGTACCTTCTAAAGTAATTAAATACAAATCGAGTCCAACCTACAGTACTATTAAAAGAATTTATATCGACTCTTTAAAAATCCCTGTACAATTTAACAAAGAAAGCGCTAGTACTTACCTCAGTTTTAAAGAACACAATGCCTACCGACAATTATGGTTTGAAAACCCTAAGTCTTTAGCTTTAAAATACGATTGGATTAAAGAGCAGCAACTAGCTGGTGTTGGTATTTGGACTTTAGGTTATGACAACGGTTATCTTGAATTATGGAATCTTTTAGCTGAAAAATTCTCTGAATAATTTCTAATAAATTTCTTTTCTATAAGTCTATCTCTTTTAAAGCTTTGATATTATTTCGTTCTAAGAAAGCATCTATTGTTTCAAAATGCTCTATTACACGTTTATCTTTAAACTCAAATACTTTTTGCGACAATCCTTGTAAGAAATCACGATCGTGAGACACCAATATCAAAGTTCCGTCGAAATGCAACAATGCTTCCTTAATCACATCTTTAGAGCGTAAATCTAAGTGATTTGTTGGCTCATCTAATATTAGTACGTTTACTGGTTCTAATAATAACTTCACCATTGCCAAACGTGTTTTTTCTCCTCCCGATAATACTTTTACTTTCTTATCAATATCATCGCCTGAGAACATAAATCGTCCTAAGATATTTTTGATTTGAGTTCGCACATCACCTTCCGCTACCTCATCTACTGTTTGAAAGATAGTTAGTTCTGGATCTAATAAAGATGCTTGATTTTGTGCAAAGTAGCCCACTTTAGCATTGTGTCCTAATCCAGCTTCTCCTTCAAAATCTATTTCTCCCATGATAGCTTTTATCATAGTCGATTTCCCTTCTCCATTTCTTCCTACAAACGAAACTTTTTCTCCTCTCCCTATTGAAAAACTTGCATCTTTAAATACGGTTAAATCTCCATATTCTTTAGTTAAGCCTTCTACTTTTACAGGATAATCTCCAGAACGTGGTGATGGTGGAAAGCGTAATTTTAATGAAGATGTATCTACCTCATCAATTTCTACAATGTCTAACTTTTCTAACATACGTTCTCTAGAAGCTACTTGATTTGTTTTTGAGTAAGTTCCTTTAAAACGCTCAATAAATGCTTTGGTATCTGCAATAAACTTTTGTTGTTCTTGATATGCTTTTAATTGATGTGCTCTTCGCTCCTTTCGTAACTCTAAATAATGAGAATAATTCGCTTTGTAATCATGAATAGTTCCCATAGTTACCTCAATAGTTCTATTAGTTATATTATCAATAAAAGCTTTATCGTGCGATATAACAACTACGGCTTTAGCTTTGTTTAATAAAAAGTTTTCTAACCAAATTACCGATTCTATATCTACGTGGTTTGTAGGCTCATCTAACAGAATTAAGTCGGGTTTTTGTAATAAGATTTTTGCTAATTCAATACGCATACGCCAACCTCCACTAAACTCTGAAGTTAAACGATTAAAATCTTCTTGTTTAAACCCTAGTCCTTTTAAAGCTTTTTCTACTTCAGCTTCGTAATTTATTTCTTCTAAAGCATAATATGTTTCTCCTAAGTCCGATACACGTTCTATAATTTTCATGTATTCTTCAGACTCATAATCGGTACGAGTTTCTAATTGCTTATTTAAAGATTCCATCTCTGCTTTCATGGCAAATATTCCTTCAAAAGCCTTAGATGCTTCCTCTTTTACCGTGCAATTATCTTCCATTAATAAATGCTGTGGTAAATAAGCTATTACGGTATCTTTTGGAGTTCTAACACCTCCTTTAGTGGCTTTTGAAACTCCAGCAATAATCTTCATCATGGTAGACTTCCCTGCTCCATTTTTACCCATTAAGGCTATTTTATCATTCTCATTGATAACAAAAGAAACATCTTTAAATAATGTTCTCCCGCTAAATTCTACCGTTAATTGATCTACCGTAATCATAATACTAAATTTTGAATCGCGAAATTAGCAAAATCTATGTACATCGTATTAAATTTTTTACAATTGATGTATCTTCTATTTTCTTATATTTGAAAGAAAATTGCGCAGCGTTTATTCTTTTCTACATTTTGCCTTAGCTAATTATAAAGTAGGCTGACTAAAAACATATAAAAGTTTCGTATATCTAGTCAAACTATAAAGCACACAAACAGAAATAAAATATTAACTATAAACAAGTTACACTATATTTAAAATAAACAAATGAAACAAATTTTAAGCTTATTGATTTGTACATTTTTAATTACATCCTGTGCAAATAAACGTAAAGGTGAACAAAAAACTGGACTACTCTCAAACTTCATAAGTATAACCGATAATGAAGATGCTGGAGTTAAAGAAATTCTAGACTTTTATGGTGGACAATGTAAATATTCAATCGGAACTTCAATTTCAACAAAAAATGGAAAGAAAAAGTATTTTGAACTTGAAATAAGTAAAAGTGAAGTTTTAGAGAAAAATTTTAATAGAATAGAAATGCCAGCTTCAAATATTGCCTATCTTTTTTACAGAAATTTAAAAAAAGAGAAAAACAATTATGATGAAATTCATTCTACGATAATTTTCGAAGATGGAACAAAAAAGACTTTTCCATATTCTGTAGCAACTCTTGAATTAGTAAATAACAGAATGAAATTAACAAATCATACTATAAATTTATTAACTAATAAAGATTACGAAACTCTAAAGTCTATACTCAATACAGAATTATTTGAATTTGATAAAAATGAGCTCATAACTAACATCAAAAAAATTGAGTTGCAATTAGGAGAAATAAAAGAATTTAGACCTTATGGTTTTAGAATAAGAGAAACTAAAAATAGTATTAATCTTCTTCATATATCTGGTGCAATAATTAGAGAAACTCAAAACAATGAGTTTAGTGTTGATATGAATTTGGATTCTGCAAAAGAAGAACTTTACCTCTTACAATATAAGTTATAATTAAATAAAAATGTTTTACAGTAATGGTTATAAATAATTACTTAACCATTAAACTACTCATAAATAAGACCGTTATAACATATTATAATCCACTAGGAATTACAACTAATAAAACAACTTACAATTAAGTTTAGACTCTTATAAAACACATGAAAAAGATAACGATTATACTATTGAATTTATTTTTTTATTCTAATATCATTGCTCAAACCCAAGAGAACAATACAAATAAAATTAATCATTTATACAATTATACTCCTTCAAGTTTAAATACTAAGAATTATGTTTCTGATTTAGAAACAAAATATAAAATAAAGATTAATAAGATAAATAGTTTATTAGCTTTCGGGGTAGCATATACCGAATTAAAACTTAATGACAATGAGTTTCTAACAATGGAGAAACACATTGATCAATTGGCTAATGAATTATACAATGATGGAATTCAACTTCTTTTAAAAGGAGTTTGGGCACATGGAGGTACTTATTTCTCTTCAGAAATTATTAAAGGAAAAAAGATTGAAGTTCTAGTATTTTGTTATGGAAATATTATTAAAGATAATAAAGTAATCTCTAGAATTTTTGAAAAATTTAACCAAAAAATGAAAGAAAAAATTGTGACTAACGTTCTACAACAAAAACTATAATTAATAAGAGATTTGATACTTTTCATAACCAAAACGTTATATATAATTTGAGTAATGATTTTATTCTATAATTAGAAACTTTATTAAAAAATAATGGAAAAATGAACGGAATAACATTTATAGAAAATTATATTGAGAATCCAGCTGAACTTTTCGAGTATTTAAAAAAGAATGTTGAATGGGACAAAAGAATGTCTGCTCGAAAAACAGCTAGCTATGGAAAAACATATAATTATTCTCAAATTAGCTATCCTTTTCAAGAGTTTATTCCTGAATTAAATCACATAATTGAAAAGATTAACAATACTCTCAATTTTAAACCAAATAACTGTTTGATTAATTATTATTTAGATGGTAAATCTAAAATGGGATTTCACTCTGACCAAACAGATATTTTATTTGAGAATACTGGTGTAGGAATAATTTCAATAGGAGAAACCAGAACATTGAGATTTAGGAATATTAAGAATCGTGACTTAATAAAAGACTATAAACTTCCTTCTGGTTCGTTCATTTACATGACAAATGAATTACAAAATGAATGGCAACACTCAATTCCAAAATCAGATACTGAAAATGGAAGAATGAGTTTAACATTTAGAAAGATAAAAGGAGACTAAATGATGAAACTTATTAATAATCTAATACTCATATCCTTTCTAATTATAAACGTTGCAAATGGACAAAATATGAAGCCTAAAATTGAAGAATTAATTGCTGTAAAGCTTATTGATACTGAACAAAAAGAAGAAATGATTAAATTTCTATCTAGATATGGCAACTAACCAAAAGAACAATCATTTATTCATTGTTTCAAATAGAATATAAGAAAGAAACAGGTTATGAATATTCTGGCTTAGACACCTTTCTAGATTTTGAAAAGGAAAAATTAAAAAAAAATGAACAAAATCGAATAAACACTATATTACTTGAATATCTTAAAAAGCTAAAAAAACTCGAGCTTATTAACCAAAAACAATTCGAATACCAATCGGATAGAATAGTAAATAACGAATACATTCATTTATTTCATTTTTTGCTAGATTTAATTAATCAAGTATATTTTGAAGAATGGATGAGTGTTGAAAAACTTGATAATTATAGAAAAAAACTTTTTGAAAATAAGATTATTAGTAAAAAAGAAAACGAGCTCTTAAAATCTGATATTAAAAACAACAAATTGGAATCTCCTTTTCAATTTATTGATTATTGTGAAAAAGCAAGGTTTTTCGATTTATCTAAATATTCTAATTCACCTAAAAATTATTTAGAGCAAATTCATAAATTAACATCAGAAATATTACCTGAATTAAACTTTACTGACTTCAAATATGAAATTAAAATAGATTCTTCAGATTCTTATAACGGTTATACTCCTCACTATTTAATTGTTTCCATAAAATCTAATGAAAAAACATACAAAATGAAGAGTTTTATTTCACCACATGGTATTGAAGGAAATAATTATTTTGGAAAAATAGATAATCAAGAATATTATAAAATTTTCAATAAGGTATTAAAAGATACTCAATCACCTTATCAATTACATTTAATCAATTCAAATTATAACTATAAACAACGAAACACACATCAATATTTTGGGATTGTTGCTTTAAAAAAGGAACAACTTGAAATGTTTCGATATCTAAACAGTTATTGGGAATTAAGTTATGAGAATTTCAATAACTCTCTAACTACTAAAAAGATTAACACGGCTATTCAAGAGTATCAAGAATTAGGCTTATTCAATCATTTAAATAATAATCAAATAAATAAGAGTATTAAAGATGTTAAAGAAAAAATGATTAGAAATCTTAATGAAGTCTTATTCTCATTTCCTGACATTATAGTATCATTTGATTATGAATTATATAATTTAGAAAATCCTTACGAAGAAATTGTTTCTGAATATTCAAAAATCTCACACCAAGAATTTAATCCAACTAATATTAAAGATAACTTTCGCTTGCAAAAAGAAAAAGTTTCTTTGTCTTTTAACTTTAACGGAAAAAGTTATAAAACAGAATTTAAAATTAATAGAGATTGGATTGATGAACGTTTTTTTGATTTTATGGATAAAATCATTGTTGAAAATAAATTAAATGGGCAATTTTATAAACTAAATGGAGAAGGTTTTACATTAATTTATTTAACACCTGAACAATACAAATACATTAAAGAGAAAAAACTTTTAGTTTTTGCTGATGAAGACTAAAGTTAAAACCATGAATAAAGCTATTAATCCAAGCAACAAAACTCTATGAAAAAAATAATACTAAACATAAGTATTATAATTGCTATTATATCTGGAATTTTCTTAATTGGCTATTTATTTATTGCCATCAATGTTTGGTATCAATTTAATGTAGGGTGTGGAATGGATGATGGACCTTTTGAAGCTGTAAAAATTAATAAAATTGAATTATCAGAGAAAACCGAGATATTTAAATTAGAAAATGGAGTATTAATTTTAGACAATAGAAATGATACTTTATCTCCAATTCTAATGTATAAAAAAAATAATACGATTAAGTGGGTTTTAGATACAGACGTTAGAAGTACAAAAGGTTATGAAAACTGTAGAATTTCATCTATTAATGATTTAAAAATCAACGAAAGTTCTAAGGGGTTGAATCTAAAATTTTATGCTTTATGGACTTATGGAGCTGAGAGAGGTTCTATGAATATTGAGAAAAAGAATGGAGACAATAAATTTTGTTTAAGTTGGTAATTAAAATACTACACAAAAAGAAAAATACATTAGAAACTAAAAAAGCATGAAAAAAGAATTTTACCTATACATTATAATAATTTTTCTATTACTTATAAGTTCTTCTTTAATATATCCATATTTTATAGAAATTAGTCTATCTAAACTAAGTTTAGATTATTTACAAGTAATAATAACAGATCATGATAACCAAATTAAATCTGCTATATTATTTTCTTTATCTATAGGAGCATTACCTTTACTTTATTTAGCATTACAAAAAACAACGAATATTAATTTTTTATATAATGGAATTAAAGCTATTAGCATTTTCATTCTTTCTGGATATTCCTTGTGGCTCTTCAGAATTTTTCAATTGAATGCTAAATTTGAATTATATAATACTTTAAATAAAATTGATAATCTAAAGACTACTATCAATCTCAATGTATTTAATCTTGAATTATATTTATTTATTGGTTTTATCGTTGGTGGAATAATTAACATAGTCCTTTTTAAAAGAAAAAAACAGATTTCACTTTAATAAATTTCTTACATATTACTTAATGAAAGACATTAAAAAACTAATAGAACTCATTTCAAAGGATTCTAATTGTACAGTTTATAAACCTAATAATGATTTGACTATCAATAGGAAAATCCCTGAAGATTTAAAAGTATTTTTTACACTAACAAATGGTATTAGTTTATTTGAAAACGAAACTTTTGGAATTAAAATTATTGGAAAAGAAGATTTCATTTCAACTAACAAATATCTTTATCCAAAAGATGATGTTATTTGGGAAGAACTTGAAGATGATATAACTAATGAATGGTTTCTTATTGCTAAAAATGAAGAACTAGCTCAATACATAAGTATAGACTTAACCGATAAAAAATTTGGTAAATGTTATGATAGCTTCATGGATACTCATGGTGAAGAAGGAATGTCTGAAATAATAGCGAATAATTTTACGGAGTTACTTTATAATTTTTACCAGAACCAAGGAAAAGGTGAAAGCTGGTATTGGATAAATAATAATTTTAAGAAAATTGGAGATGCTTTTGACTAATTAGGCTAATTTCAAAATGATGATTTTTGTAATTCTAATAAATTTGTAAACTTATGTAATACATAAATTCTAAATTATTGAAATATAAAAAAGGACAAGTTGTTAGAGAAAAAACATTTTTTTAAACTAAAAAAGGGTATTATTTTGCCGTTATAGTAACAGTTTTAATCGTAATTATTACAATACATACACAAACTCTTTACTGATGGTAATTTTGATACTGAAAATATTGGTGTACTTATGGTTTCTTTAGGAACTATTTGGAGTGGAGTCCGCTGGAATAAAAAAAAACATGGTTAAAACAACAAACAAACTAGAAGACTTATTACAAAAAGGATTAGATTATTTTTCTAAGACTTCAGAAGAAGAAATTAGTAAGAAACTAGCTCCTGAAAAATGGTCTAAGAAAGAAATCTTAGGACATTTAATAGATTCTGGAGTTAATAATCTTCAGCGATTTACAGAAATTCAATTTGAAAACAAGCCCTATAGAATTCGAAAGTACAATCAGAATGAATTAGTAATTGCTAACGATTATCAAAATGCTCAAACTAAAGAACTTCTTAGTTTTTGGATTGCTATCAATAATAGAATTCTTAACATAATGAAACTTCAAACGGAAGAATCTCTTAATTATAAAATTGAACTGAGTATTGATAATATTTCTGACTTACGCTTTTTAATGACTGATTATGTTGATCATTTAGAACATCATTTAAATCAAATTATTAAATAATTTATATTTTACAGCTTATATATCCCTATCATATTTCTAAGTAGATAAATAATGACTGAAAAAGAGAAAATGCTTAATGGTGAACACTACAACTCAAGAAATCCTGAGTTAATTAAAACATATCATAAAGCTAGAAAATTATTAAAAAAGTATAATAATTTAGATTCTGAATTAACTCAGGAACGAACACAAATCTTATCAGAACTTTTTGAATTTAAAGGAACGGATGTTTGGATTGAGACACCTTTTTTTTGTGATTATGGAGAAAATATTTCAATAGGAAAAAATACATTTATTAATACCAATTGTATATTTTTAGATAACAATAAAATTACCATTGGAAAAAATGGGTTAATTGCTCCATATGTCCAAATATACACAGCTAGTCATCCTATAAAAGCATCTGATAGAATATTGGAAAATGAACATAATTCTCGTTATATAACTTTTTCTAAGTCAGTTACTATAGGTGATAATGTTTGGATTGGAGGTAATTCTGTAATTTTACCTGGTGTTACCATTGGGAATAATGTTACTATTGGTGCTGGTAGCGTAGTTACTAAAAATATTCCTGATAATGTTTTAGCTCTTGGAAATCCTTGTAGAATAGTAAAAGAACTCTAAATTAACTATACTTTTTTGCAAACTCTCAACTAATTTAAATGAGTACTATTTTCGAAACATTTAAACCTCAAAACTCAACTATTAAAAAATATGTTGATTATTATTATTTAGATATAAAACCTAACAATAGCACATGTAATTTTCAATGCTTTCCACATTATAATAACACCATTTCTCTATATAAGCCCAATATACAATTAGAGGTTAATGAAATACTATTTAAGGCAAACAAAAACTCACTTCAGATTTTCACTCCAATAAGAGAAAAAATTTTATCTGTAAAACAAAAAGGTAAAGTATATCGTGTTGTTATTGTTTTTCACCCATTAGGTATTCATCAATTTTATAAAGACTTATCCTTTGATAAATTTATTTCTGATTTTGATTTTTTTAATCAAAATGAATTAGAAGAAATATTTTCAACAACAGACACCATACAAATAACTCAACTATTAGATAATTTTTTAGAAGAAAAATTTGAGAAGTTTGAACACCCTTTGCTTGAAAAAACTTTAGAATACATTTTTAATAATTATGATGATTTCAAAGTGGAAGAACTTTCTAAAACTGTTAATATTAGTAGGCAACACCTGAATAAAGTTTTCAAATCTCACTTTGGCCTTTCAATCAAATCATACCATAAAATTGTACTTTTTAGGAAAACTATACATCAAAAGCTTTTTGAAACTCCTGAAGATAACTTCACCAAAGTAGCACATCAATTTAATTATAATGACCAATCTCATTTCATTAAAATATACAAAGCTTTAACTGGAAATTCTCCGAAATCTTTTTTCTCTAAAGGAACATTACTAGGGAATGAAGATACTTTTTGGCACTTATAATTTAAGCAACATTCCATTTTTACAAGTTTGCCTTATTCTTTGTGTATAATTTTGCCTCATAAAATTATTACCATGAGATTTTTTATATCATTTTTATTTATTACAATAACTTTTTGTGTTAATGCACAAGAAAGCTACAAAAGTATTATAGCAAAAGCTATAAAAGAGAGAGATAGTAAATCTGCTGATTTTGACAAAGCTTTTAAATTATACGAAAATGCTTTTAAAAAATATCCCGACAGCATTTCTCAAGATGATCAATATTGGGCTTCCATATTGGCTGCTAGTTTAAATAAAAAGGATAAAGCTTTTAAATATTTAACTCCTTTAGCCAAATTAGAAAAGGACAATTCTGGTTATCCTGGCTGGGAACTAGTTATTGGTAAATTTGCTAAAGTAGATTATCAAAACCTTTTCAATGATAATAGATGGAAGGTTTTAAAAAAACAAGCAGAAATAAGTAAGAAAGCTTTATTTAACAAGCTACTTAAACGTGAAAATGAATTTTACAAAACAAAAAACACCGAATTAAATACTCATCAAAATGTTAAATCATTATACAAGAGTATTAAAAATTATAATCCTTATTTAAGAAAAAAACATAGAGACTATTCTTTGTCTTTTAAAATTAACGATTCAACAAAGACATCATTCACTATTCACTTACCAAAAAATTACAACCCTAATAAAAAATATCCTGTTTTATTTTTTCTACATGGAGCTGTAAGACATACTTCACTTTCTGAATATCAAATCCCTAAAACTAACTTAGGAGGATGGAACAGATACTATACAAAGTATGCCAATAAAAACGATGTGATTTTAGTTTTTCCTAAAGCAAGTAAAAAATACAATTGGATGACTTCTGACGATGGTTTTTCAATGGTTCCTGAAATATTGAAACAAATAAAAACATCCATAAATATAAATGATAATAAAGTATTTGTTTCTGGTCATTCAAATGGTGCCACTGGTTCATTTTCCTATCTAATGAAACAGCCAACTGGTTTTACAGGATTTTATGGTTTTAATACACACCCGCAAGTTTATACAGGTGGAACTTTTATCGAAAATATTTTAAATAGATCTTTCGTTAATTTTTCAACTGATCAAGACTATTATTACCCTCCAAATGCTAATGATAGTTTAAATAAAATGATGAAATCTTTACATGCCGATTATAAAGACTATCGATACAATGGTTTCCCACATTGGTTTCCTAAATTTAATGAATCTGAACCTGCCTATAAAATTCTTTTTGCTGATATAAATAATAGAATTCGAAATCCTTATCCTAAAAAAATTAACTGGGAATTTGATGATAACAACTATGGAAACATAGATTGGTTATCTAATATTAAACTAGATACTTTATCAAAGAAAGCAACTTGGAATAAGCAATTAAACTTTAAAATTGATAAATGGTTAGGTTATAATAAAAATGATAGTTTAATTAGTAAAAAAGTAGATATTAAAGCTTTTAAATTTCCTAGAAAATCAGGAAAAATAATAGCTGAATACGACAAAAACACATTTAAAATTAAAACTTCACGTATCGCTAGTTTCTCTGTAAATATTTCTCCTGAAATGGTTAATCTTAAAAAGAAAATAAAAGTTTATGTTAACGGAAAACTTCTATTCAATGATAAATTAAAATTTGATAAAAAATTTATGTTACAAAATTTTAAGAATACTAATGATAGAAATCAAATTTGGATTAACTCCATTAACTTAAAAATATAAGAAGCTATATGATAAAACATATACAAAAGAGTCTGACTTTAATAAGTCAGACTCTTTTTCATTCAACATATTCATAATATATTTTATAAAGCTATCAAACTTATCAAACAGATAAGGTTAAGACTAGCTAAAATAAATTCTGAAATTAATCCTTGAATTATCAATTTATTTGGTTTCCCATCAAATCTAATACTTAATGCTCTTCCTATTCCAAAACCTAAAAAAATTAATATCGCTACTACAAATGAAGTAAAAGTTAATTCAGACACCATTGTTCCAAGTAAAATAATAATACCTCCTAATAACATAACTCCACTTACTCCTCGCATTTCATTCAATAAACTAGCATCTTTTTCTAATTTAATTCCTGAATTCTTTAAATATGTTTTTATAGGATTACTTAATCTCATCAAACCCACAAATAATAATAAGCTTCCTGATAATGCTAACGTAATAATTTTGAAAATTTCCATTTTAATTGTCTTTAGTTTTTTAGTACACTGCAAACTTAAAACGGACTAATGACAGCGGTGTGTCAGGGGTATTTTATAATTTTAGAAAAAATTATTTTATTTCTATTTTATTCCCTAAAAACTTAGGTTTAACTCTAAATAAAATATCAATAAAAACTTTTGTCCTTGCTAAGTATTCTCTTAATTTAACTTTCAATCCATAACGTCCTGAAACATCTTTAGCATTAAATCCAACCGCTTCTATATTATGATTATGTGCTAAATAAATTGCTCTTTCATTATGGAACTTTTGTGATATTATGGTAACCTTATCTTGTCCAAAAATTTCTTTACATCTAACCACAGAATCTAAAGTTCTAAAACCAGCATAGTCTAAGAATATTTTATCTTCTGGTATTCCGTACTTCATTAATTCATTTTTAAAATCGGTAGGCTCATCATAACTTTTATTTCCATTGTCGCCACTTATAAGTACAAAATCTATTTTTCCTTTTTTAAATAATTCAACAGTGGCTTCTATTCTATATTTAAAATATAGATTAACCATTCCATTGCTTAACATTTTTGCTGTACCTAAAACAAGGCCTACTTTGTTTTTCTTAATTTCTGAAGCATTAGAAAAAGTTTTTCCTTTGGCATAATTTTCTATTGAATAATTTGAAATTATAATTATCAATAATGGAAATAGTACAACAAACAGTGTTATGATATATTTTTTCTTTTTCATGCTTTTACCTTTTATAGTCCCAACCAATTATTAAAAGCTGCGGTACTATTTTGACTTGTTTTTAATATAGTTTTACTATTTCTCAGATGTACCGCAACACTATTTTTAGTGTATCTACTTATTTTTTCAATAAAATTTCTATTTACAAATTCACTTCTATTAATTTTAAAAAAAATAATTGGATCTATAAGATCTTCTACTGACTTTAATGAAGTTTGATTCAAAATATGTTTTTTTTCTAAATTATCATAAGCAACAATAACACCATAGTCTGCTTGGAAGTACATTATTTCTTCAATTTTTAGAAAATATGTATAACTGGAAGTTTTAACTGGTATAAAATCTTGATATGTTATTGTCTCTTCTTTTTGTTTGCTAAAATAACTCTCTAGTTTTTCTAGTACATGTTGCTCACTAGATTCTACAACCAATGTACTTTTTAAAGTTAAGTACTTTTGTATAGCAGCTTCAAAGCGTTCAAATGAATAAGGTTTTAATAAGTACGCTATTCCTGTAGTTTCAAAAGCATTCATCCAAAATTGATTGTAAGCTGTACTAAATATAATCGGTGCTTTTATATTTAAATCTTTATAAGCATTAAAAACATTTCCATCTAACAACTCAATATCTGAAAAAATTAAATCAACTTCAGGTTCTGATTGAAAATATGATAAAACCTCTTCAATTACTTCTAACTCTCTTACAATAGTATAAGGCTCAGAGATTTTTTCTAAATACTTTTTTATTTTCTTTCTGGCTGGAAATTCATCTTCAACCAATACTATTTTCATCATACTATTTTAAATTAATCAATGGAAGTGTTACTTCAAAAGAAGTCTCATTTTCTTTTATCAAAATTGGCTTTTTAACAAAATAATGAAATTGCTTTGTAATATTCTTTAACGCTATGCCATTTCCTTTTTTCTTATTCTTAAAGGCCATTTTATTATTAGATACTTTAATTCCCTCTTTTACTTGTTCTATTTTTATATTGATTGGATTTTCTACAGTACCTCTATTATGGGTTATCGCATTTTCAACTAAAACTTGAATACAAAATGGAGGTAAAATAGCTTTCAACAATTTCAACTCTTCTTCAATTATTAAATTATAATAAGAATAATACTTAACCTTCATTAATTCAAAATAGCCTTCAGAAAAAGTTAGCTCATCTTGTATAGAAACTAATTCTTTATTTGCACTAAATAAATTATAACGATACAATTCTGAAAAACGATTTAAAAACGAACTTGCTTTCTCTGTATCTTCTTCTATTAAATGATCCAATACATTTAAATTATTAAATAAAAAATGAGGATTTAATTGAGTTCTTAATTGGGTAACTTCATTTTTAACTTTACTAATTTCATAGTCTTTTACCTGCTCTTCGTATTTTCTATTCTCTTTAAAATAAAGGTATGCCAATGAAAAACCTCCAAAAATTAGAAAATCTATTATCGAACCAAAATTTTTATAAACTATTTGATAAAGACTTCCAAAGTTTCTTGAAAAAGTATTGAAAATAAAAGCTACTAATAAACCTAATATATTACTATACAACACATAACAAAACAAGCCTATTCCAAAAAAAAGTACATATTTTTTTTCTATAGATATTTTTAATTGTGAATTATTGTCCACTTTCTTCTTTATAAATGTAACCAGTAGAAAAATAAAAATTCCATTTAAAAAAAACCAAAAAGGTGCATCTATATGAAATCTAAAATCTTCAAAAGACCGAGATATTAGTAATTCATTTTTTAAAATAAGTAACCAACTGAAAGCAAAAAGAAAAAATAAAAAATGTAAATTTTCTTTTAAAAATGTAACAACTTTTTTCATATTTATGGTAACAAATATATTCAATTTGTGATGAAGCTTTTTAGTAAACTTCATCACAAATTTTAAAAATTATTTCTTGTTTTCAGGCCAAGTACTAACTACATTTCCTTTTTCATCATAAGCTACCAATTTAATAGCATTATTTTCATCAATTATAAACTTAGCTCTCATTCTTCCTTGATCATCATTTAAAAACAATCCATTTTGTTTTCCTGGAGTCTGTCCTAAAATTACTCTAGGAGCACCTCCTAAAAATCCTTTCTTTCTATACTCTTTAATTTTTTCTTTTCTCTTTACTTTATCCTCTATAGCACTTAACTCTTTTAGTAATTTTCTTGACATTTCTTGTGTCTCGTTATCTGGTCTATCATTAAAAACTAAACGTCCAGATTTATATCTTTTATCCCCATCACTATTATCTAGAGTTATCAATTGCATTACTTGATCTCCATCGTATTGATCAAATGTTAAAGAAAGTCCCGAACTATGTCCTTTTCCTCTTTTTTTACCATCATAAATTAATCCACCACACTCTTTACCATCTTCAGTATAAAACAACAATCCTGGTCTCTTTACTCTTTTATGGTAAACTTGTCCATTAATTTCATCTCCTTCAGAAGGGAAATTTTCAGCATTCGTAATTAACATTTTTACTGTTCCATCATTTTCTACAACATTAATACGTTTCACATCTATGGTATCAAACTTAGTAACCTTCTTAGTTTTAAAACTCTGAGTAGTTAACAATACAATTGCACTTGTTAAACAAAATGCAAACGCTCTTAAAAAAATTAGTTCTCTTTTAGTATTCATCTTTAAAATGTTTTTTATGATTTATACTTCAAAAGTATCCTAGGTACCTTGATCTTAAAATCACTTTTTAGGAAACCAAGGAATTATTCATATGAACTAAGGAATATTTACGATAAAAAAATGAGGTACTTATATTTCTATAAATACCTCACTAGTTGCATGTAATAATCAATTAATTATATAATGGTGCTTTGACCCATATGTATATTCTGGAAATTTAAATTACTATCCTCTTGATTATAGATATAATCGGCTATAAAATCACCAACTTTACTTGTTCCAAAACTAGTTTCAGAACTAATATCTTCTGTCGTAATTCCTAGTTCTAACGATTTTTCCACTGCTCGTTCTACAGCAATGGCTTCTGTATGTAAGCCTAAATGTTTCAATAACATTGCTGCTGATAAAATTGAAGCCAACGGATTAGCTATATCTTTTCCTGTAGCTTGTGGAAAAGAACCATGAATAGGTTCAAATAAAGCATTCTCTTCACCAACTGAAGCTGAGGCTAATAATCCTATAGACCCTCCAATAACACTTGCTTCATCACTAATAATATCTCCAAACAAATTTTCTGTCAGAATTACATCAAACTGTTTAGGATTTAAAATCATTTGCATTGCTGCATTATCTACGAATAAAAAGTCTAAAGTAACTTCTGGATATTGACTTGATAATGCAGTAACCGTTTTTCTCCACAAACGTGATGTTTCTAAAACATTTGCTTTATCTACTAAGGTTAATTTTTTACGTCTATTTTGTGCTTCTTTAAAAGCTAAATGTGCAATACGTTCAATTTCTTCTACTGAATAAGAACACCCATCAAATGCTATTTTTCCATCATCACTTAACTCTTTTATTCCAAAATAAATACCTCCTGTTAATTCTCTATAAATAGAAATATCAGTATTTTTTATAATGTCTTCTTTTAGTGGTGAATTTTCAATCAGTTGATTGTAAGCTTTTACTGGTCTAACGTTGCAAAATAACCCTAACTCTTTACGTAACTTCAATAAACCTTGTTCTGGTCTAACTTTAGCACTTGGATCATTATCATATTTAGGATGTCCTATTGCTCCAAATAATATTGCATCAGACTGTTTACAAATTGAAAGAGTTTCATTAGGTAATGGGTTTCCCGTTGCATCTATAGCACAAGCTCCCATTAATGCTTCTTTATAAATAAAAGTATGGTCGTAAACATGAGCAATCGCATTCATTGCTTTTTTTGCTTGTTCAGTAACTTCGGGTCCTATTCCATCTCCTGGAATAACAGCTATATTATATTTCATATTTTTTATAATGTTGCTTCAAAAGCTTTTATTTTATCTTTTTTACTTATTAAGAAATCAATATCATCGTATCCATTAAGCATGCATATTTTTTTATATTGATTGATTTCAAATTCACAATTACCAATAGGAGTTTTTAATACTTGATTCTCTAAATCAACTATCAAAGCTGTTTCTGGAATTTCTTTTACTTTTTTCAATAACTTCTTTAGATATTCTTCAGATACTTGGATGGGTAATATTCCATTGTTTAAAGCATTACCCTTAAAAATATCAGCAAAAAAACTACTAATTACAACCTTAAACCCATAACCTGATAATGCCCAAGCTGCATGTTCTCTACTAGAACCACATCCAAAATTATCGCCAGCAATTAATATGCTTCCTTGGTATGTATCATTATTTAAAACAAAATCTTTATTTATACTGCCATCTTTGTGAAAACGCCAATCTCTAAATACATTATCTCCAAATCCTTTTTTATCCGTTGCCTTTAAAAAACGAGCTGGAATTATCTGATCAGTATCAATGTTTTCAGTAGGTAAAGGAATTGCTGTATCTATTAATTTCACAAACTTTTCCATTTTAATTAAGATTTTTAGTTATATCAATAATTCTTCCTTCTACTGCAGTCGCTGCTGCTATTAGTGGACTTGCCAAAATAGTTCTTGCCCCTTGTCCTTGTCTACCTTCAAAATTTCTATTGGATGTAGAAACACAATATTCTCCTTCAGGTATTTTATCATCATTCATTGCCAAACAAGCAGAACACCCAGGTTCACGCAATTCAAAACCAGCTTTTTCAAAAATAGTTTGCAACCCCTCCTCTTGAATTTGTTTTGCTACCAATTGTGATCCTGGCACTAACCATGCATTTACATTTTTTGCCTTTTGTTTTCCTTTAACGTAAGAAGCTGCAACTCTAAAATCTTCAATCCTTGAATTTGTACAACTACCAATAAAAACATAATTAATTTTCTTATTAACTAAGCTTTCACCCTTTTTAAAATTCATATAAGTCAACGATTTTTCAAAAGAAGCATCATTTTCTTCAGGAATAGTTTCAGTAATTTTTATTCCCATTCCAGGATTTGTACCATAAGTAACCATTGGTTCTATATCTTCAGCGTTAAAAGAGTACTCTTTATCAAACTTAGCATTTATATCTGTTTTTAAAGTTTTCCAATGAGCTACTTTCTCTTCAAATAACTCACCTTTAGGAGCAAATTTTCTACCTTTTACATATTCAAAAGTAGTTTCATCAGGAGCAATCATTCCTCCTCTAGCTCCCATTTCAATACTCATATTACAAACAGTCATACGACCTTCCATAGACATTTCTTCAAAAACATTTCCTGCATATTCACAGAAATACCCTGTTCCTGAATTTGTCCCTAGCTGAGCTATTATATAAAGTATAACATCTTTAGGCAACACACCTTTTTTTAAGGTTCCGTTGACCGTTACTCGTAAACTTTTAGGCTTTTGCAATAACAAACATTGACTTGCAAATACTTGTGCAACTTGACTTGTTCCTATTCCAAAAGCAATTGTACCAAAAGCTCCATGGGTTGATGTATGACTATCTCCACAAACCATTGTCATGCCTGGTTGAGTAATTCCTAATTCTGGAGCCATTACATGAACAATTCCATTGTATTTATGACCTAAACCATATAATTCTATATTATTCTCTTTACAATTATTAGTTAATTGCTCTAATTGATTTCTAGAAAGTTCATCTCTAACAGGTAAATGTTGATTTACTGTAGGAGTATTATGATCAGCTGTTGCAATAATCTTATCTGGACGCGCAATTGGAATATTACGTTCCTTTAACTCATTAAATGCTTGTGGACTTGTAACCTCATGGATTAAATGTTTATCAATATATAAAACTTGAGGTCCATTCTTTATAGTATCTACTACATGAGCATCCCATACTTTGTCAAATAATGTTTTTCCCATTAGGCTATCGCTATTTTAGAAACCTTATTAACTTGTTTCATTATCATATGAATATCATCATCTATTACTTCTTTTTGCTTATCTGCAAAACTTAAAAAAGTTCTATAGGCTGAATCAAGTTGAATTTTGGTTAACTCATACCCTATTTTTTTTGCTCTATATGCTAAAGCAGCTCTACCACTTCTTGCTGTTAATACAATAGCGCTTTCAGTAACACCTACATCAGCTGGATTTATGATTTCATATGTCTCACGATTTTTAATAACTCCATCTTGATGAATCCCAGAACTATGTGCAAAAGCATTTGCTCCAACTATAGCCTTATTTGGCTGTACAGGCATTCCCATACTTTCTCTAACCATTAAGCTAGTATCATATAATAACTGTGTATTGATATCTGTTTGTAAATTCAAATAAGGGTGTTGTTTTAAAATCATAACAACCTCTTCTAAAGCTGTATTTCCTGCTCGCTCTCCAATCCCATTAATAGTACACTCTATTTGACGAGCACCATTAATTGCTCCAGCGATTGAATTTGCTGTAGCTAAACCTAAATCATTATGACAATGGCATGAAATGATTACATTTTCAATTCCTTTTACATTCTCTTTTAAGTATTTTATTTTAGCTCCATACTCTTCAGGTAAACAATAACCAGTAGTATCTGGAATATTTAAAACTGTAGCTCCAGCTTTAATCATCTCTTCACAAACTTTCGCTAAAAAAGCATTATCAGTTCTACCAGCATCTTCTGCATAGAATTCTACATCATCAACAAAATTCTTCGCATATGAAACAGCTTCAAACCCTCTTCTTATAACTTCATCTTGAGAAGAATTAAACTTATATTTAATATGAGAATCACTCGTTCCAATTCCTGTATGAATTCTTGGTCTTTTAGCTATTTTTAAAGCTTCTGCAGCAACTTCAATATCTTTTTTTACTGCTCTAGTCAAACCACAAACTGTAGCATTCTTTACAAGTTTTGCAATTTCATTTACAGAAGTAAAATCTCCTGGACTAGAAACTGGAAAACCTGCTTCAATAATATCAACTCCTAAAAAATCTAATCTCTCAGCAATAACTAGCTTTTGTTTTGTGTCCAGTTTACAACCGGGGACCTGCTCTCCATCTCTTAAAGTGGTATCGAAAATTTGGACTTTATCGTTATTCATTCTCTTAAATATATTGTCATTATATCAATCAAATGTATATATTGGCTTTTCAGAAGTGCTATTTTTTTAAATACTCTTTACGACATCAAAAAACAAAACAAAAACAATAACAAGCTGATTAACAATATTTTAAAATGAATTATTTTACAAGAGTTAACCAACAAAATGATTCTTTATTTGTACTGATTCAATCTTTAACGAAATCAGAAAAACGTCAGTTTCACTTATATATTGGTCGATTAGAAGGTAATACTGAAGCTAAATTTTTTACTCTTTTTAAGTTTTTAGAGAAACAAAAAAAGTATGATGAAAAAGCAATTATTAATAGTGGAATTGTAAGCAAACAACAACTTTCTAATTTAAAAGCTCATTTGTATAAGCAAATACTAACTAGCCTACGAATGAATCCGAAACATAAAAATGTTCGAGTTCAAATACGTGAACAATTAGATTTTGCCACAGTACTATATCAAAAAGGTCTATATAAGCAAAGTCTTAAATTGCTTGATAAAGCAAAAGTATTAGCAATAGATAATGAAGAAAAAAATATTGCTTATGAAATTGTTGAACTAGAAAAAGTAATAGAAAGTCAGTATATAACGCGAAGTATTAGTACCAGAGCTGATGAATTAACAATTCAGGCTAAGGAATTAAGTTTACAAAATGTAATTACAAGTAAACTCTCTAACTTATCACTTCAATTGTATGGTATTCTTTTAAAAACTGGCTATGCCCGTAATGATGAAGAGCTGAATAAGATTAACTCTTATTTTTACGCTCGCTTACCAAATTTTGATTACAATAAATTAGGATTTAGAGAACGTTTATGGCTATACAAAGCACACCTATGGAGATCTCTTTTAACTCAAAATTTTCTGAATGGTTATAAGTATTCTTCAAATTGGGTAAACTTATATCGAGAGTATCCAAAAATGGTAAAATTAAATCCTGTTTTCTATTTAAAAGGAGTCAACTATTTATTAGAATCATTATTCTTTATTCAACATGAAAAAGAATTTAATAAAGAACTTACATTATTTGAAAATAGTATAAAAGAAAATAAAATTCCAATGAATGGAAATACTGAGATTTTAATTTTTCAATATTTCTATGCAAACAAATTACATAAGCATTTCTTAGAAGGTACATTTAGTGAAGGTGAGTATTTAGTTGAAGAAATTAATACTAAGATTCATGAATATAGTAATCGAATAGACAAACATCATATTATCACATTATATTATAAGATAGCTTGCTTATACTTTGGAATGGGTGAAAATAAAAAATCTATTGAATACCTATCCAAAATTATAAATTCAAAAAAGCTATATGTTGGTGAAGATTTACAATGTTTTGCTAGAATTTTAAATCTAATTGCACATTACGAATGCGGGTTAGACTATCATTTAGAAAGACAATTTAAAGACACATACAAGTTCCTTCTTAAAATGGAAAATTTACAAGAAGTACAAAAAGAATTTATTGTTTCTATAAAATCACTTGGAGATGTTTTTCCACATCAAATAAAAAATGAATTTAAGAAAATTCATAGCCGATTAAAAGTTTATGAAAATCATCCTTTTGAAAAAAGAGCCTTTCTATATCTAGATATTCTATCATGGCTAGAAAGTAAAATTGAAAACAAGCCTATTTCAACGATTATAAGAGAAAAATATAATCATCGAAAGAAAAAGCCTTGTTAATTTATAGAACAAGTCTAAAACTCATATAAAACAATTTATTTTCCTATAGAGATAGTCTAATACTTTCTTCAAGAATATTTTTATTTAGATTTAGGGCAAAAAAAAACCTCAATCTTATTGTATAAGATTGAGGTTAAAAAGAAAGGCAACGACCTACTCTCCCACCATTGGCAGTACCATCGGCGCTAATGGGCTTAACTTCTCTGTTCGGAATGGTAAGAGGTGAGCCCCATTGCAATAATCACC